>NZ_LAQU01000008.1 GCF_000970345.1 Robbsia andropogonis | reverse complement strand
GGATTGAGGGATTTGCAAGGAACGGGCATATTACGTGTTGAATCCTGCAAATTCTGACGAGGTTTGAATGGGTCCGAAGAAGGTAGTGCCCGAGGAAGATTTCTTTCGACAGCCGCTGCGCGAGCAGATCAACCTGAAGCATTCCTTGGTCAAGCTGAGCGACTTGATCGAGTGGGAGCGCCTGAGCGTTGCGATGAGTGCGAGCTTCGCATCGTCGCGTGGGCAGCCGGCTAGTTCGCCGCGCTTGATCGCGGGTCTACTGTATTTGCAGCATGCTTTCGACTGGTCCGATGAGGACGTAGTATGGCAATGGATCGAGAATCCGTACGGGCAGGTTTTTACCGGCGAGACGTATTTCCAAACGACGCCGCCAATCGATCCGTTGAGCCTCACGCGCTGGCGCAAGGGCCTTGGTGAGGCACGCGTGGAGGAGTTGCTGGCCGAGACGATCGAAGCGGCCAAACGTGCCCAGGTTGTTGAAAGCGCAAACCTGAAGCGGGTCATCGTCGATACGACGGTGATGGAAAAAGCCATCGCGCACCCGACTGATTCGCGCCTGCTGGAGCGCTGCCGAGAACACTTGGTGAAGGCCGCGACACAACATGGTTTAGCACTGCCCCAGAACTACAATCGTGAAGCGCCTCGCTTAGCAAGTCAGATTGGCCGATATGCATACGCCAAGCAATTCAAGCGAACGAAGAAAACATTGCGAACACTGCGTTCGCGCGTTGGACGCGTCATGCGCGATGTAGAACGTCAAATTGACGGGGTCGCGCAACAAAGCCGCGCGGCACTCGACACGCTGCGGCTCAAAGCAAAACGGTTTCTCGCGCAACAACCCAAAGATAAAACCAAACTGTACGCGTTGCACGCGCCGGAGGTGGAGTGCGTCTCAAAAGGCAAGGCACGACGCCCGTATGAGTTTGGCGTGAAGGTGTGGATCACCACGAGACATCGCGAGAGCTTGGTGATCGGTGCGCGCTCGATGCCGGGGAACCCTTACGATGGACATATGTTAGCCGAAGCCTTGGAACAGGCAGCGATTCTGAGGTACGTTACGGCAAACATCGCGGCAGTGGAACGAGGTTATAGGGGCGTTGCGATAAGCGGAGTGAAGATCTATTACCCTGGTCCGCGACGTGGCATTACGCGAGGGCTACGAGCGATGATCAACAGACGCAGTGCGATCGAGGCGGCGATTGGCCACATGAAGTCCGACGGCAAACTAGATTGGAACTGGTTCAAGGGGGCGCTCGGCGACGCGATCCATGCTGTCATGTGCGGCACGGGCCACAACCTGCGGATGATCCTGAGGAAGCCGCGGTGTTTTTGCATCCTGCTATTGGCGTTGGCGTGGGGTGCGGAGTATGTCACGCGGCCGACGACCTGACCATCGCCAATCAAATTCCTTCAGGAAACGAATTTTTCAGGTCCGACTCCGTAAAGCTGTCGTCAGTGGGGCGTGAGTCAAGCAGGAGAGACGATGCATAGGAATATGCATTGATGACGGTTTGCATGGAAGGTGTTCCTGGAGACGGATGTGGTGGTGGCTTAGTACCCTCCCTGAGTATCAGTTCCTTTGAAGTAGAAGTGTATTAAAAAAGCGAGGCTTACCTACTCCGGGAAAATAAGACCAAATTGATCTAGGATAATGTCGCACCGAGACGGAGCGCGTCATTAAGAAGAGTCGATATAGCGATGAGCAGATTTTTCGGATATTGCGAGAGGCACGACGGCGTGCCGACGCCGATGTGCAACTGTTCGACATCTAGCCGACAGTGATACGACTGATTCGCGTCGTAAGCATCATAATATTGCATGCTTACATGCGTTAAACCGCTTTGCGGAACACTTACTATGTGCACCCGCTATATACAAAACACTTTAACAACGGGCAGCGCGGGAAAATGAGGTGGCCTCGCGAATGGAATCATCTCATCGCTTGTCGGTTCAGCGACCGCTCCATAAATCGAGTGCAGTAGCAGAAACGGCCCATTTGGAGCGAAGGTGCACACCCACCATTACCCTATCTCCGAAATCGTAATGCGGTTCGGCAGCGATCGTCGCTTCCTCTGCCTGGATAACGAAAGCGGCATCGTCTTCGCGCCACGCCTGGCATAGGTCGTCAAATTTTTCGCCAGGTCGATAAGGCAGTGCAAGATGAATACGGGATGCGACACGTTTGTCGATAGCAGACCACTGAGATTGGGTAAATAATCCTAAGCCGGACTCCATTCGTTTTCGCACAAATTCTCCTTTGCTTCGCTTATACAAAAATGAAGATTCCCATACGACAGGCGTCCAATTGTGGTCGAAGAATAAGTTATTCGCAATGATCCCCGCGACTTCATCCGAGACATCCACTTGATGACGAGCACAGAGATATACACTTATTTCGTAAGATAAGCGCTGCAACAACGGTTCTGCGTTCACAGATACGATCATTGCCGGCAATAAAGCCTTATCAAAAAGATCTAATGAATCCGTCAGCGAGTTTCGCGTAACACCGCTGCCTGACATAAAGCGTATCACCAAAATGTCGAGTAAGGAAAACGCTTCTTGAGATGATTGAGTAGGCTTACTGATTTCCTTTTCAATTGCGGCAATGATGCTCTTCAAGTCGGCACTGAAGATACACAGACCGTCAGGCAAAGCACGTTCTAAAAATATTTTAGAAGCTGGTATTCCCATGACTAATTTTCGGAGCAGAGCAGTCTGATCCGTTTTGCGAGGATGTGCCTGGATACTCGTTATAACGTCGGACGAAAGGAGCGGCATCCATCCCGTGTGAACGGCTCTTATTTCAGAGAGCGCGTTGAAGAGCTGCGGAAACAATGATTCCATAAAAGTTGCAAGGCGCTTGCTCGTTGATGCGAGTGTAACAATGCTCCGTGTCGAAAGCTGAAGCTTGCCGGCCTTAAATATATCGCCCGGAATATTTTCGAGATGCGTGCCAGCGCTGTGATTGACGTCATCGCATGATGCTTGCTTCGCAGAATCATCGACAGAGAACCAGGGCTCAAGCAGGCGAGATGATGCATAAGAAAAGGCGTTTGGGATGATTTGCATGAAGTACGATTGGAAATATAGTGGCAAGGCCTGTTCGGTAACGCTTTACTCGAAATTGTTCATCTTATGTGCGAAGATAAGTTTTGCAAAACGAAGCGATTTCATTTGACATGCGCGGCAAGTTATCGGCAATAACGCGTATCCGGTAGCCTTGCTGACAAGGCAGCATGCTGCATCTCTATCTAGGAAAGTCGGCGAGATTGCGCGCAGGAAAAGCCAGAATTGTGTTAAAAGCAAGTCTTGCTAGAAACGCGTTGCACAATTGGCAGAGGTATTACCATGCCTGATGCCGCGAGAATGGCGTTTATCCGCAGGAGCTTGCACAATGGCGGCAGGCGGCGACGCAGTTGCTGGCCAAGCCCGAAGATGCGCGCGCCATGTTCGTACATGCAAAGGCCGATGGTCAGCGGGCTAAGGAGCCTAAGCGCGCATCATGGCGTAAGGAGAAGGCGCTGGCTGAGACGGCGGCACTGCTCGTACTGTCAAAACACGTGAGGGTATATTCATTAAGAGCTGGTGACAACGTTGATCCGCACAAGATCTGGGCGACCATGTTCGCCAACGAGAAGTCGGGCGGCCATGGCGAGCGCCCAGTCGCGATTGGAACAATTGACATGGCGATCTGCCCGGCATCGGCTTCGAAGGGAAGGCCGACCTTTTCGCTGAGATGCAAAATCTTTCCGCATAAGCCTCCAAAACGCGGAAACGCCGGCAAAAGTGTCGGCGTGGCGTTCAAAAATACAGATTTCGAAAAGATCTTACGTTGGCGCTCTGCACCGTGCATCATCGTAACCTTTCAACTGCGGAGTGGTTCCGTCGCCATTTTGAGCAGCGGCACCAGGAAACGATACTTTCCGGTTACCGCGACGCTAACATGACGATGCCTTTTTCGAGGATACCCAATTAAAAGCGCTAGGGTATCCAGAAAGACCCATCAGCCTTTTACATTTTTCAGCACTTCGCGCGCTGCGCGGACCACGGCGTCCGTCGTAATATCGAACTTCGCGTAGACATCCTGGATCTTTCCGGACTCGCCGAAATCGTGCATTCCGACGAATTTACCTTCCAGGCCGAGATACCGCTCCCATCCCAGCTCGACAGCAGCCTCCACGGCCACGCGCGCGTGCGTGTCGCCTAACACTTTCTTCTTGTACTGCAGGTCCTGCTGTTCGAACAACAGGCGACATGGCATGGACACCACGGCTGTAGGCACGCCTTCCTTTTGCATGATCTCGCGCGCTTCCACCGCCAGATGCAATTCTGAACCGGTCGCAAGCAGCGTCAACTGCCGTGGGCCACCTTCCGCTTCAAGCAGAACGTAGGCGCCGCGAGCCGATTTGTTCTCTGTGCCGGCCTCCGTACGCAGCAGCGGCATCGGTTGGCGCGATAATGCGAGAAGCGCTGCCTGTCTTGGGTGTTCCAATACCAACTCCCACGCTTCGGCTGTCTCCACGGCATCTCCCGGACGGAAAACAGCCAAGTGCGGAATCGCGCGCAATGCCGCAAGGTGCTCCACCGGCTGGTGCGTCGGACCATCCTCTCCGAGGCCGATCGAATCATGGGTCATCACGAATGTCGTACGCACCCGCATCATCGCGGCAAGGCGAATGGCTGGCCGACAGTAATCCGAGAAACACAGGAAGGTACCGCCATAAGGAATCACGCCGCCGTGCAAGGCGAGGCCGTTCATTGCCGCCGCCATGCCGTGCTCTCGCACACCATAGTGGATGTACGACCCGTCATACTTGCCTGGCTTGATTTCTACCTGATTTTTCGCCTTGGTGTTATTCGACGGGGTCAGATCCGCCGATCCGCCTAACAATTCGGGAATCGCATCGAACAAGTGATTCAACACGGCACCGCTGGCTTGACGCGTTGCCATCTCGCCACCCTTGCTGACGAATTCCTCTCTCGCCGCCGCGATTGCGGCTTTCCAGTTTGGTGGTAATTCACCTTTGGTGCGCCGTTCGAATTCGCCACGCAGGGCATCCGGCGCTTTCTTGACACGCTCAGCCCATTTTGTCCGAGCCTCGCGGCCTTTGGCGCCGATTTCCCGCCATTCGTTCAGCAACTGTTGTGGGATCTCGAACGGTGCCGAATTCCATCCTAAAATTTTTCGTGCACCCGCGATTTCGTCCTCACCGGGCGCATCGCTGTGCGCTTTTTGCGTGCCGGCCTTCGTTGGGAAACCGAATCCAATAATGGTTTTACACGCGATCATCGTAGGCTGATCGGTTTTTGCACGGGCGGTCTTGATGGCATCGCGAATCGCATCGGTGTCGTGGCCGTCGATTTCGAGCACGTGCCAGCCGGATGCCTTGAATCGCTCGATCTCGTTGTCGGACACGGCAAGATTCGTCGCACCATCGATGGAAATGGAATTGTTATCCCAGAATGCGATCAACCGGCCCAATTTGAGATGGCCTGCCAGCGAAATCGCCTCCTGACTAATCCCTTCCATCAAGCAGCCGTCGCCGAGGAATACATAGGTGAAGTGATTCACGAGGTCGTCACCGAACTTGGCATTCATGATGCGTTCGCCAAGTGCCATGCCGACGGACTCCGCAATCCCTTGCCCGAGCGGGCCCGTGGTGAGTTCAATGCCGTCAGCGTGTCGATATTCCGGGTGGCCTGGGGTCTTGCTGCCAACTTGTCGGAATTTCTTCAATTCCTCGATCGGCATATCCGCGTAACCGGTCAAGTAGAGCAGGCTATACAACAGCATCGATCCATGGCCGTTTGACAGCACAAACCGGTCGCGATCAATCCAGTGCGGGTCCGCCGCATCAAACTGCATGAAATCCTTGAATAACACCGTTGCGATATCGGCCATGCCCATTGGCGCGCCAGGATGCCCGCTTTTTGCTTTCTGCACTGCGTCCATGGACAGGAACCGGATACAGTCCGCCATGTCTCGCAGATGTTTATCGCGCGGAGCCGGAAAATGGATCGGGGCTGAGGAAACTGAGGAAGATTGTGAGGTCATCGGGCTATCCTTTCGGGTCAATAGCGGGGCAGTACTGTCAAATGGACGTCTAAGTCCGGACGTGGGAGGCTGGGCGGCAGTCAGGGAAGGGGCGAACAGTCGTTCGCGGCGGCGTTGCTGACGGTCGATGCGTTCCTCTTATGGTAAGTCCGTCTGAGATCATTTGCAGGATGCTGTGAACCGAGGCTAGCAGGATGGATTGATGCCGGCGCTAGTACAGGGCGTAACGATGGGACGTGGGGAATAAACGCAAAAGGCGCCTGGGAGCGCCTTTTGCATTGTCAGTACGGCGTACACCGTGATTATTGCGCGGTGTAAGGGTTCATCGACACGGGACGACCGGCTGCGGACGAACCTGCTTCGACACCGCCGAAGCTGTTGCCCATGCGTGCGCGTGCCGCTTGTATATCATTTGGGTAGTCAGGATTGTTTCTTGCTGGTTCATATCCGGCGCGTTCCAGCTGTATCAGCTCGGCGCGAACCGATGCCCGCGTGACCGGTGCTGTTGACTGTGCGAAAGCTGCCAACGGCAAGGATAGGGCAACGGCAACGGCCAGTGATTGAATAAGTGCTTTCATGATCCCTTCTTCATTTTGTCTTTGTTACCAATGCTGCACGCCCGTGCAGTACGTCGATGCATGCATCTTACGGTAGGTTGCAAAGACAATAAATGGCGCTGAGACGAAGGAATTTGTACTAAAAAAGTAATAATAAAAGCGCGCGGGCGGGGTCACGGGGTTGCCATGCCCGATTGGCGCGAGACCAGGCGCGCATAGGTGCCCCCGTTCGCAATCAATACGGCGTGCGAGCCCGCCTCGACGATCCTGCCCTCATCCATCACGATAATGGTGTCCGCGTTCTTGATGGTCGAAAGACGATGCGCGATGACAATAGCAGTCTTGTTTTGTTTCAAGGCGTCGAACGCGGCATGGATATGATTTTCGTTGATCGTATCCAGCTGCGATGTTGCCTCGTCCATGATCAGGATCGGTGCATTCTTCAGAAACGCCCGCGCGATCGCAATCCGTTGGCGTTGACCCCCTGACAGTTGCACGCCGCGTTCCCCCACATGGGTTGCAAGACCGTCGGGCAGCGATTTGACGAAGTCGTCGAGTGCCGCGAGCGCCAACGCGCGCCGCATGTCATCATCGGACGCGTCAGGGCACGCAAGCCGAATGTTTGCTTCGAGGGTGTCGTTGAAGAGGTACGTGTCTTGGCTGACAAGTGCGATGTGCCGACGCAGGTCATCGAGACGTATGGTGCGCAGGTCGGTGTCGTCTAGCATGATGCTTCCTTGCTCTGGGTCCCAGAAACGCAGTAGCAAGTGCGCGAGGGTCGACTTGCCGGCGCCGGACGCCCCGACCAGTGCAACGCAGCTTCCCGGCTTCACCTGAAAGCTGACGCGTGCAAGTGCGGGTCGGGTATGCCCAGGATAGGCAAACGTCACGTCGTTGAAGCAGACGACCGGATTCTCCGGTACCGGTTGTATGCCGTCGCACACGGGTTCCGGTTCCGTTTCCACTAGATGTAATCGACGGGTGGATGCAATCGTGCCGGCCAACTGGCGTGCGGTCTGCCCTATCTCGGATACCGGCATGAAGGCGGCTACCGAGACAAGCGCGAGCAATGGCAACCATTGCGGCGCGATCCAGCCTTTTGCGCAAAGCACCGCGCCAAGGACCGTGACAGCCAGTGCGCCTGCGCCTGTCGCCACTTCCAATGCGGCACTTTGGCGTGCGAGGTCATCGAGCAAAGCGGAACGTACGCGCTGGTATTGTGAGACATCGGCCATGAAGACCGCTTTTCTTGCCTCTGTTGCCTGGAATGCGGACAATTCCGCAAGCCCCTGTATTGTCTCCGTAAGATGGGCGCCAAGTTGTCCGAGTGCCCCGCGCGCTTCGCCGCCGAGTCGATCGATCTTTGCGCGAGCGAATACCGGGTTTAAAGCCGCCCATGCGAGAAACGGGAACAGGATCACGGCAAGCGGCCAGGCAACGCATGCCAGCAGAACCAAGACCGCCGTGGGAATCAATACCGCGACGAACGCCGGGGCCACCGTATGCGCATAGAAATATTCGATTGTTTCCACGTCTTGCGTAGCCAGTGCGACGAGGTCTCCTGAGCGCCGACGTAGTAGATAGGCCGGCGCCAACTGCGACAGCTTTGCGAACAAGGCGATGCGCATCTCCGCAAGCAGCCGATAAGCCATGTCGTGTGCTTGCCAGGATTCGAGCCAGTGCAATGTCGCGGCGAGTGGCGCTGCCAGCAAGAGACCGAGCGTCGGCAGTAAAACCGGGCCTCCCGACGCGACTTCGGCCACGACCAGCGATCCCAATAAACTCACGGCGATAAACGCCAGCACACGGCCGATCCCGCAACATACGGTCAGCGTCAATCGTGACCGCCAGGGCGCCACGAAGCGCAGTAGCGTTTGCAACGTGCGCGTCCAACTCACCTCGGTCGGGTCATGGGCGAATGGTGGTGGCGCCGCCGATCCCGGCGCAGCGGTGCTGCTGTTTCGTCGATCGAGCGCCATTGATTGCGCCACGGCTGTTCCTATTTGCGGCGCCATCAATCTTGCGTAAAGGCCCGATTGCATGATCAGCTCAGCGTGCGTGCCGTGTTGCACAACACGTCCCGCGTCCAGCACCAGGATGCGATCCGCACCGATGACGCTGGACAGACGATGCGCCAGAATCAGCGTGGTACGGCCACGCATCAACGTATCCAACGCTTGTTGAATGACGGCTTCATTTTCCGCATCCACGGCGGAGAGGGCTTCGTCCAGAATCAGGATGGGCGCATCCCGGAGCAAGGCACGCGCGATTGCGATACGCTGGCGCTGGCCTCCTGAGAAACGCGCGCCTCGTTCTCCCACGCGTGTCTCGTATCCCTCCGGCAGCGCCGCGATGAATTCATGGATATTGGCGGCGGTTGTCGCGGCGATCATGTCGGCATTGCTTGCTTCCGGCCGGCCAAGTCGCAGGTTTTCCGCGATCGTCCCATGAAACAAGGTACTGTCTTGTGAAACGATGGCGATCATGCCGCGCACCTGTTGCGGATCTAGCGACCGAATGTCATGCCCCCCGATGCGAATGGTGCCCGTTTGCGGATCGTGCTGACGCAGCAACAGCCGCAGGATCGTCGATTTTCCCGCGCCGCTCGGACCGACGATGCCAATGGTCTCGCCAGCGTTTATCTTGAAGCTCAGGCCTGTGTGCGCATCGAGGCGGCGCCCCGGATAGGCGAAACCGACTTCCTCGAATGTGATGTCGGAAGTGAGGCCGCTTACATGCGCCGCCACGGTTGGCGGCAGATCGGTAGGCGTTTCCATCAGCGTATGGATGGCCGTCGCCGCGGACTGTCCCATCATGCCGCGATGGAGCACGGAACGCAGATCGCGAAGCGGCCGGAATACCTCGGTACCTGCCATCAACACGATTAGCAGTGCCTCGATATGCATTTCGCCGTGGTACACGCGCCATGCACCAAGCGCGATCGCGGCCGCGGCGCCCAGTGCCGTACCGAGGTCGGTGAAGAAACGCGTTAGCAGCCCGAGTGCCAAGACCCAGAAGGTACTATCGGATAGCGCCCTTGCCTGCGCTGCGAGTTTTTGTGCAAACGCATCGCTTTGGCCGAAAGCCTTGAGGGTCGGCAGTCCTTGCACGGCGTCGAGAAATGCTTCACCGAAAGACTTGAATGCGTGGGCGCGTTCAATGGCTGCTTTTTTATCGGCGTGATGGATCGTCATTGGCAATGCCAATGTGACAAGCGCGGCAACAAGCAGCACGGATGCGGTTGGCAGGTCCCACCATGCAAGAATGCCGAAGATGATGAGCGGGGCGCAGGCGGCAATGACCAACTGCGGGACATACGAACCGAAAAACGTCTCCAACTGTTCGACGCCATCGATGACCGCCAACATCACGCCGCCGGTGCGCGCCGATCCGAACCATGCCGGGCCGAGCGCGACGATCCGATCGAACAAACGCGCACGTAATATCGATTGGATCCGTCCCGCCGTCGCTTGCGCCAACACGACCCTGCGGTGGTCCAGCCATGCGCGCATGAGAATGCACGCCAGTGCGCTGGCGGCGTCGACGGCAATTGGCTGAACCGCCGCGCCACCAAGCACGCCTGCCAGGACGCGGCCGAGAAAAACGAAACGGAGCACACCAAAAACCATTGCCACGAGCCCCAGGCCGACAGCGCCCGCCACGCGCAGGCGGAATCCGGTCATGAGGGTCCACAGGGTATGGTTAAAATACATGCTTTATGCCTCCCGTCATGTCGTTTTGTCAGTTCGCACGGTATCGCGAGTCCTGCGGCAAGGCAAAAGACGTTTTTTCACGAGGTGTTGAGCAAGTTACAATACCCCCATGCCATCGCTTCCATCCCTGCCGTCGCTACGTGCTTTCGAGGCCACCGTCCGCCTCGGCGGGTTTGCGCGTGCGGCCGTGGAGTTACATGTATCGACGAGCGCGGTCAGCCACCAGATACGCGCTCTGGAAGAGACGCTTGGCGTGCGTTTGCTGGAGCGTAGCACCGGTCTGGGCGGTATCGCGTTGACGCAGGCGGGCGCACGTTTGCTGCCGGCCGCATCGGAGGCGTTGTCGATGCTCGAGGCAGCGTGTCTTGAGATCACGAAGTCTACAAGGCGTCTGACGATTTCGGCGAACGTCTCGTTCTCGTCGATGTGGCTCGCGCAGCGCATGGCCGCGTTCTCCGCGAGTCATCCCGAGGCGTCGCTGAATTCGATCGTCCAGGAAGGGCCGCCGGACGAAAGTCGCTATTCCGTCGATGTCGCGATCGTGCATGTTGCCGAGCGAGACATACAGCCGGACGATCTAGTCCTCTTGCGCGAAGCCGTGTTTCCCGTATGCAGTCCGACGCTGCACGCCGTTGCCGCCACTGCCGGGCCGTGTCTTTTGCTGCAGCAGGAGCACCGCGATTTCCCGGAGATCGAGTGGCATTACTGGATGGGCCGAATGGCACTCCCGGATAATTTTGAGACGAAGATCGTTCGTTATAGCAGTTTCAGTCAGGTCATTGGTGCCGCGGTGGCCGGCGCAGGTCTCGCACTGGGGCGTCTGCCGTTGATCGAGTCGGAGTTGAAAAGCGGGCGATTGGTGCGCGTGCGGCCCGATCTCTGCCAGGCGGCGTCATGGCGGTATGTGCTACGCAGGGGCAAGGCGCGGGAACACCGCTTGGTGGATCGCTTGATTGCGTTTCTACAAGCCGAAGCGGCGGCAATACCGGAAGTAACGCGGCAAGACGTGCGTGCCTGAATGTTCGTTAGAATCATGCCGTCGCATCGCATCACTTGCATCCCTTGAAATCATCACGATCGCTCATGACAACCATCAATGCCGCCAAGCCCGTCTACCATTCGCTGTTCCGTCGGCCAGATGTATTGGCGCTCCGCCAGGATCTGGCGCTGGCTTTGCGCGCCGCAGCCTATCATGACCTAAGTGAAGGTGTCTGCAATCACTTCAGCGTTGCCTTGCCAGACGACGATGGCCTGTTTCTACTTAATCCACGAGGCTTGATGTGGCGCGAGGTGACGGCGGAAGATATCGTCATCGTCGACGCCGCTGGCAACCGCGTCGCGGGGCGGCACGAAGTCGAACCCACCGCCATGTTCATTCATGCGGCGATTCATCGAATCGCGGGCAAGCATACGGTCCTTCATACGCATATGCCCCATGCAATGGCGTTAACGTTGATCGAGGACTGCGGCCTTGATACACGTTTATCTCAGAATGCCATGCGGTATCACGGCCGGGTCGCCATCGACCGCGAATATAACGGGCTCGCGCTGGATGCCGGTGAAGGCGAGCGAATCGCACGGGCGATGCAGGGCAGGGATGTGGTGTTTCTCGCCAATCATGGGGTGATTGTTTGTGGCTCGCGCGTCGATCATGCATACGATGACCTGTATTACCTCGAGCGTGCCTGTGCGGCGGAAGTTCTTGCGCGTTCGACCGGGTGCGTCTTGCGACCGGTGGATGATGCGATGGCCGCACGTGTTGCAACGCAGACCCTTGGCGAACGACTGCAATCCGAGCTGTTCTTCGCGGCACTGAGGCGCACTTTGTCGGCACCGGGCGACGGTGCCTGTTAAACGCGCCATCATGCTGATGCGATCCCCGACCCCAAGGCTCCCGCTCTCGCCGGGCTAACAAGCGCTGGGCTTGAAACAGGAATAGACGATGATCCCCGCCGCTTCTTCCGTCCCATCCTCCGTATCGTCCCTCCTATCGCCTGCGCGTATTGCCGCATTGCGCGCCGCAACGCCGGGAGTGCGGACAGTAACCCATTTCAATCACGCTGGGGCGTCGTTGCCGTCAATCGCGACGTTGGAGGCGATAAAAGCGCATCTGTGGCGCGAGGCGACCATGGGCCCCATCGAAGCGGGTGTTGCTGCTAAGGCGGTGACCGAGCGCGCGCGAACCCTTGCTGCGCGCTTGTTAAATGCCGATCCTGCCGAAATAGCGATCACAAGCGGCAACTCGGCGGGGTGGAGTGCCGCATTCGCCGGACTGGATGCGTGGCGACCGGGTGACCGCATTTTGACCGCGAGGCATGAATGGGGCGGCAACGTGGCCAACATGCAAATGGCCGCGCAGCGTCATGGCGCATCGGTGGAAGTCATACCATGCGATGCCAACGGCATGGCTGATCCGCAAGCGCTGGAAACGATGCTCGATGCGCGTGTCCGTTTAATTGCCATTACATGGTTGCCTGCGAACGGCGGTGTCATCAATCCCGCCGTTGCGATCGGCGAGGTGGCGCGACGGCACGCTATCCCCTATTTCATCGACGCGGCGCAGGCGCTTGGGCAATACCCGATCGATGTGGCGGCCGTTGGATGCGATGTCCTTACCGCGGCTTGCCGGAAAGCGCTTCGGGGACCGCGCGGCACCGGACTGCTATATGTGCGGCGCGATTTTCTCAAACATTTGTCGCCATCACAGGTTGACACCCATTCCGCGCCGTTGGTGGCCGAGACCTTACCCGACGGCGCCGCTTCTGTCCGTGCAGCCTTACGGAATGACGCGGCGCGCTTCGAGACGAGCGAGGCTTCTTTCGCGTTGCATTGCGGCTTGGCCAACGCGTTGGAAGAAGCGCTGGAACTAGGGATCGACATGATCCGTGTGCGGATCGATGCGACCGCCCGAGCAGTGCGAGCCCGTCTGGCATCTATCCCTGGCGTAACACTCCTGGATATGGGCATCGAACAATCGGGGTTGGTGTCCTTCGCTGTTGATGGCGTGGATTTACCCGCATTGCAGCGGGGCTTTGCCGATCGCGGAATAACGATCAGCGTGAACGGTGTGTCATACACGCCGTTCGATATGCGTGCGCGGGGCTTGTCGCACGTCGCGCGGGCGTCGGTAAGCTATCTTACGACCGATGACGAAATCGACATATTAATCAATGGCCTTCGTGCACTGATGGCATGACGATGCGATTGGCATTGACCGAGCGTTTCTCGCGGAGCGCGGGATAAGCATGCCATGCTACATAGCATTTTCCAATGCAATCCATCTGAAAAAAATTATTTGTCTTTAAATTTGGATTGTTAATTTATCAAGGCAAACCTTGGTGCCAAGTCGGCGTCGATAGACAGACCACGCGCGGTTGCAGGTAAATGCTCGCGTCATGCTATGGCGTGCATGACGCCGTTCTTCCATATCGAACTGTACAGCTTGTAATAATCAGCGTATGGCTGCTGGAAAATGTAACAATGACCTTCGATTGGCACTATTTTCTGAGTCTTTTTGGTGAAGTCGATTTTTGGCTGGCTACGTGGACGGTCATCAAGCTCAGTGTCTTGACCTGGGTCGCGAGTATCGTCCTTGGTTTCGTTCTGGCGATGGCCAAGCAGTCTTCTCGAAACATTCTCAGTCTGCCCGCGCGCTTCTATATCTGGCTTTTCAGAAGTGTACCGTTACTGGTTCTTCTTATTTTTGTCTATAACCTGCCGCAAGCGGCGCCGGCATTATCCGTCGTGCTCGGCAACCCATTTTGGGCCGGTGCGATCGCGTTGATCATGAGCGAGACAGCCTATATTGCGGAAATTCACCGTGGCGGATTGCTCTCGATCGATAAAGGGCAGTGGGAGGCCGCGCAGGCCTTGGGGCTCCGATTTGTGGGTATTCAGTGGAAGATTGTCATTCCACAGGCGCTGCGCGTCGCACTGCCCGCGCTAACCAACGAATACATATCCATCGTCAAGCTGAGTTCGCTGGTCTCAGTGATCTCGCTGACGGAAATATTGATGGTTGGGCAGCGGCTTTATTCCCAGAATTTCCTTGTCATGGAAACCATGGCGGCAGTTGCGGTTTATTATGTTCTGATCGTTACGGTATTCGACTTCATTCTCAAGCGCACCGAACGGATGCTTGATGTCACGCAGCGCAAGGCAACGCACAAACTGGATGAGAAAGTGCTGGCGTTGGCAACGCGCCAACGTATTTCGACCGTGCGTCAGACAGTGGAAGGACAAGGGCCTGCGTTGCAAGCTTGGCGATTGCATAAGGCCTACAACAATGTCGAGGTCTTGGGGTCGGTCAATCTGCAGGTTCAGCCGGGCGAAGTCGTGTCAGTGATCGGACCGTCTGGCTCCGGAAAGACAACGCTGATCCGTCTGCTCAACGGACTAGAGAAAATTGACAACGGTGAGATCCGCGTCAATGGACGGCCTTTTATTCATCTGAGTAAGCGGGGAACAGAAAAACCGCGTTTCGTGGAGCATCTGGAACATCGCTTGAACATCGGCATGGTGTTCCAGAGTTTTAACTTATTTCAACACCTCACCGTATTAAATAACCTTTTGCTTGCTCCGCGTTATCACCGGCTTGGTACGGTAAGCGAGTTGAAGCAGGATGCCTATGGCTTGCTGCATAAAGTCGGGATGCTGGAACACGCCTGGAAGTACCCGCATCAGCTCTCTGGTGGTCAGCAGCAGCGGATCGCCATAGCGCGGGCATTAATGATGCGTCCTCAGATCATGTTGTTCGACGAACCGACATCGGCGCTTGATCCGGAAAAGGTCAGCGAAGTACTTCAGGTGATAGAAACATTGGCCAAGGAAGGAACCACAATGGTCATCGTCACACACGAAATGCATTTTGCATTCAAAGTGTCTGACCGCATCGTCTTCATGGAGAAAGGTCGGGTTATCTGCGACGACAAGCCTTCGGTGCTACGCAATGGTGAGAATCCGCGCATGGCGGCATTTCTGAAAGGCGTAGTGCTGGCGTAATCAGGCAGTCCATTGTGACGGCTGTCAAACTTCCATCAACGTCGATCTGTTACTACAACTGCAAAAAGGGATTGCCATGAATCTGCTGCGACGAATCAACTGCCGCCATATCGCTGCGACGATTTTAGGGGGAGTGCTTGCCGTTGGTGCACTTCCGTCGTTTGCGTTCCAGCAGTCTGGAAAGATTATTGTCGGCTCGGACATGACCTTCTTTCCCTATGAGTATATGGATAAAGGTCAACCTGCCGGTTTCGACATTGAGTTCATCGACGGCGTGGCGAAAGTCATGGGGTGGAAGGTCGAAAACATCGATACTCGGTTCCCAAATCTTATCATTGGATTGCAAGGCGGGAAATTCGATATCATTAACTCCTCGATGTACATCACCGCGGAACGTGTCAAGGTGATCGACATGATCCCTTATCTCAAGAGCGGTGAGTCGTTGTTGGCATTGAAGGGTAGCGATTTTCAACCTAAGGTTCCGGAAGACTTGTGCGGCCATAAGCTGGGCTCGATGGGGGGCACGGCATGGCTTAAGCAAATGCACGCGGTGTCAGACGATTATTGCGTGAAGAAAGGCTTGCAGCCGATCACGATCAGCGAATTCGTGACGGATCCCCAAACAACGCAGGCGTTGCTTTCTCACGCCGTTGATGCCCAGATCACCGATGCCGCGGTGGCGCGCGGCGTGATTCAGAAACTCGGCAATCGTGTCGTCATTTCATCGGACTCGCTGATCTACCCTGTTTTGAATGGGTTTGGTGTCAAAAAGGGAAATGACGACGTCAAGAATGCTTTGCTGAACGGCATCGAGAAGTTTAAAAAGACACCGGCTTATGCCGCCTTGCTGAAAAAGTATCATTTTGAGGCACCCACCGAGCAAGATATCGCCACACTCATGCCAAAGCCCTGATAAACACGCGGGTGGTGTCGCCTACCGGTGGCATGCGGCCGCGTTTTTGAACGGCGGTGTCGAGGATCAAAAGAGAATGCTGACCGAATCGCAGAAATCATTTTTTCATGAAAACGGCTATCTCGTTGTGCATGATGTCGTTAGCAAGGCGTTGCTCGACCGTTTGCAAACGGCGTTTTCCAGTTGGGTGCAGGAAAGTCGCGCGCATGCCAACGCCTACGGTGAAACAGTGGATGGACGTGCGCGCTTTAGCGTGGAGCCGGGGCACAGTGCGGAACGTCCGGCGTTGCGGCGCGTGAATTCACCGGTGGAAATTTCGGAAGCCTACCTTGAGGCAATGCGTGATTCCGACGTGGTAACGGTGATTGCCGACCTCATTGGGCCGAACGTCAAATACCATCACAGCAAAGTGAATTCCAAAATGCCGGGGGCCGCTACAAATGTCAAATGGCATCAGGACTTCCCATTCACGCCGCATTCAAATGACGACATCATCACGGCATTGTTGATGGTCGATGAGGTCACGGCGCAAAACGGCCCTTTGACAGTGGTGCCGGGCAGCCATAAAGGGCCACTTCACGATTTGTGGCATGACGGCAAATTTACCGGGTTCGTCGCCGATGAGGTCGCGGCGCAGTGTGTGCCACAAGGCGTGCAATGCATTGGACCTGCGGGCTCCGTTTGTTTGATGCACACCCGTCTGTTGCATGCGTCGGAAGCGAATCTGTCGGCGGAACCACGGACGCTGTTCATCGCTGTGTACACCGCCGAAGACGCCATTCCGCTCTGCCCGAATCCTATCCCGAGTCGCTTTGAAGGACTGGTGGTTCATGGCGAGAAGACAGGGGTAGTACGATCGAAACCGTACCAACTGCGTTTGCCCGAGCATCCGAAGGGGGCGTCTTTTTTCGAACAACAGGCCGCTACTGCCGTGCAGACGATGCGCTGAATCGTAAGAAGTCAGTTTGACAGCGCATTATCCGTGCGTGTTCTATTCCGAATCCGGTCGTCCCAAAACGGGCAAATCGCGCGCTCCTGGCGGCACACGCCAGCTGCGCGAGATGGATCGACGGATCGATCGACGGCACACACTACCATGCATCTCGCCACCGTTTTTCCGCTTCGGCGGCGTACAACGTACGACCGACTGAAATCAGGAATTCAAGATCGGACGGCTCCAGATGGGCGGAATGTCCTGCGATCCATGCGGCCAATTCATCAGAGGTGGTACGTGGTCGATCCGCCGCTTGTTCGGAGTCTCTGAATTTTTTTCTAATTTGAGCCTGATTCATGGTGCGCCTCGGAAATGACTACTGTCCGAGCCCCACTGCGAGCGATCTCAGATTGACCGATTACGTTCCCAGCCGAGCATGTGCCTGTTCAAAATAATTTTTTTGAGCCGGTTCTTCTATTGGATATCGGCACGTATTTCTAATCCTTAAGGGAAATTTTAAGAAAAAACCGAAATTCTTTCTCTCATCATATGAAAGCGTAAAACCATGTTTATGCAAGATATATAGCGATATTTCCAATTAGTGACCAGGATTGAACCGCATTGTTACAGATACGCGCGCGTGCTTCACTGGAAGCGTTGCATCCTGAAAGGTGCCAGCAACGGATTACCACCAGCGTCGATGTTGCCCGATGATCCGGCGAGTGCGTCGATTGCCAATTGTTCACCAAGACCCGCGGAGTTTTTGAAGCCGTGCCCCGAGCAGGCGGAGACCATGCGAACATTTTGCATATCGCGGTAGGCATCAATGATGAAGTTGGAATCCTTGCTGACGGTATATAAACATGCGGCGCTGGCGATAGTTTCGCTTTGTACGAATCTCAGGCGCGTCGCGACGTGTCTTTCGTACATCGCCAACGACTCTTTCGTATCCACCTCTCGCAAATAGCAATCGGGTTCCGTCTCGGTGTGATATTGCTCGGAGGCAACCTTGACGCCGTGCTTGCCGTCCACCATCGGGAAGCCGTACAGATAGTCGTCGTCGCCGTTGCCATGCATCCAAATAAAGATCGGGCAGTTTTCCGGTGCGTAGAGAGAAGGTTTGTCCGTCTTGAACCAATGGAGCGTTTGTCGTCTTACGGTCAGATGACGCTGTACCTTGCCACCGGCCATCGCCGGCGCCCACGGACCGGCGGTCACGATGGCCTTTGCCGCGGAATAGGCGCCAGACGCGGTTTTGACGTTGACGCCATTGCCATCTTCTTCAATGGCGATGACTTTCTCGTTCAGGCGCAACGTTGCACCAAGCATTTTGGCTTGGTCGAGTTGTGCCTGTACGCAGGCCTCGGGCAGCAGTGCGCCCGCGCCGGGTTCGAAGTAGGCGGTTTCGTCGCCGCGCGTGATGAATTGCGGATAACGTTTCCGGATCTCCATTGCGTCGAACACTTCGTGGGGAATATCGAATTGCGCGGCATTATCGATGGTTCGCCGGACGAAATCAGGTTTTCCGTGATGGCTGACGGCGCCGCTGATCGAACCGATGATGAGGCCGCCTGTTTGATGAAAAAGGGTCTTGCCGGTTACCGCTTCCAATTCCCGCCATATCGCGTGTGAACGCTGTATGAGTGGGATGTAAATCTGGCCTTCCCCAACGGCGACGCGCGTGATGCGGCTTGCGCCATGGCTTGATCCGCGGTCGTGCGGTGGCGTGTATTGATCGATCCCGATGACACGGGCACCGCGCTTCGCCAATTGGTAGGTTGTGGCGCTGCCGAATGCGCCGAGCCCAATGACAATCACGTCAGCGCTTTGGCGATGGCTCATTCTTGCTTCCCTCTCTATTTTTGACGATTCGCAGGCATCTCCGCGCCTCGCGACAACAGACGCACGTTTCATTTGAACGCCAGTCTTGTTCGGGCGGAATGGCTTGGTCTTGTGCGCGCTGCGCCTAGGCCTCGACACGATGATTGCAGGGGACCGCACGATGGTGCTCGATCCTGTGTATCTTTCGGCGCGAGGAGAGTGGATGGCCGGGTGCGGCGTCCGTTTGACGCAGAGAGACGTATTACATCACGACGCGATGTCGCGATGTCAAGCGCGTGTCGACCGAAGGCCGGCACGGCATCGGATGGGCCAGGTACGCACGGTGGCGGGCTGGCCGTTGATGTCGAAAAGAGGCGATATCGCAGCATCGGCGCAGACTGCATCGCGTGTGGAAGACCTCCATCCGCGACGACAGGCTGCGCCGATGACCGCGTGACGCAGTCGTTTTCCCGGCGATGGGTCAGAATACGTGCTGAATGCCGGCGAAAACACCCGTTTGGCTGTGCCCAATCAGCGGATTGCCGGAACTCGCCGTGGTGCCCGCGCTGTTGGCATTCAAGCTGAAGTTTGCCGTTGAGCTGTTCTGCACGGTCGCGGCTTCCAGGTGCAATTGGGTGCGTTTCGACAAGTTGTAGGTTCCACCGACCGTGTACATCGTCGCGTTGCCCGCACCCTTGTTCGCATTCACGTGATACACGGCCGCGGTGAGTGTTGCCGCTGGTGTTGCTTGCCACGTGATGCCGCCCCATTCGTGATCCAGCGACGTCGGCTGGCCCGCGACATAGACACCGCCCGACGACCGGATCGCTTGATAGGCTGCGCGAACCGTGAATTGACCGAGGAAGACGTTCAGCGCCGCAGTGTATTCGCGAGAGGCGGTGAAGGCGTTATCCAACGAGCCGTTGCCGCTGTCACGCTGTTCGTCATAGAGGCCTCGGACCTGGAATAGCGATGATGTGTACGTTACCTGTGCGCCATCTGAACGCCCTTGCGTGGTCGTACCGTTGCCGTTCCAGTTAGTGGCGTTCGCGAAGGAATACTGTCCTGCGAAGTCGAAGCCACCATAAGTCGGCGATTGATAGGAGATGTTATTGCTGGTTTGATTCCAGTTACGACCCCGTACCAATGATGCCGATGACCAGTTCGACTGACCGAAAGGATCGAAATCCCATACGCCGTTGGAAATCGCAAGCTCACGGCCCATATTGAACGTACCGTATTGCTTGCTGGCCAATCCCACCGTGGCGTAGCGATTAAATATCTGGTTGTTGCCGGGCCCCGAACCGCTCATCGTATTGAAGGACCCTTCCAAGCGGAAGAGGGCCTGCAGCCCACCACCCAGGTCCTCTACTCCTTTCAAGCCCCACAAACTGGTTCCCCAATCGCCGCTTTCCGCGCGCCAGCGACTACCACCTCCACCCGGGGTGGTGTGCTGCAAGCCATTCATGTATTCAATGCCGGCGTCCAAACGACCGTACAGCGTCACGCTACTTTGCGCGTACGCGCTCGTCAAGGGTAATACCAGGGACGCCAACGACGTCACAATCCACGCTTTTTTCATTGTCTCTTCCATTTGATGGCGTGTTGTCATGGGTGACGGATTTCCGTCCTCATGTTCACGATAGTGTCGCTACTTTGTGATGAAGCCTCGGCGCTACTCCTCCTCTCAAAAACGGGTCATGCGACCCAAATCAACCCCGATCAGGCACCGGAAAAGCGATATTCCGACATGCCGGTAAATGTCGTTCGTACCGAAAATACACCGCCTGCCATGGGTTCGCTGGCAAGGGCCTCCGCCTGGAGACCAGTACGGGCACTCGTAATGAACAACGTGCGTCGGTCAGGTCCACCAAACGTCGCGCAGGTCAATCGCGATGCCGCTACATGAACATGAACGTCCATGACGCCCTCGCTATCGAAACGCACCATCCGGCTACCGTCCCAATGGGCGTTCCACAAGCCGCCTTGACTGTCGACGGTCGAGCCGTCCGGGCTGCTTTCATCGGCCAGCAATGTCGCAAACAAGGTGGGCACGCCCAGTCGACCGTCAGCAAAATAATCGCAGCGATGGATCTTGCGTGTCAACGAGTCGGCAAAGTACATTCTTGCCGGGTCGGCCGGTGCCTTTTGATCTTTTTCGGACGTTTCAGCGCCGGGGTAGGCAGCCGCGGCGCGCGTGTCGAACGCGATACTGTTCGCGCACGCAATGCGGGGCAGAGGCAACCGCTCCAGGCGGAGGTCGGCGTTCAGTCGCCAGAAATGCCCTACCGCTTCGGCTTTGTCTGCCTGGTCGAATGTGCCAAAAACAAAACGTCCTTGCGGATCGCAGCGGCCGTCATTGACACGGGTGCGGGGCAAATCGGCCTCCACCTCGACAATATCGACGAACGTATTCGTGGCAGGTTCGAACAACGCAAGCCGGGATGCCAAGCCAAGCAGCAACCAACCCGGTCGCGTGCAAAGCGCAAAACTGGCGAGGCGCTCGGGCAGTGCCCACTGATGCGTCTCGTATTGCGCGGGCGCGCCGTTGGACCAATCGGCGTCGGGGGCGAACGTATGCCGCCATAGGGTGGCGTTTTCGATATCGGTCCAATACAGTGCGTGGTTGATGTCATCCCAAAGGATGCATTCGCCAAGTGTAGCTTTGGCATCGTGAAACAGGCGTGCATGCAATTCAATCACGATCAGGTCCACCCGCCATCAACGACGAAATCTTGCGCCGTACACATCGCGCTGTCATCGGCTGCCAGGAAGAGCGCCATGCTGGCGATATGGATCGGTAGTAAGGGGGCATTGATGCATTGCCCCTTCGCAATGTCCTCTTTTGCCGCGTCGTCCACCCATAATGCCAACTGCTTCTCCGTCATGACCCAGCCCGGCATGATCGTGTTTACCCGGATATTGTACGGGCCGAGGTCCCGGGCTAGGCAGCGCGTCAGACCCTGCACCGCGGCTTTCGATGCGGTATAAGCAGGCATGCCGCCTTGTTTCAATTTCCAACTGATCGAGCCGAAATTGATGATCGAACCACCACCTGCCTGCTTCATGTCCTCCATCACCTGCTGCGCCGCAAAGAACTGGTGACGCAAGTTGACGGCAATGCCCTTGTCCCAGAATGCATAGGTGGTTTCTTCCACGCGATGCCGCTTATCGTTGGCCGCATTATTTACCAGCACGGTGATCGGACCGCAAGCGGCACGAATCTGTGCAATGGCATCGTTAAGCGCATTTTCCTCGGTGATATCTGCAGCGACAAAGCATGGACGATGGACCGTCGAAGGCAGGGGAGCGAGTTTTTCGACTAGCGCCGTGCCTGCTTTCTCGTCGAGGTCGACGAAGCCGACCCGGGCGCCTTGCGCGGCAAACGCCTCAACTAGCGCCGCGCCGATACCGGTGGCGCCACCACTGATGAATACGCAGCGATCTCTTAAAGTGGGATAGGCTGCATAAGCTCGCGCGAGAGACGAGGCCCCAAAATCCGGGGGCATGTTATTCGAGGCGTTTGTCGTCATATCAGAAAGAAAGGTCTACATTCCGCACTGCGTCAGCGGCGGGGCGTATTTATCTTAGCTAAATATCGTCGCACATGCTGAGGGCTCGAAAAGCATTCTAGTAATACCAATAGATCCCGTCATGCACGATATTCTCGGTGCTTACCCGTATTGAGTGCCTAAATAGTCTTACCATATGCTCTGAGCACTCAGGCTGGGCGTGTCAGAACCCTTGATATCGGTGCCTGGGCGACACAGAAGAAAGCCGCTGGCGAGGAAAGGCGCGCTTTTCTGTTAATCAAATGACACACGACCCAATATGTGGGATGTCGCCTTCGCGAATCGTCATCGCTAATCATTTATCGACCCATATCTTGGGATGTCCTTTAAATCGAGGCGTTGCGGTTCGGAGTAGCGCGGTACGCTCACTGACGCGAGGTTGGTTACAACAAGGATGGAGACTATAACGATGCGCATTTCAATGAAGATTTGCAGCCGCGCGATGGCAACTGGCGTACTCACGTCGGTGCTGGCGTTGGCAAGCGCCCACACTTACGCCGAAAAATTAGGGTTCCTCGTCAAACAGCCGGAGGAGCCGTGGTTCCAGACCGAGTGGAAGTTTGCGGATATCGCAGGGAAAAAGGATGGTTTCGAGGTCTTGAAGATCGCGGTTCCGGATGGGGAAAAGACACTGGCCGCCATTGACAGCCTGGCTGCGAATGGTGCCAAGGGATTCGTGATCTGCACCCCGGATCCCAAGCTTGGTCCGGCAATCGTTGCAAAGGCCAAAGCGGCTGGTTTGAAGGTCGTTGCGGTGGACGACCAGTTCGTCAATGCCAAGGGCCAGCCCATGACGGAAGTGCCGCTGGTCATGATGGCCGCGTCAAAGGTGGGTGAACGCCAAGGTCAGGAGTTGTATAAGGAGATGCAGAAGCGCCATTGGGACCCGAAGGTCACGGGTGCGATGGTCATCACGGCCAATGAGCTGGATACCGCACGTCGCCGGACCGACGGTGCTATGTCGGCGTTGAAGGCGGCGGGCTTCCCGGCGGCGCAGATCTACACCGTGCCAACGAAGAGCAACGACATTCCCGGCGCGTTGGACGCAGGTAATTCCTTGCTCGTGCAACACCCGAACGTGAAGAACTGGCTCGTTATCGGGATGAACGACAACACGGTGCTGGGTGGTGTGCGCGCGACGGAAGGTAATGGATTCCAGGCAGCAAATGTTATCGGGATCGGCATCAACGGTGTGGATGCGGTCAACGAACTGTCAAAGAGCAAACCCACAGGTTTCTACGGTTCGCTCCTGCCGAGTCCGGATATCCATGGCACCAAGAGCATCACGATGCTGCATGACTGGGTGACAAAGGGTATCGAGCCGCCGAAGTTCACCGAGGTCACCGATGTGGTGCTGATCACGCGTGACAATTTCCACCAGGAATTGAAGAAGAAGGGCCTGGAATAACGATTCCTGTGCTTATCTCCCGCACGCCCGGCCGATCGGGCGTGCTTTTGCGTCCCTATGGAACCTTTTTTACGGAGCGCAGTCATGCAGTCGAGCGCAACCTCGCTGGCATTTTGCGATATTGGCAAGACGTTTCCTGGCGTGACGGCATTGGCCGGCATCAGTTTCACCTGCCATCCTGGCGCGGTCCATGCGCTGATGGGAGAGAATGGCGCCGGCAAGTCGACCCTGCTGAAGATCCTCAGTGGCGCGTACCAGCCGAGCAGTGGCCATCTCGAAATCGACGGCAAGCCGGTGGCGTTCCGTAACACGCAGGATGCGTTGGCAAACGGCGTGGCTATCATTTACCAGGAATTGCATCTGGTACCCGAGTTGTCCGTGGCGGAAAATATCTGCCTGGGGCAGTTTCCCGGGCGCGCAGGTATCGTCGATCGCGCGTCGATGCGGGCGGCAGCGGGGTTGCAATTGCGACGATTGATGCAGGACATCGATCCCGATACGCCGGTCAAGTATTTATCGATCGGGCAACGTCAAATGGTGGAAATCGCAAAAGCGTTGCTGCACGAAGCCCGCATCATCGCTTTCGACGAACCCACCAGCAGCTTGTCCGCGCGCGAGATCGAGCAACTCGAACGCGTCATACGCGACTTGCGGGCCGAAGGACGGATTGTCATCTATGTGTCGCATCGGATGGAAGAAATCTATCGGATGTGCGACGAGATTACCGTTTTCAAGGATGGACGACTGGTGCAGACCTTTACCGATATCGCGCAACTCAGCCATGACCGGCTGGTGCGTGCGATGGTGGGTCGTGATATCGAAGACATTTTCGGTTATGCGCCGCGGCCACTCGGTGAGGTGCGGTTGGCAGTTTCGCAGCTGGACGTGCCCGGACTGGCGGCACCCGTGGATTTGACGGTGCGCCGTGGGGAGGTCGTCGGGCTGTTCGGACTTGTCGGCGCGGGCCGGACGACATTACTGCGGGCTTTGTTTGGTGCGGACCCTGCACGTTCGGGCGAAGTCAGGGTCGATGGCGCACTCTGTACGCCGGATTCTCCACGGGAGGCGATTCGCCAGGGCATGCTGCTTTGCCCGGAAGATCGCAAGGCGCAGGGCATCGTCCCCGTGCATTCGGTTGCCGACAACATCAATCTCAGCGCACGGCGTCACCATCTAGGCTGGCGAGCCCTGATCAATAGACGGTGGGAGCGCCACAATGCCGTCGAGCAGATCAAGTCCATGCGGATCAAGACGCCCGGCCCCGACCAGCTTATCCGTAACTTGTCCGGTGGCAATCAGCAGAAGGCCATCCTGGCGCGTTGGCTGTCGGAAGACAACATCAAGATCATGATCCTTGATGAACCAACGCGGGGCATCGATGTAGGCGCAAAACATGAAATTTATCAGGTGATATTTGAATTGGCAAAAAAAGGCGTGGCAGTGCTTTTTGCGTCAAGTGATCTTCCTGAGGCGCTGGGTCTTGCCGATCGGGTAATTGTCATGCGGGAAGGGAAGGTCGTAGGCGAGCGTAGTCACGATGAGGCGAACGAGGAAAGTGTGCTGGGCCTCGCGATGTTGTCCGCCGCGCCAACGGACAAGGACCCGATAGCCGCATGAACGCCGCGTTTTTTGCATTGTGCGACATGCATCTCGATTTACGCATTGGTTTTATCGATTTCAATCTATAGGTGAGAAAGAACATGGCCCTCACGCAAACGCAAGCAGGCAACAACGCGCCGCCGCAAAAGTCACGCGATGGCGCTGGCACTCTCGCATCTCGTGTATGGGACGGCTATGGCATGTTGTTGGTTGCCGTCGTTCTTTTCATCGTGTGTAGTGTCGCGGTGCCGAATTTCTTTTCGATGATCAATATGCGCGGCCTGGCGCTATCCGTGTCGCTGGCGGGGATGGTAGCGTGCGGCATGCTGTTCTGTCTGGCGGCGGGGGACTTCGATTTGTCCGTCGGGTCGATCGTCGCCTGCTCCGGCGTGGCGTGCGCCGTGGCGATGAACCGTACCGAATCCGTGGCCGTGGGCGTGGCGACGGGACTGCTCATCGGCGCGGCATTCGGCGCCTTGAATGGGTTTGTCGTAGCGCGCCTCAAGATTAATGCGCTGATTACGACGCTCGCCAGCATGCAGATGGCGCGTGGTCTCGCGTACATCATCTCGGACGGTCGCGCGGTGGGTATCGATCAGGAAAACTTCTTTCTGATCGGCAATACCAGCGTACTGGGATTGCCAGTGCCGGTATGGCTGATGATCGGGTGCCTGGTGATATTCGGCTTCCTGCTGGGACGGACGATCTTTGGCCGCAATACGCTGGCGATCGGCGGCAACGAAGAGGCGGCGCGACTTGCGGGCGTCAATGTGACATGGACGAAGTTCGTGATCTTCGTCTTAAGTGGACTGGTATCCGGGCTCGCAGGCGTGGTGCTTGCGTCGCGCATGACCTCGGGGCAACCGATGACATCGCTGGGCTTGGAGTTGACGGTGATTTCGGCCTGTGTGCTTGGTGGCGTCTCCCTGAAGGGCGGGGTCGGTCGGATTTCGTACGTGCTGGCGGGCGTGCTGATTCTGGGGACGGTGGAGAATGCGATGAATCTCCTGAACATCTCGCCGTTCGCGCAGTACGTTGTTCGTGGTCTGATCTTGTTGGTCGCGGTGATTTTCGATCGTTACAAGCAACAGTCGCGTACCTGATCGATGAGGCGGTGGTGTGTTTCTGGGCGAAGCACACCGCTTTCGGCTTGGTGAAAACCGGTCCGATGGACATGTGTGAGATAACGCAAAACGCGCCTCGGAGGCGCGTTTTGCGATTATACGGACGAAAGGGGTTGGTCGGCGAGCACGCTGTCCGCATCGACACCGGCGCTGTCGAGTTGCACAAGACTGGCCTGCCTGGCTGCGAGCGGGTCGCGGTTCTGGATCGCGGTCAAGATCGCTTTATGACGTGGCAGTGATAGCGCATGGGTGTTCGGATGGCGGCTTGTCAACTTGATCGACTCCGATAGTGCGAGCGACAGCATATTCCCGATGTGAGCCAGCATCCGGTTATGCGTGGCCGCCATGATCGCGCGGTGAAATGCGAGATCCGGTTCCAGCAGGCCATCCGGTGTATTGGCCGAAGCCATCTCAGAAAACGCGGTTTCAATGCGGCGGATATCGTTTTCATCAGCCGACGTTGCGGCAAGGGCAGCCGCGGCGGGTTCGATGATGCGGCGCACAGTCAATAGCGAGCGGAAGAAGTCTGTCTCGGGCATGCTGTTAAGTGTCCAGAACAGAACATCCGGATCGAGCAGATGCCAATCTTCGCTGTCTCGGACGACACTGCCCACACGCGGTTTCGAGACGACCAGACCTTTTGCAACAAGCACGCGCGTGGCCTCGCGCAGCACTGGCCGGCTGACGCCGTATGTCTCACATAGCAGGGGCTCAGGCGGCAACCTTTCCCCCGGTTTTAGCTTGCCGCTGACGATATCCGTCCCAATGTCTTGCACGATCTGGCTGTGCCGACTCTTGCGCGGTTGGGGATGGCGATAATCCATGCCTGCGTATGATTTGAGTTGGAGGACGGGCACGCAAGCATATCATGCAGAGATGCCGCAGGCGGATAGAACAGCGTTGCGTCACATATCACGCCGTTATCGCCGTAGAGGCATCGTATCATCGCGCGCTTTTTCCCCGCTTTGAGGCAAAGGCGTCTGGCGCGATCTGAATTATCTTGCCCAGCGCAGCACCAGGGGATCCAGCCGACGGGCGACGGTGAGCAGCCCGTCTCGGGTGGCCGGGTGAAGCGGCGCGAGCGGGTGACGGGTTGCATCGCTGGTGATGATGCCGCCCTCTCGCATCAACGCTTTGCAGGCGGCCAGTCCGGCTTGGCGATTTTCGTAGTTGATAAGCGGCAACCATTGCTGATATAACGCCGCGGCCTTCTCGGTATCGCCCGCGGTGTACGCATCGAGGATAAGCCGGATGCCGTCCGGATAGCCGCCACCGGTCATGGCGCCCGTGGCGCCGGCATCGAGATCCGCCATCAGCGTAATCGCTTCCTCGCCATCCCATGGGCCGATGATGGCGTCGCCGCCCAGTGCGATCAATTCGCGTAGCTTCGAGGCAGCTTGTGGTGTCTCTATCTTGAAATAAGATAGATTCTCGATCTCGCCAGCCATGCGCGCGAGAAAGGCCGCGGACAGCGGGGTGCCAGAAACCGGCGCATCCTGCACCATGATCGGAATCGAGATGGCGTCGGAGACCTGCTGGTAAAACGAATGGATGTGCGCCTCGCCGACGCGAATGGTTGCACCGTGATAAGGCGGCATGATCATTACCATGGCAGCGCCGGCATCTTGCGCCGCGCGGCTGCGCCTGGCGCAGATGTGCGTGCTGAAATGGCTCGTCGTGACAATCACCGGAACGCGGCCGGCCACGTGATCGAGGGCCAGTGTCTGCAGCACGTTTCGTTCATCGTCACTCAACGCGAACTGTTCTGAGAAGTTGGCCAGGATACATAAGCCATTTGAGCCGGCATCTATCATGAAGTCCAGCACACGACGCTGGCCCGCCAAATCGAGATTGCCATTGGCGTCGAAAATTGTCGGCACGACCGGGAACACGCCACGGTAGATTGGTGGGGAGTTCGTCGCGGCAACGGAGGGACGGGGCGCGTTGTGGTCGGTCATGCGGAAGGGCTCCTATGAGATTCGGTCGCGTTCATGCGCTGTTTGGACGGTGAAGAGGTCGAAGTGCCACGTTCAACATGGCGTGCGATAACGAAAGTCAGCAACACGCCAAGCAGCAGCACGCCGCCTGACAGGAAATACAGACCGTCTTCGATACGGCCAGTGGTTTGCTTGATCGCGCCCACGGCGAATGGCCCAAGATAGCCGCCGAGGTTGCCGATCGAATTGATGACAGCTATGCCCGCGGCCGCTTGCGTGCCGCTCAGGAAGCGCCCGGGCAAGGTCCAGAACACCGGTTGCGCGGCATACAGCGCACACGCCGTGACGGATAATGCCGCGAGTTGAACCACCGGTGAATGTACGGATGCCGACACGGCCAGGCCGATCGCGCCGACGCCCGCGGAAAGCGCGATATGCCACATCCGTTCGTCGCGCTTGTCTGAACTGCGCGGAATGGTTAGCAGACCGACGACCGCAAAGACATAAGGAACGGCCGTCAGCAAGCCGGTCGTGATATTAGATCCGCCAAAACCTTTGACAATGGTCGGCAGCCACGTGCTCAATCCATAGATCGCGAGCGGATAGGGCAGGAAATATAGCGCCAGCAGCAATATTCGCCGATCCTTGACCACGCTCAATAAGCCGCGTACCCCGTGTATGAGCGGTTGCGGTGCGGCGGCGCGCTCCCGTTCAAGGGTTCGTTCGAGCCATCGCCGGTCCGCTTCGGGGAGCCAGCGCGCTTTGGCGGGTGTGTCTGGCAGAATCAGAAGGGTGGGGACCGCCAGCAGGATCGCGGGGATGCCTGTCAGCAAGAAAAGCCATTGCCAACCGTGCAGACCGGCGACCCCTTCCATGTCCAACAATGCGCCCGATAAAGGGCCGGTGATGATCAGGGCGAACGGCTGGGACAGCAAGAACAGCCCGAAGATTTTCGCGCGATGATTTGACGGAAACCACTGGCAGAGAAAGTAGACCGCGCCCGGATAGAAACCCGCTTCTGCCGCGCCAAGCAGAAAACGCAACAGATAGAACGAATGCGGCCCGCTGATCAAGCACATGGCGGCCGTAATCGCGCCCCAGGTGACAAGGATGCGTGCGAACCAGCGGCTTGCGCCAACCTTCACCAGCATCACGTTGCTAGGTACCTCGAACAGGAAGTAGCCGATAAAGAACAGCCCGGCACCGAAGCCGTAAGCGGCATCGCCGATGCCCACATCGGCGTTCATCTGAAGTTTTGCAAAACCCAGGGTGGAACGATCGATATACGCGACTAGATAAAGCAATACCAGAAAGGGGACGAGACGCAAGCTGATGCGCCGTACGATGCGGTGCTCGGTAGCAGGGTCGAGATCGGCGTTGGGTACCGTTGCACCCCCAGCGGGAAGATTGTGCATCTCCGTCTCCTTGGACAGTAGCGCTATGGGGTCAATGCGAATGACGCGGTACCGCGGCGCCACGACAACCAACAAGGAAGTCGAAATCGCAACCCTGGTCCGCTTGCAGCACGTGATCTACGTAAAGATTGCGGTACCCACTCTGGTCCGCAGGGTCAGGCGCCTTTCGCGCATGCGTGTCGTGCCATTCCGTCAGTCGCGCTTGGAGTTCTTCATCAGGAATATCAAGGCGGAGGACGCCACGATAGCTGTCGAGATCAATCCAGTCGCCTTCCCGGACGACGGCAAGCGGACCACCGGCACGCGCTTCCGGAGCAACGTGCAGCACCACGGTGCCGTACGCGGTGCCGGACATCCGTGCATCCGACAGGCGCACCATGTCGGTAATGCCCTGCGCGAGCAATTTTGGCGGCAATCCCATATTGCCGACTTCGGCCATGCCGGGATAGCCCTTGGGTCCGCAGTTTTTCAAGACGAGTACGGAATCCGCGGTGACATCCAGGTCAGGATCGACGATGCGTGCCTTGTAGTCTTCCAGACTTTCGAACACAACCGCGCGACCACGATGTTTCAACAACGCGGCGGTTGCAGCCGATGGCTTGATCACGGCCCCGGAGGGAGCGAGGTTCCCGCGCAGGACGCACAGTCCGCCATCCGCCAGCAAGGGCTTGTCGATTTCGCGGATCACCTCTGTGTCGTAAATGGGTGCGTCCGAGACGTTTTCCCACAACGTTCGACCGTTGGCGGTACGTGCATCCGGATGCGGGATCAGATTTGCCTCACCCAGGCGCCGCAGCACGCCAGGCAGCCCGCCGGCGTAGTAGAACTCTTCCATCAGGAAGCGCCCCGACGGCTGCAAGTCGACCAAGGTAGGGGTGCCACGGCCGATTCGCGTCCAGTCCTCCAGTTCCAGCGGTACGCCAATGCGCCCGGCGATGGCTTTCAAATGAATCGCGGCGTTCGTCGAGCCACCAATGGCGGCGTTGACGCGAATGGCATTTTCAAACGCATCTCGCGTGAGCAACGTGGACAGGGTCACACCATCGCGAGCCATTTCCACGATGCGCATGCCGGACATATGGGCGAGCACGTACCGTCTCGCATCGACGGCGGGGATAGCCGCGTTATGCGGTAGTGTGACACCGAGCGCCTCGGCCATGCACGCCATGGTGGAGGCGGTACCCATGGTATTGCATGTGCCAACCGAGCGCGACATATCACCTTCGGCGGAGAGGAAATCATGCAGGGTAATGGTGCCAGCCTTGACCTGTTCGCTCAGTTGCCAGACCAGTGTGCCGGAGCCAACGTCGCGGCCGCGGTGTTTGCCGTTCAACATGGGGCCGCCGCTGACGAGAATGGCCGGCACGTCGCAACTGGCCGCGCCCATCAGTAGTGCCGGTGTTGTCTTGTCACAGCCAGCCAGCAACACCACCGCATCGATGGGATTGCCGCGGATGGCTTCCTCCACATCCATGCTGGCGAGATTCCGCGTGAACATGGCCGTGGGACGGAGGTTGGATTCACCGTTCGAGAAAACGGGAAACTCCACGGGGAAGCCACCTGCTTCCAATACGCCGCGTTTGACGTGTTCGGCCAGTTTGCGGAAATGGGAGTTGCAGGGCGTCAGTTCGGACCAGGTGTTGCAAATGCCGATGATCGGCTTACCTTGGAACTCATGATCGGGAATGCCCTGGTTCTTCATCCAGCTCCGATACATGAAGCCGTTCTTGTCCGCGGTACCAAACCATTGCGCGGATCGCAGTGGTCGGCCGGATGCACTCGCCGGGCCAGTCGGATGATCGGTGAGGCCGGCGCTCGGTGTATTGCTGCCGTGCGCCGTTGCGCCATGCGCCGCGTGTGCGCTGTCAGTTTCCGCTTCGCCCGTGGCAAGCCGCACGTCGGATGCGCGATCCTCGCTCATATGTCTCCTCCTGATTATTTTCCCTCATTATAGTCAGACTATTGAGACAGGTTATTCGGGTTAACGCGTTTATTAGGGCAAAGTTCGATCTTTGCCCGCATGTTGCACGAACAAAAGACCGACTATTGCAATGTTGTTCCGGCAAGGCGGTGAGAGCGAGCCGGCAATCGTGTCGCGTAGCCAGCTAGATCAGCGGTTCCGATATCTCGATAAGCGCATGGTGGCTTTGATGTCGACGCATGTCAGAACAAGATGATCCAGGTGATGCATGCGTGTCTTCAAGCTACTCTTCCATGGCGATCAATGTTTCCCAGGTAAAGACAGTCGCCGTTCCACGTGCCGCTGAATGATCTCGAGCACCGTACACATGATCCAGTATGTCGCCGCCGCGACCAGGTAGAAGGGCAGTGTGTAGAAAGTTGATGCGATCAGCTCTTGCGTGCTGCGCAACAGTTCCGTCACGGTGATCACCGACACCAGCGACGTATCCTTGATGAGGCTGATGAGGCTATTCGCCAGGCTTGGTGTGGCAATCCGCAGTGCCTGTGGACCGATCACGAAGCGCAGCGCCTGACCGCGACGCAAGCCGAGACTGTACGCCGCAAGCCATTGTCCCGGGGCGATCCCGAGAATCGCGCCTCGCATGCTTTCGGAGAGGTAAGCCGCCACGTTGGCCGACAGGGCAAGCACGCCCGCCGGTGTCGGATCCAACGAAATTCCCAGCGCGGGCAGGCCGTAGTACACGACAAAGATCTGTACCAATAAAGGCGTGCCACGCATCACACTGACATACAGGCGTGCGATGCCCGCGAGCAAACGATTGCCGCTGATGCCCATCGTTGCAAGGACCACGGCGGCGACCAACCCGAAGATCATCGACAAGACCGCGAACTTGACGGTCAGCCAGGCGCCTAGCGCCAACGCGGGCGCCGATTGAAGCAGGATGTCGGAGAAATTCATCGCCTGCCGAAACTCACTTTGCCGCAGTCGCTGACAGTGGCTTGGACACGTCCACGCCAAACCATTTGTCGGACAGTCTGGTCAATGTGCCGTCGCTGCGCATGTCGGCCAGCGCGTTATTCACCGCCTTTGCAAAGGCGGGATTATCCTTGCGGAATGGGATGCCCATCTCGGAAGGGTCGCCAGCCGTGCCGCTGGTACGCAACGGCAGTGCCGAATGCTTCAGCAGATAGGCGAGCATCAGGCGATCGTTCAGTGCCGCATCGATCCGTCCCGCCGCCAGGTCCGACAGATATTCCGGCGCGCCTGGGTAGGTGCGAACGTCGATGCCCGGCACCGCCTTGGCCATATCGTTATAGTTGCTGCCGAACGAGACGCCCAGCTTGTGGCCCTTCAAATCGTCAAGCGAACGGAATTGCCGGTCGTCGTTCTTCCGCTGGATCAGTTGGCCAATGGAATAGGTGTAAGGCGTCGAGAAATCCAGCATTTTCTGACGGGCGGCGGTAATCCCCACCTGATTGACGATCACATCGTATTTGCCCGCCTGGAGGCCAGCGATAATGCCGCTCCATTCGGTTGTCACAAAATGCGGCTTGACGCCGAGGCGACGGGCCAACTCTGTTGCAACGTCGACGTCAAAGCCTTGCAGGTCGCCGCCAGGCGCCTTGAAACCAAACGGAGGATAGGTGCCTTCCAAGCCGATTTCGAGCGTGCCGCGATGCTTCACGGTGTCGAGAAGATCCGCCGCATGCGCACATGGGGCGATGAAGGACAGCGCCGAGAGTGAAAACGCGGTGGCGCTGAAGAAGGCACGCGCCACGTTGCGCGGGGAAAAACGACTGGCCATTGCGACTCCTGCTGATGGAAAAACCGCCGGCGTCCGTCACGGACGCCGAGTTATCGGGACAGAGGAGGTCGAGCTTACCAAAAGATGGCAATCCAGGCGCAACGGCACGCGATATTCCCGCGCCGTATAAGGCTGGTCGTAAGATATCAAACGATACCGAACGCGTAGTACAACGCAATCACGAAGAATGCCGCCGCGATCTTGATCAAGGTCATGACGAAGATATTGCCGTACGACTCGCGATGACTGAGCCCCGTGACCGCTAGCAACGTAATCACCGCGCCATTGTGCGGCAAGGTATCCATGCCGCCGGAGGCCATCGCGGCGACCCGGTGCATGACTTCCATAGGAATATGCGCGGCATTGGCCGCGGCGATGAACTGGTCGGACATTGCCGCCAGCGCGATGCTCAGGCCTCCGGATGCCGAACCGGTGATGCCTGCGAGCAGGTTGATCGCGATCGCTTCGTTGATCAGTGGATTCGGAATGGCCTTCAGCCCTTCGGCGATCAACAGGAAGCCAGGTAGCGCCGCGATGATCGCGCCAAAGCCATATTCGGAGGCCGTGTTCATTGTCGCCAGCATGGCGCCGCTGACGGCGGTTTTTGTCCCCTCGGCAATGCCAGGACCATTGCGCATTCCGCGCCAACCGAAAATCAAGACAAACAGTGAACCGGAAGCCAACGCGGCAAGCACCGCCCAGATCCCGACGAGCTTCGTAGCGTCCACCGGGATAGGGGATGGCAGGCCGGGCAGGGCGAGTGAGTATACCCCCGGGAACCATACGGGGATCGCCCTGGTATAAATCAGATTGCTGACGCCGACGATGATCAAGGGGGCGAGCGCGATCAGCGGATGTGGCAACGCGATATTCGCCGGGGTTTCGGGTTCATTGCGCAGATTGGTGCCATAGCCTTCATTGGCCCGTTGTGCACGGCTGCGCGCCCGCTCGAGATAGACAATGCCGAGAATGAAGACGAAGAAGGATCCGAGAAGGCCCAGCCAGGGGGAGGCCCAGGCAGTGGTATGAAAGAAGGTTGTCGGGATAATGTTTTGAATCTGCGGCGTGCCCGGCATGGCGTCCATCGTGAAGGTGAACGCGCCCAAGGCGATGGTGGCCGGCATCAACCGTTTTGGTATGCCGCTCTGGCGGAACATTTCGGCCGCGAACGGATAGACGGCAAACACGACAACGAAGAGTGATACGCCCCCATAGGTCAGCAATGCGCACACGACGACAATGACAGGAATAGCGCGTTCGCGCCCGAGCAAGCGTATGACCGCCTCGACAATCGCCCGGGAAAACCCCGATAGTTCGACAAGCTTGCCGAACAGGGCGCCAAGCAGGAATACGGGGAAATACAGCTTTATGAATCCGACCATCTTGTCCATGAAGAGCCCCGAGAAAGCAGGCGCCACAGCGGACGGATCGGTGAGCAGTACCGCGCCCAGCGCGGCAAGGGGGGCAAACAGGATGACGCTATAGCCGCGGTAGGCAGCCAGCATCAACGCGCCAAGCGCGAGAATGGCGATGACGATGCTCATGGTCGAGGCTCGCTTTTTTTGTTGATATGTCGTCCGCTGCCGACGGCCGGGGCAGCGATGTGGCATCCATTCGGATAGCGTATCAGTGCCCCGTTGTCTCCAGTCGCTTCCGGCAAAATACCTCGAATTGGCGAACGTTCACGGCTAAAGTCAAATTCAGTGTAGCGCAGGAATGATGGCAGTGCGTCCTCGGTGCGAAACAAGCTGAGAAAATAGGTATCGACCTTGGCGAAACGCCGGATCCGCGCGGCGTCGGCTTACCCTATTGGACGCCGTCAGGTCCGGTGTCGCGAAAACCGCGCACTTCCCGCACAGGCCACGGTGATCGCACCGATGCCGAGACATTGCCAGGGGCTTAATGTCTCGCCCAGCACGATCCAGCTTGCCAGTGCGGCGATTGCGGGAGATGCACTCATCAGTACGCCAAAAACGCGAGACGGCAGGGCGTGCAGTGCAAACATGTCCAGTAGATACGGAATCATGCTCGACAGTAACGCGACCGCAAAACCGATCGCCAGGACAGGTCCTTGCCATAGTGTCGCGCCCGCCTGATGCACGCCAATCGGGACGGCGAAACTGGCGGCGATCAACATCCCGCTGGCCACTGCTCGGGTACCCAGATGGGCGACACGGGCGCCGAAGGTCATGTACAAGGCCCAGCATAGCGCCGCGGCCAGTGCGAAACCAATGCCCCGTGGATCCAGGCAGCCACCTAGTGCGCTAAAGGGCAACAGACACAAGCCCACAACGGATAACGCAATCCATACCAGGTCGATCCTTCTCCGGGACAAGAGCAACGCCACGCCGAGTGGGCCAATCACCTCGATCGATACCGCGATGCTGACCGGGATGGTGGCGAAGGCGTGATAGATCATCAGGTTCATCAGGCCCAGCGTGACACCATAGCCTATTAACGCAGGCCAGATGCCCGGCGTGCGCCAGCAACGCCATGGACGGATCAGGGCGGCAAGCAACACCGCCGACAGCGCCAGGCGGAGTGCCGCCATGCCTTCCGGGCCCACCATCGGGAACAGCGTCTTGGCAAAGGCCGCGCCGGTCTGTACGGACACCATGCCGGCGATTGCCGCAAGGGACGCCAGCGATGCCGTCCGCGATGAGGTCTCATTTCGTTGGGGCAAAGCGTCTCCTCGACATCACACGTCCACGATGAAGCTTGGGCAATACCATGCATTGCCGGTCGTGCAGCATTTCACTTTCCAACGGATTATGCAAGTACGGATGGTGCGTGGCGGGCGTTGGACCTGAGGAGATGGTTTTAGGCGGATCAGGCGGGTGTTCGCCTGACGGCGAGACACTCCCTATGCAAATGTCAGCGATGGCGCCGCTTCAGCAAAGCCTTGCCGAGCAAGGTAAAGGCGCTATCCGGCAGGTCCTGTAACGTGTCTACCACGGCGGTCAAGGGATAGAACGACTCGACGGCATCGTTGAGGATACCGACGCCGACCAGCGCAACGCCTTGCATGCGCCATTCCTCCACCCGTCGCTTCAGGTCGGAACCCAGCAGGGCCGGGTCGCCGTCCGCGGTCGAGGGATAGCCGTCGGAGAACACCATCATCACGTGGCGTCGTTCGCGGCGGTCCATCAGTCGTGTTGCCGCCCAGCTAAGCGCTTCGCCGTCTGGATTTTCATGACCGCATTCGATGCAGGCGATGCCGGACAGGTTATGGGAATCAAAGCGCTTGTAGATTTGGAGATCCAATTTCTCGACGAAGCGGTTATACCCTTCCGGCTGATTTCCGGCGTCGCGCCAGCGGTGATAGAAATCGCGCATTTCCGGATCTTCCACCGAACAGTAGCCCAATACCTCGCATGCAAATCCAAGCCGCGTCACCGCGTCACTCAATGCCGCCACGCAGAGGCGCGCGAGCGCAATCTTGCTGGCGGCCATTGATCCGCTCCGGTCGACCAGCAGGGTGATCGCGGTATCGCGCGTGGGCATGAGGCGTCGGGTCTGGAACGGCGTGCGATATCCTGGGAATGCCGCAAACCGGAACAACGCCGCGCGATTGAGTTCGCCACGCTCCTGTTCGCTTCGCCAGTGCGTGGCTTCCTCGGACTGCAAGACGCGTTCGAGTGCTGCCCGTAACGGCGCGGTCTGCGCGCGCGCCGCATTGCGCAGTCGGCGCCAGGCCAGCGGGGCACCTTGCCCGGTTACATCGGTGACCGTATCGAAAGCCGTGGTGATCGGAATCGAGTGGTTCAACGGCATTGCTCCCGGCGGCGCGGAAGCACGGTCGGCAACATCGCCCGCCGACGGCGCCCTCGCTGATTCCGCCGAGTCGGCGAGCGCACCTGCCGCCGCGTCGCCAGCTTGTGGCGGCCGCGTTCTGTCTGCATCAGGCAAGGTGTCGCCCACGTCGTCATCCGATCCGTCCGCTGCGTCACCACCGCTGTCGCCGTCCGGGACGAACATCATCGCATTGACGCCATCGGTGTTCAGCGCACGGACGCGAGCGGCCAGAGCGAACGCAAAACGAATGCTGTCGAATGTCGATGACGCGGTACGCGCCGCGACAAGAATATCCGCGATGCCATCGAGAACCCGTCGGCTTTCCGCATCCGGATCATCGATGGTAGGGGTTGTCTGCCAGAGTGTTTGTTCGATGTGCCAGATTAAGCGTTGCCGCCAGGGCAGATCGGGCCAGCGTTGGCGCATCTGTCGTGCCTGCTCCGCCCGTGCCGCGGCGATGAAGCATCGCGCGCCAGGGTGACGCGCCGTCAGTCGCGCCGCGGTACGGTGATCGTCGAGAACCTGGGCTAGGCTGCGTAGCATCGGCGTGCGCAACGCATCGATTGCCGGCATGTCGCTGAAGCAGGCTCTGGCAGCGAGCTGATCGACATAGCCGATCATCGTCGCGAGCGATGCCCTCTCGTCGATCAATCGTGCCGGCAGCGTGATGTACCGGCCATCCCGCGACGCGCTGCCGGCAGTGAAGACGACCGTTGCGTCATTGACGCCAATCAGGGTGCGCGCCACCTTCGACAGGTGGTCGGCAAGCGCATGTTCTGACGTGAGCGGAGAATCAGGCATCGCCTTCGATATCGATGGCGATATGGTGCCGGATGATGCTGCCGATCAATGCGGCGTCCTCGGCATCCACCTTCGCATAGATCGTCGGTCCCGCCGCGATCTCCGGGTCGCCGGTACGCAACATCATCGCGGTCCAGTCAAGCAGCCGTCTCGTGGAGAAAGCGCTGCCGATGTCTTCGCGGATAAAAGCCGCCCGACAGTCCGCGGCGATGGCCGCAAGCGTGCGGGCCATGCCGTCGGACAGGCTGTTGAACGTCTGACGCAGTACGACGGCTTCGTCCTCGGGCGAGAGATAGTCGATCAGATAGACGCGCCAACGATCAAGAAATGCCTCGTTCATCAGGTTGGCCCCTTGATACAAGTGCCGGAAGCGGCTCATCGCACCAACGGCGTTGGCTGTGGCGAAAAGACGGAATGCAGGATGCGGCGCGATGATCTCGTTGCCTTTCTCCTTCAGCATCAGGTTGCCACCCGGTTCCAGCACCGCGGTCAGGACAGAGAGGATGGCCGGCTCCGCGAAATCGATCTCGTCGATGATCAGCCACAGGCCTTGTCGCATCGCGATGGGCAGCACACCATCGACCCATACCGTCTCGCCGCCCTTGACGGTCCAGAAGCCGACAAAATCGCCTACGCTCGTCTGGCCGTTCATATTGGCGCGCAGCACCCCTTGCTTGCAACGTGCCGCGGCCTGTTCGATCAGGCTTGTCTTGCCGGTGCCGGTATGGCCGATCAACATGATGCGCCGATTCTCGTTGACGTCTCGCAGCACGTCGTCCGAGCGTGCGGCGAACAGATAGGCATTGTTGACGGGAGGCACCAAGGGACCGCCCGTGCCGGTCGGCACCACCACGTGGCCGATGGTCACGCCAGCGCGATCGTTCGCGCGCTCCACGGCGTGCAAGCGTGCTGCCGCGTCACGGAGATCCGGCATGAAAGTGGGATGCGAAAAAGACGATGTATCGCGATCGACAGTGCGTTTGACGAATCCCTCGCGTTGCCATTTGTTGAGCTTCGCGTGTAGATTATCGAGATCGACGACGGTGTCCACCTTGACCGATTGTCCGGGTAGCCCATGCTGTATTCGGTAAAGATTCGGACGATCGGAGCGGGAGACATGCCAGCGTCCCGCACCCTCATTGCCCGGATGTGCATATTCTCCGAGTAATGCGTCGTCGGGTGCAAGAAGGGAAGCGGACGGAGAATGGCGAATAGTCATGGCCGAAAGGCGTGAGATGTGTGCTGCATGCCGGCAGAAGGTTGATCTGGCATTGGACGCGTGTCCAGCAGCAATTGCATGAAGGCAAGGTCGAGCCAGACGCCGAATTTGGTGCCGACTTCTTTCATGTGGCCCACTTGCACGAATCCCAATTTCTCGTGCAAGCGCACCGAACCTTTGTTGTTCGCTTCGATCGCCGCGACCATGATGTGCTTGCCGAGCGCTTGCGCACGGCAGATCAGTGCGTCCATTAATGTTTTGCCAATGCCTTGGCCGCGCTGATCGCTCCGGACGTATACCGAATGTTCGACCGTATAGCGATATCCATCGAATGCGCGCCAATCGCCGAACGAGGCATAACCTAGAACGGTATTGTGTTCATCCACGGCAACCAATACCGGATAGCCGGTTTCTCGACGAGACGTGAGCCATGCGGCGCGATTAGCCACATCTACCGTCACATCGTTCCAGATCGCTGTGGTGTGTTCCACGGCGTGGTTATAAATAGCCGTAATGCCTTCGAGGTGTTCGGCGGCGGCATCGCGAACGTTCATGTAAATCTCCCGTGTTGATCGGCATCATGATACCTAGCGTATCGAAGCTGCATACGAAAATGCGCCTGGACTGCCCGGGAATAGCTCATGCAAAAAGCGAATTTAGGCCAACATCGGTGTCAGGTCCGGATCGCCTTTGGCCATTGCACGCCGATACGCGGGGCGCTCGCCCATCCGTTGCAAATAGGTGCGAATGGCGGGATAGGGCGCGAGATCGATCGGATAAAACAAGCGCATGGTCGTCAGCGAAAAGACGGTCATGATGTCGGCTGCGGTGAACGCGTCGCCTGCGAGACAAGCATTTCGGGACAGATGGTCATTCATCAGCGCCAGCACTTTTGCAAGGCGTTCCTGCGTTGCCTTGATGGTCGGGTGATCGTTGGCGAGACCGCAGCGTTCGGCAGTCAACGCGCGCATGATCACGGGTTGCAGATTGCCGTTTGCAAAGTGGAACCAGTAGAGATACGGCGCGAAACCAGGGTGATCGGGCCCATGCTGCAACCTTCCATTGCCGAATTTAGCCAGAATATACTCGACGATTGCAGCCGACTCCGCAAGTATCAGGCCGTTGGTTTCCAACAGCGGTGATGCTCCCAGCGGATGCAAGGCTTTCAATTCCGGCGGGGATAGACGGGTAATCGGGTCACGTGTGTATTTTTCAATCTCGTACGGCACGTCGAGTTCTTCGCAGAGCCAGAGTATGCGCTCGGATTGAGAGTGGCCGAGGTGGTGGATTTTCAACATCGGAGGCTCCTGGTCGATACCGTTATTTCAGCGTAACGGCAAAATCGTCAAGCTGTGTGATCATCGCGTTACATCCATCATGCAAGCCAAGCTTTTCGTGCCGTTCACGTGCCGCTTCGTCCAGAAGCAGCACGCGCGCAACGTAGCGGGTGCCACTGCCTTCGTCGGCCATCGTGATGCTCCTGTCAGGATCGTTTCGAGACTATCGCAAAAAACCAGGGTGGGTAGAAAAGTTTCCGCGCGGCCCATAGTGAAAAAGGCACATTGGCATGTTTGTCGTGCCGGCCAATAAGGCGCCGCCGCTGTCATTGCCGCAACGGCTGAGTGGGCGTGGTGGAAGCGATTGGATGATTGTTCCATGGGCTCTCGTCTTGCAGGCCGAACAATTCGCGCACCCTTTTTTGAATCTCTGCGTTAATCTCGGTCTTCAACTGACGCTTGCGCAAGGTGCGCGTGCGGTGCTTGCTGCGAATGGCGTCAAGAGGTTTTTCCAAAGCGCCCGGAACGACTACGAAATAGCCGTTATCAGTGTGAATTGCACCGGCTTCCTGCCACATCGCATCGTAATTCAAGGAGATTTTCTCGCCAGCATAGCCCATCGCGGCTTGGCCGTCGGACGACACGCCAACGATATAGCCAATGCCCATCGCTTGCGCCAGGGCTTTCGACGCAACCAGCAACATCGCGTTGGGCACGATTTCGCCATTGGACTTTGCCGCCATGCGGATCTGCTCGCGGCAGTCGACGCCCCCTTGTACACCGCCGATGAAGATCACTTCGCCGTGCGGCAAATTGATGTCGCGGCCGCGCAAGAACGAGAACGTCAGCGTGCACAATGTCAGATCACCCATCGTAAAACGCAGTTGGCTTTCGCCTTCCATCGGCGAAAGCGCTGACTGTTCGACGACGATGTTGAAGGCATGTCCCAGTGCTTCGTCACGGCGCTCCCATAGCGTCGCACCGGTGGTCCATCGTGCACCGAGGCGAGGATCGGTGATTTTGCGCGTCAGGAATCCATAGTGATGCATTAAAATCTGGCGACGTGCCTCGGTGTTCATGAATTCCGAGAGATAGACGCCAAGATATTTCAGGTCGATCAATTTATCATCTGACGCAACACCGGCTTGCCGCGCCATGCGGATGACATGCAAATATTCGGCATGCTCGGCGCGATGTGACACGAAATGCAGCAATTGCCTTGTACGTTTGACGAGCTTGCGAGGCGAATTCAACAACCGGGCCAGCATGACATTTTCCCTGGGATGCGTGTTGCGTTCTTATTCTCATTGTTTATCGCGGCGCTTCTGATAAAGCAACGATTTTCTTAAAAGGGTACCGTTACCTTATTTTCTTTCGGTAAAAACGTAAATGCTTGTCAAAAAAGAAAATCAAATGCCTCGACAGCACAAGGCCGCGTCGATTATCCATAGACGTAATTCATTGGTCAATGACGGGATTGGTGCCGTGATTTTTGGCAGCCGATTTAAGCGTGCACCTGCAAAACACGTCTCATTAAGATATTGGGGAAGCGTGGCATGTATCCGGTGCGTGTATTGCGGATTGCCGTTTCCGAAGTTTTCGCGAATGGAGTGGAAAAACGTGATGACCAAACTCGTGTCGAAATGGCGATTGTTCGCTACGCCGAACTATGCCATTTCGTGATGCCAATGCCTGTGGCATCACAGGTTTTCTTCCAGTGCCTTACGCTGCGTTTCGAGTTGCATGATCACACGCTGTAATACACGCTCCGCCAAGGCGGAGCGTTCCACAAAGCGGCAACTAATCACGTAGCGAATTTCGCCTGTCTCCGAAGTTGCCTGCCTTGGTGCGATAATTTCCAGGTTGACGCTCAGTGAACCGAAATGCCCCAACTCGAGCGCCACATCGTGAAGTACGCTACCAATTTCGAGTCCGCTGAATCGCGCTTCATAGGTCCGCAGTGCAACGCCGCCGAGTGATAAGTCTTGCAATTCAAGCCTGAAAGCGCCACCGGCGGCAGCCGGACCGTGCGCCACGAAGGGATCCGCCACCGGCGTTGGTACGCGAAAATATTCCCGGCGTTGCACATAGAACAGTGTCTCCGGGAATCGTGCTTCAAATGCAGGCCGCCCGTCGAGTCGTACTTTCGACGCGGCGCCCGTCGTGAAATGGGTGTGAAGCGCCCCAGGCAAGCTTCGGAACGTCAATTCGTCGGCTTTGAGCAAAGCTTCGTTGTCGGCTTCCAAAGTGCCGTAGTCAAACATGAAAGTCCCGTTGCGCGGGTCAACCGCGAGCACGTGCGCGACGTACTGTCGTTCCGCGAATTCCACCGTCATGCGGTCGCGTCGCGACATCAGTGTGCGCAAGGACATGGAAATCTGCAACGGATCACGCTGCTCGTAGTCCGGGCCTATATCCTGCGACGGATCGGTTGCGTCAGGGCCGGGGACGGAATCGGTAGTCATCGTGAGGTCGGTGTGTTCATGGGGCTTACCTGTTAACGGCAGCGCGCCGGCATTCCTTGATAGAAACCGTTTTCTTGCGTGCCAGATTGCTTCATCGCGTCAAAAGGCGCAATATTATTGCGCATAAATACAAACGTTCGAATTATTTGATGGAAATTCGCGGAATTTGTGAGAAGGATGCCGTGCCGTTGCGATGCTCATGAGCACCAGGTGCGTTCTTGGCGCCACCGCATGCACTTAAAGAGCGAGCGTACGACGAGCGGGGATGGGCAAAATCGCTTACGCGACAGGTCGGCGTACCATCGCGAGCAATATACCGAAGCTGACCATCATTGCGCCGCTGGCGCGATTTAGCCAACGGAAACCTTTCGGATGCTTCGCAAGGGAGCGCAGTCGTGCGCCAATAGCCGCATATATGGCAATCGCAACCCACTCCAACGCCAAAAACGTCGCACCGATGACGGTAAAGCTGCTCGCGTAATGCGTACGGTCGACAAATTGCGGCAGGAACGCAGTGAAAATCAGGATGGCTTTCGGGTTGCCTGCCGCCACGTAGAACTCCTGCTTGAAATCCTGGGACAAAGTTCTCTGTGTGTGGTGTGATGACGCGGTTGCGGCAAGCATGTCTATCGGCCGCGAGCGCAGCAACCTGATGCCGATCCATATCAAGTACGCCGCGCCTCCCAGTTTCAAGATGGTAAAGAGCGTCGCCGAGGCAAGTAACAGGGTGCTCAGCCCCAGGCCGGTAATGGTGATCATCACCGTGAATGCCAACAACCGGCCTGATGATGCCCACACCGCGTGCATGATGCCGCTACGCGCGCCGTTCGAAACCGACAGGACATTGTTCGGTCCGAACGACATGTTCAGCGCAAAGCAGGCAGGGAGGAAGAAAAGCCAGGCATGAAACGACATCGGTGCACCCGTCGCGGTATGGTGATCCGGCTATTTTACAAAGGTCGGCCGAGTGGGGCGGGAAAGTGCACGGCGCCCCCTGTTGGCTAGGCTGAATAGTCGAACCTGCCGATCGCTTCGAAATGGAACCGCCATCGCGGTGGTAAACTCGGAGCGATCATCGCAATCGGGCGATGATCGCGTTTGCGTCTTGATTTCGACGAAATTTCGGGTGCTCCAGTCGCATGCGCGGTGGATCTCCCGACCATCACTGGAAAATGAGCCAATATCTCGAGGTACCGTTCCGGGAAAAAGACGCCGCGAAAGCGCTTGGCGCCCGCTGGGATGGGAGTGCCAAGAAATGGTACGTCCCGGACGGCACGGCACTCGCGCCCTTCCAGGCTTGGTTACCCGCGTCGTCAGCCGCTGCGGGCGACCTTGTCGACGCGGCTTTGGATACCCTGCCTGGAGATGAGTCCGCCTCGCGTGATCTCGCCGTGCCGGAGAAGGGCATTCGGCTTTCGCAACTCCTGGCTGGCGTCTCCCAACTCGTTGCCAATGCCTATAAAGCGCCGGTGTGGACCATGGTTGAAGTCATCGAGGTCAGCAGTCGTGGCGGACATGTGTACCTCGACCTCTCGGAGCGTACATCGGAAGGCCGGGTCCTTGCGCGCGCACGCGGCATGATCTGGGCGAGCGTTGCACGGGCGATCCTGCCGGAATTCGAGCGGGTTACCGGCGCGACGCTCGCACCGGGCATCAAACTCCTGGTTCGCGGCAGGCCGGTCTTCAAGCCTGAATTTGGCTTCAGTATCGAAGTCGACGCAATCGACCCCGAATATACATTGGGCGACCTCGAAGCACGAAAACGGGAAATTCGCGCGCGCTTGCAGAAGGAGGGCATTTACGAAGCAAACCGCGCGTTGCCCGGTGTGTGGGACTTTAACGCGGTTCTGGTCGTTGCACCAGAGTCTGCCGCCGGTCTAGGCGACTTCCAGGCCGAGGCAAAACGTCTGGAAAGCCATGCGGTCTGCCGCTTTGTTTATGTCCATAGCCGATTTCAGGGGGAAGGGGCGGCACAGCAGATACGTAAGGCGCTGTTGGACGGTTTGGCGACATGGCATGACGCAAACGTGTCGCCCCCCGATGCGGTAGTGATTATCCGTGGTGGTGGCGCGGTAAATGATCTCGCCTGGCTCAACGATTATGAACTGGCGCAAACGGTTTGCACGTTGTCGATTCCTGTGTTGACCGGCCTGGGACATGAGCGTGACAGTACGATCCTCGACGAAGTGGCCAATCATGCGTACGACACGCCTAGTAAAGTCGCCGCCGGCATCGAGCAGACCGTCCGGCAGCGGGTTGCGGAAGTGCATTATCATTTTCAGCTTGTCGTCGATCGCGCCATGAGTGCCACCCGGGCGGCGGACGCCGTTGTCGAGCGCCAGTTCACGGCAACGCGGGCGGGTGCGGATCGGCAGATCGCCGCGGCGCGGCAAGCCACATCGGCCGTCTTGAGTGAAGTGCGATGGCAAGCCGGCAAGACGGTTCAAGCGGCAAAGTTCGCCGATCGGCAATTAATTAACGCAGTGGCTGATCGCGCCCGCACGCTGGTGGCTCACGCCAAGCAGCAGGTGCCCACGATGTTTGTGGATATCACCGTGAATGCAACGAAGACCGTGGCCCGATCGCATGAACAAGCGCGTTCGCAATATGAGGCGGTTTGTGATGTCACTGGCGCGGCAACGCGGCGGCGACGTGAAGCGCTCCAGTCGAGCATGCAGGATATCGGACGCGCGGCGCGGCGCACCGTCATACAAGCAAAAACGGACGTGGCATCGCACTTTCAGTCGGTCGTGGGAATGGGGCCAAACCGGACGCTGCAGCGTGGTTTCGCAATCGTGCGCGACAACGCGGATGCAACCGTGACGTCAGCGGCGCAAGCGGCGATCAAAAATGATCTCGAAATAGAATTCCGCGACGGCCGTATTGCCGTGCATATCATCAGGAAAGCAGGAAAAAATGGCTGAGCAAACTTTCAAGAGCGCCTATGGCATCCTCAAAAAGCACGCTGATGCGTTGCGTACTCAGCAGGAGCCCAACATTGACGATTTGCTGTCGATCGTGAACGAGTCGGTGGAAGCGTATAAGGTCTGCAAGGCTCGGATCGATGCCGTGGAGGCGGCGTTGGAACAGGCGCTTCGCGAGGGGGCCTACGAGGAAAGCGCAGAAATGACCCCGGTGGCGGCATCCGCGGACGAGCGTGACGACGACGTGCCCTTCTGAAAACATCGAACGCCAGCGTCGCTGCGCGCCAGGGCGATGCTGAAAAAGCTTGCTGCCTGGCGCGGCTTGCGGTCAATACACTTCCGGCACGATCATCGACGCGGGAACCGGCTGGCGGATATAGTCGTCATGGTGTTCGCGCGGGGGCAACGCGATCGTAGGGTGCGCAACGCCGTGGTAGGGGACCTGCGTCAGCAAATGTTGAATGCAGTTCAAGCGTGCGCGCTTCTTGTCCACCGCTTGCACAACCCACCAAGGCGCTTCCGGGATATGCGAACGCTGCAGCATGACTTCCTTTGCCTGCGTATAAGCCTCCCATCGGCGCCGGCTTTCCAGATCCATGGGACTCAGCTTCCATTGCTTTAACGGGTCGTGAATACGTGTCTGGAAGCGTACCTCTTGTTCCTCATCGGTAATCGAGAACCAATACTTGACAATCTGGATGCCGCTGCGCACCAGCATTTTCTCGAATTCAGGGACCGACCGGAAGAATTCTTCGTACTCGTCGTCCGTGCAAAAACCCATTACACGCTCTACGCCCGCGCGGTTGTACCAGCTTCGATCGAACAGCACCATTTCACCACCGGCCGGCAAGTGCGTCGCGTATCGCTGGAAGTACCACTGCGTTCTTTCGCGATTGTTCGGCGCAGGAAGCGCGGCAACGCGACAGACGCGTGGATTGAGTCGCTGGGTAATGCGCTTGATCGCACCACCTTTGCCTGCCGCATCGCGGCCCTCGAAAATCACGACCAGACGATGCCCGGTGGCCACGATCCAATCCTGCAGTTTCACGAGTTCACCCTGCAGGCGATACAGTTCGCGGAAATAGCTTTTCCGCGCATTCCGCGCTTCAAGATCGAGTTGCGCGTCCCCCTCGAGAATGCGATCGTCGATCTCCATTTCGAGCTCTTCATCGTAGGCGTCGATCATTTCCTCGTGAAAGCGATTGAGCCGTTCGCGAAAATAGTCGGATTCTTCGCTGGACCGATCACTCATTCCTGCTCTCCCAAAATAGCGGTATTGATTCTACGATTTTCAGCTCGGCGTATGGCAAACGCATGTATGTGCGCGTCAGATATTGCGTGCCCGGACCCGAAACACCGATTGAACGCAGTGTCGCGTGACAGGTCATGAAACGGCTTTTGTCGGCGAATTCCTTATTTTCAGGCTGATTCCGGCCGAAAAGCATCGAATTTTGTGTATTTTAAGAAAATTAGTCAAAAATCGCACACGGTGTCCGATTGTTAGCGGTCCAGGCTTGGACTCACGAAGCCGCTAAAGTGGTATGGGTGATTCGCGCCCTCGACCACGTCACATGTATCCAGCGCATGTCGTCAACCGTATTTCAGCGCGGTGACGGTCTCCACGCTAGCTCATGGACCCCGCGATTGACGCAGTTACTTGCGTGGCGATGAAAAACGCGGCCTTCTGCCGCGCGTGTTCACCATGGGTTTTTCCGATTCGTTAACACAACAATTCTTATCCGATTCGTAAGATTTCTATTGGAATCTTAAAATATCGTCGTTACAATCGCGAACGATTCTTATTCCGATAACACCTGTAATCATTAACCGATCGATATGTCTAACCGGATCACGCACTCGGGGATGCGCGTGCAGCGCACCGCAATTCCACGGGCCATCGGCCGCTTCTTGATTGGGGCGCTCAGTGCCGCGACGGTTCCGGCAATTGCGCATGCGCAGGCTACGGTATCGCAGAATACAACGTCATCGACGGTGGACTCGGCCTTGCCGGCGGTATCCGTAAAAGCGAGCGTGGAACCGGGCGCACAGCCACCGGCGTATGCGGGCGGCCAGCTCGCCAGCGGTGGCAGCATCGGCATATTGGGTAGGGCAAAGGTCATCAACCAGCCGTTCAGCGTGGCCAACTACACGGAGCAGTTTATTCAGGACACGCAGGCCCGCACGATCGGTGATGTGGTGATCAATAACGCGTCGGTGCGTACCGAGCAAAGCAGCGGAGGTTTTGGCGATGCCTTCCAGATTCGGGGATTCGATGTCTCCGCGAACGATGTGGCATTGAATGGCTTATATGGCATGGTGTCCACTGCGCGCATGCCGGTAAACCTGCTGGATCGTATCGAAGTGTTGCAGGGGCCGGGTTCGCTGATGTATGGGATGGGTCCGTCCGGCAGCGTGGGGGGCGCGATCAATATCGTAACCAAGCGCGCCGACGACGTGCCGTTGACGCGTGTCACCGCACTCTATCAATCAAAGGGGCAGTTTGGCACCGAGGTGGACGTGGGGCGCCGTTTTGGCGATCAGGATCAATGGGGCATCCGGGTCAACGGCGCGTACAAGGATGGGCAGACCGGTATCGCGCATGGCAATCAAAGCCAAGGTGATGGTTCTGTTGCGTTGGATTATCGCGGCCGGAAACTACGATGGTGGCTCGATGCGTATAACAGCTCGGAAAACACCGATCAGTATCGGTCACAGATCGGCTTTGGTCTCGCGACGGCGTTGCCAACGTCGCCGTCCGCCTACAGCAACCTGTATCCGGGGAATAAGCTGAAATTGCGCGATACGGCGGTCATGACGCGTGCCGAATACGACATCAATCAATATGTCACGCTGTATGGCGCTGTCGGTGAGCACTACGGCACGTCGGACCAGAACTTTCCGTACACGCCTGGCGTGCACAACGACGGTAATTTCTCTGTCTACAACGGCTACTACGACGAATACAACCGTACGCGCACCGTCGATGTGGGCGCACGCTTCCACTTCGATACCTTTGGCGTGAAGCATACATTGGTCGCCGGGGTGACATCGCTCAATGAAGAGCAGGGGTATTTTTATGCCTTGTCCGCCACCAGCGCCGCGTCGAGCATCTACAATCCGTCGCCACTCCCGGCGATGACCGTTGCTCGCGATGAGCCGCAGCGCAACAGTCATACCCGTTTGTTCAGCGAGCAACTGGTCGATACGATCTCCCTCTGGAATGATCGGCTTTTGATCACGGGCGGCTTCCGACATCAAACGATCGGTTCCGATACGTATGACACTACGTCGGGGGCACAAACCGCCAGCTACACGAAGGAGGCCATCTCGCCATTGGCCGGCATCGTCTTCAAGCCGCTGTCATATGTCTCCGTATATGGCAACTTCACATCGGGATTGACGGACGGCGGTAGCGCACCGGCCTATGCGGCGAATGCGAACCAGGCGTTTGCACCGTACAAGTCGAACCAGTATGAGGCGGGTGTCAAGGCCGACTGGGGGCGTGTCATGACGACTGTGTCAATCTTCCAGATAGCACAGCCGAATTACACCACCAACGCGGTTACCAATGTCTATGGCCAGGAAGGCAAGAAGCAGGTGCGCGGCTTGGAATTGTCCGCATATGGCCAAGCATTCCGCAACCTGCGGCTGATGGCGAGCGCCACGTTCTATGATGCCAAGCTCAAGGATGTCACCGATGGCAGCGCGTATGGCGACCACGCCACGAATGTCCCGTCGTTCACATTCAATTTCGGTGCGGATTATGACCTGCCGTGGGTACAGGGCTTGAGCGTCAATGCACGGATTATCCACAACGGCGCGCAGTACTATAACGGTGCGGCCGAATTCCGCATTCCTGCCTGGACTCGTTATGACATGGGTGCCCGCTATCGCACACAGATCGCGCGAAAGAAGGTCGTGTTCCGCGGCAATATCGAAAATCTGTTTGGTAGTCGCTATTGGCTGCAACAAGGGACCTATCTGACGACGGCCGCACCCCGTACGCTGTTCCTGTCGGCGCAGGTCGATTTCTGAGATAAAAAGCGGAGCACGCTTGATGCCGACGACTGTCCCGTCGACTTCATAGCAGCGTCATGCGCCCGTGCGCCGTTGCCGCTTCCGTTCAACGGGCGTGTCGGGGCCGAATGTCGATCGATTCGTCATCACTAGGCGCGCACCCTGGCATTCCGGGTATCGGCCGCTCGCGCGAATGCAACGAACGATGCAAGATAGTCGATCGATGCGTCTGCTTCCCGCATTCCCAGAAATATCTGCTTGGCGATGCCATGCTCGCCCAGCTTGACCGCGGTCACGGCCATTCTGTCCGCGTATTCTTCGGCAAGCCAGCGCGGTAATGCCGCCACGCCACGGCCGTTTGCGACCATTTGCAATTGAATATCCGTCGTTTCGATGGTCTTGTGACGATGCGGCGTGATGCCGGCCGGCCTCAGGAACTGGTTATAGATGTCGAGGCGGTCCGTTTCAACCGGATAGGTAATCAGCGTCTCGTCGCGCAATGCCTCTGGCTCGATATGATCGACCCCTGCAAGCCGGTGCGTATCGGCAACGACCAACACCTGCTCGTAATCGAAAACGGGTTCGAAGCGCAGCCCGGGTCGGATCAAAGGATCCGGCGTGACGAGCATATCGATGTCATAGCCAAGCAAGGCGCCGATGCCGCCGAACTGGAAGCGCTGTTTCACGTCGACATCCACGTCAGGCCAACGCGTCAGGTATGGCGACACGATGTTCAACAGCCATTGGTAGCAAGGGTGGCATTCCATGCCAATCCGTAATGTCCCACGCTCGCCTTTAGCGAACTGCCGCATGCGTATTTCCGCGTGCTCGAATTGCGGCAACAAACGTTCAGCGAGTGCCAATAGGTACTGCCCCGCTTGTGTCAGTCGCAAGCTTCTCCCTTCTCTATCCCAGATCGGCGTGCCAAGTTGCTGTTCGATCTTCTTGACTGTATGACTCAGTGCCGACTGGGTCAAATGCAAGACGCTGGCGGCGGCGGTCAGCGAGCCCTGACGTTCGACCTCCCGAATGATGACGAGATGAAATCGATCCAGCATGGCCGTGTGCATCCCTATCGATGAAAATTATTAATGAATGAATGAAATAATGCCATTATATTTCATCGATGCAAATCCCTATCATCATCTTCAGCGCGAAATCAGCGACTCCTCTACCTCTTTCAGGATGCCAGTGTCATGGTGATGACTCACAATCTCGGATTCCCTCGTATCGGTGCAAAACGTGAACTCAAGTTCGGACTCGAACGTTATTGGGCGGGCACGTCGTCGCGCGATGATTTGCTGGCATTAGGCGCTCGGTTGCGTGAGCGCCACTGGAAAGACCAGGAGCGACTCGATCTTTTGCCGGTGGGCGATTTCGCGTTCTACGATCAAGTCTTGGACATGAGTTTTACGCTGGGTAACTTGCCGGGCCGGGTGCGGCACTTCCATGGCGATGCGCTCGACAACTATTTTCGCGTGGCTCGGGGGCGTTCCGCGCAAAGCGTCGACGCACATCTCGCATGCGATGGGGTTGCCGCCGGGGAAATGACAAAATGGTTTGATACCAATTATCACTTCATTGTTCCGGAATTCCATCGGCACACGACATTTGAACTGGATGCGTCGCGACTGGTCACGCAGCTTGCCGAAGCGCGTGCGCAAGGGCGAAAAAGCAAGCCGGTCATCATTGGACCACTTACCTATCTATGGCTCGGAAAAGCGAAGGACGATTCGGATAAGCTGGCCCTGCTGGCGCGGCTTTTGCCGATCTATTCGGCCTTGCTGGATACCCTTGCCCGGGAAGGCGTTGAGTGGGTACAGATCGACGAGCCGGCATTGGTCATGGATCTCGACCCGCAATGGCAACGCGCTTACATCAGGGCCTACGATGTGCTGCAGACATCAAGCGTCAAGCTGCTTCTCGCGACGTACTTTGGCCCGTTGCAAGACAATCTCGACCTTGCCGCGGGACTACCTGTCGACGGGATTCATATCGACGCCATCAATGCCGCCGAAGAGGTGCCGATACTATCTCAAAAAATGTCGGCACCCCGCGTGCTGTCCGTCGGCGTGATAAACGGTCGAAATATCTGGAAGACCGACCTGGAAGCCGCGCTGGCATGGCTCGAGCCATTGGCGCGACAACGTGGCGCGGCGTTGTGGTTGGCGCCGTCTTGTTCTTTGTTGCATGTGCCTGTCGACCTCGACAGTGAAGTGGCGCTCGAGCCGGACATCAAGGCGTGGTTGGCGTTTGCGCTGCAGAAGCTCGATGAATTGAACATTTTAGCGATCGCGTTGAAGGAGGGACGGGATAAGGTGGCCGAGGCGCTCGCTGAAAATGCCGACGCCATGGCGCGGCGGCGCCACTCGCCGCGCGTCAACAATCCCGTGGTCAAGGCGGCAATCGCCGATATTGATGTCACGCTGGGCCAGCGGAAAAGCCCTTATCCCGCCCGCGCAGCGAGACAATCCGCGTTGCTGCAACTGCCACCGTTTCCCACGACGACGATTGGTTCATTTCCCCAGACGCCGGAGATCCGGCAGGCACGCAGCGAATACAAGCGCGGCGCACTCGACGAGACGCGCTATCGTGATGCAATGCGTGCCGAGATCGCGCGCAGTGTGCGCGAGCAGGAAGCATTGGGCCTGGACGTGCTCGTGCACGGTGAAGCAGAGCGCAACGACATGGTCGAATATTTCGGTGAGCAGTTGGACGGTTATGCGTTCAGTCAGTTCGGCTGGGTACAATCCTACGGCTCACGTTGTGTGAAACCCCCTATTCTGTTCGGAGACATCAGCCGGCCGAAGCCGATGACCGTGGAGTGGATACGATACGCACAATCACTGACGTCACGGCCGATGAAAGGCATGTTGACGGGCCCAGTGACCATATTGAATTGGTCTTTTGTTCGCGATGACCAACCGCGTTCGGTGTCGTGTTACCAGCTGGCGCTGGCGATTCGCGATGAAGTCCGTGATCTTGAGAAAGCAGGTGTACGGATCATTCAAATCGACGAAGCGGCGTTGCGGGAAGGTCTCCCATTACGCCGTTCGCAATGGGATCACTATCTGCGATGGGCCGTTGAGGCGTTTCGCATCGCGGCAAATGGTGTCAACGACGAAACGCAGATTCATACGCATATGTGCTATTCAGAGTTCAACGACATCATCGCATCGATCGCCGACATGGATGCGGATGTCATCACCATCGAGACATCACGCTCGGACATGGAATTATTGGATGCGTTCGATCATTACCAGTATCCGAATGAAATCGGGCCTGGTGTGTATGACATTCACTCCCCCAATATCCCTACCGAGGCGCATATCGTCGCGTTGATGCAGAAGGCGGCAACGCGTATTCCCGCGCAGCGATTGTGGATCAATCCAGACTGCGGCCTGAAAACACGTCAGTGGGCGGAAGTCATTCCGGCACTGAGAAACATGGTGGCTGCAGCGAAGACGTTGCGTGCCACGGTGCAGTAACCCAGGCGGCATGGGTTGTTGGCAGGCCATGTCCGGACAAAGCATGACGTTGGCGGAGGAACGCATGGCGGATGGCGTCCGACTCGCTTCCTTCGCGCGCCAGTCCGCCGCTTCGATCAGACTGGCACGGTGCCGCGATCGTGTCTTCCCGCGATCCAGTTATCGAACAACCATGTCAATAACAATGTCAGGCCGAGCAGGGGGAAAAGAATCCCAAGCCCGGCCAAGCCGACGATCCAGGCCCGCATCGCCGGGACACTGGCAGGACGGGCAGGGGCGGCCAGTTGCCCTGTTGGGCGACGTTTCAACCATAGCCAAAAGCCACTGAGCGCCAGCGCCATGATGCTGAGAGAGATGGCGGTGCAAAGCAGTTGATTGGCCAGGCCGAAGACACGGCCCATATGCAAGCTGGTGCCGTATGAGACGGCTGCGCCCATGAAGCCATAATCGCGAAAGCCGATATCCTTCAGCACGCGTCCGTCGTAGCGGTCGATGTGCAAGGTGCGCTCGTCGCGAGGATCAAGGGCAAAGTAGGTCACCGTATAAACGTCGGTCGGCCGTTTCGGCAGCACGATCTGATAGCCGCTTGTTACGTGATGCGCCGCCGCCAATGCGACAACGCGATCGATGGAAATCGACGGTGCGTTTTCCGCTGCCGTCGTGGGAACAGGCAATGCGCCTACGGCCCATGGCAGTTGTTTCACGGGCAAATCGTCCATGACCATGCCCGGCATGACGTCCGAGTGCGCGTCAGGTTGGCGAGCGGCAGACGGCGCTGCACCGGGTGGCAGGGAATGAACGCTCTGGGGCGCATAGGTGTCGAGTGGATAGCCGACCCTGGCGGTGGTCACCACTTGCTTGAACCACTTGCCCCAGGTACTGGTCCAGGGCAGTCCGGAGAGGACGAAGGCGAGGGCCCCCATCACGACCCAGGCACCCAGTGCCATATGTGCGTCGCGCCACCAGGCGCGTCCGGTGCGGCGCTTGTCCGGCCATAAACGGGCGGGCTGTCTTGATGACGGCCACCACATGGCAACGCCAGTGCCCAACATCACCAGCGTCCAGCATCCGACCAGTTCCATGACGATCTCGCCTGGCTTGCCTAACAGCAAGCCGCGATGGATCATCCGCACTTGTTGCGTGAAGCGATGTTCGACGCTGAGACGGCCCAGTATCGCACCCGTATACGGATTAACGAATACGCTTTCTTTTTCGCCGTTCGCGAGCTTGAACCGATATTCGACCGAACGGTCGGGGGCGCTTTCAACGGATAACGTGGTGGCGACTGCCCGACTTGGTTCGGCGTTTTTCGCCTTATCGAGCAAGATGTCATAACTCAGCCGTGGTCCCGTCGACACCGGTACGACGAACAGATCGCGATGCAACAACCGGTCGATCTGCGGCTGGAAGCAATACAGGATGCCTGTAACCGCGAGTACCACCAGGAAGGGCATGACGAACAAGCCCGCATAGAAATGCCAGCGCCACAGCATCCTATAGCGTGCGGCGGCTTGCGCATCGTCACCACGTGGCATCGGGGAAGGGTGGGTTAGCTGCATGTTGTGCCTCTCTCATCAATACGGTACGGGAGTTCGCATTGCCGGGTCCGGGTAGGATACGCCTGTGCCAAGAATGCGAACCTAGCCTGAGCGCGTCTCAAAATCGGTAGTCCAGCAACAACTCGAAGCGTCGATCGTTCCCGAGCAAGTACTGCGTCTCGTTGTAATAGGCGCTTTGCACATAGCGTCGATTCAATATGTTGTAGCCGCGCAGCGTGATTGTCGTATCGCGACGTGCTTGCCATGCCAGGCCGAGATCGACAGTCGTGTACGACGGCATGCTGTATTGGTTTGCGCTATCGGCGTAACGTTTTCCGGCAAACTTCAATCCTGCAATGGCGGTCCACGCTGGCTTGAAGCGATATCGCAACCAGAGATTGCCCAGTCGTTGTGGCACACCCGCCGGGACGTTGCCAGCCTGCGATACAAGCGCGCCATTGATATTGGCTGCGTAGTCGTCGTATTTCGCGCGCAGCAGCGATACGTTGGCATCGACATGAAGGTTGCGCGTGATATCGGCACCGACCGTCGCCTCCACGCCCCGGGACGATTGCTGACCGATTTGTATCGAATTGTCGGGGTTCGCGGGATCGGGGGACACCAAGTTGTTCTTGACGATCCGATAGGCTGCCAGTGTCGCCTCCGCGCGGCCGTCAAGGAAGATCTGCTTGATGCCGACTTCAATCTGTTTACCCGTGCCCAACTTGTATTGGGCACTGGTGGCGTTCAGCATCAGCAGTGAACTGACGGGATCAGCGGCTTCGGCATATTGCGCATAGAGGGCCGTATTCTCGGTCAAGTCAAAGACAGACCCCACACGCCAGCCGGTGTTGGCGACAACTTTCGAGAAACCCCCGCCGTTGACGAGGTCGATCCGATTGATTGAAGCATGGTCATAGCGGACGCCACCAATCACGGACCAACGGGATGTCAGGTCCAGCCGATCTTCCGCGAACAGGGCGAATGCGTTCGATTGCGATCGGTATTTCGGTTTCGTGCCCGGAATATTGATGAACAGTCCTGGATCGAAATCGTATGCATCAACGGTCGACGTACCGGAATACGGTGAGTTGTTGTCGTGCTGGAACGTGGTGTGATTGATGTCGAAGCCGACGGCCACCCGATTCTTCAGTCCACCGATATCATGTGTCAGCGTGGCGGACGTGGTATTGCCGATCTGTTCCTGGTCGTGGAAGATCTCCGTGTAGTCTCCGCGGGCGATCTGCCCGCTGGATGGCACGTAGCTGTAGTCTTCGACATCCCGCCAGTGGCGATTGCTTTTCATTCTGTAAAACGTACTTGAAATGCGCAGCGCATCACTGGGGCGCCATTGCGCTGCCAGCGTGGCCCAGCTGTCGCGGTAGGAGATCACGCTGTCGGCTACGTTGTAATTCTTGTTGTATAGCGACCGGTCCAACGTGCCATTGACCAGTGGAATACCGAAATAGCGCATGGGATGTTGATATCCTTGCGCGTAGGATGCAGTGACATCCAATGTGGGCGTGATGTCATAGCGTACGGCGGCGGAGAATGACAGGTCCTTGCTGTTACCGCGATCTACCCAGTTGTCGGAGCGATTGCCGCTGACATCGAGTCGATAAGACAGTTTATCGTTGATGGCGCCGCCGCTGCCGAACGCCACGCGTGCGGTCTTTTCCGTACCAACACCAAGCCGTATTTCATTTTCAATCGGCCCTTGCGTTGGTTTTTTTGGCACGATGTTCACAATGCCGCCAATCGCCCCTTCGCCGTATATTACCGAGGCGGGGCCACGTAGGACGTCAATATAGTCGACGGACCAGGTGTCGAATGGATAGGTCACGCCAATCGCCCCGTATGGCTTTACGCCGTCGAACAACTGTGTGACTGAACTGCTGCCGATGAAGCCGCGCGCCGCCAGCTCACTGCCGCCGTTTCCAGGATGTGGCGATTCGCTGAAACCGGCGGCCCGGCTGACTGCGTCGGTGATGTTTTCATCACCTCGCGTTCGAAGCGTCTGTTGATCAATACGCTCGATGCTTGCTGGCGTTTCAAATATCGAAAGGCCCAGATTGGAGCCGGTGCTCGTGGTGCGATCGAGCGTGGTCTCGCGTACGGCCTTTACCGAAACCGCAGGCAATGCGCTTGTATCCCATCGATGCGTCGAGTCACTTGGGATATCGGTCGATTTTTGCACTGCTCCGTCCACCGAGGACGGAAAAGTGTTCGCCTGCGCGAGCGCATTTTGGGCCATGTATAGCGTTGCCAGCAGACCGATGATCTTCAGTCGTCGTGCGAGAAAAGTAGAGCGAAAGGGCGGCGGGACCCAGGGGCCGTATGCCGAGCGCATCGGCATGTCGCGTCGAGAAAACATGAAAAATAGCGTAATGGATACTGTTGTCGTTCATCAATGGCAACATGCGATCCTTTGTCGAAGACGAGTCGCCCCATGGCGCGAACAGAATTTCTGGTATGCGCCGCATCGTCACGCGTACGTGCCTCTCGACAAGTGCGAGAAACGAAAAGCCAGCCGGAAAACGTCGGCACGAGCGTCGACGTGCCTGGCGCGCAATGCGCCTGGCAGGCAAATCAGGGCGAACGGATTATCAAGCGGGATGCGGGGGAAAGGGCGGCGCGCGGCTAAGCGGCAGTGAGAAAGGCAAGGGCGTGCGGATGACAACTCGAACGAATCGATTACGCACGCGTCGGATGGTCGGCAACGCGACCATCAGCAAAAGCGCGACAAACAGTGCGCCAATGCCGGTCAGCAAGGCCGCGCTAAATGCACAGATATTGCTTACGGACGTGGTGCCATGCATCGGCATGCTGTCTGACATTGCGCCGGGAATGAGCGTTGACGAGCGGTCTGAATCCGTCGATGTGACGGTGGACATCGGCATTGGCATCGACATGTCCATTGCCATGTCGGTGTGACTTGCCGCCCTGTCATCCGGCATGGGCGGCAAGTGGTCGTTCGGGTCTTTCGCGGTCGCCGGAAACATCGGGCCAAAGCCGGAGCAGATGACCAGCCCGAAACTACCCGCTGGCGCGTTCATGTCGAACATGACGGCACCGCAGAGCAGTCCGCGGCATAGCATTACCAGTACGGCGCCCCATCGAAGCAGACGCGCACGGTAGCTATTGCCACGGCAAAGGGACAGAACAGGGAACATAACCCCGCATTCTATCCTTTTTGAGACGATGATTACCGTCTATTTCCGCGATTACAAAGATGGCGTGCTGCGTTGGGGCGGGATACGGCGGCCAAGGATTCGCCGCGCCGCGATGCGCTGAAGTGCTAAGCATTGCTGCGCGAGTACCCCGTTTCCGTAGTATCGGCCTGGCTGGCCACCTGTGCGCAACTGATCGCGTATACCGGTTGGCTCGATCGTTTTCGTCCAGACAGCTGTTCGAAACAGCATGTCCCACCATGGCAGCAGCACGCCGAAATTACAGCCGTAGTGCATGCCTTCATGGCCATAGCCTATGGCGTGGTGCCGGCGATGGAATGCCGGACTGACGATAACGCGCTCCAGCACCGATCCATACGGCAACCGGGCATTGATATGTTGCACGCTCTGCATGAAATTGCCTACGGCGACCAGCACGACGAATTGTGCCGGCTCGACGCCGATAAACAGAGAAATAAGTGCGAAGAACGCCGCTTGCAGGAAGGTATCGAGGATATGATTGCGGTCGTCATTCCAGAACGACATTTGACGCTGGCTGTGGTGCACCGCGTGCAATTCCCACCATACGCCGAACTTATGCTGCCAGCGGTGATACCAATAGCCGGCAAAATCCAGAATGACGAGATAGAGGCAGAATGAAACCAATGGCTGATCGGTCAGGCCGGGCCACAGCGCATCGATGTCGATATTCGGAATGCCATACAGCGTGATCAAGCTTTGCCAATGGAAGAAAAGTGGTTGAAACAGAACGAAGAACGCCAGGTTGAGCAATCCCAGCTTGGCAATCCACGTGTACACCACGTCGGCGTGCAGCGCTTTGCGTTCCGCCCAATGCTCTACCGGTCGCCACGCTTCCAGCGGACGTAATACCGCGTAGGTCAGCAGTACCTGGATTGCGCCGACGATGACCATGTACAACGCGTCATAGGTGTCCTCGTCGTAACCCATCAATCCAAAGCGGAAGAACAGCGGCTGCACTACGTGCTCGTATAGTTGCGTCTGCAGAAACGATACCGCTGTATCCGCGAGCGTCAGGATGTGGTCGATCATGTCCGCCTCAATCGGGATTCGGGGACAGGATCGGCGCGCGATCCGCCAGGAAAATACCGTGTGGCGATCGACCGACGCGGATGGTATCGATCAACTGCCGCGTGCCGAGGTCGATGATGCCCACGTGTTTGGCGAATCGGAACGTCACCCACAGATAGCGGTGATCGGATGTCAATTCCATGTCGTCCGGTCCGGGCAACAGGCCGGTGATATCTCCGGCGTTGGTCAGCGTGTTGTAATCGATCAGGCTGATCGTATTGGCAACGCGATTCGATACCGCGACGTGCGAGCCATCGTCCAGATAGCGGAAATTATGTGCCCCCCGCCCGGTGTGGATGCGTTTTACAATCTGGCGATTCCGCCAATCGACTACTGCCACATCATCCTCGCCGGTCATGCCGACCAGCAGGTAGCGATCCTGGGGAGTCATCCACAGCCCGGCCGGTTGCGTGCCGACGGGCATGCGCCACAAGATCGTCTGCGTTGGCAGGTCAATCGCCGCCAATTCACCGGAATCCTGCAACGTGACGAAGACGGTCCGGTTGTCGGATGCAAAGGTCAGGTGACTGGGCGTCATGCCAATGGGAATGCGCTTGACAAGGGTCACGTCGGTGCCGTCGTAGCGATAGATATCCACGCGGTTTATCCGCAGGGCGGCGGTGACGAACCACTTGTGATCAGGGGAAAAGCCGAGTTGATACGGGTCCTCGATATGTGGAATCGTGCGTTGGATGTCGCCAGTATGCGGGTCGACGAGCATCAGATTATTGGATACCGAGTTCGCCACCATCAGAGATCGGCCATCGGGTGTGACCATCAGGTGGTGCGGCTCCTTTCCGGTCGCGATATTGCCAACGACGGTTCGGGTGGCGGGATCAATCAGTGTCAACTGCGCTTGCGCGGAGTCAAGGACAATGACGCGATCCGTGGCGCCAGCCCGTCCGGCGAGGCAGAGACTCGTGACGATCACGGTGACGAGGGCATGACAGACACGGTTCAGCGGCATGGATGATCACGTTGGCGGACAAGACACGCCGACGCGGCGTGCTGTGTGATCGTAAAACGTGAGAGGCGCCAAAATGGTTGACGTACTTTCGGGTCAATCAGCAAAAAACGGCAGTGGAATGGCAGCGGCCATTGCGCGGTAGCCGGCATCGTTGGGATGGATGTGATCGCCGCTGTCGTATTTTCGCAGCAGCATCGACGGATGAACAGGGTCTCGCAGCGCCTGGTCGAAGTCGATGATACTGTCGAATCCATTGCCTCCGCGTATCCATCGATTGACAGCCAGGCGAATCTTTTCGCGATCCGGTGGCAGCGACGCCGGCGTCAACGTCGCGCCGGTCAACCGTTTTCCTGCGCGATGCGCGCGCATGATCAGATCTTTGTAACCGTCGATCAGGTCCACGGCCGTGACTTTCGTATGGGGGAAATCGCAGTCGAGCCCGGCGCGTGGCGGCATCGCCTGGAAATTGATGTCATTGATACCGATCAGGAGAATAATGTCACGAGCGCCCGCGATCTCCAACGCATCGTGATCGAACCGCGCGCGTAATGCCTTGCCATAGCATGGGGAATCGCTGAGTAAGCGATTGCCGCTGATCCCCATGTTTACAACGGTCGGGTTGCCGCGGGCGTCGTTGGCATTGCTTTGAGCGGCGAGGCGCTCGGCCAGCCGGTCCGGCCAACGCGCATTGGCGTTCAGTGTCGACCGCATGCCGTCCGTGATTGAATCGCCGATGGCGACGATGACACCGGCCGGCGGCTTTGTGGCGACCAGCAACATGTCCATGAAAAGCCACGATGTCGGACCGATGTGAAAGGCACTGGCCGCGCGATCCTTGGTGCGGTCGCCTGCGGCGACGAAGGTGACCTGGCTCGACAGTTTATGCCAGGTCCGCGGTGCCGCGGTGCCGTCGTCTATCGCCAAGCTGATCGATAGCGGGCCAGGCTGCAAGGCGGCGGCGATCGGATCGCTCAACCGCTCCTCGCCCGGTGCAAGCGTAACCGATCCCGCGGTGCCGAATGTCAGCGGGAGGGGCGTGCCGGCCAGCGCTGCCCCATTCCGGGCCTGGGCCAAGGTGCCGGCGGTAATCGTGACCGGCGTTTCGCCGTACCGATTTGATAAACGGAGTCGCCAGAGCGTGCCTCCTGTCCGCACCTGAATGACTTCGCGCACTGTCCGGCCTGCGACAGCCGGCGCGAGATTATAGAGTGGTGCATGGGTGGCGGGAGGCACGGACTGCATCGCCGTGCCCCACGCAGCCTGCCATGTCTCATCATGCGTCGTCCCGGCACCGCTGTCAGCATGTGCCACGCGTAAAAACGCGATCGCGAAAACGAGTGCCAGGCACGTATGGCGCAAACGCGCGTCAACAGGGTGGATCATCTGTGATTCACTTTGTTTTGTAGTGTTTTCCGTTGCATCAACAGGTGCGATGTTTGCCGGAGAGGATGCGCCCGCCGTCAACTGCCGGCCAGGCAGGACGTGGACGCACTGGGTCGATCCAGCATCAACATTGCCGGCTCCGCGATTATCTCTCGTCTTGCTCGACCGTCAAGCGTCTCTCGCTGCGCAAACGCCGGTTCAGGCTTACAGCCACGCATGGCCGTCTCATGGCATCGATTCCGCGCGGATGTTGGCTGTTGCTGCAGCGGTATCGATGTGCCGGACTTCCCTCGTTGCGGGCAACGCGTAAAGAGATCGCAAGCTCACAATCAGCGCTGCAATTTTGCGACTACATTGAGGAAGCGATGACCGACGGCAAGCGTCGGAGACAACAATACATGAAGGAGTAACGGCATGGACGCTTCAACGGCGCGATATTCCGATGCGTTTTCCGCTGAACCGTTGGTCGCCGATGGCGCGTGGCCGACAACCGGACGTTGCTTGGATGAGGACATCGCGTCGCCGCCCATGTTTCCTTTCCGTAAGGAGCATGCCGCTACGCTACCCGGCCTCCCCTTCGAACTCATCGGTTCAATCAGCGAGCACCTGGACGCGCGTGGCGCGGCGTTTTTGGGGATGTCTTCCCAGTCGACATTGGCAGCAATGCAAATCAGCCTGGCACGATTCGTTCAGGTCGCCTCGGTGGCGGATAGAATTTATCTAGCGTCCGGCGAGAGGAGACTGTCGGGTTTTATAGAAGCGCTCAAGACGATTGCGCTTTTCCCGTTCGACGCACGGCCTGTGGCGCTGCTGCTGTTGGTCCAGCGGCTTGCGCATCGGCAGGGAGATTTCGAGAAAGAATTGGGCGTCGCACCCGCACAATCGGAGATTGTCAGTCTCTGGCGTATGCCGGTATGCGAGCATAAGGACGGTAGTCCCGCGTTGATGGCATGCAAACAATGGCGCGCGGCGGCGGATGTGATCAGGCAGCACCATGCCGTGTCCTCATCATCTTCACCATTACTGCGCAATACGGCCTTGCAGCAGTTGTGTAAGGCGGAAACCTATCTGCCTTGGTTGAGTCTTGTTCGCTATCCTCTATGCCATCTCGACCACGTTTTGAAAGTCACGGTCGGGCTACCGCTATCGTACTGGCCGGACATCTTGTCATTGGTGCAGCCGCTGTTGGGCATGCCGGTATTTGCAAAGCTCAATCGGGCCTTTCATTGGTTTTCAATCCGTTATCGGGAAGTGTCGGAGCCTGTACCGCGGGAGCTGTTGGTCAACGTGCTTCGCTACCTCGTTTCGATCGATCAACGTGATACGGTACGTGACGCATTGGTCACGCGTTTCAGCATTTCCGCGACGCGGGATTCCGCGGGCATCGTGTCGGCGGTTGCGAAGACCATTGCGATGACGTTGCTAAACAAGGGCAAAAACCCGTTCGGAACGCCAGTTGACCGTCGATCACGGCTATCGGATATTCTCGTTGAGCAATTGACGCGATGGGACATTGACGATGACGGAATGTTAAACGAAGTAAATCGTTTTCTGGTGGATGGGGTCGCGAGACAATCGCATGCATTGGGGGATTGCTGGGAAAACTTTTCCCCAAAAGTGCAAAAGCATTACCGCGATAAAGTGCTGGGCGCGCCCGATGACGTGGTGCAAGCATGGGGCCATGCACGGCAAACAACGTTGCCGTTCTGGTCTATCTATCTCGATATAACGTGCACACCGGAATTCGACGACCTGACGGTGTTATGGGAACGTATCAATGTCGCACCGTGGCAATTGCAAGGCACCCTTGTTTTGCGGTTATGGACGGAGTATAGACGGCGTTCTCTGCATTTCTCTGAAGATTTTGCCTTTGAGATGTCTTCGCAATGCGTTGCATGGGAAGGTCGGCAGAGTACGAACGCCTTGAATGCTCGCACGCCCGCGCTGGCGCTGCGGGCGATTTTGGCGTCCGTGCAATGGCAGGTGACGTGTGCCAGGCAAATGCGCGATGATTGGACACGCCACGAAAATTGGGATCAGGAAACGTGCCGGCCGCGATGCCCGATAATCAGCGACCCTGGCGCCGGGGTGATCGAGCAGGTCTCGGCTGTGGATAGCGTCGAGCTGATTGGCGCGCTCGTGGCCATGCGTGAAAGCATGGTCACCGCGGGATTTTCATGGCGCTACGACAGCTATATACAGTCGAGCTTGCGGGACTTGCTATGTGATTGCAATACGACTTTATTGCGGCCGTCGTGGAAAGTGGCATGCGCTATCTCGGAAGCGGTCGCCGATGTGTGGTGGGATATCCCCGATGCCGCCGACGAACATCTGAGTCGCTTCGACCGTTTTGCGCGACGATTCGATTTGCCACCAGATGCGCGTGATCGCGCATGGCAGCGCGTCGTGATGCATGCCGTCATTTGCATCGGACGTGGCGATTTCACTATCGACATGGCGATCACCCACGGCGGTTTCTCAACGGAGGCGGAGCGGAAGACGCTGGCTTTTCATTGCTCAAGGATGGGCACTTGAACGTCTCGGCATTCAATGACGCGTCGGCCACGACGAACATGATGATTGGTGTAGATCAGTCTTGAAATCCACCGCGTTTACTAGGCCTATGGTTGAAAAGTTTATGGTCCGAGGTGGCGGGAGGAAGATCCGCGGTAAACGCCCCGTGCACGACAAACAGGCGCTTGCTCTGGAAGAATCGGGTGTCGTAGTAAAATGCACTGTTTGATATAGAAGGCATCCCTGACGGACGAACTGTTGTCAAATGTGTATTAAACGACTCTTTGTATTATTTCCTAATACGAAGGGCTTGGCCGACATTAATCATCCGCAATAATCACCGCGTAAGATTTTTTCCCATTAGTCGACTAAAACGGCTTAGAATGCGATCTATCGCCAAGGCGCGGTTCCAGGCTTTTCGCCATAAGGCCCAGAGTGGATTTGTCGTTTTTTCCGGAACGACATTGGCTGGTTAGGCTGGATCTGCATCGTCAGGCGCAGGTTTTGCTAAAATATCGATTCGATAAGACCGCTAATCCAAATCGGTCCGGTACGGGCAATCCGTGCCGTCGTAGTGCAATCGGAGAGTAAATCCATAATGAAGGACACGCGCTTTCCCACCGACAAGGTCGCGATGCGCAGGAACGACGATGCAATCGCGCGGTTTAATGCGCTATTCAAGTCTCGCAGCGAACTGGAACGTGACGCTGAAGAAGCGGAGCGGGCACAACGCGCCGCGGAAACTGCTATCAAATGGCGTGCTCAGCGCGATGAAGCACTGGAAACAGTGCGTGCGTCGATCAGCGCGCACGGTTTTTCTCAAGCTGAACTGTTTGATCACTGATTCGTAAGGTTATCTGCCGCGTTGCGTCGATGATTATCGAATCCGAATCAAACGCTATTTTCGGGGTTTTTCGGGCTTTTGGCATCGCCAACAGTATCGGCGCGTCCGAGTTCCGATAGACGCAGCGTTTCAGGAATATACCGTTGGTTCGAGCGATATTTGCCTGAGCCGAAGCGCTGAGCGTGATAAATCCCGGTATGGCCTGAAAAAAAGTAGGCCATGACGCAGGCTATGGCGGCAAATGGGCCGATGTCGACGCCAAACAACTCGATGGCCATCAGAATGGTCGCCACGGGCGTGTTGGCCGCTCCTGCGAATACGGCAACAAAGCCGATTCCCGCTAGCATCGATATCGGCAGGTGCAGGAATGGCGCCAGTGCATTGCCAAGCGTTGCACCGATGTAGAAGAGCGGTGTTACTTCTCCGCCTTTGAACCCGCTGCCGAGCGAACCAACCGTGTAGACAAATTTTCCGATGAAGTCCCACGGTCGCATGGGCTCGTTGAAAGCAAGGACAATGTCTGGAATGCCCAGGCCGATGTAGTGGTAGGTATCGAACACCCAGACGGCAGTGGCGATCACAGCCCCACCGAATAATGGGCGAAATGGCGCGAAAGGGATCATACGCTTGATGGCCCTACCTAGCGCGTGCGTTGCATTTGCAAATACCCTGCTGACGAGACCGAACAGTATTCCCGCAAGCATGACGGTGAAGGCGCTATGAAAACTGATCGATGTGATCTCGGAGACGAGATAGTGGGTGTGAACCGCACCCCATGCGCGGCAAACCTGGTCCGCCACCAACCCCGCGATCAGGCAGGGTAGCAACGCGTCGTATCGCATCCGGCCGATTGCCAATACTTCCAGGCCGAAGATCGTACCGGCCAGCGGCGTTCCAAATATTGAGGCAAACCCTGCGCTGATGCCACTCATCAGCAGAATGCGCCGGTCTTCGTGCTGGAGTTTGAACACATGCGTCAATTGATCGGCTAGCGCGCCTCCCATCTGAACAGCGGTGCCTTCACGGCCGACCGACGCGCCGAACAAGTGCGAAGCGATGGTTCCACCCAGCACGAGCGGCGCCATCCGCAGAGGGATGACCCGCTTCGGATCGTGTATCTCATCGATCAGCAGGTTGTTGCCACCATCTACGGACTGACCATAGCGGTGATACAGCAGACCGACTCCACAGCCGGCAAAAGGCAGCAGCCAGATAATCCAGCGATGCGCTTCACGCCAGGACGTGACGTGGTCGAGTGCGACCAGGAATAATGCGGACGCTGATCCGGACAGGACCGCAACAATACTGGACAGCGTGAACCATTTGCCAAGATACAGCAGCGAGGCCAGCGGTTCCGGAGGAACGCCAAGGCGTTGCAGTAAGCGCAGAAAAATCGGCATGGCGGCACAGGCAAGGAAAATAAGGGCCTGACGCACGCTGGGGTGGGGGCGGCGACAATGCGCGCGCGCCCACAGCCCCGGACGTAAATCAGGGAAACTGTAGGCGCCATCGGCCTCGCGTCCTGCGGAATAATATATTCAGCGATCGACGGGGCGGTTTGTCTAAACCAGGAGGAGCACCATCTCCTGCGCGGCTGGTCCTCTAGAAAAGCCGCATGCCCGCATTATTCCCAAATAGCGCCAACCTGTCCAGTCTGTCAGGACGGCACCGTGCGGTGAAATGCGTGGCGGTACAATCGCAGGCAACCCATGCGCGGCGTTGATCAGGCGCCTCCTGCAGACCAAGTTTCGGCTTTGAGGACGATTATTGCCTCGGGGACGCACGCGCCGACGAAGAACAGGGAGACGATGGGATGGTCTGGTTGTGTTGCGCATTTTTGCTGGCGGGTCTGGTCAAGGGGATTTCCGGGATGGGATTGCCGACTGTCGCGATGGGATTGCTCGGCAGTGTGATGTCGCCAGCCAGCGCGGCGGCGATTCTGGTGATTCCTTCGTTCGTGACGAACGTCTGGCAATTGGTGGCTGGCGGCGGGTTACATGTTTTATGGCGGCGTCTATCGAGGATGTTGCTAGGCATCGTTATTGGGACGGTGGCCGGTGCTGTATTGTTGGTGGGCGGATCGTCTCATTATTCTGGCGTCGCGCTGGGTGCGGCGTTGATCGTCTATGGCGGTTATGCATTGCTTGGACCGTCCTTGCGTGTGCCGCTCGCCTGGGAGTGGTGGTTATCTCCGGTGATTGGCGTGGTGACTGGCCTGATTACCGGTGTGACCGGCGTGTTCGTCATGCCTGCGGTCCCTTATCTGCAAGCGTTGGATATGGATAAAGACCGGCTGGTGCAGGCGCTCGGTTTGTCATTCACCGTATCGACGATTGCGTTGGCGTTAGCTTTGCTCTTGCACGGTGGCCTGCCGATCGCACGCGTGGGGCTGTCGATATTGGCCGTGATCCCGGCGTTGATCGGTATGTGGATCGGGCAGAAAGTGCGAAACCGTATCAGCGCACGCGCGTTTCGTCGTGGCTTTCTCATTTTTCTGATTCTCCTTGGCGGTGAACTTGTGGCGCGCGGCATCATTGGCCTGATTCATTCGTGATCCGGCGCGGTTTCCGCGATGAGTCGGCGCATCCTCATCCGTGGAAGAGGTCAGCCGGTCTTATTGACAGCGAGTCGCTCTCGGCGATAAGGTGCTTGCCTGGAGCACGGATCAAGCTTATTCCTCGGGCGCTGTCATTTTGGCCCAGGACCACGGGGCTACCCCGTGGATGATTTGGATGTCGCATTGCACCGCAAGAGCCCCGTTGCGCACGGCGCAAGCCCGCTCTCGCCACACCGGTACGTTGATTCGTGGCTCCTCTTTTACTATGCAACTCGATCTATCAGCTGCGGTACAGCTTATCGCGGAAGCTGCCCTTGCAGGCCCGTCCAAACACGCCAGTGTCGTCGAGCGGATCGTAGCGGTAGTCGGTGCCGACCCGCCGTGGTGTCACGATGTCGCGACCCTTGCCGTGCAACGCTTCGCGTATTGCTGGCGGGAGGCATCACCGGAAGACCTCGCACTGCTGATCGTCGATGTCCCGGCCTTCGCCGCGGCGTGGTCTGGCGTGGATCGTCCCACATTCGTTCGGGTGTTGAAGCGCGTCCCCACGCAAGTCGCGCCCCCCGTCTCGCTGGCGCATATCTCGATCCCGCTGTTGCCGACACTGGCAGACCTCGCCGATTGGCTGGAGTTGCGCTCTACCGATCTGGAATGGCTTGCCGATCGTTGGCGTGTGGAGGGCCATGCGCGCCGGCTGCATCATTACGGCTATCACGCTTGCGAAAAACGAGACGGCCGCTACCGTTTGATTGAGCGGCCGAAGCCGCTGCTACGTTCGGCCCAGCATAAAATCCTGCATCAAATACTCGATCATATTCCCGTGCATGCTGCCGCGCACGGGTTCTGTAAAAGGCGCAACATCGTCTCATTCGCGGCGCCGCATGCCGGGCAAGCGATGGTGTTGTCGTTTGATCTTCAGGATTTCTTCAGTTCTGTGACAGCCGGGAGGGTGCATGCGATCTTCCGAACCCTGGGCTATCCATTCGCCGTGGCGCGCGCGATCACGGCCTTGACGACAAATCGTGTGCCAAGTGCATATTTCGACGCGCCTCCGTTACGCGGAAAATTCACATGGCATGAACGTGAGCGCTTGCGCGCTCGGCATTTACCGCAAGGTGCGGCGACGTCGCCCGCGCTGGCCAATTTATGCGCATTTCGACTCGATATGCGGCTATCCGCATTGGCTCGCGCCCTCGGCGCACGCTATACGCGCTATGCCGACGATCTGGCGTTCTCCGGCGGCAGCGTACTCGCGCGCGCCAGCGAGCGGCTATCCATCCAGGTCGCGGCGATTGCTTTGGAGGAAGGGTTCGAAGTGCATTCGCGTAAAACGCATGGAATGCCGCGAGGCGTTCGGCAACAGCTTGCCGGTGTCGTCATCAATCGACATCCGAACCTGGCGCGTGATTGCTACGACCGATGCAAAGCCGTGCTGCATAACTGCGCGCTCCATGGTCCCGCATCTCAAAATCGTGAAGCACATGGGGACTTTCGCGCTCACCTGATGGGAAAGGTGGCGCACGCGACAATGCTCAATCCGCGACGCGGCGCAAAGCTCAAGGTTTTGTTCGATCGCATCATATGGCCTGAGGACGCCCCGGCCCGACCGCCGGACGACGGTACGGTGCACGCGATGCCGCAATGATTATCTTGCCATCATGCCGCGCGGCAATGTGCAATCGCGCTATCGAGGATAGCCAGCGCTTCCTCCGCGACCGACTTCGGTGTGTTCAGCGGCGCGAGCAGGCGTAACGTGTTGCGATGGACCCCGCACTTGATCACCAGCAGGCCTTCCTCGCGGCAGCGATCGATTACCGCCTGCGCGAAGTGTGCGTCCGGCTGGAACGGATCGGCATCCTTGACGAATTCCAGCGCTGCCATCGGTCCCACGCCACGCACGATGCCCACTTCCGGCGACGCGGCGGCGATACGCTGCAGACCGGCACGAAGTTGCTCGCCCAAAGCACGTCCTTGCTCCAGGAGCTTTTCCGCCTCGAAAACATCCAATACCGCGAGAGCAGCGGCGCACGCAAGCGGATTCCCCGCATACGTGCCGCCGAGACCGCCTGGTAGTGGCGCATCCATTATCTCGGCACGCCCGACCACGCCCGACAAAGGCAGTCCACCTGCGAGCGACTTCGCCACCGTCACGAGATCCGGTTGAATACCAAAATGCTGGAAGCCGAACATTTCGCCGGTACGGCCGAAACCGGACTGGATCTCGTCGAGAATCAGGACAATGCCGTGTTTCCGCGTCAGATCACGTAATGCATGCATGAACTCCTTGCCCGCCGGCAGGAAACCGCCGTCGCCTTGCACCGGTTCGATAATGATTGCGGCAACGCGGTCCGGCATGATTTGCGTGGCGAACAGATCTTCCAATGCACGGATGGCATCCGCTGCGCTGAAGCCGCGATAGTCATCGGGATAGGGCGTGTGATACACATCGCCTGCCAGTGGTCCGAAATTCTGCTTGTAGGGCGAACTCATGCCGGTTAGTGTCGAGCCCAACAACGTACGGCCATGGAAACCGCCTCGGAACGCGATGATACCTGGCACATTGCGATAGGCCCGCGCGATCTTTACCGCGTTTTCTACCGCTTCCACGCCGGTGGTCGCGAAGAACGTCTTGTACGGTGTATCGCCGCCAATCATCTTGTTCAGCTTTGCCGCCAACGTTACATAGCCGTCGTAACCGACGACCTGGAATGCCGCGTGCGTGACACGCTTCAACTGCTCATGCACGGCCGCGATCACTTTAGGATGTGAGTGACCGATATTTTGCACCCCGATACCGCCGACGAAGTCGATATAGCGACGACCTTCCACATCCCATAACTCCGCGCCCGCCGCCTTGTCGGCGAAGATCGGATGCGCGGTGACGACACCTCGCGGCACGTGTTGTTGACGGAAAGTGTTGAAAGCGGCGTTATCGCGGGTCATGACGAAAAGTTCTCCAGAAAAACAGCGGATCGGACCGCAAATAAGGTGTCGAGACGTGAGCTCAGGGCGTGGTGCGAGCGGCACTGACCGTTGTTGGGTCAGGGACCGCGGACGATGTGTCGTGGTCTTCCGGGGGCAGCGACGCGGCCAGGATTTCCGCGAGGTGGCGCGCGTGGCGCCCACTGAGGCGTTTGATCTGCGTGCGGCAACTGAAGCCATCCGCGACCACGGTGCTGTCGGCCGACAGCGAGTGGAGTGCGGGCAGCAATTCGCGTTCGCCGACCGTCTTAGCCACCGAGGCGGTTTTTTCGTGATAGCCGAAGGCACCCGCCATGCCGCAACAACCGGTATCGAGCACATTCGCGCCAATCGCTTTTTCCGCGCCGGCACCGCCGCAGGCGCGTTGATGGCAATGTGGGTGCAAGTGCACGGCGTCGTTCGCCAGTGCGTCCACTCGCAGCCCGTGTTTCCGCGCGTATTCCGCCATCGTGATGCAGGCTGCCGCCAACGCGTCGGCACGCGCGTCATGGGCAATCAAGGCGCGCATTTCGTCGCGGAAAACGGAAAGGCAACTGGGTTCCAGAACCAGGATCGGCACATTCGCCGCCACTGGCGGGCCCATCATGTCGAGGATGGCGTGCAACTGCGTGCGCGCCTCGTCCAGCAGGCCGACGTCGTACAGCGGGCGACCACAGCAGACATGGCGCGGTGTCAACCGTGGCGTGCCCCCCGCGGCACGTACCACTTGCACGGCGGCTTCGAGCACTTCAGGCGTAAAGCCGTTGTTGAACGTGTCGGTCCAGATCACGACATCGTTCTCGCCAAAGCCGTTCGACCAATCGGATGACAGCGTCTTCGCCACCACGCCGTCACGAAATGCCTTGCGCGCAATATCGGGGAACTGCGCGGTCTCGGCCAAGCCAAAGCGACGTGCGGCACGCTTGACCACGGGGTTGCGCATGGCGCCATTCAATACGCTGCTGAAACGAGTGGCAAGGGGCAACCAATTGCCGATACGACCCACGGCCGCATCCATCGGCGCGCGGCGCCGGGTCTGATAGTAGCGATGCAGAAACTCCGCACGGTATTTCGGGATGTCGACATGGGTCGGGCAGTCGTTCTTGCAGCCCTTGCACGACAGGCATAGATCCATCGACTCCTTGACGGCATCGGCATCGCGAGATTCACTGATGATTTCGCCGTTCAACATCTCGAAAAAGAGTCGGGCACGACCTCGTGTCGAATACCGTTCCTCGCGCGTGGCTTTGAAGCTCGGGCACATGGTCCCCGCATCGAGCGACCGACATTTTCCCATGCCGATGCAGCGCTCGGTTTCGCGTCCGTAACCGCGATCCTGCTTTTGTCCGGTTTCGGAACTGTCTCCGGAAACGGTATGTGCCGCCATCGGATACGTGAAGGCACCCGTAATATCGCCACGGCGATAGTCCGGGCCCATGCGCAGATGGGCATCGGCAGGCATGGCGTCAATCAACTTACCGGGGTTCATCAACTGTTGCGGGTCCCACAGTGCCTTGAATTCCCGAAAAGCCTGCATCAGCGTGGGTGGGTACATCAATGGCAGGAACTCGCCTTTGGCTTGTCCATCGCCGTGTTCGCCCGATAGCGATCCCTTGTACTTGACGACGAGTCTGGCGGCCTCTTCCAGGAAATCGCGCCACGACCGCACGCCGGTTTTGGAGCGCAAGTCGAATGTAATGCGGGAATGGATGCAGCCGTCGCCGAAATGACCGTATAGATTGGTCTTGTAACCGTAACGCGCTACCAGTGCGGTGAATTCACGCAAGTAAGGGCCAAGCAAAGCGGGTTCTACCGCAGCGTCTTCCCAGCCCACCACCGGATCGGGCACCCCAGGAATGTGAGATAGCGACGTGGCCGAGGCACCTGTTTCGCGAATCGTCCACAGACGATTCATCAACGTGGCGTCGTCGACAAAGCGCACGCTTGGGCGTTGCGGGAAATGTTGCGCGGCTGCCACCATCGTTTGTGCTTGCGCAATAGCTTCGGCACGCGTTGCCGCGCCGAATTCGACCAAGAGCCAGGCATCGCCGGCGGGAAGTTCCGCAATGTCGTCCAATTTCAGACGCAAAGCCTTCAGACCGCCGATGATGCCCTGGTCTAGGCCTTCCATCGCGATAGCGCCCAGGGGCAGTAGATCGGGGACGCTGTCCGCCGCGTCGAAGATCGTCTCGAAACCGAGCACTACGAGCACGCGCTCCGGGCGACCTTCCACGAGCGTCGTCTGTGCCCGCAGCGTGGTGGCGAGCGTGCCTTCGCTTCCTACCAGGGCACGGGCAATATTGAATCCGTTTTCCGGTAGCAGTTGATCGAGGTTGTAGCCCGATACGCGTCGCTTTAACTTCGGGAAGCCCGCGCGGATGTCGTCCGCATACCGGGTGACCAGATCACGCAGACCGGCGACGATGCGGGCCTGCTCGCCGCCCGCCGCCATATGTGCCGCATACGCCGCGTCGTCGGTCGCGCCAACCCAGAAACGTGCGCCGGTGGTGGTCAGAATCTCGAGACGCTCGATGTTCTCAACGGTCTTGCCCGCCATCACCGAATGGGCGCCGCACGAGTTATTGCCGATCATGCCGCCCAACGTGCATCGGCTATGCGTGGCCGGGTCCGGGCCGAACGTCAGGCCATGTTTCGCGGCGGCTTTCTTGAGTTGATCGCAGATGACGCCGGGTTGCACGATTGCATGGCGCGCCGTGGCATCAACATGCTCGATTTCGTGCAGGTATTTCGAATGATCGATACAGATCGCATCATTGACGGACTGGCCACACATCGATGTACCGGCGCCGCGCGGTAACATCGCGATACCCAATTCCGCGCAAAGTCGCACCGTTTTCTCGAAATCGTCGGTCGAACGTGGCACGACGACGCCAATCGGCGGTTGCCTGTAGTTCGACGCCTCGGAAGCATAGACGGCACGCGTCGCTGCGTCGAAACGCACCTCGGCAGTGGTTTCCGCTTGCAATCGACGACGCAATGTCATCATGCGATTCAGATCCGCGCCGCGTGTGAAGGACGATTTCATTGATCGATTTAGCACCAGAAGAGCACGAAGTGCAGTACCTAGTATAGGAAGTCGCGGTGACGCGAAACTATCGAAAAGACCGTGTGGTGCGGCACCGGATGCTGAATTTCAAGGAATGACGGCAGATCCTTCGATCCCCTTGCCGGACCTTGAGGGCGCCGCCGTCGGTGAGCGGTTTTTAACGCAGAGAGCCTTGGCAGATGTACTTGATGTGCATGTATTCCTGGATACCGTGGCGCGAGCCTTCACGGCCGTAACCCGAGTCCTTGATACCGCCAAACGGCGCCGCTTCAGCGGCGAGTGCGCCTTCGTTTACGCCAATGATGCCGCTTTCGATTGCATCGGCCAGGCGCCAGATCCGGCGCACATCGTTCGAGTAGAAATACGCGGCGAGACCGAATGGGGTTGCATTCGCGTCGGCGATCACGTCGGCCTCGGTCGTGAAGCGCGTCACGGGTACGACGGGGCCGAAGGTTTCTTCGCACGAACAATCCATCGAAGGAGTGGCGCCTGTCAATACGGTGGGTGCAAAGTAGTTTCCGCTCTTGATATGCGGCCCGGTGATCCGTTCGCCGCCCACCACGAGCTCTGCGCCCTGTTCAACCGCGTTGCGTACATGGCGCGCTATCTTGTCCACGGCTCGTGCGTTGATCATCGGACCGATCTGTGATGTCGGGTCCGTTGCGGGTCCGACTTTCAAGGCCGACACGCGCGCCGCGAGCTTGTCGACGAACGCGTCGTGCACGCTGTCCTGCACGTAGATACGATTGGGGCAGACACAGGTCTGGCCGCCGTTGCGGAACTTTGCGATCATCAGCCCCTCGACGGCCGCGTCGAGGTCGGCGTCGTCGAATACGATGAACGGAGCGTTGCCGCCGAGTTCCAGCGACAACTTCTTCAGTGTGTCCGCACTGCGGCGTGCCAGATGCTTTCCGACCGGTGTCGAGCCGGTGAACGTGATCTTGCGCACGCGCCTGTCATCGAGCCAGACGTCGACAACATCGGGCGTATGCGCGCGCGAGGCGGTGACGATATTCAAGACGCCCTTCGGCACACCGGCCTGCTCGGCGAGCTTTACCAGTGCCAGAGACGTCAGCGGCGTGTCTTCCGCGGGTTTGCATACCACCGTGCAACCGGCGGCCAGTGCCGGGGCGATCTTGCGGGCGATCATCGCGGCGGGGAAGTTCCATGGGGTGACCGCGGCAATGACGCCAACCGGTTCACGCAAGGCAAACATCATGCGACCCGGGGCAGGAGAAGGGATGATGTCGCCGTCTGTCCGGGTGGCCTCCTCCGCGAACCACTCGACATAGCTGGCGGCGTACGACACTTCGCCTTTGCCTTCGGCAAGCGGCTTGCCCTGTTCGCGCGAGATTAGCTTGCCCAAGTCATCGGCGTGCTCGATGATCAAATCGTTCCAGCGTTTGATGATGCTCGCCCGTTGCTTCGCCGGCACTTTGCGCCATGTGGCGAATGCGCGATGCGCGGCATCCACCGCGCGTCGGGCATCCTCGGCACCGCTGTCTGGGACCGACATGAAAACCTCATCGGTTGCCGGGTCGGAGACACCGAAGGTGGCGCCATCGGCCGCATCGACCCATGCACCGTCAATATGATTCTGGCCCAACAACAGGGCGGCGTTTTTCATCGTCAAAGACATGATCGATTTTCCTAGGATTTGTACGGTAGAAGCGCGTTATCGCGCCATGAATGTGATGTCGGCTAGACAGCCAATGGTGTATTTCGTGCGGCTTCTTCGGCCAGCGTTCGTACGCCGCGAAGATCGACTTCGTCGATCCATCCCCGTCGTAGTTCCGGCACCGACTTGGAAAGCAACGCATAGTAGGGATGCGGCTCGGGTTGGTCATAGTCGGCACGCGCGATCTGCGTGACTTTGCGTCCGTATTGCATGACGACGATTTCATCGCAGATCGCGCGCACGGTGTGCAGATCGTGGCTGATGAACAGATACGATACACCCAGTTCCTTCCGGAGTTCCGCCATCAGGTCCAGTACCGCCGCGGCGACGACCGTGTCCAATGCGGAGGTGACTTCATCGCACAATATCAAGTCGGGTTCCGCCGCCAAGGCTCGCGCGAGGTTGATACGTTGCTTTTGCCCGCCCGACAACGCGGCCGGATAGCGATGCATTGTATCGCGCGGCATGCGTACCATATCCAGCAACGCTGCAATGCGCGTCTGCAGCGCCCGCCCTTTCAGCCCGTGGTAGAACTGCAGTGGCCTGGCGAGGATGCGCTCGATCGTATGACCCGGATTCAACGCGGTATCGGCCATCTGGAAAACGATCTGTATACGACGCAGTTCTTCGCGGCTGCGCCGGCCGAGGTCGTGCGCCAGCGTTTGGCCGTCGAAGCGAATGCGCCCCTCGTAAGGCGCGATAAGCCCGGCGATCGCGCGTGCGAGCGTCGTCTTGCCCGACCCGGATTCTCCAATCACGCCGATTGCTTGGCCACGATACAGTTTCAAGTCGACGCGATCCAGAATCTGGTTTTCAGGGCGACCCTGTTTATCGAGGCGACCATAGCCGGCGCAAAGCACGTCCACTTGCAGCAATGGCTGTTTCGGCGTTACCGTTCCCCTGGATGTCACGTCGGGCGATGTCGACGATGCCCCGCCCACCTCTGAAGCGGGCGCTGCCATGGCGGCACCGTCGATGACATGGCCACTGCTAACCCGTGTGTCAGGCCGCACGGCCGCGAGCAGCCTGCGCGTGTAGTCGTGGGTTGGCGCATGCAGGATCTGATCGGTGTCGCCGAACTCCTGCATCTGGCCATTGCGTAAAACCAGAATGCGGTCGGCCACCTGTGCGACAACCGCGAGATCGTGGCTGACGTAGACCGCGGTTGTTTGACGTTCGCGCACCGCCCGCTTGAATGCACGCAACACATCGACCTGCGTGGTCACGTCAAGCGCCGTTGTGGGCTCATCGAGAATCACGACATCGGGGTCCGTGATCAGCGCCATCGCCGCCATCAGGCGCTGTAGTTGGCCCCCGGAGACTTGGTGCGGGTAACGCGCCCCAATGTGATCCGGGTCCGGCAGCGACAACTCGCGGAACAAGGCCACTGCCTTACGTTCGGCGGCATCTCGCGTCATCGTCTTGTGGATCAAGGCGGGCTCCACCACTTGATCGATGATCGTCCGCGAGGGATTGAACGACGCCGAGGCGCTTTGCGCGACGTAGGTGATCTTGCGGCCGCGCAAAGCACGCTGCGCCTCCGCGGACAGTTCCAGCACGTGAACGCCGCCTACGTCGATTGTGCTGTCGTCTGCAATCGCACAACCGCTGCGGGCATATCCCATCAATGAGAGCGCGGTGGTTGTTTTGCCGGAGCCGGACTCGCCGATCAGCGCCAGCACTTCGCCGGGACGAATATCAAAATGCAACTTGTCTACCAGCACGGCATCGCCAGCGGTGATCGTCAGGTTATTGACGTGAATCGAGACGCCCATTATTACTTCTCCGAGTGCGTGTCGCCAGTGCGGTTCATTACGTCTATCTTTGCTTTACGTTTAAGCAACGTCTTGCCGCCGGCGAGGTTGTCGATCAGCACGTTCACTGCAATCGTGAGGCTGGCGATAGCCAATGCCGGCGCGATCACGGCGAGGCTGCCTTCGGCCAAGCCATCGAGGTTCTCCCGTACCAACGAACCCCAGTCCGCGTTGGGCGGTTGAATACCCAGGCCAAGGAAACTCAGGCTCGCCAATAACAAGACGACGTAGACGAAACGTAGGCCGAGATCCGCCAGCATCGGACCGGCGATATTTGGCAGAATCTCCTGTGTCATGATGTAGGCAAGCCCTTCACCGCGTGTACGGGCAACGGCAATATAATCCATCGCGTAAATGTTGACGGCGAGTGAGCGTGCGATGCGGTAGGCGCCTGGCAGGTAGATGACGGCCGCGGTCGCCCCCAACATCCAGGTGGACGATCCGAACGCCGCCACCATGATCAGCGCGAACATTTTGCTGGGAATCGCCGTCAATGTGTCCAATACCCGACTGAGCGTATCGTCCACGGTGGTGCCGCCCACGGTTGCGATCAAAGCCAGTGCCGTGCCAAGGCCGCTCGCTACCAGTGTTGCAACTAGCGCCAAGCCAACGGTATAACGGGCGCCCATGATGACACGCGCCAGCATGTCTCGGCCAAGATAGTCGGTTCCCAGCCAATGCTGTGCGCTGATGCCGGCGAATATCTGGACATCGCCATTGCCGTAACTGGCGCCGTTCGCGCCACCGAAGGCCGCGCCGAAGATGGCGGCGCTGACCCATCCCACAATGATGCATAAGCCCGCCCATCCCGCAATGCCAAGGCGTGCACGGCAACGGCGAAACGGGGCAAGCAGGCCGCCGGCCGGCACACCTGTCGGTTCCGCTGCGACGCTTTCGTCGATGCCGCTTTGCGTGGCTTTGTTCATCGATTCATACTCCATCCAGTAACGTGAAAAGCGGTGCAGTGCGTGTGGCGTCATTTCCGGGTGCGCCTTGCGAAAACACGGGCACACGGGAAGCCTGTCCGTCCATTCAACGATGACGCAGACGCGGGTTTGCGACAATGCCGAAGATGTCCGCGGTAGTGACCAGAATCAGGTAGCCGGCGCAAAAGATCATCGCGCATGCCTGAACGATCGGCATATCTCGTTGACTGACACTGTCCACCATCAACTTTGCAATGCCGGGATAGTTGAATATCGTCTCGACAATGATGACACCGCCCAATAGATAAGAGAGGCTCAACGCAACCGCGTTCGCAATTGGCCCAACTGCATTGGGCAACGCATGCAGCATGACCAAGCGTACCGGCGATGCACCTTTCAGGCGAACCATCTCGATATACGGCGCCTGCAGTTGATCGATCAACGCGGCGCGTGTCATGCGCACCATCTGCGCGACGATCACGCAGCACAAGGTCATCACGGGCATGGCCATTGACCGCAACATCTTGCCGAGTGGGTCGCCGTCGTTGATGTAAGTCAATGCAGGCAACCAATGCAATTTCACCGCAAACAGCAATACGGCCAGTGTGGCTACCAGAAACTCGGGGACCGACACGACGCTGACAACCGCCACGCTGACGCCCCGATCGAATGCGGAGCCGCGACGCACGGCGCAGAGAATACCGAGGCCCAGCGCGATGGGTACGGAGATCAGTGCGGTCATGCCCGCCAAGAAAAGGGAATGGGCCAGACGCCCCCCCACCAAGGTTCCCACCGATGAATGCGTGACCAACGAGTCACCCGGCTGACCGGTCATCAGCCCACCTAGCCAATGCCAGTAGCGCACGGGGGCCGGTACGTCGAGTCCCATCTGCGCCCGAAGCGCAGCCACCGCTTCCGGCGTGGCGTCCTGACCGAGTTGTGCTTGCGCTGCATCTCCTGGAAGAACGGCGGTGATGGCGAATACGACGACCGAAATCGCCAGGAGCGACAGTACGGCTGCAGCGATACGCCGCACGAGCAGTTGGAGGATGGCAGTGTTCACGCGAAATCTCCTTCGTTGAAGCGGGCAGGCACGCGCGGCGGGCGGTGCATGGACGTGCGTGGGGCAGTGGATAAGCCGCTGGCGCTTACGTCTCCAACCAGACGTGTTCGGCGAATGAATAGCCCATCATTCCGCCCAGGGGAATGGGCGACAGACCCTTCAACTTATTGTTATAGCCATCGAGCGATGCAAGGAATAGGGGAATGCCAATACCCGCATCGGTGCGGATCATCGATTGCATGTCGCCGTAAAGTTGTTTGCGTTTGGCGAGGTCCGTCTCCGCGCGGGCCGCGAGCAGCAATTGATCGAACTTCTGGTCTTTCCAGCGCGATTCATTCCACGGCGCATCCGATTTGAAAAATTGCGTCAATAGCGTATCCGCATTGGGCCGTGGATTCACGGTTCCAAAACCCACTGGTGCAGTCAGCCAATAGTTCGACCAGAAACCGTCGGCAGGCATGCGCTTGACGTCCAGATTCAATCCCGCCTGGCGTGCCGTCTGTTGCAAGATCAACGCCATGTCGACGGAATACATCGCCGCGGGGGACGCGACGACCGGGATGGGTGCACTGCCGAGGTTTGCTTTCTTGAGATGGAATTTCGCCTTGTCCAGGTCGAGCATCGTCTGCGGTTGTCCCGCCGCATAGAAGCGATTTGTCGGATCGATCGGCTGGTCGTTGCCAATTACCGCGTAGCCCAGCGCAATCGACTGCTTCATCAGGTTTCGATCGAGCAGCAACTTCATCCCTTTGACGAAGTCCGGGTTCGCACCCGGTCCGGCGTCGCGATGCATGATCAGATCGGTGTACAGACCCGATTGCGTGACGAATACCGCATGGTCGGACGAACCCTTGATCCGCGTCACCGAACGCGGATTGATGCTGGCGATCAGGTCCATGTCGCCGGATAGCAATGCATTGACACGGGCACTTTCGTCGCCGATGCCGACGAATTCGATTTCATCGAGATGTGGCAGACCCGGCTTCCAGTAACCCGGATTTCGAACAACAACGGAGCGTACCCCCGGTTGGAACGTCTGCAGCTTAAACGGCCCGGTGCCGATGCCTGTCGAGAAGTCGATTGTACCGTCCTTGACGATATGAAAATAAAACGTGCCGAGGATAACCGGAAAATCCGCGTTGGCGGCGCTGAGCACGACGGTTACCTCGTTGGGCCCACTGGCTTTCACGCTTTCAATCTGGTCCGCGAGCGTCTTCGCTTTTGACGCGACTGCAGGATCCTTGTGGCGCATCAATGAGAAGACGACGTCGGCCGGTGTCAAAGCCTTGCCGTCATGGAATGTGACACCCTTGCGTAGTTTGAAGAGCCAGGTCTTGGCGTCCTGTGTCGTAAACGACTCGGCAAGAGAAGGCTGAGGCGTCAGCGTGGCGTCCAGCTCGGTCAGATTGTTGTAAAGCATCGTGCCGCGGCAGTAGTCGGTTTTGTTCGACTGCTTTGCCGGGTCGAGCGTATCACTGGCGGACGTATTATCGCCCGCGACGCGTATCTTCCCGCCGCGACGTGGCGTGTCGGCGTGCGCACGGGTTGCAACCCCGGCCAGGCTACTGGCAAGCGCCAACTGCATGCCGCCCGCGGCAAGAATCGCGAGCACGTCGCGCCGCGTGGCGCCGCGATTCAGGGCGGACATCAACTGATCCGATTGCCGTGTGCCAACTAGGGTGTCGAGTTGCTTGCGCTGCGTCATGGTGTCTGGTTCCCGGGAGCATTGCGATGCGCTTGTTAAAAAGGGGGCAGGTCTCACTCAGGCCAATGCGTCCTTCATTCGATAGTACATGCCCATCAACGGCAAAAACCACGGCGGTCCGAGATGTCCCGGAATAGCGGGCCAATTGCGATATCGCCATGGATTCGCCTCTGTCTCGCCCAGCATGACCCGCGCGATCCGTTGACCGGTATGGACGGACATCTGTGTACCGTGACCGCTGAAGCCCATGGCGTAGTACAGTCCGTGTCGCACGCCGGCGTGCGGCAGGCGATCTCGTGTCATATCGACGATGCCGCCCCAGCAGTGCGTCAATGGGACGTCTTGCAATTGCGGAAAGGTCTCCAGAAGCCCCGCCTGTAAAATCTTGCCACTTTCGGCATCGGACAGCGGATTGGAGATCGCGAAGCGCGCGCGACCGCCGAAGATCAGACGGTGATCGGGCGAAATGCGGAAGTAATGATGCAGGTTCGATGTGGTGACGTAGGTGCGTCGTTCGCGCAGCAGTGCGGTGGCGCGTGCTTCACCCAACGGCGCGGTGGCGACGATAAAGCTCCCGATCGGCACGATGCGTCGGCGTATCCACCCAAAGGAACCATAGCCGCCGTGACGCGAGGCGCCGGTTGCAAGCAAGACGCGATCTGCACCGATCACCCCGCGCGGTGTGTGTACCCTATACCCGTGCGCGCTGCCGCCTATGCGCGTCAGCTTTTCGACCGGTGTCGCCAGATGCAGCGTCGCGCCATGCCTGACGGCGGCTTCGGCCAGGCCTCGACCAAAACGGCCCATATGCATCTGGCCACTTTTCTTGTATAGCAACCCGCCGTGATATATATCGCTGTCCACTTCGGCGCGTACGGTGGCTTGGTCGAGCAATGCCATATCCGTATCCACGCGATCGTCGGCCAGCCGTTTGAAGCTGCGGGCCAGCGCCTCGAAATGCGCGGGACGGGATGCGAGCTTCAGTTTGCCGTGCCGCAGGAAATCGCAATCGATCTGTTCCTGCCGCACCAGCCGTTCGACGGTGTCCACGGCATCGTCATAGACATGATAGATCGCGCGGGCCTGCTCGGTCCCCAATTTCTCGGCTAACGTGGCGTAATCGACGGCAAGGCCGTTATTCACATGGCCTCCGTTGCGGCCCGACGCTTCGGCCGTCACGCTGTCATGGGCTTCAAGAATGGCAACACGCAAGCCATTGCGCGCGAGTTCCAGGGCGGCGGAGAGGCCACAGAATCCCGCACCGATCACCGCGACGTCAACGGCCTCTGGTAGCGCGCTTGTGTCCCAGTGCGCCGGAGCGAGTCCTTCTTTCCAGTAAGAATCGAGTTTCATCGGTGCCGGGCAGTCCGCAGAAGGTGTGGGGGAAATGGTGACCGCATTGTGTCAACGGAATAATTGAATCACGTCAAAACCATGGCTTCGTCTCGTATTGACCATGTTCCGCAGCGGGAACTGCGGTTTGATGGGTCGTACACGGCATTGTTTGCGGTGCCCGAGCAATTATTTTGATGGGACTGGCTCGCGTCGCAAAGAGAGCCGAATTTTCCTAGCCTCTTCTGGTGGCGTATCCGCATCATCAAATCTGGCCTGCACTTCCTGTCGCATCCGTTTTACCTCGAACCATGAGCGCTTCGACGTCCTTTCCCAGCCCAACCGATGTCGGTCCTCCGATCTCGGGCATACGCGATATGACCGCGGCGGACCTTGCCGCCGCGCTGCATTTGTCCGAAGACATTGGATGGCCGCACAGGCTGAGTGACTGGCGTTTGTTCAGTAGCCTGGGTCGAGGCCGAGTCGCGATGGTTCAGGGTAGAGTGGCGGTGGTGGGGCAACGTTGGACTTGGGGTGAGCAGGCTGGCACGATTGGCTTGCTTGTTACCGCGCCGCCGTTTCGCGGTAGTGAGATCGAACAGCAGTTGCTTGCGGACCTGATGGCTGGCATGGGCCGCCGGACGATGCTGATATACCCGTTCGGCGGCCTCGAACAACTGGCGCGACGTGCCGGCTTTCAACACGATGGCGGCGTCGAGCAATGGCAGGGACGACCCCGTCCCGCGCCGCTCATGCCGCTGCCGGACGGGGCCCGTCTGCGCCCGGCGAGCCGCAACGACCTTTCTGCATTGACGGGCCTGGATGCAAGAGCGACGGGTTTGTCGCGAGGGCCGATGATTGCTGCCTGGCTCGATCATGCGGTCAACGCCATCGTCCTCGATCAGGGTTCGGCGGTATCAGGGTTCGCCATCATGCGTCGTTTTGGGCGTGGCGTGTATATCGGCCCCGTGGTGGCGCCCGACGTCGAACAGGCCCAGTCAATGATTGCGCACCTGTGCAGTGCTGCAACCGGGCGATTTTTGAGAATCGATATTCGAAGTGACGTGCTCTCCGGCATGCGCACTTGGCTGACCGGATTGGGGCTGAGTTGTGTAACAACGGTGCCGATGATGCGCCATGGCCCGGCACTTGAAACGGATCCGCGTGTGCGAAATATCGCCATCGCGGCCCAGGCGATGGCGTAGCGGTGCCCGCGGGCCTATTGGTCCGAGCGCATCAGGGTTGCCTTCATACGGGGCCGCGCGGTACTCTCCTAAAATTGTACCCCATCGGCGTGGCGGGGTACCGTTTGCGTGGCAGCGAACCAAGACCTCCTTCCTGGCTGGAATTTCATGGCAGCAAATCTGAAACTCGATCGACTCGATCTCCGCATACTCAGCCAATTGCAGAAAAACGGCCGGATGACGAACGTTGATCTGGCCGAAGCAGTGGGCTTGTCCGCGAGTCCTTGTCTTAATCGCGTCAAGCGGCTTGAGCAGGGGGGCTTCATCGATGGCTATAGCGCGCAGATTCGGATGGAGAAGCTGGGCGATACATTGACCGTCTTCACCGAGGTAACGCTATCCGACCATCATCGTGAAGATTTCATCCGTTTTGAAAAAGCGGTGAAGGAGATGGACGAAATCATCGAATGCCATCTCGTCAGCGGCGGATACGATTACTTGTTGAAAGTTATCACGCGCGGAGTGAATCACTATCAGGAATTGATGGAAGGGCTGCTTGAACGCAATATCGGTATCGAGAAGTATTTCAGTTTCATTGTGATCAAGTCTCCTTTCATCAAGACGCACTATCCAATCGAGCGATTATTCTCGCCGCCGGCCTAGCGCGTGAAGATACACGATGCGCGTCTGCATACCGTCGGACGCGCGACAATGCACGCGCCTGTTCATAGCAGTACGCGCACGTGTGTTGACCGTTTCACGCTGCCATTACCACATACACTTTGCGGATCGGTGATGTGACATTCCAGACACCTTCTGTGTTTGCCGGGAAGAATAGCGTATCGCCCGAGCGAATCTCCAGTGTTTCACCACCCGTTGGCGTAAATGTGCATTCGCCGGACAGAATGTGCATGACCTCTGAATTGGCGAGTTGGCGTTCGAAGCGTCCGATGCTGACTTCCCAGATGCCGGTTCGATTTTCTCCCTGGCCTTCCAATGGCACCTCGTGGCTTTTCGCCACGGCGGCGGGGGCGGACAATGGCCGCGCGACCGGGCCATCTTCGGTCAACGTATTCAGAGTTGCAGATTGACGCAAAATTGTGATCGGCATAATGGGGAGCGTTTCTACTGTAAGTTATTGATTGGCGTCCACCGCATCGGCTAATTGCGCGAGCGTGTGAAAGTGGTAATCCGGAATCGTATGCTCGGATTCGATCGTGCCGCCAGAGCCAGTCTGGCCGTGCCGTCGTTCGATCCAGCACGTCGCAATACCGAGTTTTTTCGAGATGCCGATATCGTGATACTGGCTCTGCGCGACGTGCAGGTTATCTTGCTGTGTATAACCCCATTTCTCCTCAAAGCGGCCGCGCGCATACGCGAAATATTGGGGGTCCGGTTTTTCGCAACGGGAATCATCAGCGCTTAATTGCAAGTCGAACGGCTGATCGAGCGTTGCTGCAAAATGTTCGAGAGCCCAACGTTGCCCGTTTGTCATTGTCACCAGTCGGAAGTGCCTGCGCAACCGTTTCAGCGCGTCGATGGAATCTGGAAATGCCGGCCATTGTGACACCGAGTCTCGGAATCCTTGCGCAGTGGCGTCATCGTCAGGTAACCCCAGGCCTGGCGCCACGATGTGCCAGCAGTGTTCAATATCATCCGGATACGCAATGGTATCAGGGCGTTTGCGCGCTTGGCGGTAGGCAGCGAGGAACGCCTCATCCTGCACCTTTGAATCCGGCGCGACTGCGCGCAGGTAGTTCAACATGCCACGCTCGAAATCGATCAGCGTGCCGACGACGTCGAACGTCAGGACCTTGAAACGCTTCAGGCTCATGAACAATGCTCTGTAAGAGGAAGTGGAATAGCGAGATTTCCAACGAGGACGCCTGGTTCGTCCAGGGCAGGAAATATCGGCCGTTGCAGTAAGTCGAATGCGTGTTGCGTGATCGGGCGGCGTATTTGCAACGCGGCGCTGATGGCTTTCACACTTCGCGAGAGGTGACTTTGATCGTAAAAACCGCTGGCCAATGCAGCCTGCAGAGGTGTTGCACCATGTTCCAGCAATGCGAGGGCATGCCTAATCCGGACCAAACAGACATACCGATGAGGCGGCATGCCGACTTTCTGTTTGAACACGCGTGCGAAACGGCCCACGCTCAATCGCGCAATGCCCGCCAGGCGCGGCACTGCGTGATTATCCGCCGGTCGGCGATGGATGTGCTCACGTACCGTGTGAATGGCCAAGTTGTTGCGTTGCGATACCTTCTCACGCGCACTGCCTGCCGCGAGGTCAGGCGGGGCGCCGAAATCGTCGTGCAAGATAAATGTACCGGTCCCGGCAGGTGCTCCACCAAATCGTGGCGCGTGTGCTGTCACGGGAACCGGGGGCGTCGCGAGCGTAGCGGAAGCAGCCATGGCGATTGGGACCATCGAGTACATGCAGCAAAGCATAAGCGAGTCCGAGCCGTCGAAAAAACTGATTTCGCGCGCATGCGCCGCAGCGAATAGCGATAAGGCAATGCATCGCCGCAGAATCTATGCCGTCTTGCCATGACAGTGAGTGGCAGGGCGACCGATGCTGATTCCAGTACTGATCGTGCATGCGGAGATTATCCGTTAAGGTCTGGCTCACGGCGTTGATGTGCGGTCGGATTCGTCGATGCAAAGTCATTGGCGTCGTGGGTACTTCTTGGTAACGGAAAGGGCGAAGACAATGCGGAGCGTGATACGTCTAGGAGACGCTACCAGCCGCGGCAGCAAGGTGTTGAATGGGCGACCGGCAGCCACGTAATGGACCGTCCCGTACTCGATTCGAACGCGCGCTCGATGCGCGTCACACACTTCTCTCACGGACTACGGCGATTATTTGTTCGTTCATAAATGAATTTTCTGGCGGCTTCGAATATAAATTAATTCAGCAGTTGATATGGTAAATTTGCGGTATTGGAATGCGCACCACGCTGCGGGTTCATCAGCCTTGTTCCTTATTGACTCCCCATGCAAACGGATTCTTCAGACCTTCCTCGTGCATATCTTTGTCGCCGCTTCCCGGTATCGATCGAGGCGTCGCTGCGCGAAAAGTATCAACTCTCCGTCAACAATGAAGACAGCATCTTGTCTCCCGCCGGGATTGCCCGACAGGCGCAAGGTGTGTCGATCTTGTTTGTTTCGGCGACTGAGCGCGTTGATGCATCGGTGATTGCGTCTTTATCGCCGACGCTTCGCACGATCGCGACACTGTCGGTGGGACTCGACCACATCGACATTGTCGCCGCACGTGTGCATGGGGTTAGCGTGTTGCACACACCGGACGTTTTGAACGATGCATGCGCGGAAATTGCCATGCTCCATGTCCTGAACACGTGCCGTCGCGGTTATGAGGGTGACAAAATGATTCGGGATGGCGCGTGGCAGGGTTGCGCTCCGACGCAAATGCTAGGCAAGGGGCTGGTTGGCGCACGACTGGGTATTTTCGGAATGGGGCGCATCGGTCGTGCCATTGCGCGACGGGCCCAGGCGTTTGACATGGTGATCCATTATCACAATCGTAGTCGTCTCCCGGAGCGCTTGGAGGCCGGGGCAGTCTATCATTCCACGCTGGACGAACTCGCGACGGTATCGGATGTGCTAGTCATCGCGGCACCGGGAACGCCGGAGTCGCGCGGCGCGATCAATGCGGATCGCATCGCGCTGTTGCCGAAAGGAAGCGTTGTCGTCAACATTTCGCGGGGTGACCTCGTCGACGATACGGCGCTGATTGCGGCATTGACGTCTGGACATTTGATGGCAGCCGGGCTTGACGTGTTCGCTAACGAGCCATACGTCGATATGCGTTATCGCACTCTGCCCAATGTCTTTATGACTCCCCACATCGGTAGCGCGACGCATCAAACCCGTGAAGCGATGGGCCAGATGTTGATTGACGGGCTTGATCAGTTGGCGGCGGGAAAGCGGCCTACGAACCTTGTCGTCTGACTATCTTTGCGCACCAGTCTGGACCTGCTAGGTCCTCGTCAAGATCTACCTGGCCGAAAACGGTAGGGCTGTCATGCCAGGTCCGCACTACGGCCCAATCCGCGCACTGTTTGGCATGATCAGAAGATCTTGCCTATGGCGGCATTGTCATCCACCGCCTGCAGGGTGAAATCGAGCGCATCGCTGAATGAGGTAACCTGTTTCTCCACCGCCGCTGGCGGTGGGGCTTTCCCATTATCGGTAAATGGATCGACGATCCGTACCGCGGCGCGAGCCGCGTCCGGCACGCCTGCTGCGATTTTATTGGTTAAATCGGTGACACGCGCCTCGGTTTCCGCATCGCTAATGGTATAAAGCAGCAGGCACACGCCGACCAATGCCGGGTCCGCATCTGGTGGCGGGGACAGGAACTCCTCAAACGTGAGGTGACGTGCGTCGAGATCGCGCGCGCGCAGTACCCTTACCAGAATCTCGGCAAGCAATGCGTCATGTATGGGATGGGACGGTATGACGAGAATCAGCGAGCGGGGTGGGCCGTTAACGGGACCTTGCATCTTGCCCAGCATTGCCTCACGTCGGGATCGCAGTATTTGGCCCAGGCTCATGCCATCGCTCAATGTGATCTTGGGCATGCGCTGACGTCGTGTCGTGCTTGTCGTAATGTCCTCGAGGACCACGAGGATCGAATTCCCCACCGCTTGGCGCTCGGTTTCGCCAATCGTGCCACGATCCAGATCGGCCTTGGCAAGCATCAGTGCCGGAAGCAAGACCTTGTCGCAATACGCTGCCAGGGATCGCTTTCGTATGTATTTGCGCGCATCACGGCTGATCTCGATGGCGTCGTTCGACAACGCGCGTTGGTAGAATCGTTCCGACAGCGTCAAGGCGGGAAGATCCGCGAGCAATATCTCGAAAATACGCAGGGATTCGAAGTGGCGACCGAAGACGACAAGGCAGAGCGTGAGTGGCGTGGATAGCACGAGGCCCACGGGACCCCATAACCAGGCCCATACGATAGCGGAAAGCACGACTGACAGAGGCGAAAGGCCTGTACTATGTCCATAGAACAGCGGTTCGACAAATTGCGAAAAGACCAGTTCCACGCTGATAAAAATCACGAGGACTGTAACGGCGAGCGTCCAGCCGTCGGATGAAATCATGCCCATGAAGGCGGCGGCCGCCGCCGCAATCAGTACCCCGACATACGGTACATAGCGGAATACGAAAGCCAGAATACCGAATAACAGCGCGCCGGACAGATCCGCGATCCACAGCGCGATTGCGATCGTAATGCCAACACAGGCGTTGACGATCAGTTGTGAAACGAAATAGTGGGACAGTTTCTCGCCCGCTTCGTTAACGGCCACCGTGGTGGCGCGGATATCGCGGGTGCCGGTAACGCGGATAAATCGGTCACGCAACGCCTCATGTTCGAACAGCACGAATACGAGGACTGCCAGTACCACCCCGGTCGAAGACAATATAGGCCAGGCGAAATGGATTACCCAGCGCAAGAGGAAGCGCGGATCGGTGGCAAGTGCCATCTCGGTTGGGGGTACTCGCGCCGCCGCGCGAGCGCGTGATGAGGAACCACCCATCCGTTCCAATGTTCCATAGTCAAGTACTGACCGGAACCGCTCGCTCAGCCAGTTCGTGCCAACGTCGGCGAAGTTCGACAGCGCGAGCAATTTTTGATGCAGTACCGTCGCATAGAGGGGCATCTCCGCAGCGAGTTGAACAACGCGCGACGCAATCAGGATACCGATGAATCCGGCGACGATCACGGCAATCAGTACCGCCAATGCAATCGACAGATTATGACCGATGCCGACACGACGCAGCCGGGCGACCAACGGCATGATCAGGAAGCTCAGGATGATCGACAGCGTGACGGGGATCAACACTTCGGCGGCAAAATGCAATGCGGCGACAATGATGACGAACGCAATCGCGTAGACACTGCGCTCGAAAAGCGTTGAGGCGGGCTTGGTTTTCTGCACGGTCGGATCGGTCAAGTCAGTGCGAGGGCAGGGGTGGCGGGCTAGGACACATTGGCATCGGCGTGTGGTTACACGCTTCAAGCTCACGTCGCAATGGTCATCTTCGTAGCGGATGGTCCGAAAGAGGCGCGTTTGCAGCCTGTTTGCATCTGCCTTGCTAATCTACCACGCTGCCTACCATCTACTGCAGGCAAGATGTCGCAAAAGTGTTGCTATCCTTCCAATTGTAACAAATAATTATTTTATATTACAATTGTGAAAAATGAAGGGTGGTCTTGCCTGTGGTGGGTGACAGGGCTGTTTCATTCCGTAGTGATGGAGGCCTTCTTCACAATTTCTCGAAAAACCTTTCAAGCGTTCAGTGAAATGTACAAGCTACGACTGGGGCATTATTTCAAGATTAGTTGGTCCGATGGAACGAGAGCTATCTTGAATCGGCCACTTTTAAGTGTCGGAATTTTTGCGGCAATTTTCGCTTCGTCCTTGTGGCGAACCGAAATTGTTGAAATGGCGCGCGTTGCCGGGGCGGCTCGGGGCCAGGGCGGCATGCCGGCATTGATTCACATACTTCTTGCTCGCGTATTACAGTCATTCGCCACGATGGCGTTGACGGTCCATGTCATTCGGTATGCATTACTGGGCGGAAATGGGAGCGGACACGTATCCATGCTTCGCCGCATCTGGCGGGCATATCGCGTAACGTCGTTACTAAGTGTGTTCGCGGTGCTTGGTGGCGGCGTGCTTGTGCTACTGATGTTTTTTACGCTTCACCATCTCGCCTGGGGTGCGCACCACGGCATCGCTTCAACCTTCGTCAGCATCACTTTTCCGATAGCGCTGTGCTTTTTTATTATGGTACGGCTATCGTTTCTGACTTGTAGCGGCGCGATCGGGGAACCATTGTCCATATCCGCAGCCTAGCATCTCACCGAAGGGCATTTTTGGGCGCTCGCACGCACGCACTTTCTTGTCGGTGCGCCGTTGGTAGGAATGGTCATTGCTCACGCGTGCATCGACATCTTCCTGGTGCGTCATATTTTACATGGCAACTTCCTGCTGGAAACCAAGGCTGTAGAGGCGATCTTAGTGATATTGGGCGTGAGCGTGGGTGCTGCCTGTCTTGCCTGGCTTTACCGCGACATGTCGGCTCACGCGACCGTCCTGGCGGTAAATGCCGACCATTGATCCCGCGGCGGCATCGGGCCCATTCTTGTCACATTCACCTTGTTCGCCGTTTTTAATTACTGATCGGGCGTGGCGATATGTCGCTTTCGGATGACTTTCATACGCGCATCGGCCAGGAGATATGATAAAAAGGACCGTGAACTATTCCTACAGGTTTTGGCCGGCATGCGAATTGATCCCGTGTCAGAGATTCGTCCTACAAAGAACGATCGTATCTTCCAGGTGACGCAAACGGGAGCGCGGCTATTGCCGATCATGGCGATGGTAGTCGTATTATTTTCGTTATGGCGACAAGCCGGTGCACCAGGGCGGGCCGAAACCCAGCCAGTAGCCATGGCAATGTTGACGTCTATCGGCATCGTGTGCCTGTCATGCTCGGGTTTATTGCACCCGCAGAGCGCGGAACGTTCGATTCGCGCCTTGAATGGCGCGGCATTGGCAACGGCACTGATCGCCTTGCTTTCGCAGGTTTTCACCGGGGCCGACGTGATCAGTCCTGTGCTCTCGAAATTGGCCATGCCGCGCGGCGCCGCATCGCAGGCGCAGACGTCCATCGCCACCGCGGTCACCATCGCGCTGCTATCCATCGGTCAATTACGGCGCCTTGCACAGCATACGACTTCGGCCGACTACTTGACCGGGGCAGCCATGCTGTTTGCCAGCGCGGCGTTATTAGGATCGGCTCTTGGGGTGCCGGATTTGCACCACATTTTCCTTTATTCGACAATGGCGACGTCCACCGCCATGGCACTCTTCATTCTTGCGCTTGCTTTCGTCGTTGCCGATCCCACGCGTGGTTGGGCCGCACTGATCACGTCGACAAGCGGGGCGGGGCGGGCCACCCGACGTCACTTGGTGTTGGCGCTTTTCCCCATTCTGGTGGCCGCTGGTTTGCTACGCGGTGTTCATGCCGCAGTGCTGAGCGTGGAAGCCGCGATGACATTCGCGATCTTGTTGATCCTGGCGCCATTAGTGATCTTGACATTCCGGGAAGGAGGCGCGCGCGAGAACAGGGAAAAAGCGACTGATGCGTTGGCGCGGTTCCAGCAGCAAGCGGCGACCGATCTTAAACGGCAGTTGGCCGAGCAAGCCGCGTTGCTGCTGACAGAGGGCGAGGAACGCCGTAAGGCGGAGTCGGGCATGTATCGTGCGCAACGGCTTGAAGCGCTCGGTCAGGTGACCGGCGGCATCGCGCATGACTTCAACAACGTGCTGATGGCAATCAGTGGCAATTTGCATCTGATGCGTCAGTTCGTATCCGTTACGCATCCCGGACACGGCTATCTTGAAAGCATCGCGATGGCAGCGCAGCGCGGCGCAAAGCTGACCAAGCAGTTACTGGTTTTTTCCCGGACGCAACTGATCGATGTACGGGCCGTGGCGTTGGACACGGTTATCGAAGGTGCCCGTGAGCTCGTCGGCAATGCGCTTGGTCCCGATGTCAACGTGGTGCTCGATCTGCAAACCGCCGATGTCTGGGTACGTACCGACCCAGAGCAACTGCAACTGGCTATTCTCAATCTTGCGATCAATGCGCGCGATGCGATGCCGAACGGCGGCAATCTTCGCATTGGAACATCGGCGTCGGTCATCGAGGCTGTCGACGGACAGCCTCGTCAATTTGTCGCCGTACACGTCGTTGATGACGGCATCGGCATGTCCGCCGATGTCGCGGCGCGGGCAATAGAGCCTTTTTTTACAACGAAGGAAGCAAGCAAACGGTCGGGGCTCGGTCTGGCCCAAGTGTATGGCGTGATGCGGCAAAGCGGCGGTGAATTGCGCATCACCAGCGATGTCGGCAGAGGCACGACCGTTGATTTGCTGTTGCTACGGACTGACCCGGTCGGACACGCGGAAGATATCGCCCCGCCGTCGACGCCCCCCACCATTGGGGTGGTATTGAAAGCGCCGGTCCTGCTAATCGACGATGACGACGAGGTGCGCGCCGCAATGGCAGAGCTGTTCCGCTGCAGTGGCTATGATGTCGTCGAAGCCGCGGACGGCAAGATAGGACTCGAGGCGTTGGCATCGATCAAGCCCGCCGTCGCAGTAATCGACTATCTGATGCCGGGTCTTAACGGCGCACAGGTTGCGCGGTTGGCGCGTGATGCGCATCCAACATTGCCGATCATTTTTGTCAGTGGCTATGCTGACACGATGGCGCTCGATCAACTTAGCGACGCCGTCGTGTTGCGCAAGCCGGTGCCTATTGACGAATTGCTTGCCACCGTTGCTCGGTTTGCTGTCGAGCAATGACGGCGGACGCGGAGGTTACTGTCTTTCGCCATGCCTGGCTGCCTGGATGAGCAGCTTACGTACCATTGTCGCCAGCGCTTCCAGATTGTAAGGTTTCTACAGCAAGCTGACTACGTTCCGAGATGGCTTGCGCAACACGTTGTTCAGGTGCCGTGTCAATTGCAGCAAATCCGCTTCTGCCACGGCACGTTGTCGCGCGGCGACCAGACCCTCCGTGGTTTCGATAACGACGGCAACAACACCGGCCGGCGCGCCATCTCTCCACACCAGCCTTGACAAGCATGATCGTTACTCAACACCCGCATGAAGCCTCGTCTTTAGTACGATGATTCGGCAGCGTCCGACACCGGCGGCACCACGTCAATGTACGTGATGTCGCTAAAATATCGGAAAATACAGGCGTTGTTGCTATTCCAGCGGGTCGATACAGCGTAACGGCACAGCGTTGTAATGGCAGGTAATGCCGGAGCCGTGAGCCTGAAACGGACGGAGACTGTCGCCATGCCTATGGCAAGTAGCGGCGCAGGCCCAAAGCCAGCGGCAATATGGCAATCGCGGTTAAGGCTGTTGCGAAGGTCGCACCATGAACGCCGAGATGGTCTCCAAGTATCCCGTAGATAATGGGGGCGATCGCACCGGAGCCAATCGTGCCCGTGTAGAAAATGGCAAATGCGCGCTCGGTATGATCGGTCGATGTCAATTCCGGGACGGTGCCGTATAGCACGGAAGAGGTGCCGTTCAGCATCACGCCCAGCAGTGGTAGCAGCATCAGCGTCAGCGGCAATGAACAGAACATGACCGCGATAATGCAGATGGCCGTCCCGCTTTCGGTTGCCAGTACCGTACCAATAACGCCCGTTCGAGCACCTAGCCAACCGCACGCGAACTTGCCGGCCGCGCCGCCGATGAAGACCAGTGCCAGTGCCGTTCCAATCAATGATCCGGCCGCTCCTTTTTCCTTCAGCAGGAAAGGCAGGAACGTCAGCAGGCCCATACGTACGCCGGTGTCGAACACACCGATAAGGAACAGCATCATGAAGCCTGGGTTCAGCGCACTGTGCGCGCGCCGTGCTTTGACCTGTGCCGTGGTGGCTGACGCCGTCGGTGAAGATATTGGCGTCGGCGATAAGGGCATTGACGCATCTGGTGAAGTGCCTAGCACCGCTCCTCGCGGGATTGCCGGAAAACAGCGTCCGATAAAGAGTGCGACGGCAACGCCCAGTGCCGACACGATCCACAGTGCATGCCGCCACGGCATCACCGTGACCAGTAGTGATATCGATGCTGGCAACGCCGATTTGCCAAGATCACCGGCAAAGTTGTAGATGCTTAAGGGGCCGCGTGCGTTGGCACCGTAGATACGCGAAACCGCGCCCGATGCGACCGGGTGCTGCGTGCTGGAGCCTATCCCTGAAAGGGCCAGCGCCGCGCCAAGTGCGAGCAGGCCACCCGACAGTCCGGCAAAGGCATAGCCTAGAGCAGCCAAGAGCGTGCCGAGCGCCAAGGTGGCACCGTTTCCGATCCGCCGGGCCAACCGCCCGGCGGGCAGTTGCAGGGTGGCCATCGTGCCTGCATAAATCCCGCGCAGTACCGCCAAGGCGCCGTAATTCAGTCCGAAGTCCGACTGCCATATGGGCAAAAGTGCGTAGATCATATCGGTATAGCCATCGTGCAGCGCGTGCGCGGTGCAAGAGAGCGTCAGCACGCGTCTACGCGCTGCCGTGGTGGTGGCGTCAAGTTTGTCGTCGATGCCGACAGTTGTTCGAGGTAGTCGGAGCAGACGCATGCGGTAGGCCTTTTATAAGCTGCATCGATGTGACGGCGGCCCCTGTCAATGGAAAAAAAGATGCGTGGCACGCCGTTTTGATGAATATGATCATTGTATGACGGGCGAAAATAGCCGCCAATTGACGTAATATCGCGCAATGGGAGAGAAAAAGTCACGTTTGGACGTATTTATTACGTCGTGTGGGGAGCGCGTCAGAGAATGAATACTTATCGTGAAAAGATGCCGCCGTTGAACGCGCTACGCCATTTCGAAGCGGTTGCACGTCACGGCAGTTTTGCCGCGGCGGCCGTCGACCTCCATGTGACGCATTGGGCCGTGGGCAAGCAGATCCGTCTGTTGGAGGACTGGTTCGGCTTACCGCTTTTCGAGAGGCGTGCGAGCGGGGTCACGTTGACCGACGAAGGCGCCGCGCTGCTGGAGGACGTCAGCGGTGCGTTTCAACGTCTTGGCTCGGCGGCAGCCCGCCTGCGTGGTGACACGTCCGCGCGGCGTATTTCGGGGCGGGTGCGCGTGAACGTGTTGGCCAGCTTCGCGCTGTGCTGGTTGTTGCCGCGGCTTGGGGATTTCGAGGCGCGTTATCCTGATATCGACGTGCGGCTGAGCACGACATCTCGTAAGTTACGCTATATCGGTGACGCCTTTGATATCGGCGTGCGCTCGGGGCCGGAAGCCGGCACTGTCATTCACTCACGATTCCTGATGTCGGACATTCGTCTGCCTGCATGCAGTCCCACGCTGTTACGTAGACGACCTATCCAGTGTGTACAAGATCTACGCCGCTATACGTTCTTGCATGCGGCAACCACTCGGAACGGCTGGGCGCAATGGCTGCGGACGGCTGGAGAACCGGATTTGAAGCCGGTGCGCAACGTCGAGTTCGACCACACGTATCTGCAGCTTGCCGCCGCCGTCGAAGGGTTGGGTGTCTCGCTGGTCTCGCTACCATTGATTCAGCGCGATCTGGCCGCGGGTCGGTTGGTGTGCCCGATTGCAACACCGGCGTGGCGCGCGGAAGACTATACGCTGATCGTCCATCCCGATCGGGTTGACGATGATGCGGTACGCGTATTCGAGGCATGGATTACCGAGATGGCCGCGCAAGATGCGCGGACGCTACAGGGTGGCGTAGCCTCCGCGTCGTGAGCGTGATAAAACAAAGGGCGCACCATTTAACGCCGGTGCACCCCTGTCTCTTCAGTGTCTGTCCACCACTCGTTTCATCCCATGCGCATCAACGCTGCGCCCGACCTTGCTTGCGACGCCCGCGCATCAGCAGCGATCCGATGGCGATCAGCACGACCACCATGCCGACACCGATACCGACACGCGTCATCGTCAACAGGTTCGAATGCGGTCCACCTTGACGGATTACTGCAACATCCGCCGGCGTTACCGCTTGCGCGCTATTGCCATAGTGCGTCAACACGTAGTTGGCCAGTGCGGCGACATCCTCGTTGCTTAGGTTCGTGACTGCACCGGGCTGGCTGCCAAACGATGGCATGAACACGTGGCCGCTTGTCGTCTCCCGATCCACACCATACAGGATAGTGGCAAGCAGGTTGTTCGGATTCGCGCCGGCGGTGGCCGAATTATGGAATAGGCTCGGGTAATAGCCGTCTTCCGAACCTTGTCCGTTATAACCATGGCACGAGGCGCAGTTCGCGGAGAATATTACTCCGCCACGGTTGCTGCTCGCCATGCCGGCTTCGAAGCCCTTGCCCCGGAACGCCGCCAAGTCACTTGACGCCTTGCCCTGGTCAAAACGAGAGCTCGTGGTGGAATTTTGCGTCACACCATCGCCAATCGCCGGAATATGCGTCATATATAAGGCAATCGCATTGACATCGGCATCCGTCAGATAACGGAAGCTATGCGTGATTGCCTCCGCCATGCTGCCCGCGGCCTGTGCCTTGCCTGGCAGGCGCCCCGTCTTCAAATACGTGACCAGCTCTTCCTGCGTCCAGGTGCCAATGCCATGCGTGGCATCAGGAGTGATGTTCGGTGCATACCACGGCCCTACTTGCGCACCGGCCATCGACAAGTCCTGCTTTTCCTGCATCAGGACGCCGCGCGGGGTGTGACAGGTACTGCAGTGTGCGGCGCCATCCACCAGGTACCGGCCGCGATTCCATTCTTCCGATTGACTCGGGTCAGTGACATACGGCTTGTCGTTCAGAAACAGTGCGTTCCAAATGCGCATCGACAAGCGGATGTTCATCGGGAACGGCAGATGCGTTGCGGCGGTTGGCGTGTCCACCGGCGTCACGCCCTGCATGAAGTAAGCATACAGCGCATGGATGTCGTCGTTGGATAGCGTGGCGTACGCGGTATATGGCATTGCCGGATACAGGTTCGCACCATCTGCGCGCACACCTTTGCGCAGCGCATCGGCAAACTGTTGCTCGGTATAGTTACCAATACCATGCGTCTTCGATGGCGTGATGTTCGAGGCGATGATCGTGCCAACGGGTGATGCAATGGCTAAACCGCCGGCCATCGGCCGGCCACCGGTCGCCGTGTGACAGGCGATGCAGTCGGAGGCGGTGGCTAGGTAACGCCCTTTCTCGACTAGGCTTCGGGCGAAAAGGCCAACTTGCGGCGCGGCACTCGATGCCGCAGTCGGCGTGGTATCCGCCGAAGCAGTGGCGGCCGTGACGTTCGCGGTATCGGCCGCGTATGCCGTCGACGCCATGGCGCCCATCAACGCCAGAGAAACGGAAGCAGTGCACAGCACGCGGGTAAGCGATGTCATTGTCATGCGCATCATGCCCCTCGCGTCTGGCCGACGATGGCGTCTGCGGCCTTGAACGCCAATGCCGTCATCGTGATGGTGCTGTTGCCGCAAGCGGTGCTGGGCATGGCGGCGCCACCTGGCAGCCAGAGGTTTTCATGATCGTGCGCGCGGCAGTTGGCATCGACGACCGAGTTGCCGGCGTCGTTGCCCATGATCGCGCCACCCATGATGTGTTTGCTCTGCGCGAACTTCGCTGCGAGTTTAGTGTCTTTCGCGCCCATTGCCGCCGCGAGCTTTTTCGCGATCGGAATCGAGTACGTGTCGGCCGATTTACGTACGTAGTCGCCTACGTCGTAATGCACGGCCGGACGTGGCAAGCCCAGCCAGTCCTTTTTGTCCGAAAGCGTGAGGCGATTTTCCGGATTTGGCAGGATTTCGTGCGCGAGCACGATATCGACCGTGCATGCCGACAGGCGGCGAATCTCGGCATCGAGCGCTTTGCCGACGAGGCCCTTCTTCAACGCACTGAATGTCACGAAGCGGTTGCGGCCGAAGTTATTGAAACGGAAGTAGGCACCGGCGTGTTCCGATCGGAAGGCGCCTTGCGACGTTTCCATGATGCCACTATTGACCACGGGCCCCACGCCCGACCAGAACGGGTCCTCGAGCGTCAACGTCATGGTCAGTTGCGGATGGTCCATCATGTTGCGGCCGACTTGGTCCGAGCTGTTTGCCAGTCCGTACGGATTGCGCTCGTCTTTCGACATCAGCAGCAGTTTTGGCGTTTCAATGCCATTACACGCCAGTACGAAGCGCTTGCCGGTGACGCGATGGCTTTGCCTGTTCTGGTCGAGATAATGCACCGCTTCGATTTGATTCTTGCTGTTGGTCTCGACGCGATAGGCAACCGCATTGCACAGGATCGTCGCCCCCTTGGCTTCCAGTCGCGTGAGGGCGGTGGACGCATCGTACTTCGCCGCTACCGGGCATACGGGTACACAGTTATTGTTGGCGCAGCAGGCTGGGCGATCGTCGTATGGCATGCCGCTATTACGCGCCTGCGCAGTGGGAATGTTGTTGTATCCCAGGCTTTTTGCGATTTCGGTAAAACGTTGTTCACCCGGTCCAAAAGGTAATGCCGGCATCGGATAGGGGGCCGAGCGTTGCGGCGGCCATTGCAATGCCGGGTCTGACGGACCGCAAATACCCAGGTAATGTTCGGTACGCGTGTAGTACGGCTCGAGGGTCTGGTAGTCGAATGCCCAATCGCGACCAACGCCAAAGTTCGAATGCAGGCGCATGTCTTCCGGCGTCAGGCGCCAGCAGGTGCCTGCCCAATGCCAGGTCGAGCCGCCCGCATAGCGGATGTACGACTGCGCATAGCTATCGACGCCACTGAGTTGCAAATAGTGATCGTGTGGGTCTTCATGCGACCACATGGGATGTGGCGCCCATTTGGCTGGTGGATAGCACGACGACGGGTCGCCTTTTAGCGAGAGAGGTAGATTCCGGAAATTCTCGACGATCTCGCCGCGTTCGATGCGTGGGCCGGCTTCAAGCATCAGGACAGACGCGCCCGCGTCGAGCAATTGCTCGGCAACGGTGACGCCGATGACGCCGGTTCCGACGATGACGACGTCGGCACTCTCTTTGTTGGGCATTGTGGGGTACGGATAGTTGCGATTACCGGAACGCACCCGCAATGCGAGCGGGCCGCACCGGCATCGTCATGTCGATCTTAGAATTGGGGCATTGCATCCAGCGGAGCATTCGAACGCGTCCAGGCATTCGGCCCGGAGAGGCCGTATGAAGGAATTTGCGTCACGTCCTTGGTTACCTGATAGGTCAACGCAAGTTCGTACGTGAATACGTCGGCATCATGGCTTGCCGACGATGAGCCCGAATACCAGGCCGCGATGATCCAGTGCGCCAGATCCTTTGCAGCGCCGTCCGGAATGTCATCGAAGAAATCCTCGACGGCCGTTGCCTTCTTTTGCTGTGCGATGGCGATGATGCTGTCCATCATCCTGGATAAATCGGGATGCGCATTCGATGCAAATGCGGCAATCCGTGCACCAACGCCGGCATCGAGATGGTGATTAATCAGCAACGACGAAAGGCGCATGAATTGTGCATCGATCGCTGCTGGTACGGCAAAGGTTTCGGGTGCCACGGTTGTCGGCTCGGACAATGCCAGACACGGAAATCCGGACACGGTCACATACGTTCCGACAATCGCCGCGCCCCCGATAAGAAGCTTACGTCGCGCAATTAACATCTTTTTGAGATTCTTTGTGGCAACGAGGAGGAATGTTGCCACAGAAACAAGTCATGCTGCGACGAAATGGCCGGGTTAACGCGTAGTGTGGCGGATGTGCTGCACTCAGTTTGCATGGACGGAGCAGCTCTTAACGTCAGCATTTCCTCACAGTTACGCGTAGTCGTGTTGATACCGCCATATGACGTAAGAGACGCGCGGCGCTAGAGACGCGGATGCGGCACAAGCGGGCTTGCGCGAAGCGATAGCCAGGCGCGAGGAAGAACAAAGATATAAATCGCAACTAACAGCAATATCGGGCCGCTACTTGGTGACGCTCGCGGGATGAAGTTGAACGTTTGGGGCGGGCGATCCATGGCGCGCGCTAGCGTTTGGTTCCTCGGGGTTGCAGTAATCGCGCAAGCACCTGGATGCCTTCCCACATTTCATCTGGCCGCCACGCCGCGAAGCCGAGAACCAGCCCTGTTTCAGCGCCAATGGGAAGGCAGTTTTTCGACAAAGACCGTGCTATCACGTTTTCGCTTGCCAGCGCGGCGGCAAGCACGACGTCATCGGCGTCGGTGGCCAATCTAAGCAGCAGTTGCATGCCACCGGCCGGTGGGGAAATCTGAATCGAATGTGGCAGCACGCCACGGAGCGTCTCCACCAGGTAATCGCGTCGACATTGGTAGACGCGTGTCATCCGGCGAACGTGTGATAAAAAATGTCCGTCTTCCACGAAGGTTGCCAGTGCTTCCTGTGCGGCGGCAGGTACGAACTGCCCGGTGCTGTGCTGTGCCTTGTGAAAGATGTCGACAAGCCAGTCAGGAACGATGACATAGCCAACACGGATATCAGCGAATGTCGTCTGCGCAAACGTTCCAACGTGGACCACACCTGTGCCGAACGTGTCCAAGCTCTGCAGGGCCGTGAGACGATGCCCCTCGTAGTGGAAATCGCTATCGTAATCATTCTCGACGACAAGGGCATTGTGCTCAGCCGCCATATGCAATAAAGCTTGACGACGCGTGACTGACATAAGAGCACCCGTTGGATACTGATGAGAGCGCGTCACGAATATGACCCGGGGGCGGCCGTGTCGAACGTCGCCGCTCATACCGGCCCGATCAACTTCGACACCTACTGGATGTGCGCCCACTGACCGTATTGCCGCGCGTACTCCGCGGTAACCCGGACTTTCGATCCATGCAACGTCACCTGGATTCAAGATGGTCCGTGCGATCAATTCGAGAGCGGATTGCGCGGATGGCAGTATGAATATCCTGGATGTCGTGGCGCGTATGCCTTTTGATCGTCCTAGATACCGAAGCAAGGCCCACTGAAGACGGTGGCAGTTGATGGGTGAGCGCGTCGCCGGGGTGATGGCGTTCCTACGGGCGCCGCTGCGTAAGCAACGCGCCCATATGTCATGTGGAAATTCTCTTGGGTCTCCAAATTTTGGGGTAAATGGAAATGTGCGTGGCAGCGTGGGAGGCGGACAGTCCATTTTTGAAATGCGCATGGCCCACTGCGATTGGGCAGGGTGGTGTCGCGCAACCCATTTTTTTTCTGCTGAAACAACGGATTTTTCCACGCTTGGCAGTGCGGAGACGCGTGGGCGCCTGCCGCGGCTTGCGCTGAGAAAGCCTTCCATCACAAGCTGGTCGATAGCTGCGGCAACCGTGTTGCGCCCAATATTGCAAAACAACGCCATTTCCCTGCTGGAGGGCAGTTGGAATCCTGTCGCCAACCTGCCTGCCATGATATGGTCCCGCAACTGATCACATAATTGCCGGAACAGTGGAACAGGAAGTTCTTTATTCAACGTGAGGTCAAGCATCCTTGAACGTTCCTTTCTGACGCTGACTGGCATGGATATATTCCATCAACCTGCTCTGTGCGACAGCATGGGTCGAGTTTACCATTCGATTAGTTCTACTTTTATTTTATTAAAAGGCGGAGCAATGAAGGAAAATGCGATCAAGGCACGTGGTGCGATATTGTTGCTATGCCTCGTCGTTGTCACCTGGGGCGTGAATTGGACGCTGACCAAATTAATCGTCGACAGCATTCACCCAATATGGGCGACCGCTATGCGTTCCGCTATCGCATCGGTCGCACTACTGCTATTGCTCATGCTGCGTCGACAATTGACGCTGCCGAAAAGAGACGATGTTCCCGTTATCATGGCGATATCGCTGCTCCACATGGTCGGGTTTTCCACGCTGGTTGCTTATGGCGTAACCTATGTTCCAGTTGGGCGCTCCATCGTTCTCGCCTACACCACGCCGTTCTGGGTGGCACCGGCGGCGTGGTTGTTTTTAAAAGAACCGATGAGTCGTCTCCTTATTTGCGGGTTATGCATTGGCCTTACGGGGGTCGGGGTATTATTTAATCCGATGGCATTCAATTGGGGCGATACACGCGCGCTTTTAGGATGTGGCTTGATTCTGTCAGCAGCATTGTGCTGGGCATGCAGCATTGTCTACGTTCGCACATGTCGCTGGACTTCAACGCCGCTTCAACTGGTTTTCTGGGAAGCGTTGTTGGCGACGATGGTGATGTCGGTGCTTGGCGCGACGATGGTCGGACGTCAAAACATTGATTGGACATACACGTTGATATGCGCCTTGCTGTTTGCCGGCGTCGCCGCAACGGCCATGGCATTCTGGGCGATGGCGTTGGTCAATCGACGCTTGCCTGCAACAACCACCGCGCTTGGCTTGCTCGCGACACCGGTCGTGGGCATAACGTGCTCCACGATCTGGTTGGCCGAGCCTTTGGATGTAACGCTGATCATTGCGCTGTTTCTCGTGATCACCGGTATTGCCATTGGCACGGCCAGGGTCGGCATAAATGTAAAGCGCGTGTCGTCAGAAACGTCGAGGTAATACCTTCCATGCACGTGGCCGTGGTGCACCAGCTTCACTGCAAATTACCCCAGCGCTCGGTTGCCGGCTCGGCTTGTGCCCATTTCCATTTTCCGTCAGAGCGCTTGCAGACGGTGGTTTGGAACCACTGTACGGACAGCGTCGTGGAAGTTGTGCCATCCGCCGGCGCGGGAACCGGGGGAACCGCGCCCGGTGCGCCCGTGTCGTTAGTGGAAGGGAGGGGGACATTGTTTGCCTGCCGTGCCGTCCGCTGCTTTTTCGTCAGCGCCGAGAACAACACGACGCGACAAGGACTTAACGGGTTATCGATATCGGAGACCACCTGCATGTCGCCTTGTTTGTCCGGCAGGGGCCAGATTTGCTTTGCGATCCATGGTGCACGCTGTCCCACCGGCAAACTGCCTGCCTGAGCGGCAAGCCGATCCTGTTCGCCCGTTTTCATGTGCCGGAAGATGGCATCGAAGAGCGCGTCGACGCCTGCGCGTAACGCGATACCTACGCCGATGCCAACGGCAGGGTTCGCGCTGGCGCCAGCGGCGGCAACGCCGCCTACCGCACCGGCATAGCCCCCGATGCCGCTACAGCCGGCCAGCATCGACACTATCACAGTCAACGTTATCGCTGTGTGCAGCGGGAAGGACACACCGCGCGACCTCACTGCAATGCTCCCCAGCGTTCGGTGGCGGGTTCCGCGCTGGCCCATTTCCAATTCGCGCCGTCCCGGCAGATTGTCGCCACGTAAAACGCGCTGATGGGTTCGCTATCTGTCTGGACATGGTCTCGTGGTGCCTGGTGGGTAGCTTGGTCCGCAAGCCAACCATCGCTACTCCTGCTCCCCTGACTGGAGGCCGTGATCGGCTGTGTTTTGACCTGATGCATCACCGTATCGACCGAGAAAACAATTTCCTTACAATCCAGGCCTTGCGCGGCAATCACGCGGCTCACGGTCACGCGTCCATGTTGTTCCGGTTCAAGTTTGACCCGGGGATCGAATTGCCAGTCGGCGACTTGTCCCGGCGCAAGCGGACCGGCACGCTGCGCGATCGTATCCTGCTGTTGCTGGTGCGCGCGTTTTTCGACGTACTTGGCGCCAGATTGCGCCGCTGCAAGGGCGCCGAGGCTGATGCCGGACGTCACGGCAGCGCTGGCGGTCAGTTTGCTCGCCACCGTTGCACCCACCACGCCCGCGCCCGCCGCGGCACCCTCGTCGAACAAAGAGCCACACCCGCTCAATGCTAATGGCAACGCGACCAGAATGGCGAGCCACGCCGGTCCGCGCCATGGAGGCGGTGCCGGATCCCTCAGAACGGCCTGACTGATCAATGGCCACGCGCCGTTCGATCCGTGCGCAAACCGCAGCCACGTGGCCAAGCGGAACCGGCGCGACGCGCCAGCAGGGCGGTCAGCAATTTTCACGGCGCAGCGTCTCCATCGTAATAGTGGCTTTATCATGCACATCGTGCCGGGTTCCGGCCGGCAACGCACATTGCTTACTTCCAGCATGCCTGATATTACGGATTTTTGCAGGCCAACGATGTGTCAGCAAGTCAAGCAGGCAGTCATTCCGTCCACGGCCAGGCCATGATCATTTGCCCGCCGACAGCACCTCACGTCGTTACAGTTGGCCGCGATCGAGATCGCGCCTGGCGGGGTGTGTCGGACAGCCCGCCTGCGCTCCGACATGAGTGGTCCGATCGTGCAATCCCAATAATAGGTCGTCGATCTGCTTGAGGTGGTGTAGCCGACCGTGCCCCCGCGATCTACTGCACCGCGCTTCGGCGCGATGACGTTATTGCCCGTGCGCCCCCGCTTTGCAAGGTAGCTTTTGAATGGGTTACCGTCCTGAACCTGTTTGGCATGGTGCCAAACGCGTCGTAGATCATTGAAAACCGTGCGATTGGTCAGATCGCAGTCGTGTTTTTTGATCGGTGAAGGACGTATGCAATATATTAGGATTACGATGATTTAAAGAATGCGAAGAATGATCGGTCGCCAGCTCAATGGTAATGAAAGCGATTTCCCTAATGACATCATTATGTCCATGAAATAAGGCTGATCGTTTCGATATGCCCGCGACCAAGCGGGTCGGCGTTGTTCACGCGTTCACGCACCGTATGCGTTTGTCTCCACACGAATGGCCGGATTCGATGGTTACGTCACACGATCATGCTAAGGCTGGGGGGCCGTTTATCGCGCGTACCGGGCCAGGAACAGCGCCGCATTGGCCGCTGCCACGCGTTGTTGTTCGGCATCCGTTAGCGGCGCTTGTCCCATGGTGACCTGTGGCCAGAAAGCAAAACCTTTGACTAGCCACTGCAACTGCTCCGAGGCGAACGCGATATCATCGATCTGAAGCTTGCCCGCCGCGACCGCTGCACGAATCCAGATCGTCAAGTCTTCTTCGCGCTCTCCCAAGCGCGCGATCATGTCGCGCGCACGCTCAGGCGAATGGATGCCTGCGGCAATGGCGACACGGGCCAAAGACAATAATGCTTCATCGTTCAATAAGCGCATTTTATTGTGCAGCAGCGCGCTGAGCTGTTGTGCCAACGGCCGGTCGTCATGGTAGACGACAGTGGCATTGCCGCAACTCGCTTCCCATAATTGCATCAGGATTGTCGCGAACAACGCCTCTTTGCTGTCGAAGTGGTTGTATACCGTTCGCTTGGACACGCCCGCCCGCGCGGCGATTCGATCCATGCTCGTGGCGTCGAAACCCGTTTCGCGGAACGCGTCGATCGCGGCGGCGATGATCGCCGCCCGTTTGCGATCGGTCAGGCGCGTTGGTGTTGCAGGAGAGGGGGGCACAATTTCCATCCGGGAATTCTACACCGGGTAGTTTACCTTTCGATGCATTCGGACTAAACTAAAATTAAACTACACCGACTAGTATACATTTTTCGATTTCCAACAGGAAAACCAAGGGCATGAACGATGTTTCGGAAGCGGGCGTGGACACGCGGTCGCGTGATGGCAATACTCCGGTGCGGGATATGCCGACGGCGTCGCTGGCGTCGCGATTTTTAGACGTTCTCGGTGCGCATGCATCTCGGCAAGGTCGGCGATGGTTCGGTCGTTCAAGACAGCACGACGGGCAGCGCTTTCGTAATGTGAAGCCGCGTCCGTCCGAACCGTTCGGAAAGACCCTCGGCATCATCTGGGACATCCTGTTCAACAAGCCGCGTGATACGCGTCCGGCAGAGGGGCCCGACGCGATCCCTGTCGTGCCGTTGTCACGCGCCGCGCTGGACGCCGCACCGGATTTCAGTCTCTATCGCCTCGGTCATTCCACGCTGTTGTTCAAGCTGCGCGGTGCTTTCTATTTGACGGACCCAGTGTTCGCGGAGCGGGCGTCACCGTTCAAGCACTTGGGACCAAAGCGCTTCCATGCGCCACCCATCACGCTCGACGCGCTGCCGTCATTGCGAGCCGTGTTGTTGTCGCATGACCATTACGACCATCTCGATCGCGAAACGGTCTGCGCGCTGGCGAGCAGGACCGACGTTTTCTTGACACCACTGGGCGTGGGTGACCGGCTTATCGCGTGGGGGATTGATGCCGCAAAGGTGCGGCAGTTCGACTGGTGGCAGGGCACGGCCGTGGATGGCATCGCGTTCACCGCCACGCCGGCGCAGCATTTCTCCGGGCGCAGCCTGCTCGACGGCAACAGCACGCTCTGGGCATCATGGGTCATTGTCGATGGGGCAAAGCGCTTTTTCTTCAGCGGCGACACGGGCTATTTCGATGGTTTCAAGGAAATCGGCGCGCGGCTGGGACCGTTCGACGTCACGATGATGGAGACCGGTGCCTATGACAAGCGCTGGCCTTATGTGCATATGCAGCCGGAGGAAACGGTGCAGGCACACATCGACCTGCAGGGGCGTTGCATGGTGCCGATTCATAATGGCACCTTCGATCTCGCGATGCATCGCTGGCAGGATCCGTTCGAGCGGGTCACCGAACTGGCCGCTGCGTGCGGCGTGATGGTATCGACGCCGCGTATCGGTGAGCGGCTCGATCTGGACGTTCCCGGCAGGGGCTCACTTTGGTGGGAGGAGGCCGCGGCCCCTAGAACCGGCGAACCAACACTGTCAACGCTGCCCCGCCAGCCAGCGCGGTAATCACGCCGATGGGCAGATCATCGGGTGCAATCAACACACGCGCGCCGACATCGGCCCATACCAGGAAGATTGCACCGAACACGGCACAGAGCGGCAAAAGGCGTTGATGGGCCGCGCCGCCGAAACGGCGGCACAGGTGCGGGATAACCAGACCGACAAAGCCAATCGCACCGCTGACCGAGACCGTGATCGCGGTCAGCATCGCACAGACGACGAAGATTTCTCTACGCATCCGTGCCGCGTCAATGCCGAGTGCGGTTGCCGACAGGTCGCCGCTCATCATCGCGTCGAGCGCGCGACTGCGCGTCCAAAGCCATGCGATGCCGGCCACCGCGCACGTCGCTGGAATGCCGAGCAATGACCAACGCGCCAGACCAAGGCCACCCAGCATCCAAAACAGCACCGACGTGGCGGCTCGTTGGTCCCCTATGTAAAGCAGCAGGTTGGCCAAGGCACCAGCCGTAAAAGCAATCGCAATACCGGACAGCAGCAAGCGCGCAGGCGTCAGGCAGCCGCGCCAGCCCGCCAGCAGAAGCACGAGGGTACTGGCGATCAACGCGCCGATAAACGCAAATAGCGATAGCGTCCACTGTCCGGCCATGTTGCCGGCAATGACGACCGCGACCACCGCGCCACATGCCGCGCCGGTGCTGACGCCAAGCAGATGAGGGTCTGCCATCACGTTACGCGTGGCCGCTTGCAGTGTTGCGCCGGTTACGGCCAACGTCGCGCCGACGATCACCCCCAATAACACGCGCGGCAAGCGGATCAACCAGACGATGCCATCGGTCGCGGGTGATATCGTCGCTTCCATGCGATGCAAGCCGAGATGCGCGAGCACCACTTGTAAGGTATTGCTCGGTGATAGCGTGACCGGTCCAAGGGCCGTCGCCGCGACAATCGATATCAGCAGTCCGGCAGTCGCCAACGACAATGTGACAATCCAGGTGCGTGATGCGCCTCGGGGATGCGCGGGGTGCGAAACGGATTTGCCCACCGGTCCCATGGACATGCGATGCCAGTCGCGCTTGGAGGCACGTTTCATCTAACGTGATCCTGGTTGGGCGTCGCGTGCAAAGGCGTGCGGATGCAATGCGTGCGCGATGATTCCCACCGCCTCGGCATTATGGATGCCTGGCGTGGCGGCGTCGTAGGGCAAGACAATAAAGCGGCCGGCACGGATGGCGTCGATGCCTGCAAGCGCCGGGTTATCGCGCAGGAAGTGGATTTTTTGTTCAGCGGTCGTGGGGCCATAGTCGACGATGATGATCGCTTGGGGGTCGCGGTCGACGACACTTTCCCACCCTGCTTGCGTCCAGCTTTGCTGTACGTCATCCATCACGTTGCGGCCGCCCGCGGCTTCGATCAAGGCGGTCGGCATCGCCAATGCGCCTGCCGTAAACGGCTTGTCCTGACCACTGTCATAAACGAACACGCGCACTTTTTCCGGTGTGCCGGAAAGCGCATGCCGCACCGCGGAGACCTGCGCCTGCATCGATGCGATAAGCGCCTCGGCCCGTGCATCGACATCGAATATGCGGCCGAGGTTGCGCAGGTCATTATAGGTGTCATCGAGCGTTGCCGCCTGACGAGCCATGACGTGCCCGCACGACTCCGTTAATTCATAGGTGGCGATGTTGAGCGGCGCCAGGGACGATGGCGTGACCGGACCGCCTACCCGCATGCCGTATCCCCAGCCCGCTACATACAGGTCGGCGTTTGCGCCAACCAACGTTTCCAGTGGTGGATAGCGGCGCGCCAATTCGCGAAGCGGACCGAGCGCGGCGGTCAGGGAGGGCGATGCGGTTTTCCATCCTGAAATGCCGGTATAGCCGACCATTCGATCCCGCAGGCCTAACGCCAACATCATTTCGGTCAGGTTGATGTCGTTACTGATGGCGCGTCGCGGAGCATGGGTAAAGGTCACGGTCCGATTGCAACTCTGAATTGTCACCGGATAATGGTTGGGATGGGACAATGCCGGCGGGGCCTCTCGTGTCTGCGATACGACGGACACCTTGCTACCGGGTGGCGCGGCTTGCGCTGCCGCGGCGATGCTCAGCGCAAGCGTCGTAATCCAGGTCGCCAGGGATCGTTGTCTGAATTCAAGAATAAGCGTTGTCACCGTTACTCCGTGATCAAGGTGATACGGGGATGCCCATGTACCGGATGGTCGTCTATCAATGCGTCGACACCGTAGTACTGCTTGAGTCGTTCGGTTGTCAATACGTCACGCGTCGTGCCGTGCGCGACAATGCGACCTTCAACGAGCAAATACAGCCGATCGCAAAAGGCGGCTGCCAGATTGAGGTCATGCAGCGCGGCAAGCGTGGACACGCCACGCGCCTTGACACGCCGCAGCAACGCGATCTGGTGGCGCGGATCGAGGTGATTCGTGGGCTCGTCGAGCATCAGCACGCGCGGCTGCTGGACGAACGCGCGCGCCAACAACGTGCGTTGTCGCTCGCCGCCCGACAGCGTGGCGAAAAGGCGGTGCCGATAGTCGCCTAGATCGACATCGTCCAGCGCCTGCTCCACGAGCGCCAGATCCTCCTGCGTCACGCCGTCCAGCAGGCGCTTATGCGGCGTGCGTCCCATCGTCACTACTTCTTCCACGGACAAACCGAATTCGTCGGGCGGATCCTGCAGCACGACGGCAATGTGCTGCGCGCTCCAGCGGGCGCTCGCCTGCCAGATATCGGTGTCGTCCAGCAACACCTGCCCACTGTCGGGACGCGCATGGCGAAAGGCGCAGCGCAACAAGCTGCTCTTGCCGCCGCCATTGGGGCCGATCAGCCCGACAAACGCCCCCGGCGCAACGGTCAATGACACGTCATGCAACAGGTCGCCCGATGCGTCGCGGGATTGATCTCCATGATGCCGGGTCAACACACGTCTTGCCTGATGGGTGCGTGACCCCGGGCGCCAATGCAATCCTGTGATTGTCAACCGCGCGGTTTCTTGCATGCGTTGTCCTTGTCGTGCCGTGCGCCGATGCGAACGCACGGCCCGTCGATGATAGCGTCAGAACGTCATGGTAGCGGTGACGCCGCCTGATCGGGGTGTACCCAGCAGCCATTGCGTCCCGCTATTTGACGAGGTGACAACGTAGGTACGATTGGTCAGGTTGCGCAGATAGAGCGCCAGGGTGAGTTGGTGGGAGACCCGCCAGGATGCGCTCGCATCAAACAGTATGTAGGACGGAATTCGCACCGTGTTGGCCGTGTCCCCGTAGCGGCTGCCAACATACCGCACCCCCGCGCCCACGTTCCACCCTGGCGCAAACGCCCAGCGCAGCCAGACATTGCCGGTTTGCTGTGGCACGTTATATGGCACGTTTCCGTCGCGCGACACGGTCACACCGTTGACCGATTCGGAAAAGTTGTCATATCGGGCGCGCAACACCGAAAAATTCGCGTCGACGACGATGCCGTGCGGCAACGTCAATGCACCGGTCCATTCGATGCCGCGAGAGGATTGCTGGCCTACCTGGATCGTCTGCGTCGGATTATCCGGATCTGTAGTGAGCAGGTTCTTTTTGACGATCTGATAGAACGCCAGTGTCCAGTCGGCGCTGCCACCGGCAAGGATCTGCTTTATGCCGGCTTCCCACTGGTGACCGGTGGACAGCGAGTAGGCGCTGTTTGCCTGCGACAGTGTGATGAGCGACCCCACCCCGTCGGAGCCAGTGGTGTATTGACCGTAGACCGATAGGTCCGGTGTCATGGCAAAGACCAGGCCGGTGCGCCAACTGGTGTTCGCAAACGTGCGGCTGAAGGACGTTGCAGCGGTGCTCGACGTGGCAAATGTGTCGCGACGATAATCGATATGGTCGTAGCGCAGGCCGCTGACCCAGGCAAGGCGGTCGGTCACTTCCAGGCGGTTCTCGGTAAAGACCGCGGCCTGGTTTGTTCGTGTGCGGAACACCGGGACCGTTGCGTCGCTGCTGGCGAAGACACCTGGGTCGAAGCCGAGTTGCGGGACCACCGAGCTGCCATCATAGGGCGTATTGCTTGTGTCGACGAAGTTCACGGAATTGAACTCGGTGCCGATGACAAAGCGATTCCGATGTCCGGCAATGCGACCATCGAGGGTCGCATCCAGCCGATCGCCTACTTGGCGCTGATGATGCAGTATCTCGATGTAGTCGCTGCGGGCAACGCTGCCGTCGCCTTGCAGGGCATAGCTTTCCGCGTCGTGCCAATGACGATCGGTAAGCATAAAGTAGAACTGGTTGCGGATCGTCAGGCCGGGAAGCGCTTGCCAGGTCGTCTTCAATCGCATCCAACGGTCATAGTACGCTATTCGCGCGTCGCTCACGTTGTAGTTTTGCCGGGTCAGCGCGGACGAGTAAGCGCTGTTTTGGACAGGAATACCAAAATACGTCGTGGGCATCTGCCGTGCGTAGTCGTAGTCCAGCGTGAACCGCAGTGTAGGCGTGGCGTCCAGTTGCAATGCACCGCCTACGGCCGTGCTGTGCGATTGTCCGCGTGGCAGCCAGCCGTTGTTGCGATCGTCATTCAGGTAGAACCGGTAAGTCAGCATTGGACCACCCGGACGGCTGGCGTCCACGGCGCCCGTTGTATCCAGTGCCATGCGTTTCTCACCGTAGGCGCCAACGCCCAGGAGGACCGTTGTGCTGCGTTCGGCCTGCGGTGCTTTCGGGATGACGTTGATGACGCCGCCCATTCCGCCTTCACCATTCAATACCGAGGCCGGCCCGCGGAGTACTTCGATTCGATCCACGGACCAGGTATCGAACGGAAACGTCACGGTTCCAGCGCCCACGAACATTTTGGTGCCGTCGAATAGCGTCGTGATGGACTCCTGGCCAGTGAAGCCGCGCACCGACACCGCCGTGCCGCCGTTGCCGGGCGCCGCATTGTTCGCATAACCGGCTGCGCGGGTGACCGCATCGACGACGGTTGTATCGCCGCGTGCACGTATCGCGTCGCCGGCCAGCGTCTCGACGCTGGCCGGCGTATCCAGGCTCGAAGTGCCAAGCCGACTGCCGGTGTGCACCGGCAGGGCCAGGCGTTCCTTGCCGGAATCCGCACGCGGGGCAGCAACGATAACCGCCGGCAGGGACGATTGGCGTGCTGCTTCATGCGCCGAAGGGAGCGGGGTATTCGGGTCGACCGAGTCGGCGGCGTATGCCACATGCATTGCACCGATCGATTGCAATGTGGCCAAGACCGCCATCGCCGGCAACCTCGGCCTTGGCGTGCGCGCACGCCGCTTCGTGTCGATGATCTTATAGCCGTGAACACGGCGAGGGGAAAGCGAAAGAGATGCATCAGCCGCGGATGCGCCTGTCCGCAGTCGGACAAAGGATTTCACGCAAATGACTCCATGGGGTTACGCGCCCCGTTGGGTTGGATGGATACATGTGCGGAGCCAGGTCTGACTTCCGGCGCGCGAGGAGGGGTTCATCGCTTTATGGCCGGTCACAGTGGCGCGACCGTGCTGGATTTTCACCCGCTTCCGGACTTCGCATAGCGCGCATTGTACTGTGCAAATGGCGTCGTGCAAGGATCAATTCGTCCTCAGGTACATAAATTGCGCTGCTCGCCTTACCGTTTTATGTCCCGTAAGGAATGCGATGGCCAAGATCCTCTGGAAAGGTGCGATAGCGTTTGGACTGGTGCATGTCCCAGTGCAACTGTATCCGGCGACGCGGGCATCCAAGCCGTCATTTCATTTACTGGATGGCCGGTCGCTCGACCCCATTGGTTATCGCCAGTACAACAAGCGGACCGGAAAGGACGTGCCGCGCGATAAGATCGTGCGGGGTTTCGAATACGAGAAGGAGCACTTTGTCGTGCTGAGCGATGACGAGTTGCGCGCAGCCAATCCAAAATCCACGCAAAGCATCGATGTCATGTGCTTCGTGCCAGCCTATCAGGTCAATTTTGTGTACCTCGACACCCCCTATCGCCTCATGCCGGATACGCGAGGAGAGAAGGTTTTCAAGATGTTTCGGGAAGCCTTGGATCGGTCTGGCAAGATCGGGATCGCACTCGTCGTCATGCACGAGCGGCAGCACCTCTGCGCGCTGGTTCCCACTCCCGACGGCCTGTCCTTGACGACATTGCGCTGGGCAGAGGAGGTCCTGGATGCGGAGGACGACGGCGATGCGCATGCATGCGCCTGGCGTGATGCCAGCGTCAGCGCACGCGAGCGCGAGATGGCGGTGCGTCTGATCGACGATATGACCGCGGATTTCACGCCGGACGGCTACAAGGATCGCTTTCGAGACGACGTGCTCGCGTTGGTCGAAAGAAAGATTCGTGCTGGCAAAACAACGACCGTGGAAGCGGTGCCGATCCCAACGGACGATCGCACGCAGTCCGCCAATATCCTTGATCTCACCGCCTTGCTGAAACGGAGCCTGGGTCAACGCGGCGGGAAGCGTCACGATGACGATCGCACGGCTGGCAAGACGACGCGTCAATCACCGAAGCGTGCCACTAGTGCACGGAAGAATAGCGGCAGGTCCGGTCGGAAGAAGACCGGCACTGGAGGACCATGATGGCGGAAGACTATCTTGCGACCTATCGTGGAAAACGGAGATTCGTTGGCGCGTCAGCCACCCGGGAGCCCGACGGCGGTTCGGTTGCGGTCACGGCATGGAGAAAGGGGAGTGGCACGCGTGCTGGCGGCCGGGAAGCGTTGTTGTACGTTGTTCAGGAACACCATGCAAGCAGCCATCATTTTGATTTCCGCTTGGAATTGGATGGCACGCTGAAATCCTGGGCCATACCGAAGGGGCCGAGTGAGGACCCGGCGGTCAAGCGTCTTGCGGTTCATGTCGAAGATCATCCCATCGCATACGGTTCATTCGAAGGCACCATTCCCGCAGGGCATTATGGTGCCGGCGACGTCAGCATATGGGATAAAGGCTCTTGGGAACCAGAGGGAGGGCTGGCTGCGGCGAGGGAGGGCTATCGATCTGGAAAATTGGTCTTCCGATTACATGGTCAGCGCCTGCATGGGTCATGGGCGCTTGTACGTACACGGATGCGAGGAAAACAGGCGCAGTGGCTGCTGCTGAAGGAGCGCGAATCGAAAGAAGGGACGGTAAAGCCGAGAGCAAAAGCAGCAAAGGCGACCGTGGCAAATAAGCGTGGACGGGTAGCGGAGAATTGGCAAGACGTGTGGGCCCGGGTCAAGCCCCACGCGGTGCGCCGTGGCTGTCCGGAGACGATGAAGCCCCAATTGGCGACTCTCGTCGCAGCGGCGCCTGAGAACGGAACGTGGTCGTACGAGATCAAATTCGATGGTTATCGGATTCTCGCGCAGTCGCGCCCGGCTGCTTCGAAGGCGAAGGAAGAGCGTCATCGGGGCCGTCTTTTTACGCGGCAGCAGAACGATTGGACCGCCAAGCTGCCCGAGCAGGCGGATGCATTGCGAGGATGGACGGAAGCCATTGCCAAGGAAATGGGCGGCCCGTTTGGCGGGGCGTGGTTCGATGGCGAGGCGGTGTCGTACAACGAAACAGGCGTACCTGATTTTCAGTCGTTGCAGAACGCGTTCGATGCAGATCGCAGTAGCCACATCGTTCTCTATCTTTTCGACGTGCTTTATTTCCACGGATATGATCTGCGCGATGTGCCGCTTTTTGAACGCAGGGCGCTGTTGCGTGCCTTGCTTGCCGATATCCCCGTGCCAGGGGACGCGAATGCCACCAAGGCGACTGATCTCGCGCGTGCTCCCGCAAGCGCCACGCGTGCGACTGCATCGAAGCGCAAGGCCGCGCGTGTCGCCTATGCAGCGGATGCGGTGATCCGATTCTCCGACGACTTTGACGCGCCCCCGGCCGAGTTGCTCTCACATGCTTGTGCGCTGTCGCTCGAAGGGGTGATTGGGAAGCGCATCGACAGCGCTTACCGGGCGGGGCGCACGCAAAGCTGGATCAAGCTGAAGTGCCGTCGGCGGCAGGAGTTCGTCATCATCGGATTCACTGAGCCAACAGGTTCGCGTCGCGGTTTCGGTGCGTTGTTGCTGGGCGTCAATGCCAAGGACGAGAAGGGCCGATCCGTATTGCGCTACGCGGGACGCGTGGGAACCGGCTTCAGCGCCGCGATGCTACGGTCGTTGAGGAGCAGCATCGATAAACTTGTCTACAAGGGCACTTCGAGGCGCCAGCGCGTTATTGATGGACCTGTTCCACGCGACGCGGCCATGATGCATTGGATCAGGCCGACATTGGTGGCGGAGTGTGAATTTTCCGAGTGGACGCGCAATGGCGTATTGCGTCAAGCGTCGTTCGTGCAATTGCGGGCTGACAAGTCAGCGAAAGATATTGTTCGAGAGGACCCCCAGATGCCTTCACACAGCCGCACTATCTTGTCCGAGACAAAACGCAGTGCGACAGGTGGACGCAGGCACCTAGCCGCCCAACAGGACGCGACGCAGAAGGTCTCCAGAAAGCATTCCGCCTCCAGCGAGACGATTGCCGGGGTGCGCATCACGCATCCCGACCGTGTGATTGATACACACAGCGGCGCACGGAAGATCGACCTGGTTCGCTACTGTGAATGGATCGCCCCTTGGTTGCTGCTGGAACTCGCAGGGCGGCCGGTATCGCTGTTGCGCGTTCCGGCCGATATTGCTGGTGAGAGCTTTTTTCAGAAGCACGCGCCAACGTTATCGATTCCCCATGTCATGCAGCACGCGAAGCTCGACCCCGGCCATCCGCCGCTGCTGACGCTCGATAATGTGGCGGCGCTGGTTGGTGCCGCCCAGATGGGAACGGTCGAACTGCATACGTGGAATGCCCGGGTCGACTCCATCGAGAAACCGGACAGAATGGTGTTTGACCTCGATCCCGGCGCGGGGTTGTCCTGGAAGAAGATGATAGAGGCGGCGCAATTGACCCGCGCATTTCTCGAAGAAATCGGCCTGCGGTCGTTTTGCAAAACCAGCGGGGGAAAAGGTCTTCACGTCGTTGTGCCGCTGACACGTCATGCGGTGTGGGGCACTGTGCGGGATTTTTCGCAGGCTGTCGCGCAGCATCTTGCAGGAACGCTCCCCGAGCATTTCAGCGCAAAAATGGGTGAGGAAAATCGTAAGGGCAAGGTCTTTGTCGATTATCTCCGAAACAATAGGGGTGCCAGCACCGTGGCCGCGTACTCGTTGCGTGCGCGGCCGGGATTGGGCATATCAATTCCAATTAATTGGGATGAGCTGACATCGATTCGTGGGGGAGATCATTGGACGCTGGCCAATATTCACGAAAGAATGGCAGATTTGGCTGATGCTTCCGTCGTGGAAAACGATCCGTGGCATGACTACACTAAGACGCATCAACGTATCACGGCAGCGATGCGAAAGAGGCTGGCAGATGCACGGAAGGGGGTCTGGCGAGAGGCCAATTGATGCATTGGGTCAATGCACGTAGTCACAAGTCCTCGCCCACTTATTCGGCATTTCTAACAACTGCGTGGGCGACAATTTCTATCTTGGCGCCAGGGACCATCAGACCGGCAATCACCGTCGCTCTGTTCGGATAGGGCTTCGAAAACGCGCGTCTGTAAACCTCGTTCATATCGTCAAAATACATTTTGTCAGTGAGAAAAACCTGAACTTGTGTCACATCGTCCATCGTGCAACCCGCAGCCTCCACAATCTGCTTGAGGTTGTTCAGTGTCAACTCAGTCTGTGTGATGATGTCGCCGTCCTCGATCGAGCCATCCGCGCGTACAGGGATGCTAGCTGTATAAAGGGTTCCGTTCGAGATTGTCGCCCATTCAACAGGTGCATTTCCCTCGGGCAAGCCGGTTGCAATTGTCTTGCGCATATTCATATTCCTTATCTACCGTACAGATACATTCCGAATAAATAAAAAGTGGTGCGGTTGATTTGTAGATGGCTATTAAGTGACGACCAGGTAAGCGAACGCGAGCACTGGTCATGTAGATCTGAACAAGTTCTCCTGATGGTCGTATCGAAAGAATGTCATCGCAAGCTAGATGGCATTTTGCCGATGCTGCCCGGCAACGCGCCCTTGATCGGCTTGCTGCTGTGGGTAAAGCGCTATCTAGAGCTGCGCGTTGCCGCAAACGCTTTAACGACGAACCAAGTGTTAAATTTCGTGTTGCGTATTGGATTGGCGCTTGTCTGGGACAATTCTCCGCTGGTCTTCGCCGCCCGGTAATGCTTCGTATCCGCTATCGTCTTTCAGATTGACACCGGTTATCTTCCGCGTGCGCGCGGCATCGGCCAGATACGCGAGCTTGAAGGCCGCCGCGTCGTACGTGAGACCCTCTGGCCTCACGTTAGAGATGCAGTTCCTTTCGGCGTCGCTGCATCCAACTCGTGGAGCGAAAGTCAGGTAGACCCCGAGGCTCGCGGGTGAACTGAGCCCAGGCCGCTCGCCGACCAATACGGCCACCATCCTGGCCTCTAATATTTCGCCAACGACGTCGCCTGCGGCGACTCGGCCCTGGGTGACGATTACAACCGGTCCGATACGCCAGCTTGGCAATCGCGCAATGGTTCGTTCAATGAGCGCCACGGCGTGGTGAGCAACCGCTTGCGATGAAAGACCGTCGCAGATGACAAAAATTAGGTCCGGCTTTGTCTCAATTTGCTTGGCCATTCGGAATAGACGAGATTTACTTTCTTCGTCCAAGTGACGACCAAGGTCGGGTCGTCTCAGAAAGATATCGCGGTTAGTGGCGGCGCTCTTTACTTCAAGCGTCTGTAACGATCGCGTGTGGAAGTCCGCTACCAGCTTGGCGACGTCTAGCGGTGTATGCACCGCATCACGAGCGCGAGCGTGTGCAAGATTAAAAGCCAGCAGCGGCGCGGTGGGTAAGCTGCTCCCTGATCGTCCCAGCGCAATGCGCGCATCGGTAAACTTTCTCAATGCGCCCCATACATCGGGCTTTACATTGCCGTCGTCGTCTCGACGCTTCGGTGTATCGCTCATGAATCGACCCAACCCAGCAGTGGTTGAGTATGCGACTGGCTGCTGATGCGTCCCATTTGATCGATAATCTGCATCGACTCAAGCCAGCTTTCAAACTCTGGTGCTCTCTTCAGTCCGAGTACTTGACGCACATACAGCGCATCATGGAACGACGTGCTTTGATAATTGAGCATGACGTCGTCCGCGCCCGGAATGCCCATTATGAAGTTGATATTGGCAGCACCTAGCAATGTCAGTAACGTATCCATATCGTCCTGGTCCGCTTCAGCGTGATTCGTGTAGCAGATGTCACACCCCATCGGTACGCCAAGCAATTTCGCACAGAAGTGGTCTTCCAACCCCGCCCGAATAATCTGCTTGCCGTCGTATAGGTACTCCGGACCGATAAAGCCGACTACGGTGTTGGTTAGAAAAGGATCAAATTTCCGAGCGACGGCGTAAGCCCTGACTTCACATGTCTGCTGATCTAGTCCATGGTGAGCGTTCGCTGACAACGCGCTGCCCTGACCCGTTTCAAAGTACATGAAGTTGCTTCCCACGGTGCCACGCGCAAGCGAACGACCGGCGTCATACGCCTCTGCAAGAAGCGACAGCGAGACGCCGAAGCTTGCGTTCGCTTTTTCGGTTCCCGCAATCGATTGAAAAATCAGGTCGACCGGCGCACCTCGTTCGATTGCCGCGATTGTGTTCGTTACGTGCGTAAGGACGCAAGTCTGCGTGGGCACGGCATACGCCTGACGGAAGTCGTCCATCATCCGGAGCAATGCAGTGATCGCGGAAAGCGAGTCGGAAGCCGGGTTTATCCCAATCATTGCGTCTCCACTGCCATACATCAAACCATCGATCATGGATGCTGCAATGCCTTTCACGTCGTCGGTAGGATGATTGGGCTGGAGTCGGACGGACAGGTGACCAGGCAGACCCACGGTATTCCGAAAACGCGTCACGACGGGGCGTTTTTTTGCAACGAGGATGAGATCCTGATTGCGCATCAATTTCGATACTGCCACGGCCATTTCAGGCGTTACGCCATTGGCAATGCCGGACAGCGCCGACGCGTCAACATCCTCGCTCAGCAACCAGTTTCTGAAATCACCGACTGTCAGGTGGGAGATCGGCTTGAATGCTGCATCGGAGTGACTATCCACGATCAGGCGCGTGATCTCGTCTTCCTCGTACGGTATGAGCGTTTCATTGAGAAATACTTTTAGCGGCGTTGCCGCAAGCGCGAGCTTCGCGGCAACGCGTTCTTCTTCCGAAGATGCGGCAACCCCTGCCAGTTCGTCACCCGAGCGGCGCGGGCCGGCTTTGGCTAGCAACGATCCTAACCCATCGAACAAGTAGGTTCGCGCGCCGATGGTTTCACGAAAAATCATATGCGGTTCCTGGCAAAGGAGAGTGACAAAACCTTAATTGATTGTCTGCTCACTTTTCCATTCGCCCTGTTTTACCTCGAAGAGCGTGTAAGGCGGATTCACGAGGTCACCGCGAGAGTCGAAGGCGATTTTACCGGTGACGCCCTGGACCGTGACCTTTGGCAACGCAGCCACGATTCTTGCTCGATCGGTTGAATTGGCTTCATGAATCGCTTTGATCATGGTAAGTGCCGCATCGTAGGCAAATGGCGCATAAAGCTCGACATCCTGATTAAATCGCACTTTGTATCGTTTGGCGAAATCAACAGCCGACGGAAGTTTGTCCAGGGCAGGACCGGGCTCCAAATCCTTGGTGCCTTCCCCTGCTGGCCCGGCTATGCTCAAAAACGCGTTGCTTTTGAGCGCCCCAGCACCAAAGAGCTGCGTCTTCATGCCAAGTGAGCGCATTTGCTTCACAAGCATCGCGCCTTGTTCGTCAAGTCCACCAAAGAAGATCAGGTCGACCTTCTTTTGCTTCATCGTTGTCAGGATCGCGCGAAAATCTATCGCTTTGTCGTTTGTGTATTCCCGGCCGACAATATTTCCTTTGACTTCACCGACGCCTTTCACGAAAGCGTCGGCCAGACCTTGGCCGAATGCAGTCCGGTCGTCTATGACACCAATTCTGTTCGCTTTCAATTGCTCGACGGCGAAACGTCCCGCGATGACACCGCCCACGCCATCATTTCCCATCGTCCGGAACACATTGGCAAATCCTTGCATCGTCAGCGCCGGGTTTGTTGACCCAGGTGTGATCATTGCCATATTGGCATTATGATAAACAGCTGACGCCGGGATACTGCAGCCTGAGTTGTAGTGGCCGATCACCCCCACCACGCCGCTGTCGACAAGCTTCTGGGCAACTTGTATCGCAACGCGCGGATCGGCCTGGTCATCTTGCACGTCCAGAACAAACCTGACAGCCTTTCCGTCGACTACAGGCTTACGCGCATTTTCCTCGTCAATGGCGAGTTGCGCTCCGTTCTCCAGGTCTTTGCCAACGCGGGCTACAGCACCGGTGAGAGGTCCGGCGTAGCCAATCTTGATGATTTCTGGCTCCGCGGCGAAAGCGGACGTCTGGGCATATAGCGCGCCAACAGCCAAGCTGATTAGCAGATTGCGACGATTCATGGTGCAGCCCCTTCAGAAGCGGTGGTTGATGGTGTTATGCGAGAAGCGTTTTGCGCTGTAGCGACGCAAATCAATACAAGGTTCTCGACCTGAAATCAGGTCGGCTACAACCGAACCAGTTATGCCACCCAGTGTCAGGCCAAGGTGCTGGTGGCCAAATGCATACACAACGCGCGAGGATCTATGTGAGGTGCCTATGACGGGAAGGCCGTCTGGCAAACTTGGGCGAAAGCCAAGCCATTTTTCACCTGATGGTCCTAGGTTTGGCAAAGCCGCCCGCGCCGACGTCTCGATCAGGCCGAGCAGGTCTTCGTTCTTGCGGTCTACAAATCCTCCGAGTTCCACCGTTCCTGCCGCGCGTATTCCGGAAGCCATTGGCGTCATGTAGAAGCCGCGCTCCGCCCAACCGCAAGGCCGCGATATCAACGATGCGGTTCCCGGAAAGCTCACGTGATAGCCGCGCTCGGTATCAAGCGGGATAGCGTCGCCACATTGCTTTGCGAACCGGCGGGAAAGGGCCCCGGCGCATACGACAACGTGCGATGCTTCAAATTTCTGGCCTGTGTCATCGGAGATAGATACGCCCGTCATCATCGGATCGATCTGGTCAATGCCGTTTCGTTCGTGACGCATTCCTTTTTTGATTAACGATGCGTGAAGCTGTTGCAAAAATCCACGCGGGTCACTCAAGAACCAACTACCGGTGAAAAGTGTTCCTTGTCTGAAAATGGGTGCGAGATTTGGCTCATACTCTTGAATTGCTTCTTTTTCGAGATTGTCAAATTCGATGCCAAGAGACCGTCTCAGTTCCAAGGATGGATACGATGCTTCGAACGCAGATTTGCTGGAGTAGAGATAAAGGCACTCACGTGGCTGGACAAACGCCAATAAGCTGGAGTCGATAAGCATGTCGCGATAGCCTTCTTGCGCGCGGGAAAGTAAGCTCGCTAATGCTTCCGTGCTGTTGCGATAGCGCGACGGCGTTGAAGAAAGCAGAAAGCGCATCAGCCATGGCGCAAGTGTCGGCATGTACTCCCAGCGGATGCGCAAGGGACTGGCTGCCGAAAGCAGAAAGCGCGGAATGCCGGCGAATACCGAAGGGTTATTCACGGGGATGCAGGCGTAGTTGGCAAAAGTACCTGCATTTCCATATGACGCGCCCTCTCCTGGGCCTTTGGGGTCGAACAAAGTGACGTTATGGCCTTCGCGCATCAACCAGTAAGCGCTGGAGAGCCCGATGAAGCCCGATCCGATAATTGCTACGTCGGCCATTACTTTTTCCAGTTCGAGGCGGGTTTTTCGAAATGCGGTGAAACAGATCCCAGGCGCTTTTTGCGTGTGGCAACGTAAATGAGAGACACAACGGCCAGGCTAACAAGGCTCGCCACAAGTTGCATTGACAATTCTTTATCGAAGGCCATGGCGAGGAGTACGCCTGCGATAGCGGCAACCACCAAGTAAGACAGCCAGGGAAATAGCCACATCTTCAAAGAGAGACGCTGAGGTGCCGTTGCCTCTAGTCTTTTGCGGATGATGATTTGCGAGATGGCGATGAACAGATAGACGAAGAGCATGACTGCGCCTGATGCGCTGACAAGGTAAAGAAATACACCCTGAGGCGAAACGATTGCGGCGAGAATCGCCACGTAACCAATGCTGCTGCTTGCAACAACCGCCAAACGTGGCACTTTGCTGGATGTCAGCTTCAGTACCCGACGAGGCGCATCACCTTGCTCCGCTAAGCGAAACATGATGCGAGACGATACATAGAGGCCGGAGTTGAGTGCAGACAACACTGCTATAAGCACGATCATGTTCATGATGTCGGCGGCACCATGGATATTCATCACGGACAGCGCCGCGACGAACGGTGACGTGCCAACTTTAATGTGAGCCCAGGGAACAATGCAGGCGATCACAAGCATCGACGCTACATAGAATGTGATAATCCGCAGAATGACGGAGCGAGTCATGGAGGCGACATTCCTGCTCGGATCATCGGATTCGGCGGCGGCGATTGTTGCAATTTCCGCGCCGCCCACGGCAAAAATGACCGTCGGAATTCCCGCGAAGACCGACATCCATCCGAACGGCAGGAACCCGCGATCCGCGAAGAGATTTCTGGAGATATGACTCCAGTCACTGAAGCCAAGGAGGTAGCCGACACCTACAATGATGAAAACCACAATGGCGATGACCTTGATGGAGGCGAACCAATATTCAAACTCGCCGTAGGACTTGACCGACATCAGATTAATTGCGGTCATGAGCGACAGGAGAATCAGTCCGATCACCCACACGGGCAGGGGCACCCAACGTTGCAGAATGCCGGCACCCGCCACCGCTTCGACAGCGACTACAATGACCCAAAAGTACCAATAGAGCCAACCGTTGGTAAATCCAGCCCAGTTACCGAGGGCAAGGCGCGTAAACTCCGTGAATGAGCCCACGCCAGGGCATGCCAGTGCCATCTCGCCGAGCATCCGCATGATGAAGAGTACGACGATGCCTGCTGCGAGGTAACTCAGGCAGGCAGCCGGCCCCATCGATGCAATCGTCGCGCTGCTTCCAACAAACAGACCGGCACCGATGATTCCGCCTAGCGAAATCATCGTCACATGACGCTTGCGCAGTGCGTGACCTAATGTGTTTTGGCTTGGGGCCGTTCGCGTGTTCGAGCGTGGATCAGACTGCAAATCTTTCACAACGGTCTCCAAGGCGTATAAAGTGCTGGTACGATCGCAGTTCGTACAAACATTGAGAAACATACTCACACAAAGTTTTTTTGAACGCAATTACTTGTTTTTGTGTGAATGTAGGCGTTTTCCCCAGCTGCTAACGGGCCTCGTCGGAATAATGCTTGCGAATTCGGGGAATTTAAGATGCGTAAGGCCAAGATTCTGTGATGATGGAGCGATAAGTCAGTGCCGCATTCGTCTATATATGACTTTTTTGTACGGAGATTTTATCTAGATGATTGTCGATGATAGTCACACAAAATCTGCTAAATCGGTTCAAACAAAGACGCGTCAAGCAGCGTATCTGGAGATTTCTCATAACCTTGAGCAGCAAATCAGAAGCGGGCAATACCCTCCCGGTAGCAGATTGCCTCCGCAACGAGACCTGGCTGTTGAGCTGAAAATCAATGTGTCCACTGTGTTGCGTGCATACAAAGAACTGCAGGCACGTGGGCTTGTCGTAGCCAGCAAGCGACGTGGATCCATCGTGACGGGTGGCGCGATGCCCGCCGTGAAATTGGCGCAGGGCCGCAACGAGGAGACATCACGTGGCGACGGTTTGGTGACTGGCGTGGTCGACCTCACAGTGAATCGGCCAGCCACAGGAGCGTTTCTGAGCCAACTTGGTAAAACGATGGCCACGATCGGACAAGATCCCCGTTTTCCCGAAACGCAGGAATATCAGCCGCCACAGGGACCCGATTGGGCCAGGCTGGCGGGAGCGAAGTGGATCTCGACGGGGACGTTCAATCCATCACCAGACAATGTGGTGGTTACGAGCGGCGCGCAACATGGCATATACGCGGTGTTGAGTAGTCTCATGGGACACGAGGGCATCATTCTCTCGGACAAGCTTACTTATTACGGCTTGAAAGCACTGGCGCCTGTCTTCCAGTTCGAACTAATGGGCATTTCGAGCGACGAACAAGGTTTGCTGCCGGATGAATTGGAGGAAGCTTGTCGAACACGTCGGGTAAAAGCGATATTCGTCGTTCCGAACTTGCAGAACCCGAGCGTCGTGACGATGAGTCTTGCGCGACGCATTGCGCTGGTGTCGATCGCCCGCAAGTATCAGATCGTGATCATTGAGGATGACGTGTACGGCCCTCTCGTTAGCAAGCGATTGCCAACTATTTGCAGCCTTTGCCCGGAGCTGACCTTCCATGTCGCGTCGACCTCGAAGATTCTGGCACCTGGGTTGCGGGTGGGATACGTGCTTACACCAACTCACGGCGCCGCGCTTGCCGCTGAGGCTGTGCGAACCACGGCTTGGATGCCGTCGCCTTTATCAACGCTGATTGTCACGCGCTGGATTGAGGACGGCACGGCCAAAATTATTCTGGATGCTCAGCGGACCGAGTTGAAGGCTCGTCAGGAATTGGCAGGGCAGTTACTTCCGAACGAGCTGCTGCGCAGCGACCCAGAGTGCATGTTTGTCTGGTTGCGTGTTCCAGAGCCCTGGCGGTCGGAAGACTTCGCGGCAAATGCCTTAGCTCGCGGCGTCAATACAATGCCTGCCTCTGCGTTCGCCGTGGATCGATCTCCAATCGAGCACGGGGTACGTATTAATCTTGCATGCGCGTCTTCTCGAGCGGAATTGTCCCGCGCGCTTGGCACGCTGGCACAGACGCTTCGCGACCGACCTCGGGCCTTATTCGGAACGATCTGAGCCTAGGGGATCATCGCTTGCAGGTGCCAAGCAGCCTCGGGATATCCGGTAAACAATGTCGATCATCACGCGCTAGGGCTTTTCGGTTTTTCCAAACTTGAGTGATGTCGGCGGCTCACAATGTTCGAGGGGGCATCGTCGTCGAGGTCTGCTATGATGCTGTACAAAAACACAGTCTTCTTCGTACCTTGATCCCTGTGCCCGCCGCTCAGTCATACTACCCCTACCATTTCACCTGCGCGATCGATTGGAGCGTGCGGCGTTATCAAGACCTTCTCGATGCGCGCGAGCATGCTGTCATTGCCGCTTTAAAGATACTGCCCGTGGTGTTTCAGGCGTTGCTTATACGCAGGATGACGCGGCGGGGCAGGCATTTCCCGTCGCGCGAGCACCGTTACGACGAAAAAAGATATCCGGTTGACGTTGCCGGCGCCACGATGGAATCGCTTGCTGCAATCGGTCGCGGCGTTACGATAGTTGCAATGCTGTTGCCATGAACTATGTCATTGCCGTGCGCGCCCTCTGCGAATTCACCGCTCGTAGCGGTGATCTCGATATGCGTTTTACCCCGGCGCCCACGGCATCCGAAGGCATGGCTGGGCATGTCACCGTTGCGGCACGCAGGGCGAAAGGGTACGAGGTCGAAGTGGTGTTGTCGGGCGTGTACGGGGACCTTACTGTGCGGGGACGCGCGGATGGGTATGCCAGCGATGAAAACCGCCTCGAGGAAATCAAGACCTATCGCGGTGATCTGGACGCCATGCCTGCCAATCATCGCGCATTGCACTGGGCGCAAGCGCTGGTGTACGGTCATTTGCTCTGTGAATCGCGCGCACTGACGACGCTGACGGTCTCGTTGGTGTATTTCGATATCCGTAGTGAGAAGGAAACCCTGCTGACGCAGTCGCACACGGCGGCGTCGCTTAAAACATTCTTTACCGTGCAATGTGAACGGTTCCTTGCGTGGGCAGTGCAGGAGGATGCGCACCGTCAAGCGCGCAACGCCGCATTATCCGGGCTGGCGTTTCCCCATGCATTCCGGAAGGGGCAGCGTGACATCGCCGTTGCGGTGTATCGTGCCGCGCGCGACGGGGCAAACCTGATGGTTCAAGCGCCCACCGGAATTGGCAAGACTCTGGCGACCCTGTTCCCGCTGTTGAAAGCATGTGCCGAAGAGCGGATCGACCGCATCTTCTTCTTGACGGCAAAGACATCGGGCCGGGCCCTTGCGCTCGATACCGTCGCGTTGTTGCGCGGTGGCGCGAAGGGCTTGCCGCTAAGGGCACTGGAACTGGTGGCGCGTGACAAGGCGTGTGAACATCCGGACAAGGCTTGCCATGGTGATGCCTGTCCGTTGGCGCGCGGCTTCTACGATCGTCTCGCGGATGCGCGCGCGGCGGCATTGGAACATGGACAGTTGACGCGGGAAGTCGTTCGAGAGACGGCGCTCGCACATGATGTCTGTCCGTATTACCTGGCGCAGGAGCTGGCGCGCTGGAGTGATGTCGTTGTTGGGGACTATAACTACTATTTTGACAGCAGCGCATTGCTGTTCGGATTGACTCAGGCCTATCAATGGCAGGTCGCGGTCCTGGTTGACGAGGCGCACAATCTGGTGGATCGGGCTCGCGGCATGTACAGCACGGCGCTTGACCAGACGGTGCTGCGAGAGATCCGGGCAAAAGCGCCCGCTATCCTGAAAAAGCCACTGGATCGGTTGAACCGTGCCTGGAATGCGATCAATCGTGTGCAACAGGAGGACTATCAAGTACACGAGACGATTCCCCAGCCCTTGCTTGCCGCCGTGCAAAACCTAGTGGAAGTGGCAAGCGACCACATGGCGCAGGCTCCACTTGAGGTCCCGCCTGCCGCACTGCGTTTTTACTTCGATGTCATGCATTTCGCCTCCCTAGCGGAAGGATTTGGCAAGCATGCGATATTCGACGTGATGCTGTCGCCCCGGGATCGGGACAATGCGGGCGCGCACGTTCATTTGCCGCGGCAAGGCGCTGCAAGCCGCCCGTTGGAAGCGACCACGCTCAGCGTGCGGAATGTCGTGCCTGCCCCTTATCTCGCGACGCGGTTTGTCGCCGCGCGCGCCACGGTGCTTTTTTCGGGCACGTTGGCACCAGGACAGTTTTATCGGGATACGCTGGGACTGGCGGAAGGCACGGAATGGCTTGAGGTGGAAGGTCCATTTCGCGCGGGACAACTTCGAGTGGAAGTGGTGGGGCATGTGTCCACGCGGTGGCGCGATCGGCAGCGTTCGTTGTTACCCATCACGGACGTGATCGCAGGCCAGTATCGAGCACATCCTGGCAACTACCTTGCGTTTTTCAGCAGCTTCGACTATCTGCAGCGAGTCGTGGAAACGATGGCATTGCGTCATCCGGACCTGCCCATGTGGGCGCAAACACCAGGCATGAATGAAGCCGCACGCGACAGTTTTCTCAATCGGTTTCAGATCGATGGGCGTGGGATCGGGTTCGCGGTATTGGGCGGTGCGTTCGCGGAAGGCGTTGATCTTGCTGGTGAGCGCCTGATCGGTGCGTTTGTCGCCACGCTGGGTTTGCCCCAGATGAATCCCGTCAATGAACAGATGCGGGCATCGCTCGAACAGCGCTTCGGGCGTGGCTATGACTACGCTTATCTGTTTCCGGGGCTGCAGAAGGTCGTACAGGCCGCCGGGCGGGTGATACGCACCGAACAGGATCGCGGCGTCGTCTTCCTGATAGATGATCGTTATCGTCGCGCCGATGTCAGGCGCCTTCTCCCGCGCTGGTGGCACGTGCCCCGTTGATTCGCCATACGGCGGTCGATCCGAGGCACGTTGATCCGGCGTCAGACGATATCGTCCACTACGCCACCATCTACCCGCAATGCCGCGCCGGATGTCGCGGACGCTTGCAGAGAGCTGATGTAGACAACCATATTGGCGACTTCCTCGACGGTAGCCGCGCGTTGAATGATCGATGATGGCCGGTGCGCCATGACGAACGCCTTCGCGATCTCGTCCACTGACTTGCCGGTGCGGGCAACCTCATCCTGCATCATCGCCGCGAAGCCGTCGGAGAGGGTCGGTCCCGGCAATACGGCATTCACGGTGACACCGGTGCCGGCAAGGCGTTTTGCCAAGCCCCGAGACAGGGAAAGTTGCGACGTCTTCGTCACGCCGTAGTGGATCATGTCCGCTGGAATGTTGCGAGCCGACTCCGACGAAATAAATACCACGCGTCCCCATCCCTTCTTTACCATCGCCGGGGTCAGCGCGCGGGAGAGCCGCACGCCGCTCATCACGTTCGTCTGCCAATAGCGTTCCCACGTGTCGTCGTCCGTCTCGTAAAAGTCGCGCTGCCCGTAAATACCCGCGTTGTTTATCAAGATATCGATGGGCGGACATTGCGCCACCAACGCCTGGACGCCGTCGTTCGAGCCAAGGTCCGCGGCAGCGACATGCAGGGAAGCATCGGCCACCTTGGCTGCGAGCTTGTCCTTGGCTTTATCCACGGAATTCTTCGTTCGACCGTTGATCACGACCACCGCACCGCTTTCCGCCAAGGCTTTCGCGATCGCGAATCCAATGCCTCCGGTTGATGCGGTGACCAGCGCGGTCTTGCCTTTTAAATCGATTATCACGGAATGGCTCCTTTCATTTGTTCACATCGGTGGCTACCACGCGCGGTACGCATGCAAACCATCATAACGCCATGCATCGAAACGACTGCGGCAGAGAACTTCGAAGTCAAGGGTTTATCCGCATTGAAGGACATTTGTGAGATGCGATAGTTTGTCATTACATCATACGTATGGCAAATAACCATGATGACGGTATATCGGCAAATCTTGGATCGAATTGGCGAGCAGATCTGCGCGGGACACTTTGCGCCAGGGGATGTGTTGCCGGCGGAGCCGGCGTTGGCGGAGCAGATGGCGGTCAGTCGCATCACGATTCGGGAGACGGTGAAATCGTTGTCGGCAAAAGGCATGTTGGACGTGCGTCGTCGACATGGCACGGTGGTGACTCCGCGAGCGCAATGGCAGTTGTTCGATCCCGATGTCATCGGCTGGCGGGCAAAGTCCGGGACTGTGGATGCCACACTGATCCGCGATTTGATGGAATTGCGCCGGATCATCGAGCCGCAAGCGGCGAAGTTGGCGTCGACACGCGCGACGGACGCCGAAAGGCGCGCGGTGCGCCATGCCTATGACGCGATGGCGGAGGCGGTCGCCGGACGAGGTGCCTATGTCCCTGCGGATCTGGCGTTTCACAGTGCGATCTTGCTGGCATGCCACAACCAGTTCATACAGCAAATGCAAACGGCATTGTCCGCGATCCTTCAAGCAAGTTTTGCGCTGAGTTCCGAAGTGGAAGGGGGGCCGGCACGCTCTCTGCCGTTGCACGAGACCTTATGCGTGGCCATTGAACGTGCCGATCCCGATGCGTCGGAAAGGGCCGTGCTGGCATTGATCGATCGCGCGGCGGACGATTTTGCCGACCGCGACCGCCGTTTGCACGCTGCGAATTTCTTCAATCAGTCGGTGGCACCGCAAGCGGCGCGCACCAACGCTACATAAAGGATGCCCCGGATGCGTTCTCTATTCGACCTGACGGGCCGTACTGCACTGGTTACCGGTTCCGCTCGCGGAATCGGCTTTGCATTGGCGCGCGGACTGGCGCAGGCCGGCGCGAAGGTGTGGATCAACGGTACACGCGAGGAAACGGTTGCGTCGGCCGTCGCGACAATACGCGAGGAAGGGTTCGACGTTATCGGACGCCACTTCGATGTGACGGACGAAGCGCAAGTGGTCAGCGCCTTTGAATCGTGGGATGACGCCGGGGTGCGGATTGATATCGTCATCAACAATGCAGGTATCCAGTTTCGCAAGCCTCTAGTGGAGCTTGCGTTGCCCGACTGGCAGCGAGTGATCGATACCAACCTGACCAGCGCATTCATTGTTGCCAGGGAGGCCGCACGCCGCACGCCGCATGATCGCGCGCGGCGCTGGCGGGAAGATCATCAACATCGGCTCGCTGACCAGTGAAGGCGCACGGGCCACGGTCGGGGCCTACACGGCGGCAAAAGGCGGCATCAAGATGCTGACGCGTGCCATGAGTGCGGAATGGGCGCAATCGGACATACAGGCGAATGCAATCGGTCCCGGCTATATCCTCACAGACATGAACAAGCCGTTGGTGGAAGACGCGCGTTTTGATGCATGGGTCAAGAGCAGCAATCCGTCGCAACGATGGGGGCGGCCGGAGGAATTGGTCGGCGCGGCCGTCTTCCTTTCTTCGGCGGCGTCGAGCTATGTCAATGGACAAATCATTTATGTCGATGGTGGGTGGTTGTCGGTCTTGTAGAAAAAAAGCGGCGAATGAAATCGCTTGCCGCACGTAAATAACATTGGAGACGAGGCATATCATGAACGACGTTCAACCGATCGCTACCCGCAGATGGTGGTATTTGATGCCGGTGATTTTCATCACCTATAGTCTTGCCTACCTGGATCGTGCCAATTATGGATTCGCGGCAGCGGCGGGGATCGATAGAGACCTGGGCATTAGCTCCGCGACGTCGTCGTTGATTGGTGCGCTGTTTTTCCTTGGTTATTGCCTGTTTCAGGTGCCGGGCGCGATCTATGCGCAGCGCAACAGTGTGCGCAAGCTGATTTTCTGCAGTCTTGTATTGTGGGGCCTCTGCGCCGCCGCTACTGGCATGGTCAGTAATATTCCCACGCTGATGGTGCTGCGGTTCGTCCTCGGCGTGGTGGAGGCAGCGGTGATGCCGTCCATGCTGATGTATATCAGCCGCTGGTTCACGAAGACCGAGCGCTCCCGGGCAAACACGTTGTTGATCCTGGGCAATCCGGTCACCGTCTTGTGGATGTCGGTGCTATCCGGTTATCTGGTGCATAGTTTCGGATGGCGTCATATGTTCGTTCTGGAAGGGCTTCCTGCGCTCATCTGGGCCGTGGTTTGGTGGTTCACGGTCAGCGAACGTCCGTCCGAGGCCGGGTGGCTGACCACAGACGAGAAGCGTGTGCTACAGGCGCGCTTTGATGCCGAGCAATCTGGTATCGCCCCGGTGCGCGACTACCGGGGCGCGTTTCGCTCGCCGATCGTCTTGAAATGCTGTGCGATTCACGCGCTGTGGAGTGTGGGCATCTACGGCTTCATCATGTGGCTACCGTCTATTCTGAAAGCCGCTTCGACGATCGATATCGTCTCGATCGGCTGGCTGTCCGCGGTGCCTTATCTCGCAGCCATTGTGTTGATGTTGTTGGCCTCCTGGTTGTCCGACCGTACCGGCAACCGCAAGCTTTTCGTCTGGCCATTGCTGCTGGTCGGGACGGCGGCGTTCGTCGGTTCGTACTTGCTTGGCAGCACGCATTTCTGGTGGTCGTTCACGCTGCTCGTGATCGCCGGTGCGACGATGTATGCGCCGTATGGACCATTCTTTGCACTGATTCCCGAATTGATTCCAAGTAACGTGTTGGGCGGTGCAATCGGCCTGGTGAATGCATGCGGCGCGTTGGGTGCGTTTTTAGGTGCTTACCTGGTGGGTTATCTGAACGGCGCCACCGGCAGTCCGGCCGCATCGTACATTTTCATGGCCGTCTCCTTGCTTGCCTCTGTGTTCCTGATGATGACGGTGCCTGGCGGCACGGCATCGCGTCACGTCGGCGAGCGTCCCATGGCAGTAAGTCCCTCGTCGACCTGAGTCGCGCCGCGATACGCCCACGCAGTCGGCGCGATGCATGAAGAGACGTCGACCGAAATCAACCACGTATCAATGACGAAACGTACCGTGACAACACTGATCACTGATTTGAAGGTCATCCTCACCGCGCCGGAAGGCATCAACCTGGTCGTCGTGAAAATCGAGACCAACCAGCCCGGGCTTGTCGGCTATGGCTGTGCGACATTCGCCTATCGTCATCTGGCGGTCAAATGCGTGTTGGAGGATTATCTGCGCCCGTTGATTATCGGACGTGATGCGCATGCGATCGAGGATCTATGGCAGTTGATGCATCAGAACGGCTATTGGCGAAACGGGCCAATCGAGAACAATGCCATCTCGGGTGTTGACATGGCGTTGTGGGATATCAAGGGGAAGGTGGCGGGCCTGCCGTTATATCAACTGTTTGGCGGTAAAAGTCGGGAGGCCGTGCCGATTTACCGGCATGCGGAAGGGCGGGATGTGGCGGCATTGTGTGACACGATCGCCCGCTATCGTGAGGAAGGTGTCACGCATATACGATGTCAAAGTGGCGGCTATGGCGGCGGCGGTTTCGGCAAGGCGCCAATGCATGCGCCGCACGGTGCGCCAGACGGTATTTATCTCGATGCCCGGCAATACATGCGCGACACGCTGAAGTTATTTGATGGCCTGCGTCGGAGGCTGGGCTTCGACGTCGAACTGATCCACGATGTCCATGAACGTCTTGCGCCGATCGACGCGATTCGCTTCGCGCGTGCGCTGGAGCCGTATGCGTTGTTTTTCCTCGAGGACGCGATTCCGCTGGAAGAGGGCGAGTGGTTGCGGCAGCTTCGCGCGAAGACGACGACACCGTTGGCACAGGGTGAATTGTTCAATCACCCCTTCGAGTGGCGTACGCTGATTGCCGACCGGTTGGTCGATTTCATCCGAGTGCATTTGAGCCAGATAGGCGGGATCACGCCAGCCCGCAAGCTGCAGATTTTTGCCGAACAATATGGTGTGCGCACCGCCTGGCATGGACCAGGTGACATGTCTCCTTTCGCCCATGCAGCGAATATCCATATCGATCTGTCCGCGCGCAATTTTGGTGTCCAGGAATGGTCCGGCGTGGAACCGCCGAATTTCGTCATCCAGGAATTGAAGGGGCCGCACGCGGCGTTACTGGATGTTTTTCCAGGTTTGCCGGAATATCGGCACGGCTTTGTCTATCCGAACGACGCACCAGGCCTTGGCGTGACGCTCGACGAAGCACAGGCAAAAAAGTTTCCCTGCTCGAACGCCGTCACAACCTGGACGCAAACCCGTCTACGCGATGGGACGTTACAGACGCCATGATCAATGCTGGCAAAAACGCAGACGTGTCAATTGCGCGGCTGCGTTGTGCAACAAAATCGATGTATCCGCCATGGCCGCTTCGAGCGACATCGGACCATCGTTGATTGCAAAACAGCCCGCGAAGTGTTGCCCGAGCAACGGACCCGCATCCCGGGCAATCGCGCCGGACAGCAAGGTTGCCGGTACGCCGGCGGCCCGCGCGCGCATCGCTGCGGCGAATGGCGCCTTGCCGCGCAACGTCTGTGTGTCCGACCGACCCTCACCGGTGATTAACCAATCGGCGCCCTCGAGTGCCGTGCGAAGATCGATTTGCTCCGCAACGATGTCGGCGCCTGATTGCAGCGTGCCACCCACCATGCGGATTGCAAATCCGAGACCGCCCGCAGCCCCTGCGCCGGGCGCATTCGAATATGCGCAACCCATTGCGGCTTCCAGTAGCCTGGCAAAGCGGCCGATGGCGGCATCGTGAGCGTTGGCACTGTCGGCGCGTATCCCTTTTTGCGGTCCGAATACATGCGTTGCACCGTGTGGACCTGTCAGCGGATTATCGACATCGGCCATACCGACGAGCCGGCATTTCGCCAGCCTGGCATCCAATCCCGATGCGTCCACGCGCATCACGTGCGGCAGACTGTCCAGCGTGGGCATCATCCGGTTGCCCGCCGCATCGAATATTCCCACACCAAGCGCGCTCAGAAAGCCCGCACCACCGTCATTGGTGCTGGTGCCTCCCAACGCGATGAAGCAGGTGCGAATACCCCGGTCGAGTAATTGAGATAATGCCTCACCGAGCCCCGCGCTGCTGCGTGCCGTCACCGGCACGGACATGCCTGCCGGGTCGGTAATGCCGATAATATCGGCGGACTCGACAATGGCCGCGCCTTCCGGCGTGAGCCCCGCTATCGTTTTCCGACACGCGCCACCTGCGCCTTGCACCTGCAACGGCAGACATTCCCCTCCGTTGTACAGTAAGGCGGCGCGAGTGCCTTCGCCGCCATCTGCCATGGGGTATTCCCGCACCACCGCATCCGGTAGCACGGTTCGAATCCCGGCGGCAATGGCGCGCGCGACGCCTTCCGCATCAAGGGCACCTTTGAACGAGTCCGGTGCGACGACGATGATGGGTTGGGCAGCAGGTATAGGCATGGCGAGCGACGGGAGAACGGAACCAACCGTTACTGTACCGGATCAACCGGGCGGCGTTGCAGGCGGTGAATGCAGAAACTCTTGGCGACGTCCTGCCGAGACGATACAAGCGCCCTATCTGGCATTCGGGACAGTGGATGCGAGTTTGTGTTTTCCGATCCGCATCGTTGTCCTGGTTGTCGTACGCAAGCGATCCTGATGACATAGGATAGCGGGCGCGAAAACCGGTCACCGTCGTCGGTGGTGGGCAGATTAGCCGTATGGCCATATCGTCAGGCGTGGCAGGGAACCGGGAGCATCGAACGTTACACTCAGCACCTGGTAAAACGTTGTTGGGAGAGAGCATGTATTTCTTGCGGAGGGCCGACCCGGCCGACGCGGATGCGCTACGCGTCCTGACCGCGGATGATGACGCCGCCTGGGGATATGCATGCCCGTTACTGCCTTCTACGGAATGGTGGCGTAACAAAATCAAGCGTGCCGAGGGCCTCGGTTTGTTTATCGTCGCTCAGCGGTCGAACAGCAATGAGCTCGTGGCTTTCATCGAGATTGGCAATGACGGTTTTCAGCCGATGCGGCGTCACGTCGGATCAATTGGGTTGTGTGTACGCCGGGACTATCGACGCAAGGGCATCGGTCGTGCGTTGTTGACAAAGGCGATCGAGTGGTCCGATCAATGGCTTGCCTTGTCCCGTTTGGAAATTACCGTATGGGAAGCCCATGTCGCCGCGATCAGTTTGTACGAGGCACTCGGCTTCGCGCGAGAAGGCGTACATCCGGCGTACGGCTATGGCGCGGGCGGCTATCGTTGCGCGGTATCGATGGCCCGTCTCAAACCGTCGGGTTCGACCGATGCCGCAATGGCGGAGGCGGTAGCAACCAAACATCAGGCAACGACACTGATCGCCTAGTGAGTTGGTATCTCTTCGCACCATGCCGGCTTCGTCCTGAGTACACCCCATGCCATCGTTACTGGGGCTTACCTGGCGTTGTGCCGCCAAGGCTTTCGCGCATCACGGCAAGATAATGATCGGCCACGGAAAACCGGGCGTGATCGCGAGGTAGTGCACGGGGTGACGGTGGCTTCAATCCCAGATAGCGGCATACTGCCGACACATACGGTTTTGGGTGATTTTCTGAACTGAGTCGATGGGCGGCGGCTGTCAGGCGCGGTGCTCCAACTTGCTCAAGCAACCATTTCAGCAGTTGACGGTCTCGTTCATTGATGACGCGAATGAGGTGTTCCATCGTTGGCTCCCAGTTGGCACTTCAGTACTGTATAAATATACAGTAATTGTGGCAAACCTGCCAGACTCGGCCAGAAGGTCTAGCCCACAATGGTGCCGATGTTGCGCATCGGCAAAAGCCTTACCACCGCACTGCCAAAGGGGAGCAGTCTTTCGGATCAATTGACCGTGGGACTGTTTCGATAGCAAAAACGAGCATTGACGCCATCGTTCGCGCTAAATCAACCTACCCATCTCGCAAGGGATCCTCGACAGTTGTTCGCAATCGATACGCGTATCTGCTAGCCAGGTACGACCGTTCGTGGTTTCGTGCCCAGCTTGTGCTAGGGACTTTTAGCCGCGGTCCGCTTGGCATCGAGTTCAGCGAAAAGCCGGTCGAAACGGGCTTTCGCATCGCGGGGTTGCGCGACATTGCGGGCTGCTGCCTCGTTCACGGGATCCCCTACCACCACCAGTCCCACCATGCCCATCATGTAATGCGGGACGCAACGATAGCCGTAGACGCCTGGCCGATCGAACTTCACCGTCAGGTCTTCACTGACCTTGCCGGCGAACGGTTTGGCGCCGTCCGGAATCATGCCGGGAATCGATTGAACGCTATGTCCCTTGTCGAAAGCCACGAAATGCACGCTGTCGCCCGGTTTGACGTGGACGATCGCGGGTGCGAATCCCCGTTCACCGTTCGAGTCTTCGTTCAGCATCTTGACTTCGGCGTCGGCGGCAAGGCAGCCGAATGACGCTAGCAACCCGAAACTCAGGATTGCTGCGAAAATCCTCGATTTGTGACGCATACGTTTCTCCTGCGCTCCGGCCGAAAGAAGCACTCTCTCGGCCTTGGGGATATCAATCTCGCTTCAAGTCGAAGCGGTCGAGGTTCATTACTTTCGTCCATGCACCGACGAAATCACGCGCGAACTTTTCATGTGCATCGTCCGACGCATAGACTTCGGCGACCGCTCGCAGCTCGGAGCTTGAGCCGAACACCAGATCGACCGGGCTTGCCTTCCATTTCAGGCTACCCGTCTTGCGATCGTGTCCTTCGTACACGCCGTCGTCGTTCGCGGACTTTACCCACTGGGTCGACATATCGAGCAGATTCACGAAAAAGTCGTTGCTCAAGGCGCCTGGTCGGTCGGTCAGAACACCGAGCCTGGCATGGCCGGCATTGGCATCCAGCACGCGCAGGCCGCCGACCAGCACCGTCATTTCAGGCACCGTCAAATCGAGCTTGCTCGCCCGGTCGACCAGCAGATCGGCGGGCGAACGGTCGTTACCGGTCGCATAGTAGTTGCGGAACCCGTCGGCGGTCGGCTCGAGTACGGCGAAGGAATTGACATCGGTCTGTTCCTGCGTAGCATCCGTTCGCCCCGGCGAGAAAGGTACCTTGATGTCGTAGCCGGCCTTGTTCACCGCATCTTGGACCGCGGCGTTACCGCCGAGCACAATAAGATCAGCGAGCGATACCTGTTTGCCGTCGGTTCTGTTGCGATTGAAGTCGGCCTGGATGCCTTCCAACGTTTTAAGGACACCGGCCAATTCCGTCGGGTCGTTGACCGGCCAGGCATTCTCCGGAGCAAGCCGGATGCGCGCGCCGTTTGCGCCGCCCCGATAATCGGTTCCGCGGAACGTCGCGGCAGATGCCCACGCAGTCTTGACCAACGCCGATTTAGGCAGCCCGGATGCCAGTATCTTGTTCTCTAGTGCCGCCACGTCCTTCTGGTCGATCATCTTGTAGTGGGCGGAGGGAAGTGGATCCTGCCAGATCAGATCGGCGCTGGGTATTTCCTTGCCGAGATAACGCGCCTTCGGTCCCATGTCACGATGCGTCAGCTTGAACCACGCCTTGGCAAAGGCCAGCTTGAACTCCTCGGGATGTTCTTGAAACCGCTTTGCGATTCGACTATAGGATGGATCGACTTTCAATGCGATGTCCGTCGTGAACATCATCAGGGGATGCAGCTTCGACGGATCGTGAGCATCCGGTACGATGTTCTCCGCGTCCTTGGGCTTCCATTGATGCGCACCGGCAGGGCTCGTGGTCAGCACCCAATCGTGCCCGAGCAAATTATCGAGATACTGCATCGTGAAGTGCACGGGGTCGGCCGACCAAGCGCCTTCAAGACCGCTCGTGACCGTGTCAGCGCCATTGCCGGTGCCGCACTTGTTGACCCAGCCAAGGCCTTGCTGCTCGAGCGCCGCTCCAGCAGGCGCGGGGCCGACGCATTTAGCGGCAGACACTGCGCCATGCGCTTTCCCGAAAGTGTGGCCTCCTGCAATGAGTGCCAACGTCTCTTCGTCGTTCATCGCCATGCGGCCAAATGCATCACGAATGTCTTTTGCCGCGGCAACCGGGTCCGGCTTGCCGTTCGGCCCTTCCGGATTGACATAAATCAATCCCATTTGCGTTGCGGCCAGCGGCTTTTCGAGTTTCCCGCTTTTATCCCGATTGCTTGACAAGAACTTAGTGCCGGCACCCCAATAGACCAAGTCGGACTGCCAATCATCTTGCCGGCCACCACCGAAGCCGAAAGTCTGAAAACCCATGGATTCGAGCGCGACGTTGCCTGTCAATACCATCAGGTCGCCCCACGAAATCTTCTCGCCATACTTTTTCTTGATTGGCCACAATAGCCGCCGTGCTTTATCGAGATTGGCGTTGTCGGGCCAGCTATTGAGGGGTTCGAACCGTTGCTGGGCGCCATCGGCGCCGCCCCGGCCATCATACGTGCGATAGGTGCCAGCCCCGTGCCATGCCATGCGGATAAAAAACGGCCCATAGTTGCCATAGTCTGCCGGCCACCAGCTTTGTGACGTCGTTAAGGCGGTTTTGATATCGGCCTTCACGGCGTCTATATCGAGACTATTGAATTCCTTAGCATAATTGAAGTCCTTGCCGTACGGATTCGACTCAATATCGTGCTGACGAAGTGGCGAAAGATCAAGCGTCTCCGGCCACCAGAAGCTATTTGGTCGTGGCGTGCCATCGGCCCACACCAGAGTGGTTGTAGTTCCAAGCGTCGTGATCGCTAGGATTGCAGTGGAATATTTAATCAGGTGTGCTAGTCGTATTTTCACTTTGATTCCCTTTAAGTGATGTTGAGGCCTGGCGCGGGGGACAGTATCGACGCTTATTTGAATCGATGACCAATAGAAATATTTCATGGTGTTTATAAATTCGCGCTATCAAATGCAGTCACTTTGTATCAGTCTTATGTCTCTCAAGTCGTGTTAATGTTTGATGAAAGTTGAAGTACTATAACGCATGGAATTATTTATACGATCAACTAATAAAAGTGCCTGATGGGTGGTTTGCTTTGCAGTTGCCTTCCATCTTCCATGGGGCAATCGAAGGTAGCATCTTCACGCTACCACGCGGGATGTATCGTAATAAAAGCTTGTGCACCACCGAATAGGCTGTGCTCGACGCGTAATGGAACGATGATCCCGATTGATCATATTGTTCGGATATGTTCCCAACGGATCGTGATGGGCTGTTGGCCAGCAGTGTTGATGCGCTTTAGCGTGGCCGGGATCATGGTGTTTTTATCAACCGTTACCGTCTTGGGTAGATCGATTTGCGTCCGCCCTCAATGGCAACCCGGTGCTGGGCGCTCGACCAACAGTGCATCGTCGTGTTCATTTGAGCGTCTTCCTGATGATTTAGCGCAGTTTCTAACGTCTTGCCGCACCAACGCACCAATGCTGTTGGCGCCATTGATGTTACGTGGAAAAGTAATCTCCCGATTGACCGCGCACGCTTGTTTCGTCGCTGATCCCAGTAGCGTGTTGGAGGGTAGTGCTAACGAGTAGAACAAAAACGCGACAGTCCAGCTCAGACTTACCTAGTGACGGCTAAACGCCGATGAGCGTGTCGGTTGCATCGACCATGGCATGTTTTTCAGATAAGCGGGGCACGGTGTTGGCTGTTATACATTGATCGTCGCGCTCCTTGGGCTATTCCTGTGCAAGTCGTCGTACTTGTCGATGTGCATGTTGCGAGAGCGCACGGTAACTGATATATCGACGCCCTGATTCAATTCATGCTGCACATCCCCAAAGCTGAAACACGGGATTTTTATAAATGCTTGTGCCTTATTAACGAAGTCACATTGCCGCCGCTCGGTTTAAAAAATAGATAAGCAGGCCGGCCGCCGATAGATCGGTTACGGGACTGTTATAATAAAGAAAACGAATTAATCGATAAAGTTTGGCCAATCGATTCGATACAAGGTCATTGCAGTCGATTGCCGCAGGCAAGCGGTCACCTTGCTAGAGTAAAAAGGGGGGCTGGGAAATGTGCAGGTGTGGCACTAACCAAAAAGTAAGTAATTGTTCTAGGAGCATGGAAGTAATACCATCCAAGCGATACCCTAGCGTTATTTTTTCCAAGTGAGAAAGCCTAATGTCCAATACAGTCGTCATCTTTTTTAGCGGGTATGGTCACACCAAACGCATTGCGGAAGTTGCCGCAAAGGCGGCCGACGCGGAATTGATTCAAATCGATGCTGAAGGCAATGTTTCAGAATCGGCATGGGAAAAGCTTTCTGCCGCGGAAGCCATTATTTTTGGGGCGCCCACATACATGGGTTCGGTGCCTTGGCAGTTCAAGAAGTTTGCAGATGCGACATCGAAGATCTGGTTTACACGTGCGTGGCAAGACAAGGTATTTGGCGGTTTCACAAATAGCGCCAGCTTTAACGGCGATAAACAAGTAACGCTAATCTATTTGCAAACCTTGGCTTCTCAGCATGGCGGGATCTGGGTGAGTCTCGGTCTGCCGCCTACAAACAGCAAGGCGGCCACCCGTGATGACGTCAACAACCTGGGTGGATCGGTCGGCGCGCTTGTGCAGTCGCCATCGGATGCCAGCGTCGAGGAAATCCCGACCGGCGATCTGGATACGGTTGCCTCCTATGCGGCGAGAGTCGCTGCGGTCGCAAAGCGCCTTCATGGCTAATACGTCAATGAAAGCCGACGATCAAATCGTCCGCACCTGAAAAAGCATGATGCAGGGGGCGTTTTCTGGCAGGCGGGGAACGCCGGTTGTCGGCCGTTCGGTCAGCACGGAGCCGGACGCCCGAGGCGACTTCGATGGGGCCAATTGATGACTTGATGTTGCCTTCGACTCGCGATGCTTGCCAATTTGATAGCTGCTGTCTTCGTTTTGCTTTGGTCAACCGGGTTCGTCGTGGCGCGCGCGATCAAGCCCTACGCCGATCCCAACCTGTTCCTGCTGTGGCGATTCAGCGGCACAGCCGTGGTGCTTGCGCTGGCCGCGTGGGCAGCACGCGCCGCCTGGCCACGCGGACGTGCAATCGGCAAGCATCTGCTTGCAGGCGCGCTGATGCAGGGTGTCTATCTCGGTGCCGGCTACTGGGCGGTCGCGCAAGGCTTGAGCGCCGGCGTCATGGCGCTGCTCGGCGCCCTGCAGCCGCTCTTGACCGCGGCGCTGGCGGTGCCGCTCTTTAACGAGCGCCTGTCGCCGCGCGGCTGGGGTGGCATGGCGCTAGGGCTTGCCGGCGTTGTACTTGTGCTGGCACCGAAGATCGCCACCGTGGCACCCGCGCATGCCGGTCATGTACCGTCGTGGCTCGTCGTCGCGATTTCGATTCTCTCGGTGGGGGCCATCACGGCCGGGACACTGTTTCAGAAAACTTCGCTTGCGAAAGCCGACATCCGCAGCGCGGGTGCCGTGCAGAACCTCGGCGCAGCGCTTGTGGCTGCGGTGCTCGCATTCGCTCTGCGTGAACAACGTTGGATACCGTCGACCACACTCTGGATATCGCTCGCGTGGGGAATCGTGATGCTGTCAGGCATCAGCGTGACGCTCCTGATGTGGATGGTAAGGCGCGGCCACGCGTCGCGCGCTACCTCCCTGCTGTTTCTCGCACCGCCGCTTGCGGCGCTTCAAGGCTATGTCGGGTTCGGCGAAGCGTTGTCGGCCCTGCAGATTGCGGGATTTGCCGTGGCACTCGCGGGAGTACTGCTGGCGCGGTCGTGAGCGCGCTCGCTGGACTGCCGTGACATTGCTGCTCCGACGCCTGCAGCAATGGCATCGCGCACGATCAATCGCGAATTTTGCCTCTGAATCAACTTTCGAAATAATGTGCTAGGGCTTGGAGAGCGGCTCGACGTACCAAAGCGCACTATCGGCATTGGCCGCCGCGGTTGGATGCGATGCCGCTCTTGACGATGACATCGCGGAAGTCGTCGTCGCGCTCGTCATCGGCTCAGTTGATAGGTCGCGTGTCGTCTCGGCAGGCTGGTCGTTTGCCCGAGCAGCACGCGCAGCACCGCTAGCCTGATGCGATGTGCCCTGCGGGCCAACTGTCGCAAACCATAAGGCACCAGCCACGGATGTCTGTTTGGCCGATGTTACGCCCTGTGCGACGGCGTCCGGCGTGTTGCCCTTGGTCACATTGCTCTCCTGCTGGGAGAACGGGTGAGTGCTGGCGGCTACGTTTGAGGGTATTACGGCGGTACGTTCTGCCTTGGCCTGAGCGCTGCCCAATTGGAATACGAGATGGGCTTGCAACGAGTCGATCACTGCGTATGGCGGATGCCTTTTCCACGACAACAATATCCGTCCCTGCGGCGTGTCGGCGAAAATAGCCGGTGCGTGTGCCAAGTCCTGTAACTGGACAAAAGTTTGCGTGCCATCATCAAAGACCTGGACAGGCCGGACATCGGGCGTACCTGTGATGGTCCAGCCGAAATGATATTTGCCGGGCGCGACGGTCATGGATTTCATGTCGGGTGTCGTGCCTGATGCGGCCGCGTTGGCATCGGCTGCGATCTCTGGCGACTTGGCGAATCGTATCCGGTCAACTTGCAAGGTCTCGAACGGATTATACGATTGCGGCGGCGTGTAGGACGGGGGAAGAATTGGCATTGGAGAACTCGGCGGGCTAATGATCGAATGCGCAGCGTCGACTACTTTTTGGGCGTATGCGAGCTGCTTGCTCGGCGAGGACGCGTTATAGGCTCCGATGGCGACCCACGTAGGCCCGAATCGATGGATATTTTCAGAGAGAATCCAGGCCGCCACATAAGCATTTGTGCAGGGATCGAAGAGCGACTGTTCGCTGATGCCCTGCCGCGCAAGCGCGGGCAACCAGGCGCTGTTAATTTGCATCAGGCCGATGTCATAGCTACCGTTCGAGTTGGTGCTGATGACACGCGTATGCGTGCCGGTCTCGACCTGCGCGATCGCTCGCATCAGGGAGACGTTGACGTGCTGGAATGCCGCAGCGTCGTCGATACAATCCGCGCGCGCGCTGACGATGCCAGCCGCGGTAGCACCGCAAACACATGCCACCCAGATTGCTAGGCGGGCAACCTTCGGATGACATCTCATCGCTTTTGTTGAAAACATATCATTACGGCCGGCATATGAACACATGGATTTTCTTCACCGGAGCGGCGTGACAATGCTTGCATAGATCCCGGCCATTGACTGCATCTCGTTGTTTTTACGGGGAAAATATAGGCGCCCAATATTTTTTAATGCATAAAATAGCTGATCTTATAGGATACCATTCTCCGCGTTGGCATTATCCCCATCCATGCGCAAAGAGCAGCGAAGGGTTTTACCTCGTCCAAGTCTACGTGGTCGACGTTCTCGGCGCTGTCGCGACTGAGCATAATGCCAGTCGGGCTCAGATTGTCCGCGCTTGGCTCCTGGTACAAAAGGGCTGGATCGTGCCCATTTCCGGGACAAAAAAGCAAATTCGGCTGGCGGAAATTCTGGGCGGTGCCATCCGCGAACTAAGGGCAGAGGATCTTATCGAGAGCAACCGCGAAAGTGCCAAAATTCAGATTGAAGGAGAGCGATTGCCAGAAGCTTTCCCGAAAATGACAGGTCTGTAAACGGCAACACTCTGATTGTAAAGGGAGGTCGCCAGAGGTGCGCTGACGTGATTCCGTTAGCCAGGGGGCGGAGAGTGTAGTGCGGTTATACTCGCGTGCCTTGAAAACATCTGCCCTCAGACGGATCGGCGGTCCCTGCGGGGCGGATACTTCTTATCTCGAAAAATTGCTTTTCATTCGAACAGGTATTTTCCAATAGCAGTGACACATCACACCGCGCATGTCGGCTACGTCAGTTGGCGCAGTCGTTACGTCCGGATGTGATCCATGCCTGGATCTCAGCGCTCATTTTCCTGGCGAGTGTCTGGACAGCGGCCTGCTGCGCGCCTACGATTGTCGACAGTCCACCTGGCGCGGGTTGCGATATCGTTTCGCTGCAAATCAGCACGGGATTATTGCCGCCGTCCTTGGTCAACGTTGCGCTCCATGCGGCATTGATCGCAACGGACTGGCCAGGCCAGCTATCGAATCGACGGATCTGCAATTTGACATCAACCACGCGGCTCCACGCGGACGTCTGTAATCCCATGATGTCCTGCGCATGTAATTCGTTCGCCAATTGCAGCGAGATGGCAGTGCGCACCTCATCGCCGAAAGGGGTGGTCCAGTGCTTGGAGGTGAGGACCTCGGTCTGCGTCGATCCTCGACGAACGACGATATTCCTGCTGTCCAATTGCGGCGGAATGCCGACTGGCAAGACATTCAACGCAAAGTCGGCCGTCTTCGCCGCATTCGCGGTGGACGCCATCGGCGTGATCAATGTGTAACTCGATGGGCCAAACCAAGCGCACCCGGACAAGGCGAACGAAAACGTTGTAATCGCGACTGTTGCAAACGACTTCATTATTGAGGTTCCATCGATGACTGGCGTCAACTCGAGACACGGCGATGGATTGTATCGCATCGGCTGTCACTCTGATGCGAGATCCCCGGCCACATGTGGTGGCCGGGGCGACGCGCCCACGCACGACTGACGTCGCTTGGCAGACACGCTATGGCAGCTTCATGAAGTCGATTGAGTAATGCATGCCTTGGGCTGTGCCCTCTACGTCGATGACGACATTCCACCAGTCCATCCGGTCCGGCGAGAGTATGGCCGGATAACGCTGGTACTGACCGCCGAGCGATTTATAACGTCGGCCCGCCTTGTAATTCCCATACTCTGCGTCATCCAGGAGGATGACATTCGCTTTATGAGAGCATTCGACCAGAACCGAATCACCGTGCTTTAAAAATTCTCTCTTTCTTATATGCCCCATCCCCGTTTCCCTTGAACGCGAATCCTTTTTAAAGGACTTGAAATGAATGCCGGCATTATACTTAAAATCGCGGTAGAATCGTACGGGATTTAAATAGTCGCGGGATGGCAGCTGATTGAATCAGCGGCAGCGAATGGATTGCTTCGGAGAAGGGACGGACAAGTATTGAAATACCAGAATTATCTTATTGGTTATCCTGCCTTGAATGAGTATTCCCCCATCAATAGTCGCGCGATGCGTTAAGTATAGTGGGTCCGCACCACGGCCTCATGTGCGTGACGACCATTCCGGATCACCTCGTGATTGCTTTCTGCGAGCGAGGACAGCACATGCAGCACGCGTTCGGCGCCGGTGACGAAGGAAGAAATACTCACGGCATTTTCATCAGGAAATGCATTTTTATCAGGAAAGAGGGGCGCAGTATGGCACGCGCTTCTCTCCGGATAAAAATAGTGTTCCTATCTGATGAGAAACCTTCAGTGCAGTTTTTTGGGAAATTGAGCGATGGACGCATCGAGGTGATCCCTTGCCGCATGGCGAAATCACCGTTGTACAAGCGTCCTTCGGGGGGGGGGCGTGTGACTTGCAAGTCAATAAATGTCCGAAAATATTATTGCTGCGTTTTGCGAATCTTCGAGGCGTCGTAGCCAAGCTGCGTTGCACGAACGATTAACGCATCGGCAAGTGTTTGGCTGGGTTTTGCGTCACGGGTGAGAATCCACAGGAATAGCCCGGTCGGTTCACCAACTATGGACCAGCTGTAATCATCGGCGTGATCAAGTACCCAGTATCTACCAACATAGAAAGGTCCGAAGAAAGACACCTTCAACTTGGCGTTTTGTGAGTTCTCGATGACTTGCGCCTTGCCTTCGATTGACCTGGCCGGACCGGTCGCGCTTCCCTCACGACATACGTTGACAACGCGAATCAAGCCGTCATTTCGTTTCTCATATTGGGCCGTCACGCCCTCACAGTTTCTCTCGAACAAATTGTCGTAGCGTGCGAATTCATACCAGTTGCCAACGTATTGATCGAGATCCACTGCCTTTGCAGGTTCGGGAACGCGGTGGTTGCCAACCATTTCTTCTGCCTTCGCCGGGATGCCCGTGGACAGCACACCGCCGGTTATTACCGCCGCGACTATCCATTTGCGCCACTGTTCATATGCCATTCCGTCACCTCATATTGCAAAAAATTGAGTGCTTGAGTCAGTACGGTGTTATATAACCGTGTAATACGATCAAGTAAGCCTTATTACTCAAGAAATCTCATTACATCAGATGCGATGTCTTTCTGTATTCACTGAAAAGTGCTTCATTTATTCGGTTGCGTTGCACGGATGTCGTGCGAGGCATCGGACATCCCGTGATGGGAGGGCACGTGGTATTTAGCGTATTTTGGCGTGCGTCATCACGTCGGCAGCGGACAAGAAGACGCGGGCCATGTGGATTTCGTCATGCATGATGCCGTCTGCGAACAGGCCGTTGCGCTCTTCGCCGAACACCTCAAAACCGAGGGATCGATAAAGGCCTGCAGCGGCAACGTTCCCCTTCGTCACTGTAAGCGTGACCTGCATCACCCCAGGCATTGCTTGTGCGAATGCCATTGCGGCATCCACGAGTTTTCTACTGATGCTGACCCCTCTATGTCCAGGATGGACATAGACGCCCCATAGCGCCGCCTTATGACGATACTTGAGCAGGTTCTGTCTACGCACGCCGGCCACGCCAACCAGCGCTTCATCAACGAATGCACCGATGACAGCTTGCTCCGAGGTTTGGGTAAGGCGGCTGGCAACGTCATCGACTGAGCGATGCGCTTCTTCCTCATAGCTTGACCCAAATGCCGCGGGAGCCTCTTGTAGTCCGAGAAGGCGGATCCCCTGGAATGCGGCAGTATCCGAGGGTGTCAATCGGCGAATGAACATGGCTTTGCACGCCTTATTTACTGGGGAGCGAGATACCATAGTGTATTGCAACCCATGCATTCAGGCGAGAGCGGGGCGCAGTGCGCGCCGGGACGGCGCACTGCCAAAAAAATCGACTTGCCGATAAGCGTTATCGGGGGAGCGTCGCTCGGAAAATCGCGCTCGCCAAAAAGACGCCAGCATCATGACGCGTCACCAAATCGAAATAAAGAAAGCAGGAAAGCTTGGTATGCATGGTTTCCGATATTGACTATGCTTTTTCTCCCACCATGCTGGAGACGGCGGCGGCAAATATCGTGGGCGATGGAGAGAACGATCAGCACCGATGCCGTTCGCGTAATCATGAGGAAGAGGCTATATGGCGAGCTTGATTGATACGACTAAAAATACAAGGCACTGCCAGCGATTTTTATCCCAGACCTGGTTCGGGCAATCGCGGAGTTCGGCGGCACGTGGGCCGCGCGGCATTGCCGTGTTGATGTTGGCCTTTTTCGGTCTGTGCGCGTTTTTTGCCTTCAGTGAAGCTGCGGCGACATCCCGCGGCGGGATTCTGACGATGGTCGTCAGCCCGGAGCCCCCTACACTTGTATCGTTTGCGTCGACGGCCGTCAACGTTCTAAAAGTCAGTCCGAAGGTGGTCGAAGGGTTGCTGGAGTACGATTTCGATATGAATCCTCGCCCATTGCTCGCGACCTCCTGGGAGATCAGCGCGGACGGAAAACGTTATACGTTTCATTTGCGGCATAACGTACTCTGGCAGGATGGAAAGCTCTTTACCTCTGCTGACGTTGCGTATTCCTTGCGATTGTTACGGCAATATCACCCCCGCGCCAATTCGACCTTTGCGAATGTCGCGGAAGTGCAGACGCCGGATGTGGATACTGTCACGTTGATCTTGTCGAAACCAACTCCGTATTTAATTCGAGCGTTCTCGGCATCTGAAACACCGATTTTACCCAAGCACCTGTATGACCATGGCGATCCTTTGTCCAATCCTCACAACGCGGCACCAATCGGTACCGGCCCCTTCCTTTTCGTGAAATGGGTGCGCGGTGACCATATCGAATATGTGCGGAATGACAATTATTGGGATAAAGGAAAACCTTATCTGGACGGCTTGATCGTTAAAATCATTCCCGATGCGGCGGCTCGTACGATTGCATTCGAGAGCGGTGCCGTGCAACTAGGTGGCGATAATCCTGTACCCTTATCCGATCTGGCGCGGATCAAGGCGAATCCAAAGTTGGGGATTGATTCCAGGGGTTATGAATTCAGTGCTGGTGTCTATCGGTTGGAATTCAGCTTGGATAACCGCTATTTGAAGCGGCTGGCTGTTCGCCAGGCAATCGCGTCCGCGTTGGACAGGGCGCTCATCGCTAAAGTGGTCTACTACGGTTACGCCACACCGGACGCAAGCCCGTTGGCCCCCCGCAACCGTTACTACGATCCGTCGCCGTCACCCTATCCTTTCGATATCAATAAAGCAAATGCGTTATTGGACAAGGAAGGATTTCCGAGGGGGCCGGATGGTGTGCGCTTCCGGCTTATCGTTGATGCATTGCCCATTGGCGATCAACCTGGGCGTACCGCCGCCTATGTTCGATCCGCGTTGGCGCGCATTGGCATCGCCTTGACAATCCGTAACGAGGATCTGCCGGCCTACTTGAAGCGCATTTATACCAGCCACGATTTTGATATGGCGGTGAATGGCATGAGTAATTTGTTCGACCCCGTAGCGGGCGTTGCACGTCTTTATGTCACGTCGAATTATCGTCAGGGCGTGCCTTTTACGAACGGTTCCCACTACAGTAGCCCGGAGGTGGATAAACTGTTCGCGGATGCCGCCGTGGAAACCGACGAGACGAAACGTCGAGCGCTGTTCAAGTCGATACAACAGGCAATCGAGCACGACCTGCCTGACGTCAATCTGATTGCCCCCGATTATGCAACGGTCTATGCAAAAACCGTTCACGACGTCAATCGCGGGGCCGACGGCTTGAACGAAGGTTTTGCCAACGCCTGGCTGCAAAAGCCGTGATATCCATATCGCAATCCATTGGTAGCCGTTCGCAGGAAAGCGATCTACAGTAATCCGCTGGAATTCCCGAATGTGATTGACAGGAACGACCATGGCTTCAACGATTCCAGCGGTACCAGGCGAGAGATCCCGCGGGTCAGGATATCGTCGCTGGCAGCGTGGGCTTGCTCGTATAGTCGCGCGTGCTTTACCGACGACCCTTGGTGTTGTCTTCTTAAACTTTGTCCTAATGCAGTTGATCCCGGGCGACGCAGCCGATGTGCTGGCGGGAGAGTCGGGCTCCGCGACCGCCGAAACAATGGTGCAGATACGCCATCACTTCGGCCTTGATCGGACGTTGTTCGAACAGTTCATTGCCTATCTGAATAATCTCGCGCACTTCAGCCTGGGCGTATCCCCTCGGTTTAATACTCCAGTGATGTCGCTGATACTTTCGCGGTTGCCGGATACCCTGTTTTTGATGCTCTTTGCGTTGGGTTTTGCTTTGATTGCGGGCATTGCGTTGGGAGCCACGATGGCGGCATGGCAAGGCCGGTGGCTTGACCGGATGCTATCGGTGTTTGCGTTGCTGCTTTATTCAACGCCGGGTTTCTGGGTAGCGTTGGTGTCCATCGTCGTGTTCTCTGTTCATCTTGGCTGGTTGCCCAGTGAAGGTGCAACGACGCTGGGACAGACGCTGAACGGGTTTGAAGATTTTTGGGACAGGCTACGTCATGTGTTGTTGCCTGCTGCAACGCTCGGCAGCTTCTATGTCGCGATTTATGCACGTCTGACACGTGCGGCGATGCTGGAAGTCCAGCGTCAGGACTATATTCGCACGGCACAGGCAAAGGGTCTGCATCCCTGGGTCGTTACGGTGCGCCACGTCTTGCGCAACGCTCTGATTCCAATCACCACGGTCGCAGGCATGCATATTGGCGGGCTGCTTGGTGGCGCGGTGGTCACGGAGACGGTATTCAGTTGGCCGGGTCTGGGCCGTCTGGCCCTGGATGCCGTGCAGGGGCGTGACTATTCCGTCCTGCTCGGTGTGATGCTGTTGTCGTCATTGCTTGTTGTCGTGGCCAATGTTCTGACCGATTTGCTGCAGGTATGGCTCGATCCCCGAGTGGAGAACCGCCGATGACCCAAAAAACGGACGATGCACAACGCTATGCCCCCGTCGGACAAACGCGGTATGACGCGGGGCAGGATGTCCGACAGTCGGCGTACGGATCGGCACCTCGTTCGTGTGACGACGTTCCAACCCTCGGCCATGGACACGCCTCGGCGCGATGGGGAACGCAACTTCGATTCTCGGTATTTGGCGCGTTCCTCAGCGGAACCGCCTATCCGGACGCAAGCGCTTCGGACAACCACGGTGTCGAGGGCGGTGCCAGCGCGTACCAAAGGGTCCCGAAACGGGCGTCGCATCGACTTCTGGCGGATTCGGCGTGGGGCCGATTGGCACGGAATCCACTGGCTGTCGTGGGTGCGGTCATCCTGCTGGCGATGGTCGTGATGGCGTTTAGCGCGAATGTCTGGTTTCCGGGCGATCCACTGGACATGGTGGCTGCGCCGTTAATCCCACCTTTTACAGATGCGCATTACTGGCTCGGCACGGATTCCCTCGGCCGTGATGTCGCGGCAGGCATCGTGCATGGCAGCCAGGCGTCGTTGTGGATTGGTGCAACCGCCGCAGTGATCGGCGTTTGCATCGGTACGTTGATTGGTGCGGCGGCGGGATACTTTGGCGGATGGGTTGATGACGTATTGGTGCGGATCACCGAGATATTCCAGACTACGCCGGCCTTCCTCTTCGTCATCGTGATCGTCACGATCACATCGCCGTCGATGCAGACGATATCGCTCGCGATTGGCGTGACGTCCTGGCCGACCGTCGCGCGGTTGGTGCGCGCCGAGTTCCGTTCTTTGGCACATAGCGAATTTGTCGCGGCGGCGAAAGGACTTGGTTTCACGCCGGTGCGCATCATTTTTCGAGAGATCCTGCCGAATGCATTGCCACCGATTATCGTTACCGCGTCGGTGATGGTAGCGAGCGCCATTTTGATGGAGTCCGCGCTGTCATTTTTGGGGCAAGGCGATCCAAACCGTGTCAGTTGGGGAACAATGATCGGCACCGGACGTGAGATGCTACGCACCGCGCCTTCGTTGACGATTTTGCCCGGCACTGCGTTGGTCTTGGCCATCCTTGCCTTGAACCGCCTTGGTGATGGTTTGAATGAAGCCTTCAATCCGCGCCTGCGCGAGCGGCGATAAGAATGGCGGCGGCGTGATGTCGTCATGGTTCGAATAACTGCTGGCAATACGCATCGGTCGAGGGCACACTGCCATGAGCAATATCTTGGAATTGCGCGCGTTGAATGTCGATTATGGTCGGCGCGACGCGCGGAACCATGTCGGGCATCGCGTCGTGTCGGATTTCGATCTCGCCGTTGCGCCGGGAGAAACCGTGGCATTGGTAGGTGAATCCGGTTGCGGCAAATCCACCACGGCATTGGCCATCATGGGATTGTTGGCCAATAATGCGACCGTATCCGGGAAAATTCTGCTAGACGGCAAAGACTTGTTGTCGTTGTCGCCGGCCGCGCGGCGCGATGTCAGTGGGCGAGATGTTTCGATGATTTTTCAAGAGCCGATGACGTCTCTGAATCCGGTAATGACCGTGGGTGACCAGATTGCGGAAGTGCTGCATCGCCACCGGCGCTTGTCGTCGCGTGCCGCGCGTGCGCATACAATCAGCCTGCTGGGACGAGTGAAAATACCGAATCCAGAGCAACGAGTCGATGATTTCCCTCATCGGCTTTCTGGCGGGCAGCGCCAGCGCGTAATGATCGCGATGGCTATCGCCTGCCAACCCAAGGTGTTGATTGCCGATGAGCCGACAACTGCGCTCGATGTCACGATTCAGGCCGAGATACTGGCGTTGCTTGCCGAACTGGCCCGCAACATGCAAATGGCGCTGTTGCTTATCACGCATGATCTTGGGGTTGTCGCGCAATATGCGGATCGGGTTGCCGTGATGTACGGCGGCCGTAAGCTTGAAGAGGGGCGTGTGGATACCCTCTTCGGCAAGGACACCGAGGCAATGCATCCTTATACGCGTGGACTAAGGGGTGCGTCTTTGACATTTGATCATGCTGTGCATTATCGGCAGGAGCGCCTTGCCGAGATTCGGGTGGAATCCACTCTTAGCGGCAAAGCACCGACGTTCCGCTTTACCTTGCATAAAAGAGATCTTCGAACGCCTGACAACAGCGCGGCAATGGCGCGCGCCGTATCCCCATCGGATAAAAAGGTCCGCGCACCGATGTTGCGGCTAACGGATCTTCACACGCATTACGGACAACGCGGGCAACTGGTGAAAGCCGTCAATGGTGTGTCGTTTGATATCGCGCCTGGGGAGACCGTCGGATTAGTGGGCGAGTCCGGCTGTGGCAAGTCGACATTAAGCCGCACCGTGATGAAGCTGATCGCACCGACCGCAGGCGACATTGAACTCGATGGACAACGCATCACCCATCTGGGTGAGCGTGCCATGCGGCCGCTGCGCCGCAAGGTACAGATGATTTTCCAAGATCCGTTTGCGTCGCTGAATCCGCGTCATGATGTGCAAGGCATTCTCGATGCCGCGTTGAAAGCGCACCATATCCGCGACCGTGACGAACGCCATGCGCGAATCGTCGATGTCATGCGCCGAGTCGATTTGCCGTTGGATGCGTTGCGCCGCTATCCCTATGAGTTCTCTGGTGGGCAGCGTCAACGTATCGGCATTGCGCGTGCGCTCGTACTCCAACCGGCGTTGGTCATTTGCGATGAGCCGGTTTCCGCCCTTGACGTCTCCGTGCGGGCGCAGGTTTTGAACCTGTTGGTCGAATTGAAGCAGGAGCTGGGCTTGTCCTATCTCTTTATTTATCATGATCTGGCGGTGGTGCGTTATATCGCCGACCGGGTCTTGGTAATGCATGGTGGCCAGATCGTCGAGGAAGGGGACCATCAGTCGTTGTGGGATAACCCGCGGCATCCTTATACGCAGTCGCTGATCGCGGCGGTGCCGCGTGCCGCCTGATCAGATTATCTGTTACACGTTTCCAGGAGTTGCGCATGTCATATCGAAATCTCGGGCGTTCGGGAGTCAAGGTATCCCCGTTATCATTAGGCACGATGATGTTTGGCGGTCAAACCGACGAGGCCACGGCGCGCCGTATTGTCGACAAGGCGTTTGAACAGAAGGTCAATTTCATCGATACAGCGGACGGGTATAACGGGGGGGCATCCGAAGAAGTAGTAGGTCGCTTGATCGCCGATCAACGAAATAAGTGGGTGCTTGCAACCAAGTATGTCAACGCGCGAGGCGATGGTCCAAATGATCAAGGTGCGTCTCGAAAATATACGATTCAGGCAGTGGAGGCGAGCCTCCGTCGATTGAAGACTGACTATATCGATTTGCTGTATCTGCACCGCGAGGATCACACCACGCCTGTCGCCGAGACCCTTCGCGCGATCGACGATCTGATTCGCGCTGGCAAAATCCGCTACTACGGTTTGTCCAACCATCGCGCCTGGAAGATTGCCGAATTCAGCCGGACCGCGGATGCGTTGAATATCGATCGCCCCGTTGCAAGCCAACCGTTATACAACCTGGCGAATCGCCAGGCCGAGCAGGAACAGCTCGAAGCGGCGGCGTATTACGGGCTTGGTGTGGTCTCGTATAGTCCGCTGGCTCGTGGCGTGTTGACGGCCAAGTACACGCCGGGGGAAAAGCCGGGCGCGGATACGCGTGCCGGAAGGCAGGATCGTCGGCTGCACCAGACGGAGTGGCGTCCTGAAAACCTGACATTGGCGCAGGCAGTCAAGGCGCATGCGGAAGCCCGGGGGCTGACACCCGGACAATTTGCGCTGGCGTGGGTGCTTAATAACGCCTTGGTGACATCGGCGATCACTGGTCCGCGGACCGAAGCCCAGTGGGATGACTATCAACCCGCGCTGGCGTATCGTTTCACCGCGGAGGACGAAGCCTTTGTAGATGGTCTTGTCACGCCCGGGCACCCATCCACGCCGGGTTACAACGACCCTGGCCACCCGTTTTTTGGCAGACATCCACGACACGAGAAATGACTGCTTCCATCTCGGAAATTATTCGCGAGCAGCCGGATGCGTCGGCGCTCGACGATAGGTCGGCCGCGCGGTCCGGTAACGTGTTCGTGTCGCCTGCATCGCCCACCGCGCCTGTCGATCGTCTTTGGTACACGCGCTGTCCGGCCCCGACCCCGTTTGGCGTGGCAATCCAGCAAGGCGGATTGGCGCAGGCGTTCGCCGCCGACGGTATCCATTGGGAAGCACTGCAGGACGCCTCGGATCCCGTCGTTCGACGCTCGCATTACACGCATTCGCAGCCGCATTCGTTTCGACAGGGTGGCAATATCCCAGCGTTGTGGGCACGTGCCAATGGTGCACTGACACGCGTAATTGGTTTGTCCTGGGTAGATGAATTTCAAGGCATCATCGCCTTGCCTTCGAGCATGATCCGTCACGTGTCGGATCTTCGTGGACGTCGACTTGGGCTGCCGCATAACCCACGCACCGATATTGTCGATTTCCATCGCGCTACCGCGCTGCGGGGTTATGACAGCTTGCTTGATGTCGCGGGGCTGACTTTGCGCGATGTCGCTTTGGTACCGTTGGCACACACGCCCACCAGTCTGGCGGAGGCGCGTGCGACTGCCGACAATGGGCTTGCGATGAGGATGGCGACCGAGCGACCCCACGAGTTTGCGCGTGAAGTCGCAGCCCTGCTTAGCGGTGAAGTAGAGGCGGTCTTTGTCAAGGGCGCACCTGGATTGGAAGCGGTGAATATCGCGGGAGCGCGGATCATCGTCGAGATCGAGCAACACTCGGATCGACTTCGCCACGCGAATAATGGGACACCGCGTCCACTCACGGTGGATACGGCCCTGTTGACACGCCGGCCGGATCTGGTGGCGAAAGCATTGGGTGCGGCGGTAAGCGCTGGCGAGTGGGCATTGGCGCATCCGGACCAGGCGCGTGCGTATATCGCCCGTGAGGTTCGCGCGGCCGAGCATTGGGTGGCCCCGGCGTATCCGCGCGGCAGTCACACCCAATTGACGATTGGTCTGGACCCGCAGCATATCGCTGCCTTGGATAATTTCAAGGCGTTTCTCGTCAAGCACGGGTTCTTATCGCAAGACTTCGACTTGTCCGCGTGGATTGATGCGTCCGTTTTCGATCGCCTTACGCATGAGCGAGTGGTGCCTGGCGTTGATCAGCCTATTGGAAAGTCCTCGCCGACGCCTGCTTAGGGTCTTGACGGTGGACTCGCCGCCATTCGGCGTCATATTCAAATCAGATTTGGTTGTTTGTCTGCCCTTTGCATTGGCGCGATAGTCGCTGCATCGCAAACGGTAAGGTTCAAGCAGGGAGCAAGCGTAATGCCAGCAGTCGACACAGGGTGGGGCAATGGTCCAAGTGCGCGTTATTAAACATTGATTGCGCCTTTTCGGCCGATTTTCGATGATATTCGGCAACGATCCGTCGAGCGTGAACGAACGCACACATTACTGCATGACGAAATACAAGCATTGCGCCACGCGGGCTTTACGCGCTTTCGGTTGCCAAAGGCGTACGGCGGTTTTGATGCAACATTGCCGGAATTTTTCGCCGCCGCGGTCGAACTGGGACGGGCCGATCCGAACGTGATCAATGCATTACGCTCGCATTTTGGCTTTACAGAAGAAGTGTTGGATAGCGCTGATGGCACATGGCGCGACACGTGGCTCGATCGCCTTGGGGCGGGCGAGCTTTCCGGGAGCGGTTTTTCCGAGACAGGAGAAAATCCGCTTGGTACGCTGTCGACGCAATTGCGTCGACGAGGCGATAAATGGGTCTTGAACGGCGAAAAGTACTACACCAGTGGTTCCTTGTATGCGGACTGGATCAATCTTAGCGCCTCTGATGAAACGGGTACGATACGAGGCGTGCTGGTACCAACCCGTGCACCCGGCGTGGAAATTCTGGATGACTGGGAGGGCTTTGGCCAGCAGTTGACGGCGAGCGGAACCGCGCTGTTTCACGATGTCGCAATCGACGATGCCTTGGTAAAGCCGCATGCCGAGCGGTTCCGCTTTGCCGGAGCATGGTTCCAACTGATTCATATCGCGACACTAGCCGGTATCGGTCAGGCGGCGGCGACCGACCTGTCGTCGGCAGTGGCCGCAAGAAAGCGTGTGTACGCGGGGCGTACCAACTTCAATCGCCCGAGCGAAGACCCGCAAATTCTTCAAATCGTCGGTCGTATTCGAAGTGCCAGCTACGTGTCCACAAGCGCCGTGTTGAAGGCAGCGGAAGCGCTGCAACGTGTTGTCGACCTGCGCGCTACCGCGATTGCCGAAACAGAGATATCGTCTGGCGATGCACCATTGACCGATCCGGCACGTCTTGCATGGGAGGCCGCACGCACGCAGGCAAACGTCGTGGCGGACGTTGAGGTCAGTCAGACAGTAACGGTTGTGACCGATCTGATTCTATCGTCGACCACACATCTGTTCGATGCCTTGGGGGCGTCGGCAACAAAGCGTAGTACGGGACTCGATCGTCATTGGCGTAATGCACGCACCATCGCGTCTCATAATCCGCGTGTCTATCACGATCGGATCGTTGGTGACTACGCTGTCAACGGCGCGCCACCGCCGATCAAGGGCGGGATTGGCGTGGTGGCATCTGGGCAGTCGCTGGCGTCGCGTTCCGACAAGGAGTTCGCCTGAATGAGCACGCGTCAGTTGCATTTAAATTTTGGCATAAACAGTACGGGCTATTTCCCGAATTCCTGGCGTCATCGAGAGGGAAATCCTGGCGATTTCATCGACATCGCGTATTACCTTCGCCTTGCACGCACCGCCCACCGGGCCCGCTTCGATGCCCTGTTCCTTTCCGATCACCCGGCACTAATGCTCGACTCGAAGGATAGACCACTGCATTCGCTCGACCCGCTCATTCTGTTGACGGCGCTGGCGGCGCATGTGCCGGATATTGGTCTTGTGGCAACCGCTTCGTCCACCTACAACGCACCCTATAATCTTGCCCGTCGGGCGATGACGTTGGATCTCGTCTCGGGTGGCCGGCTGGGTTTGAACATCGTGTCGTCGTTCAAGCAAGAAGTGGCGGCAAATTTCGGTGCGGCGCCGCTGCCGGTACGGGCCGTGCGCTATGCACGTGCGGACGCGTTTCTCGACGTGTTGAAGCAGTTATGGGGTAGTTGGAATTTGCCTGCAGGATTCACGTCGACCGAATCGGCGTTATGGCCGGCCGACAGCGCGCGGCCCATCCACTACCGTGATGCGCATTTTTCGGTGGATGGGCCGCTCAATGTACCGTGCAGCGCGCAAGGGCAACCCGTTATCGCGCAGGCAGGCGCATCGAAGGGCGGCATTGCACTGGCCGCGAAGCATGCAGAACTTGTGTATTGCGCACTGTTGTCAAAGCAGGCCGCCGCTCATTTTTCGGAGGCGATACGTGGTGCGGCGGTGGCGCATGGGCGACGCGCCACCGATGTGCGGATTACACCCGGTGTCGTGCCCATCATCGCACCGACGCGAGAGGCCGCTTTGCGGCGTCACGAACGCCTGACGGATACCGGTTCGGAGGCGGGTCTGCTGCACCGTTTCGCACGCGATGCCGGACTTGATCCGGATACACTTGATCCCGATGCGGTGTTGTCACCGACATTATTTGCAACGGCGGAGAACCAACGCCAGCCACAGGGCTTCACGCAAAGTGTGATTGACTTGCTGACGTATGAAAAGTTGACCGCCCGGCAGGCAATCAGACGCTATGAACAAGGGCATCGCCTGGTTCTTGGTAGTCCGGATGAGGTGGCCGATCAATTGATCGACTGGTGGGATAGCGGTGTGGTGGACGGCTATACGGTTCAGGTGCCCGCGCTACCGGACGACCTTGATCTTTTTGCCGACAAGGTCATTCCCATCCTGCAGAAACGTGGTGTGTTTCGCACGGATTACCAGGAAGCAACATTGCGCGAGCGCTTTGGTCTTCCTACTCCATTGCCACCCTACTGACGTTGGCATTTCACAACGGTCTTGGAGGCGTTGCCCATGGGAAACGCTGATCGATATATGAAAAAGAGATAAACGAAGCACTCGACGTTCGTTGACGTCGCTTGACGCCGATCAGAAGATATCGTCGCGTCATGTATCTGCTCGGGAGCAGCGACTCACGTCGTGTCGTCGTTCCACGATACATCGTACCGCGCTTCAATCGATCAGCTATTCCCTAATGAGATTTCCTTTGTTCCGTCATTCCGCGCACCACTTCGTACATGCTTCCTTTATCCGCGGCATCGCTTCTTGCCGTATGGCCTGCCTTTCCGTCGCTGCGGCGCTGAGCATGGGTGTGGTATCGCAGACCGCGCACGCAGAGGGGACAATTCGCATTGCGCAACAGTTCGGCATTGTCTATTTGTTGCTGGATGTGGCGCGCGATCAAGGCTTTATTGAAAAAGAGGGCGCCAAGCTGGGATTGCAGATCAAGCCGGAATGGCGCGCCTTGTCCGGAGGCGCCGCGCTGAATGATGCGCTGCTGTCAGGGTCCGTTGATATCGCCGGTGCTGGCGTTGGTCCTCTGTTGACGGTTTGGGATCGGACAAAGGGTAAGCAGAACGTCAAGGCCGTGGCGTCGCTGGGAAATTTTCCGTATTACTTGATTTCCAACAATCCAAAAGTCAAGACGATCGCCGACTTTACCGAGAAGGACCGGATTGCCGTTCCTGCGGTGACGGTCTCGGTGCAGTCCCGGGTATTGCAATTTGCGGCGGCCAAGCAGTGGGGAGACGCGCAATATAATCGCCTGGATAAATACACGCAGGCATTGCCGCACCCTGATGCAGCCGCGGCCGTTATATCGGGGAAAACGGAAATCGATAGTCACTTTGCCACGCCTCCTTTCCAGGAGCAGGAACTGGCCGGAAACCCCAATGCGCACATTGTCTTGAATTCCTACAACGTGCTGGGTGGCCCTAGTTCGGCGACCGTGCTCTATACCACGGAGAAATTCAAGCAAGAGAATCCTAAGACCTATCACGCCTTTGTTGCGGCTCTGAACGATGCCGCGGAATTGATCCGCCAGCGCCCGGAGGAGGCCGCCGACAGCTATCTGCGCGTCAATCATTCGAAGATCGATCGAGCATTGCTGCTGAAGATCGTCAAGAACCCGGAAGTGACATTCAAACTGACGCCGGAGAATACGCTGCCGCTGGCGCAATTCATGCACCGAGTAGGTGCGATCAAGAACGAGCCCGCATCGTGGCGGGACTACTTCTTCGCTGATCCTTTAATCGCGAGCGGAAGTTGATATGGCGTCTTCAAGCGCACACAGTCATTGGCTAAAGGACACGCGTGGCGCCGAGACTCGGCCGGAGCGCAAGAAAGCCTCAACAGCAGCCGAAACGCAAAGGGGAATCGAGACGGGTAGCAGTGTATTGTTGCGGGTATCTGACGTCGATCTGGAATATAAGACATCCGAGCGAATCGTGAAGGCGACGCATCGGGTCTCCTTTGATGTTCACGAGGCCGATCGCTTCGTGTTGCTCGGCCCTTCCGGCTGTGGCAAATCGACCTTGTTGAAGGCTGTTGCAGGCTTCATCGCACCAACAGCCGGCCGTATCACGCTTGACGAAAAAACGATTACGGGTCCAGGCCCTGATCGGATCGTCGTATTCCAGGAATTCGATCAATTGCCGCCGTGGAAGACGGTGATTGAGAATATCGCCTTCCCGCTACGCGCAGCGAAAGGGATCGGACGGCGCGAGGCGCTTGAGCAGGCCGCACATTTTCTTGACAAGGTCGGATTGAGCGCGTTCGCGAATGCATATCCGCATACGTTGTCAGGCGGTATGAAGCAGCGCGTCGCCATTGCGCGCGCATTGGCAATGCAACCGCGCGTATTGTTGATGGACGAACCGTTTGCAGCGCTCGACGCCTTAACCCGCAGGAAGATGCAAGAGGAGTTGTTACGCTTATGGGAGGACGCACCATTCACGCTGCTGTTCGTTACCCACGCGATTGATGAAGCCTTGATCGTCGGCAGTCGCATCCTGCTGCTGAGTCCTCATCCAGGGCGCGTACGCGGCGAGCTGAACAGCCATCAATACGATCACCGGAATGCGGCGGGGCGTGCCTTCCAGGACGCCAGCGCGCGTATTCACGGTTTGCTGTTTCCTGAAAACGCGAATTACGAGGGGGCGACGCATGTCGGCGGATGACATTTTGCGCGCGCGGCAGAACACTGGACTGCCACCGCTTCGCGCCGAGTATGAGATAGTAATATCACCCTTCGATGACGGCGAACGGCGCCCGTCCGCAGATGTACCCCTCTCAGGACCATCGGTCAGCGCGATTCTGAGGGCGGTCTCGCGCAAGTTCAATACGACGTGGCTCCGAAAAACGCTGATTGGTCTCGTGTTGCTTGCGCTATGGCAAGTACTTGCGCTGTCGATGAACAATGCGCTTTTGCTGCCGACGGCGACGGATACCTTGCTGGCATTCGTACAAGGCATTGCGTCCGGGGAACTGCTGACCAAGGCGGGAAACTCATTATCGATGTTATTGAAGGGCTATGTGCTGGGCGTATTCAGTGCCTTGGTCTTGACCTCGCTGGCGGTATCCACGCGGATAGGGCGCGACCTGCTCAGTTTGCTTACGACCATGTTCAATCCGCTGCCATCCATTGCTTTGTTGCCGATTGCATTATTGTGGTTTGGCCTAGGGGAAAACAGCATCCTGTTTGTCCTCGTGCATGCAGTATTGTGGCCGCTTGCACTTAGTACATTTTCCGGCTTTCAGTCAGTGTCTCCGACGCTTCGGATGACGGGTCGAAATTATGGATTACGTGGCATCCGTCTGGTGCTTTTTGTTCTGGTGCCCGCCGCGATGCCGGCGATTCTTTCCGGTTTGCGCGTTGGCTGGGCATTCGCCTGGCGGACGGCCATTGCGGCCGAGCTGGTTTTTGGCACGAGTTCAGGCAGTGGCGGATTGGGATGGTATATCTTCGAAAATCGCAACGAGCTCTACACAGACCGTGTCTTCGCAGGATTGATCGCGGTGGTGGTGATCGGTTTGATAATTGAACATGTGGTATTTGATACCCTGGAACGCCTGACGGTACGCCGTTGGGGCATGCATGGCTGACACTCTGCGCTCATGCGTGCAGCGGAATGTGCCAAGGCATCCCCGGCGTATCTCTGCTGCTGAACATAGCTGAAATGGTTCTTTGACGATGTCGCGCCTCGCTGACCAGAATAGAGGGATAGCGTTTCTTCTATGACGGACTACCTTCACCGGGAGTGTTTATGCGTCGCGACAACGGCCCAGAGCGGCAGCTTCATCTCAATATAAACATTCTGCACTCCGGTTTCGTCCCATCGGCCTGGCGTCTTCCTGACGCTGACCCTTCTGCATTCTTCGATATTTCACATTTCGTGCGTATCGCACGCCTTGCCGAAGCGGCCAAGTTGGATGGCGTTTTCCTCGCGGACAACGCCGCCGTGGTGGAACAGATCGACTTCCGCCCGCTGCTGGCGCTTGAACCGACGATGGTGTTGACGGCCATCGCGGCGGCGACGTCACATATTGGTTTGATTGGTACCGTATCGACCAGTTACAACGAGCCATATAACGTTGCCCGCCGGTTTGCGACGCTCGATCACATTAGCGCTGGCCGGGCCGGATGGAATATCGTTACCACGGCCGATGCGGCGTCGGCACGCAATTTTGGGAAAGCCGAAGTCGCAGCGCACGAACAGCGTTACGCCAGGGCAAGGGAATTCACTGATGTCGTCAAGAAGCTATGGGATTCGTGGGACGATAACGCTTTCATAGGTGATAAGATCGCTGGGGCATTCGTTGATATCGACAAGGTACACTCCATCAGGCATCAAGGCGACTTCTTCGACGTGGCAGGGCCATTGAATGTTCCGCGGTCACCGCAGGGTCATCCCGTTTTAATCCAGGCGGGGGATCGGTTGATGGTCAAACGCTCGCCGCACGGCATGCCGAAGCGGTGTTTTCCGCATCGCAATCGTTGGAGGAATCGCAGGCATATCGGCGTGCTTTGCACGAGCGCGCCCAAGGCTTTGGTCGTGGTCCGGAAGCGGTGAAAGTGCTTGCAGGACTGACAACGATTATCGGCTCGACGCAAGCCGAGGCCATCGCGCGACGCAATGCGCTTGTCGACCTCATTCCGTGGGAATACAGCCTGAAGCGACTGGCAGGAACGCTTGGGGTGGATGTCGGGCGGCTGAAACTGGATGAGCGTCTGCCTGAAAGCCTGCCTGTTCCCAACGGCGGAAACGGCAACCACACATTCTTCCATGCGACGATCGCACACGCGCGCCGCCATGATCTTACCGTGCGGGAACTGATTTATGGATTGGCGGGCCGGGGTGGGCATCGTGTGGTTGTCGGTACGCCTGAGCAGGTTGCCGACGATATAGAAACATGGTTCCGTGAAAAGGCGGCCGACGGCTTCAATCTGATGCCTGATGCGTTGCCGGACGGTTTCGAGATATTCGTCGAGCAGGTCGTACCCATCCTGCAGCGGCGTGGATTGTTTCGCAAAGAATACGAAGGACGTACCCTGCGAGACCATCTCGGTCTCGCGCGTCCCGAGGATGGTTCGCGCGTCCGGCGTGAATCGGAAGCGGTGGCGGTTCGAAGTGCTGCGTGAAGGCACCGGCGTCAAAGTCGTGCCGGAACGATGCAGCGCGACGGGGTAAGCGAGTGAAAACAGGTGGCATACGGATGGAACTGACCATCGACGACAGCAATATCGGCGTGGCGCCGGGCGGCGGCGAGGGCGAGTCGTTGCGTCATCGTGTCGCGATGCACCCGACGCTAGGCATCAAATGCCGCTTTGACGCGCAGGGACGCGCCTACGCAGAAATAGCGGGTAAACGGATTGGCAGCCTTACCTCTGAAATTTGGGAGATACCCGGTCCATTGCCTGATGCAGGCGGGTCGACGGCGCGTGAGAAGGGTGCCCTCGCGCCACATCCCACCGGGATTTCGCGTATCGCGCAGCGCGCATATCATGGCGCAATGGGCCCCGCGGCGGCGCGGCCCATTCTTTCGTCGCGACCATCGTCGTTGATGAATGATGTCGCAACACAGGCATTGCCTGGCGTACTCGATGACCTCGATGATTCGTCTTTGATCGACGCGGACCGTATTCTAAGAGCGGTGCACGCGGTGAACTTCTTTTCTGCGGGACAGAGTTCGCTGCTATTCTTGCCGGTTCACGATCGGCTGCTGAAGAGCATTCGTTATGATCATGGTAAGCATTTCGCGCAATTGCTGGTTTCGCTTGGCTTGAGCCCCGCGCGCGTTGTTATCGAAATACCCCCGGCGTCCTCGGCGCACAAGACGTTCCTCGCATATTTGCTGCGCAGCTATCGATCGTATGGCTTCAAGGTCGCGGCGTATCTGGAAGATGCCGGAAAAGTGCTGTCGATCGATTCCAGCGCCATGCCGGATTTCGTCGTCGCGCATGCTGCCACCGCATTGCGGGATGGCGTGGTTCGGCCACTCGTTCGCTTTGGCGGAATGACGAGGGTCCGTATCGTCTTCGCCGCCGTCGCGAATGACGACGAAAGGGATCGTCTTACCGCGATGGGTGCAACGTATATCGAAAATCGCCTGTGACACATGCCATTCGGCGCGTGATCGACCGGATTATCAATCAGAAAATAGGATCGAGACATGAATATACGGCTGAACTCCGCTGCGCAACGTGCGACGGTGCTGAGTGCGGTACCCGCATTGGCCAAGGAGATTGGTCGCAACGCGGCAGAGCGTGAGCTTGCACGCATTCTCCCCTATGACGGCTTTGCACTATTCAGAGAGTCGGGCTTGGGGCGCTTGCGGATACCGGCCGAGTACGGTGGCCTAGGCGGGAGTCTTGAGGACTTGTTCGAGATCGTTATGACCCTTGCGGCCGAAGAATCCAACGTCGCGCATGCATTGCGGACGCATTTTGATACAACAGAATGGTTATATGTATCCGCCCCTGCGCCCTTTCTGGAGCGCCAGATCGATCGTATCGTCGGCGGTGCGTTGTTCGGTGGCGGATCGACCGAACGCGGCACGGCGAAACCTGGGCAAGTCACGACGCAGTTGGTGCGGGATGGGACGCATTTTCGTTTGAGTGGCAAGAAGTACTACACCACGGGAACGGCTTTCTCGGACTTTGTCCGCTTCAACGTATTGGACGAGAATGGTACAGCCGCGAGCGTCATTCTGCCTCGGGACCGCGACGGTATCGAAGTCGTCGATGATTGGGATGGTATGGGGCAGCGGATGACGGCCAGCGGTACCACCGTTCTGACGAACGTGATCGTCTATCCGGAAGAAGTGTGGGCGCGTGGATATACCACGCTTGCCGGACGGCACGGGGGAGCGCTGCGGCAGTTGCATCTTGTTGCTACCGCTGCGGGCATCGTGCGCCGAATCGTTTCCGATGCGGAGGACTACGTGTTGCATCATGGGCGCGCCGCCTTGCACAGCGCTGCGGCGTTGGCGCGGGAAGACGCTTTTATCCAGCAAGTCATCGGGGAGCTAGGCGCGCATCGGCACGCGATCGACGCCCTGGTCCGAGAAAATGCCCGTGCGCTGGGTGTGTCGGCCGAGGCCATCAGACACAATGCGCCTGATGCCGAAGCGTTAGTGCTGCAAAGTGCGCTTGCCACGGCCCGTACACAATTGATTGTCAGCAAGCTGGCGCTGCATGCCGGCGAGCGGTTGTTCGAAGCGGGTGGGGCATCGGCCACATCCCGTATCTACAATTTCGACCGCCATTGGCGTAATCTCAGAACGTTGTTCAGTCACAACCCGCTGTCGCATAAAGCGCGTGTATTAGGTGACTATGCGCTGAACGGAACAACCACGCATTTGATCGAAGGGCGAGTTTTCTGAGGTATCAGGTTGTGGTAAGGCAAGATCGGAATTGCGCTATAGGCGCTACCGTTACCGACGAGTGCCCTGGTATTTACGTTGATGTCACGAACACGTCAGCGAGATTACCATTGAGGCCATCCGCCGTCACGGTGTGATGATGGACGCGTCTGTTGTACACCGTGATCTGTTTTAATGTGATCAGGTCGTAAATGGGCAAGTCGGCACCTACCTTTTGTTGGAATGCCTTGAACAAAGCAATCCGTTTTATCGCGTCAGGTTCGGTTGCCGCCGCTTCGAGCAACCGATCGACCTCGGGATCAGTATAGTGCGTCGCATTGGAGAATGGCACGCCCTTGCGAAAGTTCTTCGACCAGTAGAGGCGCTGCACACCTACGCTGGGGTCGAAGGTATTGCCGAGAAAGTTCGCATCCAGATCGAAGTCCCTATCCGTGTATATGCGTTTTACATAGGTGGCGAAGTCCTGTGAACGAACAGTGGCGTCGATACCGATGCCACGCAACGCCTGACGTAGATAGGCGGCGAGTTGCCTGAAAGATGGGTCGTAGGGGTTGTAGTCGATCGTCAGCGCGAATCGTGTTCCGCCGCGCAGCGGATACCCGCTTTCGTCAAGGAGTTTTGCGGCCTTCTCGCGATCGAAGGGATAGGTAGGGACAGTCGGGTCGTAGTATTGGCTCAGCAAGGGGCTGATGGGAGACGGCGAAGATATGCCGAAGCCAAAGAACACACTGCGCAGGATCGTCTCACGATCTATTGCATGGGCGATGGCGTGGCGCACTCTTACATCTTTGAGGTAGGGATTGTCCAGATTGAATTGAAGTTGCGTCTGTGCTGCGTTATAGCTATAGCCACGTGTTTCGACGGCAAGGCGTGCAAGGCTTTTCAGTCGTGCGACGTCGGGCAAAGGTACGGGATTTTCACCGGCAATATCCAGCTCGCCGGTTTCCAGGGCCGCCGCGCGTGCTGATGGATCACTGATGAAACGCAGGATCAATTCATCCAGATACGGTTTGGGAGCGTCCCAATAATGCGGATTACGCACCAGACGCACGTGGCTGCCGCGAATCCATTCCTTGAACAGATAGGGGCCGGTTCCGATGGGTTTCACATTATTGGGATTCGATAATGGATCGCCATCGCTATAAAGGTGCGACGGGAGGATGGGTGATTCCTGTGCCGCCAGCGCGTAGATAAGATAGGGTGCCGGCTTCGACAGTCGAATGATCGCGGTGTGCAAATCGGGTGTGTCCACTGAGGTGACATTGGCGAATGTCGTGCTACCACGCGGATGATACTGCTTTAGTAACTGTACGGAGCGTCTGACGTCGTTGGCGACGAATGGCTTGCCGTCGTGCCAAGAGACGCCTTCACGCAAGTGAAAGGTGTAAGTCAACCCGTCGTCGCTGATGTTCCAGGCGCGCGCGAGTTGCGGCTGTGGTTTGACATCGAAGTCATAGCTGAGCAAGCCTTCGGTGATTTTTGGCGATGCCTTTTCTTCCGCGCCGGCTGACGTCGCGAAGCTGACCAAGGCGTTCGGCTCTGGATTGACAAGCAGAGCGAGGCGGCCGCCATACACCGGCTTGATGGTGTCGGAGGTGCCGACGGGGGCTGCTAGCGTGCGGGCGGCGGTGCTGCCAAAGGCGATGCCCAAGCAGGAAGCAACAATGCCGTGCAACGCGGTACGACGAGATGGATAGTCGATCGTGCGTGGTGCAAGACTGCTTCCGTTTTTTGCGTGCTGCAAGACGAGATCCCGCCTTGCTGATGTCTTTCCTGAACACATGACTTTGCCTTATTGGGAAATCCGTTGGAAAACGTGCCTTCCTGGCTGACTGAGTAGATCAAAATGGATATGCGGAGTGAAAGCGTAGCAGTCTGTATTTGAAGTGCTAAATATTGATTTTCGATAAGTACAGCGATGGTGTTCTGTTGTATCGCGCTAACGTTTGATTGAAAGAGAGCGTGTCGCATCTATCGGGCTGCAGTGCTTTAACGCGATATCCAAATTCCGAATCATTCGTTGTGTCAAGCCAGACTGCCTGACTACGCTTCGAAGGTGCCGCCATGGCACATCCAACGATGGAGGAATACATGACTAAACGTGACACGCTGTTTTTGCTGGAGGCCGGCTTCAGCGATCCGCAATACCCGGGAGAACGTTTCCTGTGTCCTGACGGCGCTGCGATAGAAGGACTATTGGCGTCCGATCGTGCGCGCGCGGCGCGTCTCGACATTATTCGGGTGCCGTTTCCAAAACCACGCGAAACGGTTGTCGCCGCGCTGGACGCAGAGCATCAAGGTGTCCCCCTCCTCATTCTGGGTGATGAACAGGCCACGCCTGACGATGCCAAGTCATTGCGCGGTCGGAGATATGTGGATGATCCAAACCGAATCCTGTCTCTGCTCGCCGAGCGGCATGGTTTTCCCAAATTACATTGACTTGAAATGTAGGTGACGGAAGGTATTTTCTTGGCGACGCTGAGGTTGTGCGCAATGTGTCACGTCACGGGTACGTGAACTGGCCTGCGATGGCGCCCTGGGTTCGCACGTCTGCATTATGCAAAATAGGCATAAGAGCATGTCAAATGCTTGGTTCGCGCGGGATAGCGTCCGCGGTATGCTGGACGCTCTCTTTTATGGATGGCGTTGCATATGGGCCACGACTCGGAATTTCTGTGGTATATCCCAAATCAGTCGGTGGCCGGCCATCGTGGTGACAAGGTAGTCGCTGACCATAACAGTTTGGCGACACTGACCACACAGGCGAAAGCGCTCGAGGAATACGGCTGGAAAGGTGCACTGCTTGGTGCCGGCTGGGGCCGTCCGGATACTTTTACCGTGGCTACGGCCCTGGCCGCGCGCACGCGGACGTTCGAGCCGTTGATTGCTGTTCGGCCCGGCTATTGGCAGCCGGCCCAATTAGCGACTGCCGTTGCAACGCTCGACAATCTGATCGACGGTCGGGTTCGTCTCAATATCGTGTCGGGGAAAGACGATCTTGCGGCGTATGGCGATCGGGAAGGCGATCACGGGCAGCGTTACGCCCGCACTCGCGAATTCATGCAACTGATCCGGCGCTTGTGGACCGAAGAAAATGTGACCTTCAACGGGGAACACTTCCAGGTTACAGCGTCAACCTTGTCGCCACGGATTCAGCCGCGAGGCGAGCGGCGGCATCCAACGCTGTACTTCGGTGGTGCGTCAAGCGCTGCGGAAGAGGTCGCCGCAACCGAGGCCGATGTACAGTTGTTCTGGGGAGAGCCGCTGGCGGATATCGCAGAGCGCATCGACCGCCTGAAAAAACGTAGCGAGATAGCGGGACGAACGTTGCCACCGTTGAAATTCGGCTTGCGCGTCACCACGCTGATCCGCAACACATCAGAGCAGGCCTGGGCCGACGCCGAAGCCAGGGTGGCGACGATGGCGCGCGGCGACGGCGGACAGTGGCATGATCACAGACACACATTGGCCGTAGGGCAAAAACGTCTGCTGGACTTGCAGTCACGTGGTGATGTATTGGATGATAATCTCTACACCAGCCCTGGCAAATACGGCGGCGGTGGCGCTGGCACGACCTGGTTGGTCGGGTCGGCCGAGGAAGTGGCACGGTCACTGCGCAAGTACGAGGCCCTGGGCATTTCCCATTTCATCCTTTCCGATACCCCCTATCTGCAGGAAATTGAACGACAGGGCAGGCAATTGTTACCCCTGCTCCGCGATTAAAGATGTTTTTTACGCCCCGGGGGAGCAGTGAAACCAGACTGATGACCCCGCGGATGCTCATGCGGGATGGGCGAGAGAACGTATACTGTTGGCATCATCATGGATGCGTTGTCGGTGCGAATGCCTGAATGAATTGGATTGTTGCCTTGCCGATGTACAACGTCACGACGTTACTGGATCAACAGTGGCGGGCACTATTACGTGATGTCATCATGCAATTGCGGGCAATGGGTATCAAGGACGCCATTACAGTGCATGATGCCCCGGGGCCTGATATCGCTGCATTATGGCAGCGTCCCGATCTGTTGTTATCACAGACGTGCGGCTATCCACTGATGTTTCAGTTAAAGGAAAAGGTACAGGTTGTTGCGGCACCGGTGTTCGATGTAGAGGGATGTGATGGACCGTCCTATCGAAGTGCGATCGTCGTCTCGGATAACGCTTACGCATCAGGTGCCACGGAACTGGCGGCCTGCCGGGGCTTGCGTGCTGCTTATAATACGATGGACTCGCACAGCGGCATGAATGCGTTTCGCGACCGCGTGGCGCCACTTGCGAAAGATGGCCGATTTTTTGCATCGGTGGTTGAGACAGGGTCGCACATCGCCTCCCTTCAGGCGGTCGCGCAAGGGCATGTCGACATTGCCGCGATCGATTGCGTGACGCTGGCCTACGCGCGTGACGCATTCCCGTTCGTCAGGCAACGAACCCACTGCATTGATCTGACGGTCCCTGCGCCCAGTCTACCGTTTATCGCGTCGCCTTACGTGGACGGTACGCTGCTGGCGCAACTGCGAGTGGCGCTCGCCACAGCGATCACCCTCGACGACGGGCGTGCGCGTGCACTGCGTTTAACGGGCATCGCGCCCATGAATCGTGCGGCGTATCACGCCATTGTTTCCGCGGAATCCAGGGCAATCGCGGCCGGCTACCCATCACTATCTTAGCCGAGGACGTCCGACGGCATTGGCACGTCTAGGTCGGCGGATTTTCGCATTTTCCAGCGAGTATAGCAGCCTGCGTGATATCGATACAAGCATTTTTCGCTTCCCGGTCGAGGTTCATGGGAATTAGGATGGCCAGTGGGAAACGAGGTGGGTGAATTGATGAATAGGAATACAAATCATAAAGAAAGCGGGGAAGCCGAAAACGGCACGCACGCCACCGCTTTCTTTGATGCGGAACATGCGCGTGCGATATGCCGCCTGCAGGAGCGCTTCATTGCCCGATCCGAATGGCCGACGTGGGCAGTATGTGTGAGTGTCTATGGAATGTGGATCGGCACGCTGGTGTTGTTGCATTTGCAGTGGTTGAGTTTGTTGCTAGCCACACCTTTGCTTGTTTTTTCCGCGGCATGGTATATGTCATTGCAACATGAGTTGTTGCATGGCCATCCAACGCGATCCTGGCAATTTAACAAGTTTTTGGGTTATGCGCCATTGGCGGTGTGGTATCCCTATACGCTTTACCGCGACTTGCACATACGGCATCATCGGGATGCAGACTTGACAGTTCCGGGGCTGGACCCTGAGACTAATTATGTAGATGCGGCCAGATGGCAAGGCATGTCGCGGATGGCGCGGCAACTGTGCAAAATCCAGCGTACGTTCATTGGCCGGATGATTGTAGGACCGCCGTTAGCGGTGGCTCGAACTTATGCAGATGCGGCGAATGCGCTAGCGCATGGCGAATGGCACTATCTGAGAATGTGGTGCACGCATGGCCTGTTGTTGTTCGCGATGCTGGTGGGGATGCGGCATTGGGCTGGCGTTCCGGTATGGTACTACCTCATTGCTGTTTCATGGCCGGCATTGTCGCTGTCAATGATTCGGTCATTCTATGAGCATCGCGCGGCGGAGGTTGTTGGGGAGCGTACCGCAATCAATGAGGCGGGATGGCCGATGCGTCTGCTTTACCTGAACAACAACTACCATCTCGTGCATCACGATTTGCCGGGGCTGCCATGGTATCTGCTGGCAGCGGCTTATCGCCTGCGATCCATCGATTACATACAGAAAAACGGCGGTTTCCGGGTCGCTGGTGGATACAGGACATTGCTGAGAAAATTTGCTTTCCGGGAGCCCGACGCGGCGGTACATCCCATCGCCATTCGTGCGCCACGTCGTTGAGCGTCGATATTCAGGGGAGCGCGCGGTCCTTCACAATGCGCTTTGCCGATCGTGCTCAACGGCAGGTGTGGTAGGGACCCATGTCGAGATGCAAATGCGTGTGATGAAGGGCGTTGTAATCAGGCCCCAGGACGACGTGGAAATAGCGGCAGGCGCCGTCTCGTGCCTGTTTCAAAAGCATTCCTCGCGGCGTGTCGCGATGCCAATCATCAGCGATTGATATGCGTTGTCCGTTGCTGAGGACAAACGCTTCTATGTCGATTGCGTTTGCATGGGCATGCTCACTAAGAGTGCCTTGTGATGCATGATTGATATTGCGGCAGGCGAAGGTACCAACATGATCAATGCGGGTGATGCGAGCGAGCTGTAGCGCCGCCGCAGGCTGCCAGGCGTGTCGCTCCGCCATGGCAAGACTCAGCGCCAGTGGGCAGCTCGCAAGGAAAGGCTGGTTGACGGCGGCGTCGGAGAGTCGCGAGACGCGCACCGCGTCATGGACATAGCAGCCATTTACAGAAGTGGTATCGGCTACCGCGTCAAACGTCATTCCGGATGTCGCAAGGGCGGCCATGCACCGCGCTGGATCATGCGTTGCTTGCCAGAATTTCCACGTCGTCAACGGTCCCGGTGCCGCCGCTACGTTAAGCGGCATGAACGGGTTGAATCGCTCCGGCACGGGGACCTGACCTTGCTTGATCATCCACGCCGCGCCAAACCCGCCAAGCAAGACAGTCAACAATACCCATGCGACGGCTCGGCCAAGGGTCATGTCGTCTCCGGTGATGTCAGGGCGCCTGCGTAGGCGTGCTCGCGCGCTTTACTAGCATTCCCCATACCCGTGTGCTGTGTTATTGGGGCACTTTAACGGCGCTTGCCAGCGTTAACGTTATTTCTTTGCAGCGAGTGCCGACATCGCGGCGCCCACTTCATGCTGGCCTCGCGCGATCAATGCGTCACTGGCACCTCGAATATCGGCTGCATCCTTGTTCTGCCCCAATTTGCGTTTGCCCACGAGCCGGGTAATTTCGATTTCCACACCAACGATCGCCTTCAACATCGTATTCAAATAGTCCGACGGAGCATCGCCCATTTTCCACGGCACCGCCTCGCCCGCCTCATGCGTTCGGGTCAACCGTGCGACGACGCCACGTACAAACGCCTCGTCGTCTCGAATTCGGATCCGGCCATGCGCATGCACCACTGTGTAATTCCAGGTGGGTACCTGACGATGATGTTCATGCTTGCTAGGGTACCAGGACGGCGATATATACGCGTCGCCGGCGTGAAAGATCACCATGACGTTGTCGTCATTGGTGCATGTTTGCCAGAGGGGATTGGCACGTGCAATGTGGGCGTGCAGCGTGCCGAATGCGCCATCCGCGCTTAATTCGAATGGCAGATGATTGGCATCGAATCCTTGCGCATCCCGTGTCACGAGCGTGCCTAACGGATGTTCGACCATCAACGCGTGCAGCACCTGGGTGTCGGTTTCGAGAAACGCGGATGGAATGTACATGATGGACTCGTTCGTGGCGGGGCGGTGAAGGGACAACCGGAAAGCGGTCCGATGGTGTTTCGTCGATTATCCCAAGGAAATGGTTTATTCTGTAGATCCATTTTTGATACAAATGAATAGACCACTATCATGCCGCGCACGGCGAGTAATGTCGACTTACCATGGTTGCCAGTACTGGATCGCGGTGCCGGAAATCTCGCTCGCCAACTGTCGCAGGTTTTTCGAGATGCCATCCAGCGAGGGGATTTGCGAGTGGGCGAGGCGGTACCTTCGACCCGGCTGCTGGCAGCGGTGCTGCAAACCGCTCGTGGAACAGTGGTGGAGGCCTCCGCGCAATTGATCGCGGAGGGCTTTCTTGAGTCGAAAAGCGGTGCGGGCACGCGTGTGGCGATTGCCTTCACCGACATACAACCCGCGCAAGTACGTGATCGCAATGCTTCGGAACAGCAGCGTGTCGACTTGCCGAGAGCCGTATTGCCGCCTCATGCTGCACGCTTTGCGCGAATCACCGCCGAATTCCGCGCGCTGCCGGCGGTGCCCTTCGCGGGTATCCATACCATTCGGATCGGCCATGCCCGGAGACGCTTGGCGGCGGCTTGGTAATCGCGTGCGTGCAACGGGCCCCGGTGCGCCCGCGGGATATGGAGAGGCACAGGGGGTGTTACCGTTGCGCGAAGCCATTGCGAACTATGTCCGCAAGTCACGATCGGTTCAATGTCAGGCGAGCCAGGTTATCGTAACGAGCGGCACGCAGCAGGGCTTGTATCTGACGAGTCAGGTGTTACTCACGCGGGGAGATGCAGTCTGGGTCGAGAATCCCTCCTATCGCGGTGTGACAGCAATGCTGGAAAGCACTGGCTACGGAGAGACAATGATTCGCGTGCCTGTGGACGCAGATGGCATTGACGTCGAAGCAGGCATTCGCATGGCTGTACACGCGCGTGCTGCTTACATTACACCGTCGCACCAATATCCGATGGGGATGCCGTTGAGCATGGCGAGGCGCAACGCCCTGCTGGCCTGGGCTCGTCGAGAAAATGCCTGGATCGTCATCCACCCGAGGCCGACCAGTATGTGCTGGCGGCCTACATGCAGGAGGGGCATCTGGAGCGGCATATCCGAAAAGTCCGCAATGTATATGCCGCCTATGGCAAGGCTTTGCTGACGGCACTGGATGCACTATTGCCGACCGCGTATGCGTGGGTTGCGCCAGGAGATCAGGGCATGCACCTCGTGCTCTGGCTGGCAGCAAACCTGGACGATCGCGCGATTGCCCTCGCCGCTGCTGATGTCGGCGTTGCTGTCCGCGCGGTGTCCCCGACATTCGCACCCGGAACGGGTCGTCCGGGATTAATTTTGGGATTTGGTGGCTTCACGGTTGCCCAGATGTGGACGGCCGCAGAGCGACTTGCCAGCGTGATTCTTTCTGCAAAACCCGCCCGCGGGTGAATGTTCGCGTGCCTGTTTAATTGAAGCTCGCCTGAGCAACAAAGAATTTATAGTTTCTTTATACCGGTCGTTACTTTCTTTGCAGGTTCTTTATGGCCCTTTAGATAGTCTTCGTCTTGACCCAATCCCCATGAGGAAGGAATCAAATGGACGTTGTCTATCTGGCCGGCATGCTCGGCTTGTGCGCGCTCTGCGCGGTGCTGATCCAAGGGTGTACCCGCTTGCATCGCCCGCCCGGAGGCCGCCCATGAGCGCCTGGAGTGTGTGGACGGCCGGCGCCGCATCGGTGCTGCTTTTTGTGTACCTGGTGTACGCGCTTATCCGGGCGGAGGATCTGGAATGAATGCCAATAATCTGGGCCAGGCAACCGTGCTCATCGTGTTGCTATTGGTGTTGGCCTTCCCAGTAGGACGTTATATCGCGTCCGTCATGGATGGATCGTCATTCGTCGTGCGGCGCATCGGACGACCGGTCGAGCGATTGTTATACAAGCTCGCCGGCGTCGACCCCGGCAGCGAGATGTCGTGGAAGCGGTACGCACTCTGCCTGCTGGTATTCAGCGGTGCCGGCACCTTGCTGTTGTATGCGATCCTGCGATTACAACAATGGCTTCCGCTCAATCCGCAGGGCATGGCCAATATGACGCCGGATGCGGCATTCAATACGGCGATCAGCTTTGTCACCAATACGAACTGGCAGGAATACGGCGGCGAAAGCACGCTGGGCTATTTTGCGCAAATGGTGGGTCTTACCGTGCAGAATTTCCTGTCGGCGGCCACCGGGATTGCCGTTGCAATCGCGCTGATCCGCGGCTTCGCACGCCATACGACAAGCACGATCGGCAATTTCTGGGTAGACCTGACGCGCATCACGTTGTATATCCTTGCGCCGATCGCTATCGTATTCGCGGTCTTTCTCACGGGGCAGGGCGTTATTCAAACGTTTTCGCCCTATCGCGACGTGGCCACCTTACAAACCACGACGTACCAAACGCCTAAGCTCGACGCAGCGGGTAGCCCCGTTAAAAATGCAAAAGGCGAGCCGGTCATGGTTGACGGGACAGCCGACAAGCAAACCTTGGCGTTAGGTCCGGTGGCATCGCAGGAAGCGATCAAAATGCTGGGCACGAACGGCGGCGGTTTTTTCAATGCCAACTCCGCACATCCATTCGAGAACCCCACGCCGCTGAGCAATTTCATGCAGGTGCTCGTGATGCTGTTGATACCTGCGGCGTTGTGCGTGACATTTGGTCGTATGGTAGGTGACAAGCGACAAGGACGCGCTTTGCTCGCCGCTATGACGATTGCATTCGTGTTGGCCGTGGGGGTCGAGCTGACGTCGGAGCAGGCTGGTAATCCTGCCTTTGCTGCGTTGCATGTGGATCAGGCTGCCACGGCAATGCAGTCCGGAGGTAATGCCGAGGGTAAGGAAACGCGCTTCGGCATTGCGCAGACGGGCATATTTACCGTCGCGACCACGGCCGCATCCGCCGGTGCCACCGATGCCACGCATGATTCGTTGACACCCATTGGCGGCCTGGTTCCCATGCTGTTGATGCAATTGGGCGAAATGATCTTCGGGGGAGTAGGGGCGGGCCTTTACAGCATGATCATCTTCGCGGTCCTTGCCGTGTTCGTTGCTGGCCTGATGATCGGGCGCACGCCGGAATATCTCGGAAAGAAGATCGAGTCATATGAAATGAAAATGGTGGCGATCACCGTATTGCTTACCCCGTTTCTGGTACTGGTCGGCACGTCCATCGCGGTCCTGGCCGATGCGGGCGTTGCCGGCATCCTCAATCCAGGACCGCATGGCTTCTCTGAAATTCTCTATGCCTTTACGTCCGCATCGAACAACAATGGCAGCGCATTTGCCGGGCTGACGGTGAACACGCCGTTCTACAACGTATTGCTCGGCATCGCCATGTGGCTGGGGCGCTTTGTCTGGATCATACCGGTGCTCGCAATGGCTGGCGCGCTGGCCGCGAAGAAGCGACTTGCACAAACCGCAGGTACCTTGCCGACGCACGGACCGTTATTTGTGGTGCTGATATTGGGCACGATCGTGTTGGTTGGTGCGCTGACCTACGTTCCTGCGCTCGCGCTTGGACCCGTAGTTGAGCAGTTGATCATGCTCGCCCCCCACTAAGCGCTTCCCTTTAAAGATAACGTCATGAATTCTCCGTTGAATAAGGCGCCAACGCAGACGCCTTCGGCCTTGTCGCCTACGTCGCGCTCCGCCTCCCGCTCGATGTTTGATCCGGCGTTGTTGAAGCCCGCTTGCATTGACGCGTTCAAGAAACTTTCGCCCCGCACACAACTGCGCAACCCGGTCATGTTTTGCGTCTACGTGGGTAGCGTTTTGACGACTGTCCTGTGGATCGCGGCGTTGGTGGGGCGTCCCGCGTCATCCGATTCGGCGGGTTTTATCCTCGCCATCGCACTGTGGCTATGGTTCACCGTGCTTTTCGCGAATTTTGCCGAAGCCCTTGCCGAGGGGCGTTCGAAAGCGCAGGCCGCATCGCTTCGAGAAGCTAAGCGCGATGTATTGGCGAAGAAGCTCGTCGATCCAGCACGTCATGACGCGTTCGAGTTGATCAATGCATCTTCTTTGCGCAAGGGTGATCTTGTGGTCATCCAGGCGGGCGATACCATTCCCGCGGATGGCGAAGTAATCGATGGGGTTGCCGCCGTCGACGAATCCGCCATCACTGGCGAGTCGGCGCCGGTGATTCGTGAGTCAGGGGGCGATTTCACCGCCGTTACAGGCGGCACCCGAGTATTGTCGGACTGGATCGTTGCGCGGGTGAGTGTCAATCCAGGCGAAGCGTTTCTGGACCGCATGATCGCGATGGTCGAGGGAGCCAAACGGCAAAAAACACCAAACGAGATCGCGCTGACCATTCTGTTGGTGGCGTTGACCCTGGTCTTGTTATTCGCTACCGCCACGCTATTGCCATTCTCGATATTCTCGGTTTCCGTCATGAAAGCGGGACACGTCGTGTCTATTACGGCCTTGGTCGCGTTGCTGGTGTGTTTGATTCCAACGACCATCGGAGGCTTGATGTCCGCGATCGGCGTGGCCGGCATGAGTCGCATGCTGCAGGCCAACGTGATTGCCACATCAGGTCGTGCGGTTGAAGCGGCGGGCGATGTCGATGTGTTGTTGCTGGACAAGACGGGAACGATTACGTTGGGCAACCGTCAGGCGTCGGCTTTCGTTCCCGCGCCGAATCGGACGGAAGCCGAACTTGCCGATGGCGCGCAACTTGCCTCGCTGGCGGACGAGACGCCTGAAGGGCGCAGCATTGTCGTATTGGCAAAGCAGCGCTTCAATTTACGCGAGCGTGATATGGCTGCCTTGCAGGCAACCTTTATTCCGTTCAGTGCGCAGACGAGGATGAGCGGTGTGGATCTTCCAGACCGTGCATTGCGAAAGGGCGCGGCAACAGCCATTCGACGGTATGTAGAGGAAAGCGGGGGTGACTTCCCTGCCGCGGTGCAACATGCGGTGGACGACGTATCACGTCGTGGCAGTACCCCGCTTGTTGTGGCGCAACGTCGCCTCGACGGCGACGCGCCTGCTGAAGTCGTCGGCGTTGTCGAACTCAAGGATATCGTGAAAGGGGGGATCAAAGAGCGTTTTGCGGAATTGCGCAAGATGGGCATCAAGACGGTCATGATCACCGGGGACAATCGGTTGACCGCCGGGGCGATTGCCGCCGAAGCGGGAGTCGATGACTTTCTGGCCGAAGCCACGCCGGAAGCCAAGCTGGCCATGATCCGATCGCATCAAGCGGAAGGCCGACTGGTCGCCATGACAGGCGACGGCACAAATGATGCCCCGGCACTTGCCCAGGCCGATGTCGCGGTGGCGATGAATACCGGGACGCAGGCCGCGAAGGAGTCGGGGAATATGGTCGATCTGGACTCGAACCCGACAAAACTGATTGAAATCGTCGAAATCGGCAAGCAGATGTTGATGACGCGCGGCGCGCTGACAACCTTTTCGATTGCCAATGACGTCGCCAAGTATTTTGCCATCATTCCAGCGGCGTTTGCGACTACGTATCCCCAATTGCGGGTCCTCGATGTCATGCATCTCAGTTCGCCATCGTCGGCAATTCTGTCGGCAGTGATCTTCAACGCCCTGATTATCGTGTTTCTGATTCCATTGGCATTACGCGGTGTGCGATATCGCGCACTTGGGGCAGCAGCGCTGCTGCGGCGCAATCTGCTGATCTATGGTCTGGGAGGGCTGCTCTTGCCGTTTCCGTGCATCAAGCTCGTGGACATGCTTTTGACTGCGTGCGGTTGGGCTTGAAACGTACTTGTTATTTATCGGCGGGCGGCTTTCCATCGCGTCACGTCAGTCACTCATGAACTGAGATAGCATTCCAGATGAACAACGTTCTTCGCCCATCGCTCGTTTTGCTTGTTGCTTTCACGGTTGTCACAGGGGTTGTGTATCCCGCCGTGGTGACTGGTATCGCACAAGGTGTGTTCCCGAAAGAGGCCAACGGCAGCCTTGTTTATCATGATGGCAAACCGGTGGGGTCCGCGCTGATCGGGCAGCAATTCGATGCGCCGCGATACTTTTGGGGCCGCCTTTCCGCTACGGTTCCGAATCCCTATAATGCCGCGGCATCGTCCGGATCCAATCTCGGACCGACGAATCCTGCGTTGATCGACGAGGTAAAAGGGCGGATTGCCGCCTTGCGCGATGCCGACCCGACGAACGCGGCACTGATTCCGGTCGACCTCGTCACCTCCTCGGCCAGTGGGTTGGACCCGGAAATCAGCCCTGCCGCGGCCGATTATCAGGCCGATCGCGTTGCCAGGGCACGAGGCGTTCCCGTGGATGCAATTCGTGCGAAAATCAAGCAATATACCGTCGATCGGCAGTGGGGCGTGTTCGGCGAACCCCGGGTCAATGTGCTGCTTTTGAACCTGGCCCTGGACGATGCATTGCCGGGCAGTCACGCTGATCCTAGCAATGCGGCGCCCAATCCGGCCCAGGCGCCATCCATCTCGCAATCCGCATCGTGACAGAAAGGCCTGATCCAGACGAATTGTTGAGTCGCATCCAACGCGACGAAGCCCGACAGCAGCGTGGCAAACTGAAGATTTTTTTTGGGGCGTCGGCCGGCGTTGGAAAGACCTACGCCATGCTTCAGGCGGCGCATCGTCTGGCCGATGAAGGGCTCGACGTCGTGGCCGGTGTCGTCGAGACGCACGGAAGACGCGAGACCATTGCCTTATTGTCCGGATTGGAGGTCTTGCCGGCGGCGTACTTCGAACAGCGGGGTCGGCGCCTCGCTGAATTCGACCTGGATGCTGCCCTCGCGCGACGCCCAGCCCTGATCCTGATCGATGAGTTGGCACATTCCAATGTCGCCGGCGCGCGCCATGCGAAACGTTGGCAGGACGTTCAGGAATTGCTGGATGCGGGAATTGACGTCTACACGACTGTCAATGTCCAGCACCTGGAAACATTGAACGATATCGTTGGCCAGATCACCGGGATACGTGTCTGGGAAACCGTGCCGGACAGGATCTTCGATCTGGCGGACGAAGTGACGCTGGTGGACTTGCCACCCGAGGAGTTGTTGGAGCGCTTGCGCGACGGCAAGGTCTACATGCCGGCGCAGGCCGAGCGAGCCATCGAGAACTTCTTTCGAAAAGGCAATCTCATTGCGTTGCGGGAATTGGCATTGCGCCGGACGGCTGACCGTGTGGACGCGCAAATGCGCGAGTACCGCGCCGACCAATCTATTGAACGGTTATGGCGGGCGCGAGAACGATTGATCGTGTGCGTGGGTCCTGGTCCGGACAGTGCTGCCATGGTACGAACCGCATCGAGACTGGCAAGCAGCCTCAAGGCCGATTGGCTGGCGGTGTACGTCGACACACCGCGCTTGCATCGGCTTGCCGACGTCGAGCGCAAGCCGACTTTCGAGGCGCTGAAGCTGGCAGGTGAGTTGGGTGCCGAAACGGTTGTGCTTGATGGTGCTAATGCGGCTGAATCATTGGCTGCTTACGCATTGATGCGCAATGTCTCAAAAGTGTTGGTGGGTAAATCATCTCGCGGCCGCTTGCGCGCGTTATTGCAACCGCCTTTCGCCGCCTGCCTCGCGCAGGCCGCCCCACAGGTCGAGCTGACGTTGATCGCACCCTCATCCGACGTTCGGCATGCGGATAAGCGCGCGAGGCGACCATTGCTGCGACGTGGCGAGTCGTCAGGAGACCCCCGCTCGCCATTGTCGGCCTACGTGATTGCGACGATCATCGCGGCAGCGATCACGGCCGTCGTGACTTTGTCGCTATCGCAGGCAAACTTGTCCAATCTGGTGATGCTGTATTTGCTCGGCGTTGTCTTTGCGGCAGTAAAGCTAGGTCGGGGGCCGGGCGCCTATTTGTCTTTCCTCAGCGTCTTCCTGTTTGATTTCTTTTGTGTCGATCCGCGCTTTTCTTTTGCAATCGCCGATACACAGTATTTACTGACCTTCGTCGTGATGCTGACGACTTCTTTGACGATCAGTCATTTGACGTCGAGTCTGCGCCGACAGGCGCGTGCCGCGTCCGCGCGAGAGCGCCGCACGGCGGCGATGTATGCGATGGTCAAGGAACTGGGGGCGGCGCTGACGGAAGGCCAGATTATCGAGATTGCGACGCGTCATACCCACGAGGTATTCGGCGCGCGTGTGGCGGTCCTCCTTCCTGATAGTGAAGACCAGGTCCGGCAAAAAATCGATCATCCGGACCCGATGACGGCATTACCGGAGGAATCGCTTGCGATCGATGTCGCGCAATGGGTATACGATCGGCAGCAGCCTGCCGGCGCCGGCACGAATACACTGCCCGCCAGCACGGCCTACTATTTGCCGCTAAAGGCGCCGATGCGCACGCGCGGTGTAATGGCGTTGGTCAGTAACCGGAACACGCAATGGGCTTCTCCCGAACAGAACCGGTTGCTGGAAACGTTTGCCTCTCAGATAGCGCTGGCATTGGAGCGCGTGCACTACGTGGAGATCGCGCAGGACGCCCTGGTATCCATGGAATCGGAGCGACTGCGGAATTCCTTGTTGGCGACCATTTCTCATGATCTTCGCACACCGTTGACGGCGATCCTTGGTTTGGCCGCCACGTTGGCGGCACAGCTTCGCGAATCGACGTCATCCCGCAATGACCAGGGGATCGATCTGGCGAATACGATTCACGGCGAAGCGCAGCACATGGTCAGCCTGGTCAGTAATCTTTTGGATATGGCCAGGTTGCAAGGGGGCATAAAGCTGGATTTGCAATGGCTGATGTTGGAGGAAGCGGTGGGCGCGGCGCTTGCGTTGTGCCGCAGAATATTGGATGGTCGTCCCGTGACGGTGACCATCGCGTCCGATGTGCCGATGATTCGACTCGATGCGGTGCTGATGGAGCGTGTGTTCGTCAACCTTTTTGAGAATGTCTGCAAGTACGCAACGCCGGGTACGACGATTGGTATCGTCGGGACGGTGGTGCATGATGGTGCGCGCCGCTTCGTCAAGGTGGCGGTGAACGATATCGGTCCGGGTCTCGTGCCTGGCACCGAGGGCAAGATATTTGATAAATTCACGCGAGGCGTCAAGGAGTCGGCAACGCGCGGGGTCGGATTAGGACTGGCAATCTGCCGCGCGATCGTCGAAGCACACGGAGGCCAGATGCAGGCACGCAACCGGATAAGTGCTACGGGCGAACGCATCGGCGCAAGCTTCTCGCTGACATTGCCGGCGGACGTGCAGCCGCCGGCTATCGAGGAAATGGGGGAGGACGACATGCGTGATGAGGAATGCTCCGGACGTTTGATCGCCGCAGATGCGAAACGAGGGGATGGAGAGCATGAGTAAGCTGGCCGTGTCGGTAGTACTGATAGAGGATGAAAAGCAGATTCGGCGTTTCGTTCGGACCGAGTTGGAAAATCGGGGTATCACCGTGTACGAAGCAGTCACCGGCAAGGAAGGGATTGTCGCGGCCCAGACACGCAAGCCGGATCTTTTGATCATCGACCTTGGCTTGCCGGATATGGATGGCCTGGAGGTTATCCGCAAGGTGCGTGCATGGAGCGATATGCCGCTGATCATCTTGTCCGCGCGCAGTCATGAAGCGGAAAAAGTCGCGGGTTTCGAAGCAGGGGCCGATGATTACCTTACAAAGCCTTTTGGGACAGGCGAGCTGATTGCGCGCATTCATGCGTTGTTGTGGCGAACCAATCGCGGCCACGTTATTGGCGAGGGAAGTTCATCGGAGATTCGGTTTGGTGATGTCAAAGTCGATCTGGACGCGCGCACCGTCATGCTTGGCGATGAGCATGTACGTCTTACGCCGGTCGAATTCCGGCTCCTGTCTTGTCTGATCCGCAATGCCGGTCGCGTCATGACACACCGTCAGTTATTGACGGATGTGTGGGGGCCCGCACACCAGCAGGACACGCAGTACCTGCGAGTGTATATGGGCAACCTCCGGCAAAAGCTCGAGCGTGAACCAGCGCAGCCCGCGCACCTGGTCACGGAAACCGGTGTGGGATATCGGCTGATGGGCGTGCAACGATAGTCATGCAGGCATGTCCGGCGATGTGAACTCGCGGGACATGCCATCTCGTTTTTCCATTAGGCGGCGAGTTCCTCAGCAATCGCGCCAGAGAATGCATCCAGGTCACGGGGATTCCGTGACGTAATCAATGTCCAGCCGTTTGCAGGACACCGAATGACGTTTTTATCCACCCAGTCTAGCGCACCCGCATTCAACAGATCGGTCTTGACGCTCTGATAGGACGTCAGTGTCTTCCCCTTCACGACGCCTGCATCGACGAGCACCCATGGGCCATGGCATATCGCGGCAATGGGTTTCGATGCCTTGACGAAGGCCTGTACCAAATGTTGCGCGGCTTCGTTCACGCGAAGCTGGTCCGCATTGACTGTACCGCCTGGCACGACCAGTACGTCGAAATCTTTTGCGGAAACGTTGGCGAGTTTGACGGTGGACTGGACGACGGCGTCCTTTTCCGTATCATGCAGGACCGTCTGCACTGCTCCGCCATCGATCGATGCGTGGATGATCGTGCCGCCGTCCGCGGCCAGCGCTTTCAACGGCTCCAGTAGTTCATCGCGTTCGACGCCAGCGTTTGAGGTGATCAACAGCACTTTTTTACCAGTCAAACGGGTATTCATATGTTTTCTCCAGTCTTGCTTCACGACGAAGGTCGTAACAGGTGCAGCAAGAAGCGGTCCTCGCCAGCAGGAAGGCGATCCCGGTCATGATTCATCTCATGGGGACAGAGGCAAGGGCATGACCGGGAGGCGGCGCTACACGAATGTGCCTGATCCGATCCTGGAAAATACCCTTGAACATCATGGCGGTTATTGCTAAGTCACTGAAAAAAATGATTTTATGGCGCACGACAGGTGTGCGCGGCGTTCGCAGGCTTGCGATACGCTCGTTCTCGTTAAAGAAGAACCAGGGCGAGGAAATGCTGGACGAACTCAGGCCACTCAGTATGACCAGCGATACTGGGGCATGGTTTTGCGCAAAGCCCGTTCAATATCGGCGTGGCGTGCCACCCGCAATTCTCGAAGCATGGCTACGACGCTCTTTTGAGCGATGCCGAGAACCGGGGTTTGACTGTCCCGAAATACGGTGACTGACGTGCAGGATTTGCAAGAGAAACAATTTAAAATAGCCTTGAATCGCCAAAGCGCGGCAGGGAGAGGACGGATGATAAGCAATGAACCGGGTGGTGATGAACGTCCGCCCGTCGATGCCGATGTGGACGACAAGCTATATAGGAAGGTGCTCTGGCGGATTGCACCGATTCTCTTCCTATGCCACGCGATTTCGTTTTTGGATCGGGTGAACATCGGTTTTGCCAAATTGCAGATGCTCGGCGGCCTTCAAATAAGCGATGCCGCGTTCGCATTGGGTGCAAGCGTGTTTTCGTTGGCTACATCGCACTCGAGATTCCCAGCAATATCGTCATGCATCGCGTGGGGGCAAGGTTATGGATCGCCCGGATCATGTTCAGTTGGGGTGTTGTTTCCGTTGGTACGCTGTTTACCGCCGAGCTCGCGCACGTTTTTGGCATCGGCAACGCGACGATGTTCTATGTCATGCGATTCCTGCTAGGGTGCTGTGAGGCAGGCTTCTATCCCGGAATGTTGCTGTATATCAACTACTGGTTTCCTTCAAATCGACAAACCAAGGTCACCTCCGGTCTGTTGCTTGCCTTGCCCTTGAGCCTTGTGTTTGGCGGTCCACTGTCAGGGTGGCTGATGTATCAAACGCAAGGATGGTTTGGTTACAACGGGTGGCAGTGGATGCTGGCGATCGAGGGAACGCCGCCGATCGTGCTGGCTTTTGTGGTGTATTTCGGACTTTCGGATCATATCTCGAAAGCCAGGTGGCTGACGCCGGAGGAGAAGTCGCGCCTGGAGGCAAATTTGGTCGCCGAGCGCGTGACGAAGATTGTGCACTTTGGTGCCGCGGTGCGTGACTATCGCGTCTGGATGGTTGCCGGCATTGTTTTCAGTTACGCAACCGGCTTCTACGGTCTGTCGTTCTGGTTGCCGTCCATCATTCATGTGGGTGGTGTAACGGATACACGGTCGATCGGCTTGCTGACGGCGATCCCGTTCGTGGCCGCGGCGGCGTCCATGTTGTTCAATACCTGGCATTCGAGCAAGACGGGGGAGCGCCGATGGCATGCCGCCATCCCCGCCTTCACGGGTGCGGCCGGTCTGATGCTCAGCGCGGCGTTCCAGGACAATTTACCGCTGGCGATCTTTTTTCTCAGTGTGGCCGCGGCAGGTATTCTTGGTTTGACGCCGGTGGTGTGGACCTATCCCGGCAGTTTGCTCACCGGTACCGCCGCCGCCGCAGGGATCGCGATGATCAATTCCTTCGGCAGTCTTTCTGGCATTGCCGGTTCGATGATCGTGAACGTCATGCGCGAACTGACCGGCAATCTCAATAACGGCACCTATGCGTTAGGCGCGGTCTTGTGCTGTACCGGTATTCTCGTACTCGCCCTTCCGGCGAGCACGTTCGCCGCCGGGAACCGGGGCGTCACGCGTAACACGCTACTCCGCCGGGTGTATTCAAGTCGATTGTCTCGAAAGGTCCCGTGAAAGACCACCGCCAGCCCAGACCGTCACGAACGGTCTTGTCGAATAGCCCAACCGGCGCCGACCAGTCTGGCTCCTACAATGGCAACGGGCTTGCGCAGTCTCAGACTTGATGCATCAACAGTGCTGTCTCCTTTCTATTTGGCACGATGCCAGCCGTCTTTTCAGACGCCATTCAGGCTGCTATTCAAAACGGGCAGAGGGCCCGGCGCATTGTGTTGGACACGTTTTAAGAAAGCCTTGCGATCGATTACTATATGATGCAGTCTTCTGACTGCTTATCATATCGATCATGTTTACTTGTATTAATCAATCCTGCGGCGCGGACTGGCGGCTGTCCGATGTCGATATTCATAACGAGGGCCAAGGGCTGCTCTTCCGCTGCCCGATGTGTGGCGCGCGCAATCATGTGAAGCAAGGCCCCAATTCGCCGGATGGCACGCCAAACTATAAACAGATCTCAAAGACGGAGGCGACCAATGGCGTCTAAGTGGTTGCTTGGTGCATGAACTCCCGGCGATTGGCGCAGGTTTGCTCGGGTGTTTACTTCTTTGACACGCGTCGCGGGATTGAAAGGTCGCGTATGCCGCACTGTTATTTCGATATGGCCATCCGCTGAACCGTGCTATGGCGATCGTGTGGGCATGGCATCATGCTGATCTGCCGCCGATGCCACGTCAGGTTCGAAGAACACCCAGCGCGCAGCCGGAAAACGCTGTTGTAGTGCTGTTTCAATCAGGTTGATCGCGTCGACCTGCGCACGACCGCTTGGATAATCAATCATCTCGGCTTGCACCGCAACGATGATGTGTTGGCCCCATTGCAATGTAATAAGACTGATGAGGTTGCGGATCTCCGGTCGTGCTGTCAAGAACGCCTGTATTTCACGCCGCGTCTCCGGTGCCGCGGACTCGCCGATGATCATCGACTGCACTTCACGCAGCACGAGTCCGGCAACCAGCATCAATACCAGGCCGACGCCGATGGAACCCCATGCGTCGTAGACCGGGTTTCCCGTGAGCGTGGACGCGACAATGGCGATAAACGCGATAGCAAGACCTAGCAAGGCTGCGGTGTCCTCCCCCGTCACCACCAGTAATTCCGACTGCCGCGTCTCACGAAACCAGCGCCATATCGATTTCGTCGGATTTCGCCTGCGGATCTGCTTTAACGCCCCGCTTAGCGATATCCCTTCGAGGACTAGGGACACCAGCAACACGGCGATTGCGACATAGGGGTAGGAGAGGGGCTCGTGATGCGCGAGCCGATGTACCCCTTCATAGGCGGAGAATACCCCGCCGATGAAAAACAGCATCAGCGCCACGATCATCGAATAGAAGTAGCTGACTCGGCCGTTGCCAAGCGGGTGAAGCTCGGACGATGGTTCCTTCGCATGGCGCATCCCGACCAACAGCAGTAACTGATTGGCACAGTCCGCCAAGGAATGGATCGCTTCCGCTAGCATTGCACCAGACCCGGTGAACGCGGCTGCCGCGAACTTGCTGAGGGCGATCAGCGCATTCGCGCCAAGCGCCAGGAAGATAGCGGTGGGAGATTCAGTGGCCATGCGTTTCCTGTACAAAAAAAATGCCGCCATCGAGGGGCGGAACCGATGTTGCGACCAGCTACCCAGGTTATCTCAAATACCGGGAATGACGCTTGGTTCTGAGCACAGCGCTTATACGCGAGGTAAAATCGACTTATGCAAATGATTCTCATTTATTTGCGTTACGCCACTCGATGTTTTATCCTTCGTTCATGCCTTCTTTGGGCCGCAACAATGAGGGTAGGTGAAGGAATGCAGGATGATTGAGCATGCCATGCAATTGGATGCCGCCGGGCGGTGGCCAGCGGATGTGACGATATGGTGCGTCGCAATGCCGCCGCCGGACGCCGCATTAGACGACGGCATGCTTACCGCGTCTGAACGCGCGCGGGCGGCGGCCTATCATCAGGCCGTGGATCGTACACGCTTCGTCGTTGCACGGGGCACGTTGCGCGCCTTGCTTGGCAGTCGCCTCGGGATCAAGGCGGGTGACGTCCGACTGCACGTTGGCATGCATGGTCGACTTGCACTATGTGATAGTGAGAACAGGCTCTCTTTCAACGTGTCGCATTCGGGGGGATATGCCCTGATTGCGATGTCGGACGCACGGCAGGTTGGTATTGATGTCGAATGGTGTGATCCGGCGTTGGACTGGCGATCATTGGTCGACCTCGTGTGCACGCAGCAAGAGCGTTCCGTGCTGTGCTCGCCGGCGAAGTCTGCCGCGTGGCAACGCGAGCGCTTCTTTCAATGTTGGACAGCAAAGGAAGCGCTGCTGAAAACCCTTGGCGTAGGTATTACGGGAGGACTGCAAGGATTGACGCTCGATCTTGCCGACGGGCGAGCGTCGCGTCGCGTTGTGCAAGCGACGCATCAACTGGCTGGCGCATGCGATCTGCGCTATTGCTGGTTCTCCGATATCCCGACGTATATGGGCTGCATCGCGTTTACCTCTGAAGCGGACGTATCGGTATAGGACTATTTAAAGTTACACATTCGCCATCGTATGGCGCGACTGATGTGCAAGGTGAAATATCTTTGTCAGATAGATGTGTTTCTGCATTCCGCACCTGCGAGATCGCGTGGCCCGAGGCGACGTTGATGTGTGCAACTTCACTTGACAGCAAAGTTGACCTACCGGTATTGTGCGTTGGTAACGAAAATGATTCTCATTATGCGTCACAGCGATACGGCGCTGCTTGCGCGGCTATGTCGGGTGGAATAAACGTGTCGGCGGTGAACAAAAAGCGTACTTATCTCATAAAGGTGCAGGCAATGGCTCATCGTGTTCAAGGGGGTGTGCAATGAGTTGGGGTGATGACAATACGCGGTTCCAGGTCGTAATAAACGATGAAGAGCAGTACTCCATCTGGCCGGATTACAAGGCGATGCCGGCAGGTTGGCGTGCGGCTGGAAAGGCTGGCGACAAGGCTGAATGTCTCCAGTGGATCGATGAGGTGTGGACTGATATGCGGCCGCTGAGCTTGCGGAAGGCTATGGCCGAGCAAGCGGCGCCTGACTCGACCGTGTCGCGAAAATGACGTTGACGTTGGTCTGCTTTGCGCATGCCGGCGGAAACGGTGCACTGTTCCGAAGCTGGGCGGCACGGCTGCCTTCGTGGGTAACGGTTCGAGCGGTAACGCTGCCGGGGCGCGGTGCGATGCGGGCATTCACGCCACTCGAGACGTGGCCGGCGGTGCTCGATCATCTCGATCACACGTTGGCGGACGTTGCTGAATCGGACGCTCCCGTTGCCGTATTTGGTCACAGCATGGGTGCGTTGATCGGCTTCGAGTGGTTACAGCGACTGCGGCAGAGACGTGGGCGTCAGGCAGTCTGGTTTGGTGCATCGGGAACCGTCTGGCCGGCGTTACGGGAGGAAGAGGATGGCTGGCTGGTGGCGTCGGCGTCCGAGATGGTGAGTCGTCTGCGCACGCGCGGCGGAACGCCGCCAGCATTGCTCGATGATCCCGCATTTATCGATATGCTGATGCCTGTGCTGCGTGCGGACTTTCATCTCTGTGGCGTTCATCCCGCCTGGTTTCGGGCACGGTGGCGTGCATCATGCGGCATGCATGAAAGCAGCACGACGGATGGTGAGTATGACGCGACACCTCACGACGCCGCCCGGCTGGCGCCACTCGATTGTCCTTTGACGGTGTTCGTTGGACGTGATGATCCTGCCACCGGCAATGATGAAGCAGTGCGATCCTGGTCGTGCGGCACAACCGGACGATTTGGCATACGGCGTTTTGACGGCGGTCATTTTTTTGTCGAATCCGCGGCGGAAGATGTCATGGTCGCCATCGCGCTGGAGCTGGAAGGATGCGCGGCGCATCCATGCTGATGATTGCGCGGACGCAGCAATGGATAGTGCACGCGTGGAGAACCGCCGCGGTGCGCATGGGAATTTTCATGATCGATGCATGGTGCACCGGACAATCGTGAGGCGTGACAGGGAGAGTGGCATGGACAGGCTGACCGATGATGTGATCCGTGACGTGTTTCACACGGACGGTGTGCGAGTCGTCGAAACCCGGATGCAGGCAAACGGCACGACTATGGCGATCTGGTCACCGGACGTATCGGAACAGGTGCCTCTGGCATGCTGCCTCGACGCGTTGCGTACGCATCTCCCACAGGCACTGCTGCGTGATGGCGCGGTTTTGCTGCGAGGATTTGCACCGTTACAGGTCAGCGGGCTCGATGCATTCGCCAGCGCGTTTGGCGATGCCCTGCAAGACTACACGTTTGGTTCAACGCCTCGCAGCCAGGTTGAGGGGCGGGTTTATTCATCGACCGAATATCCGGCGACGCAATGGATCGACCAGCACAATGAGCAGTCGTACACATTGCAATGGCCGAAGCGCATCTGGTTCTATTGCGATATCCCGGCAACGGAAGGCGGCGCGACCCCAATCGCAGACAGCAGGACTGTTTACACCCGACTGCGTGCGCGTCTGCCGCAGACTGTGCTTGACCGTTTCGAACGAGAAGGCGTGATGTATCTGCGTAATTATGGTAACGGGCTCGACGTGCCGTGGGAGCAGGTATTCGGGACATCCGATCGTGACGTGGTGGCAGCCTACTGCACCGCGAATCGTATCGATTACGAATGGCTTGACGACGGTGAAGCACTACGTACCCGCCAAATCTGCCAGGCGGTCTGGCGGCATCCGGTAACGCACGCGCCCGTCTGGTTCAATCAAGCACATTTGTTTCATTTGACAAACCTGCCTGTGCCGCTCCGGGAAGCGCTGTTGGAGGCGGTCGAGCCGGACAGGTTGCCGCGAAACACCTGCTTTGGCGACGGCACCCCGATCGACGACGCCATTCTTGACGAGATCCGAGCGGTATATCAGGAAACAATGTTGTCGTTTACGTGGCGTGAAGGCGATTTGCTGGTGCTGGACAATCTTCTCGCCTCGCATGGGCGGGCGCCGTTTAGTGGCAAACGCCGTGTCGTAGTCGCTATGAGCGGGGCGTCTGGCGCGTAAAGATTGATCAGTCATTTATTTAGGCGGTAACAATGAATAAATATAGGACAACGAAATGGAAGAGATAGGTAATCTTTCTTCGCACGATAAAGTCAATGTCGATGTGGGCGGTGCCTCCTCGTCTTTGTTTAACTTTGCAACGTACGAGGGGAGCAGCGATGACTATCTTGAATTGATTCGGACGTTTGCCGCCGCACCACCTTTCCGCAGCGCGACGGTGGACGAACTGGTGTTGGCGGACGATTTTCACCGTCGGGCCTTGCGACCCGAGGATTTCGAATTTCTGAAATTCCGCAAGCCGGTAAGGCACGACAATGTCAGTCGCCTGCCTTCGCTTGCTTCCCATCGCACGCTGCTGTCGATCTACGAGTTGGATGTAATGCGCCCACCCCGCGCGGCCGACGCTGCCGCGTGGGAGACCTTTACGGCTTTTTACGACGAACGCAATCGTAGCTTGGGTGCGCGCATCGCACCGTTCCTCGAGTCTTACGCATTCTCTTATCTGCGCTCAGGGCCCGTGAATGGCGCACAGAACAGATCAACCGATTCCGTGTTGCTGGCCACGGAGGCATTGTCGCGGATCGTCGACGAAGAACGTGATTTTTGGGATAAGACCTTCGCTCGCCTGCTTCGGCATGACTACTTGCAGGAGGGATTACGCTTCATCATGATTCAGCGCTGGGCGCTGGCGCAGTCACAGCGTCGGGCATTGTCCCGGGCAGCGGGAAGCGGTTTTTTCGATATGCTTTTGGCAAGCGAGTGGCCCAGGCTGCACGGCTTGACGGCGGATGCCGATCCGTTGTCGATCGGTGCGGTCGCGGAGCGGGTTGCGCAAGCCGTCGACGTTACTGGCAAGCCGCACGCCTACTGGCAGTTCTATCTGCCCACCAGCCTTGCAAAGACGAACCTGCTATACGCTCTTGCCCGTCGCCCGGATCGGGCCTTTGCGTTGACGGGGGCCGCCTTCGCCGCGGAGGCCGAATGGCTTGCGTTCGGTGCGGCATTGCAACGAGCCTGTCCGCATCTCGTGCCAGCGGGCCGCGCCGGGACCGTCGACCAGGCGTTCTTGCAGGCACGGTCTGATCTCGACACCCGTTTCAGCCGCACGCTGCGACGATGTGAAGATCGTTACGGCGATGCGGCCTTTGACCAGATCGTATCGGGCTTTCACGCTCGTGAACATCTGTCCGAGCGCGGTCGCTGGGACCTTGGTGAGCAACTTCGCTGGCTGTCGGCGATCCCGCGTTATGTTGCATTCGCGCACCGCATCAGTGAGCGTATCGAGGTCGAATGTCCTGGGATCGATCGTGAAACGTTCGTCGAGCCGCTGGAGATGTGTTCGACGACGCATGTCCACAATGACCATCGGCTGGTGACGATCGAATCGGGAGATATGCTGTTTTGGGGCAATCTGGGCATGCAGTTGGCAATGCATCCTGGTGACAAGGTGTTGATCCCGGACGGCCGACTGCATGGTTCCACCGTCACGTCCGCGGAATGCACGTATCACCAACCGATCATTCCCGACGATTGGGTGGCGGCACTGGTCGCGGAGCTCGACGCGCCGGACGTGGTATCGCCCGGTGACGGGCGCACACAGCCGCCGGCGTCGCCGCGGTCGACGGCCCGGGCCATCGGGTGAATGGCATGGACACCAATCCGAAGCCATTTGCCAGCCTCCTCGATGATCTGGCAGGGCGCTTGCCGATTGATACGATCGACCCGCAACAATGGACTAGCCGCCTGATCGACGGCGAGCGGATGGGCACCGAGACGGATCCTCCCGCATGGCTCTCGTCGTCCTATCAGACGCTGCGCGACCAGGTGATGGACCCGGCGTATCCCTGTTTCTTCGGCACGATGGCGGAGAAACGCGGCGAGATGTTCTACGGGTTCGTTCGAGGCAAGCGTTATGAGACGATGGTGAAGACGATGCGTACGTTTGCGGCGCTATCCGCGATGCCTCGTTTTCGCAAATTCAATATCGCCATTTTCTTCGAACCCGACGCGCTGCCGTTGCCGCATGAGAGCTACCATGATCTGTTCTGGCGCACATTGCAGCATTTGCATGACGTCGACGAGGATCCGGACGCGCCGTACCAGCCGCCGCCATCCGACGAAGCATGGGAATTCGGCTATGCCGGCTTGCAGATGTTCGTTGTCTGTGCATGTCCGTCGTTCCGTCTGCGACATAGCCGGAACCTGGGACCTGGCATGGTGCTATTGTTCCAGCCACGTGCCGTTTTCGTCGATACCATCACGAACAAGGTCATCGGTCGTGAGGCAAGGCAGCAGGTCCGCAAACGTCTGGAAACATGGGACGACGTTACCGCGCATCCGGACCTGGGTTTCTATGGTGATCCCGGCAATCTCGAGTGGCGGCAGTATTTCCTGCCCGATGCCAATTCGCCGTCTGCGGACCGTTGTCCCTTCCTGTCGCGCATTGAGCAATCCAGGCGCAAAGGAGCGCGTGAGGGCGGTGAACCGAATGCACCGGCTCGCCGCGCCGGCGCTGGCGAGGCGCCGACAGCCGGGGCCGATAACGGACATGGCGCGCCCGCCGCGGTGACTGCGCACACCGCGGGTGATAAGAAAACCGTGAATCATGAAGGCTGGCATCGCAATTTGATGCAAAAATGACGGCGGGTCAAAGCGACGCTGCCGTCGCTGCCCGCCCTAGCAAGGAGCACCATGTCGATTTTGTTGCAACTGGTCCGCCAGTCCCGGGGAATGTTGTTGTTGGCGTTACTGTGTAGCCTGATTGGCGGACTCGGGAATGCTGGCTTGCTTGCGCTGATCAATCAGGCGCTGGCCGCGGACGCGTCGTCGCTCTCGCATCTGGGCATGTCGTTTCTGGTGGTCGGCCTGATCGTGCTGGTAACGCGGACCTTGGCGCAAACCTTGTTCATGCGTCTCGGGCAGCAGGTGAAGGCGTCGCTGCGGATGCGAACGATCCGCCGTATTGGCGAGGCGGCGTTTGCCTCGCTCGAACGCCAGGGCGCGGCAAAATCGCTGGCGGTACTGACGCAGGATCTGGATACGATCGTCAGCTTTTTTATTGGCATGCCCGCGCTTGCCACGCAGGGCGCATTGGTCGTCGGCTGCCTGGCGTATCTCGCCTATCTGTCGTGGGGCATCTTTGCGGTGGCGGTGGTGACGATCGTGCTTGGTACCCTGGGGTATCGGATCGCGCATACGAAAGCCTTGTTTCATCTGCGCGCCTCGCGTAAGCGGGAGGACGATCTTGTAAGGCACTTCCGGTCGTTGTTCGATGGCGCGAAGGAGTTGAAGTTGCATCGTGCACGCCGCCGTGCGTTTATCGACGATACGCTTGCGACCAATGTCGAGGCGGTTAGGGTACAACGCACCCGCGGCTATGTCCTGTATGCGGCCGCGAACAGTTGGGGCAATTGTATCTTGTTCGCGTTTATCGGTCTGACGCTCTTTGTGTTTGGTCAACATCTGGGCGCGAGTGCTCACGTGATGTCCGGTTATGCGATCGTGTTTGTCTATATGATCATGCCGATCGAGGCGGTGCTATCGGCCATGCCGATGATCAGCGCCGCTCGGGTGGCCCTCGAGCGCATCGAGCAGGTCAATGGCGAACTGCTGCCGGAACCTGGTGCAGATACGCATGCAGGCAACGATGGGGCGCCGGAAACGGACCGGACGCACATGCGTCAAGTCCCTGTCGGCTCTGCGTCATCGGTCAGCCATAGCGTGTCAGGATCCTTCGGCGAAATCGTGCTGGAAGGCGTTGCGCACCGGTATTTCCGGGAGAAAGAGAACGGGACATTCTCCTTGGGGCCGATAAACGCGACGTTCAAGCCGGGCGAAATCGTGTATCTGATTGGCGGAAATGGCAGCGGCAAGACAACGCTCGCCAAGATGCTCGTTGGACTCTATGCGCCAGAGGACGGACGGATCGTCGTGGATGGGAAGGTGATCGATGAGCAGCATCGTGAAGCGTATCGTCAGTTGTTTTCCGTGGTGTTCAGCGACTTCTTCCTGTTCGACAATCTGCTGGGTCTCGATGCGACAGCGGGCAAGGTGGATGATGAGGTGAGTCGATTGCTTTCCGAGCTGCAACTGGATCACAAGGTCAACGTGCGCGACGGGGTGTTTTCGACATTGAATCTTTCACAGGGTCAACGCAAACGGTTGGCGTTGCTGGTGGCGTATCTCGAAGATCGACCATTCTATGTTTTCGATGAGTGGGCGGCCGACCAGGACCCGCTGTTCAAGGACGTGTTCTATCGGCAACTGCTACCGGCGTTGCGGGCACGCGGAAAAGCAGTGTTGGTGATTACGCATGATGATCGGTACTTTCCGCTTGCAGACCGTTACCTGAAACTGGAATACGGGCAGTTGATCGAGCACGGTGACGGCGAGGCACTGGTCTCGGGCGCTGCCGCCACGAATGCGGATACCACGGGGCGCGCATCGGTCGCGGCCGTTGTTGCCGATTGAACTCCCCTCTTTTTTTGCAGGCGAATGCCGAAATGCCATTGTCACAGCATAAGATCGATATCGAGATACCCGCGGCGCAGCTGTCACGTGATGTGGCGTCGTCCGTGACGGCGCCCCTTTTCACGTTGACCGAGGCGACGTTTCGAGTGCGGGATAGGACGTTACTGCAGCCGTTGACCCTGTCCGTGCCAAAGGGGCGTGTTTGTGGATTGATCGGTCACAACGGATCGGGAAAATCGACGCTGCTGAAACTGCTGGCGCGCCAGTATGCGCCGAGTGCCGGCGAAGTATGTTTCGATGGCCGTGCTCTGTCGCAGTGGTCCAGCCGGGCACTGGCGCGTCGCCTGGCTTATCTGCCGCAGCAGCAGCCATCAGCGAACGGGATGACGGTGCGTGAACTGGTGTCGCTGGGCCGCTATCCCTGGCATGGCGCGCTGGGACGGTTTACGCAGCAGGATCGGGAGAAGGTCGACGAAGCACTGACATTGACCGATCTGCACGACTACGCCAATCGTCAGGTCGATCTGCTGTCGGGCGGCGAACGGCAACGCGCCTGGATCGCCATGCTGGTGGCGCAAGATAGCGACTGCCTGTTGCTGGACGAGCCCATCTCCGCCCTTGATATCGGGCATCAGATCGAGGTACTGGATTTGGTCCGGACGTTGAGTACACGCAATGGCCTGGGCGTAATCGTGGTTTTGCACGACATCAATATGGCGGTGCGCTTCTGTGATGATCTGATTGCCTTGAAAAGTGGTGCGTTGCTCGCGAAAGGCCCGGCCGTCGATCTGGTGGAAGCGGACATGCTGGGCACGATTTACGGCGTCAGGATGGGCACGCTGCCGCATCCGGCGGGCGGCCCACCCATCAGCTTCGCTTACTGACGCGAAATAACCATCCGGTACGCCGGATGCGCAAGAAAGTACTGTATAGGTCTACTAAGCAGGTAGCGGAGATAAGCGTGACATGCAAAGGCATGTTCTCGCACCACGACCTTTTAGTGATTGCGCCATGCGCATGTCACCGATGAGGTGCTTGGCGGGGGCGGCGTGCATGCACGCGAATGCATCGAGGAGACATGGATGACGACGATCGATCTCGACAGCGGATCACAAGCAGAGATGCGACAGGATGGGCAGGATGATGCCCGCGCTACACCACATACGGCGTATGGTAATGTGCCGCCGCTGGCCACCCGCGACGAGCCGCTGGCAACCGACAGCGGGATGACCGGCGCGCAAGAGATCGGCCCGATTCGGGACGCGCTGACGGCGCTGCACGGGCAGGCGGCACGCCATCCGCATCGCGTGGCGTTGCGTTACCTGGCGGACGGTGACCACGAGGGCGTCGTCCATACGCTGACCTATGCGGCGTTGGTACGAGAGGCACGCCAACTCGCGCGGCTCCTCATGCGGCATGCTGAACCGGGGGCACGGGTTGTACTGATGCTCCCGAGCGGCATCCGCTATGCGGTAGCGTTCTTCGCCTGCCAGTATGCGCGCATGATCGCCGTGCCGGCCTATCCGCCGGAGGGGCGGGACATGCGCATGAGCGCGCATGTGCAACGGCTTCGCCGCATCGTCGCGGACTGCGACGCGCGTATTGTGATGCTTCCCGCGCACGCCACGCAAGATGCGACCGAGGGTTCTCGTGACAGCGTTTTCTCGGGTGCGGGGCTGCTGGACGCCACGCCGTTAGGGGACGATCTGGCAATGCTCGCGACGGTCGCACTCGAGGTATTACCGTCTGGCACACTCCACGCCACCTCCTTGGGCCCGAGTGTGAATCCGTCGACCGGCACGCTTGCGACGCATGCCATGCCCGATGCGATCTGCTTTTTGCAATACACCTCCGGTTCGACGGCATCGCCGAAGGGTGTGATGGTCAGCCACGCCAACCTGTTGGCGAACGTGGCCGCCCTCGCGTATGCGTGGCAGTGTACCGAGGCGGATCGGATGTTCTCCTGGCTGCCGCTTTATCACGATATGGGACTGATTGGCGGTTTGCTGTTGCCGATCTTGCATGGATTCCCGGTGACATTGATATCCCCCGCGCATTTTCTCGAACGGCCGTCGCGTTGGCTGCGCGGCATTGCCGCGGAGCGTGCCACGGTCAGTGGTGGCCCGGATTTCGCATTTCGATTGTGTATCGACCGGATGCGACACCGCGCGATCGATGGCGGCGGTGATTCGCGCATCGATGGTCCCGATCTGCGCGGCTGGCGTCTTGCGTTTTGTGGTTCGGAGCCGATCAGACAGTCGACGATGGACGGTTTCGCCACGCATTTCGCGCCGTACGGTTTTGCATCGACATCGCTCTATCCCTGCTACGGCCTGGCCGAGGCAACGTTGATCGTCAGCGGTGGTGTGGCAGGCACCGGCGCATCGCCCGCCTGGTTTAGCGTGCAAGCGTTGCGCGAGACACCTGCGCGTGGGGTGTCGGTAAACGGGAGTGTTGCCCAGGGCGAGGGCGGCAGCGCGGCGAAGACGATCGTCGGTTGCGGCAGCGTCGTCCCGTATCACGAGATGGCCATTGTCGGCGATGACGGGCAGCGTGTGCCGGACGGTGAAGTGGGGGAAATCTGGTGCAGCGGGCCGAGCATCGCGCAAGGCTATTGGCGTAATCCGGCCGCCTCCGATGCGGCCTTTGTCCGCCCGGCATTTGCACCAGATGCGCGCTGGTTGCGTACTGGCGACCTCGGGTTTGTCGATGCCGGTCAGGTGTTCCTATGCGGACGGCGCAAGGACATCTTGATCGTGCGTGGTGAAAATGTGTATCCCCAGGATCTGGAGGCGTTGCTGGCGGACAGGGTACCGGGTCTGAGGCGCGGCCGTATCTCCGTGTTTCCCGTGCCTATGCCGGAGGCGTCCGATGCGGGCCTTGAGGAATCGAGCGAGGGTATCGGCATTGCCGCCGAGGTGCCTAGAGGCAAGGCGCGCCATGCCGCGATCGACACGCTCGTAGGCGACATCGCGGCCGCACTCGGCGAAGCGTACCAATATCGTAGCGATGTCGTACTGCTGCTTGAACCTGGTGATTTGCCTCGCACCTCGAGCGGCAAGTTACAGCGTGGCGCTTGTTATGCCGCCTGGCGCGACGGCACTTTGGTGCCCTACGCGGTCTACGACCGGCGTGGGTCGCCGCCAGCCACGTCATCGTCGTCCGACACGTCTCAGACGTCGACTGGTGCGACGACGGTTGCACGAGCGTCGTCCACCGGAGCACCGCCTCCGCGCGAACGCGAAACTGGATGGTCCGCCACGGCCCGTCTTATTGCCGATGTGTGGCATGACGTCCTGAGACGCGACAATGAGGGAGATGCGCTCGCCGTCGACGCGGCCGTCGCGCGCGACGATCAAGCAACGGTCGAGAATCGGCACGCGCGCGAGGTACCCGCTTTACGACCCGACAGTGATTTCTTTGCAATGGGTGGCCGGTCCTTGCTGGCGACCCGCGTCGCCGCGCGACTGCGTGCCGTGACGGAGCGGCCCGTGCCGGTCGGGATGTTGTTTCGCTACCCTGTACTACGTGATCTTGCTGCGGCGTTGGACCATGCGTGGTCGGTGGAGGACATCGAAACGACAAAGGGAATAGCGAACGAGCATGATGCGAGACAAGCGGTGTCGCCTGAAACGCCGCACGCCGCGGTGGGGCACGGCGCGATGGTGTCATTACACGATGCGACATCCCCGCCTCTGCAGACGGCGCCTCTCTCGTTGCAACAGCAGCGATTGTGGGTGTTATGGCAGATGGATCCGGACAGTTCCGCGTATAACGTCAGCGCCACCGTGACGATCGACGGCGCCGTTTCCACTGCTGGATTACAGGACGCCGTGGAAGCGGTGATACGTCGGCACGATGCCCTGCGTACCCGTTTCGTGACCGACGAGGACGATTGTCCGCTGCAGCAGATCCTGCCGCCGCACGCCGTGGCGCAAGCGTGGGATTGGCGAGAGGTGGTTGGCGTATCGGAGACGCTTGGTGGGACATTGCGCGATGCGGCGCGTGTACCGTTCGATCTGAATGCCGGTCCATTGTTGCGTGTCATCCATCATGTGCTGGGCGCGACGCGGCACGTTGTGCAGTTTGTGCTACACCATATCGTCACGGATGGGTGGTCGATCGATTTGATGCTGCGCGAATGGGCGCAGGCGGTGCGTGCGCCTGCAATGTACGCGGCTCTGGCGCCGCTTCCCATCAGCTATCCCGACTATGCCGTGATGCAACGGGCCCAGGTTGGCGGGGCCGGACGCGCCGAGTACGATCGGCAACGCGACTATTGGCGTCGGCGCCTGCAAGCAGTGCCCGCGGTATGGCCGTTGGCGCCGGATATACCCGGCAACGGCGATCACATATCGGCACCGGTGCATTCCCCTTCATGTGACAAGGCAACCTTGGACGGTCTCGCTGGAGACAGCCGCGCCGACGTTGCCACGGATGCCCTATTCGGTGCGGCGCGCCTGACGCTCGCGATGCCATCGGCGCTGACGCGGGCGATAGATGATCTGGCCCGGAAGCAGGCCGTGACCCGTTTTTCCGTTTGCCTCGCGGCGCTCGATGCGTTGTTGTATCGCGATGCCGGTCATCGTGATCTGACCATCGCGGTACCGGTGGCGGGTCGTGACGATCCGCGGTTGGAAACAGCGATCGGCTTCTTCGTCAATACGCTTGTCGTTCGATCGACAGTCGACGGTGCGCAGCCGTTCACGACCTTGCTGCGCAGTGTGCATCACGACAGCCTTCAGGCACAGGCACATGGCGCCGTGCCGTTCGATCGCGTCGTGGCCGATGTGCGTCGTGATGCCCTGGCGTCCCGCAAGGACGCCAGGGCATTGGATAGCGATCGTGCCGATCGCGCGGGTGATGATACCCATCGCGCGAACGGCGCGGCTGGTGTTGCGGCGGCATCTGGCATGAACAACATGTCGCATGGGCGTGCCGCCGACATCGCAATGCCGCCCGATCATCCGCTGGCGAATCCGTTCACGCAGATCAAGTTGGTGCTGCACGATGCGCTGCCGCGCACACTGGTGCTGGGTGAACGCATGGACGGGACGGGGGCGCCGTTGACCGGAAAGGTATCGAACGCCGATGCCAGTGATGCGCGTTTCGCGATTGCGCTGGACCTGGTGCCAACTGATGCCGGGGGCCAGCCGGCCATCGAAGCGGTGTTCGCCTATGCCCCCACGCTCTACAGCGCCGCGCGGATGGCGCGATTCGCAGCAGACTATCAGACGCTATTGACGCGGGTAAGCCGCGCGCCGGAGACGGTGCTGGACGCGCTGTAAGTCGCCGTAGCAACGCTTATTTTTGGAATATCGATCATGCAAAACCCGAACCCGTCGAAACTTTTGTCGCCGTCACACGATGTGAACGGATTGACCGATCGCCCGGGGCACGGCGAAGCGGCGATGGCGGCCTCCATCCTGGGCCGTGTTGCCGCGCATCTGCGCGATCGGCCGGACGCAATCGCCATCGTCGACGGCACCACGCGTCTGGATTGGCGTGCGCTCGGGCGACAGGTTGCGCGAATCACGGCGCGCCTGAGGGATGCAGGCGTGACGCCCGGTGCACGCGTGGCGCTCGCGTTGCCTCGTAGCGCCGACTTTGTCGCATCGGTACTGGCGGTCTGGCGTTTGCGCGCGTGCTACGTGCCGTTTGATCCGGCCATGCCCCCGGTGCGTTTGCAATACCAGGCATCAGACAGTGGCGCGCGCGCATGCATCACGCGCGGCGCACAACGTCCTGACTGGTTGCCGGACAATATGGTGGTCGTGGCGGCGGGCATCGATGATACCGGGCCTTCAGATCGGTACGCCGCGGGTTCCGGCGTGGCGGACGGTCTCGATGGGACGGTCGATCGCGTGGATGATAGTCATATCTTGGCGCCCTGGCCAGCGTATGTCATTTATACGTCCGGTTCCACCGGGCGGCCGAAGGGTGTGTCGATATCGCACCGGGCGCTGCATGCCTACCTCGACGGCGTGGCCACGCGGCTGCCGGCATCATCGATAGGCAGCGCCGCGTGGATCTCTACACCGGCCGCGGACCTGGGACATACCGTGCTGTTCGGCGCGCTATGGCATGGTTGGACGCTGCATGTCGTGAGCGCCGATCTCGCTGCCGATGCCGATGAGTTCGCCGCGTACATGCGCGCGGCCCGCATTGATTTGATCAAGATCGTTCCCGGTCATTTGAATGGCTTGCTGCAGGCGGCCAACCCCGCGGATGTGCTGCCGAGGCAGTGTGTCGTGCTAGGGGGCGAGCCCTGCGCCTGGCAACTGGTTGCGCGCATCCTCGCTTTGCGTCCAGCTTGTCGCGTCATCAATCATTACGGTCCTACCGAGAGCACCGTTGGGGTGCTGACCCACGAGGTCGATCCGGCATTGGTCACGCATGCCATCGATGACGCGGCGGGACCCGACGCGGGCCTGTCCATGGAATCGATGCAACAGACGCGAGCGGATCGATCGGCGCTATCTACAAAGACCTTTCCCGGCGTGACCGTTCCGCTGGGCCGTCCGTTACCCGGCGTTGTCGCGTGCCTGATCGGCGATGATGGCACGCTGCTCGACGGTGAACAGACGGGCGAGCTTTGCATCGGTGGCGCCAGTGTCGCGGACGGCTATCTGCACCAACCATCGCTTAGCGCGGCCCGTTTCGTGCCAGGTTCGCTGATCCAGGGCGAGGCCGCGAACGAGACCAGCCGCGCTCGTGATGCGATGCAAGCCCAGGCTGATGGCTTGCGATTGTATCGCACTGGCGACCGCGTTCGTCGATTGGCGGATGGGGCCTTCCTGTTCCTCGGACGTATCGACGACCAGGTCAAGGTTCGCGGTTATCGGGTGGAATTGGAGGAAGTCGCCGCGCAACTGCGCGGATTGCATCATGTCCGGGACGCGGTTGTGATCGCCCGGGCCGATGGCGATGCGCCGCCGCAATTGCATGGGTATCTAGCCGGTCCGGCGGACCTGGACATCGATGCCTTTCGCGCGCTGCTCGCGTCGCGCTTGCCCGACTACATGGTCCCATCGACGCTGCAAGTATTGCCCGTGCTTCCGGTGACGCCGAACGGCAAGATCGACCGCGCCGCGCTACCCGATCCCAAGCCACTGCCACGCGCGATGGCCCAGGTACACGGGGCCGTCGCGCGTGAGAACAGTCCGGCTGCGGGCGGTCCCTCCGGGCAGACATCGGTCGCGGCGATGCAGAAAGTGGATACGAACCAGAACGATCCCGCGTCGACATTGCTTGCGATCTGGCGACAAGTGTTGCGGCGCGATGATATCGACATGGAGGACAACTTTTTCGAGATAGGCGGCGACTCGATCCTGAGTTTGCAGATCATCGCGAAGTGGCGACGTGTGGGTTGGAAACTGACACCGAAGCAGATGTTCGCGCATCCGACGGTCGCGGGTGCCGCGCAAGTGGCGCAGCGGATCGATACGCCGACGGGGGCCGCGGGGACAGCGACGTCCGCGACGACCACGACAGTGGTGTCCGGAAACAACGTGAACGTTACCCCGCACGCACCGGCGCCGCAGGAAAGCGCGCCAGCCGACGCGACGGTGACGGGACATCGGGTTGGCGCGCCACAGCCAGCGAAGCACGCAACCCCAGCGACGTCCATGCGATATCCGGCTACGCCGATGCAACAGGGGCTGCTGTTCCACGCGATGCGTGACGCGGCACAGGGCGTTTATCTCGGGCAGTTGCGTCTGACGCTGGATGGGGTCGCGGCGGATTTGATGCGAGAGGCCTGGCAATGTGTGCTGGATCGTCATCCGGTCTTGCGTACCGCGTTTGACTGGCCGAGCGACAGTGACGCGTGGCAAGTCGTCGCTTCTGATGTGGCGGTGCCATGGACGGTTCATGACTACCGGGAGCGGACGGATTATGAGGCGCATTACGTGGCGGCTCGCGATGCCGATCTGGCGCGCGGAATCGATACGCGCCATGCGCCGCTATTTCGCGTGGCGCTGTTCCAGCGTCCCGATGGCGCGGCGGATCTGCTGTGGACCCACCATCATGTCTTGACCGATGGGTGGAGCACGGCGCAGTTGATCGCCGAAGTGCTTGAAGCGTATCAAGCAAAGGTTGCCGGCAATTCGCTGGACTACGTGCCTGCTGCCAGCAGTTACGCGGACTATGTCGCTTGGCGTGGCGCGCAGCCTGATGGCCATGCTTTCTGGCAAGCACGCCTGGCGGCTCGCGATGCACCCGCCATGGTTGCTGATATCGCTGCGTTGCCCTTGGGGCGCTCGATCAAGCCAGCCGATGTCAGCGAGGCAAGCGTATGCCACGACATCAACACGGTGCGTCACCAACGGATTATGCACGCCGCGTCTCGTGCCCAAGTGACGTTGTCCACGTTGCTGCAAGCCGCGTGGGCGTTGGTGTTGACGCAATATGCCGGCAGGACGCAGGCGGTTTTCGGCGTCACGTTGTCCGGGCGTCCCGAGGCATTGCCGGAAAGTGATCGGACGATCGGACTGTTTATCAACACGCTGCCGGTATGGATCGATGTGGAACGGACACGGCCATTGATACAGTGGTTGCGCGATCTGCAATCCGCGAGCGTGTCCCTGCATGAGGTTGCGCACACGCCGTTGCAGCATCTGCAGCAGTGGGCTGGTGCGCCGACCGCACCACTGTTCGACAGCACGCTGGTGGTGGAAAACTATCCGTTGGACGCCCGGTTGCGAGGCGATGCGGCAAGGGTTCCGGATGGTCCGCGGGTGCGCGCGATTGAAGCGCGCGACCGTACGCATCTGCCACTGACGATCGTGGTCGCTCCCGCGCATCTAATAGGAAACGACGGCGTTACCGATCGTGCCGGCCCCGGCGCGGCGTTGCGCGTTTCCTGGCGTTGGCAACCTCAGACGTGTGATGGGACGGTGATTCGACGTATGGCTGGCGCATTCGATGGGATGTTGGATCAACTCGTGGCATCCGTGATCGAACGCGCGGGCCAGGATGCGTCCTCTCACAAGGTGTGCGTGCGCGACGTCTTGGCAAGCGCGACTGCTACGCAACGTGCATTGTCGCCGGTTGCGGCATCAGGATCGCTGTCGGACTGCCTGCCTTCCACTTCGACGCCCGTCGCCTTCCAGTCGGTGATGTCGCGTATCGCGGCACAGGCCGTGGCAAGGGCTGAGTGTGTCGCGATCACGGCGTTCAGTGCGTCATCCGACGGACCAGGACGCGGCAATGCCCTTGACGTCGCACCGCGTGGCATCGAGGCCATGCAAGACGATCATGGCAAGCAGGCCGCGTCGCGGGAGACAACGGATCTCGATTACGCCGCCTTGATGCACGTATCGGCGCGGATCGCGCGTCGCTGCCTTATGGCGCTTGTGCAGAGCAAGGCAGGGACGGAGCCTCGCATCGGTGTCGCGCTCCCGCGTGATATCCACCTCGTGCCGTCGCTGCTGGGCGTGTTGCGCGCCGGTGCGGTGTATGTGCCGCTCGATCCCGAGAATCCCGATGCACGCCTGGCGTATATCGGCCGTGACGCCGCCCTTGATGCGTTGATTGTCGATCCGGCCTTGGTCGAACGTTTTTCGGCGCTGTTGCCTGACGTTCCACGCATTGTCGTTGATGTGACGTTTAAGAGCCCTGGCGATTCATCCGCTGATGTACAGGCAATCGACGGCGACGATGCGATGTC
>NZ_LAQU01000007.1 GCF_000970345.1 Robbsia andropogonis | reverse complement strand
CGCCATCCGTTTGATGAGCATCATGTTGTTCTCCTTTTGTGCCCCTATGGTCTGCATCGTAGGTCCGCCCAACCACGTCGGCAATGGGACTTACGCGCGGTTACGGCTGTTACGCGGCGTCAAAAATGCAAGAAGCGATCCAGCGAAAACAGTAGGGGCCGCTGCCCTGGTCACATGACCGCGCCAGCTTGGCGGGCCGGTACGGTAAAATGCCCCGATGGACCGGAAGCGGTCACCGTCCCGAGGCCAGCCACGCTCGGGCGGTACCGCTCCCGATACGATTGTTATTGCTGTATTTACTGATTCGGCACGCGGCCCTGCATGAGTACTCCTTCGAACCATTCGAACGACCTTCCGGTCGTCTCCAACTTCATCCGCAACATCATTGACGAGGACGGCCGCACTGGAAAATGGGGTGGCCGTGTCGAAACGCGATTCCCCCCTGAACCCAACGGCTATCTTCATATCGGTCACGCAAAGAGCATCCATGTGAATTTCGGCATTGCCCGGGACTACAACGGTGTTTGTCACTTGCGGTTCGACGACACGAACCCGGAAAAAGAAGACACCGAGTACGTCGATTCGATCATCGACTCGGTACGCTGGCTCGGTTTCGCGTGGCAACGTGCCGACGATCCCGTGGCGCCGGCGCACTTGTACTATGCGAGCGATTATTTTGAGCGTTTGTACGCGCTGGCAGTCAAGCTGATCCAGATGGGCAAGGCGTACGTGGACAGTCAGAATGCCGAGGAGATGCGGGCGGCCCGGGGGTCGTTGACCGAGCCGGGAAAACCGTCGCCCTATCGAGAGCGCGGCGTCGAAGAGAACCTCGATCTCTTTTCGCGGATGCGCGCCGGCGAATTTCCCGATGGTGCCCACGTGCTGCGCGCGAAGATCGACATGGCATCGCCGAACATCAACATGCGCGACCCCGTCATCTACCGGATTCGCCATGCGCATCATCACCGCACCGGCGACGCGTGGTGTGTGTATCCGATGTATGACTACACGCACTGTATCTCGGACGCGATCGAGAACATTACGCACTCGCTATGCACACTGGAATTCGAGGATCACCGTCCGTTGTATGACTGGGTTCTGAACACGCTGGCCGACGCCGGCGAATTCTCCCGCCCATTGCCGCAACAGATCGAATTCGCGCGCTTGAACCTGACCTACGCGATCACGAGCAAGCGCAAATTGTTGCAGCTAGTCAACGAGAAACATGTGGATGGATGGGACGATCCCCGCATGCCGACGTTGGTCGGCCTGCGCCGTCGTGGTTTCACGCCCGGCGCGATCAAGCTGTTCTGCGATCGGATCGGCCTGACGAAAGCGGACTCCTGGATCGACATGGGTACGCTGGAACAGTCTCTGCGCGACGAGCAGGATGCCATCGCCCCACGCGCCATCGCCGTGCTGGATCCACTGAAGCTGATCATCGACAACTATCCGGAAGGTCAGTCCGAGACCTGTCACGCGCCGGTGCACCCGCATCATCCGGAGCGCGGCAGTCGCGCATTCCCGTTGTCGCGTGAATTATGGATCGAGCGCGAAGACTTCAACGAAGCGCCGCCTAAGGGATACTTCCGGCTGTTTCCAGGCAACAAGGTACGGCTGCGCTACGGCTTCGTCGTGGAATGCACCGGCGCGGACAAGGATGCGGACGGCAATGTCATCGCCGTCCATTGCACCTATTTTCCGGATAGCAAGTCGGGCACCGAAGGCGCGAACACGTACAAGGTCAAGGGCAACATCCATTGGGTCAGCGCCGGGCACGCGTACGCGGCGGAAGTGCGGCTCTATGATCGCTTGTTCAAGGACGCCAACCCGGGCGCGGGCGGCGCAGACTTCCTCGAAGCAATTAATCCGCAAGCCAAACGGGTAGTCCAGGCCTTTGTCGAACCGGGCGCACGCAATACCGCACCGGACGACAGGCTGCAGTTCGAACGCCACGGCTATTTCGTCGCCGACCGGGTTGATTCGGCACCAGGACGTCCGGTATTCAATCGGATTGTTTCATTGAAGGACAGCTGGGGCAAGTGAGCCCCATGGCCGTCACCGCGCGGTGGCGGCCAATGTGTTCAGCACATGTGCGGCGGCGGCCAGTCCGAAGCTGGCCGTCACGACCACGCTGGACCCGAATCCGGCGCAGTTCAGACCGGTCGCGCCCCCATTCCGGCCAAATCCGGCTTCAGCGTCCGTTGCCCCTGCGGCATCGGTGTCATCGACCTCACAGACCCGGGACTGCGGATAGCGTAACGGTTCGTCTGAATATACGGCGGGTACGCCAAAGCGCGTCTTCGGGTCACGCGGGAAGCGATGCATCTTGCGCAGCGTTGCCCGCACCTTGGCAAGCAACGGGTCCTGGATCGTGCGCGACAGATCATCCACCCGAATGCGCGTTGGATCGGTCTGTCCACCCGCGCTGCCGACGGTGACGATTTTTTGACCGCGCGCCGCGCACCAGGCGATGAGTGCCGTTTTCGTCCGCGTGCTGTCAATCGCGTCGATGATGTAATCGAAACCTGCCCCAAGCACCGCGTCGAAATTATCGGGTTCGGCAAAATCTTCAATGGTCCGCACGGTACACGCCGGGTCGATCAGCGCGATACGCTCGGCCATTGCATCGACCTTCGCCTTGCCGTAATTGCCATCGAGCGCGTGAATCTGCCGATTCGTATTGCTTTCCGCCACATTGTCCAGGTCGACGAGCGTCAACCGGCCCACCGCGGTGCGGGCCAACGCTTCGGCGGCCCATGACCCGACGCCGCCAATGCCGATCACGGCAACGTGCGCCTGCGCAAAACGCCGAGCCCCCGCGTCGCCATACAGTCGCGCGATACCGCCGAAGCGGCGTGCACGGTCTGGCGCATCAGGCGGGTCGACCTGATCGGCAGGACGGAATGGGTCGGGCGCACCGCTCGGCGGCGCGGCATGGTTTTCCATCACGCGGAAGTCCTCACTCAGATGCACACATTAATCGACCACGGTCGACGCATGCGTCACTACGATTATCGACGAGAGAATCGCGTCATTATTCAGCAATAACTTACTTTTATATTACAGTAACAGGTATTTTTATTACAAAATCCATTCGACACGCCTCGGGACGCGCACGAAAAAAAGCCTGGAGCTATACTTGACGCATTGTAGTACCTAGACAACCAGCTCGTGAACGCTCTCGCCGACATCAGAAAAAATTATGCTTACGGCTCCCTGTCGGAATCCGATGTGGATCATGATCCCATTCGGCAGTTTTCGATCTGGTTCGACCAAGCGCTGGATGCCAAGCTTCCCGAACCCAATGCGATGACGCTCGCGACGGTCAGTTCCGACGGTCGCCCATCCGCACGAATCGTGCTGGTCAAGGGCGTGGACGAGCGGGGTTTCACGTTCTTTACCAACTATCAGAGCCGCAAGGGGCAGGAACTGGCAGGTCAGCCTTTTGCCAGTTTATTGTTCCACTGGGTTGAACTCGAGCGGCAAGTTCGCATCGAGGGGCGCGTCGAACAGGTCAGTGACGCGGAAAGTGATGTCTATTTTCATTCTCGTCCATCCAGCTCACGCATCGGCGCCTGGGCATCGGAACAAAGCAGCGTTATCGCCAGCCGCGACGTCATCGTTGCGCGCGAGAACGCTTTCAAGGCGGAGTACGGCGACAATCCACCGCGCCCGCCCCACTGGGGGGGCTATCGCCTGATCCCTGACACGATCGAATTTTGGCAAGGACGACCGTCGCGGCTTCACGATCGCATTCGCTTCCGTCGCGCCCTGCCAGCGGATACCGCTGCCATGCCGAGCCCTTGGTCGATCGAACGCCTGTCGCCCTGACAGATAGACGGATCACGACCTTGACGGATCAGTAGAAGTCGTAGCGCGCACGCTCGATAAAATGGGCGTTATATTTAATCAATGCCGTCCTTTATTCGATACGCTGGAAAGATTTCGCATAGATAACGCATTAAACCTTACCGATGATATTTGAGCGGCACGGAAAAAGCAAAACAACCGACAGTCTGACACCCGCATAAAACCGTTCGTGAAAGACATCCCGGACCGGATTTGCAGCGCACTTCATATCGACACAGCACGGAGAATATCGACATGTTTTGGGAGAAGAAGCTGGGAGAGTGGATCAACGACGTGAAATCGCGTGCGAATATACCGGCACGGCTCGCCCTCTGGAACGGGCAGACGTTCGACTTTGGTACGTTTGACAATCCACAGGTTACCTTGCGCGTGCATTCGGCGGCGGCCATGCCTTTGCTACTCGACCCGAGCCTGGATAACCTCGGGGAGGCTTACGTCAAGCAGAAGATCGATCTGGAAGGTCGCCTGGCCGACGTCATCAAGATTGGTTACGCATTGGCAACGGTTTCGGTCTCCGCGCCCAGCAAGCTCCAACGGGCCGTGCGTTACTTTACGCACACGAAAGACTCCGACAAGAAGTCGATTCAGTATCACTACGACGTGTCGAACGCGTTTTATCAGCAGTGGCTCGACCCGAACATGGTCTACTCCTGCGCATATTTCGAAACTGGCGACGAAGATCTTGCCACGGCGCAGTTGAAAAAAATCGATCATATCTTGACGAAGATCGGTGTACAGCCGGGGCATACGCTGCTCGATATCGGCTGCGGCTGGGGCGCGCTGGTCATTCGCGCGGCACAGAAGTTTGGCGCGCATTGCATAGGCGTGACGTTGTCGCAGAACCAGTTCGATCTGGCGACGGAACGTGTGAAAGCAGCCGGCTTGTCCGACCGCATCGAGATTCGCTTGCAGGACTATCGTGACGTCGGCGGCCAGTTCGACCGCATCACGAGCGTCGGCATGTTCGAGCACGTCGGCCGCGCGAACCTGACCGAGTATTTCGGCAAGGTCCAATCACTGTTGAAGGACGATGGCGTGGTGATGAATCACGGCATCACGTCGACGGACGCAGACAGTGGCGAGACGTCGCACGGCGGCGGTGAGTTCATCGACAAATATGTGTTCCCGAATGGCGAACTACCGCACATCAGCCTCGCGCTGAGGGCCATGCAGGAAGGGGGACTCGAAGCATTCGACGTCGAAAATCTGCGGCGGCATTACGCCCGCACGCTGGACATCTGGGCTGAAAATTTCGAACGGGCAACCCCGACGTTGCGCCAGATGGTCGACGAAGAGAAGTTCCGGATCTGGCGCGTCTACCTGGCGGGCTGCGCCTATGCATTCGACAACGACGACGTCGCGATCTATCAGATTGTCGGCCGCAAGGCGGGACGAAAGGGGACAACGCTGCCATGGTCTCGCCGTTATATGTACGACAGCGCGCCGCGCTGATTCGCCGTCCCATGCCGATGCAGCGAAGCGTGTGATGACAGCCGCGCCTGATCCTCCGGACGTGGACGCGCAGGCATCGCTATTCGACCTGCCGTCCGTCGACCTGACGCCAGATACGCCCATCGATGCCGGTGGCGCCCGCGCGACGAGCAATGGCGCGGCCCCGCGCACCCGCCCGGCAAAGCCGTTGCCGGCGATCGGCACCGCCACCCCGCCTCACCCTTTTCTGGCGGCCGCGGCGGCGGCATTGCCCGAGCGGGTACACCTTGGCACCTCGTCCTGGTCTTTTCCAGGATGGGAAGGCTTGTTATACGACCGTCCCTACAGTACCGAAGCGCTGGCTCATGGTGGACTTGCCGCCTATGCCGCGCACCCGTTACTTCGCACAGTCGGCATCGACCGATCGTTTTACGCGCCATTGTCCATTGAGGCGTATCAGGACTATGCCTCCCAGGTACCGTCGGATTTCCGTTTTCTCGTCAAGGCGCCGGCCGCGGTCTGCGACGCCGCGATTCGCGGCCCGCGCGGCATGCCCTCCCGCGCCAACCCGGCATTTCTAGACGTAGAACAAGCCATTGAAACGTTTGTACACCCCTGCCTGACCGGGCTCGGTTCCCGCGTCGGCCCGATGGTTTTTCAATTATCCCCATTAACGGATGCGCAGCTTGCCGATCCGGCCGCCTTGATCGATCGGCTCGGACGGTTCTTTGCCGCGCTCCCCGCCCTCGATGACGCGGCACGCCGCAACGGCGCATGTTATGCGCTGGAGCTTCGCGATGCCGGCATGCTGACGCCGCGACTGATCAAGATGTTGCACGCACGACAGGTACGGTATTGCGTCGGCGTGCATGCCCGGATGCCCGACGTCTCGCGACAGTCAGCGGCATTGGCGATGCTCGATGGACAGGATCCGCGCGGCGCGGCGCTACCACTCGTTGTCCGATGGAATCTTCACGCCGGCATGCGCTACGAAGGAGCCAAGACCCGATATGAACCTTTCGATGCGATCATAGATCCGGACGTAACGACGCGGCAAGCGGTTGCCGCCCTGATACTGCGCTACCTGCGCGCGGGACAATCCAGTTTTATCGTCATCAATAACAAGGCCGAGGGCTCTTCCCCTCTGAGTTGCGCCTGGCTGGCCAGCGCGCTTGCGGTGTTATATCGCGATGCAGCAACCCAAAAGGCGGAATGATGGTTTACACCGTCTCGACGACACTGGCCATCACGTCGCATTGACAGACACGGGCGCAACACGCACCATCTTTCAGGTAATTGCCGAAGGAATCCGTGATGCCTGCTTTGATGAACGGTCAACCCGACCTCGCCCCGTCCGCGCCCGGCCTCCCGCCGGGTCCCGTGCCCCTGAACACCAATGTGCAGTGCGTGAGCCAAGCATTCGGTCCCGAGGAAAAAGCCGCCGTCTATCGCGCCATTCATGAACGGCGCGACATGCGGCATTTCTGTGGCGGTCAAGTCCCCGAGGCACAACTGCGACGCTTGCTGTCGGCTGCGCACCACGCGCCTAGCGTCGGTTTCATGCAGCCCTGGCGGTTTGTGCGCATAACGGATACGTTGTTAAGGCAACAGTTGCATGCGATCGTCGAGGCGGAACGGCTTGAAACGGCCAAGGCGCTAGGCGAGCGCAGCGACGATTTCATGGCGCTGAAGGTGCAAGGCATCCTCGATTGCGCGGAAGTACTGGTTGCGGGGCTGATGGACCGGCGCGAAGAACATATATTTGGTCGGCGCACCTTGCCGGAAATGGACGTCGCCTCACTGTCGTGCGCGATTCAGAATTTATGGTTGGCTGCGCGCGCGGAGGGGCTGGGGATGGGCTGGGTGTCCCTCTTCGCGGTAGAGCCGGTCCGCGCCCTGTTACGAATGCCGGGCGGATCGAAGCCCCTGGCGATCCTATGCCTGGGCCCGGTAGCTGCCTTTTATCCGCAACCGATGCTGCAGCAGGAGGGCTGGGCTTCGCGCGCGGACCTGGACCAGTGTCTGGCGGAGAACCATTGGCCTGATTGATCCTAGCGGCGATCTTTCAGCCGATGGGCAAATGCCATACGCATCTTCGCGACCTTCGGGGCGATTACGTAGGCGCAATAGCCTTGGTTTGGATGGTGTGCGAAGTAATCCTGGTGGTATGCCTCCGCGGGAAAATAATTACCATCGAGCGCGGTTACCTCCGTCACGATGGGTTGGCCGAAGACATTCTCCGCGTTTAACGCCGCGATTACCTGCCTGGCTTGCTCCGCTTGCGCATTATTGAGCGTGAAGACCACCGAACGGTATTGCGTCCCCACGTCGTTTCCTTGACGATTCAGTGTTGTTGGGTCGTGCGTCGCGAAGAAGATCTCCAATACGTCTCGATAGCGCAATTTTGCTGGATCGTATCGGACACGCACCACCTCCGCATGGCCGGTGGTACCGGTGCAGATTGCCTCGTAGGTCGGATTCGACACATGTCCCCCGGCATAGCCGGATTCCACCGTCAATACGCCGTCCACCTGCAGAAACACAGCCTCCGTACACCAGAAACATCCCCCTCCGAGCACGGCTTCCTCGGAAGCAACTGCATTATTCGACGCACTGCCCGGGTGATTGCCGATACCCGTCGGTGTGCTGCTGTCGGTCGTCATTTTCCGCTCCTACGCGTTTGTTCAAGCGATGCAAAATGGGGTCATGGCGCCAGATTACCGGCTTTCTCCCTGCAGGGGGGATACAAACAGAAACAAGGCGTCACCGCATTCCGCTGCCAGGGATGCGTGTTTTCCGTTACGATAATAGGCATCCCCGCGCCTGAGGAACCCTGACTCGTGCCTGTCGGGATGCCAGGAAGACTTATTCAACGTGCTTCGAGCCTGCCTCGAACGCCCCTTTTGAAAGGACAGCGATCATGTCGGAGACCAACAAGGAGAAACTGATGACCGATATCAAGACGGTATTGAACGACGCCGAAGAATTGTTGAAGCAAGCTGCCAGCGCGACCGGTGAACAGGCAAGCGATCTACGCGACAAGGCTATCGCCCAATTGAAGCAGGCGAAGGAAAAAGCCGCCGATGTACAGGTTGTCGTCGTGGAAAAAGGCAAGGCTGCGGCACGTAGGACCGACGATTACGTGCATCAGAATCCTTGGCAATCGCTTGGCGTGGCTGCCGCTGTCGGCTTCGTGCTTGGTCTGCTGATCAATCGCAAATAAGATGGCGTCGAACGAGACGCCTGACACCACCCCGTCTCCCGTGGGACGTATCGGTGCCGCACTGCTGGGATTGGCGCAAACACGCCTTGCACTGATTGGTATAGAGCTGGCAGAGGAAAAAGAACGCATTGTTGGCGCATTGGCAATCGCCGCGCTCGCGTGCATGCTCGGTCTGGTTACCTTAATCAGCCTGAATGCCTTGATCGTGATCGTGTTGTGGGATCGCTATCATTGGCAACCTTTGCTGGCGCTCACGCTGTGCTACGGTATCTTGTCGCTAGTGTGCTTAGTGCGTCTACGACGTGCGGCACGGCATGCCTCGCCGCCGTTCGAGGCAACGCGTGCGGAGTTTGACAACGACCGTGCGTTGATCGCACATCACTTGCGGGGTCGCGATGCCGATTGATGCCACCACGCCAACGCCTGCAGCGCGTCGGGCGATGCAGGCGCGCTATGCGGGGCTCAGCCCGCGACAGGCTCGCGCCGTCCAAAAGGAGTTGTTGATCGCTCGCGCGGCACTCGAACGTCTGTCCATCGCGGAAGCCAGTACCGATCTTCGCGGGGATTTGTCCGGGCTCGGCGTGTTCGGGCTCATCGGCCGACTATTTGGCAGGTCCAGAAGTGCGGAAACAGGTCTTGGCACCCTGCTCAGCGCGGTACCTGCCTTTATGCAACCGGCAATCCGTGCGGTCTTGCCTTTGCTATCCCGCCATCCGCTGTTCGCTGGCGTCGTTTCCCTGCTAGTAGGTGCGAGTCAAGGCGGTGCGTTGCAAAAAGCGGGGAAATCGGCAAAGTGGGCGGGATTGGCTGTCGTGGCGTTGAAAACCCTCGGTTGGGCGCGACGTGCGCAATCCTGGCGTACGCAACGTCAAGCACGCAAGGCGGCGCGACGCCGCGAAGTGTGAGGCATTGCGTTCAACGCGTCCAGTTGTCGGTGCAATGTCATGCATGGCGCAGTGATGATGGAACAACTGCTTACAGGATGGCGTCGGCGCGTTGGAGGCAAACAGCCCCCGCGCCGAAATGCGCCGGGTCACCGATGTCCGCGCCAACACGCTTGCTGACGCGGATAGGGCAAATATGTGCCGCCCGTACCTACGTTTCTCTGCACGCCATTGCTCCCGAGCTCATAGGCGCCGCACGCGTCATCCTGCATTGCCCCGCCATAGATCGGCGTTGCGCGAATATATGTCGTGCCGTCCCGATTACGCGTTCTGTTGAAGCGATATAACCCGTGCAGCGGTCCGCTTGATGCCATCGCGTCTGACATGCGCGCCTTGGCCACTTCATTGCCAGCAGGGGTGCCCGATCGCGTGGCGTGTGGCAGGGCGGCATTGCCCCACACGACCCCATCCGCCTGCCACGCCATCACCGATAGATGTTCATGTAAGGCGTTGATGACCAACACGCGGTGCCCGCGCGCCGTGACATCGCGATACATCGGCATACCGAGCAACGTCATTGCGGAAAGCAGCGCCACCGCAATCAGTGCTTCGATCAATGTGAATGCACGCGCGGCAGAGATATCAAGCGTCCGCTCGTCAGGCTTTGGCACCTGTGCCTTACTTACCGATATCGTCGGGATGCGCACGGAATAGGCGTGGCCGGTGTGGCTCAGCGCGTACCTTCGGCACGGCGCCACGGTTCGACGATTTCGCGTACGCGGCGCGCCGTGCGGCTGCACGGCATCGGTTGCCGCGCAATGATCGATTGCACCCATATCCCCTCCTCGGCGCGATGGCGCTCGTCTGGCGTGTCGATATCAGCGATGCCAACCGAGCGTTGCGCCATCGCACGCACCGTCAACACTGCTACCAACCCCGTTGTTTCGCTATCGATCCACGTTTCCGCCAAGCATACGGTTTCAACGATTACGGGCTCTAGCCCACCGGGCAACGCTCGCGCTCTCATCGGTGAGCCGATTGACACGGTACGCCGTACGGTACCCTTCGCGTCGGCGGACAGCGCGCCAGGGGCACGCCAGCGGCGCGGCGCCTGCCTTGATCGCATTGCCTGATGTACAGCCCGCCAATGCAACGACGCCATGCAATTGCGTTCGACCATCTCATCAGGGACATGCATGACATCGACAACATTCCCTGCTTGCGCGCCGCTGAACGCACGTAACGTCAGAAGATCGGCCTCGCACTGCCGCAACGACACATGCGCGCCATGCGAGACAAGCATGTGGCTACGCTCGGCGCGCCAATGCGCCAACTGCAAAACCATGGCGTCCGACGTCATCCCGGTCATCAGAAGCATTCCGGCCGTCGCCAGGATCGTCCATGGCAAGACGGCACCCCGTGCGTATTTCGGTCGGAACGTCATCGGCGCTGCTCGTGCATTGCCAGGCTAGTCCAGGGAGAGTACGTTCTGGGCCACGCGGCGCGAACGACGTGCCGCCGATAACCATCCGCGCCGCCATAATCCGCGCGCAGCTGCAATGCGCCCGTCTCCGTCAAGAAGCCATCGCATCGATCGTTCAAGCCGCGTGGATCACGCCCCTTCCTGTACGACGCGTCCATTTGCGCCCGTGCGTCATGGTGCGGACCATCTGCTCGCGACGCAAATGGCGACGCGAAAGACCGCCGCGTCCGACCACGCATCACGATACACACTTCGTCCATTGAAGCGGTCCGCCACACCACCAACCGTTCGATCCCGTCCACCATCGCGCTGCCCGGTGCCGGCTGTCCGCGTTGTATGACATCCCGGCTACCCGAGCAAAACAAGCTTGGCGTAGCATCCCCCGCAGTGACACTGATCGATAGAGCCGCATGCATCATCTGCGTGTCCTGCCACTGCGATTTCGGTCTCCTATCCTCGGGTATCCGTACACCCTTGCAGTCCGCCGGATAGCCGTTCGCATCGCGCCATGATGCGTCGCCATCGGTTGGGTAATCCATCGCCAGCACCCCTCGGTGGGACCGGAGGTCGCAACGCCAGCCTGGCATCGACGAAATCGATGACGCGTCGGCGGCACGGGCAGAGGTCTGACGCGCACCGTTGCCAGGTTGCGGATTGCCACACCGCAGGCGCCCGGAGGCATGCCGTCCGGGTGCGATCGGATCGTCGGAGCGCTCGATGTAATGACGCAGAAACCGCAATGCAATACCGGCATCGGACTGTAGCCGAGCCGTTTCCGCGATCTCGCTAGCCTGCTTTCGGAATCCGATCAACGCAGCGACTATCGCGACGGAAAACATCATGCCCAGCGCAGCGGCAAGCGCCCACTCCAACAAGACGGCACCACGCGCATCCGAGATGCAACGGCCAAGGCACGTACAATGGTCACGGCCCCGGAAGCGACTCGCACCGGCGATTTTTGTCGGGAACGGCGCCATTGGGAATGAATACATCGTTATCCTTATCAAGTCCAATGGCATGCTTTGGCCTGTCACCGACTCGCCAGCATAATGTCCACGTGGCACCATGTGTTTCCCCTGTCTGGCGAATCCATTGCGCGGCAGGCAACCGTGACGCCAACTGTGCCGCCACACCGTTCGGCACCACGATATCGGCTTCACGCCCGTCTTCCAAGCCGTCCGCATGCGCGCGCCGATAATCCGACATACCAGCACGCCGACCGGCGTCGTGAAACATGTCTCCTTTGACGCTTTCAGCCCCAACGCGCGCTTCCAGTGCCCGAAGCGCCACCCGATGCTGGTCGATCTCGCGCATCAATGTGAGCTGCAACAAATGCGTTCGCATCGTCACCTGTAGCGCCATGCCAAACAGCGACATGGCCATCACCAGCTCCAGCAACGCGTGGCCTCGAATAACATGCCTGGAACCGATACGGACACGTCGCCGTCCTGACACGCCACGCACGTCAACCACAATGCCCCCGCGAGCGGCGCGCCCGGCCGCCACCACTGATCCAAATGCATCGCGGCGTCAACGGCCCCACAATGCGATCGCGGGGACGCGACATCGCCCTTTCGGGCGCGATGGTAAAGCGCCCCCATCGACCAACGGACTGTCCAAGCGGTGGCCGAAAAACAAGACGCTGCGTGCCATTGTTCGCTGTGATGCTTACGCCACTTATCGCCGCGACGCGATGCAGAATCAGTGGGGTGTCAGCGCCTCGCCGGCCATCAAACTTCGCGCTCATCCCTTGATTTCGCACACCCTGCCGATCCGTCACGACGAGCCAGCCGTACCGCCAATCGTGAAGCGGAATGTGCTTGCCCGCGGCATCACGCATCGTGGTATCCGCGCAGGCACCCATCGCATCGGCGCGACACAGCCCCACCGGCTGATTACGCCGCACCGCCTCATGACGCGCGATGGACAACGACGCGAGCAATGCATGCTCGGTGCGTGCCAACGCAACGCCCAGCCACCATCTTCGCCATGGCCCCACTGCAAACGCGACGATGCCAATGGTCAATGCCAGCGTCATCAACCACTCGATGAGCCCAAAGCCGCGCATGCCGCCGCGGCAGGATAGTGGCCCCGATTGCCATTGCCGCATCGCCGCTCCGTTACACCATGCAATGGCCTTACTGTAGTCTTCGGCATCGGGACGGCATAGTCGCCCAGATGGCCAGCACCATCACCGGGGAGGGGTCCGGAAAGCCGAAAGCCCGCCACCGTGAGAAACACCCCAAAGGCTGGACGGGCTTCCGACCTTTGGGGTGCGATTCACACGGTGCGGGCTTTTGAACTTCCGGCAAGCAACGTCGCTCTGTGCGGCCTACTTTTTCATCGGAGGGGATTCCTGCGTGCGATTGAATTCATCGATCACGCGTTGAAAGTCGTCCATATTGTCGAATTGCCGATAGACCGATGCAAAACGGATATAGGCGATCTTATCCAGTCGTGCCAATGCGACCATGACCAATTCGCCGATCGCGTCGCTGCGAATTTCGCGTTCACCGCGCGCCACGAGTTGAAACTCGATCTGCGCCAGCGCGTCGGCCAGCGCGTCCGCGCTGACCGGCCGCTTGCGCAACGCAAGCCGCATGCTTCCTTCAATCTTTTTCCGATCGAATTCCGCGCGACTGCCGTCCCGCTTCACCACGGCCGGCAACGCCAATTCAGACCGTTCGTAAGTGGTAAAGCGCTTGTCGCATGCCGGACAGCGCCGACGGCGGCGGATGGCCGCGCCGTCTTCCGACACCCGGGAGTCGATGACCTGGGTATCGTCGTGCCGACAGTAGGGGCAGCGCATCGGAGGGCTCGCTATTGTCTTGAGAAGATCAGCCGTAAACCGGGAAGCGCTTCGTCAGCGCCGCAACCTGCGCGCGGACCTTGGCCAGATTGGCCTCGTCTTCCGGCGCATCCAGCACGTCAGCGACGAGGTTGGCGACCAGTTTCGCTTCTTCCGCGCCAAAACCGCGCGTTGTCATCGCCGGCGATCCGACGCGCACGCCGCTGGTCACGAACGGTGATTCCGGATCGTTCGGGATGGCATTCTTGTTGACAGTAATGTGGGCCTTGCCCAACGCGGCCTCGGCAACCTTGCCCGTCAACTTCTTCGCGCGCAGATCCACCAGCATCACGTGACTTTCCGTGCGCCCGGAGACGATTTGCAAACCACGCGAAATCAACGTTTCTGCCATGACGCGGGCGTTTTCCACGACCTGCTTCTGATACGCCTTGAAATCGTCGCCAGCGGCTTCCTTGAACGCGACCGCCTTGCCCGCGATCACGTGCATCAACGGACCGCCCTGGATACCCGGGAAGATTGCCGAATTGATCTTCTTCTCGAACTCGGCCTTCATCAAGATCACGCCACCGCGCGGGCCGCGCAAGCTCTTATGAGTAGTTGTCGTCACGAAGTCGGCATGCGGCACCGGGTTCGGGTAGACACCGGCGGCGATCAAGCCGGCGTAGTGCGCCATGTCAACCATGAAATACGCACCTACTTCCTTGGCGATCTTCGACAGGCGCTCGAAATCGATCTTCAGCGCGAACGCCGATGCGCCCGCAACGATCAGCTTCGGCTTGTGTTCCTTCGCTGCCGCTTCCGCCTTGTCATAGTCGATATCACCCTCGGCGTTCAGGCCATAGCTGACGACCTTGAACCACTTACCCGACATGTTGACCGGCGAGCCGTGCGTCAAATGCCCGCCTTCCGCCAGGCTCATGCCCATGATCGTGTCGCCGGGCTGCAGCATCGCGAAGAACACGCCCTGGTTGGCTTGCGAACCCGAATTCGGCTGCACATTTGCGGCCTCGGCACCGAATAATGCCTTGACGCGGTCGATCGCCAACTGCTCGACAACATCGACGTACTCGCACCCGCCGTAATAGCGCTTGCCCGGATAGCCTTCGGCGTATTTGTTCGTCAGCTGGGAACCCTGCGCCGCCATGACGGCCGGGCTGGTGTAGTTTTCAGAAGCGATCAGCTCGATGTGATCCTCTTGACGCTGGTTTTCCTTGCCGATGGCGGCAAACACTTCAGGATCCAGGGTTTCGAGCTGGTATTTGTCTTTCGCGAACATAGGGCAATTTCCGAGGTTGACGCTTTAGGTTGACGGTAAGCCCGACCCAACGGCGCACCCCCTGCCCGTCCTGGTACACGTTCAGACGCGACCGGCGGGCGGCCGCGTCGCGCATTGGGATGCACGACGTGGAAAGCGGACGTGGCGAAGGATGGTCGACCATCGACTCACGGCTCTGCCCAGGCGAACGGCGCAAACGACGCTTAGCGCTTCACGGTGGGCAGTTCCACCTCGACGCCGACTGCCACGGAGCGCCGAAACGAGGTCCGGCAATGGCATTTGCAAACGATCGCACCGATCGCGCAAACCATGCCGACCCCGCCCCGGCACGCGATGCCCGAAGGACCGGGTATCGCTTAACCGTCGCGACAGACGACGTCGTATCGCCAGTTACGCTAAGCTGGGACCAAACAGTGTAGTGCATTCGCCACGCAGTGGCAATGTCATCGCAACGACTGCCACGTCCTTCGTTGCCGCCGCACACAGCCGCGCGAAAACTTGTAACAAGATTTTCCAAGTCACTTTTACCTTGAATCCCTTCGGGTAGAATTCGCGCATGAATTCCGTACCGTCGTCGCATACGCCGCCTGTTTCGCCACGCAAGACATTTGCCTGGCAAACCCGGATTTATTATGAAGACACCGATGCGGGCGGCATCGTGTTTTACGCGAATTATTTAAAATTTTTCGAGCGTGCCCGCACGGAGTGGTTGCGTGCCGGTGGTATCGATCAAAGCCGACTCAGCATGGACACGGGGACGCTGTTCGTGGTGCGCCGGACGTCGATCGATTATTTCGCGCCGGCACGACTCGATGACATGTTACGGATTGAAAGCCATGTGGCGCGAATGGGCCGGGCGTCGGTTGAATTCGAACAACACGCATTCCGCGCGGGCGAACGGCTGTGCAGCGGCACGATCCTGGTGGCTTGTGTCAGTGCGACCACGTTGCGGCCCACCGGTCTGCCGCCTGCGGTGATTGCAGCGCTTCAACACGAATAATGAACACTCGCGCGTTTTCCAGGGACTAATACCGTTGCGCCGTCACACGGCGGATCGCCAGGCAACGCCAACCCGGATCGACATGATCGATACAACCGGTTCGGCGCGTGAATGCGACTCGCCGAACCGGCATGCCCGCCTCTCGAACCAGCTCTATGAACAATACCGAAGACCTGTCGATCATCTCCCTAGTCTTGCACGCCAGCGTACTCGCCCAGGCGGTCATGGCGCTCCTGCTCGTCCTGTCGTTGATTTCCTGGACGTTCATCTTCCGCAAATGGGCCACCGTACGCCGTGCACGTAGCCAGACCGAGCGTTTCGAGCGCGACTTCTGGTCTGGTGGCGACCTGAACGCGTTGTACCAGAGCGCCACGCACAACCGCCATTCGATTGGCGCTTTGGAACGCATCTTCGAAGCCGGCATGCGTGAATTCCTGAAAGGCAAGGAGCGTCATGGCGACGCGACCACGATCGTCGACGGTTCGCGCCGCGCGATGCGCGCGGCGTTTCAGCGTGAGCTGGATGTGCTGGAAATCAATCTTCCCTATCTGGCGTCGGTTGGTTCGGTCAGTCCGTATATCGGTCTGTTCGGTACCGTGTGGGGGATCATGAACTCGTTCCGGGGCCTCGCCAACGTGCAGCAGGCTACGCTGGCCAACGTGGCGCCGGGCATTGCCGAGGCGCTGGTCGCTACCGCGATCGGCTTGTTCGCGGCAATCCCGGCCGTGGTGGCTTACAACCGCTTTGCCACCGATGTCGATCGCCTAGCGATTCGCTTCGAGACGTTCATCGAAGAGTTTTCGAACATCCTGCAGCGTCAGGCCGCTTGAACGTTACCCACCGGAACGCCGGACAGATAGGACAAGGAGCCTGATTCGATGGCAGATTCAATGCGATCGGGAATGCGCGGCGGCCGTGGCCGCCGGGCGAAGTCCGATATCAACGTCGTGCCGTACATTGACGTGATGCTGGTGCTGCTGGTCATCTTCATGGTGACCGCGCCGTTGGTGACGCCGGCAGTGGTGAACCTCCCCACGGTTGGCGGCGCATCGCAGCAGCAGCAGACCCCGCCTGTCATCGTCAACGTACGCGCGGACGGGACGATGTCGGTGCGCTATAAGAGCGACGGCGGCGCCGCGCAGGAAATGCCGATGACGATGCAAGATCTGACTGCATTCCTTCAGGACCGCACGCCGACGCATCCTGACGAGCCAGTCGTGATCGCAGGCGACAAGTCCGTGCAATACGACAAGGTCATGGCCGTCATGTCCGAACTGAAGACCCAAGGCGTCAAACGCGTCGGGTTGCTCGTGAAGAATCAATGAGCAGAAACGCCATACCGTCGGCCGAGCTGGAATCGGCGCGCTTCGAACCACGCAGGGAGAAAGGAACCTGGCGTGCGTTTGCGCTCGCGGTGCTGATACACCTGCTGCTGATTGCTTTCTTGTATTTCGGGATTCAATGGCCCGTATCGGATTCGTCCGGCGTTCAAGCCGAGATCTGGACCGAGGTGCCGGATTTGAACGCACCGGCACCACGTCGCACGCCGGAACCACAGCCCCCCGTTACCCCCAAGTGGTGACGCCGCCCCCGCCACCACAGGCGGCGCCGGCCCAGACGGCCAACGACGAAGACGCCGAGATCGCACTGGAAAAGAAGCGCAAGCAACAGGAAGCGGCGAAGCAAGCCGCGTTGGCGGCCGAGCAACAACGCAAGCAGGCTGCGCAACAAGCCGCTGCCGCTGCCGCAGCGGCGGCTGCAGCAAAGCAAGCGCAGGCCGAAGCGCAGCGGAAAGCGGAACTGAAGCAACAACAATTGGCGCAACAGAAGGCCGAAGCGGAAGCGCAGGCCAAGCATGAGGCGCAAGTGAAGGCGCAGCAGGCCAAAGCCGCGGCAGAGAAAGCGGCCGCGGATAAGGCAGCGCAGGAAAAGGCCGCCCAGGAAAAAGCGGCGCAAGAGAAAGCCGCACAGCAGAAGGCCGCAGCGGATAAGGCGGCCGCGGACAAGGCGGAAGCACAGAAAACCGCTGCCGCGAAGGCAGCCAAGGAAAAGGCGGCCGCTGATGCGCAGCGCCAGGCGGATCAGGCACGCAAGGCACGTCTGGCCGCCTTGCAGGGCATGGCGGCAGCGGGCGGCGAAAGTGGTGGCGGTGCAGCGAACAGCGGCAACGGGTCGGGGTCAGGCAACGCCTCGCCGGGGTATGCGGACAAGGTACGCCGTCGCGTGATTCCGAACATCATTTATGCTGGCAGCACGTCCGGCAACCCGGTGGCGGTGATCAATGTAGTGTGCGCGCCGGACGGTAGAATCCTGAGCCGGCACCTGACGCAATCGAGCGGCAACCCGGCATGGGATGACGCGGTGCTTAAGGCAATCGACGCGTCGGACCCCATGCCACGCGACGACGATGGCAAGGCGCCGCGCACGTTCAACGTGCGGATGCGACCGAACGATGCAAAGTGATGATGGCAGGGCAACGAGCGACGACGGGTGCGGCATGACCCGCGGATACGATAATAGGGGGTCGGTGGTACGACTCGTGCTAGGGTAAGCAGCGTCCTATTTCACGCAGATAGCAACCAGACCAGGTACACGTTTCCAACTCTATGAAATTAGTTGATAAATTCGGTCTCAAAACGATCGTGGCGGGATTTTTCCTGGCCGGAGCCACTGCTGCTAACGCGCAACTGACGATCGATATTGCCGGTGTCGGTTCGAATTTGTATCCGATCGCGGTTGCAAACTTCAAGGGCGAGACGACATCGCCCCAACAGATTGCCGCGATCGTCCGCGCCGACCTGGCCCGCAGCGGCCGTTTCTCGAATATCGATGCCGGCCCGACGCCGGTATCGGAAACCGATTCGGTCGACTTGGGCAGTTGGAAAGCACGCGGCGCGAACGCCTACGTCTCCGGCAGCGTCACCGCGCTGTCGAACGGGCAATTTGATGTCCGCTTCCGCTTGTATGACACGCAAAGCCAGCAAAGCCTGGGAGGCCTGTCGCTTGTCAGCCCGGCGGCCGGGCTGCGTATGAGCGCGCATAAAATTGCTGACTATATTTATGAGAAACTGCTGGGCACCCGCGGTGTGTTTGCAACGCGCCTGTCGTATGTGATCAAAGCCAACGGCCGGTACCAGTTGCAGATCTCGGATTCCGACGGCCAGGACGCGAATATCGCGCTGTCCAGTCCGGAACCGATCATCTCCCCCACTTGGTCGCCGAACGGCACCAAGGTGGCTTACGTTTCATTCGAACGGAAAAAGCCGGTGGTGTTCGTGCATGACTTGCCGACCGGACACCGGACGATCGTGGCAAATCAAAAAGGCGACAATAGTGCGCCGGCGTGGGCACCGGATGGACAACACCTTGCGGTGGCGCTCTCGCTGCCGGGCCACACGCAAATCTATCAGGTCAATGTCGACGGCTCGGGGTTGCGCCGTTTGTCGAATGGACCGACGATCGATACCGAACCGACCTACTCGCCGGACGGTCAGTGGATTTATTTCACCAGCGACCGCGGCGGCGAACCTCAGATCTACAAGATGCCTGCCAACGGGGGCAATGCGCAGCGCGTCACGTTCAAGGGTAGCTATAACACCAGTCCCCGGGTCAGCCCGGATGGCAAGCTGTTGGCCTATATCGGACGCAGTGGTGGTGGCTACAAGTTGTACGTTCAAGATCTCAGCACCGGTGAAGTGACACCTGTCACGGACACCAACCATGATGACTCGCCTAGTTTCGCGGCCAATGGGCAGTACATTCTGTACGCCACTGAGGTTGGGGGACGTGGTGTGCTGGCGGCCGTGTCGACAGACGGTCGAATTAGGCAGGTTCTGTCGGTTCGGGGCGGCGCGGTGAGTGCGCCGTCCTGGGGTCCATTCATGCAATAACACAAAAAGGAGAAGTAAAAATGGTTCGTCAGCTTCGTGGTGCCGCGATCGTCGGCTTGGTTGGCCTGCTGGCCGCCTGTCATTCGGGCGTCAAGATGGACAAGGACGCAAACGCTTCGGGTTCGGGCTACGGCACGCAGCCGAATCCGAATGCGGTCCAGCAAGTGAATGTGGATCCGTTGAACGATCCGAACAGCCCGCTGGCAAAGCGTAGCGTGTACTTCGACTTCGACAGCTACACGGTCAGCGATCAGTACCAGCAAGTGCTGCAGGCTCATGCCGATTACTTGAAGTCGCATCCGGAACGCCATGTGCTGATCCAAGGCAATACGGACCCGCGCGGCACGGAAGAGTACAATCTGGCACTGGGCCAGAAGCGTGCGGCAGCAGTGGCACGTGTCCTGGAAACGCTGGGTGTGTCGCAATCGCAAATCGAATCGGTCAGCCTGGGCAAGACCAAGGCATCAGGTGACGGTGAAGACGCGTATGCACAAGACCGCCGTGCTGATCTGATCTATCAATAAAAAAACCGATGCAACGAAACTCGTTCACGCCCCCATCCACGAGGGGCATTGCCCGGACGGCTTTCGTTGCGCTGCTCGCGTGGGGCGCGCTGTTCACAGCGCCCGCCCACGCTTTCAGCGACGACGAAGCACGCAAGGCGATTCTGGAACTCCGCCAACGCCTGGATAACACAAATGCTCAGCTGTCCGCTGCTCAGCGGGCGGTGATCGACCTTCAGAATCGTAACGACCAGTTGAATCAACAGGTCGCACAGGTTCGGGGACAAAACGAAGACCTGACGAACCAGCTCGCCACGGTGCAGCAGACGGAAAAGGATTACTACACGGATCTAGACGGTCGCCTGAAGAAGCTTGAGCCGCAACAGCAGACCGTGGACGGCGTGCAAGGTACGGTCCAGCCAGGTGAGTCAGCCAAGTTCAACGCGGCATTGCAACAGTTCCGTAGCGGTGACTTCAAGGGTGCGAGTGCGTCGTTCAGCGACTTCGTCGACGCCTACCCACAAAGTCCATACCGCCCTACTGCCCTGTTCTGGCTCGGCAATGCGTACTACGCATTACGCGACTATAAGAAATCGACTGCCACGCTGAAACAGGTTGTCGACAGCTATCCTACGCACCCACGTGCGCCAGACGCGTTGTTGCAAATCGCGACGAATCAGTCGGAACAAGGCGAACGTGCAGCAGCACGCAAGACGCTGCAGCAGGTGGTTGCACAGTACGCCGGCTCACAGTCGGCCACCACCGCACAAGACCGCTTGTCCAAAATGAAGTGACAACGGTTCGAAGGCGGTACGCCAAGGCCCGAGCTCGACGATGCGAGGCTGATAGCTAACGCCGTTTTCGCACTTCTGGCGGAATTTCTTGACGGACCACGGTAAGTCGCCTATAATCTGCGACTCTCTTGGGTCCTTAGCTCAGTTGGTAGAGCAGCGGACTTTTAATCCGTTGGTCGCGAGTTCGAGTCTCGCAGGGCCTACCAAGATAAAGAAAGGGTCTAGCTTCGGCTTAGACCCTTTTTCTTTTTCCGACAAATCACCCATCACCTCCCACATTGTCGCAGCGGCCACAGCGTGCCATCCGCTGATGGCACGCCTTGTCCTGCGAACAAACATGTGATTCCGCACGAATCAGGTCATTCGTCATTTATGTGTAGTCACACTCGCTCCTGATGCGAATACCACTACGCCCGACAAGACATCGAGGCACGTGTGGACAACATGGCTGTGCCCGGTTGTCTCAGAGACTTCCTTGCTACAAACAGCCGAATTTCCGTTTAGCTGCTTCATCCGTAATCTACGGAAAAGGAAATTCTGTTCAGGAGAGCGGCACCATGATGGAAATGAACATTCGTGGTCCGGTTGCAGCACGTGCGCGATTGATGACGCCGATCCCGTGCTATGCCCACCCCGGATGAGATAGCGGCGCCCGGTTCGATCCGCCCAAACGTAGACATTCAAGCGCTTCAGGGCATCTCCGATAACACTCGTGCTGCACGATCATGGTGGCGTCGAACAGTACCCGCCTGGATGCCCAGCCCAACGATCTGCACGCTCGCCTGCCCATGGTACGGCCAACTTGTTTGCTGTTAATTATCGTCGTGAAAGCATGGCTTCAGTGAAGCATTGGGGCTGCGGTCGGATGCACGCAGATGCCCGCCCCTTCTTTCTCAAACAGCTGTAACGCGACACCACGATCGCGATCGTGGAATCAAAGGAAGGACGACAGCAATGCCATCTCTCGATCGCTGGAAACTGGGGTCGTAGACCACACTCCCTGGTCGCGCAAGCGCATTTCGTAACAAAACAACCAAAACTTTCGCATTATTTCTACACGATCGCCCGTCATGCATCGTGATCTCCTGTAACGACCGCTTCACACCGCTCCGTCGATTTATCCTGAATCACAATGACAAGCCACATTGCCCCGTTTTCATTCGGTCAAATTTCTTCGCCTATACATAAACTTACGAAATGACCGGACAAATTGTTGCAATATAACTACATGGCTCATCACGCGGAAAATCGTAATACGGTGTTACACAATGAACAGAAATGACTACAAAAGACGTCAAATTGACTGCTTTTAAGGTCGTTGTGGAAAAACACCAACAATAGTTTGTTGCATTAATTGGCGTGTCACACAGCACAGCGTCTTCTACACTCAGTCCCGATGTGTCGAAAGGTAGTCAGAAAATTTTGATACGTGTAAGTCGATACCCCCGTTTCGGCCGCTCGTCATCAAATCTCACGATTCCTTTCAATGCCTTCGTTTACCTAGAATCTGGAGAGACTATGAAGAAGACTCTGATGGCTGCGGCACTGGCTGGCGCCTCGGCTTTTGCGATCAACGCACACGCGCAAAGCAGTGTGACGCTGTACGGCGCGCTGGACGCCGGTCTGGTGTATACGAACAACGCAAGCAACGGCGCAAAATGGGCGGAAGGCAGCAGTAACCTTTCCAATTCGTACTGGGGATTGCGTGGCAGCGAAGATCTGGGCGGTGGCCTCCATGCCCTGTTCACCTTGGAAAACGGCTTCAACCTGAATAGCGGAACGAGCACGGAAAGTGGGACGGAATTCAATCGCCAAGCCTATGTCGGCTTGAAGAGCGATCAATACGGTACATTTACCCTCGGCCGCCAATACAGCTCGGCAGTCGATTTCCTGGGTCCGCTGTCGGCTTCGGGCCAAGGCTATGGCAACAACCTGGCCGCCCACCCGTTTAACAACGATGACTTGAACGCTATCTCGTCGATCAAGAACGCGGTCAAGTATCGTAGCGCCAACTACAACGGCCTCGAATTCGGCGGAATGTACGGCTTCAGTAACGCGTCCGGGTTCTCCAACAACCGTGCTTACAGCGCAGGTGTGTCGTACAACAACGGTCCGATCTCCGCCTCAGCGTCTTACCTGCAACAAAACAACGGCGGCAAGACGTCCGGTGGCGCCACCACGCTGGGTAACGGTTCGGCGACGGTCGCGGCCGACTTGCAACGTACCTTCGGCGCTGGCCTGAACTACTCGTTCGGCCCGGCAACCCTGGGTTTCGTCTATACGAATACGCATCTGGACGGCATCGGCGGCATCGAACTGGGTGGCAACACCTACGGCGGCCTGAACGGCTCGAATCTGCACTTGAGCAATTATGAAGTGAACGGCCGCTACGCACTGACCCCGGCGTTAAACCTGTCAGCGGCCTATACGTTCACGGACGGCAAGGCCAGCGGCGCCAACGGCACCGGCCACCCGAAGTGGCAACAAGTGACGCTCCAGAGCGATTATTCGTTGAGCAAGCGCACCGACGTCTACCTGGAAGGCGTGTACCAGCGTGCTACCGGCTCCCTGGGTAACGGCGTGTCCAACTTCGCCGCGATCGGCTCGCTGTCGCCTTCCTCAACGGGCAATCAAGTGGCCGTGACCCTGGGTATGCGTCACCGCTTCTAATCGGCATCTACCTCGTACACGCGCTCAAGGGGCAAGCGGCTTCCGCGTCTTCCGACGCGCATTTGTCCCCTTGGGCGGTAGCGCACGCCACGGAAAGCACTCTGCGATCCATTCCAAAATCCCGGTCCTGCACCGGGATTTTTTTATTCCCCTCTTCAGGTCGCGCCCATCCGTTGCCTACGGTGCGGTGTCGAACGATTGAACGCCCCACCCGAACGACTACCACCCTCGCCGATACGGCCTCTTGCATTAACCCCTCATATAATGCATCAGCCTGATCGGCAGCATCCGCATGACTTCCGGAGCCCTATACGCGCCATCGTGCCGTGGCGGAAGGGCCCCTGATACGGCCTTGATCGGCCCCGTCCAGGGCTGGACACATTCGCAAGCGCTCGGCACGGTCCACATCGACGCCACGCGGGGAGCAATCATATGGAACCCAGCCTGCCGCCTTCTTGCCTACGCCCGACATCCCATCCACGAAGGCCAACTAGCGGGAGTACAGAGACAGGTAACCACGACAAAGCGTAGAGATTCAGATGAAAAAAAACCTCGCGGACTAGGTCCACGAGGTTTTTCAATGTTGTCCGCGACGTCATCAGAGACAAGCGCCGCGTCTCACAGAGGGATCAGCGCAACATCATATTGGTTGCAACATTGTGCATGATCCAGATCGAACCACCGATGACGATGGCCGCGGTCAGCACGGTGAACGTAAATGCAACAACGTTCCAACGCTGTGCCGACGTACCGTTCATATGCAGGAAATACGTCAGATGGACCAATACTTGAACCAGCGCAAGGATGGCAAGCACCGGCACTTCGGTCCCGGGCGGAAACATCTCGCCCATGACCACGCCGAACGACAGCGCAGTCAGAATCACTGAAAAAATGAAACCGATAATGTACGACTTGTAGCTGCCGTGGCCTTCGCCGCCGGCGCCGTGCCCGTCGTGGGAATGAGTATTCGTATTCGCCATCAGACCATGCTCACGAGATAAACGAAGGTGAAAACGCAAATCCAGATCACGTCCAGGAAGTGCCAGAACAAGCTGAGGCAAGACAAGCGCGTCATGACACGCTGGTTCAAACCGTTCTTACCCATGACCTGGAACATCATCACGACCATCCACACCATGCCCAGCGTCACGTGGATACCGTGCGTGGCCACCAGCGTAAAGAAGGCGGAGAGGAACCCGCTTTGTTGCGGACCATGACCGTCCGCGATCAACAGCGCGAATTCATGCACTTCCAGCGTCACGAAGGTAATCCCCAGCAGCAACGTCACGAGCAACCAGCCCATCACGCCGCTTCGATTGCCCTTGTAGCCGCACAGCATCGCGAAGCCGTACGTGATCGAGCTTAACAACAGGGCCGCCGTTTCAAACGCCACGCCCTTTAGTTCGAACAGTTCCTTCGGTCCAGGTCCGCCGGCGTACTCGTTGTGCATCACGGCGAACACCGCGAACAGCGTACCGAACAAAATACAGTCGGTCATCAGGTACAGCCAGAAACCGAACGTCGTTGTGCCGCTGTGATCGTGATGCTCGTGTTCATGTTCCGCAGTCAAACCTGCCGCGGTCGCGGCCGGTCCGGTGCTTTGATGTGCATTCGACATCAGTTTGCCTCCGCCATGGCGACGCGTCGTGCAATCGCTTCTTCGGTCGCCTTCACTTCAGACGCCGGAATGTAGAAATCAATGTCGTTATCCGAGCAGCGCACGATCGCAGTGATCACGATGCCCAGGAAGCCGGCAATCGCCAACCACCACATATACCAGACCGCCCCGAAACCCATCGCCGTTGCGAACATGCCGATCAAGAAGCCGGTCGATGTATTACGCGGCATATGGATGTCCGTGTACACCGGCGGCGTGGTTTCCTTGACGTGCTGCTTCGCATGGTGGAAGTGATCCAGCTCTTCCACGTGCGGGATGATTGCAAAGTTATACGACGGCGGCGGCGATGCAACCGCCCATTCCAGCGTACGGCCATTCCACGGATCGCCCGTGAAATCACGGTTGCCCGGCAAGTCACGATCGCGGATCGACACGTAGATCTGCACCAGTTGGCAAATGATGCCGCACAGGACCAGCACCGCGCCGACGAATGCGATGATCATCCACGGATGCCATTCCGGATTGTCGTAGTGATTCATACGACGCGTTGCACCCATGAAGCCCAGCACGTACAGCGGCATGAAGGCAACATAGAATCCGACCAGCCAGAACCAGAATGATGCCTTGCCCCACTTTTCATTCAACTTGAAGCCGAACGCTTTCGGGAACCAGTAGGCAAAACCCGCCAGGTAACCGAACACCACGCCGCCGATGATGACGTTGTGGAAGTGGGCGATCAGGAACAGCGAGTTATGCAGCACGAAGTCCGCGCCCGGAATCGCCAGCATCACACCGGTCATGCCGCCGATCGTGAACGTGACCATGAAGCCGATCGTCCACAGAATCGACGGATGGTATTGCACGCGACCCTTGTAGATCGTAAATAGCCAATTGAAGATCTTCACCCCCGTCGGGATCGCGATGATCATCGTAGTGATGCCGAAAAACGCGTTGACATCGGCGCCGGACCCCATCGTGAAGAAGTGGTGCAGCCATACGACGAACGACAGGACCATGATCGAGCACGTGGCATAGACCATCGTCTTGTAGCCGAACAACGGCTTGCGCGCGAACGTCGAGACAACTTCAGAGAAGATACCGAACGCTGGCAAGATCAGGATGTACACCTCGGGGTGGCCCCACGCCCAGATCAGATTCAGATACATCATCTGGTTGCCGCCACCATCATTGGTGAAGAAGTGCATGCCCAGATATCGATCCAAGCCCAGCAACGCCAGCGTGACGGTCAGGATCGGGAACGCCGCCATGATCAGCACGTTGGTACACAACGCCGTCCACGTGAAAACGGGGAGCTTCCAATACGTCATGCCAGGTGCGCGCATCTTCACGATGGTGACGAAGAAGTTCACACCCGTGAGCAACGTACCCACCCCGGATATCTGCAACGCCCAGATGTAGTAATCCACCCCGACACCCGGACTGAACTGCATCTCCGATAACGGCGGATACGCCAGCCAGCCAGTCTGCGCGAACTCGCCAACCAGCAGCGACAGGTTGATCAGGATCACGGCTGATGCCGTCATCCAGAAACTCATCGAGTTCAGGAAGGGAAACGCCACGTCGCGTGCACCAATCTGCAACGGCACGACAATATTCATCAGGCCGATCATGAACGTCATCGCCATGAAGAAAATCATGATGACGCCATGCGCGGAGAAGATCTGGTCGTAGTGATGAGGCGGCAGGTATCCGGGGGCATCATAGGCCAGCGCCAACTGCGAGCGCATCATGATCGCATCCGAAAAACCGCGGATCAGCATCACCAGCGCGACGATGATGTACATCACCCCGAGCTTCTTGTGATCAACCGTCGTGATCCACTCTTTCCAGAGGTAGGTCCACTTCTTGTAATACGTGATCAGGGCGAGTAGCGCGAGACCGCCCAGAATAATGACGATACCGACACCGGCCACGATGGGCACGTTATACGGAATATCCGCTAGTGTAAGTTTTCCAAACATGCTTTATCCCCTGGGAGCCGACGCAGCAATGGGCGCGTGCGGCATGGTCATGCCCTCCATCGCGCCGCCTTCTGCTTTCGGCTCACCCATCTTCATGCCCATGTGATTCCCGCCGACGTTGTATTGCGCCAAGATCTGGCCGAACACATCGCCTTGCACCGCAGGATAGTACTGAACCGGATTTGCCTCGCTGGGCTTGGCGAGTTCCTTGAAGGAAGCGAAGTTCAACGCGCCATTGTTCGAAGATTTCACTTTCTTCACCCATGCGTCGAAATCCGACTGCGACATCGCCAACGCGCGGAACTTCATGTCCGAGAAGCCACGGCCGCTGTAATTCGCCGACAGCCCAGCGTAGTCACCCACCTCGTGCGCATCCAAATGCAACTTGGTGTGCATACCCGCCATCGCGTAAATCATGCCGCCAAGTTGCGGGATGAAAAACGCGTTCATCACTGAATCCGACGTGATTTCGAAATTAACCGGGGTGTTGATGGGGAACGCCAGCTGGTTCACCGATGCCACGCCCTGATTCGGGTATATGAACAACCACTTCCAGTCCAATGCCACAACCTGCACTTCCAGCGGCTGCACCTTGGACTCAAGGGGTTTGTAAGGATCGAGCGCGTGCGTCGTGACCCAGGTCAACCATGCGAGATACGCAATGATCAACGTCGGAATCGTCCAGACAACCACCTCGATGGCCGTAGAGTGCGCCCAGCTCGGACGGTATTCCGCGGACTTGTTCGTCGCGCGGTATTTCCAGGCGAAATAAAGCGACAGGAAAATCACCGGAATAACGACGATCAGCATTGCCCATGTGGAAATAGCAATCAGATGCTTTTCCTGGACCCCGATGCTGCCCTTCGGGTCGAGGATGCCACTGCTACATCCTGTCAGACCCAAGATCAAGCTACTGGATAGGAGTCCCGCCAACTTTGGCGCGCCCCTTTCTTTCAAATATTTCACCGGCCTCTCCGATACCCAGGGACGCACATCGCGGCCCGAGCCCCATGAATGGAAGTGCGCAGAGAATACCTCCACCTGCGACATTTTTACACTGAAAATTGTGGAAATTGATTATTAACGACGTCGACGTGCGTCAAATCGCCGCACTTTTTCGGGCACCACGCGGCGCTTTGCCGCGACTGGCCTCTGGTCCGCGTCGCCAGCCGTGATTTTACACGTTTGACTAGCGGATTTCCGAATGGCTCTCAAGCGAAATGTCCTAACGCGGGTAATCGCTGATTTATCTCCGGGACCGCGGCCCACTCGTCACGTGCACAACGCATATGGCGCTTACGCTGATAATTCACTGACAAACGATCGATTCATGCGCCGTCTCCGCGCGCTCCTGAAACGTTCCGTCGTGTCTTGGCGCCCGATAAAAAAGAAATCGCATGCGGTCTTTTACAATAGCGAAGGCCCTCCGCCCGCTTGCGGCTGCAACCGGCCTTACCGGCGCCGAATCCACAATGAGACGAATGCGAAAAGCCTTAGGGAACGATGTGAATTCAGACGAAGCACGGCCGCACATGCCAAACCCGCCAACGTCCTCCGGCATCGATCAAACGACCGGATCGGCTTCTCGCTACTCGCCGGCCGCGGACCCCGCCATGGGAGGAGGGACTCGAAAACCGGTCGCGCTTCATCCGCGTCAACAGGCGTTGTTGGACATATTGAAGCGCGACGGCTTCGTCACGGTGGATGAATTGGCCCGCGTACTCACCGTTACCCATCAAACCATTCGACGCGACGTCAACCAACTCGCCGCTCAGAACTTGCTGCGCCGCCATCATGGCGGTGCCAGCCTACCAACGAGCGCGGAAAACTTGGCCTACACGGCGCGCCAGCAGATGTTTCGAGAGGAGAAGCGACGCATCGCGCAACTGGTGGCGGGCCACATTCCGCATCAGGCTTCGCTGTTCGTCAATCTGGGAACCACCACCGAAGAAGTCGCGCATGCCCTGCACCGGCACGAGGGACTGCATGTGATTACGAACAACCCTCATGTGGCCAGTGCCATGTGCGACTACAAAAACTGCGAGGTCATGATCGCCGGCGGCACGGTGCGGCCGTGGGATCGCGGCATCGTAGGCGACATGACGGTCGAGTTCTTTAAGCAATTCAAGGTTGACTTCGCCATCATCGGCGTCTCGGGTATCGAATCCGACGGTACGCTGCGCGATTTCGATACGCGCGAGGTCCGCGTCACCGCCACGATCATCGAGAACGCTCGTCAGGTGTTCCTGGTCGCGGATCGATCGAAATTCGGCCGCTCCGCGCTCGTTCGGCTAGCCGATATGTCACGCATCCATGCCTTTTTTACCGACGAGCCGCCCCCCCCCGGCATGCGTGAGATTTTCGAAAATGCAGGGACGCAGGTCTTCATTGCACCTTGATCTGATACGTCGCGTCCCGTTCCGCCGTGGGTAAGCCTCCTCGCCAGGCTGCAGGCTTCATAACCGTCGAACGATAGATAATTGCTATTATATTGATAGCATAAATTGCTTTTCTTTATTTTCTATTTTCGCTTTCGGACTTTATATTTTCGTAAACGAACATTTCATGCGTATTCTTCGCAAGAGATGTCCTAATGCGAATTTTCCGCCAAGCTCAGTGCGCGATGCGCCCTCAGGCAGCCATGTCGTCAAACCGCGCACGTTGCGCTGCAAAACGGTGATAACCGATCTCAGGCACCGAGTCGGGCAGTCGCATTGCACCAGGCACGATATAACGCCCATAGGCATACGAACACGATCCCGGATCCAGCGGACATGGTGAAATGACAATGCAATCAGCAACGCATCAGCAACAGGCAAGCCACGGGCTGTCGGCCGGGACGCCGAGTCTTGCGGAACAAGACGTCGACCTGCTCGTCATCGGTGGTGGCATAAATGGTGTTGGAATCGCACGGGATGCCGCGGGTCGGGGTTTGCGCGTGGCGCTATGCGAGAAGGATGACCTGGCGTCGCACACCTCCTCGTCCAGTACGAAGCTGATCCATGGCGGTCTGCGCTATCTCGAATACTATGAGTTTTCTCTGGTGCGCAAGGCACTGCAGGAACGGGAAGTACTGCTTCGTAGTGCGCCGCACATTATCTGGCCGCTGCGCTTCGTCATGCCGCATCAGCCTGACCTCCGGCCGGCATGGATGATCCGGGCAGGCCTGTTTCTATACGACCATCTTGCAAAACGGGCCGTCCTTCCTGGATCGACAAGCATCTCAATGCGCAATTCGGCCGTCGGCGCACCGTTGATCGATACGATTACGCGCGGCTTTATTTATTCGGACGCCTGGGTCGACGACGCCCGTCTCGTCGTGTTGAATGCGAAGGCCGCTGCCGATATGGGCGCGCACATCATGACGCGCGCAAAGCTCGTCAGCGCGCGCCGTATCCACACCGACGCCGGTCCACGATGGGAAGCGCGTATCGACAGACTGTCGGCCGATGGTAGCGCGCGGACCACCACGCTCCGCGCGCGCGGCATCGCGAATGCCGCCGGTCCCTGGGTTGATCAATTGCTGCGCGATGTCGTGCAAGGCAGTCCGGCGGATCACGGCGTGCGGCTGGTCAAGGGCAGCCATATCGTCACGCGCAAGCTGTTCGAGCATGATCACGCGTACATCTTTCAGAACCCGGATAAGCGCATCATCTTTGCCATCCCCTACCAAGGGGCGTTCACGCTGATCGGCACGACCGACGTGCAAATGGATGGTAATCCCGATGCGGTCAACGGCGTGCAAATCAGTGACGATGAAGTACGGTACTTGTGCGAGTCGGTGAATCGCTATTTCAAGCAAGGCATCACCCCGTCGGACGTGGTCTGGAGCTATGCGGGCGTGCGTCCTTTGCTCGAAGAAGCCGGCGATAATCCGTCAGCGGTCACGCGCGACTATCGGCTCGACCTCGATGCGCCCGATGCCCAGGCGCCATTGCTGTCGGTCTTCGGCGGCAAGATCACGACGTTCCGTAAGCTGGCAGAGGAAGCCGTCGATCACTTGGCGGGGCCGCTTGGCGTAACGCGCCCATCGGTCACCGAGCACGAGACACTACCTGGTGGCGATATGCCGCATTCGGATTTTGCGGCCTTCCTCGGCGACGTTCGGCGACGCTATCCCTGGCTGCCGGCCGAGTTGGCGCATCGCTACGCGCGTGCCTATGGCACATGCATCAACACGTTGATTGCAAAGGCAACAACGCTGGCCGGACTGGGATCGGAGTGGGCGCCAGGCATATACGAAGCCGAACTTGTGTATCTGTGGACGCACGAATGGGCGCGTACTGCGCAAGACATATTGTGGCGCCGTACGAAACTGGGGTTAATGTGCTCGGCAGAAGACGCTGACAGGCTGTCCCAGTGGTTTGCCGAACGCGCGGCGTCGAGCCCGGCAGTCGCCAACAATGCAACCGGCGCCGTCGCGTCACCCATGGCACCGGCACCGACAGCGCTCTCGACAACTGGTGCTGCAAGTGTGGCAGCCGACGATTCGAGCGATGCGGATCCCCATGATGGACACCGTTCCGAAGCACGCATTTAAATGGCTTGAACACCGCGACAGAACGCATCAATCAGATCAATAACGAACGATAAAGGAGACGGACGATGGAGACAAAAGCATACATTCTCGCGCTTGACCAAGGCACGACGAGTTCCCGTGCGATCGTGTTCGATCATGGTGGGCAAATCGTCTCTACCGCGCAGCGCGAGTTCACGCAGCACTATCCCAAGGATGGCTGGGTGGAGCATTGCCCAGACGAGATCTGGTCGACACAGGCAGGCGTCGCCACCGAAGCCTTGACACGCATCAACTTGACCAGCGCCGACGTGCACGCGATAGGCATCACGAACCAGCGTGAAACAACGATCGTCTGGGAGCGTGCGACCGGCAAGCCTGTCTACAACGCGATCGTCTGGCAGGATCGGCGAACCGCGGCATTCTGCGATGAACTGAAAGCGGCACAGCACGCCGAGATGGTTCGAGCAAAAACCGGCCTGCCGATCGATTCGTACTTCTCGGCAACGAAGATTCGCTGGATTCTCGACAACGACAAATCGCTGCGAGCAAAAGCCGAACGCGGCGAGCTGGCATTCGGCACCGTCGACAGTTGGCTGATGTGGAAATTCACGAAAGGCGAGCAACATGTAACCGATATCACGAATGCATCACGGACGATGCTGTTCAACATTCATACGCAGCAATGGGACCCTGAACTGTTGAAGTTGTTCAATGTGCCTGAATCGATGTTGCCCGAGGTACGAAGTTCGTCCGAGGTGTACGGTACGACCAATGACGTCTTTGCGACGAGGATTCCACTTGCCGGCATTGCGGGAGATCAACACGCCGCGCTTTTCGGCCAGATGTGCACCGAGCCCGGCATGGTAAAGAATACCTATGGCACGGGATGCTTCCTGGTGATGAATACCGGGCCCAAGCCGATGGAATCAAAAAATAATCTTGTCACGACCATCGCATGGAAAATTGGTGATCGGGTCGACTACGCGCTTGAAGGCAGCATCTTCATTGGTGGCGCCGTGGTGCAATGGCTGCGAGATGGCCTGAAGATCATCCAGCGCTCCAGCGACGTCGAACGGCTTGCTGCTTCGGTCGAAGACAATGGCGGTGTCTATCTGGTACCAGCCTTCACCGGCTTAGGCGCACCACACTGGGAGGCCAGTGCTCGCGGCACGACGTTCGGTCTGACTCGCAATACCCGAGACGGCCATGTTGCCCGCGCGGGACTGGAAAGCATTGTCTATCAGTCGCTTGATGTGCTACGAGCGATGGAATCGGATTCTGGCATTCCCATTCCCGAGCTCCGCGTGGATGGCGGTGCCGCCGCGAACAATCTGCTGATGCAGTTTCAAGCTGATATGCTCGGCGCGAAGACGATACGCCCGACCGTCATAGAAACGACCGCCCTGGGCGCCGCGTATCTGGCTGGCCTCGCGACCGGCTATTGGCCCAATATAGAAGCCATCCAGCAGCAGTGGAAGGAAGACCGTGGCTTTGAACCCCGCATGGATGCCGCAACGCGCGACCACTATGTTAACCAATGGAACCGTGCTTTGAAGGCGACAATCGCGTGGGCCGAGGACCAGCCCTCCGCCGCGTAACAATGCATGCAGCTCGAAGACGGCACTTCAAGACACCGTGACGCCGCTGTCGAGTGATGCAATGCGCGATATTTGCATAGGTTATCCATGCAAGTATCGCCCGCCCTATCAGACAGGACTCCTACCGTCTTGTGGCAACAATAATTGATCAGCATTTAGGAGACCTTCGTGGAAACGACCTTCGCGCGCCGTCGCTTTGTCGGCGAATTGATTTCGGAAGCCGTCGCGGTTTTCATTATCATTGCTTTCGGCGACTCAGTAGCGGCCATGTACGTGCTATATGATCCGAGCCCTTATCTGAACGCCTACTGGGGCGTCGCCATGTGCTGGGGACTAGCCGTGATGATCGCGATCTACGTCACCGGGTCCATTTCCGGCACCCATGCGAACCCAGCAGTTACATTGGCCTTGGTGCTCTTCCGCGGGTTTCCCGCCAGGAAACTGCTGCCTTACTGGCTCGCCCAGGTCGTGGGCGGCTTTATCGGCGCGGCGGTCGTACTGCTGTTATTCGGCCCGGTGATTGATCACTTCAACGCAACGCACCACTTGACACGCGCCGATGGCGGTGCGGCCGGTGTGTTCTTCACACATCCCGGATTGGCAATCAGCCCGATGCATGCATTTGTCGATGAAATCATTTTGACCGCATTGTTGGTATTCGGTATTTTCGCGATCACCGAGAAATTCAACGAGGTGGCACCGCAAGGGAATACCAGTGCGTTGATGATCGGCTTGCTCGTGGCGCTGATCGGCGGTTCGATGGGATACCTGGAAGCGTGGGCGTTGAACCCGGCACGGGACTTTGGCCCTCGTCTGCTCGCGTATGTTGCAGGGTGGAATACGTCTGCGTTGCCGTCTCCGGACAACTACTGGTGGGTGCCGATCGTCGGCCCTCTGATTGGCGGCGTCTTGGGCGCGGCAGCGTTTCAAACCTTGATTTATCCGTTCCTGCCGGCCCGGCTCGCGGCATTGAGCACGGCAAGGGCAAAATCGGGTGAAACCGTCGCGGGCAAGAGGTCCGCTAACACCGGGGCAAGCACGACCTCGGTGAAACCCTCTTGAGATCGAATTCGATCATAACGACCCTCGCCCCGGTACCGCCGTGATAATCGTCGTTGCGGTGCCGGCACGTTGCCGCTTATTGCGGAAAGCGCCCTTCGAAGGCGATGTTCGATAGCGGCTGGCGATCACTCGGTACCTCTCGGGCTTGCAGGCCTTCAGGCAACTGGCTCTTGTCGCCCAGACGGCCAATGGCCAAGGCTGCTTCAACGTGGAACCCGGCAGGCACGCCCAGGTCAACAAAAGCCTTGTCGAAATCCACGCCCGTCATGCCGTGGGTGTACCAGCCCAGCTTCGCTGCTTGCAGCGCCAGAAATGCCCAGGCCGCACCGGCATCGAACGAATGGCTGCGTGATGGAACGTCCTTGTCACCGCCCGGCGGCCGCATGACCGAATTCGAGACCACGAAAACCAGCGCCGATGCATGCTTGGCCCAACTTTGATTGAATTCAACCAGGCAGGCCAGCAGCGACGCGAACTGCGGCGTGCCACGGCGAGCGTAGACGAAACGCCAGGGTTGCGAGTTGTAGGCCGACGGTGCCCAGCGCGCCGCCTCGATCAACGTCAACAACGCATCCTCTGAAATCTCCTCATTTGAAAAAGCACGCGGCGACCAGCGTTCCGTAAAAATGGAATCGATCGGATGGGTAGGACGGCGTGGATTGTTGCTCATATTCTTATTCCTAGATCAGAGAAGGTTATCGGCACCGCGCAACACAGCGATGACGCGGCATGCCATAAAAACTCAAAAATACCCTATGTAGGAAAAGTTTGCCCTGTCGACGCCGTGACAGCGCACCGCAATGGGCGCACCGGGGCGGTAGGCAGGCATCACATCAAATCAGACGGGGATCATGACGAACAGCGTGACGTGTGCCGAGCGGGAGCACGCGACACGTAATGACGGCTAATTCTCGTAGCGCTTGAGAAGGTGTTGCGCGAGAGCACCCGCTTGTTCGAGCGCCTCGCTTTCGGAATCCAATGTGGGTTCCGCCCGATAAACCTGTGCATCATCCGCCGTGCCGCCGTCTCGCGACAGCAGCACGAGACCGCGATAGCGCCCGTCTTCAAGCGCATTGACAAATGCATTGGCGACCATATCGCCTTTTTTAAACCTAAGCTCCGGCATACGCTGCCTCCTGACCAAACGCGCCTCCTGGCGCCGAGCACGCGTGCGGGATATTTCATGCCGCTTACATCCTTTATACCAGCAACCACGGAATCTCGCCGACGCGCGCCCCCACATCCGCCGACCAAGTCACGACAGTGCTTGACGCCATGCCGCCGGTAGTTACGTCAAGACCATGCATGGCCTCCCTGCGCCATGGCTTGTCTGCTCATGGCAAGCGTTGCCGGTCCTTTCAATTGGTGGCGCTCGCTGGTGGACGCTACACTGTATGGTATTCACTACGTTGCCAAGGAGCCGCCACGATGACAGATTTCCGCCTTTTCTCCGATGACTTTGCCGCCGACAGCCATTTCGGCAAGGAACAGGAACTGAACAATCCTGATTTCGGGACTAACGGCAAGAACCTTTCACCATCACTACGCTGGGAAGGGGTGCCCAGCGATGCGCAAAGCCTGGCGCTGACAGTCTATGATCCGGACGCGCCAACAGGCAGTGGTTTCTGGCATTGGGTCGTGATCAACCTCCCGGTGGATACACGATCCTTGCCAACCGACGCGGGTCGGGCCTCCGGCGACCTCATGCCGCAAGGCGCAACGCAGATGCTCAACGATTATGGCTTCCGCGGCTTTGGTGGCTGGGCGCCGCCAAAAGGCGATAAACCGCACCGTTATATCTTCCAGATCCATGCGTTGAAGGTTCCGTCCCTACCGCTGCCACCCGATGCCACAAATGCCGTGGCCCGTTTCATGATTCATCTGAACCAGGTGGCATCGGCAACGCTCACAGGCTATTACGCCATCACGTGATGCACCCGGAGCTGGACGGCCACTTGCCGTGAAGATCACGCGGCACGGTGCCCGAGTGCGACCACGCTCCGGCTTTTTCGCAAGCATCGGCACGTTGTTTGCTTGCGCCTTTCGAAATCAGGGTGTAATACAACGTGGCGGCGTAATACCTCACTGCAAACCAGTCGATCGCTTAGCCACCCGACTTTACCCTGATTGGCGCGCTGCAACATCGCATCACGCTTATCTTGTCAGGGCCATGCCGGCAATACAGCCGCGCGGCTATCTCGCGAACGTGAGGTCTTTCATGGACTGCTTCTTCCCGAACATCGATCCCGAGTTCCACGGGTCGCCTCCTGAAGTCCGTTTTGTCGTGCGCGTGGATGGCGAGCCCGTCATCTGCGCCGTTTCGGCGGAAGCGCTGCAAGATCATTTCGATGCGCGTGGTCCATTCGAAAACGACCTGCTGGACGCGTTCCGCCGTGGCCGGTCGCGCATTCTGGCAGTCTGCAACGTCGCGCTGCAACGGAGCCAGGGCAATCCCGTCATCTTGCGCAGCGGTATGTTCCGGTTCGTCGAGGCAGCGATGGGCCGCCGTTTTGGGGCGAATACAGATCGGGAAGGGGAGTCGGACGGAAGCCTGGCGATGATGGCAACGGCAGGACGTCGCTAGACAGCACCGCGTACCATGAAAAAGCCGCATTGGTAACGCACTTTACGTGCGCCACCGCTGCGGCTTTATGGGAACACCCGGAACGGAATTTACGCCTGACGCGTCGTCAACCAGGCATAACGGCGATTCTCCGCCTGCACATCACGCGCGTACTGCATCGCGTCGTCCATACGATCAAACCGTGCCAATGGCCGCTTCGCCGTTTCCTGCGTCACCTCCCAACGTCCATCCTTACCCCGCAGCACGCGGTAGATCGTTTCGTTCGACGTGTCGTAGTACATGCGATTTCTCCTTTCCGTTCGGTTGGGTGGGCGTCTCATCGACCCCGATCCAGTACGCCGCGCCGGCGGGCCCGCGCTTTCGCAATTTCCCTGCCCGGCTCGCCGTGCAGCGTGTGCATCGGCGTCTGGTGATGTCCTATAAGCAACTGGTGTGCCAGGGCAAGTCGATCGTGAAGAACCAAGGTGTCACGTGCGTCATCGACGAAATTGGGAGACTTCACAAAGATTGCAGTAGCAAGCGCGACAATCCACCGTGCAAAACTTACCCGCCCACGCGGGAAAACCCTTGTTCACCGGAACACGTCCTGGCACGCGGGATGCATCTTGATTCGTACCCTATCGGCAAGGTCCGCTTGCCGACAATGTCAGGAGCACAACCATGCAAAATGCCACGGATATCGATAAAACCGTTAATACGGTACTGAACGACCTGATTGAAGTGTCCAAGGACGGCGAACAAGGATTCAGGCAGGCCGCCTCGGGCGCACATGACAGCCAATTGAAGGCGCTGTTTTCCGAATGTGCGGCGGACTGCGCGCGCGCTGCGACAGAATTACAAGGTGTGGTAACGCTGCACGGCGGCAAACCTGAATCCAGCGGCTCCGTTGCAGGCGCATTGCATCGCGGATGGATGCAGATCAAGGCTGCCGCAGGATCAAATGACGATACGGCAATATTGGAAGAAGTCGAACGGGGTGAGGACAGCGCAAAAACGCATTATCGCAAAGCACTTGACCGTGATTTACCGGCGGATGTTCGTGCGCTGGTCGAACGCCAGTATCAAGGCGTAGTACAGCACCATGATCAAATCCGGGACCTACGTAATCAATGGCGTGCCAGCCCACACCAGTGACAGTGGCACGAAACGCTGCGCTGCACAGAAAGGATAACGGGCTAGTGTGAAGGGGTAAGTGCAAGAGAGAGAGCGGGCCATCCACAAGCCCGTTTCTCTCTTGATCCATCTCCAACCAGCCCCCCCTCATCATCACGTTCGTAAAAAACGGGCCTAAGCCCGTCTTTTGATATTACTCATGTGTTTATCCGGATATTGCACGGCGTTTCCGCCATGCTGCATCCGGCAACGATATCGGTTAACCGCCGTTTGACGAATTCGTCTTCATGTTGTGCATATCGCCCATATTGCTCCCCGTCGCCGGTTGACTCATGCCCGTGCCGGTATTCGACGAGTCGCTCATTGCGGCACTCTTTTTCGTGTGCTTCGTGTGATGTCCCTTACCCGGGGACGAGCTACCCGTCAGCGAGCTACCCGTCGTACTTTTGGCCGTTACGTCGGAATTGGTTGTGCCATCCGTATTCGACTGCGCAAACACGGGAACTGCAGCACCCGCGGCGATCAACGCAGCTACACCATACGACACCAGCTTCGGCGAAATAAATTTACGCATTTTTGTCCTCCTGTCTATCTCAAAAATTTTGCATCGCGGTAAGTGGAAAGTAGCGCAAAACTTCCACTTTCACTTGGAGCAGTGCCGAAGTAAGTAGCTTCGCCGACCACTTATCTACTTCGCACAGCTTCCAGGAACTAACGCCGCAAGATGCGTACCTCGGCGCCGGAGTTGCGATGCGCACCCTCTCGCTCGCCGAGACGGGCTTACTTCGTTGCAACAACCTTCAGGTTGTTACGAATGGACTTGACGCCGCTGACATTCGCCGCAGTTTCACCGGCCAACGAACGTTGCGTTGCGTCAGGCACAGACCCTGTCAAACGCACAACGCCGTTCGTCGACTTAACGTGGATGTGCAGTGACTTCAGGTTGCTCTGCGCAGCCAAGGACGCCTTGACCTTCGTCGTCAAGGCACCATCGCTGATCTTCTCGCTGGCAGTTTCATGCGGTGCCGAGGAAGCGGTATCACCACCGGTCACTGTCACTTGCGCATTGGCCGACATTGCCAATGCCAAAATCGCAGCGCCGCCAGCGGCCTTGATGAAATGGGTTGTCTTCATGGTCATTCTCCCTTGTAGATGTTATTAAGATAGTTCCGCCGCGTACCGGCAGCATCGTATCGGATGCTTGTCCGTGACGTAACCATCGTTCCCTGCCTGCTTACTGCCCTGCCTGATCAATGCGAATAGCCTACTCGCATTCGATTATCTATCCTCACTACGCCGTCGCAACTGGCGACAAGCGCCTCGATCGAACCCAGGCTGCGCCGGTTAGGCACCTCGCCCTGCAGCGTCACCCAAGCACGCTGCACGGCCACATGCACGCGATCTGTATCCGCGTCATCCGCTGAAGCAAGACGCGTTGCAATTACTGTTGCTAATTCGTCGTCCGTTCCACGACGATTGGCATTCCACGCAGCATCGCCTTTGACTCCCACGCCACCGCCAACAGGGCCGTCATCAGCATTCCGCAGTGTTGCAAAGCGACTGCCAAGAATCGTCTGATGCCACATTGCTACCTCCATCAGGTCTGCACATCGCTGATAACCGATACTGCCGTTACTATCTTGTCGCATGTGCTTCGAGGTGTGTCGAGATGTGTCAGCCAAATCACTGGCAATCCATCCGCATCATTAGTAAGCGTGACAATAAGCAAACGCCATGCCGGGGGTGACCAAGTCGCTAAGGAAAGTAAGCGGCAACGTGCGTTATATAGATCATTCGCCTCCCACCCGTCGGTGTGCACGCGACATACGTAGGGGAATACCGGCCCATTTCCTGCGAAGCGATACCAGGCCCTGCGCTCACCAGCGGACACAAGCGTACACACGACGTCAACGGCAATTCCAGCGTCCGCTCACGTAAATCTTTCGCACTTTTACCGCTAGCCAAACATCGGCCAGGCGGTTGCATGCAGGTAAAAGAACACAATTTGGAGAGCTGGCACACTCGTTGCTCTAAGAGATCATCGCAACGGCAGATTTGATATGTTCCGGTGCGCAGCAAGAACCGATTCCGGTTACTCCCCATAGGGTCACGCGATTTTCTTCCACGACCCGCCCGAGCTGACACCGACATACCCGCTATCGCACCTGCTGCACCTTTTGCGCCTGGCGGCGGTTAAGCGGCCCCATGACCGCGCCAACAAGCCATTTAGTTCGTTGACGTCACAACGCGAGCCGGTACTGATCCGGGGCTGCAGGATGTCATCGACACGGGCGGTGCGCTCGCGATACTCCCGTTCTTTTGCAAGATGACACAGACGATTGCCGAGGTAGCCAGTGAACCACCCATCGATTGAACTTCGCGCCAAACAAAGTCTGACCTTGACGCCGCGCATGCAACAGTCCGTCCGGTTGCTGCAGTTGTCTGCGTTGGAATTCACGCAGGAAGTAAACGACGCATTAGCGAGCAATCCATTCCTTGAAAGCGACGAGCCGGGATCAGGCAATGAAGCCGATACGGGCGAGCGTGCAAACGCCGTGGCAAAGGAGGCCTCCGACAGCGGTGAAGTCCTCGACTACACCACGGCAGCAGCCTACAGCAGTGCTACCGACAGTATTGATCATTTCGACGGCGCCGCATTTAGCGGCGATGCCGCAAGCGCTGCCATTAGCAACGCCAATGATGCAATGCGTGACGGCAATCTATCTAATACCGTGGAAAGTGGTCCTGACGGGCTGACGAGCGCGGAAGGCGTCAGCGGTATTGGCGAGATGCAGGAATTAGGGTCAAACGACGGCAGCAATGAGGGCGGCGGCGACGGCGCGGACCCTTACAGCAGCCGTCAATATGGCGGCGACGGCTTCGACCCCGGCGAGTGGATGCACGCGGCGCCGTCTTTACGCGAAAAACTACATCAATCACTGCGCTTGACGCCCCTCGACTCACGCGATCGCCTGGCGGCGTTGATCGTCATAGAATCGCTAGAAAGTGATGGCTATCTTAGGATGTCATTCGACGAACTGGCGGACATCAGTGATTGCGATCCGGCGTTGACGCATGAAGAACTCGACAATGCAGTCACGCTTGTACAGACGCTGGATAAGCCCGGCATTGCAGCACGCAATCTGGGGGAATGCCTGCAACTGCAATTACAAGCGCTGCCCGCCTCCCGTCACCGTGATCTCGCCATCGAACTGGCCGGCGCGCATTTGGGGCGACTGGCAAAACGGGAACACGCGGAGTTACAAAAACGCCTGGGATGCGACGCCGACACGCTGCGAACGGTAACCGCACTGATTCGCAGGCTCGACCCAAAGCCGGGCGAAAGCACGGCAGTGGACGAACATCAATATTTGATTCCAGACGTCATTGTCCGACAAGTCAAGGGCAAATGGACGGTCGCCATCAACCCCGCAGTCATGCCACGCGCGCGGGTACATCGGATGTACGCGGACATGTTCGCGCAAAGCGAGGGCAGCAGCCGCTCCCCGCTGGCGCAGCAACTTCAAGAGGCGCGGTGGCTGTTGCGCAATGTGCAGCAACGGTTTTCCACGATTCAACGGGTAGCCGAAGTGATCGTTTCACACCAGCGCGCGTTTTTCGACTATGGCGAGATCGCATTGAAGCCGCTGGTGTTGAGAGACGTGGCGGACCAACTCAATCTACATGAGTCGACGGTATCGCGAGCGACGGGCAACAAGTACATGGCGACACCGCGCGGCATATTCGAATTCAAGCACTTCTTCCCTCGCGAGTTGGGAACCGAAAGCGGCGGAACCTGTAGTGCCGCGGCGGTCCGCGCGCTGTTGAAGGAAATGATCTCGGCGGAAAACAATGACGCGCCACTGTCTGATGTCAGTCTGGCGAAACTGCTGGCACAACAGGGGGTGATCGTCGCCCGTCGCACCGTGGCCAAGTATCGGCGGCTGATGAAGGTACCCCCGGCCGAACTGCGTCGGGCCGGTGCATGAGCAAAAGGAAGCACCCACGCCACGCCCGGCCCGGCGCTTCCTTTGAAACGATATGCTTGCAAGTTGAACCTGCGTGGCAGCAGTCCTGCAATAGATGCAGGCACCGACGGGGGATGTGCATCAAACCTTTTTCAAAGCCGATGGCGCCATTGATGGCGCGAGCAGACCACGCCGGCGTGCTGCCGACGCCATGACCTCGGCACCCAACAGGAAAACAGCCGCCGAGTAAAACAGCCACATCAAGACAACAGCGAAGGAGCCTGCGGCACCGAATGAATTCGCCGTACCTGCATGAGCAAGATAAAAGCTGAAGACATTTTTCCCGGCTGAAAATAGGAAAGCACTTGTAAATCCGCCATACGTCGCGCATCGCCATTCCAGCAATGCATCCGGTACGAGTTTGAGCACCGCGGTAAATGCGCCAAACAGGATCAAGAAACTAAGCACTCTCTGCACCACATCCGCTAGCATCACTGCATGTGATGCATCACCGATGACCCACGCCTCCGCAACCTTGACAACGGTGTCAAGCACGAGCATGAAGACGATCAGGAATCCCGCGCCAATCACCAGGGCGAATGAAATCAATCTTGTTCGAATCAGTTTGGTAATCGTGGCGCGTGCGCCGCGGCCGGCCGTGACAAGAGGCGGGCAAATATCGTTTAGTGCGGTAGTCAACGATGCGAATGTCGCTGATGCGCCCACGGCAACCACTATCACCGATATGACCGTGGTTCCGGCGACCACCCGCGCGTTCCACGCACTACTGATCATCGCCTGGATGCTGGTGGCGGCCTGATCGCCAACATAATCCTTAATCTCGGCGACCAATCTCCCCTGCGCCGCTTCCGCACCATAGAAAAAGCTGATGATTGCAATGATCAGCACCAGCGTTGGCGCGAGCGAAAATGCGGAGTAAAAAGCGATGGATGCGGATAAAGACGCGCAGCGATGTTCGAACCACCACCGTAGCGGCTCAGTCACGATAGCTATTCGGCCAGTGACATGGGGAAACGGTCCGGCAGAGTAGCCAGAAGTGTCCGGGTCGGCTTCTGCTTTACCTGAGCAAGGCAAAAGCGGGCCGCTTGCGTCTCCCGGAGCATCCGGGTCAGACATCGACAAGGGAGATTTTGGCAATGACATGGGCGCGGAAAAATCCAGACCAGCGCGTCGATCGAAAAGCGGCTTTATGCACGCGCTGCGTTGGCCGCTCTCCAGGCGATAATGGCGCGGCCCGGTTCAAACAGAAGATAGAGCGGCCAATGCCTCCGTCGGCATCATCGGCCCGGTCACCCTGCCCTCCTCCTGGCAATCACCACGGCCTTCGGCAAGCTGCGACAGCCCATCGAAACGACCGGCATAACGCGCCAATAAGGATTCGAGCAGTGCGGTATTACTTGGCTTGGTTACATGGAAGTCAAAGCCTGCCGCGCGTGCCTTTGCAATATCCTCGGGCAAACCATAGCCGGTGACAGCCACCAACAAGGCACGCGGCGGCGCTTGCTCCGCATCGTTGGTGAGCTGAGCAGCTTGCCTGCCGTGACGCGCACGCGCCTGAGACGATGCCGCGGCGTTTACCTGATCGCTCATCTCTTGCACAGTGCGTTGCGTTTGCACGGCCCGCAACGCATCGCATGACGATTGCACTTGCGTCTCACTGGCTCGCAAAGAAGCCGCCACGTCATATCCGCTCATGCCAGGCAATCCGATGTCAAGCAGCACGGCGTCCGGGCTATAGCCTGACGCCATACGCATGGCCTGATCGCCATCGTAGGCAAGACGCACATCATGGCCCCAGCACTCCACCAGAAACGACAGCGCTGCCGCAGCGTCCGTGTTGTCATCCACGACCAGGACACGCAATTTACGCGCGGCCCGCGCACGTGGCTCGGCTTCCTCAAACCCCACCGGAGCCCGTCGATACCACGTCGGCGACACGTTCTTGCTCGCATTCCCCATTGCCATCATGCACGCCTTCTCTTTTCGGTATCGAATGCCGCCTGTTCAACCGCGCCATCGTTATCGTCGACGGAGGCGCTCCTGCTACCATCGGCGATGTCCGCCAGCGAATCCATGGCATCGGGCACCAGGTCGGCATCGAGGACTGTCGTGCCGTCGCCGTCGGCCGCGGCACGCTCGCCAGTACCGGCGCGGTCCGTGTCGCTGTTCAACTCGAGATCGCCCTGCTCCAGCGCATGCGTGTCGAGTTCGCTTTCCACGCCACGAGGGTGCCGGACCGCCCCTTGCACATCACTGCCCGAATCACTTGAATCACTCGGTCCGAGTGCACCGGTGTCATGACCGCGACCTAAGACCTGTCTGCCGTCTTCGGGGGGATGCAAAGTGCTTCCTGACATAACGCTTCCTCCTGCATTCGTGTAAGACGGTCTCACCTACCCACGCACAAAACATGGCACACGGGAGACCGCTCGTTTGCGTATAGAGATGCAAAAGACGTACCAGCAGGTAAAAACGTCAGCACCATGACACGAAGATGAATGATCGATGAAGATGGGTAAGAGTACACCGGGCAAATCCGGCAAAACGACGCAACCTTTACCACATCATGCGGCCTGGCGTTTACCTCGCGGACGCTTCACGGCCCGAAGATCACGCATGAACGTATCTCGCCAGACTGAAAGATTGTTTTCCTGCAATCGCGTCATCATGTCGCGGTAGCGCGATTGCCGCTCCGGCAACGCCATTGTCAGTGCCCGTTCAAGCGCCTCGCTCATCTGAGCAACGTCGAAAGGATTCACGACAAGGGCTCCCTGCATCTCGTCGATTGCGCCGGCGAACTGCGACAATACTAATACGCCAGGATCGTCAGGGTCTTGCGCCGCCACGTATTCCTTCGCGACGAGGTTCATGCCATCCCGCAACGGCGTAACGAAACCCACTTGCGACGCACGGAACAACGCCATCAACACGTTGCGCTCGTACTTTCGATTGAGATATTGGATAGGGGTCCAGTCGAGCTGCGCAAAGCGGCCGTTGATCCGGCCCGCCTCCCCTTCGAGGCGCTGCCTGATCCGTTGGTACGTTGTAACATCCGAACGTGTCGGCGGCGCGATCTGCACCAAGGACACCCGCCCCTGAAGGCCCGGCGAGGATAGCATCAACCGCTCAAACGCAGCGAAACGTTCGCCAAGCCCTTTCGAGTAATCAAGGCGGTCGACGCTCATGATCAATGCCCGGCCGCGCATGCTTTCACGGACGCTGGCAACCAGCCGGCGATTCGAATAGTCGCGCGCCGATGCTGCGATGGCATCCGGATATACACCGATCGGATAGGCGCCTACGCGCGCCGTACGGCCGAACGCCTGGACCCGGCCATCCTCGAACGCCTCACCGCCTGCATCCCGCACGACGTAGTCCTTGAATGACTGCGCGTCCTGCACGGTTTGAAAACCGATGACGTCGTATTGCATCAACGCTTCGATCAGCGCACGGTGCGGCGGCACCGTATAAAGCACCTCGGGTGCCGGAAAAGGGATATGCAAGAAATAGCCGATAGGCTGTTTGGCGCCCAACTTGCGTAGCGCCGCGGCGAAAGGAATCAGATGGTAGTCATGCACCCAGACAACGTCGTCAGGCTGCAGCAACACCGATAACTGCTGGGCCAATGCTTCGTTCACGCGCAAATAGCCGGCGTACTCCTGGCGATCGTATCGCAGCAGATCGTTGCGGTAGTGAAATGCCGGCCAGAGAGTATTGTTGGAGAAGCCCCGGTAATATTGATCATAATCACGCTTGGTCAATCCGACCGTCGCGAATGTGACGTTACCCCGGGTTTCGGCCGTTGGCGCCAGCACCTCGGGGACAATTTCGCCGCTCCAGCCAAACCAGAGGCCGCCCGTCTCCTTCAACGCATCGAGCACACCAATCGCCAAACCGCCCGCCGCCGGTTTGCCTTCCGTGCTGGGTGCGACCCGATTCGATACCACTACCAGTCGACTCATCCATCTATCCACTTTGACATGACGATTCTACAATTCATGCAAAAATCGTGCCTGGATGAGATATCGCAACGTGGTCTGACATGATGCGGTACAAGTCACTCGCTAATGCCATTCCCACCAGACCTCGCGTACGCGCGCGCCCATCTTACTCGGTGACGGCAGGACGTCCGCTGAGGGCGAGCATATCGATCAACTGTGATGGCGCCACAGGCTTGACCAAATATGCATCGAAACCCGCGCGCAAGGCGCGCGCGCGATCCTCCACACCGGCATAGGCAGTGACAGCGACGGCGAAGATGGCTGCGATCGATCCGTCCATGGCACGCACGGCCTGAATGAGCGCGCAACCGTCACGCCCGGGCAGGCCGATGTCGGACAGGATGACCTGAGGCTGCCATTCCGCCAGTACTTGCAACGCCGTTTCGGCGTTGTCGGCAAGACGCACATCCGCCCCTTCATCGCTTAATGCTTCCGCGATGATTTCGGCCGCGGCCTGATCGTCCTCGACGACCAGCACACCAATGCCATAAAGACGGCCTTGATACACTTCCTCGTTCTTCACGCCGCCCGCTGTGCCGGCGAGTGCCGCGGCACTGTCTGCCGCGGTGACCACATACCAACCTGCATTCCCGGACGACGGGGCCGCCATGTCTCGATCATCGGCACCATCCTCCGACAATGGCGTATATCGCAATACCGGTCGTGCGGGGAAGCCGACCCGGAACGTGGCACCTAGCCCTAGGCCGTCGCTCTCGACAGCGGCGTATCCGCCGTGAAGCTCGGCCAAGTGCCGCACGATCGCGAGCCCCAGCCCCAGCCCCGAATGCCGGCGCTCAATCGACGAATCCGCCTGGCGAAAACGATCGAATACGAAAGGCAGGAAAGCCGGCGCGATGCCTTCGCCGGTGTCACGCACCGACAACACGAACATCGCCCCACGCGACGCTGCGCCCGCCTCCGCGAGCTCGGCCGCCTCATCGAGCGACAAGACGCCAGACACCTCGGTGTTCCCGACGGGATCCGATACGACCGTTCCGCGATGCGTGCCTTGCCCGGCCTGTGCGGAATAGACTGATACCACTACCGTACCACCTTCCGGGGTGAATTTCAGCGCATTGGACAACAGGTTCCATGCAATCTGCTGAATGCGCTCAGGGTCTCCGTTCACCGGAGCGACCGTAACCACATTCGATGCCGCGTCGCATTCGGACGTTGCGGGCATATCGTTTTCAACAAGGAGCGAGATCGACTTGGCGTCCGCCGTTGGCCGCAGCGATTCCGCCGTCGCCCGCGCGATTTCCAGCAAGTCGACGGGTCGTACCACCAGACGGGTCTTGCCCTTTACAAAGGAAGAGACGTCGAGGATGTCTTCGATGACCCGCGTCTGCGCCCGCACGTTGCGGCGGATCACGTCCATCCCGCGTGCCTGCGTTTCGGCATCGGGCTTGCGTTGCATGATCTCGAGCCAGCCATGCATCGCATTCAGTGGGGTGCGCAGTTCGTGCGACACGGTGGCGAGGAACTCTTCCTTCAAGCGGCTCGCCTCCTCCGCGGCGCGTCGGGCATCAATCGCTTCCGACAGCAATTGCTGGCGTTCGGCATCGACGATTTTCATCTCGGAAATATCGACGAAGACCGCAATGGCACCTACCACGCTATGATCCTGGTCGATAACCGGCGCCGCATACGCCATGATCGTCCACTCACGCTGCGCGGAACGTAGCGTCAATTCCGTAGGTACGATTTCACACCGTCCGCGTACCGCGCGATGCAGCGGCGAGTCGGCTTCCTGCAGCAATGCGTCGCCCTGCCAGATTTCATAGCCGGTCTGCGCGCCACCATCGAACGAAAACTCGGCCGCGCGTTCGAGACCGAGCATCGTCGTCAGCGCCATGTTCGGGCGAACGTGGCGGCAGTCAGGTGAGTCCGCAATCACCATACCAACGGGCGCGATATCGAAAATAGCCTGCAACTCCTGCGCACGGCGCACCAGTTGCGCACCAAGATGCCGCACGCGACGCTCACTGAGCCGCCGCTCGCCAATATCCCGCAATACAAGCACGACGCGCGTGGCGCCCGCGATATCGGCCGCACGCAGCGCCTCCGGCAATGTCACCCGGAAGGCGGCGAGCGACACGTCGAATTCCCGCCCATCGCGGGATCGCATCGTCAAATCACGATCAACGACCCGTTCGCCAGCGATCGCCATTCGTACCGTCTGCGACAAAACCGCATGCCGATCCGCGCTGACGAGCATGCCAATGGACTCGCCCAGGACATCTTCCACCTCATACGCAAACATCGAGCGCGCGCCGGGATTCCAGCTACCAATCACTTCGTTGGCCGAAACGCCGATGATCGCATCTACCGAGGCCCCGTTAATGTGTCGGGCATGGCTGTCGCGAGCAAGCCTCGCGCGCACCGCACGTCCGTCGCGCAGCATCACCCCAACGGCATCGATGACACCGGATGGATTCCTCAGCACCAAGGGCGCGATCATCAGTGGCAAGTCGGCCACCGCGATGGTGGCGTCTTTACCTCGTGCCGTCCCCATCATGTCCGGTGCGGCGCGATTACCTTCGGCATTGACTCGTTCGACCGTGGATTTCGTCCATGTTGCTACACGGCGCAAGACAGGCATTGCATCGACGGCAGCCCCCTCCGTACCGAAACCGTCGACATCGGCGAACGCACCTTGTGAATCAAGCGCGGACGACGGATCCATTGGATCGACCGGCTTGCCGCTCTCTGTCCAGAGCGGCAACAAGGCGCGAATAGAGGCGCCCTGCGCGTCACGCGACGAAACGCCAAGAAGGGATTCCGCAGCCGCATTCATGTACAGGACTACCCCGGACAACGATGCGACCACCACCGCCTCCCCGGAGTCGGCATAGCGATCAGCCGCCTGCGTGCGAATACCGCGTAGGCGACGCGCCTGCAGGCGGCGACCGGCAAAGGCACCGCAAATGATCGCGCAAGCCAGCAGCAGTAATCCGATCGATATCGCGAGACCGGTCCAGTCGGAAGAAAGCGCAAGAAGGGTCGACCACTCGCGCGGTGTAATGTCCGCGCCGAAGGCAGGCACACTAGCACTCAGCGCTATCACCGTCGCCATCAAGGGGACTGCTCGCCGCACCCGGCCGCCATTGATGCTGCTGATGGCGCACGCTTTAGGCAACGCGGATGGCATAGCCCGCCAAGACCTTTTACAGGGCCTTGAAACAGTGGCACGCGGACGGCGAAGGAGAAACGGAAGCATGCGCGACGAAACGAAGAGATTCGTGCCGCCGGCATCCCGGTTTATGGGACAAGCCAGCCGGAGGCGCGCCAGGTTCAGCGGGTTGGAAGAATGCGCCGGGCTAGGACGACACTGTCTACTTTACCACTTTGCTCCGTGTTGACACTATGACATCAGTAAAATTAACCGTTGCCATGCGGGAAAGTTGCACGGTAGGGCCGTTGACCTGCAGTTCATGACGCCGCGGACGGCTGTTCCGGGCCGCGAGGGGGATCACCAATCGGCGGCATGTCAGGCATCGGTGGTTCCATCGGGGGTGACTGAGGTTCAGGCGGTTCGATGGGTGGCGTGGGTGGAATAGGCGGTATCTCGGTGGGGCTAGGTGGCTCGGGGGTTTGCAGCCAGATATGTCCGCCAATGCCGTGCAAAAGCGGCATGGCATGCGCGCGCCATTCAGGAGGCCGCCTTACGTCGGCAACGCGACGATGCATGGAACCTGGAACAAAAGACATCATGTTTTCCCCTTATCTCACCTCAAGGTGGCTGGTTACGTTCACCGACGAACGCATAAAAGCATGCGCAAGGTTTATGCCGTAAATTGCACCTCCTGCAAAAACGCCATGCGAAAAGCTTTTTTCAACGTCCCGGACGCAGTCAAAGCAGTATCTGCAAGCGCTGAGTAGAAACTGCGATTACGACGTAGATTATGCGCGTGCCCCCTCCTTGAACACGCCGCGGTTACCCGGCCAGTCATGCGGGCCACATCATTCAATACGTCGGACAGCTGTATATGGCGGAATCGGCCGCCCGCGCAGATCGCCATGTCTATGGCGCCGCGCACGAAACCTGATGGCATGCCATTTGCTAAATGATCGCGGCGCATCCGCGCGGCATTGGGACCCGGCGTCCCAATACAATTGCGCCGCAGGCCATGTCCCGCGGCGCTTTCTTCCAACGCACTTCGAGAGAGATGATCATGTCGCACACCGTCCGTCGTCCCCGACTCAACGAGGATCGGCCTTTCCGGGAGCACGGCAAAGAGCGCAAAGCCCAACGTCAGCAAAACGCCAAGCGGATGCGCGTACGCGAACGGATGTCGATGCAAGAAGACAGAATGCCGGACGCACGTTGGTGTTAAAGTCGCGCAGGGGTGCTATACGTGAGCCCTGCATGCCATTCAGCACACGAGGTCGTGCGCCACCGCAATTGACTTCCTCTTGCCCGCATGCGCGCTTCGACGATCGTGATGCGGATCATAGAAATGCAAACGGGGCGCTCATCCAGCGCCCCGTCCATGGTGCCGTCATCTCACGCATACGGCGCGATAACGATGCCGACTATGCGAGTTCCGTCGACGAGTCGGTGTCGCCGGTCGCATTGCGCGCATCGTCACCGTATTCCACCAGCCGATTGTAAAGCGTCTTCAAGCTGATGCCCAGAATTTCGGCCGCACGCGTTTTTACGCCGCCGCATTGGTCCAGTGTCGCCAGGATCAATTGACGGTCGGCTTCCGCAAGCGATGTACCGAAAGGTATGGTGACGGACGTACCCGCCGATGGCTTCGACAGTGAAATCTGCAGCGGCACGGCGGCGGTATTCACGTCGTCGGACGCCGACATGATGTAAGCGCGCTGCACATAGTTCTTCAGCTCACGCACATTACCCGGCCAGTTATACGCCAGCATCGCTTCGATACCGGACACCGGAAACCGTTTCTTTGTACTGTAGCGCTCGTTGAGCCCACCGAGAAAACTATCCGCCAGTAGCTGGACATCGTTCTCGCGCTCGCGAAGCGGCGGCAACTGAATCGGGAATACGTTCAAACGATGGTACAGGTCAAGGCGTAGCTTGCCTTCCAGCACGGCCTGTTCCGGGTCTCGATTTGTTGCCGCGATGAGGCGCACGTCTGTCTCGATTTCCTTGGCGGTCCCCACGCGCATGAAGGTACCGGTCTCAAGCACCCGGAGCAACTTGACCTGCAGCTCGATCGGCATTTCGGTGATTTCGTCGAGGAACAGCGTCCCGCCATTCGCCCGCTCGAAATACCCCTTGTGCTGACGATCCGCGCCGGTGAAGCTGCCGCGTTCGTGGCCGAACATTTCCGATTCAATCAGGTTGGGCGAGATCGCGCCGCAATTTACCGCCAAAAACTCGTGCTTGCGGCGCAGACTCAGCTCATGCACCGTCTGCGCCGCCAATTCCTTGCCGGTTCCGCTCTCACCGATGAGCAGCACAGAAGCGGCTGTCGGTGCGACACGATTGATCTGGTCATAAACCGCCTGCATGGCCGTGGAGTTACCCAACATCAGACCAAAGCGGCCGAAACGTCGCAGCTCTCCGCGCAGACTACCGATTTCCGCTTTCAGATCGCCCGCGCGCGGAATACGGTTGATGATCGCTTTTACACGCTGGAAATTGACCGGCTTCACCAGATAATCGGTGGCGCCCATCTTCAATGCATTTACTGCCGATTCCACGGTTGCGTGACCGGTAAAGACAATAATCTCGACGCCGGTGCGAGGATCGAGGTCCTCGAATAACTCCACACCGTTGCCGTCAGGCAGCTTCAGATCGGTGAACACCACGTCCGGCATCTGCCGCACGATCTGGATGCGCGCCTCGCGCAGATCCCCCGCCGTGGCAATCGTGAGTCCATCACTTGCAATCACGTCCACCAGCGCCTCGCGGGTGTTGGTGTCATCGTCGACTACGAGAATATGTGGCATGTTTGACTGTTGTAATAGACTGTTCCGCCACGAAAGCCCCAGATAGGAAACGTGCATTCGCCATACGCTTCCCATGTGGCGGCGTCATCATCGACTGACGCGGCATCCGGCCCTTTCGACCAGCTACCACGCGCGCCACTGCATACGTTACCGCAAGGGTTGTTTCCCGCAGCAAATGAGACCGATCGATTATACGGATTATAGAGATAGACGACAGGTCGCCCTGATCCTGCGCTTGGCGCAATCGCACCGGTACCCGCAGAGCGCCCCCCTGGCGAACGGAAAATACCTAGCTATGCCGAGCCAATGCATTGCGGGAGATAACGACGACACGTTCGCGGTGCGCCACGGCACCCTACCCGAGCGCTGACGATTTACATCACGCGCGCGGGAATACCCATGCATGCGGCGTTGATCCGACATCATCGCGATTGGAGGCCACCGAAGGCCGGCGCCGGCTCCGACGTGTCGTGCCAGCCGCCGCCACCTCGGCAGGGGCACCGCCTTCGCCTTCCCAGCGCGACAACGGCCGCGCGGCTTGTGCCGCCGCCTCCGCCGATGCTGCCGCGCTACGCCGCAAGATCCAGACCGCCGCGCCACTCAACAATGCGGCGGCGGCCATCACGCCCGATTTCCGGTTCATAATTTGTCTCCTGAATATGGGTTTGCGACTTTCGATCGGCAAGCTGCACGCCATGTCAGCGAAAGTGTTTAACGATCCGCCACACCGCGAACGCCCGTGCCGCCAGACCGGGCAAGGAAGCCAGACGCGGTCGCAGACGCCACGTGAGCAGCGCCAGAATCGGCGCCGCGGGATAGAGCCACTGCCGGCGCTGCCTCGCACCTTGCCGAAAACGGTCGATGGTGCGCAGCGGACCAATCAAGGTACGTGCGGACTCCTGCAGCCCGCTGCGTTGCAATGCAATATCATCGAGCAACTGCTGCCGGCGCACTGACACTGGGGGTTTGGCTAGCTTATGCGCGGCCGACTGCCTGGCACCGGGCTGATCGAGGCGGCCATTCATTCCAACGTCTCCACGGCACGGCGATCTTTTTCAAATTCACTCAAGCTGTGGTTGAACAACGTTGTCGGTTTCTTCACCCGATAAATAAAGAAAACGACCGCGAGAAAAGCAACCACTAACGCGCCGCCCGCGAGCCAACCGATAGAAGCCAACCTGTAAGGCGTATCCCAATAAATCGCGATGACAAGCACAGCGGCAAAGATAACCGCCAGAAAAACGAAAAAGCATGCCACGAGCGCCGCGACCAGCAGTGCCAGAACACGATCACGCTCTTCCGTGATCTCCAACGCCAAAAGCCGCAATCGGCTACTGGTTGTCGCAATCACCCCAGAGATCAAATGACTGAGTGACTGCACCAGGCTTGCCTGTGCCATACACGCGCTCCTCCGCCTTGCGGGATAAATAAATCGCCCTGCCGGACCTGCCACTCAACGCGTCAAAAGCGCACCGAGTACGATGCCACCGGCCACCGCCATACCAAGCGCTTGCCATGGACTACTGCGCACGAATTCGTCCGCGCTTGCTGCCGCGCCCGCGCACTTGGCAACGCTCACCTCTTGCTGCTCACGCGCACGCTCACGCAGGTAGCGAAGCTGCTCCGTCAGACGCGCGCGCAACGCATCAATCTGCTCACCACTCGCCGATGCGGTAAGTCGCAGCAGCTCCTGCGTGTCGGCGGCAAGAACGCGAAGGTCCTCGTTGACCTTCGCGCGTCCCAATGCCAGCTTTACCGATGTATCCGCCATACGCCCTCCTTATAAGTCCTGCCCTCTTTTTGAACGCTGCGCGTACCGCGCATATCGACGTGAGAGGACATGGGAAAGACAAAAAGCATTTTTCATGCCACGCAGGTTATTCTTGTAAAAAAGCAGTACACTTACCGGTATGCTGAAATCAACGTCCATCACGGCGGCGAAACATGCGGACGCATGGCGCCGACTGCACGCGCCTGTCTTACCGCCATGATCAACATTCGTTGTTTACATCGTACCTTACGATGTCAAGTACGCACATTTCGCAGACCGATAGCGGCCTGCGTCAGCACCGATCACGCACACCAAGAAATCGTAATATTTACCGGCGGAATGTAACGGTGTGAGAATCGTTTATACGCTCTTTAAGAAAGATGAGGTCCATCAACATCGCGCCGCGGCAGCCTCTCCGATGCATGGGCAGCAGCGCCGCGCCATTGTCTATCCGGCATGAAGCGCGAAAGCCGGGTAGGATCGCGAGATAGGTCGCCACTGCGCGCGGCCGCAGCAATGTTGCATGGCAACGCCCGACGTGCGGATCCTTGCCTGTTTTTGTATCGCTGACGGAAATCGACATTTATGGCGTCATCAGATTCGGCGCAAGCCGCCGCTTCCAACCCAATCGCCTCCTCTGCAGCAACTGCGGAGGGCGCAGGGGCGCTGCCGCGCAAATCGGAAACAGCTCGCAAGCGAACCAGCACCAAGCAGACGATCAAGTCATACGGATCTTTGTTCGGCGGCTCGGACGCCATGCGGTCGTTGTATGAACAGATCGACCGTGTCGCGGCGACCGATGCCACCGCGTTGATCATCGGTGAGAGCGGTACGGGCAAGGAATTGATCGCGCGGACGATTCACGACTTTAGCGCTCGACGCGATGCACCCTTTATTGCGGTCAACTGCGGTGCGATCCCGGATAACCTGATCGAAGCGGAACTGTTCGGGCATGAGCGCGGCAGTTTCACCGGGGCGGCACAGGCGCGGGTCGGCTATTTCGAGCATGCCCGCGGGGGCACTATTTTCCTTGATGAAGTCACCGAGATGGCGCCGGTACGGCAGGTAAAACTGTTGCGTGCATTAGAGACCGGGACATTCTTCCGCGTGGGCGGCAGCGAGGAAGTATCGAGCGATGTCCGAATTCTCGCCGCGACCAATCGCGACCCTGCTACGGCGGTAAAGGAGAATGGACTGCGCGAGGACTTGATGTATCGCCTGGCCGTATTTCCACTGCGTGCGCCACCATTGCGGGAGCGCGACAGCGACCGAGAGTTGCTGGCCGAACATTTTCTTGCGCAATTGAACGCGCAGCATGGCACTGAGAAGGTGCTGTCGAAAACCGCACTGGAAACGCTGCGTGGCTATTCCTGGCCCGGGAATGTACGTGAACTGAAGAATGCGATCTACCGGGCGTACATCCTGGCGGAGAATACTGTCGAGCTGCCGCATCCTCACCTGAACACCCGTAACCGCAAGGCCGTTACGCAGGGCGACAGCATGAGTATCTGGGTAGGGACACCGCTGGCCGACGCACAACGGCAGATTATCCTAGCGACGCTGCGGCACTGCGGCGGGGACAAACGCAAGGCGGCAAAGGCGCTTGGCGTCAGCCTCAAGACGCTGTACAACCGCCTTGGTACCTACGAAGAAACGGCTGATGGTCTTGACAATGACGAACCGGCTTCGTAAATACGCACGCTCAGCCACGCATGGCTTGACGGCAGGCCATGCGAACGTGTGATCGCCTACGGTGGCGCCTTTGACGGCGACGATACATCGACCGCTCGGCCCTACTTTTTTATGACCGCTCCGGCATTGCGAGCGACACGTCGCTTTCATCGAATTATTGCCATGGCGTGAATGGAAGGTCACGTAGACGTTGGCCGAATCGCCCGGCATGGGACGCGGCGATTGATAAAAACTGAGGGTCACGTTTTACCCCGGGTCCACAAAGATTGCCGAGCCGCCTGCGCGGGGTCGCGCTTGACGCGGACGAGATACCCCTGACCAAAAGGTTCTCCCTGTCCGATACGGCTTACCCCATGGAAAATCATTGCGATTAACGCAAATCGATGCGATGCTGTAGCGACAGGTTGCCCGCGATGGCCCGGCGCACTTGTCCTATCCGTACTCACCCGTTTTTGCTCCACGTCTACCGGCGTCACGCTCACTAGAGCGAACAAACACCGCAACTGATCGGAGCAATACCAATCCGTCCAACCGGTATATCCGTTCGGCAGAGGGGGGAACGAGATGGCCACGCAGGTTCTCAATGTATCATCGTCACTCGTCCAAGCTGGAGATCTGAGATGAAAGGCAACTACGTGGTGGTGTTTCGCGATGAAAATGCGGAAGCGTGCGATCCAATCATGGCCGAATACGGCACATACCAAACGCGACTGTCTTCCACAACCTGGATGCTGGATTCCATCGACGATGCCGAGGAATTACGCGAGTCGATCCTCGCTCGCCTGGGTAAGCAGGCCACTGTCTACGTGTTCGAGACATCCGGCGTCGCCTACAATACGGTGGACAGCGATGCTGGCACCGCGCTACGTGCCCAGTTTCCACACTGAACGACGCCTGATTGGTTGAATAGCACCGTCGCTTGCATGGCGTGCGGTTTAGGCAGCGCTGCGAGGAACGTCCGTATTCGGTTGCATCGGGAAGCGCAGCTCGACGTGCAGCCCCTTGCCGTCGTCACCGCCGTTGGTGTCCGTACCGGCTGGGTCCGCTGCATTGCCATCTGTCGCGCCTAATCCATTCGACAGCAGGCAGATCCCCCCCGCCCGGCTGGCAAGCCGCTCGACAATCGCCAGCCCCAACCCGCAATGGGCAGTACCGCCACGCGCCGGATCGAGACGCACGAACGGCCTACTTGCGGTACCAAGCGCTGCATCGGGAATGCCCTCACCTTCGTCGCACACGCGAATAAACCATTGCGTGTCACGTTCCGCATCACCATATCGATGCGTCGGCACCGTACCGCAACGGCCGGTAGTAATACACACCGGCGGCTTGCCGTAGTTGTACGCATTATCAACGAGATTGGTCAGCAAACGATCGAGCGTGGCGACACTCAGTTGAAAGCCTTCACCGGCCTGCAGCACCAGCTTGAGCGGTGGGCGTTGCGGCCAGGCGGATTGGTAGTTGCGGGCAAAGCGCTCGCAATATTCGTCGACTTGATGTTGCGCACTTTGGTCAGCACCGTCATGGGCAAACACCAGAAACTGGTCGACGATATGCGCGAGCGAATCGACATCGCGCACAAACCCGTCACGCTGCTTATCGTTGTCGACCATCTCGGCGCGTAGCCGCAAGCGTGCAAGCGGCGCTTTCAAATCATGCGCTACACCGGCCAGCATGATCCCGCGATCGGTTTCGTTCTGCGATATATCGGCGATCATGCGGTTGAAGCGCCGCGTCAGCACGCGAAACTCGGCGGGACCCTCTTCCTTCAATGGTGCAACATCACGACCTTGACCGAAACGCGACGCCGCGATGGCAAGCTTGCGAATGGGGTCCTGCAGGCGCCATGCGGCAAACAACGCCAGCAGGACGGCCGCGGAAAAGCTCGACGCCAGCCAGATGAAAAGGCGGTCACCGTTCGGGCGTGGCGGCGGAGGCGGCCGCACGGACATGACGACCCAACTCGGCTGCCCCGGCGATAACACCCATAGCTTCGCGTCCTTTCCAAGTGTCGGGGCGCTGATGCGTACCTGCGTGCCGGACGGCAAGCGCGCCAGCAACTGGTCTCGAAAATGGTCTACGGGTGTATTGTCATCGTCGTCCCCCTCTGGCGGTACCAGCGGCGAATTCAACGGTATCGTGCGTAAGCGCCACGGCAGCGGTTCAGTCGAACCGCGTGCTTCGTGCTGCTCGACCGCCTCGATCAGAAACCGTGCTTCCTCCACGGCATAACTGCTACGTAATGCGCTTCGCTCGGCGCGCGTCACTGCATACCAGGCCAGGTGCGGGCACAATAAGGCAAGGATCACCAGCACCGCCAGCCGTACGAACAAGGAATCGAAAGTTCGGCGCATGCGCGCTCGTCTCGAACCCCGCCGGCGCACCAGAGGCGCTCCCGACGTAGCGGTAGCGCCGGTGGCGATAGGATCGTCCTCCTCCGTAGCGCGGCTTCGCGGCTGGCGCCTCAAGCGCAAAAACGACCGACCTTTCCCTTCGGCGGGGGCCACCCGGCATGTGGAACCATCAGACGAGCTGTTCATGACAGCGGATTAGCCTCGATCTGTCATCAACGCGCGGCTTCCGGGGCAAGCGACGCGGAATCCGGGTCCCCTTCGGGTACGAACACGTAGCCCCGGCCGCGCACGGTCTGGATAAAGCGCGGCAAAGACGGATCTTGCTCCAGGATACGCCGCAGACGCCAGACTTGTACATCGATCCCGCGATCGGTGCCATCGTACTCGGGGCCATGCAGCAATTCAAGCAGGCGTTCACGTGCGAGCGTTCGCATCGGTTGCGAGACAAACACCTTGAGCAATGCAAATTCGCCACCGGACAATGGCAATACCTGACCGTCGCGGCTCAAGGTCCGCGCCTGGAAGTCCAGCGTGAAACGACCGAAATTATAGGGCGCGCGTTGCTCTGGCGCGGCGCTGGGGACGTTGCGCCGGCGGCGGAGCACTGCCTGGATGCGGGCGAGCAGCTCGCGCGGGTTGAAGGGCTTCCCGATGTAATCATCGGCGCCCAGTTCGAGGCCCACGATGCGATCGACATCGTCGGCTCGCGCTGTCAGCATGATGACGGGAATGTCGTCGCCCGACCCTCTCAATTGCCGCAACGCGGCCAAGCCGTCCACGCCCGGCATCATCAGATCGAGAACGATCAAATCGGGCCGCTCGCGTTCGAGCCGACGTTCAAGGCCACCGCCATCGTGTAGCACCGATACCTCGATGCCCTGGCGTTGGAGATAATCGCGCAGCAAGTCGCGAAGTTCGGGGTCGTCGTCGACGATCAGGATTTGCGTAGTCATGGCAGAATTTTATCGGGGCTTTCACACAAGGGCGACTCATTCAGGACTGCTGCACCAACAAATGGGTTACATCATATTACGCAGCTCCCGGACGCGTAATCGGAAGTAACGTTCTGCACCAATTGTTCGGAGCCCGGTAACACCTTCGGTGCGGCGTTTCGCTTACGCTTTCATCAGGTTGTTGCCAGTACGAGGGGCGCCAACGCCTTGAATTGCCCCCACGGCACACCGCAGACACAGGGAGAATGACTATGTTGAAGAAGACCCGGACGGCTTTCACCGTGGCCGCCGCCATGCTGACACTCGGCGTGGGCGTGCAAGCGGCACATGCCCAGGATGCGGACTCCGCCCCGACGGCCACCACGCCGGCCGCAGGCGCGCCTGCCTCGAACCCACCAGGCATGCATAACGGCCCGCACGGCCCACGCGGCGACCGTCACGGGCCGCCCCGAGGTCCTGGTGGTCCTGGTGGTCCTGGTGGTCCTGGTGGTCCTGGTGGTCCCGGGGGCCCCGCTTTCGCACATATGATGGACCGGCTGCACGCCAGTCTGCACCTGAATGCGACGCAGGAAGCCGCGTGGCAAAATGCGCAGACCACGAGCCGCCAGAACTTCGACGCGGTCCGCACGCAGCATGAAATCGTGCAGAAACAGTTGCGCGAGGCGTCGCAGCAACCAATCCTCGACCTCGGCGCGCTGCAGGCACAGCGACAGCAATTGGAATCAAACGACCTCGAGCTGCGCAATGGCACGGAGAAGGCGTTTGTCGATTTCTATAACACGTTGGACGATCAACAGAAAAAGCTCGTCAGCGACAGCATCAAGCAATCATGGAAACGCATGATGGAGCACGGGCGCCGTCCACCGCCCATGGGCGATCGGAAGGGCGATGCGCCGCCGCCACGTGACGCACCGCCGGATGCGCACACCACAGAAGCACCGGCCAGCTGATAACCGTCTCCGCGCAGCGCAGGCTCCGCGCCATGCGCGGGTAAGACATCAAGCCTGCGCGCCAGGCGGCCGGTGGGGCGCTTGGCCTATCGGAAAACTGATATCTTTTTCAAAATCGCACCCCAACGTTGGACGTCTGTCCAGCGTTGGGGTGTTTTTCATGGTGCACAGGGTCAGCGTTCTTCACTTACCTTCCACCATGTCCCTCTGACGATGAATCGTTTTTCCCCATTTCGTCATTTCCATTACCCGTTTCCCCTTGATATTGCAATAAAGCACGCTGAATGCTTAATTGGATATGCCGTTAATTAGAGGACGAGGTCTAAGTGTTTGCCTAAAAACCAGCAATCACTTCGATAGCACGACGACGACTCGCGGTAAAATGCGCCCGCTATCGCGGTTCAAACGCGCAGGTCATTTTTGTTTGCCTAAAATACGCTTGGCCTGCAAGGCGACACGTCATACGTTTTTGAGGAATTTCATGAAGAAATTGGCATTGTGTTTTGCACTGGCATTGATTGCCACCGGCGCAAGCGCGAAGGAATGGAAGACGGTGCGTATCGGGGTTGACCCGACCTACGCGCCTTTTGAGTCAAAGGCCCCGGACGGCAAGATCGTCGGTTTCGATGTGGATCTGGGCAATGCGCTTTGCGCAAAGATGCAAACCAAATGCGAATGGGTTCCGACGGACTTTGACGGCCTGATCCCGGCACTGCGCGCACGCAAGATCGATGCGATCATTTCATCACTGTCGATCACCGCGGAGCGCGAGAAAGCCATCGCTTTCTCGGCAAAACTGTTCGATGCGCCAGCGCGCATGGTGGCCAAGGCTGGTTCGTCGCTGAAACCGACGCCCGAATCGCTGAAAGGCAAGACCGTGGGCGTGGAGCAAGGCACGACGCAGGAAGCCTATGCCAAGAAGTTCTGGCAACCGAAGGGCGTGACGGTGACGTCATATCAGAACCAGGATCAGGTCTATGCCGATTTGAAGTCGGGCCGCCTGGACGCCGCGTTGCAGGATGAAGTGCAGGCGGATGTTGGATTCCTGAAGACGCCGAACGGTCAGGGCTTCGCCTTCGCGGGTCCGGAAGTGGAGGACGCGGAAACGATCGGTGCCGGTACCGGCGTGGGCCTGCGCAAGGAAGACAAGGACCTGATCGCCAAGTTCAATACGGCGATTGCCGCGATCCACAAGGACGGTGAATTCGATACGCTGCAAAAGAAGTACTTCGACTTCTCGATCTATAAGAAATAAAACCCAAGCCGGTGCCCTGTCGTCCGAGACGACAGTCAACCGGCCAATCGGCGCGGACAACCGGGTCCGTCTCTGTCGGCCCGCGCAATCGACCCGCGTCATACAGACACACGGCCGCCTTGCGATTCGTCGCGGGAGGGCGGTGTCGGTCATCCGGGACAGGGTGATCGACCGATGGACCCCCACTTTATGTTTCTCTACGGCTATGGGCCGGTAATTCTCGAGGGCGCCTGGCAAACAGTGCAGCTCGCGGTGTTATCGGTCGTCGTTTCGGTGCTGATCGGCCTCATCGGCGCATGGTGCAAGCTCGCCCGGCACCCGGTACCGCGCTGGTGCGCGACCGTTTATACGACCTTGATCCGCAGCGTGCCAGATCTGGTACTGATGCTGTTGATCTTCTATGGCATCCAGATCTGGATGAACATGCTGACCGATGCACTCGACCTCAATCAGGTCGACATCGATCCATTCGTCGCTGGCGTGCTGACCATCGGCTTCATCTACGGTGCCTATTTCACCGAGACGTTTCGCGGCGCCTTTCTGGCCGTCCCGCACGGACAACTCGAAGCGGCATCGGCCTACGGCATGCGACCGTTCCAGGCATTCCGCCGAATATTGTTCCCGCAGATGATGCGGCATGCGTTGCCTGGCATCGGCAACAACTGGCAAGTGGTCGTCAAGGCGACCGCGCTGGTGTCGATCATCGGTTTGTCCGATATCGTCAAGGCCACGCAGGACGCCGGCAAAGGCAGCATGCGCTATTTCCTGTTCACGATCGTGGCGGCGATACTCTACCTGCTCATCACCACGGCATCGAATGTGGTCCTGCACGCGCTGGAACGCCGCTACAACGTCGGCGTGCGGAAGGCGGAGCTATGATCGATCTGATTCACGACTACTGGCGGCAGTTTCTGTTCACCGACGGCTACCACTACAGCGGGCTGGTGATCACGCTTTGGCTTCTGGTATTTTCGATTGCCGTGGGCTTCTGTCTGTCGCTGCCATTGGCCATCGCGCGTGTGTCGCCGCGATGGTGGCTGCGCCTGCCGGTCTGGTGCTACACCTATGTATTTCGCGGCACGCCATTGTATGTGCAACTCCTGATCATCTACACGGGCTTGTACGGACTCCAGGTCGTGCGTGACCATGAAATGTTGAACGCGTTTTTCCGTAACGGCATGCACTGCACGTTACTGGCATTTACGTTGAACACATGCGCCTACACGACCGAAATCTTCGCCGGTGCGATCAAGGCCACTCCGTATGGTGAAATCGAGGCCGCGCGTGCATATGGCATGTCTTCGTTCACGCTGTACCGCCGCGTGATCCTGCCATCGGCATTACGACGTGCGTTGCCTTACTACAGCAACGAAGTGATCCTGATGCTGCACGCGACCACCGTGGCCTTCACCGCGACTGTTCCAGATATCTTGAAAGTCGCGCGAGATGCCAACGCCGCTACTTACCTGACACTGCAATCGTTCACGATCGCCGCACTGCTTTACATGGCGATTTCTTTCGCACTCGTTTATCTGTTCCGCCGCGCGGAACGCCGCTGGCTTGCTTACCTCGCCACGCCGTCCCACTGACCTGCCTCAATCGTGACTCTTACCGCCGCATCCGAACCCGCCGCCATGTTCAAACTGATTGCTGACGATATCCATAAAAGCTATGGCGAACACGAAGTGCTCAAGGGCGTATCCCTGCGCCTGCGTGCCGGCGACGTCACCAGCATCATCGGATCGAGTGGCTCAGGCAAAAGCACCTTCCTGCGCTGCATCAACTTTCTCGAGCGACCAAGCAGTGGCCGCATCCTGCTCGACGGCGAGGAAGTGCGGACGGCGCCGGCGAGAGACGGCGCATTGCGCGTGGTCGATCCGCGCCAGTTGCAACGCGTCCGCAGCCGGCTCGCCATGGTGTTCCAGCACTTCAATCTGTGGTCCCATATGACCGTGCTCGAAAACATCATTGAAGCGCCGATGCACGTACTCGGGATGTCAAAAAAAGACGCCGTCGAACGGGCGCGCACCTATCTGGAAAAAGTTGGCCTGGGACCGCAGGTGGAAAAGAAATACCCGGCGCATATGTCCGGCGGTCAACAGCAACGGGTGGCTATCGCCCGCGCGCTGGCCATGGACCCGGAAATCATGCTGTTCGACGAACCCACGTCGGCGCTGGACCCGGAGTTGGTGGGCGAAGTGTTGAAGGTCATGCAGACGCTGGCCGAGGAAGGCCGGACCATGATCGTCGTGACCCACGAGATGAGCTTCGCCCGGAATGTCGCGAATCAGGTCGTATTCCTGCACCAGGGAAAAATCGAGGAAGCAGGCGTACCCCACGAAGTCTTCACACAGCCCCGCAGTGAGCGACTCAAGCAATTCCTGTCAGGCAACGCAAAATAAGCTGCCGGCAAGCGCCGGAAGACGACCAAGCATGGGAAAAGCCTCGACATTCGGATATGTGCCCGAATGCCGAGATCTGGTTCAATACCCGATTCTCAATAAGTCTTATGACGCGTATCGCTTACTGCGCAAGGGTCGCCGTCAAGATTTCCGATGCGCCGATAAAAGCCGGATTCTCGGCGGTGATCACATACGTCGGAATAATCGAGAGGTATCGTACAAATCGCCCCTTCTGCTCAAAGCGTTCCCGAAACGGTGACGTGTAGAATCGCTCGCCCAGCTTCGGCACCACGCCACCGCCGAGGTAGATCCCCCCCTGCGCACCAAATGTAATGGCGACATTACCCGCGAAACTGCCTAGCACGCCACAGAATACATCGACCGTTTCATTCGCCAACGGATCTCCCTGCTTCGCCCGTTCGACGATCGTGGCGCTGTCCACGGCGTCGACAGTCTGGCCGGCCCTCGCTGCCAGCGCGCTATAAATCAATTCGATACCCGGTCCCGACGCCACCCGTTCGAACGACACGTGTCCCCACTTCTCCCGCGCAAACGCGAGAATATGGTCCTCGCGCGCATCGAGCGGCGCGAAACTCGCGTGTCCCCCTTCGCTGGCGATCGGCGTCCAGCGGCCATCCACATAGACCAACCCCGCGACCCCCAGGCCGGTGCCGGCGCCCAGTACGCCACGCACTTCTCCCACCGCGCCGACCGACGTCGGGTGCACGGTGCCGGTGCCGACCTGGCGCACCTGATCCTTGCGTAGCGCCGGAACCGCTTGCGCCAGCGCGGCGAAATCATTGACGACCTTCAATGTTTCCAGGCCCAGGACCTTGCGTGTGGCCTCGATCGAAAACCGCCAGTCGTGATTCGTCATGGTCACTTCGTCACCATCGATCGGATTGGCGATCGCGATGGCGGCGTGACGCGCCGGTCCGTATTGCTTCAGATCATCCGCCGCATCATCAAAAAAAGCGTTGACCGCGTCGGCGATACCCGGATAGTTCGCACACGGGTAAGTGTGGATCTTGCCGATCCGGCCCGGTCCGCACTCGAGCGCAAAACGTGCATTCGTGCCGCCGATATCGGCGAGCAGACGAAGACCATCCGCGTGCAAAGCACCGGATGTGATATCGATTACAGCGCCTGCTTGAGCGGTGGGCGCACTGGCCTGTTTGTTTTCAGGCGTACCAATAGGCATCGAGCTTCACTCCCCCATCGTTGGCGAGCCGCGAAATCGCGGTGCGTTGCGGCATTGCGGCGGCGGCTTCCAGCACCGCGCGCTTTTTTTCACCACTTATCTGTAGAAACGTTACCGGCGCGCGGCGCAGCGCATTCAGCGACAAGCCGATACGGGCATGTGGCGCGGTCGCCGGCTCAGTGTAGACGTAGCGATCGAGCGTGGTCGTCGCATAAGCCCATTGCGGCGCGTCGGCAAACAGCGATGCGGTATGACCATCCTCGCCCATTCCGAGAATCACGACATCCGGCCCGGCGACACCACCCGGCCCGTTCAGTAATTCAAGCACCGCCTGGGGCGTCCGCGCCGTGTCGACGATCGGCCAGAACCGTGCCGCCGCAGCCGCATCGCGCAACAGCGTGTCACGCAACAGTCCGGCATTGCTGGCCTCGTCATGCGGGGGCACCCAACGATCGTCCACCAGCGTGATATCGATTTGCGCCCATGCCAGCGGCGTCTTTGCGAGATGCGCAAAAAATCGCGCAGGGCTTTTGCCGCCAGACACCGCCAGCGTCGCGCGGCCCTTGGCCCCGCGCTGCGCCAGGACATGACGCAATGCCTCGGCCACAGCGGCCGATAGCGCCTCGGCCTGGGCATCGCCGTCGGCAAAGGTATTCAAATAGAGCATCGACGTAATCTCCTTTTCAATGCCGTCTTTACATACGTCGTCGGACGCTCAATTTTCTTCTTCAAGCCAATAGGTACCGTCGTGGGCGAGCATCGCACTGGCGGCCGGCGGACCCCACGAGCCAGCGGCATAGCCCTTCGGTTTGCGGCCCGGCTTCGACCATTCATCGAGGATCGGCATCACGTACTTCCATGCGGCCTCCTGCTCGTCACGACGGACGAACAGCGCAAGACGTCCGTGAATCACGTCGAGCAGCAGGCGTTCATATGCCTCCATTTGCTGGCCCCGGAAGAAATCATTGAAGTCCAGGTCCATGTAGACACTCTGTAACTGCATACCATCGCCCGGCTGCTTCGATTGGCAGTAGAGACGGATCGTCTCGTGCGGTTGCAGGCGGATCACCAGACGATTCGGCGGCGCATTCGATACGCTCGAACCCGGCAGCGCCGAATGGGGCACCTGCCGGAAGTTGACAACGATCTCGGCCGTTCGATCGGCAAGCCGCTTGCCGGTCCGCAGATAGAAGGGTACACCGGCCCAGCGCCAGTTCTCGATTTCGACCTTCAGTGCAACAAAGGTCTCGGTCAGGCTCTCTTCGTTGACACCCTCTTCTTCCAGATAACCGGGAACGCTCTCGCCGCGGGTAACGCCCTTCAGGTACTGACCCCGCACGGCCACCTTGGACACGTCGGTGGGCGACAACTGCTTCAACGCGCGCAGGACACGCAATTTCTCGTCGCGCACGCTGTCGGTATCCAACGCATGCGGCGGTTCCATCGCCACGATGGCGAGCAATTGCAGCAAGTGGTTCTGCACCATGTCGCGCAACGCGCCCACGCCATCGTAGAAGTCGCCGCGGGTTTCAACGCCTAATTCCTCAGCGATGGTGATCTGGATACTTTGGATGAACTCACGACGCCACAGCGGCTCGAACAGAATATTGCCGAAGCGCAGCGCCAACAGGTTCTGCACTGGCTCCTTGCCGAGGTAATGGTCGATTCGATAAATCTGTTCTTCCTGGAATATTTCGCCCACCGCATCGTTGATCGCTTTGGACGACTCGAGGTCATAGCCAAGTGGCTTTTCCAGCACGATGCGCGCGCCTTCATTCAATTGCTGCCCCGCCAGCGCCTGGCAGATCGGCACGAATAGCGACGGCACCGTCGCGAGGTAAAAGACACGAGTGCCACCAAAACCGGATAGTGCCTCGGTGAGCTTGGCAAAATCATCCTTTGCCGCGTCCAGCTTGACGTATTCGATGCGCTCGAGAAAACCCTTCCATACCGCGTCGTCGTATTCCTTACTCTTGACGAGACGCGGTTTGACATTTTCCTCGACCCACTTTAGATAACCGTCACGATCCGGGGACTTGCGTGCCACGGCGACGATCTTGCCGGCGGGATCGACCAATTTGTCGCGATGCGCTTGATACAGCGCCGGCAGGATCTTTCGGTGCGCCAAGTCGCCGGTGCCGCCAAACAGGACGAACGTAAACCCGTTCTCGTCACTTGCCGCAGCCTGTGCATTGGGCGTTGCCGAGGCATGCGCGCCAAATGTCTTGCGTTCTGTCGTCGTGTCGCTCTGCATAACTACGTCGCCCTTCTCGGTTGGGATGATGCGTCGGATCGCTCTGACAGCAGTTTACCCATAAAAGGCGATATTGGCTGACTACCCTGCCCGGCGGCGAGTGGCTCAGTCCAGTACGCGCGACGGACGTGACGCCTGATCATGCAATACGACCGAGGCTGGCGCCTGCGTCACGGCTCGCCGCACGGACGCGCGGTGCAATCGCAACAACACGGTACGGCCGATGAACGCGCAGACGCCGCACACGACAATCAAGACGCCCAGGGCGAGCGGCGTACCGGTGGACAGCACACCAAGCAATCCGCCCGCGCCGGCACCCAAGCCGAATTGGACCGCACCGAACAATGCGGCGGCGGCACCGGCATTGTTCGGGTAGCGCTGCATCAAATCCGTCACGCAGTTGGCGCCCAGCACGCCGGTGGTGGATACAACGAAAAACAACGCCGCAGCCAGCAGCGGCAAGCCACCGATACCTGTCACACAAACAAAGCCGGTGATGAGCGCCGCCGCGATCGATACGCCCGAAGCCCACGATATCATCCGCATCGTGCCCAATTTCGATACAAGTTTGGCGTTCAGGACATTGCCGCCTACCAGGCCCACGATGTTCGCGGCGAAGAAAAATCCATAATGCTCCGGGGCGACGTGGTAATACGAGATGTAGACAAAAGGGGTGCCCGCGATATAGCAGAACATCGCCGCGTATGACATGCCGCCACACAACAGATGCGCCAGCGCGGTCTTGTCGGTCAACAAATGGCCATAGGCGCGAAACGACTGCCGTAATGCCGACTTCGCACGCTTTTCCGCAGGCCAGGTCTCCGGCACGCGGGTCCAGACCAGAACGCTGCAGATAATCCCGTAGAGAAGCAGCGCCGCGAACACCGCCCGCCAGCCACCCGCGTGCAGTAATTGCCCACCGACCAACGGGGCCGTCAATGGGCCGACGGAGGTGACAATCTGCAGGAACGACAACACTTTCGCCGCTTCCGAAGGAGCGTGGGAATCACGCGTGATCGCGCGCGCGAGCACCGCCGCCGCACCGGCACCCAGCGCCTCGAAGAATCGGAACGTCGCGAGGGACGTCACCGTGGGCGCGAGCAGGCAGGCCAGTGTGGCAACCGTATACAGCAAGATGCCGATCATCAGAATTGGACGTCGACCATAAGCGTCGGACAGCGGGCCGTACAGCAGCATGCCGACCGAGAAACCGGCAAGAAAGGTTGTCAGCGTCAATTGCACATAGGCGGGCGCGACATCGAAACTGCGGGCCATGTCAGGCAGGCCGGGCAGATACATGTCCACCCCGAGCGGGCCAACGGCGGCAAGCGCGCCTAGCAGTAAAAGCAAGCGGCGCGCACTGCGTGCCGCCGGGGAAACAAACGTGGACATGGTGTCGGGAAGGAGTCTGGCCGCGGTGCTGCCGGTCAAATCGCTCGGCGGCGCCAGCGTGCAGGCAAGGTACGCTGCCGCCGTCGACTCACGACGCCGGCAGACGGAACCAGTACAAGGCAACGTGGAATCGATGCGGATGGACACGCAGCGCCAGCATGAGGCGCGAAGCGTCTGATTATAAAGCAGCCCTTCCGGCGATATAAGCCGGTGTGCCCGGAAACGTCATGGCACGCGCGCAACTGTGACACCACGTCGCGCTACGGATTGCCGCACCGCGCCGTCCTTTGATGGCGGACCGCGAAAGGCGCAGGGGCAAGCGGCGGCGGCGCGGGGCGTGCGGTACAATTCCGCGGATACACTGGCATACCCTACGCGCCGGCCCCCAGGGCCGACGAACTAGGTCGGCAGCCCCGTCCGCCTTGTGCGTACGGCATTGCTCCTCCGCTTTTCTTTTCGCGTTCACCATGTCCCAGAACCAGGTTCTCTTCAATCGCGCCCTCGACAGCATTCCGGGCGGCGTCAATTCACCGGTTCGCGCGTTCGGCTCCGTCGGCGGCACACCGCGCTTCGTCAAGCGCGCGCAAGGCCCCTATATCTGGGATGCCGACGACAAGCGTTATATCGATTACATCGGTTCATGGGGGCCGATGATCGTCGGGCATACGCATCCGGACGTACTCGCCGCGGTTCAGCGCGTGCTGGGGGATGGGTTCAGCTTCGGCGCGCCGACCGAGGCCGAGATCGACATCGCGGAGATGATCCGGGCGTTGGTGCCGTCGATCGAACAGGTTCGGATGGTGTCCTCCGGCACCGAGGCAACCATGAGCGCGCTGCGCCTCGCCCGTGGTTTCACCGGGCGGGAACGGATTGTCAAGTTCGAGGGCTGCTATCACGGCCACGCCGATAGTCTGCTGGTCAAGGCCGGCTCGGGCCTGCTGACGTTCGGTAATCCGACGTCGGCCGGCGTGCCCGCCGACACCGCCCGACATACGATGGTTCTCGAATACAACAATGTCGAGCAGATCGAGGAAGCCTTCCGCGCGTTCGGCGACGACATCGCCGCGGTCATCGTCGAACCGGTGGCGGGCAACATGAACCTGGTGCCTGGCAGCGCCGCCTTCCTGAATGCGCTTCGGACACTGTGCACGCGGCACGGCAGCGTCCTGATTTTCGATGAAGTGATGTCGGGATTCCGCGTGGCGTTGGGCGGTGCACAGGCGTTGTATGGCATCACGCCGGACCTGACCTGTCTCGGCAAGGTCATCGGCGGCGGCATGCCGGCAGCGGCATTCGGCGGTCGCCGGGACATCATGGCCAAGATCTCGCCGCTCGGCCCGGTCTATCAAGCAGGCACGCTTTCCGGCAACCCCGTGGCGGTGGCCGCCGGCCTGGCAACGCTGAAGCTGATCTCCGCTCCAGGCTTTTTTGATGCACTGGGCGCGCGAACGGCACGCCTGGCACAAGGCCTGACGCAGGCGGCGACGGCGGCCGGCGTGACCTTCAGCGCGGCGACGGTGGGTGGCATGTTCGGCCTGTACTTTGCCGACAAGGCCCCCGAGCGCTTCAGTGATGTGCAGCGTGGCAGCATTCCTCGCTTTAATGCGTTCTTCCACAAGATGCTCGACGCCGGGGTCTACTTTGCGCCTTCGGCGTTCGAGGCCGGATTCGTATCCAGCACGCACGACGATGCGGTGCTGGACGCCACCGTCGTTGCCGCGCGCGACGCCTTTGCGCATGTTGCACAACTCGACCTGGGTGCCTGATGTTCTCGAATGCCGATTTCGCCTATATGCAGCGTGCGCTGGCCCTGGCGGAGCGCGGCATGTACACGACCACGCCGAATCCGCGCGTGGGTTGTGTGCTGATCAAGGACGGCAACATCATCGGCGAGGGATTCACCCAGCCTGCGGGACAGGATCACGCGGAAGTGCAGGCACTGAAGGATGCGCGCAGCCGTGGCATCTCGCCGGAGGGCGCGACGGCTTATGTCACGCTGGAACCATGCAGCCATTTCGGCCGTACCCCGCCGTGCGCGCGCACCTTGGTAGAGGCCGGCGTCGCGCGGGTCATCGCGGCGATGGAGGATCCGAACCCGGCGGTCTCGGGACGGGGGCTGGCCATTCTGCGTCAAGCAGGCATCGACGTGCGCTGCGGACTGCTGGAAAAGGCAGCAGCGGAAATGAACATCGGTTTCATCTCGCGGATGACGCGGCGCCGTCCCTGGGTGCGGCTGAAAGCGGCGGCATCGCTGGACGGTTTCACGGCCTTGCCTTCGGGCGAAAGCCAATGGATCACCGGCGAAGCGGCCCGTCAGGATGGGCATCGCTGGCGCGCCCGCGCGTGCGCGATCCTCACCGGTGCCGGTACCGCGCGCCAGGACGATCCGCAGTTGACCGTGCGCGGCGTGGAAACGCCGCGTCAACCGTTGCGTGTATTGGTGGACAGCCGCCTGACCGTGCCGCCCACGGCGCGTTTGCTCGATGGTGCCCCGCCGCTGATCGTTCATGCGGGGCCTCCCGCCGCGGCAAACCCGGACGACCCGGCCGAAGTGGCGCTGGCGGCGGCAAAAGCCGTCTTGATGGACAACCGGCAGAGCGGTGACGTGCACGACCCGCATCCGCATCACCTTGCAACCATCGACCCGTCGCGGGACGCGTTCCTTGCCCGCGCGGAAGCATTGCAGGCGCGCGGCGCGGAGCTGGTTGCCTTGCCGAACGAAGCGGGAAAAGTCGATCTGCCGGGGCTGATGCGTCTGCTCGGCGATCGCGGCATCAATGAACTGCACGTCGAGGCGGGCACCAAGCTGAGCGGTTCGCTGATCCGCGAGGGCTGCGTCGACGAATGGCTGATCTACCTTGCCCCCAGCTTGCTCGGCCGCGGCTTCGGACTGTTCGATATGCCTGCGGCGGGGCGTCTGATCGATCGGCGGCAACTCGTCTTCGATAGCGTGGAGCGGATTGGCGATGACATCCGCATCCTGGCGCGGGCCGTCGGTGGCAACGAGACGAACGCCGAGACACGCGACGCAACATGATCAAGGCCGGCACGCCGGCACCAGAAAAGGACGGATAACACGATGTTTACAGGGATAGTCGCGGCAGTCGGCAGCATCCGGAAGGTCACCCCCCTTGCCAAGTCCGGTGATGTTGGCGAAGCGGGTGTACGGCTACGCGTGGATGCCGGTAGCCTGCCATTGGACGACGTGTTGCTGGGTGACAGCATCGCGATTCAGGGTGCCTGCATGACCGCCGTCGCCATCGACACGTTGGAGAACTGGTTCGATGTGGATGTCTCGCACGAAAGTCTGCGCCTGACCGCCGGCCTGGATCGCCCAGGCCCGGTGAACCTGGAGAAGGCTTTGCGGGCGAACGATCGGCTGGGCGGTCACCTGGTAAGCGGCCATGTCGACGGGCTCGGCGAAGTACACCGCTTCGAACCCGTAGGCGAATCGCACCTTTTGGAAATCATAGCGTCGCGTGATATCGGGCGGTATCTCGCTTACAAGGGCTCGGTTACCGTGAATGGCGTCAGCTTGACGGTGAATCGCGTGGACGATACGGTTCGCAACGGGCAGGCCTGCCTGTTCGCCATCAATCTCATCCCGCATACGATCGAGGTCACGACGTTGAACGCGTTGCGCCCCGGTTCGCGGGTCAATCTGGAGATCGACCTGATCGCCCGCTACGTCGAGCGCATGATGTCGGCGCCCCCGGCGCAACAGTAATTCCGCCCTACGCGCATTATCGGCCGCGGCCGCGCGATGTTCGCGTAAAATACCTGTTTTTCCAGACGGCCGTCCCGCGCGCCCCGCCCCCTTGCCATGAAGCTTGCGACCACCTCCGAGATCGTTGCCGAATTGTCGGCCGGCCGCATGGTCATCCTCGTGGACGAGGAAGACCGTGAAAACGAGGGCGACATCGTCCTCGCCGCCGACTTCGTCACGCCGGAGGCCATCAATTTCATGGCCACGCATGCGCGCGGCCTGATCTGCCTGACATTGACCGCGCACCGTTGCCGCCAGTTGGAATTGCCGTTGATGACCGCCCGGAACGGCACCCAGTACGGCACGGCATTCACGATGAGCATCGAGGCCGCGGAAGGGGTTACCACGGGCATCTCGGCGCCGGACCGTGCCCGCACGATCCGCGCCGCGGTCGCCCCGCATGCACGGGCGAGCGACATCGTGCAGCCCGGCCACGTTTTTCCGGTAATGGCGCAGGACGGCGGCGTGCTCGTTCGCGCGGGTCATACGGAAGCAGGATGCGATCTCACCGCGATGGCAGGCCTCACGCCCGCCTCCGTCATCTGCGAGATCATCAAGGAAGATGGCACGATGGCGCGGCTGCCCGACCTGATGCTGTTCGCCGAAACCCACGGTCTGAAGATCGGCACGATCGCCGACCTGATCCAGCACCGGTTGCGGCACGAGTCCGTCATTGAACGCGTCTCCCATCGCGAGATGCATACGCCATACGGCACCTTCGACGCGACGCTGTACCGTGACACGCCCACCGGCGCGCCGCATCTCGCGCTGACCCGCGGGACACCGAGCACGGATACGGAAACGCTGGTGCGCGTGCATGAACCGTTATCGGCGCTGGATCTGCTTGAGACACAGGCGTCGGTGCATTCGTGGACGATCGAGGCGGCATTACGCGAAATCGCACGGCATCATGAAGCCACCGGTGGTGCTGGCACCGTGGTCATGCTGAACTGCGATGGGACACGCGAGCGCTTCTTCGAAGCGTTCACCGCTTTGGAGGACACCGAAGCCGCCGCGCGTCGTGCCCGACGCCCGATGGATTTCAAGACCTATGGCGTGGGTGCGCAGATTTTGCGTGACCTTGGCATCGGTCGGATGCAGGTACTGTCGAAGCCGCGCAAGCTCGGCAGCATGTCCGGCTTTCACCTGGAAGTGACCGGTTTCATCGCGAAGCCCGGTGCGGCATTGACGCTGCCCGAGCAGGCCTGCGCGTTGGATAATGCGGCCCCGGGCGCGACCGACGGCCGCTACGCGTAATTCGGCGAGGTGCATCCCGCAGACATCGTCGGTCTTGCGGGCCGGCGGCACGTGCCGCATCGCATGCTCGCCAACGCTTTTTTTGCCTGCGCGGAACCATCACCCGGCCGCGGCCGCCTACAAGGCGGTCGCATGTGCCAGGAGACGCACCATACCGCGCTTATCTCCCCTCTTGCATACGGATACCCTCATGGAAACCGGTAAATACGAACTGAACATCGACGGCACCGGTCTGCGGATCGGCCTCGTGCAATCGCGCTTCAACGAGCCGGTTGTCAACGCATTGCGCGACGCCTGCATCGACGAACTGGAAAAGCTCGGCGTGGCAGGCGAGGATGTATTGCTGGTCACCGTACCCGGCGCGCTGGAGATCCCGCTGGCGCTGTCGAAGCTCGCGCAGAGCAACCAATTCGACGCCCTTATCGCCCTGGGCGCGGTCATCCGCGGCGAAACCTACCACTTCGAACTGGTGTCGAACGAATCTGGCGCAGGCATCACACGCATCGGCCTAGATTTCGACCTGCCGATTGCCATGCCGTACTGACGACCGAGACCGACGCGCAAGCCGAAGCCCGCGCCGATGAGAAAGGTCGTGATGCCGCTCGCTGCGCGGTTGAAATGGCCAATCTGGTGAACGCCCTATCCGGCTTGTCCGAATATGGTGACGAAGGCGACGAAAGCGGAGCGAATGCATGAGGAACGCCCGACGCCGCGCGCGCGAACTCGCGACGCAAGCGCTGTATCAATGGCTCGTGGCGGGCAGCCCCGTCTCGGACATCGATGCGCATATCCGCGGCATGCAGAGCTTCGATAAGGCTGACCGCGAACATTTCGACGCACTGCTCTACGGCGTGGCGAAAGAACAGGCCCAACTGGAAGCGACCATCACACCCTGCCTCGACCGCCCGGTATCAGAGTTGTCGCCAGTCGAGCGCGCCGTGCTGCTGGTCGGTGCTTACGAGTTGCGCCATCATATCGACATCCCGTATCGCGTAGTGATCAACGAGGGCGTGGAGCTGGCCAAGACATTCGGCGGCACCGACGGCTATAAGTACGTCAATGGCGTACTTGACAAGGTCGCGGCGCAATTACGCCCGGACGAAACGCAGGCGAATCGCCGCGGCTAAATCGCGAGAATCCCGTTTTACCCTCGTAGCGTGCCTGGAGCGCCGTGTTGACCGATTTTGCATTGCCGTCCGACGCCCGCGTCGGATCATCCGCCGCCACGCTGGCGCACCTGGCCGGACGGGTCGACGAGATCGCCCCGTTCCACGTCATGGAACTGGTCAAGCGCGCTACCGCGCTGGAGCAGGCCGGGCGTGACATCATCCACATGAGTATTGGCGAACCGGATTTCACGGCGCCGGAACCCGTCATCGTGGCGGCCTCGGATGCACTGCGTCGTGGCGTTACGCAATACACCCCCGCGCTAGGTCTGCCGGCACTACGGGAGGCAATCGCATCGTATTACCTCGATGCGTTCGGCGTTCACGTGGCGAGCGAGCGGATCATTGTCACGGCAGGCGCATCGGGCGCGCTATTGCTCGCCTGCGCGGCGCTGGTCGACGCAGGCGATGAAATCCTGATGCCCGACCCTTGTTATCCGTGCAACCGGCATTTTGTCGCGGCATTTGGTGGCGTACCCACGATGGTGCCAAGCGGGCCGGCACAGCGCTTCCAACTGTCCGCGGGCGACCTAGCTGATCGATGGGGCGCACGGACGCGGGGCGTCCTTCTGGCATCGCCGTCAAACCCTACCGGCACGACAATCGAGGCCACGGAGCTCGCCCGCATCGTCGACATCGTGCGCGCGCACCGAGGCGTCACCATCATCGACGAGATTTATCAGGGATTGACGTACGATGGTCCGGCACGGACGGCACTCGCACTGGGCGAGGACATCATTACCGTGAACAGTTTTTCGAAGTATTTCGCGATGACGGGATGGCGGCTCGGCTGGATCGTCGCGCCTACCGCCTGGGTACCGGCGTTCGAAAAGCTCGCGCAGAATTTGTTCATCTGCGCGTCCACCGTGGCACAGCACGCCGCGCTGGCCTGCTTTACGCCCGCGGCGCGGCAAATCTGTGAAACGCGGCGCCTCGCCTTGAAAGCGCGCCGGGACTATCTGGTGCCGGCGTTACAGGGAATCGGTTTTGACGTGCCGGTCGTGCCCGACGGTGCGTTCTACGTTTACGCGGATTGCAGCAAGGTGCGTCACCCCGACGCCCATGATGCCGATGCGCTGTCACACGCGTTGCTCGAGGCAGCCGGCGTGGCTGCCGTGCCCGGATTGGATTTCGGCGCCGATGCACCCCGCCGCTACCTGCGCTTTTCCTATGCAACGGCGCTCCCACGCATCGAGGAAGCGATTGCCCGGATGGGCGCGCTATTCAGGCAATCCGAATAGCATGCGCGTCGGGACCTGTGGTGGCGCGAACGGCCGAGCAAGGGTGCGGGCTCAGGTATTACTGGAAGCCACCGGCGCGGCTAGTGTCTGTTTGTCAGCCACCGGCTTGATCGCATCGTTGCCATGCAAGGCACCGGTCACATTCGCCGCTGTTCCGTCATGCGGCGAATTGGTCATCGGCGCGGCTTTCGGTTTTGCGGAGGCGGTCAGTATCGGCGCGGCACGCTTCACTGTCACCGTTCCACCACTGCGCAAGATGTCGCGCAACTTGTCACGCTCCGATAATACGCGCGTGCCATAGCCGTTATCACCCGTGGCGGTCGAACCGACATAACGACGCAAGCCACCGGCGATCGTACCCGTCTGGATTATGTAATCCTTCAGGATCAATGCACCGACGCGGAGATTCGGTACCGGCTCGAGCGCCGCCTGCGGGCCGCCGTAATAGTCGAACTTGTCCGCATGCACGACCGGCATCACCTGCATCAGGCCGCGCGCGCCCACACCGCTTTCGGCGTAGGGATTGAAGCCGGATTCCACCGCCATCACCGCCAGCAACAGCAGCGGATCGAGACCGACGTCACGCCCCGTCTGGAACGCGGCGTGCACCAGCACATTGATCGGCTCCTGGGCGACATGATATCGCTGGGCGATGGCCACGGCGATGCGCTGTTGATCACGACCCGATGTTGCCCCGAAACGGTCATATCGCGCATCGGCAACCACTTGCATCGTCCGCGTCGATCGCACTACCGACGGCAGATTGCTCGGATCGAGCGGCGCGCCAAACACACCAAGCGACGGTGTCTGCGTGGCATCGGCCGCATTCGAGCCCGTGGGAAGTAAAGCCGCCGCATGCAACGCAGCGGCATCGGCGGACGGGCGGGCGCTGGCATTGGCCGCCGACAAGAAACTTAAAGCAGCGATATTGCTTGCATCGTCACGCGAAGCAGCATTGGCCGAATGCAGGAACTTCGCGGCCAGCGCCGTGCGCCAAGCCGGTTGCATCCACAATGCCATGGCACTGACGATCGCCACCAGGCCGATGACGCTGGCGCACTGGTGTCCTACCCGCGTTCCCCGACGCACGAGCGCACGCACGGCATCGGGGACACGCCTGGCCGGCTGGCCAGAAACTGCTATGTCCATATATCGAGTCTCCCTCTCAAGGCGCCGGGACCCGGACACGCCGACAATCAGGCAACAAAAGCCCCGTCTCTCCAGGTGGAAAGACCTGTCACGCATGCCGAATCACGGCTTGGAAGATGTCCGGGGTGCGCGGTGCGGATACGAGATCCGCGCCGATACAAACCCAGTTGGCACCGCCGGACAACCCTCCAGATCAGGCAGCAACGTCCAAGGACGGTGCGGCTGCCTGCCGCTTTCTTCCGTAACCGGGCATTGCATGCCCGGGCCACGCGTGCCATATGGCACATCGAAGAAAGCCGCGGATCGGAATCCGGCGCCTTTGTAGAACGATAAGACCGCATACCACTTTAAAACAGTTGCGGAATTTTCGTCTGGCGCCGGTGTGTTCGCCCGCACAGCATTGGGGTGGCGGGGGGCGAAAGACCGCATTCCTGGCCCACGTGCACGTTGACTCAGTGCGGCGCGGGAACCCCGGGAATAACCTTGGCGTGGATAACGCCCGTGTAGTCGACAGCGGATTCTAACAGGCGATCCCGCACGGTCAACACTAACAAGTGTCATTTTGATGACTTTTAGTAATAAAGGTTACACTTCTACCAAACCCAAAATCCGGAAAAACCCCGGAATCGCCTTGCCGTCCGGGCATCCGTCGGTGGCAACGCGGACTTGCCCGCGACGACAGTGTCATTGTTCGTTACACAGGTAAAATGAGGGTCTTTTGCCCCGGAACTTCGGGGGGACGTCTGCGGAGCGATATGAAATACCAGGATCTGCGGGATTTCGCGGGGCAGCTCGAGCGCCTTGGCGAATTGCGACGCGTGCGAGCAGGCGTGTCGACGCACTTGGAAATCACGCAGGTGTGTGAACGGGCATTGCAAGCCGGCGGCCCGGCGCTGTTATTCGAACAGGTACATGGCGCGAGTAGTGTCGGGACGAGCACCAGCACGGGCAAGTCGACAATGCCGGTACTCGGCAATCTTTTCGGCACCACGCGCCGGGTCGCCCTGGGGATGGGAATCGATGCGCCCGTGCGCCAGGACGCGACCCATGGTGGCGTGGGCGCGCTGTCGGCAGGCGTCAATATCGGCAGCGATACGGCAACGCTCGAAGCACTACGCGACGTTGGTCGCTTGCTGTCTGCGCTGAAGGAGCCGGAACCGCCACGGGCGTTGAAAGACATCGGACGCCTTGCGGGATTGGCCAAGGCCGTGTGGGACATGGCGCCGAAGATCGTCAAGGGCCCGCCATGCCAGGAAGTCGTGATGGAAGGTGCCGATGTCGACCTGGACGCGCTGCCGATCCAACACTGCTGGCCCGGCGATGTGGCGCCGCTGTTGAGCTGGGGCTTGACGATCACACGCGGTCCGAACAAGCCACGGCAGAATTTGGGCATCTATCGGCAGCAGAAGATCGGTCGCAACAAGTTGATCATGCGTTGGCTCGCGCACCGGGGCGGCGCCCTGGACTTCCGTGAATTTGCCGCGGCGAACCCTGGCAAGCCCTACCCCGTTGCAGTCGCGTTGGGGGCTGATCCGGCCACCATCCTCGGTGCGGTGACCCCGGTTCCCGACACGTTGTCCGAGTACCAGTTCGCTGGCCTCCTGCGCGGGGCACGCACCGAGCTGGCGCGTTGCCTGACGCCCGGCCTCGAAGGGCTGCAGGTGCCCGCACGCGCCGAAATCATTCTGGAAGGCTTCATTTATCCTCAAGCGCACGATGCGCGCACCGCCGCGACGACGCCGGACGCACCCGGCGCACCGCCGCGGCCGTCACAGGGACCCACCGCTGCCTACGAACATGCATTGGAAGGACCATTCGGCGACCATACCGGGTACTACAACGAACAGGAGTGGTTCCCCGTGTTCACCGTCGAACGCATGACAACCCGACGCGATCCGATCTATCACTCGACGCACACGGGAAAACCACCCGACGAGCCGGCAGTCCTGGGGGTAGCGTTCAACGAGATTTTCGTGCCGCTACTGCAAAAGCAATTTCCGGAAATCACGGACTTCTACCTGCCGCCGGAAGGATGCAGCTATCGGATGGCCGTCGTGCAGATGAAGAAGAGCTATCCCGGCCATGCAAAGCGGGTCATGTTCGGTGTATGGAGCTTTCTCAGGCAGTTCATGTACACGAAGTTCATTATCGTCGTGGACGAGGACGTGAAAATCCGGGACTGGAAGGAAGTCATCTGGGCCATTACGACCCGCGTCGATCCGTCACGGGACACGCTGCTCGTTGACAACACGCCAATCGACTATCTGGACTTTGCCTCGCCGGTCGCCGGCCTGGGCTCGAAGATGGGGATCGACGCGACCAATAAATGGCCTGGTGAGACAGAGCGCGAATGGGGATTGCCGATCGTGATGGACGAGACGGTGAAGGCGCGTGTGGACAGTCTCTGTAAGAATCTGGGCTTTTAAATCCATTGTACTGGCGGGCATCGATTGCCCCGCCAGTGGTTTTTCCTCGTTATCAGCGGTACCAGCCCGGCGGCGGCGGACCACGGCGCCAGTCGGGCCGATGATGCCAGTATGGCCCGCCATAATAGACCGGCGGGGGCGGCGGACCGTAATACACCGGCGGCGGTGGCGCATAGTAGACCGGCGGTGGTGGCGCGTAATACACCGGCGGCGGTGCATAGTAACCCGGCAAACCAATGCCAATGCCGACCGAAACGTGCGCCTGCGCCGGCGCTGCTGCAAAAAGTGCCGCACTGCCGAGCAACACGGCAGCGGCTGATACGATGGAACGCTTGATCACGATATATCTCCCGATGTCCAGCCGCCCGATCACGCCCGAGCTTCCCTACTCTTCGGAACGCGGCACGCACTGAACACAGGGCTACTGTATCGAAAAGCCGAGAAAGGATGCGCAAGGAAATGTTGCAAATTGAAAAAAGGGTGACACGAGCAAGGAAAGACCGTGACCAGTCGATATCGTCTTCGCCCTCACCGGCTTCCGCGCCTGCGGGACTTCCGCCCCTCTTGCGCACATTTGCTGCATCGCCAGAAGCGCTTCCACGCGGCGCCAAGCCAGAATGGACTGTCACATTTACCATACGCCGTACCTGCTGCATGCTCGGTATGGCGCTACTGGCCGCCTGCGCCAGTCCGACATCGCAGCCGGGCAAGGCATCCCGCGCGGACGAGGCGACGGTCTCCGCACCGTCATCTGCTTACGTTCCGCCGCCTGCGGCAATCGACGGCACGGTGCCACGGGAAACGGTACTGAGCGCCACAGCATCCGTCTTCCCGATGGACCGTTACGATCAGGATGTCGATCGCTGGATCGCCCCTCCCGGGCGGATTATCGTGTTGCGCTGCTACCTGCTGATCAGCAGCAGCGTGCCATGCAATCGTTGCTTGCAACCTATTTCGGGGCACAGGATGGTCCCGTTTCAACGTCCGGAGACGCGCGCGCTACCACATCGACCCGATCGCCATGGGACGCCGCCTTCGTTGCTGATACCGTGAACCCACTGGGTCGGATAGCACTGGCCGCCCGGATCGAGGCAAGGTTGCGGACGTTCTCACCGGATGGCCCACGCGAAGGCTTTGGCGCGAATCTGCGACCGCATCCCGCTAGCTGGATCGGTGCCATACGCGCGAATATCGACCTGCCGTCGATTTTGCTCGGAAAGGACGGCGACGCGACGGCAGCATCCGATGGTGACGGCATCACGATACGGAACGGTCAGGCGCATCGCGACGAGCGCCCTGGTGACCGTATCGCGTCGGACAGCGATGATCGCGCCAGCGGCGGCTACCGCCCCGCTCGCCGTGCGATCTCCGTCGTCCAGGCCGCGATACGCTTGCTGCCCACCGATGATCCGTACTTCTATGACCCGCGCCTGCCCGGTGAAGGCTATCCATTCGACAACCTGCAGGACTCGGCGATCGCGCCCGGCACACCGTTATACGTCGTTGCGCTCACGCGCGACCGCGCCTGGGCCTATGTCATGTCGCCCGGTCTCGGCGGGTGGGTCCACACCACGGCCATCGGCATGGTCGACGATCGTTTTGTAAGCCGTTGGCGTCAAGCCGCTTACGCACGGCTTCTCGCCGTTACCGCACGCGATGTGACGCTGCGTGATGGCAATGGCGTCTTCCGCTTCCACGCCCCGGTGGGCACCGTGCTACCGGCAGGGCCAACGCCGGGGACCGTACTCGCACCGGCCGTGGATATCAATCGGCACGCGGTCATCGTCACGGCCCGCGCACCGGAGCTGCAATGGCAGCCGATGCCCCTGTCTCCAACGCCGCAAAACATGGCGAGGCTGATGAAGGCACTGCAGGGACGCCCCTATGGTTGGGGCGGAAGCGGGTTCTATAACGATTGCTCGCTCGAACTGCTCGACATGATGATGCCGTTCGGGCTGTTACTACCCCGGCACTCTTCGTTTCAAGTGGAAGGACCGGGAATGGTGGACCTGTCGAATCGCTCCGAGGATGCCCGGCTACGCTTCCTGATGAAGCACGGCAGGCCGTTCTTCACGATCATCCATATTACGGGCCATGTGATGCTTTATTTGGGTAACGGCATCGTCGATGGCAAACAGGTCGCGCTGGTGTACGAGGATATGTGGGGGCTCGCGCCTGCGGACCGAAGTCGCCGCGCGATCGTCGGTCAATCGGCGATCATGCCGTTACTGTCGTCCTTCCCCGAGGACCCGGCCCTGCAAGGCCAGGCTGGCGGCAAGATCTTCCGCCTGGGCTTTCATGCGCAAGGGCTCGGGCCATTGCCCTTGGCCGCACAGGACGATATCCAGAGGCGTGATCACACGCCGGCATCGACCTCCGACGGTGCCGATGATGCCCGCCCCGTTACGACGCCGGACCCCGACGCCAGTGAAAACGTCACGCCAGACATGGCCGGCGATGGACATTGATACCGCGGCGGGAAAGACCCAGGAAAATGCGGTCCCGGCAGCCAGGGAGCACAGGTGATACCGCCGGTACGACAAGGCGATGACAACGTCGAGGCGTTGCATTTTTGCGTCGCACTGCCACGGCAAGTTGCTGTTTTATCACAAATTTCTTCAGATTTATCTAACAGGCCGCTACACTTGGCAGGCGATACCGGCAGACCATTGCATGACTGCTCAAAGTTGCGTCATCCGGCGGCTCGCCGGGTACCGCGAAGAAGGACATCGCGAAAGACGGTGCGTCGAGCATGCGCTCGCGACCGATAGGCAGTCCGCCATCATGTCCTTGATGCTTCATGTTCCAGGACATCCGGCATGACCTTGTTACCTGACCGGCTCGTAGTATCGATGCGTCCTGTCGACACCCGCGTGCCATGCTGAATCGTTCACGAATGACGCGTCAACTTTCGCCCCCGCCTTGCGGCAGCACACTCCGTCAGAGCGAGCAAGCGTTTAACGCCGCGCCCAACCGGCGGCCGCACTTTCACATCGTCACGGAAGCCCGACGCTCGACTGATCCCGAAATCGACTCCGCCTACGACAAGGCGATGTACACGCGTAGCGAATCGATCGTCGATCACGGCCTGCGCGGTGCCCACAGCATGATGCGCCGAGGGCTGCGCTTGACCGTCGGTGCGCTGGCGATTGCCGCCATCGGGGCCGTCATCGGCTTTCATGCCTGGCAAGACCAGACGACACGCGCCGCGGCGATGGGCAATGAGGACATGGTTGTCGTCGAGACCGTTTCGGACGACACGACGACGTTATTGCTCGCCGGGACGCTGGCGCAATTGGTCGGTTTCCCGCGCGCGGTCCCGGCAGCGAAGCCAGATGCCGCGTCGGCCACACCGATCGCCGCCACCGTATCATCGCTGCGCAAGGCGGCTATTTCCAGGCCACCCGTGTGGCTTGCACGCACCGTCAGTGCCGTCGCTTCGTTGCCGGCCACCCTGTCGCCGTCGCGCCTGGTCGACCCTGTTACGCAAGCAGTGCGAACGCACGTCAGCCAGGCGGTGTCGCTTGCCGTTGGCGCCAGCAATTTCACAACGGTTGCCACGATCTTCGAGCGCTTCCAGTTCACCATGGAACGCACGCTCCCCGATGCGCTGGAGCGGGCCACGCCGCAGCGCTAGGCGCCCATCACACCCGCGCCGTTGCCTTTGTGACTGTCTTTGAGCGCTCAGGTCAGGCCTTGGGACGCCGATTCGCGCACGCCATGCGCCCGCGACGTCAGGTCTGTTCGGCGATCTTCACGCGCACGCCCAGGGGTTCGACGGTAATATCCGCAGGCGCGTAGCGGACGCCGGCAAACGACAGCTCTTCCGGCTTGAACGTGTGGATGGGATAGCCTTCCAGCAACTGCGCGACGGCAAGGTCCAAGGCCGCCCGAACCTCCCCACGATAGCCCGGATTCAGATCCGGAAAATCGAGACTCTCGATCGACGGCTGACGCAGCACGACCGCCATGCGTTGCGCATCGTACGCAATGGCGGCGGTCACCGAGAAACGGCCGTCGGCGGGCGCCTGGAGCAACGGGCTTTGGATGTGCGCATGGGCGGCAACCGCCATCCGGTTCTGATCAGGGCGCGTACCCACGAGCGGCTGGTCCACCAGGAGGTCGAGCAAACCTGAAACTTGCCGCCGAATCGGAAAGCGCCGGGCCACGGCTTGCTGAATCTGCGCCAGTGTAAAGGTGTAATGCGATGGGATGAACGGGAACGTCGCGCACGCTCCCAACGGCAGCACACTTGATAACGCACCGAACACGCCGATCTGCAGCATGCGCCGTCGGGCACGCCCCCTGTCCGAACAGGCACTTGATCGTTGCACTGCTTCCGCCTGGCCGTTTTCAGCAACGATGTCCAGCGCGCTGGACTCGGTCATTTCCCACTCACCTCGATTCGAAAGTCTCACGCTGCATGTCTCCCTTGCTGCACCGCCGCGGGTCCACGCGATCCGATATGACCCCTACCTGCGAACGGTACGTTACCGCCCCGGACGCGGAACGGCTCATCGCGCGATCTTACCGCGAGCGGTCGACGTCGGCACGCTTCCCGTCGTCCCCGATACCGGGTAAAGTCTTGGGTTTTCGATGGCTTACCCTCATCGCCGCGCATTGGCGGCACGGTAAGCGCGCCAGAACGACAGCATGACCGCCACCCCGCACTCCCCTCTCGACGCCGACCAGAACGCCGACGGCACTCAGCCCGCCGACGCTTCCGAAGACCTCGCCCCCGACACGGTTGATGGCGCGCCTCATCGCCGGCGCATTCGTAGCTTCGTCACACGCGCCGGACGGCTCTCCACCGGCCAGCGACGCGCCATCGACGAATTAGGTGCCCGCTTCGTCTTACCGCACGACGCACGTCTCATCGACTGGCCGGCCGTTTTCGGTCGCACCGCACCCCGCATATTCGAGATCGGTTTCGGCATGGGCGCAACCACCGCGGAGATTGCCGCACGCCGTCCAGGCGACGACTTCATCGGCGTGGAAGTGCATGAGCCCGGTGTCGGCGCCTTGCTGAAGCTGATTGAGGAACGTGCCTTACCGAACGTGCGGATCATTCAGCATGACGCCGTGGAAGTCCTCGAACAGCAGATCGATGACGGCACGCTCGACGGCGTACATATCTACTTCCCCGATCCCTGGCATAAAGCCCGTCATAACAAGCGGCGCCTGGTGCAACCGCCCTTCGTCGCATTGCTGGCACGTAAGCTCCGTTCCGGCGGTTATCTGCATCTGGCCACCGACTGGGCACCGTACGCGGAGCAGATGCTCGATGTGCTGCGTGGCAACGCCGACCTTCGCAATACCGTCGCGGACTACGCGCCGCGCCCGGACTATCGGCCGACAACCAAGTTCGAGCAACGCGGCCTGAATCTCGGCCACGGCGTCTGGGATCTTGTTTTCCTGCGCAAGTAACCGCGCGCCGTTACGCGATTTGCCATTCGCCGAAGCCATAGGCGGCGACAAGGATCACGAGACCGAAGACGATCCGGTAGTAAGCGAAGACCGTGAAATCGTGGTTCGAGATAAAGCGCAATAGCCAGCGCACGCAAACCAGCGCCGATACCAACGCAGCAATCAGACCAATCAACAGCAACCCAAGGTCATCGGCTTGCAACGAGTGGCGCGCCTTGTATAGATCATGCGCTGACGCGCCGAAGATGATCGGAATCGCGAGGAAAAACGAGAATTCGGTCGCGACTTTTCGTTCGAGGCCGAATAGCATGCCGCCGATGATGGTCGCACCGGAACGGGACGTACCGGGAATCAACGCGAGGCATTGCGCGAAACCGACTTTCAGCGCATCGGTCCACCGCAGCGCTTCCAGGGAATGCACCCGGGCGCTGCCATGATGCGCCGCTTCATGCGCCGATCCACCGGGCGTGGCCACGATGTGGTCAACTCGGATGCCGTTCTCCGCGGTCATCGCCAGGGGGCCGTTGCGGCGCGCACGTCGCTCGACCCACAAAATCACAAACCCACCGATGACCGCCGCCAGCGCCACCGGCACCGGTGAAAACAGGTATTCCTTGATCAGCCCGCCAAACAACAGGCCGAGAACGACCGCCGGCAAACAGGCGATCACGACATTCCAGGCAAAACGACGGGAATGGACATCGTCGCGACGCGTCAGGCCGCCGACAGTCGTGCCGATCTTTTTCCGGAACTCCCAGCACACGGCCAGAATCGCACCGAACTGAATCACGACATCGAATAATTTCGCGCGCGCATCGTCGAAGTTCAGCAGGTTGCCGACCAGGATCAGGTGGCCGGTGCTGGAAATCGGCAGGAATTCGGTCAAGCCTTCCACCACGCCCATCACGATCGCCTTCAACACCAAAATCACATCCACAGTTTCTCCCCCTAAAAAAACAGATGCCCGACACACCGCTGGCGTCAGGTGCGCGGGCCATGACCGTAAGGATTTCGTCAGTATTCGCATTATCCATCACTTGGACCCGCGACGTTGCGTCGCAACATGCATGGTTTGCTACAATCGGGGCACCAGATGGTAGGCAACTTGGGTGGGCGACGAGATGAACTTCGAAAAAGCGCGTTTCAACATGATCGAGCAGCAGATCCGGCCGTGGGAGGTGCTGAATCTGGACGTACTCGACCTGCTTTCCGTGATCAAACGCGAGAATTTCGTACCTGAAATGTATCGCAATCAGGCGTTCGCCGATCTGGAAGTGCCGCTGCCGCACGGCCAGCATATGCTGTCACCCAAGATCGAAGCGCGTATCCTGCAGGAACTGGCGGTGCGAAAGCACGAGCAGGTCCTTGAAATTGGTGCCGGTTCCGGTTACATGGCCGCATTGTTGGCGGCGCGGGCGCAGCGGGTCATTACCGTCGAGCTATACGAGGACATTGCGGCGTTCGCGCAGCAGAATCTCGTGTCAAATGCCGTGTCGAATGTCGAAGTGGTGGTGGGCGACGCGGCGCGCGGCTGGCCGGCCGCCGCACCGTACGACGTGATTGTGGTCTCCGGCGGCTTGCCGATTTTGCCGCAAGGTTTGCTCGAACAGGTGAAGGTAGGCGGTCGCTTGTCGGCTTTTGTCGGCGAAGCGCCGGTGATGAAGGCACAGATCGTGACGCGACTCAGTGAAACCGAGTTCCGCATCGTCGAACTCTTCGAGACCTACGTCGCACCGTTGGAAAACGCGCAGCAACCGCCGCGCTTCAAGTTCTGACCTTGCCTGACTCGCCTGCTGCCGTTCGCGCTCAAATAGCATGCTTTTTTCGACGGCAGCACATTGGAATGCACGCGGCTGGCATACATGCTGGCCCATACGGATAAAATCGATGGAACAACTCGCCCCGGCCGCCCTGGCCGAACGTCTGGCCGACGCATCCCGTCCCGCGCCGGTTCTGCTCGACGTGCGCGAACCGTGGGAAATCCAGACGGTGGCGCTACCGAACATCGTCGCCATACCCATGAACCAGATTCCGGTACGGATCGATGAACTTGATCCGGAAGCGGAGATCGTCTGTATCTGTCACCACGGGGGCCGGAGCGCGCAAGTTGCCATGTTCCTCGGCTCACGCGGTTTCACACGCTTGCACAACCTCCAAGGCGGCATGGACGCGTATGCCCGGACCGTCGATCCGAGCCTGCCGACGTACTGAACCCGGTGTATCTCCCGATCGTCGATCGGTAAGCCCTGATTTCCGCCGGAAGCGCGATGCAAGCGTGCTTGGTTCGCTTTCGGGCATGGGTTCCATCGGGCCGTGGCGCTTAGTGCGCTATGATGCGGCCTCCACGACTTTTTGCGGCCCACCCGGTCCTTCCCGCCATGGCATTGAAAGCCACCATCCATAAAGCGGAACTGGTGATCGCCGACATGGACCGCCCGTACTATGGCGACCATGCGCTGACGATTGCAAAACACCCTTCCGAGAATGACGAACGCATGATGGTGCGATTGATCGTCTTCGGCCTGCTGGCGTCTGAATCGTTGAGCTTCACGAAAGGATTAAGCGATGCAGATGAACCAGATCTGTGGCAAAAGGACTTGACCGGACATATCGAGAAATGGGTGGATATCGGTCAACCGGACGAGCGGCGGATGAGCCGTGCCGCGGCACGGGCGGACTTGGCGCTGGTGGTCGCGCATGGTGGGCGGGCAGCGGATGTATGGTGGCAGCAGAATGAAAACAAGGTCTCCCGATTGGACAAGCTTGAAGTCTGGAAACTGCACGATGACGTCCCGGCAGCATTGGCGGGCCTTGCCGCACGCGGCATGCGCCTGGCGTTGAACCGTCAGGACGACCAGTTGTGGGTCAGCAGCATGGATAGCGATACATCGGTGCTGGTCGAATGGACGGTGCTGAAGGCAGCGAAGGCCGCTCGCGTAGGCTAAAAGCGCTAGACTGACCGTATCGTTGCGTTGCTGACGATATCAGACGTGCGCCACGGCAATGTGGTTGTCTCACGCGGCAACAGCGCGCCCCACCTAATCAGGAGCCTGCATGACTGCATCCCCGTCCCATCCCTCCTCCGCCGACGCCGCATCGGTATTCGTCGTGATTGCCGAATTCACGGTCAAGCCGGGTGCGCGCGAGGCATTTCTGAAAGTTGGCGCCGGCGACGCGGAAGGTTCGGTGTCGAATGAGGAAGGCTGTTTCGCTTTCGATGTTCTTGTATCCGAGGACGGCGAAAACCGCGTGACGTTCCATGAGGTGTATCGCGACCGCGCGGCGTTTGAGACACACAAAACCCAGCCGCATTACAAGGTGTTTGCCGAAGCCTCGCCGCCACTACTGGCAGGCGCGCCGACGGTACGGTTTTATCTGTCGAAGCCGTCAAAGGGATAAGGTTTCTCCCGCGTGATGGGAGTGCGAGGCCCTGTCCCCTTGGCGGGTGGTGTGCCGCCGGACGCCGCGTCATCAGCGACTACAGACGGGCACGGTTTTGTGACTTGCCTACGCGGCCAGTCGCGTTTATGATGTCAGGCTTCGCGGGCGTCGTATAATGGTAATACCCTAGCTTCCCAAGCTAGAGCCGTGGGTTCGATTCCCATCGCCCGCTCCAGATGAAGAAAAAGGCCCGGAAGGCGCTAGACAGTACCTATTCTGTCTAGCGCCTTCCGGGCCTTTGCTTATGGCGCTGAAGCGCCCGGCTCCTAAGCCGGTCGTAAGAATTCGGCCAGGAACGCCACCGTTCGCGCCGTCGCGCCGCGATCTTTTTCAGCGAACTGTCTTGCGGCAAGTCCCATCGCCTGGCGACGGCTGTGATCGCGCAGCAATGATGCCACGGCGTCTCCAAGCGCATCGGGCGTTGCCACGCGCATGGCCGCACCCACGCCAATCGCATTCGCGCTGGCTTGCGTAAAGTTATACGTATGCGGCCCGAGCAGCACAGGCGTGCCAGCCGCCGCCGCCTCGATCAGGTTCTGACCACCCGTTGGCACCAGACTACCGCCAATGAACGCCAGATCCGACGCCCCGTAATACGCTGGCAGTTCTCCCATCGAGTCGCCAATCAGCACGTCGACATCCTCCGGCAAGACGTCGCGCGGCGCCCGCGAGGGTGCCGCCTCGGCCCACTCGGAGCGGCGCACCGTCTTATAGCGGCTGGCCACGAGCGCAGACACCTCGTTGAAGCGCTGCGGATGGCGCGGCACCAGAATCAATAATGCTCGCTCCGCATCGGTCCGCTCATCGAACGCTCCCGCATCGACAGCCTTGAACGGCTTCGCGGTCACCGCGGGAATGTCCTCCTCGCTGGCCTGTGCATTCCCGCCTTCCAATACGGCCGCCTGCGCCACCGCTACCGGCGCCGCCGACGTGACACCAACCGGTTCGACACCCGCCTCGATCACGTCCTCCACACGCGCCGTTTGGGGGGGCGTGGCAAGGCGGGCCGCCTGCACCGACTGTTTCGGCGACCCCCTTCGTACCGATTGCGATTGCGCGGAAGCCTCCCCCACGACGCCACTCGCCTCGCGCCACGCCCGCGCCGCTTCACGCTGGCGCGCGAAGGCATCGAGCACAAGGGCCTCCTCGCCTTCGCGCGTGCTCGCGGCCACCCACACCGGCCGGTCGCCAATCGCAAGGCGCCAGCGCGCCCCCGCATCGATCAATGCGGTATCGCATGGTACGTCGAATTTGAGATTGCCTAACACCGCGGTACGCCGCGCGCCCAGTTCCTCGAGTCGATGCGCATCCGCTTCGGTCTGCGCGAGCACGGCACTCAAGCCGGCGAACACGCTGCGCGCCGCCGCGCCAAAACGCTGCGCGCGCCGGAACGACTTCTCCGACATTCGGCCATTGACCATTACCAACGGCACACCGGCGTGCGCGCACTCGTCGATCAACGTCGGCCACACCTCGGTCTCCATCACGACGCCCAAGGCCGGACGTTGACGCGCCAGAAAACGCCGCACCGCGCCACGCATGTCGTATGGCAGGTAGCATCGCGCCACACGATCGCCAAACACCGTCACGCTGGTCGCGCGACCGGCGGGCGTCATGCACGTCACCAGCAATTCCGCATCCGGATGTGCCTGACGCAATGCGTCGACCAGGGGCTGACTCGCACGCGTTTCACCTACCGAGACCGCATGCACCCAGATCAACGGTGCCGCGCTTTGCCGTCGAGGCACAAACCCGAATCGCTCACCGATATGCCGGATGTATCCGGGCTCGCGCCGGGAACGCCACACCAAGCGGCAAACGGCAACCGGCGCCGCGATCCACCAAAGCAGGCGGTACATTTCTCTCAGCAAACGAACAGATGGTGTTGGCATCAGGCATTTCTCCTCGACGGAAGGCGGATGGATCGGGACGGTTGCGCGGATGCGTCAACCGTCATACGAGGACCTTGCCGGTCAAACGTTCAAGCACGCCCAGCGGGGCACATGCCGGTTCGACCATCGAGGCGGCCGGCAAGAAAAACGTTTGTTCCATCATGAACTGTCCCGACATCACCGCGTGGGACGTTTGATCGGAAAAACAAATCCAGATACAGCCCGGCGGGAAACGCATTTCTTCCTGCGGACAATGCTGCTGATATTGCTGATCCGCCTTCATCGCGTCATGCAAACCGAGCATCAGATGATCGTACGGCGTACGACGGGATTTCGTAATACCCAACGTCTGCAAAAGCCAGGCACTCCCCGGCGTTTGACGTGGAATACGCGGGACAAAGGCCTTCGCCACATCGTCGAAGGACTCCCCCACGCGCCAGACGCGCGGCTCGCCAGCAGGGTTGATATTGGCAAATACGCGCAGGATGCGCTCGCCATGATTCGGCCGCGATGGAAACGCATCCACATGCAGGCGGCTGTCATCGGCACGCCATGACGTCTGCCGCGTCTCGACACGATGCAGCCGCAAGCTCGTCGGCGCCGCGCGCAGCTGGCCATCATATTCAGGCAACAAACCGCTGATCAAGCCACGCGCCAATTGCTGATACCGGGCGATCATCCCCCGTACCCGCGCCTGCCTCTCTTCGTCACCGAGGACACCCGCCAGTTTCCCGCCATCGGGCGACAGACTGATATTTTTGCGTTTGGGATCGGCAATCGTCGGATCAAGCAAGCGCCGCTCTTCCGCATCCAGGTCAAATGCCAAATGCGGAAAATACAAGACACGCCCCCGTTCCAACGCGGCCACCACATCGGCGCGTGGTGCGGAGAGACCGTTGGCGTGCCAATCGCCTTCAAGGGTGATGATTTGTGAAACGCTCATGCTGCTGCCTGGAATGTCGAATAAACCGTACCGATATCAGGCAGCAGGATAGCCGATTACGCACCGCTCGACCAATGCACCGGCTTCGTGCCAGATTTTATGACTGTCCCGGATGCGGAATACGATAACGCGGGCCACGAACTCGCCCTACCCGCGCTGGAGCCGAGGGAGTGCTTACAGCAATCCAAATCGGCTGAGCGCCTGCTTCACATCGCTGAGATGCGGCGGACGATTGGCGGCACCGATTTCGACCACGTTGGTCGACCAATACCCTCCCGTGCGCCAGGCAGTAGAGAAGTTATACAGTTCAACGGTCGGTCGACGCAGTGCCGCGGCGATATGAATAAGCCCAGTGTCCACGCCGACGACCGCCGCCGCTCCGTCGAGCAAGCCCACCACGGCGTCCAGCGCCAGTTTCGGGGGTACCAGTGCGGCATCGCCGAAGTGACTGGCGATCCGCTCGCTGCAGGCCTTTTCTTCTTCGTTGCCCCACGGGAGTACCAGCGACGCGCCTCGACGGGCCAATGCTTCACCCAGCGCGATCCATTCGGTTTCCGGCCACTGCTTGTCTTTGCGTGAGCTCGCATGAACAAAAACGACATAGGGCACGGGCAGATTCAATCCGAGCCGCGCCAGCGCCAAGGCACCCTTGTGCTGGTCCAGGCCGAAATCGACGTCCGAGGCATCATCCGTCGGGGCGGGCATGTCCAGCGCCGCGGCCACCAACTGGCGCGAGCGCTCGACCACATGCGTGCGACGTTCGATCGCTATCGATCGCTTGTAGAAGTAGCGCGCCGGCCATTCATAGCCGGCGCCATCCGTCCGATTGCCTAACCCCACGACCGGCCCTCTGCCGCGCGATGCGATCCACGCGGTCTTTATCAGACCTTGGCAATCGATGATGACGTCGTAACGTTCTTCGCGGAAGGCGCGTTTGAACATCCCGTATTGCTGTCGCGTCACGGAAGATAGCGGTGCATGCCGCCAACGGCGCAAGGCCACGGGAATCACGCGCCGCACGCCGGTAACGAGCTGGACCAGATCAGTGAACGATTCTTCGACGATCCAATCGATGTCGGCATCGGGACGATAACGCAGGATATCAGCGACGACCGGCATGTTATGCACGACATCACCCAGGGATGACACCCTGACGATGGCAATCTTCGGTCGAGGGCGATGCGGATTGGTCATGCGAGCGGAACACACAAAAAAGACGGCGGGAAGCCAGGCAGCGCCTCGTTTTTACGAGACGCGCGCGGACTTCCGAGAAAACGTAGATTCTACTGCCTGCGGCATCGCCGGAGCGGGATTTTTTCGTGCAGCCCGCCGATGACGCGGCACCGCAGGCGCGGCGGCATCAGAACGGCAGATTGATGTCGGCGCGTTCGGCCGTGATCACCCGGCGGAAATCCTCCTGAATCCGCTTCAGCGCTTCTTCGCTGTCCGCTTCGAAACGCAGCACGACGACCGGCGTCGTGTTCGAGGACCGGGCCAAGCCAAAACCGTCGGGATATTCCACACGCAGGCCATCGATCGTGATGACGTCGTCCGCACCGGTGAACTTGGCGTTCTGCCGCAGCTTGTCGATGAGCGCCACATTCTCGCCTTCTTCCAGCTTGATCTGAAGTTCCGGTGTGCTCAACGAATTCGGCAAATCGTTCAGCAGCTTGCTCGGATCACTGACGCGAGACAGGATTTCCAGCATGCGCGCGCCGGTGTAAAGGCCATCGTCGAAGCCATACCACCGGTCCTTGAAGAACACGTGACCACTCATTTCGCCTGCCAACGGCGCACCGGTTTCCTTCAGCTTCGCCTTGACCAGCGAATGGCCCGTCTTCCACATCAGCGGGTCCCCGCCATTCTTGCGTACCCACTTCGCCAGGTTGCGCGTGCACTTGACGTCATAAATGATCTGGCCACCCGGCACGCGCGACAGGATCTCCTCGGCAAACAGCATCATCTGACGATCCGGATAGATAATCTGGCCATCCTTGGTCACCACGCCCAGCCGATCGCCGTCACCGTCGAAGGCAAAGCCGATTTCCATGTCCGTGGTTTCCAGCGCGGCAATCACGTCTTGCAGGTTTTCCGGATGGGCAGGGTCTGGGTGATGGTTCGGAAACGTGCCGTCGACATCGCAGAACAACGGCTTGATCTCCGCGCCCAACGCCTTGAACAGCTTCGGTGCGATCGCTCCCGCCACGCCGTTACCCGCGTCGAGCACCAGCTTCATCCCGCGCGCCGGCTTGATGTCGCTGACAATGCGCTCGATGTATTCGTCGGTGATGTCATAGCTTTCCAACGTGCCAGCGCCGCTTTCGAAGCGCTCGTCCACGATGCGCTGATAGAGTCCCTGGATCGCATCGCCATAGATCGCCTGGCCGCGCAGCACCATCTTGAAACCATTGTAGTCAGGAGGATTATGGCTGCCGGTCACGACAATGCACGAATCGACATTACGCGGACCGCCTTTCAACTTCAACGGCACATTGGTGGCGAAATAGCCGACCGGTGTGGGCACCATCCCGATGTCAACGACGTCGACGCCCGCGGATTGCAGACCTTCCGCCAACGCCGCCGACAGTTCGGGGCCCGACAGACGGCCATCCCGACCGATCACGACCGCGCTGCCACCCTGGGCGCGCACGTCGCTGCCGAAAGCCTTGCCGATCTTACGGGCAACGTCCGCGTCCAGCGTTTTGCCGATTACACCGCGAATGTCATATGCCTTGAAAATCGTCTGGGAGATCATTGCTTGCTTTCACCTTTATTTGAAATGTCATCGGTAGCGCGACACCACGCGCAGCCTGCGGCTGCACTTTCACCTTACTCTTTCAATATAATCGCGGATCGTGGAACGTCCGTGACCTGTATTGATTTGTTACAGCTTGCCGCCGCGTGAGGCGACCGGGCGTTTCTTATTCTATGCGAAGCCTGACGGGCCCGTCACAGTCAGGCAAAATCGCCCATTCCGCCCCACGCCATGCCAGGAACGGCGGCAACGAAGGATGCCATTGAAGCTGCCTCACCAAGCAACGGGCCCGATGCCGGACAACGACGGCGAGCGCCCGCGTCCGAGCCACGTGCGCGCGGCCGCCCGCAATCTGTTCTGGCTGGCCGCGGAGCGCGCCACCCAGTTGGGCGTCGCGATCATCGTTTCGGGGATGCTGGCGCGCTATCTGGGAGCGGACCTGTTTGGTAAATGGCAGTACGCGAACACACTGCTGACGGTACTGGCGCCGATCACCTGGATATGTGGCGCGGAAATCCTTGTTCCCGCCATCGTGTCGGCCTTGCATCCTGCCGCGTCGACAAAAGCGACAGGTGGGCCACAGTCGGAAGGCGGCACGGCATGGCGCCACGCCGTGGACGATACCGCGGCCCGTTCACTCGGCGCCATTCTCGGCAGCGCGTTCGCGTTGCGGTTCAGTGTCTCGGCGGCGGCCTTGCTGCTGGTCTGGATCGTATTGGCCTGGTGCGTCCTCGCGCCCCCGGTTGCCTCCATCGCCGTTGATCCGCACGTCGCGGCGATGCTTGCAGGGCTGGCCGCGACGATGTTGTTCCGCGAGCCCTTCGGCGTGATCTCCACCTGGCTGCAAGCGCGCACCTATTCGAAACCCGCGTTGGTGCTCAGTCTCGGCGCGGCTGTCGGAAAAGCCGGGGTGCTGGTGCTATTGATCAGAATGGCGATCCCCGCCGGCGCACTGGGTTGGCTTTGGGCGGCGGAATCGGCGCTTATCGCCGCCGGGCTCGTCTGCTACTACCGCGTGTTCTGGCGTCGGGAGGCATCTGGAGGCGGTGCATCCGCACCAGATGCGCAGCAGCGTGCATACAGCCATGCCGCCGCACGATGGCATGTCGATCGGGGGCTGGTGCGTGTCTATCTGCGCAGCGGCGCGGTGTTCTGGGTCGGCCTTGTCTGCATGTATCTGTTCATGAAACTCGATCGGCTGGTGCTGCAGCACTATGCCGATTACGCCACCCTTGGGCGCTACGCCGCCTCGCAGCAGTTAACCGAAAACTGGGTCACCGTCGCCTTGATGCTGGCGCAGACGGTCGGGCCGGCGTTTATCTACCGCGTCGATACCGCAGCCGCGCTGCAGCGCAACCTTTGGCGCTTGTTGGGATTGACGCTGCTGGCCATGAGCGCCGGCGCCTTGCTGCTGTCCGCCGCCGCGCCCTGGATCGTGCGGATCGTCTTCGGCCCCGGCTTCGACGCGGCGGCCAGCTATCTGACGTGGGCAAGCTGGATCGGCGTGCTGGCCGGCCTGGAAGCCATCGCCAATCTAGTGGCGCTGAAGTTCCAGGCACGCAGGCTGGTGCTGGGCAAATGGCTGGTTGCCGTGGCGCTGGGCTTCGCCGTTGATCTTGCGCTGGTGCCAAGCTACGGCGGCTATGGCGCGCTCGCCGGCCTGGCGGTGGGCTATCTTGCCGCACTGATCGCTGACCTGCTGTTTGCCGGGTACATGATCCGAACGATACGGCACGCCGAGCGGCGGCATGGCACGGATCACGGCGACCATGCGGACAAGGGAGCCCCGCACCCGCCACTGCACGCTGGCCGTCCCACCGACGACGGCCATACAACGGATACACGATGACCGACTTGCCTCGCCCCCCTCAGCTCGATGTGCTGATGCCGGTTTTCAACGCGCAAGACGATGCCTGGCGAACACTGGCGGCGCTCGACGAGCCAGCGCTCGCGTCTATCCGGGTGCTGGTCGTCGACGACGGCAGTACCCCACCGTTCGAAGCGCCACCATCCGCGCAACTGGCGACAAACGTCCGCGTGGAGATTCTGCGTCTCTCGCCCAACGGCGGTATCGAACGCGCTTTGGCCGCGGGGACGCGCGCACTATTGTCTGATACGGTCGGGCTTGGCAACCCTGCTCCTTCGGACGAACTCCCCGACCAGGCCGACAGGGCAAACCGGGGCGCGGATGTCACGCATGAGGACTACGCGGCATCCAATCGGATGCCCGATCTGACGCAACGCTTCATCGCGCGCATCGACGCCGGCGACATACCGCTGCCTGGCGCGCGCACAAAACAATTGGACCACCTCCTTGCCCATCCAAACGTCGGTGCCATCGGCATGGCCGTAGACGTCGTCAATCGCGAGGGCGTATTGCTTTACACGCTAAGGCCACCGCTGGACCCCGCGGCAATACGGCGTCAATGCTTCGCGCGAAACTGCTTCATTCATCCGGCAATGACCCTTCGCGCCAGCGCGCTGGCCGAAGCCGGCGGATATGACACGGCATATCCAGCCGCCGAAGATCTCGATTTGTTCCTGCGTATCCTTCGCCATCATGATTGCGCAAACCTGCCCGATGTCGGCTTGCGTTACGAGATCAACGAGCGTGGGATCAGCGCGACGCGCCGCCAACGCCAGATCGACTCGACCCTGCGACTGTTCCGGCGCGAATTCACTCCCGCGCAAGGCCGCAATCCCTATTTCTGGCTCGGGGTCGTCAAGCACCTGGCGCATCGCGTCATCCCCTATCCCGTGCTGCAACGGATCAAGCGCAGGGTATTGAACCGCCGCCATGCCCCGGCAACTGACGCGCGGCGCCTCGCCGACAACGGCGCGCCGGCCAAAAACACCGGGCAACTGCATGTTTGCCTAGTCTCGAATACCGCCTGGTCGATCTACAATTATCGGCACGGACTCCTGCAAACGCTATGCAACCAAGGGGCGCGCGTCACGATCATCGCGCCGGAGGATCGCACATTCGCAATGCTGCAATCCATGGGTTGCGAGTGCCTGCATCTGCGCATGGCGTCGAAAGGGACCAAACCACGCCAGGACGGGGCAACCCTGCTGCAATTGCTGGAACACTATCGGCACCTACGACCGGACGTCGTCTTTCACTACACGATCAAGCCCAATATCTACGGCACGCTGGCCGCCGCTATCGCGCGGGTACCCTCCGTTGCCGTGACCACCGGTCTGGGCTATGTATTTCTGCATGACACCCCGGCTGCCCGCGTGGCCCGCGCCCTGTATCGAATCGCTTTCCGCTTCCCAAAAGAAGTCTGGTTTTTAAACCCCGACGACCGCGGCGCGTTCCTCGATGGCAAGTTGCTCGCGCACCCGGAACGAGCACGTCTGCTTCGAGGGGAAGGCGTTAACCTCAACCATTTTTCCCTGACGCCGCCAGCATCCAACGCCACCGACTCGGCGGCCCCCTCGGACGCCGCCGGGCGCGCACCCTTCCGTTTCCTGTTCATCGGTCGTTTGTTGTGGGACAAAGGCGTGGGCGAATTTGTCGAGGCGGCCAGACGACTGCGTCACGAATTTCCGTCGGTCGAGTGGCAATTGCTGGGACCGGTGGGCGTCGAGAACCCTTCTGCCATCTCACCTAGTGATGTGCGTGCGTGGGTCGATGAAGGCGTGGTGACCTACCTGGGCGAGGCGCATGACGTTCGACCGGCCATCGCCCAGGCCGACTGTATCGTCTTGCCGTCGTATCGGGAGGGCGTTCCGCGCACGCTGATGGAGGCCGCCGCGATGGGCCGCATCGCGATCGCCACTCGGGTGCCGGGATGCGTCGAGGTGGTCGAGGATCAAGTCAATGGCATACTGTGTGAGGTCCGTAATGCCGATGCGCTGGCGAATGCGATGCGGATGGTATTGACATGGTCCCCGGAGCGTCGGCGCGAGGTCGAGCGTGCCGCACGGGACAAGGCCGAACGGGAATTCGACGAGCGTGTGGTCCTACGGCAATACCAACGCACGCTATCGGACATCACGGGACGTACTTTTTCGTTGGAGAGCGACACATGAACATCCTTGCGCAGACAGCATCGGATCGCGGCGCACCTGACAGCGGTTCGGCACAAGGCGCCGCATCGAAAGGCCGCATCCTCGTCACAGGCGGTGCGGGCTATATCGGCGCGCATACGTGCGTCGAGTTGATGGGTGCCGGCTATGATGTCGTCATCGTCGACAACCTCGTCAATAGCAAACGCGAGGCCGTCAGACGCATCGAACAGATCACAGGCCGGCCGGTGTCGTTCGTTGAAGGCGATGCGCGCGATGCCGCGCTGCTCGACGACATCTTCACGCGTACGCCGATCACCGGCGTTATCCATTTCGCGGCGCTGAAAGCCGTGGGCGAATCAGTCCAGAAGCCACTGGCTTACTATCGGAACAACCTGGAAGGCCTGCTCGTCGTTCTGGAAGTAATGGAACGACACAAGGTCAAGCACTTCGTTTTCAGTTCGTCCGCCACCGTCTACGGCGACCCGGCGTCGGTACCCATCGACGAAAGCTTCCCGTTGTCAGCCACGAACCCGTATGGTCAGTCGAAACTGATCGCCGAACAGGTGTTGCGCGACCTGCTGGTCTCGGATAACACGTGGCGTATTGCCACGCTGCGCTATTTCAATCCCGTGGGAGCACATCACACAGGCCTGATTGGCGAAGATCCGGCGGGCATTCCTAATAACCTGATGCCCTACATCGCTCAGGTGGCGGTTGGCCGTCTCGCCAAACTGCGCGTTTTCGGCGGCGACTATGACACCCATGACGGCACCGGCGTGCGTGACTATATTCATGTGGTCGATCTGGCGCGTGGTCACCTGGCGGCCCTGGATGCTTTGGTCAAGCTGGACGAGAGCTTCACCGTCAATCTGGGGACCGGCAAGGGCTATAGCGTGCTGGATGCAATACGGGCGTTCGAGACCGCGTCGGGTCGGGCGGTGCCCTATGAAATCGTCGCGCGCCGTCCGGGAGATATTGCCGCCTGTTACGCCGATCCCACAAAAGCCGCCGAACTGATAGGCTGGCGGGCACAATACGATCTCGCCCGTATGTGCGTGGACCAATGGCGATGGCAATCGCAGAATCCCCACGGATACGCGGACGCCCAAGCCTGACGCCCTGCTCGTGCCGGTGCCGTCACGGGCGCCGGCACCGCTTCCCTCACCCTCTGTGTCATGATCAGTCTTGCTCTAGGCTTTTTATTTCGCTGTTGATCACGTTGTTGATCGTCCGTTACGCCCATCTTCACGCCGAGCTTTCGGCGGATCGTGACTTGAACGGTGTACAGAAATTTCATGCGCAACCGGTTCCGCGTATCGGCGGCGTGGGCATTTTTCTCGGCCTGGTCCTGGCCGCCTTGCAACTTTATTTCACCCGGTTTCCAGGCGTTGCCGACAGTTTGCTCATGATGGCGGCATGCGGGCTGCCGGCGTTTGCGTCGGGGTTGATGGAAGACCTGACCAAGCGGGTCACGCCAATGATCCGGTTGACCGCGACAATGCTCTCGGCGTTGCTATGTTGGTGGCTGATGGGCGTGCGGATCACGCACGTGGATGTCAGTTGGCTCGATCCTTGGTTCGGCATCGCGCTGATCGGCGTGCCGCTGACGGTGATTGCCGTCGCCGGTCTTGCAAACGCGATCAATATCATCGATGGCTTCAACGGTCTGGCCTCGATGGTCGCGTTTATGATGTTCGTCTCCCTCGCCTATGTGGCGTTCCAGGTGGGTGACCCGGTTGTGCTCTCCGGCTCGCTCATCATGATGGGCGCGATCCTGGGGTTCTTCCTGTGGAATTATCCGGCGGGCCTGATCTTCCTGGGGGACGGCGGTGCGTATTTCCTTGGTTTCATCCTGGGCGAATTGGCGGTTTTGCTGGTGATGCGCAATCCCGCCGTCTCACCGTGGTATCCCGTGCTGCTGGCGATGTATCCCATCTTCGAGGTCTGCTTCTCGATCTATCGCAAACGTTTCGTGCGCGGGATCTCACCCGGTATTCCCGACGGCGTACATCTGCATATGCTGGTCTACAAGCGATTGATGCGCTGGGTCGTCGGGGCACAGACCGCGCGCGAGCTTACGCAACGCAATTCGCTGACGTCGCCCTACCTCTGGATGCTATGCCTGTTGGCAGTGATTCCCGCCACGCTATTCTGGCGCGGCACCAGCGTCCTGTTCGCGTTCGTCGTGGTGTTCGCGCTGGTCTACGTCTGGCTGTACGTCAGTATCGTGCGGTTTAAATCGCCAAAATGGCTGATTTTCAGGAAACGGAAGGCGTCGGGGAACGTCTGACGCGCGCATCCCTATACACCCTCCGGCATCACGCTTCGATCATTGTGCCGGTCAATGCATTTATAGTCACTGCCGCGCTCCGCTGCCAGCAGAAGCGTGACAGATGACGCGTCATCTGATGCGCCAACGCGGGAGAACGAGATTGACCCAATGTCAGCATGTCGAGCATTCGCTCGCGAATCTCGGATTGACAGAGCGGATCGTCGACGTAGACTGCGCACTCTCCCGCCGCTTCAGGTACCGATGCAACTCGGCTAGCCAGAACCGGGGTCCCGCAGGCATAAGCCTCGAGAGGTGGCATGCCAAAACCTTCATATAACGGCAAGAACGCCAGGAAGCGAGCCGCGCTGTAGAATGCCGCCATTTCGTTGTCCGCGACGAAACGCGTGGGCCGCAGAATGCGGACGCCTTTGGCCGTGGCACGTGCAATGGCGACCTGGATGTCATCGCTTTGCCAACCATCCGCGCCGATGATGACGAGAGAAAGCTTCCGCGTTACTTCCACCGGCAAGGCCGCAAAGGCGCGGATAACGTTCGCATGGTTTTTGCGCGGCTCCAGATTCCCAACCGATAGCACGAAATCATCGGTGTGCACCCCGCACGACTCGCGAATGCGGCGGCTGTCTTCAAGTGACATCGGTCTATAGCACTGCCTGTCGACCGCAGGTGGCGCTATGACAATCCGAGCGGGATCAATGCCGAAATACTGCGCTATTCGATTTTTGCTAAACGTGGATACGGTAACGATGGAATGCGCATGCGTAATAGCGAATGGCAAGGTATAAGCAAGCTGCGCCACATTACCTTGCGCCACGCAACTTTGGGTATCGACATGCGCCATGTCATGAATCACGACTGCCGACGGCCTCTGACGCAGAGGGAGCATATTGAAAGCAGGGAAATAATAAGCTCCTGCAGGCATGATGCGATCCATCGCAACCGGCAACGCACGTTTGAGAATTTGACGCGAGAGGTTCTTTTTTAGCGGGTGCAACGCGATGCACCTATCCCGATTGTGCAATCCCAACGCGTCGGCATAAGGGAGTGCCGACTTTGCTGCAAGCAGGGAGTAGGACAATAACCCGCGGGATGCCAATGCATCAAACGCCTTGACGATGCCCAGGGCGTAATGACCAATTCCGCTTGGGCGAGTTGACAAGATGACAGTAGCGTCCACAATCAGCTTGGGGGCAACGCTACGGTCTTGCGATGTCATATCGTAGAATTTTACTCGTTTGACGAGATAACAACTGTACTGTTCTCGGACGCACCAGTAGCCTGTTCTTAAGAACTAAATCCAAGGGAGCCCCCGCGATCAACATCTTTCAAATAGTATGCGACACAATAATTGTGTTTGCAATAAATTTGTTATTAGATGTCGTACCCACCAAGAAAGACGTCAGACATTTCTGTGCGAACTTATATTTTCAGATCCGTACTTATTTAAATTTTTTATGCAAGCATTATAGTAAAACTTCACTTTACGTTATCTAGATAAGGCGATATTAGTATTGCCAAACAAAATCCATGCATGTCGTTGTATGCATCACTTCCTATAATCGCATTGATTGCGCGCGCATTCTGACGGAAATCGTCAAACTCAACTGGAACACCTCTTGGCCGATCGTACATGCCACAGCAGCCAGCAGCTATGTAAAGTCGCTCGAAGACCTCGTCATTTATCGCGATCCCAAGCCGCTGACCCGGGGCGCGTTGGACTTGTTGAAGGCGTCAATAGAGGCGGCGGTGTCGCGCTATACCGCCGATTACATCATTCATTTAGAAGCCGATACGTGGATTTTTGACCCGCACATCATCCACCACTATCTCACCCGATTGTCGAGTGATCCTTATGCAATGATCGCGGCGTCATCCTGGAGTTCTGATCGCCTGCCAAAATGGCAAATTTCTACCAAGGCAAGCCGGCGCGCGCGCGCAACGTTGGCGCGTTTGCTAAGACGAATTGGAATCCAATACGGTATTCGTGAGACGAAATCACTGGCGACGCAGTTCTTTATTACGAAATGCACACCGGAGATGCGAGCGATGTTTTTGTCGCTTCGCGCAGACGACCATGATCGGCTCGAACGGATGCTGTATAAGGAGGTAACCGCACGATTTGGGAAGCGTGCCATCATGGGCATGTCTGAAAGGGAGCCAGTACATCCACACTTTCGTAACGCATGCGCTAGGTTGAGCCTGATAAGCCACCATTGGCCGAGTGCCGCGGACGCCCCGACAGGCGCATTTACAACGAGCGAGCCCATCATTGGCAAAAAAGAAGGCTTGGCCGAGGCAGCCCTTCCCAACCACGGCCCACATATGACCCGCTTGCTCACGAGCGACGATCTCAGCTACTACAATGGAAATGCACCTCGACGTTAGTAGCTGAATTTGGCGGCGCCAGGTTTTGGTTAAGCACGTCTCATATGCTTTCAAGACATTGGCGCAGCGATGTCTGCCACGGCGGCGTACGCAAGCCAAACGTCCGCGCCAACTTATCGTTTGAGATCCGCGAGTTGACGGGTCGTTTCGCCGGAGTGGGGTACTCCGATGCCGGGATCGCATCTACGCGGCAGTTCAACTCCTTGATCGTGAAAATCTCTCGTGCGTACTCTGCCCAGTTGGTTTCACCACCGCCGCTAAGATGGTAGGTGCCTGACTTCGCTTGCCACCACGCGGCGTTATCCGCTATCACTTGTGATTGAGCGACAATATGAGCGGTGATGTCGGCGATCGTTCGCGCCGATGTCGGCGCGCCAAATTGATCGCCAACCACCCGCAGCAATTCCCGCTCCGCGCCAAGTCGCAGCATTGTTTTAACGAAATTGCCGCCGTGGACGCCGTACACCCAACTGGTACGGAAAATCACGTGATGACAGCCACTCGAACGGATTGCGTCCTCCCCGGCAAGCTTGGTCGCCCCGTAGACGTTTTGCGGATTTGTCGCGTCGTCTTCCGTATAGATGCCATCTTTTTCGCCGTCGTACACGTAGTCGGTCGAGTAGTGGATTAGCGGGATACCGGCGCGCTTGGCTTCTTCCGCGAGGATTGCCGGTGCGGTCGCGTTGATTGCCTGCGCGGCATCGCGCTCGGTTTCCGCTTTGTCTACCGCTGTGTAAGCGGCCGGATTGACGATCAGCGACGGTGAGAGGCTTCGAATAACCTCACGCATCTTGTCAGGGTTTGATAAATCAAGGCCGGAACGATCCAAACCGATAACCTCGCCTAATCCTTGAAGACTGCGAGCCAGTTCGAAGCCGACCTGGCCAGTAACGCCAGTAAGTAAAATGCGCTTTTCTGTCATGCAGGACCCCATTATTGGTTCAAAAAACGTAGCATGCTGCAGTCCATCTGTACTGCCACCGCGCGCATCAACGTGCACGCGGTGGCATCCAGCAGGCGTAACCTTTCCTAAACACAGTTTAACGGAATCTTTATCCCCACCTCAGTAGGCTTGCGGCACCGCGGGAGGTGACAAAACGGCATGGGTCGATGGCACATATTCCTCGAGCCATTTCCCAAGTTGGACGCGTACATCATCGTCATCAGGCACATGGGCGGCGGTCAGCCATTCAAGAAGCGATGGCAGGAAGTCATCAGGAACGGCGCGCGTCCGGGCAATAAGCAGCTTCGCATGATGCGTCGGACGCGTGGTTTCCGCATCAGCCAGTAACTCCTCAAACAGTTTCTCACCCGGGCGCAAACCGGTGTACGAGATGCCGATCTGTTCCTCGGTGAAGCCATACAAACGGATCAGGTCGCGCGCCAGATCGACGATCCGCATCGGCCGCCCCATATCCAGTACGAAAATCTCCCCGCCACGTCCCATACTCGATGCCTGCAGTACCAGTTGCGAGGCCTCCGGGATCGTCATGAAAAAGCGCGTGATGTCCGGATGCGTCACCGTCACCGGCCCACCTTTTGCGATTTGCTCCTGGAATTTAGGAATAACGCTACCAGCACTGCCAAGAACATTCCCGAAACGTACGATTTCGAATTGGAGTGCGTCTTGACGATGCGAGCTCGATTGCACTTTTTCCACGGTGCAGATATCAGTCCTGCCCCAGTCGACATTGGATTGTCCCGCGCCAACGCCGTCGAATTTTTCCGGGGCAGGCCGCGCATCGTTTTGCATCAGATTCCCTGACGCGTGCTCGGTCATCATTGGTGTTGCGCGTTGCTGCAAAGCCTGACAAACCATCTCCGCCAGCCGCTTGCTTGCACCCATCACATTTGTTGGATTCACCGCCTTGTCGGTGGAAATAAGGACAAAGCGGCCAACGCCCGCTCGCGTGGCGGCCATGGCCGTCTGGTAGGTGCCATAGACGTTGTTACGGACCGACTGCCAGGCATTGACGTCCTCCATCAATGGAACATGCTTATACGCGGCGGCATGAAACACGACGGACGGGCGGTAACGCATCATCACTTTTTCGAGCAGTAACCCATCTTTGACGTCGCCAATGACCTCGACCAATGGAAATTCGGGATGCCGTTCACGAAACTCTTCACCGAGGCGGTAAATCGAGAATTCGGATTGATCGAAAGCGATCAATTGGGCCGGCGTGAATTGCGCGATCTGGCGACACAGCTCCGAGCCGATCGAACCACCTGCACCGGTCACCATGACGACACGTTCGTGCAGCATTTCACCAACGTGTTCAGCATCGATCGACACCGCATCACGGCCGAGCAAGTCTTCGAGGTCAATATTGCGGACTCGGGAAAGGAAATTGCCTTCCGGCGCGGTCTCGGTCAGTTGCGGAAGCGTCATGACCCGCGCTGGCGATCGCATGCAGAGCGCCGCAACCCGGCGCTTCTGCTCAGCCGTGGCACCCGGCATGGCGATGATCACGTGCGTAGCGGTCCGACCAATGCCAGTGCTGCTAGTCAGTTGGTCGATGGCATCGATCGATCCCAGTACGCGGTAGCCGTAAATTTCCCGTCCTACTTTTGTGCTGTCATCGTCGAGGAGTCCCAACAGACGCCACTCGGGCGAGTACGACAGTTCCCTGGCGAGTGCCGCCCCTGCCCGCCCGGCGCCAAGAATGAGAACGGGCTTGCCACGCCGCACGCTGTGCCCTCCGCGTGCGCCCCTATCCATGTAGAACTCCTTGGCGGCCCGGTAGAAGGCTCGCGCGCCTCCCATCATCAGCACCAGCAGAATCGGTGACACGATCAATACCGATCGCGGCACCAGGGGCGTAGGTTGCACCAAAACGCTACCGATCATTGTCACCAGCGCACCCGTGACAACGGCTTTTGCGATACGGATCAGATCCAATAGGCTGGCGAAAAGCCACATACCGCGATATAACCCAAATGCTTGGAACAATACGGCATAAATGGGAATGACCCAAATCAGTTGCATCCAGACCGGGTGAACATAGGCGTGAGGCAGCACACCATTGAAGCGGAGCAGGTAGGAAATAAGCCAGACAGCCGCGACGGCAATGACATCGAAGGCAAACGCGGCAAGAGTACGCCACGTAGTGTTATTACGTTTTTGGGGTCTATCATGCTTGTTGAACGATCCACCTTCCTGTCAGTTCCTCGTAGCGGCACATATAAAGCGTGCCCATCGACGATCGACGAAGACACCAATCCCTGCTAAACCTAAAAAACACAGCACTGCCATCAACCTCTGCAGACGCCGCGCATCGATGCCGCCAGTAACGTGTGATATATCGTATATATCAAATCTTACATACAGCAACGCGAACGCCGCGGCACCGGCCATTGCACCATAAGCAATCAGTAGCACGCGACCGCGTGGCCATCCCATTCGCACCATTCGTTGATAGTAATGCTCCCGATGGGCCTCCCAAAACCGCTCGCCACGAAGCAAACGACGCAGCAAGGTGACCGTCGCGTCCGCAGCAAACGGCGAAAATACGAGAAATGGAAATGCGGCAGGCCAGGCACCGTGCGACCATCCAAGCCACCCAAGTGCTGCAGCCAGAAAACCAAGTGGCACCGATCCGGCGTCTCCTAAAAATAACTTGGCGGGCGGCGCATTCCAGAACAAGAAACCTAGCGCCGCACCAGCCGTAGCACAACTTGCAAGCGTTATATCCCGCAGCATGGCGAGGTCACGTCCAGCCTCCGCCACCTTCACGACAGTCTCTACCGAAAGAGCATTCTCGGAATTGTGCATCGCAAAAAAAAGCCGCAATGGCATAAGCCGAGAAGCCAAAACACGCCATACCGCCCGCCAGGCCATCCATGCCGTCCATGAAGTTATACAGATTCATGGTCCAAACAAAAGCAATAATCGCGAATGCCATAACGATGATGACGAAAAACAGACCGTTTTGCACCCCCAACGCATCAGCCCCCCCCGTAATCGCCTCACGAACCGACCCAAACCACCATCCCGTGATGACAAAAACGACAGCGCAAGCAAGATGGACAGCAAAGCGCACCCGGGCTGGCAGGCCGCGGCGGTCGTCAATCTGAGAAATCAACACCAGACCCAACGCAATAAGCGCTGCGATTCGGAATGTAGGGGCCACCAGGGCACCAATGCACAAGCAAGCCGGCATCAAGCCGAGTCCGCCGACCCGTGGCGTCGGTCTGGTATGCAACGATCGGTGGTTCGGCACATCGGTAGCGAGATCCCATGCGTATCCCGTCTTCAAAAGTACCGCCAGGATGCACCAGCACAACGCGGCTGCCGCACCGGCAGTGATGAGCATGTGTTCCCAGCCAAGCATGCCGGCGGCGGTCGATAAGACCGCCCCGCCCTGCACCCAAACACTCATCGATTAGCCTCACGCTGCAATTTATAGTCGGCAATGGTGTCCATAAGCCCGCGTGCAACCGAAAACGGCGGATTCCAATGTAGCGTCTTCCGAATATGCCGAGAATCCAGGCGCAAGGGTGTGATTAGGCGCTGGATTTGATCGGACCGGCCCGTCAATCTTCCGGCGAGACGTAACAACGTTGGCGAGATAGGGAGCAAGACACTACGAATCCCGAGGTTGTCGGCCAGACGCCGCACCAGATCGCGCACGGTTAGATCTTCCTCATCGGCAACATTGAAAATCTGATTTGCAGCTGCGGGATGTGTGCAACAAACGTTGATGGCATCCACCAGATTGCCAACGAACACCATGCTACGCGGCGCGTCGATGCATCCAAGCGGCAATGGCAAGCCAAGTGCCGAGAGGCGAATCAATTGTCGAAAGTTCGCTTTTACCCCTGGACCATAAACCAATGGCGGCCGAACGATGACCACTTCTAGCCCGGCCTCGGCGCCATAAGCGCGCAATGCCGCTTCCGCCTCCAGCTTGGAAATGCCGTACGCGTCAACCGGCATTGGCGTGTCCGCTTCAGTCCACGGGCGCTGCGGGGTACCCGGCTCCGCTTCACCCATCGCTTTGATGCTGCTGACAAAATAAAACGCTTGGCACCAGCGGCCAACGCTGCGCGCGCTATTCTCAAAGTACCTGCAACATTGGTTTCGCGGTAGACATCCAGCAAGGATGCCTGCGCCAGTCCTGACTCGTGATGCTGATGAACCCGGGCTGCAAGATGCACGACGCAGTCGATTCCTGCCCCGGCGGGCCAGACGTGTTCGACATCAACGAAGTTTTCCCGCAAGGTACGCCAGACGACAACGCCTGACTCGCGGTAGTGCGCTTGCCCGGTTAATGCATAGACCGCTTTGCCGGATTTCAACAACGCCCGGCATAACGACCGACCGACAAAGCCGCTGGCACCCGTAATCAAAATTCTCATATTCCTTGGGTCCTGGCCATTCTGGACGCCGCGCCGCGCGCCTGGGCACGAACGTCCGAATGCCCATAAAAATCAACGACAAAAGCGTGGACATGCCCCGGGCAGCTATGCGAAGCTCACGGTCGAGCCGCTTTTACCGTATGAACATCAGATTATGCAATACTCTTCCGCTCCCCGGACACGCGCCGTCATTCTCGATGGGGCGGGCCTGCGCGATCATTACGCGCAAGTTATCGTGCCAATGTGGCGCGGACGCGGATACTACGCGCCCATCGGCCTGCCGCTGGAAGCTATCCTGCCCGATCCGCTGAAACCGCCCCTTGCGATCACACGATTTCGTGCGATGGCCTGTGCGCGACAATTATATGTTTTCTCGGTGGCCGCGGATGCAGCTCACGCGAGAGGCCTGTTCGACGCGCTGGTGAATCGATTTGCAGATCGGGAAAATAGTGGTTTCCACTATAGCGTCGGCCCTGATGCAACGCCTCTTGAAACCGAAAAAGACCTTTACACTCATGCCTTCGTGATCTTCGCCTGCGCGGCGTACTATCGTTTGATGGGCGATAACCGTGCTTTGGCAGTAATCGGTCGCACTTTCGACGTGGTGAACACCCGCTTTCCAACCGACCCGGCAAATGGCCTGCCCGTCTCGAAATGTAGCCGCAACTTCGAGTCGATCCTCGAACTCGCTCGACAGAACCCGCTGATGCATCTGACCGAGGCGTATCTCGAAGCGATGGCATCCACCAAAGACGCACGCTTTGATTCAGCGCTTGATCTGCTGCTGTGCCAATTTGTGGAGACCTTCCTTGATCGGAAGACGGATTGCGTGCTGGAGTTACCGCTCACTGATACCGATAACTGGATAGAACCGGGTCATCAATTCGAGTGGTGCTTTTTGCGCGATTCGAGCAGGCATCCGGGGTTCACAAGCAGTGGTCTCGGCATCCATCTGGATCAGGCCTACGCGTTCGCGCAACAGCATGGTGTGGTACCGCAAAGCGGGGGCGTAGTCGCTGCCTTGGATCGAACAGGGGCCGTACGCGACGCCAACCAGCGCATCTGGGCGCAGACCGAGTACTTGCGCGCAATGGCATGTCATCCCGACCCCGCTCAACGCGCGCAATTGCCCGAACAAATTGCGCGCTTTGCCGGCCGTTTCCTGCATGACGCTGGCTGGCACGAAATGCTCAGCGATGACGATCAGGTCATTCGTGCGGAAATGCCTTCGACGACCGCCTACCATTTGATTGGTGCTTATCAAGTCTTGCCCTAATGCGCGTTCTCCATTTCTATAAAACCTACAAACCCGATTCGCATGGCGGTGCCGAACAATTAATTTGGCAGTTGTGCACCGGCGCCGCGCAACGGGGAATTCAAGCCGATGTCATGACGGTGAGCAAGCACACTGGCACCTCTGACCTTGGCGACCATAAGCATTATCGTGTTCGCGAACACATTTCTCTGGCGTCAGCGAACTTCTCCGCTACAGCGTTTAGTGCGTTCAAATCGCACGCGGCAAAAGCGGACGTGATTCATTATCACTTCCCCTATCCGTTTGCCGATATGGTTCACTTCCTTACGCGTGTGCGTAAGCCGACAGTGCTTACCTATCACTCCGACATCGTCAAACAGAAGAATCTGCTAAGGCTGTACCGACCTCTGATGATGCGCTTTCTGGGGAGCGTCGATCGGATCGTGGCGACCTCGCCGAATTACGTTGCCACCAGCCCTGTGCTTCAGCGTTTTCAGGAGAAGGTGGATGTGATTCCAATCGGCATTGACCGCGAGGCCTACCCGGTGCCGGATACCCAGCGGCTGGCAGCGTGGCGGGCCCGTTTTGGTCCCCGCTTCTTTCTATTCGTGGGCAACCTGCGCTACTACAAAGGCTTGCATGTGCTTTTGGATGCGCTGATTGGCAGCAGTTATCCCGTCGTCATCGTTGGCAACGGACGTGAAGAAGCAGCGCTGAAAGCGCAAGCTACGCGTCTCGGTCTCGTTCACGTACATTTTATTGGCTCTATCGATGAAATCGACAAGGTCGCATTGTTGATGCAATGTGAAGCACTTTTGTTTCCATCGCATTTGCGATCGGAAGCGTTCGGCATTTCACTGCTTGAGGCAGCCATGTACGGCAAACCGATGGTGTCGTGTGAGATCGGGACGGGGACGAGTTGGGTGAATCTGGCAAATGAAACCGGCCGTGTGATACCTCCGAACAACCCGCAAGCTTTGCGACAAGCTATCGACTGGCTGTGGCTTCATCGCACCGCCGCAGCACAAATGGGCCAAGCTGCGGAGCGCCGCTATCGCGACCACTTTACAGCCGAACAAATGGTAAGCGGTTATGTCGAATTATATCGGTCGCTTTGCGTTCGGTCCTGATATCAGGCGGACGTGCCGACTTCAGCCATGAATGTGTCCCCACAAACCTGGCCGGCTTAAGACACAACGCCTTAAACCGGCGCGATGGCACCATCGCCCAACATCCAACGCAGGGTGTCTTCGAGGGGAGGCGTATTCCAGTCCCCTATCAAGCGATGCAGCTTTGCGGGATTACCAGACAGTGAACGGACCTCGTTACTCCGAACAAAATTAGGATTCACTCGGACTGCCATCTTATGCCCGCTTAGTGCCTCAACCATCCGCAATACATCTCGCAGCGAATTGGTACGACCGGAACAAATATTCACCGTCTCACCAGTAGGCTTCACTTCGATCAATTTGCGATACGCCTGCACCACGGAGCGCACGTCCGAAAAATCGCGACATACATCCAGATTACCTAATTCGATCATGTCGGCGCGTTGCCTGAAATGCGAAACAATCTTGGGCAGCAAGAAAGATTCACTCTGACCGACACCCGTGTAATTGAAAGGGCGAGCAATGATAATAGGAAGTCGATCGAGCCACAGCCGCGCCATATGCTCCATGGCAAGCTTGCTCACGGCGTAGTCATTGACTGGATGGGGAATCGAATTTTCGTCCAAGACGCCACCGGCTGCGTTTCCATATACATTGGAACTGCTTGCCAGCAACACGGCCTCGGGGCGCTTTGCACTGGCGGCAAGCGCCGCGAGAAGGTTGCGACTCCCCATCAGATTGATATTGTAGATGGCGTCGGAGTCACCATGTCCGACAAACGCGATTCCGGCCAAATGCAGCACGACGTCTGGCGCAACGACGTTGATCCAGTCAGACAGGGCAGCCTTATCTAACAGATCTACCTTTCGATAAGTCGGATCATCGTCTTTCGCATGCGTTCCGATACCGAATACATCCCAGCCTGACGAGGCCATTTCGCGACGCAGGTATCGACCCGTAAAACCTTCGACACCGGTGATCAACGCACGACGTTGGCCATTCATATCAGAACGAATACCCGGATGCGACACGACCGAGATCCGCTTCCACCATCATGGCGCAAAGCTGCTCAAGTGTCGTCTTCGGCTCCCAATCCAGTTTTGCACGCGCTTTATCAGAATTCCCCACGAGCAAATCGACTTCAGATGGGCGATGAAACTTGGGATTAACGTAGACGACTGTGTTGCCGCTTTCGACGTCGACCCCGACTTCATGTATGCCTTGACCCTTGAATACAACATCGATGCCTGCCGCCTTGAAGGCCATTGTAACGAAGTCGCGAACGGTTTCCGTCCGGCCTGTGGACAGGACGAATACATCTGGCTCGTCGATCTGCAGCATCTTCCACATGCCTTCTACATAATCCTTCGCGAAGCCCCAGTCGCGTTTCGCATCAAGATTGCCGAGTTCCAGGTATTCCAGCTTTCCGAGCTTGATACGCGCCACGCCGTCCGTGATTTTGCGGGTAACAAATTCGAGGCCACGCAACGGTGACTCGTGATTGAACAAGATGCCGCTTGTCCCAAAAATATCGTAGCTTTCGCGGTAGTTGATGGTCATCCAATGCGCGAAGAGCTTAGCAACACCATAAGGGCTGCGCGGATAAAACGGCGTTGTTTCAATTTGCGGAATAGCCTGAACTTTGCCAAACATCTCCGACGTGCTCGCCTGATAGAACTTGATCTTCGGGTTCACCATGCGAATGGCTTCGAGCATATTCACCACGCCGAGACCCGTGATCTGCGACGTCAACGCTGGCTGATCGAAGGAGACGGCGACAAAACTCTGTGCGGCGAGGTTGTAGACTTCATCCGGCTGCACTTTTTCCAGCAAGCGCAGCGTGGAACCTAGATCCGCGAGATCGTATTCAACGAGTTGCAGATCTGGGTGATTTTGAATACCGAGTTCTGCAATCCGCCAGAAGTTGCTTGAGGCAGTGCGCCGGAACGTTCCAGCGACCTTATAGCCCTTGTCCAGCAGGAGTTGCGCAAGATAGGCGCCATCCTGGCCGGTTATACCCGTAACGAGTGCTGTCTTTCCCATAACGACTCTCTTCCCGTTGCTCAATTAAACGATCTCGATTTCGGGGAATGGGAAAATAAAACGCCCACCGCTCGCCAAATACTCTTTTTCTCGACGCAAAATGCCGTCCTTGAAATGCCAAGGAAGAACCAGGAAATAGTCTGGATTCATCGCCCGCGCCTCGGCTTCGGAGACAATCGGAATATGACTACCAGGCGTGAAACGTCCGAATTTTTCGGAATTGATTTCGGCGACTGCCGGAATATCGTTAGCCGTCAATCCGCAGAACTGCAGGACGACATTGCCCTTCGTCGATGCGCCATAACCCAACACTTTCTTGCCATCCGCCGTAAGGCTTCGAATCAAGCGGGTCAGATCATCACGATGGCGGAACACGCGTTCCTCGAATTCGCGATAAGGCCGTGGGGTGTTCAACCCCATACGGTCTTCTTGCTCGAGCATCCAGTCGATAACCGGCTGGTTCGACTTCACGGACTTGTTGCCCGCTTTTGCCGCCGTAACCGCAAAGCTCCCGCCATTCACGGCGTTCATCACCACATCGACCAGACGCAAGCCAGCCTTTTCAAGAATCGTCTTGACCACGTGGAGCGAGTAATACTCCAGATGCTCATGGCAGATTGTGTCGTATGAATTCAAGCGGAGCATCGAAGGCATGTAGCTTTGCTCGAAATGCCATATCCCGTCATCGGCGAGAATCGACTCGATTTGCTTGGCGAACTCGATCGGTGCTTCCAAATCATAGAACATCGCGATTGACGTCACGATCTTGGCTTGCTTTTTCTCGACGGACCGATACGCATCGGCCGAAAAGAAGTCCGGCACCAACGTCACGTCGGATGGGTAATACTCGATAAACTTTTTGCCAGTCGGGTCAATCCCGATTCGACGCACACCTCCGGTTTGATACGCCTTGAGGGTCGTGCAATCGTTACTGCCGATATCCAGAACGACATCGCCGCTACGCAATGGATTGAGACGCTCCAAATAGGCGATCTTATCCGTAAGATGGCTGACCATGGACTGATTCAGACCCGATCGATAGCCATAGTTATCGCCGTACATTTCGGACGGCTCATAGGAATGTGCCAACTGCAGTAAACCACTGTCCGGCGACCAGACAAGCTCTAAAGGACCCACGGTCACGGCTTCATCGGTCGAACGCGGAAACACGCCTGTAAGGGCCTGATGGCCCAGGTTCAGCACGGAAACCAAATTTTCACTCTGCCCAACCCGGCAACGTGAAATTCTTTTGTAGGAACTCATCGCACACTCCAAAATTATCTATCTTTCAACTAATCTTAAACCCAATTGCTTTATCAGCAACCGGTTTCACAGCATCCCAGTGAGGGGCCGCCAGGAGAAACGCACGCCCTTGCGCCTTCGCGAAACGGATTTGCTCCAGCACCTTTGCAATGAAGGTGGTATCGCACGCGAATAGTCTTTCGTCAATCACAACCAAACGCTCGGATGAAAGCAGCGCCAGCGCGACGGAAAAGCGGACTTTTTCGCTCCAGGCCAGATCCTCCAACCGCAGACTGGCCTGCGCGAAGAGATCCGCGAAAGAAAGGAGTTTCTCCAAATCCGCGCGCGAACGAAAAAGCGCTTGAAGCGTCGTATTTGACCGCAGTTGGTCGAATTGCTGACGCGACGAAATGAAGCCGCCCGACATGGAAATCGTGCCCGCGTGTTTCCGGTATTTTCCCTCGACGAGGTCAAACAACGCGGCCGATACGAAACCCTCCCGGCCGCATAAGGCATAGCACTCCCCCTCGCGAAGTTGAAAGCCGCGGTACTCACACAACACGCCACCGCCTTTTGAAACAAAGCCATCGCGGTTGCCCAAGTTTTTCAGCTTGCCGGCCGCCCATGCCCAAAACGATCCACCAGATTGTGGAAAACGAACAGACAAGCCAGCAGTGGTCAGCAACGTGGCACTTTTCATAAATCATTCCAGGTTGTTGGCAATCAGCGCGCGTGCCGGATGTGAAGCGTACACGCCCAACCGATTGGGCTCAAAAACATTGCCGGTGACGATCGCTCGCTCGGCCCCATCCAGACCGGCAAGGGCATATGCTTGCGTGTTCGGATAGCCCGAGAAGGCGCCAATCGTGCAGTTCCGTACGGCCAAACTGCTGCAACGTCCATTGACAGACAGACCGGATGACACACCATTTCGGCCATTTCCCGCCACGTTGCAATTATCAACCTGCAAGGTACCGACATTGCCGACGAAGATCCCGTCACCGCCGTTACCGTACACGCGGGAACCCATGAGCTTCACGTCGTCAATATTGCCATCGTTCGCATTCAGAATCACACCGTGCCCTGCATTGCTGCACGACCAATCACTCGTCGACTGTATGCGGCGCACAACGGCGCCCTCACCCGACTCGATCAGGATGCCCGGGCCTTCGCACGTGTCGATGGCGTTATTCGACAAAAAGCCATGTTCGAGCGTCATCCCTGCCATCGCGAGCAAGTGCAACCCTGTTTTGCAATGAAAGACGCCACACTGATCAACCCAGAACCCTTGTGAATTCGCGATGCGGATGCCTGCCTCGCACGGCGTGACCTGCTGGCGTGTCTGAACGAAGACACGCTGCAAATACTGGTCGTTGTGCACGCCGCTACCATGCACAAGCAAACCAACACCTGTTTCAGCCAACGGGTCGATAACCTCGCAGTCCGTGAAATAGACGAAACTCGAATCAAGCGAATCAATACCGCAATATAGATTCGCCAACAGGCAATTTGTGACGCGAACGTCATAGCCACGGACTATTTGAATGCCGGCACCCGTCGTCAGCGTACGTACAGTGTTGATTGAAAGGTCGGCTATCTTGACCCGCGAAACCTGCCCAGTTGGACTTTCGATATGGATGCCGGTTCCTTCGGGTGAATCGATGATAAGGCGGGAGACCTCTCGTCCTGCGCCGCGAATACTGACACGCCCGTTTTCGATCCGAATGGGCTGACGCAACAAAATATCACCGGCAGGCAATACGATCTCCCCACCATGCGGAGGAAGTAGTTCGATTGCGCGATTGATTGCGCGCGAGCAGTCCGTATAACCGTCAGCAATTATATGAATCATTCGTTTTCCGCATGGACTTCCATTTGAAGTCCATCTTATTTCTATCTGAGAACGCGCCGTGACACCAAATCACAACGGCGCAAGACCATACATCACGGTATCAAAACGCGCGATTTCCTATTGAAAATCGATACCGTGAACCTTCAGCCCTAGTTCTCGATGGTCTCCAGGCACTGGATACAGCGCATTCACGTCGAGCACCACGATCCGAGGGCCGGTCTGCGTTGACTCCGGTAATGCGACACTGATCGATTGAGGGCCACCGGTAACGAAAAAGGTCTCGAGCACTTTGCCGTTTTCACGTACGGACAAGGTTGGAAACTTCTTTGCATCGGAGGGATAATCAAATGCCAGCGTCAAACGTTTCAAAGGCTTGTGCGGATTGAGCACGATTTCGCCACGGCGCCCCATCCACCGAAAGCTTCCCGATGGGTAGACCTCTTCATCATTCCAACCGTTCCGATACAAAAAGGTACGGGCATCGTTTTTGCCGGAAAACAACGGCGGAGCCGATTGCGGTGATGCAGCCGCGACGCCGGGCGGCGCCTTCAAGTCCACAAGGTAGCGGAACTTCTGCTGCTGCCCGACGCGTACAAACTCTCCACGTTCAACAAATGTCGTGTTGAACGGTTCGTCAGGAAAGCTTTCTGCCAAGGTCGACCTCACCGCGGCTTCAGACGCCCCTTTCAAAAGGCAAATTCGCAATTCCAACAGCGCGCCTTCCGCACGTACAAACTGAAAGTCGTCGACAATACCAAGCCGGGTAAAAAAATCTTGAAACCAATGTGTCGGGTAGGCGCGTTGCGACACGACTATCTGATCGTGAACGCGCCCCGAGACCGTTTCCAGGTAGAGGCCATCACGTCCAGCACGCAACGTGCCTTCATCGCCGGTCGCATATCGAATCAGTGGCGACGAAAAATTCGTCAGATCGGTGACAACCAGCGAACCACCGCTATCCGCCCCCCCACTCAGTGACTCAACCCAGACGTAGGGATCCATCACCTGCATAAAGCGCGACTCCGCAGCAGAAGCAGCGGTGAGCACCTCATCCGTCGCGATGCCGCCCGTGTCGTGTGACACAAACCGTTCATGCGCGACGATGCCAAATTCGGCGTTGCCGTACCGATTGGCCACACGGCAAGCAAAGGCAGATTCAATAGTCTCCCGCTGTTGCAGCGTCAAGGTTTCACCAGTTGAAACAAATACGGCAAATGCACCTGGCTGCTTGCCAACACTGTCCGTCACATGGCGTGCCAGTGCATACATCGTGGATGGATGCCCCTGCACAAGATAGGCACGCGCATCACGGATCTGGTTCCATAGGGCCGTCAGACTTTCCGGGCTCCAATCCGAACATTCAACGCCGATTCGGTTGGTAGCCTGCTGACGCCACCACTCTTGCCTCTTCGCGACCTTAGGCGTTTCGCCGGGAAATGCCGATGAGATATGCAATTGCAACTTGTCGGCACCAAACCCCACCCATTCCTGACTCAGTCGCGTCACCGCCGCGGAGTAGTCCTTCGCCGCTGGGGTGTAGTAGATTGGCAATGCGCTGCCAGTTGAGCCATTCGTCTTGCTCACGTGCACCGAAAGATATTTACGACACGAAGGATGGAGCAAACGCTCTCCTGCTTCGCGAATATCCTCTTTCGTCAGCACCGGCAGCTTCTCGAAATAGCGAACATCTTTCAAAACACGTAGTGGGTCGAAACGAACTTTCTGGAACATGTCCCGATAGAACGGAATCTCGTACTTGGCATTTTGCAGCACCTCAACCAATCGCACGGTATTTGCATGCTTTCGTTGCGCCCAATGCTCATTGAACGTCTCGTGTAACCATGCCAGACGCGAGTTGACATTCCGGCCGGACATTTTTTCCGCAAGCGGGAACAGAAATCGGGAACGTAATTGCGGTATTAACATGTCGACGACTCAATCATCCAAGCTAAGCAAGTTGAAGCCCTGGAAAAGACGCCATGGCGGTGTCTGATCCGCAACGACGCGATGCTGAATAAACGCCAATTCATAGACGTGTCGCAACGCGCCGAGCTGTGCCTGGAACTCAGGAATATGCTTGCATCGTTCAAGTAAGCGCTCCATCGAGAACATGCTCGCCAGCAAATCATCGTCGCCAAAATAGACAGTCCGCGCCCAATTCGCGGCATCCGCGCAGTGGTTGCGACGGTATGGTGCCAGCAAACCCTTATCGATTCCTTGCTTTTCTGCCAAGTCGAATAAATCCGGCATCCGCTCGAGATGCCAAATCAATGCCCATTTACGCCAGGACACGTTCATATTCACGATGACATACGGATCGCCCAACCAATACCCCGGTCGATTGATCAGATGCTGCAGAACGTAGGCGGAAGTCGGTATACACGTCAATAGGCTGGAAAATGGAACACCCGATGTATCTTGCGTATAGGCACCGATCGCGTGATCACGACGGAAGACACACGCATAGATTGCGGTGAACAAATTCTCGTTATACCCGGCGAAATGACGTACTTCTTCGCAGAAATGACTTCGCGACGGTTGTGCTATCGGGATCGACTTGTCCACGATATCGTCGATGTTATCGAGCTCTTCAGGCTGGTCGAAGTGCGTGTAGGCGTAATTTAGATAAATAATTTCTGACCGCGGATGATCTCGAATGATGTCCATGATCCTTGGCACGACGCCCTCTCGCACTAGATCATCATCGCCGCAAATCCACACATAATCGCCTTCGGCAAGCTTGCTCGTAACCGCGAGGTTCCCAAGCATTCCGACATTCACCTCGTTGCGGTGATAACGCAAGTTCGGCACCGATAAAAATGCCTCCATGACTTCCGGCGTGTGATCGGTCGAAGCATTGTCAACAACGAGGATCTCGACCCCATCCGGTCGCAGTGCCACACTATCGATGAGTCCTCGCAGCGAATGGCGCAGCCACTCCGCACGGTTGTAGGTGGACACACAAACAGACAGCAACGGGCCGCCACGCCGTTTCGGCGGGGCATTGCGCCAAGCTGGGAAATACCGCTCGATTGTCGCCGGGAAGGTCGGTTGCTCACGTCGCATCAACCAGGAGAGATCACGAGCGTACTCGTCCCAAGAAGATATCCGGCGCGTGACCGCTTGTTCGGACAACGCGTGACGTTCCGCCGGATCCGACGCCAACCGCGCGATTTGCTCACCCAACGCGTCGCCATCATGGGCGTCAAACGTCACGCAACCACCACCTTCGGCAACTTCCGCTACGGCGCCCGCATCACTGCAAATACAGGGTCTGCCGTGCCACAAACTTTCCAGAACGGGAAGCCCAAACCCTTCGAGCAGCGACGGAAACAAGGTGAAGTCGCATTCGCGATACAGCGTCGCCAATTGCTCGTCGGTGGGGAGTTCGACCACCGCGACATCCGCATCCCCGGCAATTTCAGCCAGAATGTCTTCCGCATAACGTGAATGGTCTTTGGTCGAGCCTGCAAAGGTGAGCTTTAACTGCACCGGATTGCCACGATCGCGCAATAACGTACGCGCAAGACGGAAGCCGTGTATCGCTGTGAGATGGTTTTTACGCGGCTCCATCGTACCCACCATCAGAATCTTGACTTCCTCCGCACCACGGTCCGAGCGCTTCACCTCGACATTCCGAGGGAAAGTGCGCATTTCACCCGGCAACGGCAGCGCATGAATGCGTGATTTGATAGTCGTCAACCGATCCAACTGATGACAGTAATATCGCCAGAGATCCTCACCCATGGTCCGCGAAATCGGAATCAACAAATCCGATAATGCGATCATCTTGAAAAACAAGTGATAGCCGGCCTGGGCTTCGATCGGATACATATCGGTGAGTGTCACCGGAATCAGATCGTAAAAAATTGTTGCAACGTGCAAGCCACGGCCCTTTGCCGCAGTGATAACCTGCTCTGCGTTCGGATTTGGCAGCACCAACTCCGGGATGATCAACCAAGCATCGGATAAGTCCTGTGACAACGACAAAGGATGGTTCGTGGTCGGACCGTGCCAAAGCGACAGATGCTGCGCTTCCTCGCTACTTATCGTACGGAAATTGCCCCGCTCTGCATCCCAGGCAACATAAGACAATGCAACGCCGAGCTTCTCAAGCGACGCCGACAACTGTCTCACTACGCGCTGCACGCCACTATTGCCATGATAGGCAACGGTCGAATTCACCCAGATCAGCGCGCGAGATACCCCCGGCGTGCGTTCCAGCAATCGCAGAAAGGACGTGGCGTAATCGCGCCACGTGGACAAATCCCGGTTTGCTGCTTCGGCTCTAAGCCTTTCACGCAAGGCACCATCAAGCATCAGACGCTCGAGCCCCTCGTAGAGGGCGTCTGGATCTCGTGTGTCGACGCATAACGCGCCACCTCCCACCGCGATCTCAGCCATGGAACCGAAATTCGCGCAAAGACAGGGCACTCCGAGCCACAGGCTTTCTGCAATAGGCAAGCCATACCCTTCTTCAACCGAGGGAAATGCCGAAAACGCCGATGTCCGATATAGCGCAACGACTTGTTCGTCCGGCACGTAGTTCAGGACCTCGATAGCCGGTTCGTCAAGCATCAGTTCGGCCAGCCGCGCCTGCTCCAGCGGATGGACATTGCCGACGATCTTTAATTCGCATGCAATATCGGGGTGGCTAATACGGAAGCGCTTGAATGTCTCGATCAACCTCAACTGGTTTTTGCGCGGCTCGATCGTACCAACACTGACAATCCGGATGACATCCGACGTCGGCGCAGGGAATTGCGCTCGCGCGATATCGGGTAGTTCATGCGGAAGCAAGAGGCTCTGTACAACAGGCAAAACGAACTCGGCCGCTTTTGCGGTGTGCTTGAAAAAATGACGGATATCCGCTGCAGCGGTTTCGCTGATCGGCACGATCAGATCTGCAAGAGCAAGCCGCTGCATATACACCGAATGCGTATCACGCACCGATACATATTCCTCTCGTTTTAGCGGGATCAGGTCATACGCGATAGCAGCCGTTTTCATCTTGAAACGGCGCGCGTACATCAGAATCTCTTCCGTCGGCGGCGACGGCTGGAACGTCAGATGCGTGACCTCCGGTATGACGAGCCATGAACCGTCCAATGTCGCCTTATCACGACCGTCCAGATGAAGCGATTCCCCGGCACCCGCCGCGGAAACGTCCGCGACGGGACCTGACCACTGCGCGAGATGCGTTAATTGATCGGCACTTAACCGTACCAGAGACAACGACTCGGGGCACCACCTGACAAACACGACCTCATCCACCAGATACTGCAAGCCACGACTCAAACCGCGAACGACTCGTTGTACCCCGGAATTAGCGGGTGATTGAGCAGTGTGCTCAGCATAGACGAAAATCCGCTTCATCTTTCCTTCATCCATTTGATGCATTGCTGATCGCTCGCAGTTCCGCATAGCAATCCATTAAATTCGACGTAACCTGGGGCCAGGAAAAGTTACGCAATAGGTGCTGTTGGAGGTCGCTATTCGGCACGCTCGCCAACGCGCGGCGCGTTGCATCGTTTATGCCTTCCTGATCGTCCGGCAAAACGTAAAAAGCATGATCGCCGAAGTACTCACGCGTACATCCTTCCGACGTCACCACCACACGTGCTCCTGCCGTTGCGGCTTCCAAGGCCGCGATACCAGGCGTTTCCAACGTACTGGGTAGCAAAAACGCCTCGCATGCCTGATAGGCACCTCGCAGGCGATCGTCTGCTTGGGTCAACGGCCCCAGGTGATGGAAATACCCGCCCTGTCCGGCAGCCACGCATTGCGCGTAATAGCCTTGATCGCGAATCCGACCGATGTTTATCAACGGCAAGCCGACGGCCGCAGCCGCATGAATCGCCGATACTTGATTTTTACGTGGCTCGATATTCGCCACATTCAGCAAAAATGGACCCTGAACGCCAGACCACGCACGAAATACCCCGGGATCGACAGGAACACTGAACCACGCATCCACGCCGTTGTGTACGACTCTGGCTTTATCACGCGGAAGTCCTGAATACCTTTCAAGGTTGTCGATCTCAGCGTGAGAGTTGCAGATGATTCGATCCGCAAGCGCGTAATACGTCTGTACTTCATGCATGTCGATGTGCGCGCGGTTCGTTTCATTGATCCACAGATTGGGACTTAAAACCGTCTTGATGCCTTGACGACGCACGTAGTCGATGAACGGAATGCCGCCAGATACAAGATGAAAATGATGAAACAACGCAGCATTCTGCAGCTTGGGTTGCCAAATATCATGCAGCACCACGTCGCATCCATGCCCAGACAAATATTCTTTGTACTTTAACAATTGCACCTCTCCCCCTCCCGGAAGATGCATTGCATAGGGATGAATGTTGTAAATTACACTAACGTTTTCACGCAAATTCATGTTGACCACGCTTGTACTGGCAGAAACTTCGTTTAAGGCTGCCGCAAAACCGTAAATACGTCGCGGGACGAATATGGCGAACGCACCATGCACGTCCGATCACGAATTGTAATTCCTGGCAATACGCTGTTCCGTCCTAGCCATCGGACGCGCAGTCGTTCGACCGTGACCCGAGCAATAATAGCGTTGGCATCTTACGCGAAAATAATCGCCACAATGATACACAAACGCGCCCCAAGCGCTCGCTATTATTGGAAGAATCCAAGAACAACAACACGGCATGCGTTGGAGGCGGAAAGATCGTGCGGGTAATGTTCACTCGCGACCGTGTTGCGCACCGAGTTCGCGGTCGACTATATCCAGCATCTTTTGGGTACGTCCACGCCAGGTGTTATCGCCCACAAACGTGCGGACCTCGCTGTCTGACAGCCGCCCTCGGGCCAGTTGTATCTCTATCGCATCGACAAACCCGGCCGCGTCCGCACCGACGGCCAACCCTTGTGTCTCATGCTCGGTGAAAGCGAGTGGTGTAGAGACAACAGGAAGTCCGGCGGCCAGGTATTCAAAATATTTCATGGGAAACATCGAACGGGTGTAATCGTTCAACAAGGTTGGTAATAACCCGACCGCCATGCCGCGGAGGTAGTCGGGCAACACCTGATACGAGCGATACCCCAAAAAATGCACGTTCGGTAAGCGCTTGAGCGATTGGATAGCCTCGTTCCGCTGACCTTCCCGTTCTTCCCCAATAAAGACCCACTGCCACTGTGGCCGGGCTCTCACTGCGATAAGAATCAATCCAAAATCGAGCTTGAAATCAGATAACACGCCGTGATAGACCAGACGTGGCTCCGGGATCGATCGGATATCCTCAGGCAATGCACGCTCGGCGCGTGCATTGCCGAAATGGGCGTCGTCCACGACGTTGCCATAAAAGTACGTGTGCGGATTTACCGCTTCACAACGCTCCTGCAAGGCTTTTGCGGTAACGAATACAACGTCGCAATCGCCGAGCAAGGCACGTTCGCACTCTAAAAACAAATTGACATCAACACCGGGCACCGCGGAGATATCGTCGACGCAGTGATACACCAAACCGCGGCGATCAAGCCCATCGACTGCACCTCGGAGGTAAGGATGGTAGGTCCAGATTAAGGGAGTACTGAATTCATAACGCGCGATAAAGCGGCGAATCGTCCCACTTAGCAAGAGTCGGTTGAGCCATTTGACAAATGGCCAGTGGTTTTTAGCTGGAAATGTAAGAGGTGGAAGCACCCACACGTTTTCGCTGCGTTGACGTGGTCCTAACAGGAGGGCGGCGACACCCCGAACAAGGCGCCGACGCAGCCGTTTCCAATCACGTTGGCTCGCCACGCGCGGGGATCGAAAGCCAACACTCTCGATGTATAAAACACGCCAACCACGCGCTGCCAGTTCACGCGCGGTGTGCTGCTTATTCGTCCAATACGGCTCGTCCCAGTCCGCTGTCGAGAATAGGATGCAACAATGAGTTGAATCTAGTCCGCTCCCAGAGAATCCAACGGCCGGATCAACCATGAAACGCTTCCACCGCATGGCCAAGCAGGCTGTCGACAATCCGCTTTGCAGCAAAACCATCACCGTACGGATTCGCCTTGCTAAGCAGTGCGTTGCGCTTTTCTGACGCATCGAGCCATAACGCGACTTCAGCCTCGATCCGCGAGGGGTTTTGCCCGGCTAGGGACGCGAATCCGGCATCCACGCCCTCCGATCGTTCGGTATGCTCGCGCATTACAACGACGGGCACGCTGAAGCTTGGCGCTTCTTCTTGAATACCGCCGGAATCGGTCAGTACCAGTTGGCTGCCGGCAATCAATGCGAGACTTTCCGGGTAACTGACTGGGTCAATCAAACGCAAATTCGGAATACCCGACAATACCCGCATCACCGGCTCCCTAACTGCGGGATTCAGATGTACCGGAAACACCCAATTGTGTTCAGCATAGCGGGCACAAAGTCGGCTTAACATCGCGCAAATATCCGCCATGATCGAACCGAAATTTTCCCTGCGATGGCACGTCACAAGAACTTGTGGCCGTGTTGCACCCTGCCTGGCAACGTGGAATTGATCACGTCGAGACGGCGGGACCACCATATCGATCGCATCAACGACCGTGTTTCCGGTCACGACAATCCCGTCACGCGCAATACCTTCCGCCATCAAATTAGCGGCCGCTTTCAGCGTAGGCGCAAAATGACGCGATGCGATGCGCGCGAGCATTGACCTATTGGCTTCCTCGGGAAACGGACTCGACAGATTTCCCGTCCGCAACCCTGCTTCCACGTGAGCAACTTTAATACCCCTCTGAAACGCCGCGAGACCAGCACAAAACGCGGTGGTCGTATCGCCTTGTACGATTATCCAATCTGGGGCTTGGGCTTCAAGCACAGCATCCATTGCCTGTAGCACACGACTCGCCAGTGTATTTAACGTCTGGGCATGCGTCATCACACCGACCTCGATGTCAGGCACCAGGTGAAAGAACGAAAGCGCTTGCGCCAACATTTCCTTATGCTGCCCGGTGCTGACAACGGTGGTCTGAATCGAATTCGCATACGCAGAACGCAGCATGGCAACGACCGGCGCAAGTTTGATCGCTTCCGGCCTCGTCCCGAGAACGACCATAATCTTCATTGGCGTTGCTCCGCAAGCGACGCTGCGGCAAATACGCGACCACAAAACTCGACGGCGATACCCAACGCGATACCGTCCCGCAAGGTGACCGCGGGCAACATCCCTCCTTCTAGCGCGGTAAAGCGCATTTCAGCGCCAGCGTCGCCGCAGTTGTCGATTTGAAAAATAGAGAGGGACGACTTCAGCCGCAAGAAATCCATTGCCTGATTTTCATTCAGAAAAAGCGGCTTGGCAGCTACCTGGCGAATGTACGCGATAAGTTCGGTGTGCGCATCGATACGCGCGTGCTCGGTAGACCACCCGTAGGAATAACGAGGAGAAAATGGATGATCCAGATATCCGAACAAGGTGGCCGTTTGATAAGCCTGATCAAAAGCGCACTTGAACGTCGCAAGCGCGTCGCCCTCTTCTAGCAAGCAATCGCCATGCATCATGCACTGCTGGGAATGGCCGATGAAAGAATGTGGCAAATTATTCAACGGGCCGCCGCGCGCAATGAGGAAAGCAGGATCATTACGAATCAGGCCCCCAATGCACCCCTCGTAGCCGACGTCCGACAAGGCATCCAAAGCGTAATCCGGACTCTGGTGGAAGGGGGAGACTGCATAGCGAACCCGTTGCCCGGTCACCGCAAAAATGTCCTCCATCGAACGTCGCCCTTCTTCGAAAGCGCGTTCGTACGTTCCACCCCAATTCGGGGCGTGCGTGGCCGTGTGCGAAAGCAACGCTTCATCGCACGCGACAAGCTCTCGCAATATTGGATGATGTGCCGAATCGCGCAAGTTCGTCGTATGAACGGCTAATGAAAATGGCACATTTAGCGATTTATACGCTTCCCACAAGGGTCGAGCAGATTCGACATCTTCGTCACAATCGAGTCTCGACGTAATGCAAGCGTCGTAACCAAACGGAATTTCACGAATAACCGGCTGACAAGGCAAGGTCGCCGCGCGATAAGACGCCCAGAAATGCTCGAGCATCCGCCATTCGTAGGAATCGATAAAACCGACAGGTCGATTAATCCAAAGGACGCTATAGCCCGGCGCATCATGCAATGCGACAAAACTGCCCGTAGGCAGACCATCGATATGAATCGCGGCCACTTCGTCATCGTATGTTTCAAGACCGTGCGCGATGCTCCATTTGTCTCCAACGCAGCGCACCGCGCCGAAGCCTAGGTTGTTCCATTCGTCCGCAAAATCAAAACGTTCGAACGGCCGCCGCCAGCCAGACGCCCCCAAACGTTCGGCACGTTCACCGTAGACGATTTCGGCGCGACTCCGCGCCGTCGCCTTTGCAGGCGCGGGTACGCTGGACCCCACCTCAGACAAATCCGGCAACGCGCGGCCACCCCATCCAAAACGTCTATACAGCGATGCGGGCATCCGCCCCAGCACGACGAGTTTGCGCGTCTTATTGGACGCCAACCAGTCGCCGAGAATGTCGCCCCAACAGTCGGGTATATCCACCGCCACCAGCATACGCGTCTGATTCAACCCGGCTAAGCTTAGTGGCTGCGCCTGTGGTTGGCTTACGGATCGACGAACAGCCGCAAGGACTAACGGGCCGGCCGACTCGCCAACGATCTGGCTGTCGCTCTCACTATTGCAACGCTGCGGATAAAGTACGCCAATCATCATTCACCAGGAATCTGCATGGAAGCGCCACAAATGGACTAAGGCTGGTCTACAGACTGTCCCATGGACACGCTCTCGTCGGATACCATACGTCCGTGCTCCATGACGATGCGCCGCGTACAGACGCGGTCGATCAGCCCCGGATCATGCGTGGCAAGGACAACAATTGAGGCTTTGCCAACCAACTCCGTGAGACGAGCGCCTGCTTTTTCCTGGAAGTTCGCATCGCCGACGCTCAGCCATTCGTCCATGATCAAGATATCGGCTTCGATCGACGTCGAGATGGCAAAGGCAAGTCGCAACATCATCCCGCTGGAATACGTCCGCACCGGCAGCGTGAGGTAATTACCTAAATCCGTAAAATCAGCAATATCGTCGACCTTGCTCCGAATTCGGGCCGGACTCAGTCCATCAAGAATACCTCGCAGATAAATGTTTTCGAATCCACTGGCATCTGGATCAAGCCCGAGGGAAACATCCAGCAGCGACGCTATCCTGCCCTGCGTCACAAGGGTGCCACGAACCGGTGCGTAGATTCCGGAAAGCGTCCGCAACAAGGTCGTCTTGCCAGATCCGTTATGCCCGACAAGCCCAACCCGTTCTCCATGGCCGAAAGTGAAATTAAGATCGGCAAGCGCCGTAACGATCGTTTTTTTCCCGGCATCTTGTCCCAACCGGCCACCCGTCGTGACGTTTAAAACCGCTTTCTTTAATGACCTATGTGAGTTTTCGTAAATGGGAAATTCGACGAAAACGTCCTTCGCTACGATAGAAGCACTCACGTTCTACAACCAATAAGGAACACGATTTCGACTGCGACGCATCAAATACTGCGCGACGCCAAATCCAACGATCAGCAACCCAATTGACCACGCCCAGGACTCCCATGAAATCGGCCGCCCTGTCAGCGGCGCGCGGACGGTTTCGATTAAGTGGTACAAGGGGTTGTATTCAGCAATCCAGGCACGATTTTTCAAAATTTCGGGCGACCACATGACCGGCGTGAAGAAAAACACCACCTGAATCAGATTGGTCACGATAGGAGGCACATCCCGAAACCGCGCGCACAAGATGCCAAGGGTGACGCCTATCCACACACCATGCAGAAAAAGAAGCGCTAGCGCCACGGGTACGAGCAGAAACTCAGGCCGCGGCCAGTTGCCAAATACCATCATGAGAACCACCACAACGGGCAAACTGTGCAATAAAATTGCAAAGTTACGCCACGCAATGCGGCAAACGTGAATGGTTAGCGGGATTCTAATTTGTTTAATCAAAGATGCAGAACCAATAAAGGCCATGCATCCCTCATTTGCCATTGTCCCGATGTACTGCCAAACCACCAATCCGACAGCAAGATAAGGCAAATAGTCCCGGATGTTTTGCCGCAAGAGCGTTGAATATAACGCGCCGAGCACCACCACCATGATCAGTGTGCTCAACGTAAACCAAAACGGACCGATGATGGAGCGTCGATATCGCTGCTTGATGTCATGCCAGCCAAGCGTCGCCCAGATTCGGACCGATTTCAAGGCCGTCGAAATATCGTTCGATCCATCATGATCAGCCAGATCAATGATGTCGATGCTCGAGTTGTTATTCAATTGCATGAGGGCACTGTTTGTTGGCTATCGCTTAGCGCGTGCTTGCTTATAGCTTTACATCATTCCGCTTTGTAAGCGTCAACCATCTCGATTTTTCTCGCCACCCAGTCCGCTGGTTGCTTTATCGAAAACCGAGCGCAAAAAACAGCTAGCCAATCCATCTGTTACGGTTTCGCACCGGAATTCTACCACGGCGCTGCAACGCCTCCGTCCGATGTCGAATCAAGCAGGCAGTTGCGGTAAGCGCCTATGTCGACGCCCCATAAATTTTCGGAATAGTCACTATGCCGCGCGAAGAACGGCGGAGCGATTTCCATGCGTTTTGCACTTTTCCGGCACAATAGCGAACTAACAGCCCGGTAACACGACGTTGCGTTGTAGCTACGCGTGACAGCCTGTCGCGAGCCAATCGGTAGGTTGCGTGATCGACGACTTACAGCCTTCAGTTTTATAATATGTCCGCATCTGTCACTGCATTCCCGTACACCAGCGCAGGCTCGTTCTCTGACGTTTCATTTGCTCGCAATACGCCCATCGCCATCGGCGATCTACAAGGCTGTCGCGACGCACTCGATCGTTTGCTTGATCAAATCGACGCTGATGACGAGCGCCGCATCGCCAGCAGCCAGGCCCTGAGCCGCTCACCACTATGGTTCTGCGGCGACCTCGTTAACCGTGGCCACGACTCCCTCGGCACCCTACGTCGTCTTATCGCCTTAGGTAACCGCGCAACCGCGATCCTGGGCAATCACGACCTGCACCTATTAGCCGTGGCCGCAGGCGTGCGCACGATGAAGCGCGGCGACACCATCTCGGACATTCTCGACGCCCCCGACGCCTCGGCCTTGATAGACTGGGTCCGACATCGTCCGCTGGCACATTTCACGGACGGCATGCTTTTGGTACACGCTGGCGTGCCCCCGCAATGGGACGCCGCGACGACCCTGTCCCTTGCCGCAGAACTGGAAACGGGCCTGCGCAGCAACGACTGGCGTACCTTCATCGCCCGCATCTACGCCGGCAACGGTCATGTATGGCGCAATGATCTCGAAGGCGACGACCGGCTGCGTGTGATCGCCAATGCCTTGACCCGGATGCGTTTTTGCAACGCGGCGGGCGAGATGGAATTCAAGGCAAACGGCGGATTGGATTCCGCGCTTCCCGGCTACATGCCCTGGTTCGACGTCCCAGGTCGCCGTACCGCGGACGTCACCGTCATCTTCGGCCACTGGGCCGCATTGGGCCTGGTGACAAAGGATCGACTGCTTGGCCTGGATAGTGGCTGTGTGTGGGGCAATAGCCTCAGCGGACGCCGCCTTTCCAGCGATCCCGCCAAGCGCACCTTGTTCCAAGTCCCTTGCCATGCTTTAGGGACAGACGATTCAGAGGCGCCCCCGTACGAAGGCAACTGACTACACGATCACGGCACGTTCAGCGGCGCCTGCATGGTCTTCAGCATCTCGTCGATCGCCGTATAGGCGGCTTGTGCGGCACTGCGTCGATCGGCAAGATCCATCAATGGCTGGCCAACGTAAAGATGCGCAATGATTGGCCCTGTCCTCAGCACCGCTTTCAACGTATCGCCAAGCGACATATCACCGATATAAGCCGGCGCGAGAGACTGCTCGCCGCGTTGACCGGCATGCGGTCGTTCGTATAGCAAGGTCACTGGCTGGACCGGCGCCCCCGCGGCCACCGCCGCCTGAAAAATATTCGCGTGGAACGGCAGGACCGTACGCCCATCGCTAGTCGTCCCTTCTGGAAAGAGGCATACGAGGCCCCCCTCCTTCAATACGCGCGACAACTGATCGACGATCCGCTTCGCATCGCCCCGGCGTTCACGCTGGATAAACACGGTGCCGATCGCGGTCGCCAGAAAGCCAATCACCGGCCAGCGTGCGATTTCGGCTTTCGCCACGAATGGCGTGGGCCGCCAGGCGTTGATGACATAGATATCGAGCCAGGATACATGGTTCGACACCAGCATCGTCCCTTGCTCCAGCACCCGCACACCGTCCGGCAAGTGCACTTTCAACGTCACACCACATAAAGCCAGCAGTTGCTCCGACCAGACCCGAATCAGGCGCTGCTTCTCGATAACATCGGCCCGTCTGTATCGCGTCGGGATTTGCCAGACACCCCTTGCGATGTGTGCGATCAATCGCCATTTCGCCATGGTCGGCGCGGGCCGGGCCACGATGAGCTCCTGATCGGTGGGGCCGTGACCGGACGCAGCATGATGTGAATCGACAATGACCGTCTCAGGCGCGGAATTCATTGGACGTTGCATGAAGGACAGTAGGCGAAAGGCAGAAAATAAGCAGACAATGCGCGTCGCCGACAAAGCGCCGAATCATTCCGCATCCCCGTGAACCGCATATTACAGATCTTGTAAGGTATCCGCATGGCATGTCTTGTCCCAAAATTCCGACTGCGGACAACCTGCAACCCAGACTTCCCGTATTGGCGCGGGGAGTTCGAAGCCGGAAAAGGGCGACAGCGCGCGAGTTTCTCTTGCCTCGCCCCCCGCTCGCCGGATATCGGGAACATCCCAATAATCATCGGGATCGATCAGAAGCATATCCGCGGACCTGCCGATAACGATTCCCCAGGCTTGATGCCCGACGATTGCGGCGGGTACCGACGTGACCCGCGTGATGGCATCGGCCATGGGGATCCGGTCTTCGGTAGCCCATTTGATCGTCAACGCAAGCAAGTACGCAAACCCGGGTGCGCCGGCAGGCGCTTGGGCAAAAGGAACCGCTTTTGCGCGCACCGAATGCGGCGTGTGATCGGAGCAGATTGCATCGATCGTGCCATCGGCCAGACCGCGACGTAGCGCATCACGATCGATCGCCGCACGTAAAGGGGGATCAAGGCGGAAACGACTGTCAAACCAGCCGATATCCACATCGATCAGATGAAGATGATGTGCCGAGACGTCGCATGTGAGCGCAAGCCCCTCGGCCTTTGCATCACGGACCAACGCCACCGCACCTGCCGATGACAGCCGTGACAAATGCACTGAGGCACCCGTGTCACGCATCAATGCAACAATACGGCTGATCGGCGCCGTTTCCGCTTCTGCCGGCACGCCTGCCAACCCCAATCGGACAGCGAAGGTGCCGCTTGCCATTACGCCATGACCCGCCAACGCACGGTCCTGCGGCCGAAACCATAGTGAAGCGCCTGCCGCACGTGCTCGCAGCATCGCATTGCGCAGTTGCGGTGCATCAACATCGCTTTCGTCGATCTCAACGAGCCCTGCACGCGGAAGCGATGCCATCCCGGACGCAACGGCCCCTGCCACACGCCCGACCATTTCATCGGCTGCATAGGCACCTGCATCTGAATCGGCACTGCTAATATCCTCCCGGCCCAGAACGGCCCGCTGCGGCATCGACGCCGAGACCACATACCGATCGATCACGCCTTTCCCGGGACTGAAGAACGCCGTGATGCCACCCGCCACCGCTTCATGCCAAGCCGAAGCCGTGGTGCCAAAACGCGCGCAAAGATCCACCATGCCAGGTAAAAGCATCAGGCCATGCGCATCAATGCGCTTGGCAGCCGACACATCAAAACCCACCGGGACTGTGTCGATACCCGCGATAACACCCGAGTCGAGGTAAACGTCGGCGCGCACTGAGCGCAAGCCGCAACCCGATGCCGACGGCAGCAACACCGTCGCACCTTCGATCAACGTCGGCATCGCCTGGGTGGTCGGGGTGGCGAGCATCGTTATTGCCTACCCTGGTGGTAGATCCGAGGTGGTGTCCATTCATCCTGTGCGACAGCGCCATCTCCTCGATAGACGCCGGTAACACGGCTGGCATCGCCATCAGACTGCCCGGCCAATACTGCCAACACCGCCATCCATACCGCTTGACGAAGAATGTCGGGCGCGACGCCCTCCGCCCGGCCATCTCCTGTAGGCGGCATGCCGTTGAATCGAACGACAGGTGCGGTGGAATCAGTCAAGCCCCCATCCGGTGACGACATCACGATCACCACATCGACATCGGCCAAACCAACCGCGCCATCCTCATACCAGGTCGCGCCAAGGTGGGCAATGGCTTCAACGGTCAGCGTCGTCGGGCCTACTACCCGAATCTCCGGAGTCCCCAGCGTCGTCAACGCGTGCAAGGTCGAGCGGGCGATACCGGACTCGGCGATATCGCCAACGATTGCCACGCGCAGTTCGGTCAACGCCGGGGTGTGGCGCAGGATATCAAGTACGTTGCACAGCGCACGAACGGGGTGCGCATAGCTGCCGTCGCCGGCATTGATGACGTGCTGGTGCGGCATGCAATGCGCGGCAACTAGGAAAGGCGCACCATTCTGCGGATGGTGGAATATCAAATAGCGCGCATCGACAAGTTCCGGCAACCAATCGATCAGCGGGCGTTGGGCACGTCCCGCCAGGGGTTCTCCATGTGTACGGTCTGGCAGGGCATCCAGATTAGCCAAGTTTGCGGATGCACAAGTCCCGGACGACGACGTCGGGGCCACTTTCGGCGTCAACCCCGACTCCGCGCACGTCCTGTAGCTCGCACCGAGGGCGGCGGCAGCCCTGACGCACGCGACGTAATCCTCGGACGCCATGCGAAACGCCGTATTGCCGGGCGATGTAAGTTGGTCGACGTCCGGGGACAGTGCAGCCACATGAAATGGCAGCAGCCGTTCCTGAGCGTCGAAAAACATCGGCGCTACGCGTGCGTTGGCAAGCAGTGGCTGGCCTGCACAACGATCCGGCGCGGAGGTAACATCTCCCGCGATTAATTGATCGAGATACCGCGCAGCCCATCGCAACAAGTGCTCCAGATGCTTGCGAGGCAACCCGTCCAACGTCAGCAGGTGCTGCAACGCGCCATCACGCCGTGCCTGCGGATGCGACGTCCAAGCCATCAGGCACCCGCGCGGGGCGCGGCATGATCCGCGACGCCCTCGTTCAGGTATTGCTGCAGAATCAGGCTGGCCGCGGCATCATCGATGCGTGGGCCACGGCCACCGCGGTGGCTACCTGCCCCCGCGCTATTTCGCCCCCCACGACCACCGCCACCTTGCCCGGTTTCCCGCGCCATCTGGCGGGCCTCCACGGACGTATAGCGCTCATCCACCCAGACTACCGGCACATTAAAACGACCATGGAGTTGGTTGCCGAATCGCCGCGCCAGTTGCGTCATTTCATGCGGCGCGCCATCGGGATGCAGCGGCAGCCCCACCACGAGGCACGCTGGACGCCACTCCGCAATCACCTTGCCGATTTCAGCAAAACGGTAATCGCGCGACCGATTCTCGATGATCGTGAGCGGTCTCGCACTTCTAGTCAGCGTATTGCCGACAGCCAGGCCAATGCGTTTTTCACCGTAGTCGAAACCGAGCACCACGGCGGCATCCGGCACGAAGGTCGGCGCGTTGGTCGGAACAGCGGCAGGCACTTGCGGTGCTTCGCCGGACCCGCCCGCCCCTGAACCAGCAGCCGCAGTGCCCACCGCGGCATCGGATGCGAACGGTGAAGATGACCCCACCATTCAGGCGTGCCCTGCCTCGCCTGACAGCATCGACAACGAGACGCCGAGCAAGCCGAGCGCCGCTTCCTGCCGCTGCTCGGCGGGTACGTCGAACACGATCGACGGATCAGCGGCCACGGTAAGCCAGCCGTTCTGCGCAATCTCGTTTTCGAGCTGTCCAGCGCCCCACCCAGCGTGACCGAGCGTCAACAGGAACTTTTTCGGTCCCTGGCCGCTCGCAACCGCCTCGAGCACATCCTTCGACGTGGTCATTTCGAGCCCACCCGGTACCGACATCGACGACGTGTACTCGCCACCGGGCTCATGCAGCACGAAGCCACGCTCTGTCTGAACCGGGCCGCCGAAGTACACTGGGAGGGAGGAGAGAGTCGCGCTGTCGAGTTTCAGATCGATCCGGTCGAACAGCGACTTCAAGTCGATGTCGGTGGGTCGATTGATCACGAGACCGAGCGCGCCCTTTTCGCTGTGTTCACAGCAATAAATGACAGTACCCGAAAAATTCGAGTCCACCATGCCCGGCATGGCAATCAGGAATTGGTTTGTCAGGTTGATGCGATCGTCAGAGGACTTGGACATGATGCAAATTTTAGCAATGACACGGTAACGGTATGCCCGAATTCAGTAACGCCCTGGTATGGTTCCGGCGCGACCTGCGTACTCGCGACCAGACAGCACTCTACCATGCACTGGAAGCTGCGCAGCAGGTCCACTGTGTGTTCGTATTCGACCGGACGATCCTGGACGGCTTACCGCCCCACGATGCCCGTGTCGCTTTTATCCACGACAGCCTGGCGGAATTGCAAGCCAGCCTTCAACGTCACGGCGGCGGTCTCTGGATTGGCGACGGTGATCCCGTGTCCCTGGTACCCGCGCTGGCGCGTCATCTGCGCGTGGACGCGGTATTTCTCAATCACGACTACGAACCTGCCGCCCGCGCCCGCGACGCCCAAGTAGCCAACCGCCTGAATGACGATGATATCGTGCTGCGGACTTTCAAGGATCAGGCCATTTTCGAGAAGAACGAGATCGTCACAGGCGCCGGCAAGCCGTATAGCGTCTATACGCCCTACAAGCGCGCCTGGCTGCAGGCGGCGCAAGGTGACTGCGCCTTCGCCGCACGCCCGTCGGAACGGCATCTCGACCGACTCGCGGCCCCACCGGCGCGTTCACCGAGCTTGCCTGACGTGAAAGGCACGCTGCACCCGCGTCAGTTGCCATCGCTGAAAGCGCTCGGTTTCGGCGCTGCGCAAAGCCCGTTGCCGGCCGGTGAGGACGCCGCGCTGACCTTGCTGGAGCAATTCGAAAGCCGCGTGGGCGACTACCATCGCACACGCGACTTCCCGGCCTTGGCCTCCACCAGCTTGCTGTCGACGCATCTGCGGCACGGTACCATCTCGGCGCGTGCGCTGGCGCGTACGGCTTATGCCGCCAGCCACGCGGCGCGCGACCGCGAGGGCGCCGAGACCTGGCTGTCAGAGCTCGTCTGGCGCGACTTTTTCTTCCAGATCCTGTATCACCACCCGCGACTCGTCATCGACGATACGGACGATGAATTGGATGAAGACTCGGCAAAAAAGACGCACACGACCCCGCTCCGGATACCCAAACCGGCACGCCATGCCTTTAAACCGGACTATGACCTGATTGCCTGGGAGTCTGGCAAGCAAGCCGACGCCCATTTCGCGGCCTGGTGCGAGGCCCGTACCGGCTACCCGCTAGTGGATGCCGCCATGCGCCAGATCAACCAGACCGGCTTCATGCATAACCGGCTGCGGATGGTCGCGGCGACGTTCCTGATAAAGGACCTGGGCATCGATTGGCGGCGTGGCGAGGCCTACTTCGAGCGACTGCTCAACGACTTCGACCTGTCCGCGAACAACGGCAACTGGCAATGGGCGTCATCCAGCGGATGCGATGCGCAGCCCTACTTCCGCATTTTCAATCCGATGACGCAATCGGAGAAATTCGACGCCAACGGCGCCTTTATACGAGAATGGGTCCCCGAGCTGGCGGCGCTCGACGACAAATCGATCCATGCCCCATGGCTCGCCAAGCCGGAGATCCTGGCGCGCGCAGGCATCACGCTCGGCAAGGAATATCCGCACCCGCTCGTCGACCATGCCGAAGCGCGGCAGCGCACGCTGGAACGCTATGGCGTGGTAAAGCAACCCGGCACGCACGAGACGTGAGGGTCTGCCACCACACCAGTCATGCCCCGAGCGCGACGCGCGACCCGACGGTGGTATAAGGCATCGATGCCGGATCAACAACCGCTCGCCGGCGCGCCACGCAAAAAGCCGGACCGCGTCGCGCTGACCGGGTCCGGCCACAGGACCGCACGCACCCCGACGGGGCGCGCGGTGCAAATCAGATCTGAACCATCTCGAAATCTTCCTTACGGGCACCGCACTCGGGGCAGGTCCAGTTGATTGGTACGTCGTCCCACTTTGTGCCAGGGGCAATGCCCTCTTCCGGCAAACCCGCTTCCTCGTCGTAAATCCAACCACAAATCAGGCACATCCAACTTTGATATTCCATTCTTTCGATGCGTCGTACGACGATCCGCTACAATGCAAAGCATGATGGTAACGTTTTGCCGCATTGACGGAAAGCCCGACAGGCGTTTCTCTTTCACGCAACTACGTGCCTGCGCAACAATTTGACGCATGATAAGTTCCCCCCCTCCTATTGTTTTAACCTTCGGCATTGCCGATCCCACCGGTGCCACCGGCGTGCATGCCGACCTCGCGACCTTCGCCAGCATGGGCTGCCACGGCGTCAGTGTCCTGACTGGTTACGCAGTCCGTGATTCCCGCGATTGCCTGGGCGTCACCGCCGTCGATCCCGAACATGTCGTCTCGCAAGCCCGGATGTTGCTCGAAGACATGCCGGTTGCCGCGTTCAAGATCGGGGCGACCGTCAGTGCCGAGATCGCCAGCGCGATCGCCGAAGTGGTGGCCGATTACGATACCCTGCCACTGATCCTGCACCCAGACCTGGGCCGCGACGAAAACGGCCATATACTGGCGGATGACCACCTTTGCGCGGCAATCGGTGAGTTACTGGTGCCACAATCGTCGATCGTGGTCGCCGATGCGGCGCTCGCGCGCCAACTGGCCAGCTATGAAGGCTTGGGTGAAAGCGTGATCTATCTGGATGACAGCGACCCATACGGCGAGGACGATGCGGCACCGTCAGGGGTGGAAATGCATCTCGGCGAACAAGCCATCGTGCAACGGGCGCGCGGTTTCGGCCAGTTAGCCAGCGAATGGCCGTCCATCCTGCCGACCCCGGCGGGCGCCGGCCTCGATGACCCGACCGGTGACGATGCCGCCACCGCGCAGGCGATTGGCCGAATCATCGACGCCGGCGCGGAATTCCTGGTGCTCTCCGCGGCGCAGGGTAGCGAATACGCACACACGATCTTCAGCGAACGCGGCCGCATCGGCTATCGTCGCTTTGCCGGCGCCGGCCCCGTCGCGGGTCCATGGCAGAGTAAGACGACGCGTGAAGGCCGGGATGCGTTCTCTCCGCCGCATCCCGGCAGCGGCGTTGGATTCAGCGATACGCTGGCCGCCGCGATCGCCGCGCTGCTGGCGAGCGGCTACACGGCGCAGGATGCGATTGCGGAGGCGCAACGCTACCTTGCTCAGGCCATGCGTCACGGCTTCCGCCCTGGCATGGGGGCATGGATGCCTCATCGGTATTTTTGGAGTCTGGGTGCCGGCGCACCGGGACTGCGCGCGCGTCCAGGGGAAAGCGACGAGGCTGGAGGTAATGCCGACCTCGCCGCCGCCGTGGTACAAGGCGACGGTGACGGCACTGACGACACAACGACCGACGCTGATGCGCGAGCGCATGCGGGCAGCGGCGAGATCATCATCTCCGAACGCCGTGTCGCGCCAATCGACGCATGGTCGATGCAGGGTTCACGGCATTGATGGCGTGATAGCCAAGCGCCATGCATGTGCATGCACATGTCTGGCCAACCAGAAAGCAAAAACGCGAATGACTCCAAGAAGTCATTCGCGTTTTTCATGGCGTTGCCGCCATGGACCGCACTGCATTGCAGCGGGACGGTGCCTCAAAGGCGGGACGCTCGCCCCTGATGCAGACCGCGCGGCCGGATCATACCACCACGCCGCTGCATCAACCCTTCCCGCGAGCAGGACTTACATGTCCATGCCCATGCCACCCATGCCACCCATGCCGCCAGGCATACCGCCAGCCGCCGGCGCGTCATCCTTCGGCAGGTCAACGACAGCGCAATCCGTCATCAGCACCAGGCCAGCCACCGACGCCGCGTTTTGCAACGCGCTACGGGTCACCTTCGTCGGGTCCACGACACCTGCCTCGACCAAGTCTTCGTACTTGCTGGTTGCCGCGTTGTAGCCAACGTTACCGCTTTCCGCCTTCACCGCAGCCACAACCACGCTGGCTTCCTCGCCACCGTTCGAGACGATCTGACGCAGCGGCTCTTCCATCGCGCGCAGCACGATCTTGATGCCTGCGTCCTGGTCGGCATTTGCACCCTTCACTGCCGACACTGCCACCAGTGCGCGAATCAGTGCGGTACCGCCGCCAGGCACGATGCCTTCTTCAACGGCAGCGCGCGTTGCGTGCAGTGCATCTTCCACGCGGGCCTTCTTTTCCTTCATTTCGACTTCGGTCGCCGCGCCAACACGGATAAGCGCAACACCGCCTGCCAGCTTGGCAACGCGTTCTTGCAGCTTTTCACGGTCGTAATCCGACGTGGCTTCCTCGATCTGCGCGCGGATTTGCTTGACGCGTGCTTCGATGTTCACCGATTGGCCTGCGCCGTCGATGATCGTCGTGTTTTCCTTGCCGATTTCGACACGTACGGCATGGCCGAGGTGTTCCAGCGTGGTCTTTTCCAGCGTCAGGCCGGTTTCTTCCGCGATCACTTGACCACCGGTCAGGATCGCGATGTCTTCCAGCATGGCCTTGCGGCGATCGCCAAAGCCCGGCGCCTTGACGGCCACGGTCTTCAGGATGCCGCGGATGCTGTTGACCACCAGCGTTGCCAGGGCTTCGCCTTCGACGTCTTCCGCGATGATCAGCAGCGGACGGCTCGACTTCGCCACTTGCTCCAGCACGGGCAGCAGGTCACGGATGTTCGAGATCTTCTTGTCGAACAGCAGCACGTACGGATTTTCCAGAACGGCAACTTGCTTTTCCGGGTTCGTCACGAAGTACGGCGACAGGTAGCCGCGGTCGAACTGCATCCCTTCGACGACTTCGAGTTCATCTTCCAGCGACTTGCCGTCTTCGACGGTGATCACGCCTTCCTTGCCAACCTTGTCCATCGCCGCGGCGATCTTCTTGCCAACCGATTCATCACTGTTGGCCGAGATCGAACCCACTTGCTCGATTTCCTTGCTGGTCGTGCACGGCTTGCTCAGCTTCTTCAGCTCGGCGACGGCCGCCACGACGGCCAGGTCGATACCGCGCTTCAGGTCCATCGGGTTCAAGCCAGCGACCACAGCCTTCTGGCCTTCGCGCACGATGGCTTGTGCCAGCACCGTTGCCGTCGTCGTACCGTCACCTGCGTTGTCGCTGGTCTTGGAAGCCACTTCCTTGACCATTTGCGCGCCCAGGTTCTGGAAGCGATCCTTCAGCTCGATTTCCTTTGCGACCGAAACACCGTCCTTGGTAACCGTCGGGCCGCCGAAGCTACGCTCCAGCACCACGAAACGGCCCTTCGGGCCCAGCGTGACCTTTACTGCATTGGCCAGGATGTTGATCCCTTCGACCATCTTCGCGCGCGGCGAATCACCAAAAGCGACTTCTTTAGCTGCCATGTTCTGAAACTCCTAGAATACTTTGTGCATTTGTCGAACAACAGGATGCCAGCACGACGCGGCGCGGGCTCATCACCCCTTTTCGAGGCGTCGGACGCCTCTCGCGCAACCATGCCGGTGCGTCGCACCGCCCACGTCCATCGCCGCTCGAAGGCGGACCGGACGTGAAGAACGGCGCGGAACGCGCCTTTACTTGTTCACGACTGCCATGATGTCTTCTTCACGCATCACCAGCAGCTCTTGACCATCGACCTTGACGGTCTGGCCAGCGTACTTACCGAACAGCACGCGATCACCAACCTTGACGTCGAGCGCATTCTGTACGCCCTTATCATCACGTTTGCCCGGGCCGACAGCCAGGATTTCGCCTTGGTCCGGCTTTTCCGCAGCCGAATCCGGCAAAACGATACCCGAAGCCGTCTTGGTTTCTTGGTCGAGACGCTTGACGATGACGCGATCGTGCAAGGGACGCAGGTTCATACACACTCCTTTCAATTCAAAACAGGACATGACCACGAGGTAAATCGCGCGTGGTGCGACGCATCCGCGTCGTCACCCGGTTGACTCCGCGCCACCTGAAACAGGCAGCCGTGGCGGAACAGACGCTGCGTTTCACGCAACCCGTCAAGGCGACAACAACCCCAACCCCGCCGGACGGCCTTTTCAGGCCCTTCCCGGCGAATGCCAAGAGAGCTGTTAGCACTCTCCGCCAACGAGTGCTAAGTATAGGGGCGAGCTATGGCAATTTCAAGGCAGCAGATGCAATTTCCGGGAAAACCTGACCGAATGGCAGGGCCGGGCAGGCCTTAACACCGTAGTCGGGGCCCACTGGCATGCGTTTCCCGCTCTGTCACGCGCCAGTCATCTCGATTTATTACATTGCAAGCTCAATCGAATCCCATAGAGGACCTGAGCTGAAATGAAAACGATCCGCACGCACGCGGAGGGCATCTGCACGCCCGACGCAGCAACCCTCGCTGTTTGCGACGCACCCGTCGCCACCTGCCTCATCTCCACGGCTTCCACCCGTGCCATGCGCACGACGCTCGCCGCCATCGCTTCCCTAGCGGGTCTTGCCGTCACTCAAGCCCATGCCGCATCCAATGTGACGCTGTACGGCATCATCGACTCGGGTGCCGAGTTCCTGACGTCGGCGGCAAGCACCACCAGCGGTAGTAAGCAAAACGTCGTCCGCGCCACGTCCGGCAATATGTCCGGCTCCCGCTGGGGCTTTAAAGGCACCGAAGACCTGGGCGGCGGTACCCAGGCGCTGTTCCTGCTCGAAAACGGCTTCGATGCCACCAGCGGCAAGACGCTGCAAGGCAGCCGTGAATTCGGTCGCCTCGCTTACGTGGGCCTGTCGAACAAGACCTACGGCCGCTTCACATTGGGTCGCCAGGGCGGCATTTTCCTGGACTGGGTCAGCAAGTACAACCCGCTCGGCAACGCCGTCTATGCGGTCAAGATGCAGGACCCAATCTTCTCGGACCGCCTCGACAACACCGTGCGCTATGAGAACGCATTTGGCGCATTCCATGTGTTGGCGCAGTATTCGAAAGGGTATGACGACGTAAGCTTCGGCAGCGCCACGCCGGGCGACAATCGCCGGGCGCAGGTGCTCGAAGCGGGTATCGAATACCGCGGCGGCCCTTTCAACGCGGTGCTGGCCTATGACCAGAAGAACGGCGGATCGACCGCGCTCAACGCCGCCACCACGGCGAAGGTCGGTGGCTACGAGGGCAACCTGAATCGCGCGGTCGCCTTGGCCGCCAAATACACGTTCGCTTCCGTTGAAGTGTCAGGCGGCTGGCGTTACCGCGATGGCCGAGCAACGCACCTCACAACGCTGACCACCACCCAGTCGGAAATCTCGAATTTCTACTGGCTAGGTGCCACCTACAGGCTGAACCCGGCCTTGGAACTGGCAGCGACCGCGATGTATCAGGATTTCAAGGATACGAATCGCGATCCGTGGTCGTTCCAGGTCAGCAGCGACTACTTCTTCTCGAAGCGGACCGACGTCTATATCAACGTCGGCTATGTGCTGAACCGGCACGGCTCGAATCTCGGCCTGAACGGCTTCGGGACCGATGTCGTCGCGGGCAGCAACCAGTTCGGGACGATGGTCGGCATCCGGCATCGCTTCTGACATGGCGGCCGGCGATTCACCGTCCGTCTCCACCGCACGTCCTCGCGGCGCCAGTGTGGCGATTCACATCGACCAGCTCAGTCATGCGTTCATACCGGCATCCACCCGCGAAAGCGATAGCGCGTGGGTACTGGACGACCTGACGTTATGTGTTCCCGCCGGCACGACGATGGCGCTGCTGGGTCCATCCGGCTGCGGCAAGAGCACATTGCTCAAACTGTTGGCCGGACTGTTGCGGCCGACCTGCGGGGCGATCCGTTTTGGCGATCGTCTCGTCGCGACAGGCGCAACGCGTGTCGGTGGCGGCATGGTTATCACGCGCGCCGGAGATGCCCCCGTGGCACGGCGCGATGTTCCACGCGACGCATGGATGGCCCCCGAGGACCGTTCCCTTGGCATGGTGTTCCAGGATTATGCGCTGTGGCCACATATGACCGTGGCAGGCAATGTATCTTTTCCATTGGAGATGCGTGGCATCGCTCGTGCCGCGCGCCGGGAACGGGTCAATGAAGCATTGGCGATGGTCGGCCTCGCGCACCTTGCCGATCGTCGCCCGCAGGCGCTGTCTGGCGGTCAACAACAACGCGTCGCCCTGGCCCGCGCGATCGTCGCCGCACCGGACGTGCTGCTGTTCGACGAACCGCTATCGAATCTCGATCGCGATCTGCGCGCCCGCCTGTGCGAAGACATCGGCACGATGTTGCGGCAACTTGGCACCACGGCGGTCTACGTTACCCACGATCCGCAAGAAGCGCATGCGCTGGCTGATCGTATTGCCGCCCTCGCACATGGCCGTATCGACTCCATCAATATGGTGCGTCCCGATTCTCCCGTGGAAACACCGGGTGACGTCGAACACGCCCCCCCTTTAAGCTTGCCATCATGACGATCCGTTCCGCGCTGGTTACACTGTTCACCAGCCACGCACTCTTTCCTATTGTGACAATGCTGCTTGCTTCCTCCGCCGCGCCGGCACATGCCGATACACATGCCATTACGGTCTACACCGCCGGCCCCGGCACATTAAGCCGCAAGCTGGCCGTCGGCTTTGAAAAGAAGACTGGGATCAAGGTGGATCTGTTCCAGGCCACCACCGGCAAGGTCATGGCACGGCTGGAAGCCGAGCAGGCCAATCCGCGCGCTGATGTGCTGATTTCCGCGTCGTGGGACGCCGCCCATGATCTCGACGCCCGTGGTTGGCTCGCCCCGTGGCAAACGCCAGGCAGCCATGAAGCCGACGCGGTCCCGGCGCCGTTCAAGACCGCAACGTACGTTGCGCAAGGCATCTCCGCGCTCGGCATCGTCTGGAACAGCCGGAGCGGGACACCGGAACCCAAGGACTGGCGTGACCTGACGCAACCTGCCTTCCATGACAAGGTCACCATGCCGGACCCGGCCCTATCGGGCGCATCGGCTGATTTGCTGCTCGGCTTGCAACGCCGCCTTGGCGACAACGCCTGGCAATTGTTCACGGCGCTGAAACAGAATGGCATGCAGGTATCCGGACCGAATGCGCAGGCGCTGAACCCCGTGTTGCAAGGCGCAAAGGCAGCCGTGTTCGGTGCGGTCGACTACGTCGCTTACGCGGCCACGGCACAGGGAGAATCGGTCAAGGTGATCTTCCCATCCAGTGGCACCGTGATCGCGCCCCGTCCGATGATGGTCCTGAAATCGTCCACGCATCAGTCCGAAGCACGCGCCTTTATCGACTACGTGTTATCGAAAGAAGGTCAGCAGGCGGTAGGCGATGCCTGGCTGATCCCGGCCCGTACCGACATCCTGCTGAAGCGCGCATCGTTCAACGACCTGCGTCTGCTACCGCAAGACGGCGACGCGGGCCATGACAACCGCATCGATGTGCTCGCACGCTTCAAGACCTTGTTCGGCCAGCCGTGAGCCGCATCGAGCATACGCAGGCGCGTGGCAGCGCCGGCGACGAAAATGATATCCATGATGCAGCGCGCGGTACCCCCCGTGCATGGCAACGTATCGCCGCGAGAATGGTAGGCGCCGCACCTGCATTGTTATGGCTGGTCTTGCTGGTCATTGTGGCGTTGCCGATGGCGTTCATCGTGCTACAGGCGATCTTTCCGTCGCTCGCCGACGGTCGGCTCACGCATCCGTTCGGCGCGTTGCCGTCCACTCTCGGCGCGCTGCAAACCTGGGTCCTGCTCGGCACGACGATACGCCTTGGCGTCACAGTCGCCGTTGCCGCCACGGTGCTCGGTACGGTATTGGGCGCCGTCCGCGGTCTTTTCGCATTGCCATTCGCACGTGTCTGGGACGTGCTGTTCCTGGTGCCATTTCTGATACCACCCTATCTTGCCGCGCTCAGTTGGATGCTGTTGCTGCAGCCAGCGGGCTATCTGCAGCAACTGACCGGGCTGCATCCGGGTGACGCCCTGTTTTCGTTCACCGGCATGGTATTCGTGATGACGATGACCACCTTCCCGGTTGTCTATTTCGCCGTTTCGCGTGCCTTCGCGCAGATCGGCGGTCGTCTCGCCGATGTCGCGCGGGTCCACGGCGCATCGCCTTCGCGGGCATTCCGGCATGTCACGCTGCCGTTGGCGCTGCCGGCAATCGCCGCCAGCGCACTACTGGCCTTCACGATGTCCGTGGAAGAGTTCGGCGCACCCGCGGCCCTGGGAGCACGTGCCGGTGTCGGTGTGTTGGTGACGGCGATCGAATCGCGCTTTTCCGACTGGCCGATCGATCTACCCGGTGCCTCGGTGCTGTCGCTGCTGTTGGCGGGATTGGCCATCGGCGCATTCACGCTTCAGCAACGAACGCTGTCCGGGCGAGACGTTTCCGTCGAGAACGGCAAGCCCGTGAGCGTTGCCGTGCGCACGCTCGGGGCATGGCGTTGGCCGGTGACGATCCTCTTCGCATCATGCGCGGCATGCGCCACCGCGGCGCCGCTCGGCGCGATCCTGGCCACCGCGGTATCGCGTACGCTGTCCGGTGGGTTGCAGTTGTCCAATCTGACGCTGGCCCATTTTGCCATCCTGTTTTCACAAGGGGAAGACGGCTTATCGGCGATCCTCACCAGCGCCGGCCTCGCTGCCGCAACCTCGGTGGTGACCGCGGTATTGGGACTGGCCTGCGCTTGGTATGCCGTACGTTCGACATTGCGCGGTCGCGCGACACTGGATGCCTTGAGCTTGTTGCCGCATGCATTACCCGGCGTGGTAGTGGCGGTCGGATTGATCCTGGCGTGGAATCAACGGTTCTGGCCGGCCACCCCGTACGGCACCTGGTTCATCCTGCTGCTGTCTTATAGCTGCCTGATGCTGCCCTATCCGGTACGGTACGCGGGAACGGCACTCCGGCAATCAGGAGCATCGCTGGAAGCCGCCGCACGCGTGCATGGGGCGACGGCCGCACACGCCGCGTGGCGCATCACGCTGCCGTTGGTCGCGCCGTCCTTGGCGGCGGCATCGATGATCGTCTTCGCCATCGCGTCGCGTGAGCTGGTGACGTCGTTGCTGCTGGCGCCCAGCGGACTGCAGACCGTATCGATCTTTGTATGGCGACAGTTCGAACAAGGATCGATCGGTGACGGCATGGCCATGGGACTGGTATCGATTCTCGTGTCCGCGGCGCTGTTAAGCCTGGCATCGAGGTTGACGCCGTCGCGCGACGGATGATGTGATAGCGTCACCCATGCACCGCGACCCACTCCGCGATCCGCGCAAAACGTTTGTGCCGAAACGCGCGCGACGCGGCATAGTTCGCATGTTCAATGCGGATCAGGTCAACGGGCGTCAACCCCGCTGCCGATAACATCCAGGCGAACGGGCCATCACGGCGCAAAGAAGGGCGCGTCGCGATCGCCGAGAAATAGACTTCGTCCCACCCCGTGGCAATCATGTCGATCTGATAATAGCTCTCGTCACGAAACGTCCTCGCCAGCCGGCGCGCCGCGGCATCCACCCGTTGCATGACCGCCGCCGACAACGGGACGGCGGTGGCGGCGGGGGCAACGGCCCCGCTATCCCGAGGCTCAGTCACGTACTCCTGCCGCAAGACAATGGGCTCCCGGCCATGAACCGATGCCGGCGCCCCTCGACTGTCCTTGGCACCAGCATTGCCGGACACGTCCTCCGACACGCCACCCTGCCGCGGCCCCCTCAACACGCGCCGGGCCATGGCACCATGCGCGCCGTCGGCGGCCAGCCGCACGCCATCGTTGTGCCTGACGTCGGCACCGGCACAGATCGGCAGCATGGTCCATCTGCCATCACGAAACACGATGCCCACAGAAAGCGGTATGCCACCGACACATTGCTGCACCAGAAAGTGATCGTCATAGGGCGAGATCTCCGCCGCAAAACGGGCGGTCTCGTCCGCGGTCACGAATGGCAGCCCCCGAACCTGGAAACCCGCGCCGGCCGCGTTCGGACGCAGCAGCACCGGTGTCGCGCCGAACCGTTCCCGTGCCGCTTGATAGGCGGCATCAGGCTCCCCGATATTGGCGAGCACCGTTGGCACGGTCATCAGCAAGTCGCCCGCCACCTGCTGCACGACCGCCGCCTGCGCGTAGAGATCGAACGCCAGGGCCGCTGTCAGCGTGGAACTCCGGTTGTCGGGGAAATCGAAAAACCGCGCCAATCCTTGAAAGGTGCCGTCTTCGCCGTCCTGTGCCTGCAACAACGAAAACACGATGCTGCCGCCATCGATCAACATGCTCATGCACTCCAAAGCGCTGACAGTGCGGCCCATCCTCAGCAAGTGCGCGGCGACAGGCAGCGTGTCATGCGAGGTGGGGTTTTCCATCCTGATCGTGCCATCGGGCGCTATCAGGATGACGGTGTTCACGACGATATCGGTCGGCGCGGCACAACGCAGGGCCTCTCGAAGATGGTCGTATCCCTGGCACGATGCTCGCCATTCCACGGAACGGCCGCCAAATAAAATCGTTACCGTCGGCATGTGGTTCGCCTCCTCGATACAGGTGATACACGCGCGAACGCGCGGGGTGGTGCACACATGACATGCACCAGTCGATCAGGCGAGCAGATGACGAATGGGCAAGCGGTTTTTCCTGATTCCGTCAAACGGCGCGGCGGACCCTTGAACAATCATCCGCAAGGCCTTACTCATTCGTTATCCTTATCAACTTGACATCCTCCTATTGTAGGCAGATCAACGACGCAGGATGAGTACGAAAGTTCGTAAGTCGTATGGGATTTTGCCCTACTACTCGCACCCGGTGGATGGGGACCGGCATGCTTGCACGATGCGATGCAATAGCATCTTGGCGCGAAGACACCACGCCGGGCGCCAACGCTTATGGCAAGATAGAGAGAACCCTAAATAAGAAGGAGCCGCGACGTCATGTTTTCATTCATTGGTACCGTGATCATCGGCCTGGTTGTCGGTCTGCTCGCCCGTGCATTAAAGCCAGGTGACGACAAGATGGGCATTTTCTGGACGATCATTCTCGGCGTCGCCGGGTCGCTGCTGGCGGGATATGTCGGCCGCGCCTTGCATTGGTACGCACCGGGACAGGGTGCGGGATGGATTGCCTCCGTCGTTGGCGCCATCGTGTTGCTGGTCATCTATGGCGTGGTCCGTCGGCGCACCTGAGCGACCATCAGCGTGGCGCCAACCGCGCATAAAGTGCGGTCAACTGCACGTCCTCGCGTAGCACCCGGGACATATTGCGCCCCGTATAGCGGGGCACGTCCTCCAAGGCGATCCACGCGAACGCGTCCATTTCGGGAATCATCGCGCCGTTCCGCCGACTGGGAAACAACGAAGTGCACACGCACGCGGCGACGTCGATAAGGCGGGTGTCGACGCGTTGCGCAAAGAGATGAAGCGATTTATCGCTGCGATAGGCGAACACGCCGAGATCGGTCAGTCTGCCCCCATCCAATACAATTCCCGTCTCCTCGCGCAGCTCGCGCAAGGCGCCCTCCTGAGGCGTTTCCCCCGGATCGGCCATCCCCTTCGGAATGTCCCAATGGTTGGTTTCGGTCGCGTGACATAACAGGATTTCAGAGCGCTCGTTGAGCAACAATACGCCCGCCGACATCGTCTTTCGCACCGCTCCCCCTCGCCTTATCGTTGGATCGCACCGATCGGTGGCATATCGCACAGGCAAAGTCTACGCAACAACGCCGCGCGGCGCCCATTTTGCGCCGAACTCTCAGACAGGGCGAAGCACGGATAAGACCGCAAGGCAGTTATGATATATTATTACACTTACTATCCCCGTCGCCCTGACGCGATGCCCGTCGACCCCGCCTCCGCTCCACAACCATGACGTTGCCGAACTCCACTTCTTCCGTCTGTTCGCGTGCCAAAACGCGCGCGCAGCGTTCCGCCATCCTTTGCACCTTGTTGGGCATGACCGTATGCGCCGCACTGCCGTCGCGCAGTGCCGTTGCCGCACCGGCCGCGCCGCTTACGGCGTCGACGGACGCCGGCACCCACACGCCGGCCGCGCCGCTGCGAGTCGTGGCGGCGGAGAACTTTTACGGCAACCTGGTACGGTCGCTCGGCGGCACCCATGTTCGGGTGGATAGTATTCTGTCGAATCCGAATCAGGACCCGCACAGCTTCGAGGCCAGCCCGGCGGTGGCCCGCGCCTTGTCGTCGGCCGATCTCGTCGTCTACAACGGCATCGACTACGATCCATGGATGCAGAAGCTCCTGTCAGCGTCACCGCGCGCCGCGCGCCAGTCGATCGTCGCGGCCGATCTGCTGGGCAAGCAAGCAGGCGATAATCCACACCTTTGGTACGACCCCGCCACGATGCCCGCCGTCGCGAAGGCAATCACCGCCTACCTGCAAGCGCATGACGCCACGCATGCGGCGGAGTACGCGCAACGCCTGCAACAGACGCTCGATGCCCAGCAAGCCATCGCCACGAAGGTTGCGGCAATGCGGGCCAAGTACGCAGGCATCAAGGTCAGCGCGACCGAGCCGGTCTTCGGCTATATGGCGCAAGCCGTGGGTCTCGACATGCAGGATCAGCATTTCCAACTTGCGGTGATGAACGAAACAGAGCCGGCCGCCAGCGATGTGGCGCGTTTCGAACAAGGGTTGAAATCGAAGCAGACCAAGGTGTTGCTCTACAATGCGCAGACGTCCGACCAGATGAGCCGTCGCCTGTTGCAGGTGGCGAAGCAGGCCGGCGTACCGGTGGTGCCGGTCACGGAGACCGAACCGCCCGGCGTCAGCTATGTGCAGTGGATGCTGAATCAATTAAACGCGTTGGACAATGCGCTGAAACACGCGCCGTGATATGGAAGAAGGACACAGCGTCGGCGTGCCGGCGATCGGCATCGATCATCTGAGCATCACCCTGGCGGGCAGGCGCGTCCTCGACGACGTGTCGTTGTCGATCGCACCAGGAGAATTTATCGGCGTGCTCGGCCCGAACGGCGCCGGCAAGACGACGTTGATGCGTGCCCTGCTCGGCCTGGTTCCCGCCACGTCGGGCAGCATCGCATTGTTCGGAAAGCCGGTGGCGGCAGGATTATCCAGCATTGGTTACATGCCGCAGGTCCGGGCCATGCAGGCGGCCCAACGCATCTCCGGGCGGGACTTCGTGGCCTGTGTCGTCGAAGGCCAACGGTGGGGCTGGCCTTCCCCGGCCGCGCTTTTCGGGCGCGGACGCCATGCCGACGCGCAGCGTCAAGCGGTGGACGAGGCGCTGGACATCGTCGGCGCGCGCCAATTGGCCGACCGTGCGATCGGCGATATGTCGGGCGGCGAGCGGCAACGCCTGCTGCTGGCGCAATGCCTGATCGGCAAGCCGCGCATCCTGTTGCTGGACGAACCGTTGATCAGCCTCGATCCGCATCGGCAGCAATCGGTTGTCGATCTCGTCACCGATGTCACCCGGTCACTGGGCATCACGACGCTATTCACCGCGCACGAACTGAATCCGCTACTCGGCGCCATCGATCGCGTGCTCTACCTCGGCAACGGCGGGGCCGCGCTGGGCACGGTCGAGGACGTGATCACGGCGCCTATCCTCAGTCGCCTGTACGGCGCCCCCATCGACGTGCTGCGACTCAATGGCCGCATTTTCGTGATGTCAGGCAGTCAGTTGATGGAAAAGGACGTGCATCACCATGCTTGAGTTTGATTTCATGCGCCATGCCTTCGCGGCAGCGGGAATCGTCGCGGTGGTGGCGGGCGTGGTCGGTTACTTTCTCGTACTGCGGGGCCAGACCTTCGCCGGGCACGCGCTCGCGCACGTCGGCTTCACAGGTGCCACCGGCGCCGTCCTGCTCGGGCTGTCACCGCTCACGGGCATCGTTGGCTTTACGCTGCTGGCTGGCGTGGGAATGGGCGCGCTGGGCGAAAAGCTGTCGGGACGGGATGTCGCCATCGGTACTATTCTGGCGCTCTCGCTTGGAACCGGCATGCTGTTCATGCGGTTTTTCTCATCGTACGCTGGCCAGGTCACCGCACTATTGTTCGGCAATGTGCTCGGCGTCGACGACCGGACCTTACTGGCCCTCGCCTTGCTCGGCGTAGTGACCTTGGCCGCACTGGCCATGATCTCACGTCGACTGGTTTTCGCGACGCTGCAACCGGAACTGGCGGAAGCCAAGGGCGTCTCGTTGCGGGGGATGTCGATGCTGTTTCTCGGCATCGTCGCGCTGGCCACCGCGCTGGCAACGCAGATCGTCGGCGTTTTGCTGATCTTCACGCTGATGGTGAGTCCCGCAGCGGCGGCACAGTTGTTGACGGCCCGCCTGGGCCGAGGCATTGCATTGGCGACGGTGCTGGCGCTCGCGAGCGCCTGGGCCGGGATCACGTTGGCCTACTACACGGACTGGCCGACCAGCTTCTGGATCACGACGCTCAGCGGCATGATGTACCTGGGCAGCGTGTTGATCGCCAAAGTGCGAGACGCCCGCGCCGCCGTTAGTCCGGCGACTGAAGGCGGGGCGCATGCGCACGTGCCAGGCGCGGATGCCCACCATCACACGCATTGATTCGTGCACCATACCCGGACGCCACTCCTTCGCCCGTCGCCCGCTACAGTAGCGCGGCGTGATGCGCGACATGGTCGCCGATGAACGACGCGATGAAGTAATAGCCGTGGTCGTATCCGGGCTGCCGACGCAGCGTCAAGGCCTGGCCTCCGACACTGCAGGCGCGCTCGAAGCGCTCCGGTAACAACTGTCCATCCATCAGAAACTTGTCCGATAGCCCCTGATCGATCAGGATTGGTGCGTCGTTCGCGCTACGCTTGCCCTGCTCGATCAGCGCGGTGGCGTCATACGCGGCCCAGGCGGCGCGATCGTCGCCGAGATAACCCTTGAAGGCTTTTTCACCCCATGCACAATGACTGGGTGCCGCAATGGGTGCAAAGGCCGAAATCGATCGAAATCGTTCCGGGTTCCGCAAACCCAGCACCAGGGCGCCGTGACCACCCATCGAATGTCCCATGATCCCGAAACGCGCCGGATCCACCGGGAGTTCCGCAGTCACCAACGCCGTCAGTTCCTCGACGATATACCGGTACATCTGGTAGTGCGATGCCCACGGGGCCACGGTGGCATTCAGATAGAAACCCGCTCCAACACCGAAGTCCCACGCATCACTCTCCCCCGGCAGGTTCGCGCCACGAGGACTCGTATCCGGTGCGATCAACGCCAGCCCATGATGCGCCGCGTATTGTTGCGCGGCAGCCTTGGTCGGGAACGTTTCCTCGGTGCATGTCAGCCCCGCGAGATAGAACAAGGCCGGGACCTTATCACCGCGGACCGCCCCGTCGGTATCGATCCCGGCCACCGAAGGCGGCAAAAAGACGGAGAAGCGCATCGGCAGACCAATCGCGGCGGCGTCGTGTTCGTAGAAGCGCTGGACGCCGCCAAAAGCGCGGTGTTGCGAAAGCAGTTTCATCGTCATCAGGGACCTCGTTTTCTTGCACGCCAGAAAGCAAAACAGCCCGTCCCACTTGCGTGACACGGGCTGAAGAACCATTGCGGATCGGAGGTGCCAGGCACATCGGCATCGGGGATGCCGCCAGCGAGGCGCCGTAAACCGCGCCGATATCGCGCTGGTGTTATCTTACTTCGCGTTGGGCTGACCTTGCTTGGCATCCGCTTGCTTCAGCGGGTTACCGTACCTGTCGACGCCCCAATCCGGATCGACATCGGCATCACGTGGTGTGTCACCCGTATGCGCCAACCAGCCGCCGCCCAGGTACTGATACAGCTGCACCAGATTGGTTTCACGGGCTTGCTGGGCGCTGACCAAGGTCTGCTGCGCCGTGTACAGGTCCGTTTGCGCGGTCAGCACATCCAGATAGCTGTCGGTGCCGCTCTTGTAGCGCAGATTCGACAGGTCCAGCCGGGTCTGCTGCGACGCGACATACCGTTGCAACGCGTCGATCTGCTGGTCATACGTGCCGCGCGCTGCCAAACCGTCCGAGACTTCCTGGAACGCCGTCTGGATCGCTTTCTCGTAATTGGCGACCGCGATGTTTTTCTCGGCCTCCGAGTAACGCAGGTTCGCCCGATTCTCGCCACCCGAAAAAATCGGCAATGAAATCTGCGGGCCCCAGCTCCAGTAAGCCTGGCCTGGCTTCAGCAAACGGCCAAGCGAGGCGCTCGCCGCGCCGGCCGAACCGGTCAGCGAGATTTGCGGGAAAAACGCCGCACGCGCCGCGCCGATATTGGCATTCTCCGACAACAGCTTGTTCTCGGCTTCGACAATATCCGGACGACGCGTCAGCAGGTCCGATGGCAACCCGGCGGGGATATCGGCAATGATACCCTGCTTATCGAGCGGCAACGGGTCCGGCAGGTCCGTCGGCAACGGCGCGCCAACCAGCAATTGCAGTTGGTTCAACGCTTGCGCCTTCGACCGCATCTGCGACTGCAGATTGGCCTGTGCTTGATCGACGACGCCTTCCGATTGCTTCAGGTCCAGCGCACTACCCACGCCATTGTCGAATTGCAACTTCGAGATCCGATACGATTCCCCGGCCGTCTTCAACGTGTTCTGCGTCACCGCCAACTGCGCGTCATACGCCCGTACCGTCAGATATTGCACGGCCACTTGCGAGATCAGCGAAATCTCGGTCGCCTTGCGCGCCTGCGCCGTGGCGAAGTACGTCTGCAGCGACGCATTGCTCAGACTGCGAATGCGGCCAAAGAAGTCCAGTTCCCACTGCGCGCTGCCAAGCGCTTGATACGTGCTGCTCACCGTCGGCTGGCGGACGTACGTCAAATCGGCTGGCGTACGCGTACGCGTACCGCTCCCGGTGGCGCTCAGCGTCGGGAACAGCGAGGCACGCTCGACGCGATATTGCTCACGCGCCGCCGCCACGTTCAACGCCGCCACGCGCAAGTCGCGGTTGTTCTTCAGCGCCATCCCGATCAACACCTTCAGTTGCGGGTCCGTGAAGAACTCGTTCCAACCGAGATCCGCGGCGGGAACCTGCGTCGCCGACTGTGACGTCGGCTGCGTGTCATACGTCTCACCGGTGGGATAGCCCGACGGCACGGGTGCGGCAGGCCGATGATACTTAGGCGTCAGGTTACAGGCGGCGAGTACCGCCACCGCCAGCACCGACACGACGGACGCCGGCCAGCGCCGCGCGCCACGCGAGGCGCGTCCGGCGCGCGCATCCACCGCCGACTGCCCCGCCCACGATTGTTGTTTCTTCATATCAGTGTTCATCCTTCCGGTCGGTCGGCTCGGCCTTGCGGTTGTCGACATCGTGCATGCCGCCGCTCGTACCCGCCGCGCGATGCACCTTTTCATGCTCGGAGAACCGCCCTGCGATCACCACGTAGAACATCGGCACCAGCGGCACGGCCAGGAAGATCGCCGTCAACATCCCGCCAATCACGCCCGTACCGATCGAGTGCTGGCTACCGGAACCGGCCCCGCTACTGATAGCCAGCGGCAACACGCCCAGGATGAAGGCCATCGACGTCATCACGATCGGTCGGACCCGCAGGCGCACAGCTTCGATAGCTGCATCGACAATGCTCATGCCCTCTTCATGCAGATCCTTCGCGAACTCGACGATTAGAATCGCGTTCTTCGCCGCCAGACCCACGGTGGTCAACAACCCTACCTGGAAGTACACATCACTTTCCAGGCCACGCAGCGTCGTGGCAATCAGCGCCCCGAGGATACCGAGCGGCACCACCAGGATCACCGAGAACGGAATCGACCAGCTTTCATACAGTGCCGCCAGACAGAGGAACACGATCAGCACGGACAGTGCATACAGCATCGGTGCCTGCGAACCGGACGCTTTTTCCTGGAACGACAGACCGGTCCACTGGTAGCCGATTCCCGTAGGCAACTTCGCCGCGAGCTTTTCCATTTCCGCCATGGCCTGACCCGAGCTGTAGCCTGGCGCGGCTTCACCCTGGATTTCGACCGCCGAGACCCCGTTGTACCGTTCAAGCTTCTGCGGACCATACATCCAGTGCCCCGATGCAAACGACGAGAACGGCACCATCGTCCCAGCGGTGTTGCGGACATACCAGGCATTGATATCCTCTGGATTCATCCGGAATGGCGCCGCGCCCTGCAGGTAGACCTTCTTCACCCGACCACGATCGATAAAGTCGTTGACGTACGACGACGCCCATGCGATCGACAACGTCTGGTCGATGTCCGACAGCGACAGACCCAACGCGCTTGCCTTGTCCTTGTCGATGTCCACCTTGTAGGCCGGTGCATCGTCGAGACCGTTTGGCCGAACGCGCGTCAGAATCGGACTCTGGCTCGCCATGCCCAGCAACTGATTACGCGCGGCGATCAATGCCGTGTGCCCCAACGCCGCCTGGTCGACGAGTTCGAAGTCGAAGCCCGCGCCGGTACCCAGTTCCGGAATCGACGGCGGGTTGATCGGGAAGATCATCGCGTCCTTCACTTGCGAGAAGTGCATGAACGAGCGGCCGATCAACGCCTGGATCGATTGATTTGCCGTCTTGCGATCACTCCAGTCACGTAAGCGAACGAAGGCGAGACCCGAGTTCTGGCCCCGACCGGCGAAGCTGAAGCCGTTGACGGTGAACACCGATTCGACGGTGTCTTTCTCGTTCTTCAGGTAGTAATCCGATACTTGCTTCAATACGCCTTCCGTACGCTCCTGCGTGGAGCCCGGCGGCGTCTGGATGATCACGAACATCGAGCCCTGGTCTTCTTCCGGCAGGAACGATGTCGGCAACTTCCAGAACAACAGGCCGACCACGGCGCAGATCAACGCGTACAGGACGAAATAGAAACCAGAACGGCGGATGATGTGCTTGACGCCGACGATCGTGCCGTCACGGCTACGGTTGAAGTTGCGGTTGAACCAGCCGAAGAACCCGGTCTTCTTTTCATGGTCCTTCTTCACCGGCTTGAGAATCGTGGCGCACAGCGCCGGCGTCAGGATCAATGCCACCAGGACGGACAGGCCCATCGCGGAGACAATCGTCAGCGAGAACTGGCGATAAATCGCACCCACGGACCCGGACGAGAACGCCATCGGCACGAACACCGCGGCCAACACCAGCGCCACGCCCACCAACGCGCCGGTGATCTGATCCATTGCCTTGCGTGTGGCCTCTTTCGGCCCCAGGCCTTCCTCGGCCATCACCCGCTCGACGTTCTCCACCACCACGATCGCATCATCGACGAGCAGACCAATGGCCAGCACCATCCCGAACATCGAGAGCGTATTGATCGAGAACCCCACCGCCTGCATGATCGCGAACGTGCCCAACAGCACCACCGGCACCGCGATCGTCGGAATGATCGTGGCGCGGATGTTCTGTAGGAACAGGTACATGACCAGGAACACCAGGACGATACCTTCCAGCAGCGTCTTGACGACTTCCTCGATCGACAGCTTCACGAACGGCGTGGTGTCGTAGGGATACTTCACCACCATCCCGTGCGGGAAGTACGCCGACAGCTCCTGCACGCGGTCACGCACGGCCTGCGCCGTATCCAGGGCATTGGCACCCGTGGCCAGCTGAATACCAAAGCCAGCGGTCGGCTGACCGTTGTACTTCGTGTTGAAGTTGTAGTTTTCCGAACCGAGGCCAATCGTCGCGACGTCGCCCAGACGCACCGTCGCACCATTAGTCGAGGTCTTCAGGATAATATCGCGGAATTGCTGCGGCGTTTGCAGACGGACACTTTCCGTGATGGCCGCGGTCAATTGCTGACCGGGGACCGACGGCGTACCGCCGAGCTGGCCGGAGGCAATCTGTACGTTCTGATTGGTCAGCGCCGTTTTCACGTCAACCGGCGTCAGCCCGAAACTGTTCAACTTGTTCGGGTCCAGCCAGATCCGCATCGAATACTGCGAGCCGAACAACTGCACCTGGCCCACCCCGTTCACACGGCTGACCGGGTCCTGAATGTTCGACGCGACGTAGTTCGCCAAGTCGGTCTTGTTCATCGACCCGTCTTCGGATACGAAGGCCATCACCATTAGGAAGCTGCTGCTGGACTTCACGACCTTGATACCCTGTTGCTGCACTTCCTGAGGCAGCAGCGGCGTAGCCAGCGACAGCTTGTTCTGTACCTGGACCTGCGCGATGTCCGGGTTCGTACCGGCTGCAAAGGTCAATGTGATGGTGGCGCTACCGGAGTTGTCGCTCGTCGACGACATGTACAGCAGATTGTCGATACCGTTCATCTGCTGCTCGATGACCTGGGTCACCGTGTCTTCGACCGTCTGCGCGGACGCGCCCGGATAGGTCACCGACAATTGCACCGCGGGCGGTGCGATGGTCGGGTATTGCGAGATTGGCAACCGCATGATGGAGATGATCCCCGCGATCATCAACACGATTGCGATCACCCACGCAAAGATGGGGCGATCGATAAAAAACTTTGCCATATTGGGTCAGCCCCTGTCTTTACTTTACTTCGGACGCGGCGGATGCCGGTGCGGCAGACGATGCACCCGAGGCCGGCGACGTGACAATGACGCTCGAAGCGGCCATGGCGGCGGCGCCGTCCTTGCCACCCATTGCACCACTCGTGTCTTCCAGATCCTTCGATGCCGGCGGCAGCTTCGCATCCACCGGCTGCACCGTCGCGCCCGGCTGGACCTTCTGCGTACCTTCCACAATGACGCGATCACCCGCTTGCAAACCACCGGTCACCACCCACGATGAACCCAATGCCTGCGACGTTTGCAACGGACGCATCTGCACCTTGTTGTTCGCATCCACGACCATCGCGATCGGCGCGCCCTTCTGGTCATGCGTGACGCCCTGCATCGGCACGACGAAGGCGTTGTCGTTGATCGCCTGCTGGATACGTGCGCGGACGAACATGCCCGGCAAAAGATCGCGCTTCACATTCGGAAATACCGCGCGGACCGTGGTCGTACCGGTGCCTTGATCCACCGACACGTCGGTGAATTCGAGCTTGCCGACGTCCGGTAGCGTAGTGCCATCCGACAGCACGACCTGGACCTTCGCCGCATTTGCGCCGGCTTCCTTCAGCGCACCGGTTTCGATACTGCGACGCAGGCGCAGTAATTGGTCGCTCGACTGCGTCAGGTCGATGTACACCGGAGAGATTTGCTGCACCAGCGCCATGTTCGTGGCGGCGCTGCCTTGCACGTACGCACCCTCGGTCACCAATGCCGAACCAATGCGGCCACTGATCGGCGCACGGACCGTGCAATAACCCAGGTTGATTTCCGCGGTACGCACGGACGCGCGACCGGACTCGACATCGGCCTTGTCCGAGCCCAAAGTCGCCAATGCATCGTCGTATTGCTGCTTGCTGACCGCATTTGCAGCAACAAGTGTCTTATAACGATCGGCTTGTGCCTGGGCCGAGCGCAACGTCGCTTCCGCCTTTGCCAACGTGGCCTTCGCGCTCATCAGCGAAGCCTGATATGGAGCGGGATCGATCTGGAAAAGGATCTGACCGGCTTTCACTTCCGCGCCTTGCTGGAAATAACGCTTCAACACGATGCCGTCCACGCGCGCATGGACCTCAGCCACCAGGTACGACGACGCGCGACCCGGCAATTCCGTGTTGACCGCAACGGCCTGCGGCTGAACCGTTATCACACCAACTTGCGTCGGCGGTTGCTGCCCACCGGCGCCGGGCGGTTGCTCCTTCTTCCCGCACGCAGCGAGCGTGAGCATTATTGCCCCCGAAGCGGCGCAAATAAGACGGTACTTGACCCGATCAACGCGCATGGAACGACCTCTGCCTAAAAAATGTTCTTAAAAACCGCTTTTCTGTCGCCGCCAACATAGCGGCCTTACCGATCTATCGCGTGAGAGCCTACTGGCTTTCGCAGATCTCGGCATGACTACGCCCATGACCCTATTAATATCAGGGTTTTCATCCTCTCCATTCTGACTTTGTAAGCAATTCCTCACTTACCCAGGCCAGGCGCGGCGGCATCGTAATTTTAAAAAACGCTTTCAAAACAGATGTCTCGTCGCGAAGTGGATGCTATTATATATACATTCAGTAATGTAGGTATTACAGTGCATTTAATTCCTGGCGGCAAAACGCCGCAGGACGTGCATTCGGAAGCGTGGTAGAGACTATCGCCGGCGCAAGGGCAAGACTCCTCGACCATTTCCTATCCTCTCCCCTTTTTCAAGACCCGCGCAGGCGCGACATGGCCAGAAGAACGAAAGAAGAAGCGCTGGAAACCCGCAACCTCATCCTCGATACCGCGGAACGCATGTTTTCAGAGCGTGGCGTGGCGCATACGTCGCTGGCGGACATCGCCACCGCAGCCGAACTGACCCGTGGAGCAATCTACTGGCATTTCAAAAATAAGTGCGAATTGTTTGTCGCGATGGTGGATCGCGAACTGCTGCCAATGGATGAACTGATGGCGGAATCGATCGATGCCCGCGAGCCGGACCCGCTCGGGCGGCTACGCACCATCCTCGTTAAATGCCTGCTGGATATCGCCCACAATCCGCGGCGGTGCACCGTGATCGAAATCATGCTGTTGAAGTGGGAACATACGGTCGACATGCAACCGGTGATCGACCGCAAGCGGGACAACGTGAAGCGGACGGTAGACGTGTTGCAGCGCGCGATAGCCAATGCGATCGCTAAAGGTCAATTACCGAACACATTGGACACCACGTTTGCCGCAAATTTTCTTCATTCGCTCATTCTTGGCGCACTGACCGATCATGTCGCAGGCTACAGCACGTGCACCCTGCTCAACGACGCACAGCGACTCATTGACAGCTTCCTGGATATGTTGCGCTGCTCCCCGGCATTGCTACGTCCGAAGATGGCGGAAGCGGGTCGTGCGGATGGTTCCGCCTAGTGGCGGGCGCGAAAGTTGCTCTGCATGTCGGCTTGTATTCGCCATGGACGGCAACGGCTTCACGCCGATACTTGGGCCGGTCGCCCCGGACCGGCCCACCGGTCGGCCGCAACCCTCACTTCACGATAGATGCGGAGTCTTCGAATGGACAATGTCGATCTGAGCGTCATCGAGACTGCGGAACAATGGCGTGTCGACGGCCGTAGGGTGGTTTTGGGCACGGTTGTGCGGACGTGGGGATCGGCACCCCGGCCGCCGGGATCAATGGTCGCCATCCGCGATGATGGGGTGATCACTGGCTCCGTCTCTGGTGGCTGCATCGAAGATGATCTCGCGGATCGTGCCGTGCAAGGCATGTTGTGCGCAGAGAACGGTCTGCCATCGATAGTGACCTACGGCGTCCATGCCGAAGAGGCACGGCGCTTCGGATTGCCGTGCGGGGGCACGCTGGAATTGGTGCTGGAGCCGGTGACGGAACGCAGCCTGCTCGCGACACTGATCGACGCATTACGCCAGTCCGCACCACCTCGCACCATCGATGAAATAGCCTCGGCGGCCACTGCGGCGCTATCGTTTCGACGCACCGTGCTATATCGCGACCTGGACATGCGCACCGGTGCGGTGACATTACGAGACAGTGCACCGGACATCGAAAAGCACGCCGCCCGACACGCCCAGACAGGCGATTTCGCTTTTAATGGGGAAACGTTGACAACCTTGCATGGCGCCGCTTATCGCATGGTGCTGATCGGCGCCGGTGAGATCTCGGCGCATCTTGCTCGCATGGCCATCCCACTTGGCTATAACGTCATCGTCTGCGAGCCTCGAGAACACCATGCCGGTTCATGGGACGTGCCGGGCGTGATGCTAACGCGTGCGATGCCGGATGATGTGGTGCTGGGAATGGGCATGGACGCGCGTACCGCGGTCATCGCCTTGACACATGATCCGAAACTCGACGATCTGGCGTTGATCGACGCGCTGCAATCCGAGGCATTCTACGTCGGAGCGATCGGTTCACGTCGTCACCGCGACCAGCGGATCGCGCGCCTGGCGCTGTTCGATGTGACATCGGCACAGCTGGCGACGTTGCACTCGCCGGTTGGCCTCTATCTCGGCGCGCAGACTCCGGCTGAAATTGCCGTCTCGATCCTGGCCGAAGTCACGGCGTTTCGTCATAACGTTCCGGTCCTGCAGTCGCATGCGATTCGGGCCCGCGCAAAGGTGCCATATGCAACTTGTGACGAGCCCGAAATCAACGGTGCGGCGTGCGCTTCGGTGCGGCCGGACGATACTGACTCAACCGGCTCAAGATGACTTACTGGTGTTTCCAACTAAAGCTGGCGCGCGCGTGACCCTTGTCCGTCACATTGACCGCGCGAGTTTGCTCCTTGCCTGAATACGTCGCGTGAACCGTGTAATGACCAGGGCGCAGGCGTACCAGCATATAAGGGCCCTTGGCGGAGGTTTCGAGAACGGTCCCGCCCTTCGCATCGGTAATTTTCACTGCAACGTCGGCAACAAAGTTACGGTCTCCGCCGATAAAGGTCAATGACAGCGGCCAGTGCGCCGATGCTTTCTTGATCGCATCGGATTCGTCTTTCCCCACGCCCCCGGACAGGAACGTCACGTCGCCTTGCTGCGCGGCGGCCGGCAAGCTGCCTTGATCGGCCGATTGCGCATGGACCACCGGCGACAATACCGACAGCGTGGCGGCCAGCGAGATGGCCAATGCGCCCACACCCTTCATCCAGGCAGGGGCAGCCATTTTTCTCTGTTCAGCCATGTGTTTATTCTCCTTTATTGGTGGCGTGGGCCGCATGCCGGCAAACCGCCGCGGCCAGATGGACAGCCGCTTCCCCATGCAAGACCAATGCCAGGACGATATCGAGGAAAGCGGGCGCATCCACTTTGGACACGCCCACGACATACGACGCTACATCAGTTATTGCCTGCCGCGCCCAGGTCAACCGGGACAAAGATCTGCGAATCGTCCCGTTGAATCAATAACGCCACGCTGTTGCCCGCCCGGGCAATCCGTTCACGGAGCTGTGCCACCGTGGTCACAGGAGACCCATTGATGGACAGGATCACGTCACCCGGTTGAATGCCGGCATTCTCCGCCGCACCTACCGCTTGCTGCACCAGCAGGCCACCGCTCACCTGCGCCTGATCGCGTTCCTGCGGTGTCAACGGCCGGACCGACACACCCAGGCGTCCTTGCGGCTGGTCGGTACCAGCGGTCGACTTCGATTCGGCATCCTTGGCTCCCAACTTGCCGACGGTCACATCAATCGTCTTGCGCGCCTTGTCGCGCCAGACGACGATTGTGGCATGCGCGCCAGGAGCGATGTTCGCCACTTCACCCGGCACGGCAGTCGAATCCTCCACCTCATGGCCGTTGACCGACAGAATGACATCGCCCGGCTTGATGCCTGCCTTTGCAGCGGGACCACCCGGCTCTACCGACGCCACCAGCGCGCCGTTCGAATTCGGTAGACCGAACGAATTTGCGAGCGTCTGGTTCATTTCCTGAATCGTCACACCGATCCGGCCACGGCTGACATGACCGTCCTTCACCAGGGCTTCCTCGACCTTCATCGCCACGTCGATCGGGATCGCGAACGACAGCCCCTGGAAACCACCGGTCTGGCTATAGATCATCGAGTTGATACCAATGACCTCACCATCGAGGTTGAACAGCGGGCCGCCAGAATTACCCGGATTCACCGGCACATCGGTCTGAATGAACGGCACATACGTGTCATCAGGCAGCGAGCGCGACTTGGCGCTTATGATCCCCGAGGTTACCGTGTTGATGAAACCGTACGGCGAGCCGATGGCGACCACCCACTGGCCCACCTTGCTCTTGTTCGGGTCCCCGATCTTCACGATCGGCAAGTTCGTTGCGTCGATCTTCAGCACGGCGACGTCCGTGGGTTTGTCCACGCCGACCACCTTTGCGCGGAACTCACGTTTGTCTGTCAACTTCACCGTCACGACATTCGCACCGTCAACCACGTGGGCATTGGTGAGGATATACCCGTTCGAATTGACGATGAAGCCGGAACCCAAACTCATGCTTGGTTCGTCCTGCTGCTGATTCGGCAGATCACCGTAAAAATGCTTAAAGAACTGATAGAACGGATCATCGGGGCTGATCGGCAACTGTTGCTGCGACTGCCCGCGACGCGACGATGCCCGTACCTCATGCTTTGCGCTGATGTTCACGACCGCCGGACTGTAGGTCTCGGCCAATCCGGAAAAATCAGGCACGCCGGTGCGCCGTGCCGCTTCCGCCGGCATCAGCGGCGGCTCGCTCGGCGTCTGGGCCGTCGGCGCCGCGGGTGCCGGTAAGGTCACAGGGGCGCTAGGCGCCGCATGCGCAGGCTCGACAAAATCGGTTTCGTAGTGATGCGTGCCGGCAAGATAGCCGCCTGCCACTGCCAACGTGAGTACGCTAGCCAGTGCGGTGCGTTTGAATGTCCGTTCCTTCATCGTCGACTCCCCTCGTTCCATTGAGCATGTACTTCGCTTGTTTAGAAGCGTACGGGCAAGCGCTTAAATGGATCTTAAGTAAGGTAGGAGAAACAGTGAATGACCGGGAAGTTGAGACGATTCACGCCGATGTTGGTATGTGCAGCCGGACGCGCAGCCCATTGGGCGCGCGGTCCGCGAGGGTAACCGTCGCGCCATAGCGGTCCGCAATGCGCTTGACGATGGCGAGCCCCAGTCCGCTACCCTGGGGATTCATCGGATTATCCGCCTGCATGGCGTCCGGTGATCGATAGAAGCGATCGAAGACGCGTGTTTTTTCCGCATCCGCGATGCCGGGGCCGGTATCGACGATTTCCAGCCAGGCGCCCTCGTCCCCAGGTCCGAGCGATACATCGACCCGGCCTCCGCTCGGCGTGTACTTGACCGCATTGTCGAGCAGATTGCCAATCAGCACGCGCCAGTCATCGGCATCCCCGATGATTCGAACGCTCTGCGCCTCCGCCAGCCCCAAATCCACGCCCTTATCGATGGCGAGCGGCGCCAGCAGGCCAACGCACGATTCCGCCAGGACACGTAGGTCCGGATGCGACGGGGTGCCCAGTGCAGGCAATGCGCCGCTATCGGGCAGCACCGCCGCGTTTTGCTCGGCGGCATCGATGCCCCGCGTCGGCATGTCCGAACGCGCGAGCAACAGCAACTGCTCCAGCAGGCGCGTCGCCCTTTCCACTCCGTGTTTCAGGTCAGCCAGTGCTTCCCGCCGCGACACGTCGTCGTCCGCGCGTTCGAGCAGTTGGGTCTGTATCCGTAACGCTGCCAGCGGGGTCCGCAATTCATGCGCCGCATCGGCGACGAAGGCTTTCTGGTTGTCGAACGCCACGTTGAGCCGCTGTAGCAAACCGTTCAATGCCTGTACCACTGGACGGATCTCCGGCGGCAATTTTCGCTCGGACAACGGATCGACCGCCTCTGGCTTGCGTGCTTCCAACACCTTCGCCAAACGGGACAACGGCCGTAAGCCGCGCCCCACGCTCAGCCAGACGGCAATGCCCATGACGGGCAGCAGCACGACTAAGGGCCAGACGGTGCGCCAAGCCGTTTCAGCGGCCAGGAGGCTGCGTACCGCCATGGGCTGCGCTAGTTGCACCACGTTGTCGCCGACGATGGCGCTATAGACGCGCCAATCGCCGCTGGGGGTGTGTTCGGTGGAAAACCCGAGCTCAGCGCGAGGCGCCAGTGGCGAGCGCGGATGCGAGTAATAAAGCTGCGCGCCATCGCGGCTCCAGATCTGGATCACCACGCCGTCGCTGCTGACCGCGTTGTTCCCAAGCACCGACGAAAACGGTTCCGATGGCAGCGCCGCCGCGGTCTGCTGCAACTGGTAGTCGAACAGCGCGTTGGCCTCGGCCTGCGCTTGCCGATAGATCAGGACGCCAGCCAACACGATGCCGAGCATGACGATGCCCAGCAACCAGAACAACAGAATCCGTCGGATCGATCGCATCGGATGCTTATTCCCCACCATCGTGGCGCGTGGTATCGCCGTCGCGGTGCGGTCCCTTGCCCACGTCCGGTGCGGTGGCGACACGGCCTGCCCCGGTACCGTCCGCACCCTGGCGCGGGATCAGATAGCCCAGCCCGCGCACGGTTCGGATAAAATCAGCACCCAGTTTCTTGCGGAGGGCGTGCACATATACCTCCACCGCGTTGCTGCCGATTTCCTCGCCCCAACCATAGATCTTCTCCTCGAGCTGCGCCTTGGACAACACGGCTCCAGGCCGTGCCGCCAAGGCTTCGAGCAGCGCATATTCACGCGCGGAAAGCGCCACGGTGACACCGTCGACCGCCACTTCGCGGGTGGTCGGATCGATCGTCAGCGCACCAAAACGCATGACCGGATCACCCCGCCCGGCCTGACGCCGAAATAACGCACGCATGCGAGCGGCCAACTCATCGAGATCGAACGGCTTGACGAGATAATCATCGGCACCGGCGTCCAGCCCGCTGACGCGATCCGCAACCGCGTCGCGGGCCGTGCAAATCAACACCGGGACCTTGTTCCCGGACGCGCGCAGACTGCGCAACACGTCCAGGCCGTCACGCTTGGGCAGCCCCAGATCCAGCAGCACGAGGTCGTACTGTTCAAGCCCCAGTGCCGACAACGCCGCGGCACCATCGGCAACCCAATCGGTTGCCCAACCGTCGGCACGCAATGCCTTGCGAACACCATCCGCAATCATACGATCGTCTTCCACCAGCAAGATCCGCATCATTCCCCTCCTGTCGCATCGTGGCGGGCGCGAATCCATCCAGGCGTGAAAGGCACGGTGCAATCCATCAGCACGGCACGCATGTCGATCAGGCAGTCGTCCACATCCCCGTCGATCACGCGGATCGCGCTCGCCAACATCAGGTTGCGCGGCAACGCGAAATCTTCCACCTGCCAATCCCGTGCGTCGCGCCCCGCGGCATCGTGTGGCACCTGTCCGGTAATCGGGGTACGCGGCGCGCCATAGCCCCACACAGGCAACCCCAGCGCCACCGCGTAACCTACTTCGAAAACCGTACCGGAATCCGGCTCGTGACCGCGAAAGTCCTGCAGGTTCGCCATCACTGCGTTGCACGTGCGAAGCAAGGCGATATTGGCGCGGTAGATCGCCATGGCACTGGCGGGCGTGGGCGGCAATGGTTTCGGGTTGTCCGCATCAAGTGGGAAATGCCCATCGAAACCATGCGCGGCGCAACGCGCGCGCAGATGTCGGCCCCGTTCCACCGGATCCCGAAAGAAAACATCGGGCCCGGCCAGATAGAGTTTCAAAGAGGCGGTCATGGCGATGTCGGACTGGCGGACGAAGTGGGAAGTGGGAAGTGTAGCGTGACCGCTGCGACAAAGCGCAAAGCCATAACGAAATGTCACGAAAGGAGGCGAAATGCGGACTACGAGCAAGCCACATGTAAGCAAGCGACGGCAACTTATGTCTACAATGTCCGCTCCCGTTTCCGACCGCCGCATGCCGCCGGTCCTTTCAATCGAGTCGATCTTACGTGCTGCGTTTTTCCGGTTTGTCGCCTTCCCACTTTTTTACTGTCACCGCCTCCGCGCTCACGGCGCTTGCCCTGGCCTGCGTCACGCTGACCGTGCCCATCGCCCATGCCGAAACGCCCTCCTCGGGCGGTACCATACCCGGCGCTGCCCGGCACGCGGCTATCCATCGCGTTGTCGCGCATGCGAATTCGGACCACGGCGCGCATATCGTTCGCGTGGCCACGAATGAGGACGCCGCCAAGAAGCGCCGTACCACCGGACGCGCCCGGGCCCGACGTGCGGATCAACCGTCGCCGAAGGCACGTGCCGCGGCGGCGGAATCCACGGCGCGACTGAATGCACGCGCAACCAGTGTGTCCGCCCGTGGCAAGCGCATCGAGGTGCCGGCCGGCCCGTTACCGCCCACTGTCATGCGCGGTCTGGCATTAGGTCACCTCCCGGTGTCGTCGATCAGCGCCCTGGTGATCAGGCTGGACACCGACCAACGGGTGCTCGACTACAACACGCAGCGTCCGATGGCCCCGGCATCGACCATGAAAACGCTGACGACCTATGCCGCCTTGTCCATGCTGGGTGCGAATTTCCGCTGGACGACATCGGCGTTCGTTGATGGTCCGATCCAGAACGGCGTACTGAACGGCAATCTGTATATCGAGGGCACGGGCGACCCGTTTCTGGTCCCCGAACAGCTGACGGACCTGATCAACCAGATCCGCGCCGCCGGGATCACTCGCATCAACGGCGATCTGGTGCTGGATAAGAACTACTTCGATCCGTCGACGGCCAGCGCGGACATCATCGACGATTCGACCGATGCGCCGTACAACGTTGGCCCGGACGCCTTGTTGTACGCGTTCAAATCGCTGACGATCAATGTCGATCCAGATGTCGATGGCCATGCTCAGGTCACGATCACGCCACCGCTCTCGCAATTGCGCGTGACCAATAATATCCGGCCTCTCCGCGGACCGTGCCGCAGTACCGCCGCCGCCCAGCCGCATATCAGCAATGGCCCCGATGGCACGTTGAACGTCAGCTTCGAAGGCCCGCTGTCCTTGCGATGCGGTCCGATGCAGAACAACATCGCGGTGATGGACCATACGCGCTTCTTCTCGGGCGGTTTCCTCGCCTTGTGGCAACAAGCGGGCGGCACGTTCAACGGTTCGATTCGTGAAGCGACGATTCCCGTGGCGGCTCGTCGCATTGCGGCCCACCAAAGCCCGCCGCTGACCGACATCGTCAAGAGCATGAACAAGGTCAGCAACAACACGATGGCCCGCAATATCTATCTCACCATCGGCGCCGTGGCGTACAAGCCACCGGCAACGTTGGAGGGCGCGGATATCGCCGTCAAGCGCTGGTTACGTCGCAGCAAGATCGGGGACGACGGCATCGTTGTCGATAACGGGTCGGGGCTCGCGCGCGATGCGCGGATCAGTACGGAAACGATGGGCGAGATGCTGCAATCGGCGTTCCATAGCCCGGTCGCCCAACCGCTGATCGACTCGCTACCGACGGTAGGCGTGGATGGCACGATGCGGCATCGCCTGGTGCATAGCCCCATCGCCGGCCATGCGCAGATCAAGACGGGGACGCTGTCGAATGTCCGTGCGATCGCGGGCTACGTGTTTGCCGCAAACGGGCATCCTTATCTGGTCGTCAGCTTCATCAACGACCCGCGCTCATCGCTGGGCGGCGCGGCGCACGATGCGCTGCTGGACTGGGTGTATAACCTGCCGGGCTGACTGGCAGCCGCGCCGCGGTTTCAAACGTGCGGCGCGCGCAAGGCACACGCGCCGCCGATTCAGGAGATGGCCGGCAGCCCCAAGTCTTGCGCGACCTGACGGGCACGCTGTTTCGCAGTGGCGGCGTCGGGCCCGGTCACTGTGACATGGCCCATCTTGCGGCCCTTGCGCGCCTGCTCCTTGCCGTAGAGATGGATATGTACCTCCGGCAACGCGACGATCATGTCCCAAGGGGCGTACGCGCCACATCGGCATCCGCCCCTGAAACCAGATGTCACCCAGTACATTCAGCATCACGGCAGGGGAATGCTGGCGGGTATCTCCCAGCGGCAACCCCGTCATTGCACGGACCTGCTGCTCGAATTGACTCGTCACACAGGCATCGATCGTGTAGTGACCGGAGTTATGCGGACGTGGCGCCATTTCATTGGCCACCAGCGTGCCGTCTGTCAGGACGAAAAACTCGATGCACAACACGCCGACATAGCCGAGCGCCGTGACGATCGTCCGTGCTTGATCGGCGACCTGCGCGGCCAAACGGGCCTGATGCAGGCCATGCATCAAATCCAGACTGGGCGCCGGCACGACGGTCTCTGCAAGAATGCCGTCGATGTGCGTGTTTTGCGCGATGGGATACACCACCGTCTCGCCGTCGGCGCCACGCGCGACCAGTGCCGATACTTCGTAGTCCAGAGACAGGCGTTTCTCCAGGATGCAGGCGGTGCCACCCAATCCGGCGAATGCCTCCCGCGCTTCGCGGACGCTTTCCACGCGGACCTGCCCCTTGCCGTCATACCCCATGCGGGCGGTTTTCAAGATACCCGGCAGTACACCGGTGAAAGCGCCGTCGTCCAACGCATCCAACGCGGCCTGCGACTCAATCACCAAGTGGGGAGCAACACCGACGCATTGCGCCAGGAACTGCTTTTCCGCGATACGGTCCTGCGCGATGGCGACAGCACGGCCGGGGGGGCTGACACGCACCGTCTCGGCGAGTTTGTCCAGCGCCGCGGCCGGGACATTTTCGAATTCGGTGGTCACCGCTTCGCACAATTGCGCAAGCGTGGCCAGCGCGGTGGGATCGTCATAAGCGGCTTGAATGTGGCGATCCGCCACCATGCCGGCGGGGCTGGTCGCATCGGGTTCAAGCACGGCGACCTTGTAACCCATCGCTTGCGCGGCGTGGCAGAACATGCGGCCTAACTGGCCGCCGCCCAGCACGCCGAGCCATGCGCCAGGGAGTACCTTGGGATACGGCTTACGATCTTGCGTGCCGTCCTGCATTCCGGCGGCGCTCACGATGCCGCGTCCTCGTCCAGCGGCAGCGTCATGGCCTCCGCCACCTTGCGCTGCTTCACGCGAAACGCTTCCAGTTGTTCCTGCACGTCCGGCGCACCCGCGGCCAGCAGCGCCACCGCGAACAGCGCGGCGTTTGCGGCGCCGGCTTCGCCGATGGCAAACGTAGCCACGGGCACGCCCTTGGGCATCTGCACGATCGAGTGCAGCGAGTCCACGCCACGCAGGTATTTGCTCGCCACCGGCACGCCCAGCACCGGCACCGTCGTCTTTGCCGCCAGCATGCCCGGCAGATGGGCAGCACCGCCGGCGCCGGCAATGATCGCGCGCAGACCACGGGCGCGGGCGCTCTCGGCGTAGGCGAACATCTCGTCCGGCATCCGATGCGCGGAGACGACCTTCGCCTCGTGGGCAATGCCGAATTCCTTCAACACCGCCACCGCGTGACGCATCACGTCCCAATCGGAATTGGAACCCATCACGACGCCGATTACCGGCGGCTTGGCTGTTTCTTGTTCGCTCATTGCGGCAGTCACTCTGTAAAAGTCAGGCGTCGAGGATCAGCGCAGCGGCTGGCCGGTCACACGGGTCAACGCCTCGATGTACTTCTCCGATGTCTTCGCGATCACATCGGCCGGCAACGCCGGCGCTGGCGCGGTCTTGCCCCACGGCTGCGTTTCAAGCCAGTCACGGACGAATTGCTTGTCGAAGGAAGGCGGATTCGATCCCACCTGATATTCATCAGCGGGCCAGAAACGCGAGGAGTCCGCGGTCAGCACTTCGTCCATCAGGACAATGTTGCCGGCATCGTCGAGACCAAATTCGAACTTGGTGTCGGCGATGATGATGCCGCGTGTGGCGGCGAATGCCGACGCTTCCGTGTACAGCTTGATGGAGATGTCACGGATCTGCTCCGCGATGCCGGCGCCCACACGTTTTGCGGCATCATCGAAAGTGATGTTTTCGTCGTGTTCACCGAGCTCGGCCTTGGCAGCCGGCGTGAAGATGGGCTGCGGCAGTTTTTCCGCATTGCGCAGACCGGCCGGCAGCTTGACGCCGCAGACCGACTGGTCGGCCTGGTATTCCTTCCAGCCACTACCGGCCAGATAGCCCCTTACCACCGCTTCGATCAGAATCGGCTTCAAGCGGCGTGCGACAACGGCGCGACCGGCGACCTGGTCGACTTCGTCGGCGGAAACAACCGACTCCGGCGCGATACCGGTCAGGTGATTTGGAACGATATGGCCGAGCTTGGCGAACCAGAAATCGGACAATTGGTTGAGCACGCGGCCCTTGGCCGGGATTGGCTCACCCATGACGACGTCGAATGCCGACAACCGGTCAGACGTGACGATCAACAGCTTGTCGTCGCCAACCGCGTAGTTTTCGCGGACCTTGCCACGACCTAACAGCGGCAGTGAGCGGATTGTCGATTCGTAGAGCGTCGATGGCATGGGGGTCCTTCCTGAAGGCGGCGTGGGCCGCCTGACGGGCTGCCCAAGGGAGAAAACCCAGCATTTTAATACTTTTGAGGAGGGGGGGATGAAAATGTGGCGGCCGGGGGGAAACTGCGACCTGTGCGCCACAGTGCGGCAGGCGACGTCGGGATGTCGCCGCTCCCCCTTCTCTTATCATTAAGCAAACGCCCCTGGCGCAATGGGCTTGGCAGCCAATCCGCAAGGGGCGACGTGGAAACGGTGAGCGCGTGAACAGGCCGTGCCACCGGCCTTGACGCGAGACGATCCCCGCGTCCCGCATCCAGACTTGTTTAATTCACCACTTGATTCAACTCACCTGCCTTATACCGCTCGGCCATCTTCTCCAGCGAGATCGGCTTAATCTTGCCGGCCTGTCCTTCGCAACCAAATGCGATAAAGCGGTCTTTACAAACTTGCATCGCCGCATTCCGTGCCGGCTTCAGGTAATCGCGCGGGTCGAACTTCGACGGGTTTTCCACGAAGAACCGACGCAGTGCACCGGTGATCGCCAGGCGCAGGTCCGTATCGATATTGATCTTGCGCACGCCGTTCTTGATGCCTTCCTGGATTTCCTCGACCGGCACGCCGTACGTTTCCTTCATATCGCCGCCGAATTCGCGAATTTCCGCGAGCAACTCCTGAGGCACCGACGACGAACCATGCATGACCAAATGCGTATTCGGAATCCGGCGATGAATTTCCTTGATGCGCGAGATCGACAAAATATCGCCCGTGGGCTTCTTCGTGAACTTATATGCACCGTGCGACGTACCAATGGCGATTGCCAGCGCGTCGCAACCGGTCTGGCGCACGAAGTCCGCGGCCTGCTCCGGATCAGTCAGCAACTGCTCGCGCGTCATCGTGCCTTCTGCACCGTGACCGTCTTCCTTGTCCCCCTTCATCGTTTCCAACGAACCGAGCACGCCCAGCTCCGCTTCCACCGTTACGCCGATCGAGTGCGCCAGTTCGACCACCTTGCGCGAGGTTTCCACGTTGTACTCGTAGGACGCGACCGTCTTGCCGTCAGCTTCCAGGGAACCGTCCATCATGACGCTGGAAAAGCCGCTGCGAATGGCCGCCATGCAGACCGCCGGCGATTGGCCGTGGTCCTGGTGCATCACCACCGGCAGATGCGGATAAGCTTCCACCGCCGCTTCGATCAAATGACGCAGGAACGCTTCGCCAGCGTATTTCCGCGCACCCGCTGACGCTTGCATGATCACCGGGGCATTCACGGCATTGGCCGCTTCCATGATCGCCTGGACCTGTTCCAGATTGTTCACGTTGAAAGCCGGCAGGCCGTAACCGTTTTCAGCGGCGTGGTCCAGAAGTTGGCGCATCGAAACGATGGGCATGGTTTTCTCCTTTCTTTATATAAAATCTTTGCGTGGGGACTAAGGGCATGCCGGTTTGAGACGCAAGCGGCCACCCCTGACCGACAGCGTCCCCCGTACGGCGAATCGCCTGCAACGCGGCGCTATTCGCCCACCGTGACGATCTTCAATGCGTTCGTGCCGCCGGGCTGTCCCATCGGCGAACCGATCGTCAACACCACCCGGTCTCCAGCACTGGCATGACCGTGATCGACCAAGGTTTTAATTGCATCAGCAAGAACCTCGTCGCGATTGTCCCCCGTCTCCATCGCCAGCGGCGTCACGTTGCGGTACAGCGCCATCGCGCGCTCCGCCCTGATCCGCGGCGTCAGCGCATAAATCGGTACTTGCGTCCAATGCCGGCTCATCCAGAGGGCGGTGGCACCGGATTCGGTCAGCGCGACGATCGCCTTTGCCTCAAGATGGTAGGCCGTGAACATGGCGCCAATCGCGATCGACTGGTCGATCCGCGTAAATGTGCGGTCTACGATATCACGATCAAAAGCCACTTCCTGTGTCTTCTCCGCCTCACAGCAGATGGCGGCCATCGTTTCGATCGTCTCCACCGGATAGCGCCCCGCCGCCGTTTCGGCTGACAACATCACCGCATCGGTACCGTCCAGGACCGCATTGGCAACATCGGAAACCTCGGCGCGCGTGGGTACCGGCGCGTTGATCATCGACTCCATCATTTGCGTGGCGGTAATGACGACGCGGTTCGCGTCGCGCGCCATGCGAATCATCCGCTTTTGCAACGCCGGTACCGCGGCATTGCCCACTTCCACCGCCAGGTCACCGCGCGCCACCATGATGCCGTCGGATGCCTCCAGGATTTCTTCCAGCGCCGGAATCGCCTCGGCCCGCTCGATTTTCGCGATCATCCGTGGCTTGATGCCGTACTCGGCGCCGGCAACGGTGGCCAGTTGCCGGGCCATCGTCATGTCGGCCGCGCTTTTCGGGAACGACACGGCGATATAGTCGGCTTGAATGGCCATCGCGGTGCGGATATCGTCCATGTCCTTCGCCGTCAACGCCGGTGCGGACAAGCCACCACCCTGCCGGTTGATGCCCTTGTTATTCGATAGGTCGCCGCCAATGCGCACGCGCGTATGGATTTCCTCGCCCACCACCTTCTCGACCACCAGGACGATCAAGCCGTCGTTCAATAGCAAGACATCGTTCGGCGACAGATCCCGCGGTAGATCGGGATAATCGAGGCCGACGCGCTCATCGTCTCCTACCTTGCAATTGGCATCGAGGATGAATGACTGCCCAGGGCGCAACGTCGTCTTGCCATTTGCAAACTTTCCCACGCGGATCTTCGGCCCTTGCAGGTCAGCCATGATCGCCACTTCCCGGCCGCAGGCACGGGCGGCGGCGCGGACCCGGTCCGCGCGATGCCGGTGGTCGTCCGCGGTGCCATGCGAAAAATTCAGACGCGCGACGTTCATGCCGGCGTGGACCATCCGCGTCAGCGTTTCTTCGTCGTCCGACGACGGGCCGAGCGTGGCGACGATCTTCGTCGCCCGCTTCAGTGTGTGGACTGGCTCCATCGGCACCCCGGGCGGCGCGATGAAATGCGCCGGCGCCGGCCCTGGCCCCGTTCCGGCGGTCTCGGTACCCTGCTGTGGCGTGGAGGCAGCGTGCTTGCGGTCGTTGTTTCCCGTCGTCGTCATGGCTCAAGCCCTCGATGCAAGAACGGCCACCGCCGGCAAGGTCTTGCCTTCGAGGAACTCAAGGAAAGCCCCGCCGCCGGTCGAGATATAGCCAACCTTGTCGGCGATACCATATTTGGCAATCGCGGCAAGGGTGTCACCACCGCCCGCAATCGAAAAACCGTCGGACGCGGCAATCGCCTGCGCCAACGTTTTCGTGCCATTCCCGAATGCGTCGAATTCGAAAACGCCCACCGGACCGTTCCAGACGATCGTGCCAGCGGATTTCAACTGCTCGGCCAGAGCCTTTGCCGTATCGGGGCCGATGTCCAGGATCATGTCATCCGCCGCGACATCGGCCGCGGCCTTGACCGTCGCCTTAGCGGATGCGCTGAATTCGGTTGCGGTCACGACGTCCGTCGGGATTGGCACCTGGGCACCGCGCTCCCGCATCATCTCGATAATTTGCTTCGCTTCGTCGACCAGATCCGGCTCGGCCAGCGATTTACCGATCGGCAGACCGGACGCGAGCATGAACGTATTGGCAATGCCGCCACCCACGATCAACTGATCGACCTTCGCGGCCAGTGATTTCAAAATCGTCAATTTGCTCGACACCTTCGAGCCCGCCACAATGGCTACCAGCGGGCGCTTGGGTGCATGCAAGGCCTTACCCAACGCATCCAGTTCCTGCGCCAGCAACGGACCGGCCACCGCCACCGGCGCGTATTTGGCCACGCCATGCGTGGTGGCTTCCGCGCGGTGGGCGGTGCCGAATGCATCGTTGACATAGACGTCGATCATCGATGCGATTTGCTTGGAGAGCGCGTCCGAATCCTTCTTCTCGCCCACGTTCACGCGGCAGTTTTCAAGCAGCACGACATGGCCAGGCGCCACATCGACGCCCTTTTCAACCCAGTTCTGCACCAGCGGCACGTCACAGCCGAGCAATTCCGCCAACCGCTTGCCGACCGGCGCCAGCGAGTCTTCCGGCTTGAACTGTCCTTCGGTCGGACGGCCCAGATGCGAGGTCACCATCACCGCGGCGCCCGCCTCCAGCGCTGCCTTGATCGCCGGCACCGATGCCTTGATCCGCGTGTCCTCGGTGATGTTGCCGTGATCATCCTGCGGCACGTTCAGGTCGGCGCGGATGAATACACGCTTTCCGGCCAATTGCTTGGCGGCAATCAGGTCGTCGAGGCGGTGGACAGTGGCGTGGGCGGCGGAAGCGTTTTCGGGAGTGTTGGACGTCATGTAGGGTGTCTCGCGTGCTCGATGTAATCTCGATATGATTTTGCGGGCGATCCCACGTCGCCGGATGGTACCGGCCGACAGCGTGCCGGCACCGCCGCTACCGTGCGCGCGCCGGGGCAGCCGAGGCCGCGCGGCGCGTTGGACCGCGTCTTGGAGGTGCTTACCGTCGATTATTCTACCGCGATGTGTCCGGCACGCGGCAGATCGATACAACCGGACACATCTGCGGCCCCGCGCCGCCCCGCTCGGACGCCGTGTGAATTACAATAGCCCGGACGCTTCCCTTATCCGCAACTTCCAGATTGGCCGTACGATGTCGAACGTAAAAGAGATGCCGCTGATAGAGGTCCGCGCAAAAGACCTCCCCGTGTATTGCCCGAATCCGGAAATGACACGCTGGAATGCGCATCCGCGCGTTTTCATCGATGTCACGCATGGCGAGACCAAATGCCCGTACTGCAGCACGCGCTACAAGTTGCGGGACGGCGAGGTCGTACACGGGCATTGAGCCCCGGCGCCGACACCGCGATGGTGACACTCATCCAACGCTTACCCCGCTGCCGGTCTTATCCCGTCGCCCCCACAAGAGCTGCGCGAAGCGAACCCCGCCGCGTGGCGGTTTTTTATTTGAGATGGATTGCTAGCTGATGCGTCGCGCGCTCGTCATCGCCCCGAACTGGATAGGCGATGCGTTGATGGCCCAACCTTTGTTCACCGTGTTGAAGCGTCTGCACCCTCGGCTGCAGATCGATGCCGTGGCGCCCGGCGGCGTCGCGCCGGTATTGGAAAGGATGCCGGAAATCCAGACCGTGCATACCACTGAACTCGGGCATGGCAAGCTGCAACTGTGGCAACGCCGGGCGCTGGCGCAGGAACTACGGGATATCGGCTATGACGCCGCCTACATCCTGCCGAACTCATTGAAATCGGCGCTGATTCCATGGATGGCAGGCATCCGGTTGCGTATTGGCTATCGCGGCGAGTACCGCTATGGTTTGCTGAACGTGATGCACGCACAGCCGTCAAAGCGGGAACGGCCACCCATGGTGCCGCATTACGTGGCGCTGGCGTATGCCCCCGGTGCGACGTTATCGGACACGTTGCCAATACCGCGACTCGAAAGCGACTTGAACGAAAGCACGCGTGTCTCGCATCGGTTTACGCTGGATAACCGGGTGCCATTGATCGCCTTCTGTCCCGGCGCCGAGTACGGTCCGGCCAAACGCTGGCCCCCGGAACACTTTGCCCGATTGGCACAATTGCTACGTCAATCGTTTCCGTATGCGCAGTTTGTCGCCCTGGGTGCCCGCAAGGATGGGCCGGTCGCACAGGCCATTGCCGACGGCGCACCGTTCGTGCGGAACTTGTGCGGGCAGACGGCGTTGGGCGAAGCCGCGGCGTTGATCGCCCGCGCGGCGCTGGTCGTCAGCAATGATTCCGGACTGATGCATGTGGCGGCGGCGCTGCGCCGACCCTTGGTGGCGCTGTATGGATCGACCGATCCGCGCCACACCCCGCCTCTGTCCGACACGGCACAGGTACAATGGCTCCATTTGGAATGCAGTCCCTGCTTCCAGCGCGAATGTCCGCTCGGCCATCTCCATTGCCTGCGGGAACTCGCGCCCGAGCAGGTTTTCGAAAGCGCACGCCAGCAACTCGCCCAGCATCGCTGAGTGCCGCAACGCGCCGTAGCGACGCGTTTCTCTCGATTCCAATCCCGACGAGCCACGATGCCACGATTCGCCAGACTGTTCGAAGCCGCCGCCGACACGCTGAACGCCTACTATGCCGCCGTTGCCGAGCGTAATCTCGAAGCGGTGATGCAGCTTTGGATCGACGAGGAATTCGTCTCCTGCATCCAGGCTGACGGCGCGCACTTGCACGGACTGGAGAAAATCCGCTCCGGCTATGCGTTGCAGTTCAACCAGGGTCGCAAGAATATCGAAGCCCTCGATGTCCGCGTCTATGACAGCGTGGGAACCGTCGTCTATGCTGCCGCGGAGGTCCATCGTGGCCCCGGCGAGGCCGAGTCGATGGTGTTCACGACGTATGTGATGGTCCACGAGCATGGCCGATGGAAGATCGCGCATGTCCACGCCAGCACCATGCCGGAAGACACCGCACGTCAGTTTGCCGCCAAGTCCCGCAGCCGGCGTGGCCCGCTCCACTGACACTACCGCGGCGTTGGACGCCGCAACCGCACGCACCGCGCCGCGCCCACCTCCCTGGCTGTTAGGTGGTCATGCGCAGACGATCATACCGTCGCTCTGGCTACCGAAAGCCGCGGTACCGTATCGACGCGAACGCTGGACCACGCCAGACGGCGATTTCATCGACTTGGACTGGGCCGATGGGGACGCGCCCATCCCGTTGGCCACATCCATGCCGAATAGCTCGCCGCGCGCCGCGCCGCGCTTTCAGGACAAGCGTCCCCTTCTGGTTCTGTTTCATGGGCTGGAAGGCAGCTCGGACAGCCATTACGCCCGTGCACTGGCCTCCGCTGCATTACGCCGTGGCTGGCGTGCGGTAATTCCCCACTTCCGCAGTTGCAGCGGCGAGATGAACCTTGCCCCCCGCTTCTACCACTCCGGTGACGCAGCCGAGATTGATTGGATTCTCGATCGGCTTGCGGGCGTCTTGCCGCCGGGGGTGCCGATGCATGCCGCCGGTGTGTCGTTGGGCGGCAATGCATTGCTGCGATGGCTCGGCGAGCAGGGACAATCGGCACATCGACGTGTCCGCGCGGCAGCCGCGATCTCGGCCCCCTTGGACCTGGCGGCAGGGGGACATTCGCTCGCGCAGGGTTTCAATCAGATCTACACCCGCCATTTCCTGCAGACATTGAAGCAAAAGTCGGCCACGAAATGGCAGCAATTCCCACGTCTGTTCGCGCTGGAAAAGATGCAAGCCGCGCAAAACCTGCATGCATTCGACAACGTCGTCACCGCGCCGTTGCATGGTTATCGCGATGCGGACGACTATTGGCACCGCGCCTCTTCGAAGCCGGTCCTGTCGGCGATTCATGTCCCTACGCTGGTCCTGAACGCGCGCAACGATCCTTTTTACCGCGTTGGGCGCTTCCCGGTCCAGCGGAAGTCTCGCGCGCCGTGACGTTGATGCAGCCGGATCGCGGCGGTCATGTCGGCTTCACCGCGCGCGGCGACACAACCACGGATAGCTGGCTGGCCCGCTGCGTGCTGGGATTCCTGGGCAAACACGAGGAGCGTTGATATGGACCGGATCGTGAAAGAAGCCATGGCGAAATGGCCAGACGTCCCCGCTTGCACGGGCTGGCTGGCGTTGGACCGACGCGGGCGCTTCCGGATGCGCGATGAAGCATGCCAAGCCGCCGGTGAACCCGGCGAGCCCATTCGCCATGCCGCCCTGAACGCGTTCATCGCTCGGAACTACACGTCCGATGCCGAGGGGCGGTGGTTCTTCCAAAACGGCCCACAGCGCGTGTTCGTCGACCTCGATTACACGCCACTGGTAGTCAGACTGCACCACGGCACCAATGACAGGTGCATAGAGCACGCCTCGGCGGATGGCGCCCGGCTGCCGGTGCTGATCGACCAATGCGCACTGCCGTTCATGCCTCATGCGTGCTGGTGCGATGATCAAGGGAGTATTTTGTTTTCAGGACAACGTGGAGAGACGAACGCAACGGATGCGGCATCGTGGCGTGATGCGACAAATGCCACCGAGGCTTCACGCAGTCACATTGTCAGCGATACGGTCGCCTTGCTGTACGATCAGGATCTAGATCTCTTCCTGACGTTGTTTCCTGAGACGGCGCACCAGATAGCCGCATTGCTGGAAACCATGGAACCCACGCAAACGCCTATACCGGCGCCAGATGATCCACGGTTCGGTGCCAATGAAGGCACCTCGCTACGTTGGCCGGGAATCGCCTCCCCGCTACGATGCCATGTCATCGCCACCGAAGCCGTTGCCGCGCGCTTCGCCTTCTGCCGCCGTCCGGTGATATGACCGATCAGCGCACGGCACGCCATCTGGCACCGCCTCCCAGCCACCGATATCCCATCCTCGCATGCCTACCGAACCGATGACCCAGAAAGGCGTATCCGTCATTGCAACCGCCGCCACGTCTGACCGCACGGCCGCGGCGCCTTCCGAAACGTCCGGGACGTCGACCCTTACGCACTTCGACGCCGCCGGACAGGCACATATGGTCGACGTCGGCGCAAAAGCGGAAACCCGACGTATCGCGGTCGCACGCGGCAGCATCGTAATGCTGCCGGAGACACTCGATTTGATCGCGCGAGGCGCGGCAGGCAAGGGTGACGTCATCGGCATCGCGCGCATTGCCGCCATTCAGGGATCGAAACGCACCGCCGACCTGATCCCCTTATGCCACCCGCTCGCGTTGACCCGGGTTGCCGCCGACTTCGTGCTCGACGCCACCCTCCCAGGCGTGCATTGCACGGTCCGCGCGGAAACAACCGGTCGCACAGGCGTGGAGATGGAAGCACTGACCGCGGTTCAGGTTGGCTTGCTGACGATTTACGACATGTGCAAGGCCGTGGATCGGGGCATGACGATCACCGATGTGCGGCTCCTGGAAAAGCAAGGCGGCAAGTCCGGCGACTGGGGCTCCTCGACAGGTTGACCCGGGATACGCCCTCCCCGGCCGCTGGCACGCTCCCTGCGCCATCCGTGTATGACGGGAACGATTTACCGGATCTCCAGACCGATTCCACGGTATGACACGCTCGCCATTTGCATGGATATTACTGATATCTCACGCGAAAAGCGCGCAAAGCCTGGAAAATCGTAACCCTTTGTTACCCGGAGAAAATTCGGGTTGACCCCCATACAGTTCGTTCCTACCCTTGTAAAGGCGCCAATAAAGCATGGTCGTAACCTTGCGTAAAACGGAAAAATAATTTCGGGTGAGCGCGAGCGCAAAATGGGCGCAACCATGGCTTACGCGGACACACGCAGAATCTCGCTTGTCATCGTGGAACGTCTCTTAACACGGGGCGTGTGTCGAGGCGGCGGAACGGAGACAAGCATGACAAGCAGCAGCAACGCCGCCGCGTTGACCAATAGCCCCTCCTCCACGAGCCCGGCCGCGCCACGTGCGGTCGGCAGTCGGCGCAGTATAGAAGTCGATTTCTTTCGTGGCCTTGCCTTGGTCGTCATCATGCTCGACCACATCCCGCAAAGTCTGGTGTCGAAGGTCACGTTGCATAACTATGCCTTCTGCGATGCCGCCGAGATGTTCGTGTTTGTAGGCGGGTATTCGGTAGCAGCCGCCTATACCGCGATCATGGACCGGCAAGGTGAGCGCGCCGCAGCGCAGCGCTTTTTAAAGCGTGGTGTCGAAATCTATCGCGCCTTCCTGTTGCTGGCTGCCATGATGCTCGTGCTTGGCATGCTGTTCCACGGCCTCAAGCTCGATACGCCCGAAGTACTGGCAACCGAAGCCGGAACTTTCATGAGGCGCCCGCTCGGGATGTTGCTGGATATCGCGAGCTTGCGCAGGCAACCTTTCTTGTCTTCCGTCTTGCCGATGTATTTGTTGTTTGCCTTGTCAGCCCCTGCCGTACTGGCCTTGGCGCGGCGCGCGCCCTGGTTGACGTTGGTGATCAGTATTGGCATCTGGGCACTGGCCCCGATATTGGCCGCCGGATTGCCCACGGCCTACCCGGAAGGCTGGCCGTTTAACCCGTTTGCCTGGCAATTGATGTTTGTTTCAGGGGCTATCTTCCGTCTGAAGCCCGTTGATGCGGAAGTGTTGGCTACACCGTGGGGCGGCATGCTGACGCGGATTGCCGTCGTCGCCGTCGTCGGTTTTGCGATCTGGCACATTTTTCTTCTGTCCGCGCCCACTCCGGGCTATGACAAGCAAAACCTCGCATTGAGCCGTCTTTTGAATTTTGCGGCCCTGGCCTGGTGCGCGAGCTGGATCACCGCTCGCGGCTGGGCAGGGCGCGCCGCGGCAGCCCTCCCGGCGCTAGTGCGGACTGGCCAGCACAGCCTGCCATGCTTTGTGGCGGGCGCCTGCATATCGGTCTCGATGGACGCCCTGTCCCGTCCCTTTGCCGCGGCACAGCCCTGGCTGGTGGGGAGCTGCGACGACATCCTCGCCACCGTACTGCTGCTCAGCGTGGCCTGGATCGCCGCATCACTGAAGAAGCGCGGCCGCAAACCGGCGGCTTCACGTACTGCCGGCGCAAGGGTGCCGTCGGGCGGACCACAGCGTACGTCGGCAGCAGTGCGCAACTGACCCCAGCCGAGACAGGTCCCACACGGGCACCCGTTCGCGTCGGCCCTTATCACCCAATCTATCCGTTGCGGCGCAAAAAACGGGGCTTTTGCGTCGAAGCATGCCCCAAACAGGGGTACATCGGTCACAGGCCAACTATCTTTGTGTATAGTCGCCGGTTGCCGTGACCATTTCTTATTTCGATGCCGATTTCGATTTCGCGTAGCGGATCCGCCTTCTCCCCCCGTTCCTGGACCTCCGCGCCCACGCTTCCGTTCGCCTGCCTCGTCGTACTGGTGTGCGCCTGGCTCGTTCCCTACGCGGTCGTCGGACACACTTACCCCATTCCGACGTTCTATGCCGAATACGCGGCATATTGCCTCTACGTCGGCCTCGCCGCGATGGTGGGCCTGATGACGTGGCAAGCCAGCCGCCAATCATCGGCGGCGGAGATACGGCCCGGATCACCGATCGTCGCGCTCGTCCCGATCGGTCTCGCCTGTGTGCTGCTTATACAGACGATGGTACTGCCCACCGCGCAGCCGTCGATGAATGTGCTGGGTGCATGCAGCCTGCTGCTGGCGGCGTTGGCCATGCACGCGGGGTACTGGACCGAACGTCTTGCGTGGCGAACGCAGATTGCAACCTGGATTGCCTGGGCGCTGCTCGCGGGTGGCTGCTTTGCGGTGTTCTGTCAGTGTGTGCAGCTGTTCCATGCCGAGCGTACTTTCGCACCGTTCGTCGTCTCCTATAACGTGACGACGAACCGCAGACCGTTCGGCAATATGGCGCAGGCCAATCATTTGGCGACCTATATCTCGTTTGCGTTGGCGGCATCCGTCTATCTCGTGCAGACCCGACGTCTGGCGCTGCCCGTCTGGATCGTACTGGCAGCGGTGTATTCGTTCGGGCTGGCACTCACCGTGTCACGAACACCATGGCTGCAAGTTGCCGTGATATTGCTTGCGGCCGTGCTGATGGCCTGCGCGGCGGCGCGCACTGCCGCCTTGTCGCGCGTGACGCTCGGCAGCGATGGTTTTCTGCGCGATACCACCGGCAAGGGCGACGATAGCAAGTGGATGCGCGCAAGGCGCTGGCTCGTGCCGGTACTGACCTTGCTCGTCTTTGCCGTGGTCAACGTCATGGTGCGCAAGCTCAATACGTTCTATGGGTGGCATCTGGACGAGTCGGCCTCGTCGCGCTTTCAGGATGCCGGGCAGATCTCGCCGCGGCTCGCCCTGTGGAAATACGGCTGGACGATGTTCCGCACACATCCGCTACTGGGGGTGGGCTGGGGGGAATTTCCGCGATTCCAATACGAGTACGTCGAACAGCTTGGTCATGTCGAAATCGCCAACAACTCCCATGACATCGCCATCGACCTCCTGGCCAAGACAGGTCTGATCGGCGGCCTGATCGTGGCGCTCGGTTTCGTATGCTGGTTATGGCGCAACCTCGGCGCGCTGTTCACAGATCGTGGCGACGTGCAATCGCGGCTGTTCGGCCTAGCGATGCTTGGCGTCCTGGGCATGCACGCACTCGTCGAGTATCCACAGCAATATCTGTTCTTTTTGCTGCCTGCGGCGTTCCTGTTCGGGTTGCTGGAGACACGCGCCTTGCGTCGCATCCCCGTGCCTGCCAGTGTTGCCAGCTATGCCGTAGTCACCGCCGCCGGTGCCGCAATGATCTATCCGGTCCTGGCGGATTATCATCGCGCCGAGACGCTGTATTACGGCAACGCACCGGAACAGCAATATCGCAGTGATCCGGCGTGGATCTTCGGCGCATGGGGGCAATTCGGCCTTAGCACCCTCCTGCCACTGGACCGGGCCGCCATCGATGCGAAGCTCGACGCCCATCGTAAAGCAATCGCCCTATTGCCCGGCGAAGTGGTATTGCGGCGCTATGCGATCCTGCTCGCTCTCGCCGGCGACAACAACGCCGCGCTGGATCAGGTCGTACGCCTGAAAATCTTCGCCGAATCACTGCACGACTGGCCTGCCCAATTGAAATTGCTCTACGGCCTTTGCGCACAGCGGCCAAACGAACTGGCGGGATTCAGCGCGCAATTACACGCCTTGTACGGCGTCCCTGAAGGCGCCGCCGCCACGCCCGACGACGAGGACGAATAAGCCCTCATAGGCGCGCCATGATAGGCGCGCGCTATACTTTGGGTTGCGCACTTGAATCGTCACCGATGCCACCCACCTTTTCCTCACTCCCCTCCCGCACCGCGCATCGCGCGCGTCGGCTCTGGCACGACTACGGCATTATCTGGATGGGGGCCATCGTCGCAGGCCTGATCGCCGTTGGCTATGCCAAGCTGATCGACTACGGTTTCTCGCTCTTCAGCAATGTGCGCGAGTCGTTTTTCTGGGCGCCGCTTATCGTCACGCCTGCAGTGGGGGCGGCCTGCGTCTGGATCACGCGTACTTTCTTCAAGGGGTCTGAAGGCAGCGGCATCCCGCAGGTGATCGCGATGTTGCATATGGATGCATCACTTGGTAAGTCCTTACTTACGCCACGAATCATCATCGGCAAAATCGGGGTTTCCTTCATCGCCATCCTCGGCGGCTTTACGATCGGGCGAGAAGGACCCACGGTACAGGTGGGGGCGGCGTTGATGTACCAGTTACGCCGTTTCTATAAGGAATCGTCGATTGCACTGGAGCGGCAGCTTGCACTGGCCGGTGCCGCCGCGGGTCTGTCCGCGGCCTTCAATACGCCACTCGCCGGCATCGTCTTCGCCATTGAGGAATTGGCGCGGAATTTCGAACAGCGCGCGAGCGGCGTGGTCATAACGGCCATCATCTTTGCCGGTATCGTCGCGCTTGGCATCAACGGCAACTACACGTACTTTGGCACGATCGAGGTCCGCACCGACTTTCCGAAGATCATGATCCTGGCTTGCATCGCCGTTGCCATACTCACCGGTATTGCCGGCGGCGCATTCTGCTGGTTGATCATCAACAGCGCGCGCTGGATTCCAGCACCGATCGCGCGTATGCGTGCTGAGCGACCGGTGCTGTTCGGCGCATTATGCGGTCTTGTCGTCGCGGTATTAGGGTTGGTGTCGGTTGGTGCCAGCTTCGGTAGCGGCTATGCGGAAGCGCATGCGGCGTTGGATGGTCGACAGTCGCTGTCGCCGCTGTATCCGTTCCTGAAGATCGCATCGATGGTGGCGTCCTACCTGCCCGGCATTCCGGGTGGCATTTTCGCGCCGTCGCTCGCCATCGGCGCCGGTTTCGGCACGGTGCTGCATGAGGTTTTCCATAGCCTGTCGATCCCGTTGCTGATTGCGCTCGGCATGGTGGGCTATCTCGCGGCAGTGACGCAGGCCCCGATCACGGCGTTTGTGATCGTGATGGAAATGATCAACGGCCATGCGTTGGTGATTTCGTTGATGGTGACGTCCCTGCTGGCCAGCCGCGTGTCCAAGCTGTTCGCACCACCGTTCTATGAAACACTGGCGCACCGGTATGCTGCAACCCCGGCCTTGTCCGCACCGCCGCCGACCGCGGAAAGTGCGACTGCGGCCGCCGTCCATGACGTACCGCCGTCCGGGCACGTCGATCGTACCGATGGCGCCGGTCAGGCAGAAAAACCGTCGACGCCTCAGGTCTGAGGAATTTCAATCTTCACTTCGAGCACTTCCAGGTTGCCCTGATGCTCGACGTGCAGCTTGATATCGTCGTCGCCAATCTTCACGTATTTGCGGATTACCTCGACAAGCTCCTTCTGCAGTGCCGGGAGATAATCCGCCGGTGGCTTGTCGCTGCCGCGCTCATGCGCAATGATCAGTTGCAGCCGCTCTTTTGCAACGGCTGCGGTTTTTTTCTTTTCGCCCAGCAAAAAAGAAAGAAACGACATATCGTCTCCTTACTTGTTGCCGAAAAGGCGTTGTAAAATTCCCGGCTTCGTGTACTCCGTGAAGCGCAGCTCCTTTGTCTCGCCCAGGAAGCGGCTGATCACGTCCTTGTATGCCTCGGAGACATCACTGCCTTCGATATGCACGGCCGGCAAACCCTGATTCGACGCTTGCAACACGGATTCAGACTCCGGCACCACGCCGATCAACGGAATGCGCAGGATTTCCTGGATATCGGTCAGTGACAGCATTTCACCTTCATTGACGCGTTTCGGGTTGTAACGCGTGATCAACAAGTGCTCCTTGATCGGCTCCTTGCCTTCTTTGGCACGACGCGTCTTCGAGGACAGAATGCCAAGGATGCGATCCGAATCCCGCACCGACGACACTTCGGGATTCGTCACGATCAGCGCTTCGTCGGCGAAGTACATCGCCATCAGTGCGCCCGATTCGATACCGGCAGGCGAATCGCAGACGATGTAGTCGAACTTCATGTCGATCAGGTCATTGATGACCTTTTCCACGCCTTCCTGCGTCAGTGCGTCCTTGTCACGCGTTTGCGACGCAGGCAGGATGAACAAGTTCTCGCACTTCTTGTCCTTGATCAGCGCTTGATTCAGATTGGCTTCACCCTGGATCACATTGATCAGGTCGTACACCACGCGGCGCTCGCAACCCATGATCAAATCCAGGTTTCGCAGGCCGACATCGAAGTCGATGACGGCGGTCTTATGACCCCGCAACGCCAGGCCTGATGCAAAGCTCGCGCTGGTCGTGGTCTTACCCACGCCCCCTTTGCCCGAAGTCACCACGATAATTTTTGCCATACGCTTTCGCCACCTAATGTAAAGAGATGAACCGGTTGCGCCGTCAGGTCAGCCGCAAGGGTTCGAAGATCAATTTTTCGTCGTCCAGGCGAACTTGCACCGGCTTGCCTTGCACGTCCACCGCCAACGGATTCTCGGTGGTCCGATAAATACCGGCGATCGAAATCAGCTCCGGTTCCAGGCAGGTACAGAAGATCCGCGCCGCATGGTTGCCGTGCACGCCGGCCAAGGCCCGACCACGCAACGGTGCATACACATGGATATTGCCCTCGGCAATCACTTCCGCACCGTTGCTGACCTGCCCAAGAATGACCAGATCGCCTTCGGCGTAGATACGTTGGCCAGAACGCAGTGGCCGATCGATAATCAATGTAGGGGCAGCCTTAGGCGGCACGCTACCTGACGCAGGGCTTGTCACCGCCGCGGCATCAAGACCGGATTCGATGCCTGCCGCCCCGCCCTTGCCGGCCGTTGCCGGCGTTTCCGTAGCGTGCGTCACCGCCGCCGATGACGCGCTCGACGCATCGTCAATGGCGTCACCGCTGCGACCGCGGTCCCGCGACTCCAGGACCGGCGCCTGTTGGCGCTCGGCCCAGGCACGCTGCAGGCTGTCTTGCGTGTCGATCACGACACCGGCCGTGCGCATGCGGAATTCGGTCAACAGCGCTTCAATCTGCGCCAGATCAAGGCCGGATACCGGCGTCTCAAGGCGCCGGACGTCCACCGCGACCGACTCACCGGCAAAAAATGCAGGCGTCGATTCGAAGCGACGCGCCAATTCGGCACGCAGCGCCCCAACATCGGCGGTCTTCATCACGAAATGCAACAGATCGACGGTACCGCTTCGCAATTCGAAAAACGGCGTTTTTTTGAGCGACATAGATTACTGACGAAGCTGCAGTCACGGGTTTGTGACAAAAGTTTCGCGTATTTTACAGGCATGTCCCCGTCGGTCGAGCGTTGTAACGATTTCTTTTCATTTTAATAGAGCACACTTGGCGTAAAGTTCCGTCATTCGAGACTTACCATAGCGCAGGAAGACCCTGAAAGGCGCACCACAGGGCCGTTTCAGGAAAATCAGCAAACCCCGGCGTGCAAGGGCCGGGCGCGGTAAACGGGGGAACGTCCCAGGCCAAGCCGTCACCGAAGGCAATCCCTGTTCGCGCTTGCTTTTACACGAGGTTGCAGCTTCCGCGTCTGATACGGGTAAGATAGATAAAAAAACTCAGTCGAATAGCGCGTCGCCACATGACTCGCTGGCCGGCGCCTACGGTATCCCGATGCAATCCGGAAACTTCTTTGAATGGCTGGGCAACCTGCTCGGCAGCATCTTGCGGACGATTGTCCATCTGCTGACCGCCACGGTTGGCGGGCTCGGGCACGCCCTGCATGAATTCACCCACGGCTTCGCGGATGCATTGGGTATCCATGCGTCCGCCGTCAATATTCTGTTTCTGGTGGTAGGGGTGCTGTTCCTTGTCGCCGGAGTGCGGTCGTTGCTCGCCCGCAGCTTTATTGGTGGCATCATCTGGCTCGTGCTCGCGGCGCTGATTTTGGGTAACCTAATCGCTTACTGAACGAGCCGTTCGAGATGCGCTGCGGCGTGACCGGCGATCATCGTCGAACGACGCCCACTTCGCTTTGTCGACGTTGGGATCGCGATCGGTGCCTGCCGATCGCGCAGTCGTTTCCTATTATTTTTTTTCGCGATTCGCCAACGCCGCGATTGCCAAGCCTGTCACTGCAGCAAATAAGGCCGCGGCAATCGGATGGCGGGTACGAGATGCCACCCGACCATACGGGGAGCCCGGTCCTGTCACACGCGTGACGCCACGCTTCACTGGTACTGGCACTGGCCTTGGCCGGCGCATGAACAGCGCGCCAAGCCGCTGCGCACGCTTGGCGCGAGGCGTCGCTGCAGACCCGCGCCCTATCGGTATCGTCTCCGAAGAAGATCGCGCCAACTCATCCACGCGGCGGCGCGTCGGCAACAGAAGCGTTATCGCTTGTAACACCCATGGTGCTGATTGCACGGCGACGCGTAGTAAGACCGGATGGCGCGAGCGAGCGATTGCCCGATCGACGGCCGCGCGGACCTCGCCCCGAGTGCAGGAGCGTGGCCGGGAAGCCGTGCGAGCTGACGCAGGCGCGTCGACAGGCGGCGACATGGATCGATCAAGGATGTCACGCGACGGTGCCATGCCCATGACCTGGCGCGCACGCGCTGTCACATTCTGGCGTGTGCCCTTCGCCTTGATGCGTGCCACGGGGGATACGGCTCCGCCAGAAGCCTGCTCGTCAGCCTCTGCCTCACCCCGATCGAATCCGCCTCGCACCGCTGCGATCTCCGCGCCCAATAGCAAAACCGCCGCGGAAAAATAAAGCCACATCAATAACACCGCCAGTGATCCCGCGGCGCCAAACGCACTCGCCGTGCCTGCATGCGCCAAATACAGCGCGAACAACTTCTTGCCGATGCTAAACAGCACTGCGGAAACGGCACCACCCCATGCCGCATCCCGCCAGGCCACGAGGGACGACGCATCGGGCAGGAACTTGATCAGCGCGCCGAACGCCGCCACCAGGATCACGAAGCTGACGAGCGTCTGCACCAGATTGCCGAAAAACACGAAAGGGGTGTTCTGCCATAGGACCGAGCCGATATATGTGATCGCGGTATCCAGGACCAGCGACACGATCAGCAAGAAAGCCACGCCGAGCACCAGGCTGAACGACACCAGCCGCGTGCGCACCATCTGCACGACGGTGGAACGAGAAGTATTGACCGGCATTGGCAAAACGATATCGAAAGCCGTATTCAGCGACGAGAAGGTGGCCGAGGCGCCAACGATCAACAGGAGCACCGACAAGATGGCGGCGAAGCCGCCGCCGCCCTGACGATGCGCGTGTTCGACAATGGACTGAATAGCGGCGGCGGCGTCCGCCCCCAGAAAACCCTGCACCCTGGAAAACAGTTGCCCGCGCGCCGCATCCGCGCCATAGAACCATCCGGCAACGGCGATGACCATCAGCAACATCGGTGCAAGCGAAAAGGCCGAGTAGAATGCGATTCCGGCGGCCAGCGTCGGACATTTATCGGCACCGAAGCGCTTGGCGGCACGCATGGAGACCGAAATGGTCCTGGAACCGTCCTTTTTCAATGCTTGCGTGATGGATGTGGTATCAACTGCGGACATGGCGACGGCCCCTGGAAACAAACCGGGCCGTCAGACGCGGGAGCGTGCCCATGTCGCAAATCGATCCGGCCCTGCGAAACAAAAAAGTTCGCTGGAGCAGTGAGCATTTCTCGTTCCCGGGCGGGATCGGTTGCAAGAATCGGTGCTGGCGGCGCGCCGACGCTCGTCAGTGCTTAGTGAGAAACCGACGACCCGGCATGCGGCGCAGCCGGCGCACTGCCAGCCGGGGGCATCGTGGTCACGGCATGCATCTCCTGCGCGGGGGTTACCGACGCTTCCTCGCCGGGTGTCATGGCCGACTTCGTATTCGGTGACGGCGTACCCGATGCACCGATCATATCGGCCGCTTCTTCGCCGTTACCGACATCCATCCGTCCGCCATCGCGCAGGAACGCGGCCAGGCTTTCGTGGTTCAGCACAAGAATACTGATTCGCCGGTTCATCGGTGCGGCCGGGTCCTTCAAATCCAGCGGCAACGCATCCGCCAGCCCTCGCACCTGGATGACCTTGCGTTCGTTCATTCCGCCGGCAATCAGCTCGCGCCGGGCGGCGTTGGCACGCTCGCTGGACAGCTCCCAGTTCGAATAGCCTTTTTCGCCACCACTATACGGCGCTGAATCGGTATGCCCGGCAACCGATACGCGATTTTCCACGTCGTTTAGCGCCACACCAATCTCATCGAGAATCGACTTCGTGTACGGTGCCAGCACCGAGCTGCCCGACGCAAACATCGGACGATTCTGTGCATCGGTGATCTGAATGCGGAGGCCTTCACTGGTGATGTCGAGTCGAATCTGGTTCTTGAATGGCTTGAGCTTGATGTTCTGATCAATCAGCTGCTCGATCTTCTGCTTCAATGCGCTCAGCTTGCGCAAGTCGTCGGCCTTCGTCTGCTGTTTCTTCTCATCGAGCGGCGATGAGGGCTTGGCTTTCGATTTCACGGGATCCTCATGCTTGACGTCGCCGATGTTGCTCTTCGTCATGTCCGCACCACCGCCGTTCAGGATCGACGTGGCGCCTCCCGAGTAGGATCCTCCGGTCAACGCCACGCGCAGCGGCGTATTGAAATAGTCTGCGATCCCGGCCTTTTCGCCCTTCGTCGTGGAGCCGAGCAGCCACATCAGCAGGAAGAAGGCCATCATCGCCGTCACGAAGTCGGCGTAGGCGATTTTCCAGGCACCGCCGTGATGACCACCGTGATGTCCCTTCGACTTGCGACGAATAATGGTGAGCGAGACCCGATCCTTATCGTCGCTCATCGCGGCCCCTTGGTCGCCTTGACCGCTTCTTCCAGTTCATTGAAAGACGGGCGGTCGTGCGTGAACAGCACCTTGCGACCAAATTCCACCGCGATGCTGGGCGCGTAGCCACCGAGCGAAGCCAGCAGCACGCACTTCACGCACTCGTACGGCTTGCCCTCTTCCTTTGCTTTCGTATTGATCAGGGTCGCCAGCGGTCCGATAAAACCATACGCCATCAAAATCCCGAGGAACGTGCCCACCAACGCGCCGGCGATCAACTCTCCCAATACGGCGGGCGGCGCACCAACCGAACCCATCGTGTGGACCACGCCCATCACCGCCGCGACGATGCCGAAGGCCGGCAAGCCGTCAGCCATGCCCTGCAACGCGCCACCGGGCACGGCGGCTTCGTTGTGGTGCGTCTCCATTTCCGCGTCCATCAAGTCCTGGATCTCGTGCACGGTCAGGTTTCCCGATGACATCATGCGTAGATAGTCGATGATGAAATCGAGCAAATGGTGATCTGCCACCACGTCTGAATATTTCTGAAAGATCGGGCTGGTGTCGGGTGATTCGACATCCGCTTCAAGCGCGATCATGCCGTCCTTACGTGCCTTCTGCAGCAATTCATACAGCAAGGAAATCAACTGAACATAACGTTCCTTCGTAAACGCATTGCCCTTGAATGCTTTTGGCAGCGCACCCAGCGTCGCCTTGATCGTCTTGCCTGGATTGGAGATGACGAAAGCACCGCTCGCCGCGCCCAGGATGCAGAGCAGCTCCAGCGGCTGGATCAGTGCAGCGATGTGCCCACCCGCACCGATGAAACTGCCAACTACGCAGCCGACGACAAGGACCATTCCAATGATCACAAACATTCATGCACCTTCCAAAGCAAAAAGGATTCAGGCAACGCCTTGATACTCGGATTACGACCAGAAAGGGCAAAACTTGAGTGCGACCGCTGCCGTGCCATGCTGCCAAAGCAATCACTAATGCACTGAATTTAATGTATTTTTTTAAATCCCGGCATTTTTAAATGGTTGCAAAAATGACTCCTGCTTTTAATAATTCACAGGTTTTTCGCAATGGGTGCGAAATGCCTAGACAATCATATTGCCTGGGCGTACTCCCGATGAGAGCCTCACATGCAAACGCCACACCCGCCCGATGGGCACCTGCCTGGTATGGGGCCTCGGGTTCGCACTGTGGATGCAAAGACGGACACAGTCAGGAGAGAAAAACTCAGGCCGTCAGCATGCTAACTAGAATGTCCTGCAGCACGAGACCGGCCAGCGCGGCCAGTAACGCGGGGATCATCACGACCGCCCCGACGCGCAGAAAAGACCAGGCGCTCACATGCAATCCTTCGCGTCGCAACGCAGTCAGCCAGAGCAACGTCGCGAGCGAGCCTGTGACCGATAGGTTCGGCCCCAGATCGATACCGATTGCCACCGCGCTTGCGATCAGGGTTGGCGCGTGCGCCTGACCCAGAACGGTTCCGGCGACGAGACCGGCCGGGAGATTATTGACGACATTGCCGAGCAATGCCGTGACGATACCCACACCGGCCGCCACCACCGCCTGATTTGACAGCGATCCGTCTTGTACCCGCTGTTTCAGCCACGTTCCCGCAACGTGCAATACACCGGTCTGCGCCAATGCTTCCACCAGCACAAAAAGCCCTGCCACTAACGGCAACACGCCCCAGGACACACCTCGCAGTACGTCGGTGACACGGAATGGATCGGCGTCGCCGCCAGGGCGACGCTTTCGTGCCGCGAGCGTCACGATTGCCAGCACGAGGCAACCGCAGGCTGCCGTGGGGGCGCCAAGTTCGACGTCGCACGCCGAAGCCGTCAGCATGACGACAACCAGGGCGGCAATGCCGGCCACGGCCCAGCGGCCAGTCACGGACAGGGTCTGTCCTGGCGCATCCCGCGCCCCGGTATCCGGCTTGCTGGCGTCATTGCCTGCCATTACGCCCTGCGACCGATTTCTCTTGCTGTCTCGCCCGGGTCGTTCCGCGTTATCGCTGAATGCATTACGCAATGCCACGCGTTGCGTGAAGCGCAATGCGCCATAGGTCAGACCAATCGACAGCAGCGACGGCAAGGCAAAGCGTACCAGCCAGGCTCCCAGCGGCGGCATGTGATTTTGAAAGACAACGAGGTTCGCCGGATTGGCGATGGGCAAGACGAAACTCGCCGCATTGGCGACAAAGGCGCAGGCGTACAGATAGGGCAGCGGCTCGCGGACCTTTGACGCGCGCGTGGCGGCAAGCACGGCAGGCGTCAATACGACGGCGGTCGCATCGTTCGACATTAGTGCCGTGACCACAACCCCCACGGCGTACACCAGCCATAGCAGACGGTAAGCGCTACCGCGCGCGCGTCGCGCCGCGTGCTCGGCAACGAAGTCGAACACACCGGTCTGTCGCGCTATCTCGGAAACCAGCATCATGCCTGTCAGGAACAGGTACACGTCCATGCCTTTTAGCACGGCCTGTCCCGCCATCGGCCAGGAAAGCGCGCCGCCCAAGCACAAAACCGCCGCGCCGCCCAACGCAAATACGGCCTCGGGCAAACGCAGCGGTCTCGTCATCACACCAACGATCGACAATACGATCACACACCAGATCACACTGGTCGGCATGCAACTCCCTTATGAAACCATGTCGCCAATCGCATCACGCGGTGTTCCCGGGTTAGTGCGTCGAGAGAATAATGCTGGAGATAACGCCCGTCGCCACGGCGACGAGTACATAGTCACCATTGATCTGACGCCATTGATAGCCACGCGGTGGCTGGCGCAGACCGTGCGCATGCCAGTCGTTGATAACATAGCGATCGCCCCGGTAATCGTCCGGCAAACGTTGGCCGCGACGCCAATCGCTGTGCGGCACCGGACCCCGGCCACCGTGATCATCCGCGTGCATTCTCGGGCCACCATCCGGGCCGCCTTGAGGACCGGCGTGTCCCGGGCCACCATGTTGGTCCGGTCCGCGATGATCGTCCGGTCCCGGACCACTTTGCGCGAAGGCGCCCACCGACGTACCCGCGAGAGCCGATGCCAGCAACAACGCGATGGCTTTCGATTTCATGTTCCGCTCCTTGCATCTTGTTCATGTGTGAACATGATCGCCTATTTCGGGATGACTTGCCTTACAGTGGCGGTCACAGATGTAACAGCGACGCATTGCGCCTGGCCTCACCGAAGACGGTCCCGCGTCATGGCGATGCGACGTCTTCTCGCGCCGATGCGGGCACCGGCAATGCATAGCGTTTTGACAAGAACACATTCATGGCGGCGCTCACTGCCATCAGTGCGGCGGTTCCCAGGAACACGGAACGCATGCCCAATGCTCCGCCGATCAGGCCTCCCGCCAGCGGCCCGGTGACTTGCCCGGCGTATTGCGACGATGTCGAATAGCCCAGCATGCTGCCTGCCACATGCGCGGGCACACGATGTCGAATCACGCTGGCGACGCACGGCAGCAAGCCTCCAAGCGCCAAGCCCATCATGAAGCGCAGCAGTACCAGTTGCCACGCCGTCTGCACGAAAGCCTGCGGTACGAGCAGGATCGCAGCGGCGGTCATGCAACCGATGATCACGCGCCAGTGGCCAACGCGGTCCGCGAGCTTGCCAAGGCGCGACGCCGACAGGACGCTGCCCAACGCCGCGGCGGACATCGTCAGCCCGGACACGACCGTCACCTGTGACGTATCCACCAGTTGCGCGACGAATAACGTGATGATCGGTTCAATCGACATATTCGCGAACATCAGCAACATCCCGGTTACAAGCATTGCCACCACGGGCCCCTTTTGCGGGATGGCCGCCCATCCCTCCTTGCGGTGCGCCAGTCGTGTCTGATCGCCAGACGCCACCGTTTCCTTACCCGCCTTCGGCTTTCGTCGCTGTGGATCTTCCTTGATCAGAAAAGTGGTGGCGAGGAACGCGATAAAGATGACGCCACCCGCGGCAATAAACGTCCAACGGATGCCAATCCATTTTGGCAGCACCCCTCCAATCAGCGGCCCGACCAGATTGCCAAACATGATGCCCGACGAAAGCGTACCGAGAGCCCACCCCACGCGCGCCTTCGGCGTTTGGGTTGCCACCAGGATCATCGAGCCGGAGGCATAGCCTCCAAGAATGCCGGCCAGCAGCCGCAGGCCCGTCAGTTGCCAGACGTCGTGCACCATGCCAAGCAAGGACATGGTGATCGCCATCCCGAGGCTGGCGCGGATCATCATCAGCTTGCGGCCGTATTTGTCAGCCAAATGCCCCCACACCGGCGACAACACCGCAGCACCAAAGAAGGTCGCGCCAAACGCCAGGCCCGACCACCGAGCAATGGCCGCAGGTTCCTGCACGCCGAGCTCCTGGACATACAATGGCAGGAACGGCAGCAGCAACGTCATTGCGATCAGCGTCGTGAACGAGCCGAACACGCAGACCGCCAGATTGCGGCGCCATGCCGGATTGAAAGTCTCTCCCGGAGGCTCGACCGGTGTATGCGCTATCGAACCGGTCGGAGCATCGACCGATACGCACCGACCATTGACGGAAAGGTTCGTCGACGCGGCGCTATCGGCTGGCGGTAAAGCAGAAGATCCCTGGGACAAGGGAGTGTTGCGGGACACGATGTATTTATCCTGTTCGAGGACATCCGCGATGCGGACGCCATAATCAGCAAGTGAGAGAGATCCGGAACGGCGTGATCAGTTGCGACAGGTCATGCCGAACCGCGATGCAATTTTTGCTTCAGCGTAGCGTGTCGTCGACAGCAAGGCCTTGTGCACGCAGATACTGACGATCTTCACGCAGCGACCGCAATAATCGGTCATGCGTATCACGGATGTGCCGCGAAGCGGCCTGTGCCGCGTCATCCGCACGTCGGGCCTGAATCAAAGTAACAATGGCCTTGTGCTCCTGCCAGCTTTGTTCACGACGTGCCGGGGTGGATACTTCGAGCCATCGCACCCGCGCCAGACGGGTCATGACTCGCTCGATGGATTTCACGATAAAAGGATTGCCACTCAAACGGGCCAGTTCGATGTGAAAGTCCGTGCCTGCGCGATGCCATTGATCACGCCACTGTTCAGCCGGTTCGATCGCATTGCAGATATCGCGGACCCGGTCGAGACGCACGATGACCGCGGCGACGTCCTGATCCGTCGCGCGTTCGCACGCTGCACGTACACCAGTCACTTCGATGGCTTCGCGATATTCGGATAGCAACGTCAGCTCACCGGTATCGATGGGCGTCACGCGCCACCCCCGCGTGTCTCGTTGGACCAGATCCTCATTTTCGAGACGCATCAACGCGGCACGAATGGGCGTTCGCGATCCATCGAGCTGCGCCTCAAGCGTGCGCTCGGAGAGTTGCTCCCCGGGCCGCAACGCAAGCGTCAGGATCATCTCGCGCAATTTCTCAAAAATAAGATCCGACTGGTGCATCACATTGCATTCCACATTGGTATACCAGAATAGAATACCACATTAGTGTGATTGCATTCTTGTTATGCAACGCCATTTCTCCTCGCGTTCTCGTCGCGCGTGCGCAGGCACGCGTATTGCGCTGGTGGCCTCACCCCATCCCCATCGGAGGCAGCGATGCTTACGCGCCTGGGAACCAATTTGCGACGAGTCGGTCGGCATCCGGTGCGGTTCGCCTGGGACGCCGCAAGGCATTTCAAGGATAACCAGGGGCTGCTGCTGGCAGGCGCGGTCGCCTACTACGCACTGCTGTCGATCGTGCCGCTGATGATCCTGATCGTTATCGGCCTGTCGCACTTTGTCCCGCGCGCGATGCTGCTCGATACGCTGCGGCATTTGCTGGAATGGCTGGTGCCGGGCCAGGCGCGCGCGGTCGTCCGCGAACTGGACGCCTTTGTACAGCATCGGGGGGTGCTAGGCTGGCTGCTGCTTGCAACGATGATTTTCTTCAGTTCACTCGCCTTCACCGTCTTGGAAAAAGCGATGGCAGTGATCTTCACACACCGTGTCACGGTGCAGCGTCGTCATGCCGTAATGTCGGCATTGCTGCCCTATTTCTGCAGTATTTGCCTGGGGGCAGGTGTCTTGATCATTACGTTTGTTTCCAGTGGCCTGGAAGCAATTGGCGCGAATGGCGTGGAACTGTTGGGGTATCACATCCCGCTGGGTGGGGCGACGCGCACCACACTCTACCTGCTGGGGCTGGGCGGGGAAGTATGTGTGCTGACAGCGATCTACCTTGTACTGCCCGCGCGAAGGCCTTTCTTCAACGACGCCCTGCTAGGCGCGATCATCGCGGCCATCTTGTGGGAAATCACCCGGCACTTTCTGGTGTGGTATTTCGCGACGTTGTCGCAGGTCAGCGTCGTATATGGCTCGCTGACGACTTCGATTGTCGTCTTGTTTAGCCTGGAAGCGCTCGCCACCTTGCTGCTATTCGGCGCGCAGATCATTGCCGAGTTCGAACGACTCGACGGACGATTCGCCGGCGAACCGGCGTTATCGCGCTAATTGTGTCAATGCGCGGTGGTGGCGCGCTGTGACGGGTGCACCTGCCCAACCGCGGCACGCTGAACCAGGGGCGCGGACAGGGTGGAGACCATCGGCACGGACGTAGGCTGTAGCGGAAACGCCGTGATATCGATGTCATGTTCGCGCTGCATAGCAGCGTACTCGCCCGCGAAAACGCGCTTCATCAGACGTGAGAACATTGAGTCGTTCATGGTGAGATCCTATTGGCCGACACGCGACCCTATCTTTGACCGTACCAATCGTAACAAAATTGAAGTGTCAAGTTAGCCAGTGAAAACCCTGTAAGTAGTTGTTTCAGATGACATGCGTATGTCAAAGGCAACATCTCGGCTTCTTTGGAAGCGAGGGGCATTCACTTCGGCTCAGTCTCCCGTATGAAAAGAAGCGAACGAGGAAGAAAAATCGTCGGTTAATCCAGTACGGCCACATTGCGGGGCGCGTTCGCGAGATCCATCATCAAACGCGCGATCAATGCGTCCGCTTTATCAAAGCGCTCGACTCCCTCTATCTGGGGTGCCCCGTCGAGCGTGCATACGCGCTTGCCCCATTGCAGACCGAGCGCCATCTCGGACAGCGTCCCCAAGCCTCCCCCCACCGCGACCAGGCACAATGCGGCCCGCGCGATCAATGCATTCCGGGTGATGCCAAGTCCGGTGGGCAACGCGACACTAAGATACGGATTGGCGGCGTCGGCAGTGTCCTCCGGCAGCAATCCCACCACAATGCCATCCGCCGAACGCACCCCGGCGGCGCCCGCTTCCATCACGCCGGACTTGCCACCACACAGTACCGGCAACCCAGCAAACCCGCACGCGGCACCGAGCAATGTCGCATGCGCTCTATGCGAATCGCTCGCCTCGCGCGGACCGATCAGCGCCAAGGGCATCGTGTGCGGCAGCGCCACGCCGAGACCTTGCTGCCGGGCGCGCAACGCATGGAGCGCATGCCGCGCCGCTTCGCTCAAATGCCGCAGCGGCGCCGGTAGCGGCACCTCGATGAATGCGCCTGGCGCTTCACCAGACTGCACCGCGTCCTTGACCTTTTCAGGCGTGGGGTCGTCTCGCAACGCTTTCTCCAATAGCAAGGACGCACATGCAGACCGCCATCAGCACCAGGGACAACGCCGCGACCTGAGAGAAATCCGTCTGTCCATCCGAAAGTTTCATATACATCAGCAACGGCAGAATCGTGATCTGCGTACCCGCTAACGCGAGTGCGGTGCCATACGTTCCCACCGCGATCGATGTCACCAGACACCATGCACCCAGGATTGACGGCCACAGCTCGCGCAATACCACATCCAGCAACGCGCGCCATGGCGGCGCGCCTAACGTCATCGCGGCATCCAAAGGGCGACGATCCAGATTCGCCACCGTTGGGTAAAGCAACAACGCCACCCGGGGTATGAGGTAATAGGCGTACGCGACGACAAGTCCGGCGGCACTATAGATCCAGGCACCCACGCGGGCCGGGTCGGCACCGGCCATCGCCAGCAAGGAGGTCACAAAACCAGCGCGTCCGAAGGACAAGATAAAACCGTAGGCGACCACCAACCCGGAGAACGCCAAGGGCACGCCGAGAACGGCCATCAGCAGACGACGACGATTTACGGACATCGATGCAAGGCAGGCGGCCAATGGCAAACCTACCGCGACCGATACCGTCCCTGCAGCCGTAGCCAGCAGCAAAGACTGACCCAGCGCAAGAAGCACAAGCGGATCGCGGAACACATCGACAAACGCGGCACCGTGCCCTTGCGTGGCAGCCAAGACCAGCGACCCGATCGGCAGGATCAGGAATACAAGCAACATCAAGGCAGCAGGCACGACGCCCCATCGTCGAACGATACCCGTGGTGCCGAGGCCCGTAGTCTTCATCGATGCACCCGGGCTCAATTCGCGAGCGCGGCCTGCGCCCACCACTTATCGACATTGGCCTTCTGCGCCGCCGCCTTCGACACATCCAGGGGATGCACTTGCGGTGCATCGGGCATTTTCGCGCGGATATCGTCCGACAGCGCGACATTGGGAACCGAGGGTCGCACATAGCCTTGCGCAAACAAGGCCTGTCCGACATTGCTCATGATCAGATTCATCCACAACCGCGCAGCGTAAGGGTCCGGCGCGTTCTTTACCAAACTGATCGCATAAGGCGCCGATACGGACGCCTCTTTCGGAATCACCACCTCCACGGCATCACCCATGCCATCGGTGTACTTCGCTTTCAGGCCGTCATTCTCGTATCCGATCAGGATCGGGATCTCGCCTTTCAGGAATTTTGCATAGGGTGTGGTGCCCTCCACACGCAAGACATTCCCCGCTTGCTTCAATTTGCCGAAGTAGTCAGTGCCCGGTTTCGGATTATCGACGCTGCCGCCATATGCGTACGCGGCAGCGAACACGGCAACCTGCCCCTGCCCCGTCGAGCGCGGATCCAGGTAGACGACCGCATTCTTGTACTCCGGCTTCAATAAGTCATTCCAACCTCGCGGAACGTCCTTGACCAGCTTACGATTGACAAGCAATGCAACATTCAGCGAATGAATCGCGAACCACCTGCCCTGGGGATCACGAAACACATCTGGCAGCTTGTCGAAGTTGACTGGCTTGAATGGCGCGACCACATCCGCCTTTACCGCATCCAGGGCGGACGCGGCGAAGTAATACGCGGTATCCGCCTGCGGACGGCGGCGCGCCTTGTCCAACGCCACCACGGTGTTGGCTGAACCGATATCGTTGTACGTGATCTCGACCTTCGGATATCGGCGCTTGAACTCCGCGAACAGCGCCTTCCAATTTGCCCACTCCGGCCCCGTATCGAATGACACCACCATGCCTTCCTCAGCGGCCTTTGAATAGAGGGTGGCCTCGCCCGGATACAGTTCCGTCGCCGGCGCGGTGGGTGCCGCAACGGCCGCATGCGCGGCCATCGACCACCACGCCACGCCGGCAAGCGACATCGCCAATGCACCGGCGGCGCGACGCAGGAATGGACGACGATTTACATAGGAATACGAATCGGAAGTCGTTGCCTTGTTCATGTCTTAATTTTAAAAAAGAGGAAAAATGGGGGAGTGAGCGCACTAGCAGATCGATGAAACGGCGACGACACGACACGCGCGCGTTGACCTCATGTTGCAAACGTCGACATGGAGGCGGACGGTACGGCCCTGCCCGCAACAGCGCGCGGCAGCACGCGAATGGCCTCTGGCGCGATCGACACGGACTGCGGCAGGCGTGAATCGCTGACACCATTCGGTAGCCGATCGAACGGCATGCTGGCGGCACTCGCTTCGCACAACAATACTTGCATGCCCTGCTCCGGAATAAAGTCGTACCGGCATGCGGCCCCGAGGTAGCGCATATTGGTACAACACCCATCGACCACGTTGATGCCCTGCCGACGCGGATCCGGCAGGACGTGCTCGGGCCGGACAACCACGTCGACCAGCGCACCGGGCGGGAACCGACCCGTATCGGCAAACCAGAATCCGAACCCGACATCCACTTGCCCATGCACATGGACACGGCCGCTCAGCACACTTGCCTGACCGACGAAGCGGGCAACCGCGGCGCTCGACGGGCGGGTGTAAAGCGCGTGCGGCGTATCCACCTGCAAGATACGTCCGCCATCCACCACGGCAATACGATCGGCCATGCTGAGCGCTTCCTCCTGGTCGTGCGTCACCAGCAACGTGGTAGCACCCACCGCGCGCTGCAAACCTCGAATTTCATCTCGTAGTTGGTGACGAATGCCCGCATCCAACGCGCCAAGCGGTTCATCGAGCAGCAGGACCCGCGGCGCGATAACGAGTGCACGTGCCAGCGCAACGCGTTGCTGCTGACCACCCGACAATGCAACCGGACGCTGCCGCGCATACGCTTCCAGGCCAACGCGTTCCAGCATTGCCAGGGCCTGTGTGCAACGTGCCGCGGCACCGACACCGCGCATCTTCAAACCATAGGCCACGTTATCCAGCACGTTCAGATGGGGAAACAAGGCGTACTGCTGAAATACCATCCCCACTTCCCGCTGCCACACTGGCGTCTGACCGATGTCCCGGCCTGCGATGGTGATTACCCCCTGTTGTCCCGTCAGCAAACCGGCGGTCAATCGCAGGATGGTCGACTTGCCGGAACCACTGCGACCAATGACCGCTAGCAGCTCACCCTGGGGCACATGGAATGACACCTCCTCGATACCGTGCTCGCTGTCGGGATAGTGATAGCTGACCGCCTCGAACGCGAGGCCCGACGATACGTTGTCCGCGACAGCGCTATTAAGCGACGGCGAGACGGCTTGAGATGACATGATGGTTTCCATAAATCCTGTTCAACGTACGGCGCCTGAGCCGGCATCGTGCAATGCACCCGGCGCCTCGTCGTTCACCTGGTCGACCCGATTGGCGGCACGCTCCCGTCCGGCGGCGACGGTCGAAAGCAATGTCGCCGCCACGGCGAGACACAACAGCACGACGGTGGCCGCGCACGCGAGTCCGGTCGCGCCGTAGAAGGCTTGCAGCAGCACGACGGGATAATTGCGATACCGAAACCCTGCAATCAGGTTTGATATTTGAAATTCGCCAATCGATAGCGCGGCCACCATGACCAGTCCGGAAACGATGCTATGACGCAGGCACGGCAACGTGACGGACGTGAATTGGCGCCACGGCGTTGCCCCCAAGGTGGCCGCGCAGGTCTCAAGCGTTTCGATGCCGAGATGGCGCAAGTCGCCGAGCAACGTTTGTGTCAGGTACGGCAGCGTCAACACCACATGTGCCGCCACTAGCAGCGGCAATGAACCAATCCATGGCATCGGGTCATCGCTGAACACCGCGACATAACCGAAGCCTAGCGTCAGTGCTGGAACACCGATGGGCAGCAGGCTAATCATGCGCACCAACAGCGATACCAGACGATGTCCCGCCTGCGCGCCATGATGCAATGCATAAGCCAGCGGTACACCGATCAATGCGGTGACCACACAACAACTTAACGCCACGATCAAACTGACATTGAATGCACGACGAAAGCTTGTGTCATCGAGCAGTGCGCGAAATCCGTCCAACGTGATGCCTGAAGGCAATAAGGTGTTTGTCCAACTCCTGCCGAACGCGCCGATGAGCACCAGCACCATCGGCAACAGCAAATAGAGCAGAAACAGCGCTAGGAAAATGCGCGACGGCGCGCCCCGGCCCGGTCGCGCATGAGCCTTGCAGTTCGGTGCCATCGAAACCGCGTCGCTTGAACCAATTGCGGACTTGCCCATTCGCAAAGACGCATGCCGGTGTTGCCGAGCAGCGGTGATGATGGGAGTTGGGGCCATGGCGGGGGGGCAGGTCGTTTGAAGAATCAACCCGTGCAGTGTCGGCAATCGACATGACATCGTCATGAAAATAACCTACAAAGCAGGCACGGTGCTGTGCGTGTTTCGCACAGCACCACCCTTCGACAACGCGGATCGACGATGAAACATCACTATCCGAACATGGCCGAATTACTGGCTTTTACCATATCCGCCAAGCACTTGAACTTCAGCCATGCGGCGCGTGAACTGGGCCATACGCCCAGTGCGATCAGCCGGCAAATTGCGAATCTGGAATCGTTTTTCGGCGCGAACCTGTTTATCCGCAACGGCCGTCAACTGACTTTGACACGGTCCGGTGCACTGTATCTCGCCCGTGTATCGGAGCCGTTACGAAACATCGGCAACGCATCGGTCGAGCTATTGGCCGCGCGAGGCGAAGGCGAACTGTTGACGATCGCCAGCGTTCCCACATTCACAAGCAAATGGCTGGCGCCGCGCTTGCCAGCCTTTCTCGCCTGCGCGCCCGGTGTGACGTTGAGTTTCGCCAGGCATCTCGCGCATGGCGATCCATTTGGGCAAGACCTGGACGCCGCGATTCGATACGGCAACGGCAAATGGGAAGGGGTGACAAGCGAATATATCGATGGACGCCGCTTTATCGTCGTCTGCGCGCCAGATTTTCGAGATCGATTCCGGTTACGCCACGTTGGCGACGTGGCGGCGGCCCCACGGCTGATTCATAGCCAGGCCGAAACCGCCTGGGGCAAATGGGCGCGACAATACGATTTGCATCAGATGCGTGCGATGACCGGGCCGCGATTTGAACAGTATGCGATTCTGATCCAGGCGGCGCAGGCCGGCTTGGGTCTGGCATTGATCCCGGCATTTTTAATTCGGGATAATCTGGCTGGCGGGTCCCTGATCGAACCGTTTGACGTGGGAATCGATGCCGACGACGGGCACTATCTGTGTTACCCGCCGGACCGTCTGTCCTGGCGTCCGGGCCTTCGGCGTTTCCGTGACTGGCTGATCGCCGAGGCACGAACCACCTCGGCGGCATGAAATGAATGAGCCATCCCGGCGTTGCAGTATCATTGCGCGGATGCATGCTTATGCCAGCGGGGGGTGACGTCATGTTTATTACATGGAGCGATGCGGCGTCGGAGGGCAAATGCTGCCAATGCCGGGCAGGTCCGATTACAGTGCCCGCCTGATCGCGCACGGACAAGCAGGGGCAACCAGACAGGGACGCGATGCATGATATTTCAGTAACTGCGGACTCACCGGATAAACTGGCGAGAGATATGGCAGCGGTAGGCCGCATCAGCGCCGTACCGTCGATTCTGAAAATCATCTGCGACGAAACGGGCATGGGTTTCGCCGCGATTGCCCGTGTCAGTGACAGCAGCTGGACCGCATGTGCGGTCCACGACAAGATCAACTTCGGTTTGAAGGCGGGCGGCCAGCTCGAACTGCAGACCACGCTCTGCTACGAATCACGCGCGGCGCGCGCGCCAATCGTTGTCGACCGTTTTAGCGAAGACCTGATCTACCGCGATCACCACACCTCGGCGATCTATGGGCTAGAGAGCTATATCTCTGTGCCGATCATATTGCCGAACGGCGAATACTTCGGCAATCTATGCGCGATCGACGCCAGACCGGCACAGGTTTCTTCGCCACGTGTCATTCGGATGTTCGAAGTGTTTGCAAGCTTGCTTGCCATGCAGTTGGACAATGAACGACGCCAGATATCGACCGAGGCGCTGCTTAGCAGCGAACGGGAAACGGCGGCGCTGCGAGAGCAATTCATTGCCGTGCTCGGCCACGATCTGCGCAACCCGTTATCTGCTGTGAACGCCACCGCGCAGATGTTGTTAATTCGGCCGGATCCGGAATTGGTCACCGCGGGGCAACGATTAAAGCGTACGGTCACGCGGATGGCCCGCCTGATTGATGACGTCATGGATTTCGCGCGCGGTCGTTTGGGTGGCGGTTTATCGTTGTCGCTGCAGACGGTCGACGACCTCGGCGGCCATCTGCAGTCCGCAATCGATGAATTGCGCGATGCGAACCCGGGGCGTAACGTCGTATGCGATATCGAGAGCATCACGGCAGTCCGCGCCGACCTTGGGCGCCTGCAACAATTATTGTCCAACCTGCTTGGCAATGCGTTGACGCACGGCGCAACGGAACATCCGATCACGGTACAGGTATGCCGTCTTGCCACGGATATCGTTATTCGCGTCACCAATCATGGCACGCCAATTTCACCTGATACGCTGGCCAGGGTATTCGAACCGTATTGGCGACCCGCATCAAGCGCGCCGGGTGGTGGACTGGGTCTCGGCCTGTTCATTTGCAAGCAGATCGTTGAAGCGCATGGCGGCATACTCGATGTGACATCGAGTGTGGTGGATGGAACGTGCTTTACCGCGCGGATTCCCACGACGCCGCGATAATAATGGTTGTCTCGTTTGCCATCTTGTCTTGCATCGACACGTCGGGCATTGTCGCCGACGCCATATCGGGCAGTCATCGTACTTTACGGAACGACACATTCCAACGCACGATTCATACAGCCGCTTCAATCCAAGATGTTGCGTTCGTCAATATAATTTGGCATTTGGTGCGCACGTTATCGCCTGCGTCCTGAAAGCAACGGTATGATTCTTGCGTGATTAAAGGGTTCATTTATCTCACCGCAAGACCGAAACCGCGAACCGCACCATGCAATTATTTTCAGGAAAATGGCAGTCGCACGGGGTTGCGCTAAAACCGCGGGCAAATACGCGGAAACGGTACCACCCGGGAGAGCAAGCAATATCAGCAGTGAAACCCCGTGACACCGTGTCTACGCCGACAGGCACGCGATGGCGCGCTGCGATAGTCACGTGGATCGCGGCCTGCACCACGCTGATGGTTACGGCGTGCGGCGGTGGCAGTAATAACACGGATAACGACACGTCCGCCAACAGCGCAACATCAAGCAACGCCGCGTTACCCGGAACCCTGAGTGCGACGGTGGCAGGATCCCCCTGGTTGTCATACTACGGACAGGCAAGCACGATGGGGAGCTTGGCGACGGTTGCCGCTACCTTCCACATCATGGATCTCGATCTTGATCCCGATTTGGCCAACTTCTCCACAACAGATGTGGCAACGCTAAAGAACGGCGGCACGAATCTCGTTTTAAGCTATTTGAACGTTGGTTCCTGTGAATCGTTCCGTAGCTACTGGTCAACAAACCCGTCAGGTTTCATCGGGTGCGGCAACAACACCGCGGCGCAAATCGGTCCGTATTCGGGCTATGCCAATGAAACATGGATGAATCCGTCCAACACGGATTATCAAAACCTGATCGTCAATTATGTTGCTCCAAGACTGGTGGCACAGGGTGCGGATGGCTTCTTCCTGGATAACATGGAAATTGTCGAGCATGGTACGGCTACGCAAAACGGCCCGTGCGATGCAACATGCGCGCAAGGCGGCCTGGACCTTGTAAGAAAATTACGTGAGAAGTATCCCTCGCTAGTTATTGTGATGCAGAACGCCACCAGCACGACGACCCGATTGGGGACAACCGGTGGTGTGTCGTTTGCGAGCTTGCTCGACGGGGTGTCACACGAATCGGTGTATGCCCCGTCCTATGACGCAAGCGCCGAATCACAACTACTCGCATGGCAGGCGATGCAATTGACGCCACGCGGGCATCCCTTCTGGATCGCCACATTGGACTACGTCGGCAGTTGCTCACAAACCGCTAGCGCACAGACGGATTACGCGCGAAGCCGCGCAAAGGGATTCGTGCCGTATGCATCGGATAAAAGCTCCGGGCTGAATGTCGTGTGCTACTGGGGTTTTTGATGGCAGGACACAAAAAATATTAGATCAAGACTTCGGCGATAGGCCAGCCGGCACATTACGCCTCGGCGCTTAAAGGCTGATCCGATATAAGGCGGGAGTCGTGCCAAATGTCCGCCGGAACAATCCGGTGAAGGCACTTGCCGTGGTATAGCCAAGATCGAGTGCAATCGTCGTCACCGACATGCCAGATGCCAACATTTCCAAAGATCGCAGCATTTTTGCTTGTTGGCACCAGGCGGTGAAATTAAATCCAGTCTCGGCTACAAAACGGCGACTGAGCGTGCGAGAACTGACGGCAGCCCACGCTGCCCAGGACTCCAAATCACGCGAATCAGCGAGCGATTTTCGTTAAGCAAAGCAAGGCACGCATCCCCGAGTCATGCCTGGGCATACCGGCCTAGCTGTCAGCCAATCCGCCAAATTTCGTCCCGGAAACCGGTAAAATGTATCATCTGAGCCGACGCGTAATACACTTACGCTTTATCGTCCCAATTTTCATAGTCAGCCATGCCTCCTACCGTTTCAGTAGTCATCGGGACTAACGACAAGCCAGTTGCCAGCCTGGACTTAGCCAACTACTTCTCTCATCCGCAAGGAATCGATGGGCAGTTGATGATTGGCTACCCAATCATTGGCACGCCAGACGGCCGGCATGCGATAGACGCAATCTTGGTGACGCCACAGAAGGGAATTGTCGCCATCGATCTGATTGAAGGCGGTGACCCCGGAGACTACGATGCACGACAAGATGATGCGGCCAACAGGCTGGAGGCACGCCTTAAGACATATCGCGATTTAATGCGCCGTCGTGACATGTTAATCCCGATACACACGATTAGCTATGCTCCCGGCGTACATGACGTGGGACGGTTCGCAATACCAGGATATTCACTTGTAAACAGAGAATCCCTCCAAGCTGAACTCGACAGACTCGAGTGGCCTACGGCGGACCAACGTGTATATGAAATTGCCGTCTCCGCGATCCAGAGCATATCGTCGATACGCGCGAGCCGTACTAAACGCGTCATTGTTCGCGACGACTCCCGTGGAGCACGGCTAAAACGGCTTGAGGATTCGATCGCTACGTTAGACAACCGTCAAGGGAAAGCTGTCCTTGAAACAGTCGAGGGCGTGCAGAGAATTCGAGGTCTTGCCGGTTCCGGTAAAACAATTGTCCTTGCACTAAAGGCTGCGTACCTGCATGCCCAACATCCTGATTGGCGTATAGCTGTTACCTTTAATACCCGCTCACTGAAAGGGCAATTTCGGCGCTTAATCAATAATTTCTGTATTGAACAGGGGGAAGAGCCGAACTGGGGTCAGTTAAGGATATTAAATGCGTGGGGGGCGCCCGGCGGAGATGAGCGGGATGGTATTTATCACGACTTCTGTCGGTCTCACAGTATCGATTATTACGACTTCAGTTCTGCAAAAAATACCTTTGGAATGGAGAAAGTATTTGCAGGTGCCTGTGAGCACGCGCTTGCACAAGTTCGCGATAGAAAGCCACTGTACGATGTAATTTTAATAGATGAGGCTCAAGACTTTCCTTCGTCATTTCTTCGCCTCTGCTACGAGGCGCTAGGAGACGAGAAGCGCCTCGTATATGCATACGACGAATTACAAAGCCTTTCATCCGAATCGCTCCCCCCACCTGAAGAAATATTTGGAAGAACAGCAGATGGGTCGCCGAGAGTTCGTTTTGAAAATGGAAACGACACTTCTTCACGTCGCGACATTATTCTGAATAAATGCTATCGAAACTCGAGACCCGTCCTGGTCACGGCACACGCATTAGGGTTTGGAATTTATCGGACGCCAGCGAAAGATGGAGACACTGGACTCGTTCAGATGTTTGATCAGCCGCATCTTTGGGAGGAGATTGGATATAGACGTCGTGACGGTGATCTGCACGACGGCGCGCATGTAACACTATCGCGAACAGAGGAATCAAGCCCGGCATTTCTTGAAAATCATTCTCCCCCGGACGATCTAGTACAATTTATAAAAGTAGACAATGTCGGTGAACAGGCAGAGTGGCTTGCGCAAGCAATAAAAAATAATCTTGAACAAGACGAATTAAGGCATGACGATATTGTCGTTATCAACCCCGATCCAACGTCCACTCGGAGAGAGGTCGGCCCTATTCGGCGTCGCCTCTTGGACATGGGGATACAAACTCATACAGCCGGCGTTGACACCGACCCGGATATATTTTTCCAAAGTGACAACGACTCCATTACGTTCACTGGAATTTTCAGAGCCAAAGGCAATGAAGCCGGAATGGTGTACATTATAAATGCTCAAGACTGTAACTCATCAGCGTGGAATTTGTCGACCATACGAAACCGATTATTTACTGCTATCACACGCAGCAAAGCCTGGGTACGGGTCCTGGGGTACGGACCAGGAATGCAACAACTTATTGACGAATTCGAACGCGTTAAGCAACACAACTTCGAATTGAGCTTTGTTTACCCAACAAAAGATCAACGAGAGAAGCTTAAGATCGTCCACAGAGATGTCACCCCGGCAGATCAGAAGCGTTTCGAGGCTCGACAACGAGCACTCGCCGACGCACTCAATGATATGGACCAAGGACGACTGCACTTCGACGACCTTGATCCCGCAGTGCAAGCTCAATTACAAAACCTTTGGGCTCGCAAACAATAATGGTTACACCGGATGCTCTGAAGTCGCAACTTGACTCGCTTGTTAGCCATTTAGTCGAAATTGGCCTATCAAGCGATCAAAATTTTGCTATACGGCGCCAACTGGTCGACGGCAGATCTGAGATAACTTTTTCGGGCGCTGAACATCTCGCATTGGCGTTGAAAGACACCCACTACCATGAGTTATATGATGCCCTTCGTACGGAACGGGCATTCAATGTTCTGCTTCCTGATGGTGCGATGCTTCAAATGAGCTATCTTTTTAGTGGCGAAAATTTGGAGCGACATCGACTTGCGTTTCTTCCTTCCCCGCACTTATCCGAATTTCAAAATAATCCTGAGCTTTACCTGGAAGATGTGATATTCGCAGATATAGTGGCCAAAAGCGTAGTTCCATTTCCTGTACGCTTTGATTTTGATTCTCGGGAGGGAGTCTATAGAAATCTTCACCATCCAAAGTCACATCTAACTCTTGGGCAATATAAGAACTGCCGCATACCGGCAACATCCGCCCTTACGCCATTCCATTTCGTCGACTTCGTACTTCGACATTTTTACCACACAGCTTATTTAGATTATGCGTCATCTTTACCGCAATTTCATGAAACCTTTTCTGTGACGGCAAGTGACGCAGAGCAAAAGATTGTACATATAGCGATACCGAAACATCGCTTCATCTAATCGCTTAGCTCGTGCGCGCGGTAGCCCGAACAGTGCATTCGCGTGGCCGTTTCGTTTTTTTTCAAATCCAAATCAACGCCAATGCCAAAAGAACCAGCTCGGTGCCTACGGTGTTGATGGGCCTACTTCCGAATTTGTCGAGAACGTGTATTCATGCTAAATGCATGACGGCAAGCAGATTCGGCCTATTCTTATACGTGATCGTCACCGCTTTGTCCCCTTATACGAATTTTTGTACGATTCGAGCGGGGGGATTATAGCGCTCTGAACGACGCCGAAAAGAGGCACCGTAAACGAAAAAAGGGGCCGAAGCCCCTTTAATTTCAAGCGTTTCGGGGTAAAACCCGATCTGCTTGAAACCAGCCCGAAATTCAGACTGGCTATACATATGGCGGAGAGGGTGGGATTCGAACCCACGGTACGTTTGCACGTACGCCTGATTTCGAGTCAGGTACATTCGACCACTCTGCCACCTCTCCTACTTGCTACCTCTGCCGGTTGCGCCACACCCCATCGATGGTGATGCTTTGCTTTTCCGCCAGCGCTCCGCGGGTCGAATCGCGAAGAAGAAAGATTATAGGTGAGGTTTTCAGGCTTGCCAAGCTTTTTATCAGCGTCGACGTCTCGTCACGGGCACCGATCACGTGCCCGGGCGCAGCACTTCCACACCGCCCATATACGGACGCAGCACCTCCGGCACCGTCACGCTGCCATCGGCATTCTGGTAGTTTTCCAACACCGCTACCAGCGTCCGGCCCACGGCCAGGCCGGAGCCGTTCAACGTGTGCAACAACTCGACTTTCTTGTCCGCATTCCGGAAACGTGCCTGCATCCTGCGCGCCTGGAAGGCCTCGGTGTTCGAGCAACTCGAGATTTCGCGATACGTGTTCTGCGCCGGCAGCCACACTTCCAGGTCATACGTTTTCGCCGCCGAGAACCCCATGTCGCCCGTGCACAGCAATACCACGCGGTACGCAAGACCCAGCTTCTGCAGAATCGTCTCGGCGTGTCCCACCATTTCGTCCAACGCCGCATAAGACGTTGACGGCTCGACGATTTGGACCATCTCCACCTTGTCGAACTGGTGCTGGCGGATCATGCCCCGTGTATCGCGGCCGTACGCACCCGCTTCCGAACGAAAACACGGCGAGTGCGCCGTCATCTTGATCGGCAACCGGGCCAGCTCGACGATGCTCTCACGCACCGTGTTCGTCAGCGTGATTTCCGACGTGGAGATCAGGTACTGCGTCGCTTTCGTTTCGTCGCCCCCCTTCTGTACCTTGAACATGTCGTCGGCGAACTTGGGCAACTGACCAGTGCCACGCAGCACGTCGTCATTGACGATGTAGGGCGTGTATGCCTCTTCGTAACCGTGCGCGCCAGTGTGCGTGTTCAACATGAACTGGGCCAGCGCGCGATGCAGGCGCGCGATCTGACCACGCAGGACAGTGAAGCGCGCGCCGGATAGCTTCGCCCCGGTCTCGAAATCCAGACCCAACGGCCCGCCAACGTCGACATGATCCTTGACCGCAAAATCAAAGCGCGGCACCGTACCCACGCGCCGCACTTCCACGTTTTGCGTTTCATCCGTCCCCACCGGCACATCCGCCGCAGCCAGATTCGGTACCTCCATCAGCAGCGCTTCCATCCGCGTACGAATGTCTTCCAGCTTCACTTCAGAGGCTTTCAGCGCTTCGCCAATGCCGCCCATCTCGTCCATCAGCGCACTGGTGTCCTCGCCATTGCGCTTCATGATGCCAATCTGCTTCGACGCGGTATTTCGGCGCGCCTGCAGCTCTTCGGTACGGGTCTGGATCGTGCGGCGCTCCGCCTCCACGGCGTTGAACGCGGCAACGTCCAGGGTGTATCCGCGATCGGCAAGGCGTTTGGCCACACCATCGATGTCTTTGCGAAACTGTTGGATGTCGAGCATGAGGCTGTCTGAGACGCAAGTACGTGATTCGGTTACGATGCCGCCAGCGCCAGGAGGTCGATGTCCATGCCACCTGCGTGTCAGCACGGGCTGATCGGCATCGCGTAAGCCGCGATTTTACCGCAGCGGCGTTGCCGAGGGCGTGACAAAGCGCGGCAATATGGCGAAGTCCCACCCAACGTAGTGGAATGCGCCCACGAAAGACCTATTTCTTTGCCGGCGTATCGCGCAATTCGGTCAACCAGCCGCGCAACGTGGTGGCGGTCTGCTCGCGCACCATCTTTTTCACGGCGGCGATGCTGTCGGCATCGAAATCGTTCCATTTCATCAGATGCAACGCCATTGGCCTGGCAACGTGAAAGACGAACACCTGACCAAACAGCATCAACGATTTCATCCGCAACGCGACATCGTCCGATGACAGGCCGCTAAGCCGGGAAAGCAACGCGGTGGCGGCGCGATTGATCGGATGGCTGACCTTCCTGCGCAGGGCCTCGATGCCTTCGTCGGGCGCATGGCCGCTTTGCACGCGCGCCATGAACAGGTGACGACTGCGATAATCGGTCGAGTTGAGTAAATGCTCGACCAACACGTCGAGCAGATCGCAAAACAGATCAATCGCCTCCTCTTCCGTGATACCGGCCTTCAACGCCGCCTCCACGCGCGCCAGCACAGGGTCGAAACGTGCGCGCGACGTGGAGGCCATGTGCTCCGCGCAAGCCCGATAAACACCGTCCTTGTTCTCGAAGTAGTACTGCAACGCAGGCGGATTGACGCCCGCTCGTTGCGCAATCTCACGTGTCGTGGCGGCATCGAATCCGCGCTCGCCAAATACGCCGATGGCCGCCTCGATGATCCGCAATCGCGTCTCCTCGCCCCGCGCGTATCCGCCACCAGGCGGATGCCTCAGCCGCTTATCTTCCGCCACCTCTGCCGTGCGTGTGGCTTTTGACGGCATGGCGCGCGACGCCGCCGCCGCGGTACGCGCGACTTTCGTCGAGGACGCGGCGGACAGCGCGGGTTGCTTCGCCAAGCCGCGGGGTGTCGATTTGCGAGGGACCTTGGTGACCACTCTATGCATGTCGTTTGTTGGACCGATTCAAATAATACCACTTGACACAATTCTTCCAAACGGAATAATTATGCCTACTGGAATAATTTGGAGCCAAGCGTGGCGACAAGCACTACGCCGCAGTCGAGCGGCGGTCCGAACGGACAATCTGCACCCGGCAACACGACCGAGCCGAAAAACAATAAGCGCCGGACCCGTGTCCTGCTGGGACTGCTGATCGTCGCGGTACTGGTCGGCGTGGCGTGGGGCGCGCATTGGTGGCTGGTGGGTCGTTTTATCGAATCAACCGATGACGCCTATCTGCGCGCGGACAGCGTCACCATCTCGCCGAAGGTTTCCGGCTACGTCCTGCAGGTGTATGTTCCAGACAACGCCACCGTCAAGGCAGGGCAAGCCCTGTTGAAACTCGACACACGCCAGTACCAGGCCTCGCTGGACCAGGCCAAGGCGACGATCGATGCGCGCCAGGCGGATATCGTCAGGGCACAAGCCGATATCACGCAGCAGGAAGCGAGCATCGAACAAGCCAGGGCGCAAGCCGAGGCATCGCGAATCAATTATGACCACGCGGCGCGCGAATATGACCGCTACGCACCGCTGGCCGCGACGGGTGCCGAAACCAGCGAGCGCGTCGCCGATCTGCGCAATACCCGCGACCAGGCCCGGGCGACTTACCGCGCGAACCTTGCGGCGGTGAAAGCCGCCGAGGCGCAAATCGCCTCGATGCGCGCCCAGATCGCGCAAGCCAAGGCGCAGATGGAAGCAAGTCAGGCAAGCGCACGCGATTCGGCCTTGAACCTGGATGACACGATCGTTCGCAGCCCGATCGACGGCCGGATTGGCGACCGCACCGTGCGCGTTGGACAATACTTGCAGCCAGGAACGAAGACGATGACTGTCGTGCCTGTCGAGCAGATCTACCTGGTGGCGAACTACAAGGAAACGCAACTGAGCGACATGCGCGTTGGACAGCCGGCAAAACTGCACGTGGATGCCATGCCTGGCGTCGACCTGCGCGGTGTGGTGGACAGTTTCGCGCCGGGCACCGGATCCGAGTTCGCCCTGCTGCCGCCAGAAAATGCAACGGGCAACTTCACGAAGATCGTGCAACGTGTGCCGGTACGTATCCGCCTGGATACCGACAAGCAGACGCGCAGCCTGCTGTTGCCCGGCATGTCCGTGACCGTCGATGTGGACACCAGCGTCACGCCACAACAATCGCAATCGCAAGGCGCGCAATCCTCCAGCGACGCCGTGGGCGACGTCGCCAGCTCGTCGCCGGCGACGTCTGGCGTTGCATCCGGCGTCGCGACATCGCGCGTCAGCTCGTCCGCGAACGCCGCATCCGCACCAGCGGCCTCCCCGGCGGCGAATCATGGCTGAAACCCTCTCCTCGCGCCCCACCGCGTCGATCGACGACGACAACCGTCGCGCCTCCACCGCGGACTGGGTCGCCGTGTTCGCCGGCGCGTTGGGGGCGTTGATGGCCACGCTGGATATCTCGATCACGAACTCGGCGTTGCCGCAGATCCAAGGCGAAATTGGCGCCACCGGCACTGAAGGCACCTGGATTTCGACCGCCTATCTGATGTCGGAAATCGTGATGATTCCGCTGGCTGCCTGGCTCACCCGCGTCTTCGGTCTGCGTAATTTCCTGCTCGGCACGGCCGCGTTGTTTACCGTGTTCTCGATCTTCTGCGGCCTTTCGCAAAACTTGCCGCAGATCATCGTTGGACGGCTCGGCCAGGGCTTCGCCGGCGGGGCCTTGATTCCCACCGCGCAGATGATCATCCGGATGCGCCTGCCACCGAAGCAGATGCCTGTCGGCATGTCCATCTTCGGCCTCATCGTGCTGCTGGGCCCCTTGCTCGGGCCGGTGGCGGGCGGTTGGTTGGCGGAGAACATCAACTGGGCATGGTGCTTCTACATCAACATCCCCGTCTGCATCGCGTTGCTGGTACTGCTATGGGTCGGCCTGCCGCCGGAGAAACCACAATGGTCGCGTTTCTTCAGCGCGGATTGGCTGGGCATCGTCGGCCTGTCCATCGGCTTAAGTTCACTGACCGTGGTGCTGGAGGAGGGCCAGCGTAATCGCTGGTTCGAATCACAGATGATCACGACGCTGACGATCGTCACGGTGGTGGGCATGATCCTGATCGCCATCTCGCAATTCGTCGCGCGGGAACCGATGTTGCGTCTGTCGTTGTTTCGCAATCTCCGCTACGCCAGCGTCATCCTGATCGTGTTCGCCGTCGGCATGGGTCTGTATTGCGTCGCCTATCTGCTGCCGCAGTTTCTATCCGGTGTGGCAGGGTACAACGCGGAACAGTCCGGGGTCGTATTGTTGGTCTCGGGACTGCCGGCCTTCCTCCTCATGCCCGTATTGCCCCGGATACTCGGTGCCATCGACGCCCGTTGGCTCGTCATGACGGGCGTCATATTGTTCGGCATCAGTTGCCTGCTGGATACGTCGTTGACAGCGCAAAGCGTGGGCCATGACTTTACCTACTCGCAGTTGATGCGCGGTTTCGGGCAGATGCTGGCACTGATGCCCTTGAATCAGGCGGCGATGGCAGCGGTGACGAGAGAACAGGCCGGCGAAGCGTCCGGCATGTACAACATGGCGCGCAACCTCGGCGGCTCGGTGGGCCTTGCATTGATCGGCATCTTCCTGGATCGCCGCACCGTGCTGCATGACAACATCCTGCGCGAAGCCGTGACGAACAATTCAGTGCTGGCCAATGCGCGCATCGACGGCAACGCCGCCAGTTTCATGGCCCAAGGCAGTGACGCCGCGCATGCGCACATGCAGGCGCTCAGCCAATTCGCGCAGCAGATTCATGTGCAGGCTACCGTGATGACGTATGCGGAAACCTTCTTCCTGCTGGCAATCGCGCTGTTGATCTGCATCCCCCTGGCCTTATTCCTTCGGTCTCCGCGCGGCTTCGGCGGTGCTTCCTCGGGTGGGCATTGATCACCGTGAACGCTTTATTTGATATCGGCCGCATGACTTCCACCCGCTCCTCTTCCGCCACAGCGACGCCGACCAACCCGTCATCGCTGCTGCGTATATCGCAAACCGCGTTCATCGCGCGGCGGCCACAGCCATCCCGCCGGTTTGCCGGCGCCTTGGTGACCGTCGCTGTGCTTACCGCGCTGGGATTGACCGGCTGCACGGTCGGACCGGACTACAAAGGCGCACCCAATGCCGCCCCCGATACGCTGAAGGCGAACGCATTCCGCCGCACGCCAGACAAGGGTATTGCCACCTCTCCGGGCATCTCTCAATGGTGGACCATGCTGAACGATGCCGAACTGAACAGCCTCATCGAGCGGGCGCTGGCTCACAACCCTGACATTCAGGCAGCGGAAGCCCGCTTGCGCGCCTCGCGTGCCGCGTTGTCGAAAGAACAGGCCAACGAACTGCCGAAAGTCAGCGGTAGCGGCACCGTGATCCGGGCGCGCCGCCCCGATAGCCTCGGCAACCTGCTGGGGGGGAGCGGTCCTATACAGAATTTCTCCGCGTCCTTCCTTGCCAGCTGGGAAATCGATCTGTTCGGCGGAACGCGCCGAGCCATCGAGGCGGCCGGCGCCGATGCACAGGTAAGCGAGGCCAACCTGGCCGACGCCCATGTATCGCTGGCCGCTGAAGTGGCACAAGCATATATCGATCTGCGAGCACAGCAACAGCGGATCATGCTCGCGAATCAATCGGCAACGGCGGAACAGAAAATCCTCGATCTCACCCAGCAGCGCCGCGACCGGGGCACGGCGGGCGACGTGGATGTCGAACGCACGCGCACGCAAGTGGACACTACCCGCGCCTCCATCGCACCGATCAACGCCGACCTGGGTGAGTCCCTCGATCGCCTTGCGGTGCTATGCGGGATGGAGCCCGGCGCGTTGGATGCCGAATTATCACCGTCAGCCCCCCTGCCCGCTGTCCCTGCGGAAGTCGCGATCGGCGATCCCACGGCGATGCTGCAGCGGCGTCCCGATATCCGCGCCGCAGAGCGGAAATTGGCCGAAGCCACCGCGCAGATTGGACAACAGAAGGCAGCATTCTTTCCCAAGCTGACCCTGTATGGCGACCTCGGCTTCAGCGGGACACAGCCGGCGCATTTGTTCCGCAAGAGCAATGCCGCTTGGCTTGGCGTGCCCTACCTCTCGTGGAACGTCCTCGATTTCGGACGGACCGCGGCGTCCGTGCATTCGGCTGAAGCGCAACGTGATGCCGCCGAGGCCGATTACCGCAAGGCCGTCCTCGAGGCATTGCGCGACGCGGATACCGCCCTGTCCCGCTACGGTCACCAACGCGAAAATGTCGTGCAGTTGATGGCGGTACAGGCGTCCGCCACGCGGTCCGCCACCTTGGTGGAACAACGTTATCGCGCAGGCGCCGCAAGCATGATCGACTTGCTTGACGCCGAACGCACCCGTCTGTCGGCGGAGCGTGACACCGTGTCCGGCAAGGCCCAACTGGTACAGGACTTCGTCACAATCCAGAAAAGCCTCGGCCTGGGCTGGAACGCCCATTAGACGGCGACAAGCGAACGCTCTACCATCTGCGGATAGGGCCGCAACGGCCCGATCTTGGACTTGCCATGGAAGACACCACCACGCTGGACGCAATAGATCGCAAATTGCTGGCGCGATTGCAGCAGGATGCCACCACACCTGTCAATGAGCTGGCCGAAGCGGTGAACCTGACGACCACGCCTTGCTGGCGCCGCGTGCAACGTCTGGAAAAAGAAGGCTATATCCTCAAACGCGTCGCCTTGCTGAATGCCGTGAAGCTCGGGGTGGGCGTGACGGTCTTCGTTCAAGTGAAGACCAGCAACCACTCCAAAGAATGGTTTCATCACTTCAAGGCGGTCGTACAGGCCATCCCCGAAGTGGTGGAGTTTTATCGGATGAGCGGTGCGTACGATTACATGTTGCGCGTCGTCGTTCCCGACATCACCGGTTATGACCGGGTCTACCAAAGGCTTATCGCCCAGATTCCGCTGTCGGACGTCACCGCGAGTTTCGCGATGGAGCAACTGAAGTACACCACCGAATTGCCGCTCCCCGGCCTCTGAGACATACGGCGCCCCCTCCCATTCTCCGCGGGGCGCGTTTGCCTACTCGCCTGTCAGCTTGCAGCCGGTGTCACGGTACCGGCTGCTCCCCTTATCCCATGGCATTTTCAGGGCACGCTTGCGTCGTGATCTCTCTAAACTGAGCTTCTGAGCAGCTTACAACTATTGGCGTATATAACGCATCACGGCAATTGATATCTTTTTTTATTTGTTGCCGACGCTAATTTTGTGCGTCTTAATAGCGTTTCCCAACGCCTCGCAAGACGGACTTGTAAGCCGCTCACGGAGACAGCCATGCCTCATGCAGACGCCGCAATAGACTCCCATTCGCCACAGACCCCTGCGTCGCCGGATACGATGGACGCCGCAGCGCACTCACTGCCGCGTCCGTTCGGCGCCAGCGTGCCGGATGCCTCGCTAAGCCGTGGCGACGATGCCTATGCGCGTTTGCGCGCCGACATCATCGCGTGCCGACTGATGCCCTCCAGCACCATCACGGAGCCGGAGTTGATGCAGGTCTATAACATCGGCAAGAACAGTTGCCGAATCGCCCTGGTGCGTCTCGTCCATGAGGGATTCGTCAAATCGCTGCCGCGCCAGGGCTATCGCGTCGCCCCTATCACGCTGAAGGATGTCGAGGAAGTCTTCTCGATTCGCGAGGAGCTGGAACCGCTGGCCGCACGCCTGGCCGTCGGTCGAGTGGACATCGATCTGCTGCGCCGCCTGGAGGCGGCATGCCGCGTAAAGCATCCGGTGCCGTTACCCGAGCAAATAGATGTATTTCTCGATGCCAACAAGGAATTCCATCTCGCCATCGCCGCCGCAAGTGGCAACCAGCGCCTGCTGAGGACCCTGTCGGGGCTGATGGATGAAATGTCGCGGCTGGTGGCGCTGGGCTTTGGGGTACAACAGACCAAACCTGAGATCAAGCACGATCACAATGCAATGATCGATGCTTTTATCGCGGGCGATGGCAAACGTGCGGAATTGATCGCACGGCGACACATCGAGACGTTCCGGGCGATGACGATGGAAAAGGTCTACGCCAGCTTGTCACAGGCAGGCGCCACGGTGCCGACGCCACGCGGCGGCAATCGCCGCGCCACGCAAGCTGCACACGCCAAGGTTGCCGAGGTCGAGCTGACGCAACCGGCGCAGCACGCGGCAAACGATGCCGCGCCCCACGCGCCGCATCCCGTGCCGACCCACGACGTCACGCCGTTCGCCAGAGCCCGGGCATGAGCGTCACGGGCGGCATCGCGCCGATCGCATCGACCGGGCGCGCCACGACGCGCCCGGTCGATGCGACGCCAGTGCCTTCTGAGATCGGGAAGTCATCCGATGCCACACCGGCTTTGTCACTGCGCCGCGTGGGTAAGCGGTTCGGGGATATGACGGTTCTGTCGGACATCGATCTGGATGTTGGCAAGGGCGAGATCGTCGCCTTGCTGGGCGCGTCGGGCAGCGGCAAAAGCACGTTGCTGAACATCGTCGCGGGTTTGCTGGCGCCGGATGGCGGGACGCTGGCCTATGACGGCATCGCATCCGCACGCGTCGATCGATGGCGCGAAATCGCCTATATGTTCCAGGACGACCGCCTGCTGCCATGGCGCACCGCCCGCGATAACGTCGCGTTCGGCTTGGAAGCACAGCGCCTCGACAAGGCCTCCCGACGTGCTCGCGCCGAGGCGGCGTTAACCCTCGTCGGTCTGCAGCACGCCGGCGATGCCTATCCGCACGAGATGTCCGGTGGCATGCGTAGCCGTGCAGCGTTGGCGCGCAGCCTTGTGGTCGCCCCCTCGATCCTGTTGATGGACGAGCCGTTTTCAAAACTCGATCCGCAAACGCGGACCTCGATGCATCAGGAAGTGCTGCGTATTCAAGCGATGCAGGGTACGACCGTGCTTTTCGTCACGCACGATGTGGAGGAAGCAGTTGTCCTGGCAAACCGTATCGTCGTTCTGACCGCGCATCCGGGTCGCATCAAGGCAATCCACCACAACACACTATCGGCCCCGCGAAACGCCACCTCGCCCGTGGTTGCCGAAGTCATCCGTGCATTGCGTCTGGAGATTTGAGCATGGGACTACCTCCGTTACGCCCCGATAATTCTGATTCGGCATCCTTACTATTATCGTCCCCGACATCCGATAGCCGTGATGATCCCCATCTCACCGTCAACGAAGCGGATGACAAGCGAGCGCAATGGGTAAACGCAGGCCCTGCCACCACCTCGGCACAGTCGACGACCTCCCGTCGGCGCGCCCGCGCGGACGCCCGTCGCCACGGCAGTTGGCAAGGGCTGGTGCTGCAACGAATGGCGTTCGTCGCGATACTGCTGGCGCTCTGGTGGTGTGCATCGCTACGCATGCCTTCCTTCGTCCTGCCGTCGCCTTTGCGCGTGGGGGCGGCGATGCTCACACTGTGGCACACCGACACATTCGGTCATGACCTCGCGATCACGCTATATCGCGTGTGCGGCGGCTTCCTGCTGGCAACGGCACTCGGGACACCCATCGGCATTGCCTTGGGTGCCAGCCGTGCGCTCGCACGTTTCTTCGAACCGATTCTCGCCGTGATGAACACGGTTTCATCGGCGATCTGGGCCATCTTCGCCATTATCTGGTTCGGCATCTCGAACGGCACGACGATCTTCGTCGTCTTCATGACGGCGATGCCCTTGATACTCACCAACGTCTGGCAAGGCGCGCAGACGGTGCAATCCGATTACGTCGAACTGGCGCGCAGCTTCCGGATGTCTCGCATCGCCATTCTGTACAAGGTATACCTGCCGTCGATCCTGCCCTACTTTTTCTCCGGCGCGCGCCTGGCATTCGGCTTCGGCTGGCGCGTGTCGCTCGTCGCTGAAACGCTGGGGGCGTCGGACGGCATCGGCTATCGGCTCAAGCAAGCCGCCGACCTGGTCCAGACCGATCAGGTCTTTGCCTGGACCATCACGCTGGTCGTCCTGATGCTGCTGCTGGAAAGCGGCATCCTCAAGCCACTCGAACGCTATCTGTTCCGCTGGAAGAAAGTTGCCTGAACCCGGAGGCACCCCGCAGCGCCACGGTGCACGTATTGTCGGTACCACGCGCTCACCCCTCCATCACATAAAGGTCACCGTCATGCGATCGATCCTGCCGCGCCGCAAAGGCCACCCCACTTCTCCTCTTCGTCTTCGTATCGGCCGTCGTGCCGCAGTGCTGGTGGGCGTATGCGCCACGGTATTGACGATGCTCGCCGCGCCGATGCAGGCACATGCCGCCCCGGTACGGATCGGCTATTGGACCAGTGGCGTCAGCCTTGGTTTTGGCGCGGTATTGGAAGCCAAGGGCTACCTGAAGGCGCATGGCGTGGATGCAACGTTCGTTCGCTTCTCGGACGTCAACGCGCCAACGCGTGCGCTGGCCGCCGACGCCATAGACTTGGCTTTCGGCGCCGCGGCCGCGAGCGTCTTCGCCACGGCCTCCGAAGGCGTGCCGGTAAAGATTTTCCTGGCCACGCAACCTGCCGACGTGCAATTCGTCGTCCCCGAGGATTCTCCGATCAAGTCGCTGTCCGAATTCAGGGGCAAGAAGATCGGTATGTCACCTGCAGGCAGTTCGGTTGCCTCGATCGCACAAGCCGTACTCGCCGGCAACTACGGTATCCGGCCGACGGACTTCTCGCTAGTAGGCGGCAATGAATCACGGCTCGCGCAATTCCTCGTACAGAAACAAGTCGATGGCGCCGCGCTGCGCTCGGTGACCATTGCACAGTTGCATGAATTGAAGGTGCGCCAATTGGGCACCTTCTCCGGGGAGTGGCGCAAGTACACGAAGACCGATGCAGTGCCGTATATCGGCGTCGGCGCGGTGCGCGGCGACTTGATCGCACAACGCCCGGACCAGGTCGCGAAGATCATCGCCGCAATGCGCGACACATTGGCCTGGGGCGCCACGCATCCGGATGACGTCGCGCTGATCCTGCAGAAGACCGCGAACCTGCCACCCGAAGACGCCAAGGTCTACGCCGCGCAATGGCGCAATATGAACCGCGCGGCGTTCGAGCCATCGGACATCGAAACACTGAAACGCGAAAATGCGCTGTTTGTCAGCAGCGGCATCATCAAGGGAACGTTGCCGGACAACCTGTTCGTGACCGGCCCTTATGAACAATCGAAATCGATCAAGGAGATCGCACAATGACCGCTCCCCCACAAGACACGATGCGCGCGCTGGTGTTGCACGGACACGGTGACCTTGACACCCTGGCCGTCCAGACAATCGCCACCCCTCGCGCCACCGACGGGCATGTCGTGATCCGCGTGAAGGCGTCGTCTTTCAACTATCACGACGTGTTCACGGTACAAGGCATGCCTGGCATCAAGGTGCCGTTTCCGGTTGTCATCGGCCTGGACATGGCAGGCGAGATCGTCGCGCTAGGAAGCGATGTGCAAGGCTGGAAAGTCGGACAACGCGTGCTCGTCAATCCGCTCTATCCGGGCAAAGGTCTGATGGGCGAGATGCTCGACGGCGGCATGGCGGAATACTGCCTGGTGTCGGTGCCGCAGTTGATCGCAATGCCGGATGGCGTGTCGTTCGAAGACGCGGCATCGCTGCCGGTGGCCTACGGCACCGCGCACCGGATGCTGATCACACACAATACCGTGAAGGCGGGTGACAAAGTGCTGGTCCTGGGTGCAAGTGGTGGCGTGGGAAGTGCCTGCGTCATGCTTGCGAAGCAACTAGGCGCCGAAGTGATCGCCTGTGCCGGCAGCGACGAAAAGGCCGCGGCGCTTAAGGCGATGGGTGCCGATCATGTGCTCAACTACCGCGACACCGATTTCTCGAAATGGGCCATCAGCCAGTTCGGCAAGCCACAGCGCCGAAGTAATGAAGGCGGCGTGGACGTGGTGATCAATTTTACCGGTGGCGATACCTGGGTGCCGTCGCTCAAGTGCATCAAGCGTGGCGGCACATTGCTGGTCTGCGGCGCGACCGCCGGCTACGACCCGAAGGAAGACCTGCGCTACATCTGGAGTTTCGAGCTGAAAGTGATCGGATCCAATAGCTTCTACGACGACAACCTGTCGGCACTGATGGACATGATTGCCGCGGGCACGTTAAAGCCGGCCATTGATCGCGTGCTGCCGCTGGAAGAGGCGGCGGAAGGCCTGCGGCTGATCCGCGACCGTGAAGTGCTCGGCAAGGTCGTGATCGCCCCGTAAGCTGGCGCATCGGACCCTCCCGCCTTTTCATTCTCCTCACGCCCCCGCAACCCTATTTGACGCGCTTTTCGAGCGCGGTCACGCGGGGACGACGTTTCAGTCAGCGTAACCGGAAACCATCATCATGAGCGACACGATTCTGTCGAAGGAAGCCATCACGGAAAAGCTCCGTCGTGGTCCGTTTCACCAATGGCTCGGCCTGGAAGTGCTGTCCGTCGCCGACGGCGAAATCGAAATCAAGGCGCAATGGCGTGAGGAATGGGTGGTGAACCCCGACAAGCGCTACACGCATGGCGGCATTTTGGCGACGTTGGTCGACCTGACGGCCGACTGGGCGCTTGTCTCCAAAACCGGCCGGGGCGTGCCCACCGTCGACCTGCGTGTCGATTATCATCGCGCAGCGATGCCCGGTGATCTGATCGCCCGCGGCAAGGTGATCAAATTCGGTGCCACGCTGTCCGTTGCCGAGGCGCAAATCTTCGACACCGACGGCAAGCTCTGCGCCAGCGGCCGGGGCGTGTATTCGACCGCATCCGCTCCGGCCGCCAAGCCCGCGACCTGATTCACCACCTTCAACCTGCTCCTCCTCTCACCGCACGAAGCGAGATCGCGATGCAACTCGACCATCTTGTCATCAACACGCGCTTCCACACCGATGACGCAGCGGCCCAATGCGCAGCATTGGGCTTTACGCTCACCCCGCGCGGACGCCATACATTGGGTTCGATCAATCATCTGGTGATGTTCGACAATCATTACCTCGAATTGATAGGCCTGCCGACCGACGGCGGTAACTTGCGGGACGAAGTGCTGTCGAGTCCGTTCGGCATCGATGGACTGGTGTTCCAGACCGATGCGCCGGAACGTACCGCGAGCGATGTCGCCGCCCACGGCTTCACGCTCGGGCCTGTTCAGCGGTTTTCACGGCCGGTTGAGATTGATGGGCTGCACCGTGACGCGACCTTCGTGACGGTGCGTCTTCAGCCCGGACAGGTAGATGCGGGACGGGTCTATTATTGCCAGCATCTGACCCCGGAACTGGTCTGGCGGTCACAGTGGCTCACGCACGAAAATGGCGTGCAACGCATCATCGCACTGACGGTGGTCGGTCACGACCCGGCCGCCCTGCGTCGACAATATACGCAGCTTGGCGGGAATATCGAGACGCGCGTCCATGCCGATTCAGCATCATCCCGGTCGATGACCTCGGATGCCGCCTTTCTGATCCGTGTGACCGATCCTGGAAGCTTCGCCATGCGCTTTGGTGATGTCGCGCAATACGCGCCCACGTTGGCGCCGATGCCCGGCGCGGCGCGGCACCTGCCCGAGGACCCGAGCGCCTTGCGTCCCGGTTTCTTCGGTGCCATCACGTTTCACGCCGAGGCGCCCATCACGCTGGCCCGGCGCGCGCAGGCGGCCGGCCTGCCTTTTTTTATCGATGGCTTGTCCATAGAAGATTTACACAGCGCACACGCCGACGCCGCATGCCGGGTAGTGGTCGCCTTACCGGCTTTCTCGACGTTGCTGGAGTTTCAAAAATGACCACGGACAATCTCGGCAACGTCGCTTTCTTGCGCGGTCATGCCGCATGGAAGCCCGACGACATTGCGTTCATCGGCCTGGATGCGCACATGCAGGCGCGGGAGATCACGTTCGCCGACTTCGAGACCCTCACCGAGTGCATCGCGCAGCGATTATTGGCGGACGGACTGCGGCATGGCGAGCGGGTTGCCGTGGTTGCGGCGAACTCGATCGACTATGTGGCCACGCTACTGGGCACCATGCGCGCCGGTGGCGTGGCGGTGCCGGTGAACTTCAAATTCCCGGACGCATTGATCGCCTATGTGTTGCAGGACGCCGGGGCCGTGCGCGTATTCTGCGACAGCGCCCACGTGGCATCCGTGCCCGCCGCTCTCCCGGTCGTCGTGCTGGATGCGCCCGACGACCATCCAGCCGCCTTCGGCGGATGGTTAAAGCAAAACACCGCTACGGCCCCCTCTGCGATCGATACATCGAACGCCGGGCAGGCCTTCGCCGCCATGCCGCCGCGCGTCACGCAGCGCGAGGACGACGTGGCGATGTTGTTGTACACATCGGGTTCCAGCGGCAAACCGAAGGGGGTAAAACTCACGCATGCAAGTCATGCGTGGGTGGTGCGCACGCGACTTGCCGCGGACCCGCTGACGGGCGACCGCGTGTTGATTGCCGCACCGCTGTATCACATGAACGCCCTGGCGCTGGCCATGCTGACAGTGGCGGCAGGGGCGACGGCGGTGTTGATGCCACAATTCAAGGCCACGCGCTACATTGCCGCGATCACCCGCTATCGCTGCACCTGGCTTACGGCGGTGCCACCGATGATCGCCATGATGCTACGTGAACATGACGCTTTGGCGCAGGCAGACCTGTCATCGGTACGCGTGATCCGGATGGGTTCCGCGCCGGTCAGCGCGAGCCTTCTGGCACGCACGGCCGAATTGTTGCCGAACGCGCGCATCATCAACGCCTATGGCACCACGGAAGGCGGCCCCGTCGTCTTCGGCCCGCATCCAGACGGACTGCGCACCCCGCCTCTCGCCGTCGGCGTCCCGCATCCGGCCGTCAAGGTCCGGCTTGCCACGGCCGATGGCATGACCAGCGACAGTGATCCCGCCATCACGGAGGGCGTGCTGCAAATAGCCAGCCCGGGCATCATGCAGGGATATCACCAGCGCCCCGACTTGGCGCCCCCCTTCACCGCGGATGGGTACTACATTACCGGTGATGTCTTCCAGCGCGACCGGGACGGCTTTCATCTGTTCGTAGGGCGCGCTGACGACATGTTCGTCTCCGGAGGCGAAAACATCTTCCCTAGTGAAGTCGAGCGCATGCTGGAAACCCACCCTGGCGTCCAGCAAGCTGCCGTGGTGCCGGTGGATGACGAGATCAAGGGCACGAAACCGGTCGCGTTTATCGTTCGCGCGGACCCGGCGCTGACCGCCGAAGCGGTCAAGCAACATGCGCTGGCCCATGCCCCCGCCTATCAGCACCCGCGTCAGGTCGTATTCGTGGATGCCTTGCCGCTTGCCTCCACCAACAAAATCGATCGTCGCGCGCTGCTCGATGAAGCCCGCAAACAAGCGCTCGCACCTGCTTCCTGACCCGCGCCGACGACGCAGTCGATATGCTGCGTCGCGGGCGGGAGATCGTTGTCTCGCAAACCGTACATTTACTTACATCGGTGGTCCTATCACATTGACAGGACTGATGTTTTTTCGCTACCATAGCGGTACTTTCATTCTTGGAGATTCTCAGTGGACAGTGACTCTCATAGTCACACGCCGGCATCGGCCGGCAAACACTGACGAATCAGCGCTACCGCCGCCTCTCCTTGTCGGCCAGAGCTGATTCGTCGTTTAGACGGGTCAGCGCGCCACAGCCGCGTCACCATGGTGTTACCGCTTCGCTCCTCGGCTTCGTTCGTTTTGCCGCATCGCATTTTCTTGTGATGACAGGCAGCGATGCCCGGACAGCGTCCTGGTGTGCGGCTGTACGACTCGCTCCCTTTATTTGAATCGATGCCCGTACGCTGCGTGCGCCGGGGTATTCGCGCAAACGGTTCGGCCGTTGTGGCGTGATTTTGCGATGCGGTAACGCCGATCAGGCTGACACGCCATCCCAACGATCGCCGTGACGGATGATACCGAGGCTGCTTTTGCGTGGACGCCAACGTCATGCAGGTTCACGGAAGGTCCGTGTAAGCCGGTATGGGCAGCATCACGACACGTCCTAGCGGCGTGCCGGAAGGAGTTGAAACATGCAAATCGCCATTGAACGTCCGTTGCATGCTCGCCGCCATGCTCATGAACTGAGCCTGGTATGTTCCATCGACGCGCTGAACATCGTGCGCAAGCACTTGTTCAACGCGTTGCGCGAAATCGGTCTGGATGCCAATCAGGTCATCGTCAACCGCGGTACGGCGGACGCATGCGCGTCACTGGCCGCCTTGATCCGCTGCCGCCCGAGCCAAGACGCGCAATTGCAGGCGTTAGCCGAGACGCTACGTCACCATGAAGGCGTGAGCACGGCCTCCTGGCGCACATCGCGACGCGATAATACGTGGGTCAATTGAATTTCTGAAGCAATCCGAAGAATGCAAACGCATCACATCCGTGCGATGCGTTTGCGTTCCGCCACGCATTGGACTTACTTGAGCGATATCGCCCCACGGTATGCGCACCAGCCGTATCTGTATCGGTCGGCGACCGTCACTTGGTCGATGAACTTTCGTACAGAATGGCCGAGGCGACCAAACGGCAGATCCGATCATGCTCCCACTGATTGCCTATGACGGCATACAGGCGCTATGAATAAATACCATGCCGCCATCGGCTGTAACAGAAGCCGTGCAGCCTCCAACATGTCCGCCACCAGATCACGACGTCTCGCCGTCATCCCTGGCAGCGTCATCCAGGCTGCGCAACCAGGCCAGCTTATCGATGATCTTGGTCTCCAGACCCCGCGGTACCGGTTGGTACCAACCCGGCTCGGGCATGTCTTCGGGCAAGTAGGTTTCCCCGGCAGCGTACGCGTGGGGTTCATCATGTGCGTAACGGTAGGCGTGCCCGTACCCTAGTTCCTTCATCAGCTTGGTTGGCGCGTTGCGCAGGTGGATCGGCACCTCTCGCGTCTTGTCCTGCTTGACGAATGCCATCGCTTGATTGAACGCGTTGTAGCCCGCATTACTCTTCGCGGCGCAGGCGAGATACATCACCGCCTGCCCCAGCGCCAGCTCGCCTTCCGGCGATCCCAGTCGCTCGAACGTCTCCGCGGCATCATTGGCCAGTTGCACCGCGCGCGGGTCGGCAAGGCCAATATCTTCCCACGCCATCCGGATAATCCGGCGCGCGAGATATTTAGGATCGGCACCACCGTCGATCATCCGGCAGAACCAATACAAGGCCGCGTCCGGATGCGACCCACGCACCGATTTATGCAGCGCCGATATCTGGTCATAGAAATTCTCGCCGCCCTTGTCGAAGCGTCGCGTGTTCAGCGTCATCGCGCTGGACACGAATGCCGCATCGATATGCTGCCGCTTCGTCGACAGCGCCGCGGTCTGCGCCTGCTCCAGCAGGTTCAGAAACCGGCGCGCATCGCCATCGGCGTACCCGATCAATGTCTCGATCGCCTTGTCGTCGAAGGTCAGGTCCTGCAACGCGATACCCTGTGCACGGCGCAATAGTTCGCGCAGCTCGTCTTCGTCCAGTGACTTGAGCACATAGACCTGCGCTCGGGACAGCAGCGCCGAATTCACTTCGAAACTGGGATTCTCCGTCGTCGCGCCGATAAACGTGACCAGGCCCGACTCGACGAACGGCAATAGCGCATCCTGCTGTGCCTTATTGAAACGATGGATTTCGTCAACGAACAGGATCGTATGTCGACTGCTACGGTCGAGCGTCT
>NZ_LAQU01000006.1 GCF_000970345.1 Robbsia andropogonis | reverse complement strand
ATTGCCGTGTTGATCGTGTTGTATGTGGCCTTCGGTTTGGGCAACGGCGCCACGTTTCAGCTCGTGCCGCATCGCTGGGCGGGCCGTACCGGTTTGTTGTCGGGCATCGTCGGTGCCGCGGGCGGGATCGGCGGCTTCTACCTGCCGGTCGTGATGGGGATCGCGAAGGAAAGCACGGGCAGCTATCAGATGGGCTTTGCGACTTTCGCGGTGTTGGCGGGCCTGGCTTTCCTTGCCGTGGTCGCGCTGCGCCGCGCCTGGTTGGGCTGGTCGATGCGTGCGCATGAAAGCGGCGCGCCGCACGTTCACGCCACCGAGTAACGATGCGACGTCGCCCGCGCGGCGTTGATGCGACCCCTCTGGCGAAAAACAACGAGGCCTTGCTGAAAGTGACACGGATCGGAGTGTGTCGGAATGCTATCCTCTCGGTCGCGCATCGCTGTGACCGCGCATTGCCCTGTTCCGCCCGAGAGGTCTTGTACCGCATGAATCCCCTGATCAAACGCGCGTCCGCCGAAGCACGCGCCTTCTCCCGCGCCGGGCGCAAGCCCCGCAAAGCGATGCCTGACGATCTCGCGCGCGCCGACCTGTCGATGCGCCACGCCACGCCGCGCACCGAGCCGCGTTTCGCCCCGGTGACGTTCTCGGAAATGGCCGGCGTGCGCTTTCTCCATTTCGGTACCGAATGGGTGCAGGGCGCGATGCGGCTGCGCAAACCGTACGATCTCGAGCTGGAATACGCGCAGCAGATGATGGCCTGGCTGTTGTTCCTCGACGCACCGGCGCACATTACCCAGCTCGGACTCGGCGCGGCGTCCCTGACCAAATGGTGTCATCGGTTTCTACCGGCGTCGCGGGTGGAAGCCGTCGAGTTGAACGCCTCGGTCGTGGTGGCCACGCGCAGCATGTTCGGCCTGCCTGACGAGGACGACCGGCTGCACGTCGTGCATGCCGATGCCTGGGATTACGTTCATGACGCCCGTAACGGCGGCCGTATCGGGGTGATGCAGGTCGATCTTTACGACGCCACGGCGCGCGGCCCGGTGCTGGATACCGCCGCGTTCTACCGTGCGTGCCGTCTCTCGCTGTCATCGCCGGGTATGTTGACGGTGAACCTCTTCGGCGACCATCCGAGTTTCGCGCGCAACATGCGCAACTTGTCGGCCGCGTTCGACGGACGCGTCATCGCCTTGCCGATCATCCATGATGGCAATCGCATCGCGCTGGCGTTTTCCGGGCCGCCGTTGTCGTTTCCGTGGGCTTTTCTCGAGGAAAGGGCGAAACTGTTGCAAAAAACCTATCGTTTGCCCGCTATCTCGTGGGTCCGAGCATTACGGGAAGCGTCTGGCGACAGTCAGGGTATCGAAAGTTTCTCGATTTGATTTAGAATGCATCCCCGATAGGGATGCTTCACAAAACTGTCCCGCCCCGTCGTTTCCCCGCCGCGCGGGGCGCCACCTTACCGGTAGGCGTTTCGCGCCCAACTGGCACCGGATCGGCACCGAACCGGTGTCGGCCTCGTTGTCGGCTGGCTGGTTTTGCGCCCTCGACACCCAGGCCACGAGCCCCGGCAAAAGTGCGCCATGATCGTGGGCAAACCGATCCCCGCTGATTGTCGCGTTGCGATGAGGACCGGTGAAGCGGCGCGCTAGTCGATTGCCACGCGCCCGTGCCCAGATGACGATCTCGATCGTCGATCGGCTCATTTTCATACTGTTTTGCGGTCTCGACGCTGCCGCGCCACGCGGCTGCCCTGCGTCGTTGCCGTTGGAGAATTCCATGTCGCGCCCGGACCCGTCCGCTGCACGAGCCAAGCATTGGCTGTGGCTTCTGCTGGTGCCCTATATCGCATTGATGTGGGTGCCGTTCTACAACAAGATCGAACCCACGCTGTGGGGCTTTCCTTATTTCTACTGGTATCAACTGCTGTGGGTGGTGCTGAGCGCGACCATCACCGCCATTGTGTATTTCAAGACGAAGCGCTATTTCCTGAGCCGGCGTCAAAAGGGAGAAGGCGCATGAATGTCATTGCAACCGCGGTATTCGTGCTGTTCTTCGTCGGCGTCACCATCGTCGGTTTCATGGCCGCGCGGTGGCGTCGCGGGGATCTGGCGCTGCTCGATGAATGGGGTCTGGGCGGTCGCCGTTTCGGGACCATCGTCACCTGGTTTTTGCTGGGCGGGGATCTCTACACCGCCTATACCTTTGTCGCGGTGCCCGCCTTGGTATTCGGTGCCGGCGCGATGGGTTTCTTCGCGATCCCGTATTCGGTCCTGATCTATCCGTTTGCCTTCGTCGTTTTTCCGAAGTTGTGGGCTGTCGCCAAGAAGCATGGCTACATCACCGCAGCGGACTTTGTCCATGCGCGCTTCGGTAGCCGCACGCTGGCAATGCTGGTTGCCGTCACCGGGATTGTGGCGACAATGCCGTACATTGCGTTGCAACTGGTCGGGATCGAAGTCGTCATCGGCGGCCTCGGCTTGCCCACGCATGGCTGGGTGGGTGAATTGCCGTTGTTGATCGCCTTCCTGATCCTGGCGGCGTACACCTATACCAGTGGCCTGCGCGCGCCGGCGATGATCGCCGTGGTGAAGGATGTGTTGATCTATATCGTGATTGCCGCGGCGATTATCGTGATTCCGGCGCAATTGGGCGGTTTCGGGCATATCTTTGCCGCGGTTCCGGTTGAAAAGCTGATCATGAAGGCGCCGGACACGACGAGCTTGAATGGCTATAGCGCGTATTCAACGTTGATGATCGGCTCGGCCGTGGCGGTATTCCTGTATCCTCACTCTGTCACGGCACTGTTGAGCGCCTCGTCCGGTGGTGCGATTCGCCGTAACATGGCGATGTTGCCGGCGTACTCGATCGTACTCGGTCTACTGGGCTTGCTGGGTTTCATGGCTCTGGCATCCGGTGTCAAGGATATGCCGGAATTCGCGCCGTACTTCAAGGTCTACGGGCCGAACTTCGCCGTGCCGGCGCTGTTCCTGCATTATTTCCCCTCGTGGTTCGTAGGCGTGGCATTCGCGGCAATCGGTATCGGCGCGCTGGTGCCGGCCGCCATCATGTCGATCGCGGCGGCAAACCTGTACACGCGTAACATCCATCGTGTGTTCATCAATCGGAACATGACGGGCAAGCAGGAGACCGACGTGGCGAAGCTGGTGTCACTGGTCGTCAAGATCGGTGCGGTCGCCTTCATCGTTTTCCTGCCACTGCAATTCGCGATTCAATTGCAGTTGCTCGGCGGTATCTGGATCATCCAGACCTTGCCGTCGATCGCGCTGGGCTTGTTCACGCGTCTGCTCGACTATCGTGGTTTGATTCTCGGCTGGCTCGCCGGCATCGTGACCGGTACGTCAATGGCCGCGTCGCTGCATTTCAAGAGTACGACGTTTATATTGCATATCGGCGGCATGGATGTCCCGGGCTATGCCGCGGTATGGGCGCTGATTGTCAATCTGGTCGTCTCGATTGTCGCCAGCATCGTGATTCGCGCATTGAAGCTGAAGGGTCCAGAGGATCGGACCCGCCCGGAAGACTATCTCGAAATGGCGGAGCATTAAGCCAAAAAAAACCCCGATGCGTGGATTGCGGTCCAACGCTCGGGGTGTCGTGCAATCGCCGGCGCCACGCTAGCGATTGCAGGCATCACTTCTGGAGTTCGACAATCAGCTTTTCCAGTTTGACCGCGTCGGCGGCGAACTGACGGATGCCTTCAGCCAGTTTTTCCGTTGCCATCGCGTCGTCATTCAGTGCAAAGCGAAACGATGCTTCGTCGACTTTGACGCGAGCGATATCGGCCGATTTCGACGCCGCCGGGTCCAGCTTACGCGCCACGGGCTCGTTCGAATCCTGCAGTTTCTGCAACAAGTCCGGGCTAATCGTCAGCAAGTCACAGCCTGCGAGTTCGGTGATTTGCGAGACGGTACGGAAGCTGGCGCCCATCACCTCGGTCGGATGGCCGAACTTCTTGTAATAGCCATAGATGCTCTTTACCGAGCGCACGCCCGGATCGTTCTCACCGCCGTCGCGTGCTTCATCCCAGTTCGAACCGGCGCTCTTCTTGTACCAGTCATAGATCCGGCCGACGAACGGCGAAATCAGCTTGGCCTTTGCCTCGGCGCAGGCAACCGCTTGCGGGAGCGAGAATAGCAGGGTCATATTGCAGTCGATGCCTTCGGCCTGCAGCTTTTCCGCCGCGCGGATGCCTTCCCAGGTCGAGGCGATCTTGATCAACACGCGCTTGGGATCAACCCCATAACCCTTGTACGATTCGATCAGCGAATGCGCCTTTTTAATGGTCCCTTCGGTATCGAACGACAGGCGCGCATCTACTTCGGTCGACACACGGCCCGGAATGATCTTCAGGATTTCCTGCCCGAATGCAAGGATGAGCTCGTCGATGATTTCCGGCAGCGGCTTGTTCCGATGGTCGCGCACGGTTTTTTCGAGTAGCGGCCGGTATTCTTCCTTCTGCACGGACTTCAGGATCAGCGACGGGTTGGTCGTGGCGTCCTGGGGTTGGTACTTTTCGAGCAACCGGAAGTCCCCTGTGTCGGCGACCACCGTGGTGTACTGCTTGAGCTGGTCTAACGATGTCATGATCAGGCCTCCTTGTTCAGTGCTGGCGAGTGCGCCGGACAACGGCACACCGGATGATGTTCTACTGGCGTAGGCGCGTCGTCGGTATTCAACGACGCGCGGTGATCTGCTGCGCGGTCCGGCCGGTGGCCTACGCCACCGACATGGCTGGATGACCACGATCTACTCCCACTATTGTATGCCGCAACGGAGGCTGGCGCATGACGGGCCGCCCGAAGGGATTTTCAGGAACCCGCTCCGGCGTAGCGCGTAAGGTCATCCAAGCGCCGCGCCGCGCGCTCAGTGCCGGCTGGCGCGTCTATGGATGCGCTGGAGGTAGGCGGCGGCGTCCATTTCCGTGCGGTTGCGCTGTGCTTCCCAAATCGTCTCGCCGAGGCAGTCGATGATCTCGTGCTGCGCCGCGTGGGGATCGTCCAGACGCGAGGTCAAGGCGTTGTAGGCGGCGCGGATTCCCGGCGGCTGGTCAATCGATAACTGCTCGGATACGGCCAGATGCAGCGACAAATGCAGGAAAGGGTTGGCTGCCCCGTTTTCCGGCGTATAGTCGCGCGACACGGCCTCTGGATCTTCAAGCGCGGGGTGTGTCTCCGGGTGGTCGAGAATCCAATCGGCGGCGATCGCCTCCATGGGCGTGAGGATTTCGCCTGCGCGGCGCTTACGCCAGGTTTCGCAGAAAAAACGGCGAACATCGTCTCGGCTGGGGTCGAACATGGTGGTACCCAGGATCAAACCGATATTTTACGCTTCGCGGCGATTTGCCGCGCCTTTGCGCCGGCTTCTCCGGAAATGCTGATTGCTTGGCGTGGCACCGCTGATTTTTTGGGCGCCGCTTGCTTGGGTTTTACCGTTTTCGCGGTTGGGGTTCCCGCTGTTGCGGCGGTTGTCGTTTTCCCGGCACCGGTCGTGGCGGTCTTCGCGGTTTTCTTTAAAAGCTTGTCGCCCTCCAGGGCGGCCGCCATTTGTTCCGGGAGGGTCAGGCGCGGCAATGTCTTGGCCTGATTGGCCACTTTCATTACCTGACGCATGTTTGCTTCGTCAGATGGGGCAGGGGTCTTGTCGCGATATTCGCAGAGAGGCTCGATTGCACAGTGCCAGCATTCCGGCCTGCGCGCCTTGCAGACGTAACGGCCGTGAAGCAGCAGCCAATGATGCGCGTCGTGCAGGAATTCGTCCGGCGTGAATTTGACCAGCTTGGTCTCCACGACAGTGACGTCCTTGCCGGGTGCCATGCCGGTACGGTTGGCGACACGGAAAATATGGGTATCGACGGCAATGAGCGGATGCCCGAACGCCGTGTTCAGGATCACATTCGCCGTCTTGCGTCCTACGCCGGGCAGCGCTTCCAGCGCTTCACGGTCTTGCGGCACCTGCCCACCGTGCTTTTCCAGAAGCAAATTGCACAGCGCGATCAGATTGCGCGCTTTCGTCTTATACAGACCAATTGTCTTGATGTATTGCGTCACGCCGGCTTCACCCAGGGCGAGTATCGTGGCCGGCGTGTTTGCCACGGGGAACATCTGGCGCATGGCCTTGTTGACGGAGACGTCCGTTGCTTGCGCGGAGAGCATCACCGCCGTCAGCAACTCGAACGGCGTGTTGAATTCCAGCTCGGTCGTCGGATGGGGATTCAGTTCGCGCAGGGTTTCGTAGATTGCACGGCGCTTGTCGGCGTTCATTCTGATGGTTCCTGAAGGGCGAGGCAGACAGGGGTAAGCAGCGGGAGTCGGCAGGTAAGAACGGCGGTCCGGCGCGAAAGCTAGGCGCCGGGAGGTTTGGGCGTCGTTGCGGCGTCGTCGGGTTGTCCCGACGTACGCCGGGCACGGGCGCGCTCCAATGCCGCCTGAATGATTGCCTGCTTGCGGGCCCGTTCGTGTGCTTCTGCCGCGGCGTTCTCATCGGCCGCAGCGTTTCCGGATCGGTCCGGGTCGGCGGACGCCGACAGGTTGCCACTCACGGCGGGTGGGGACCCTGCCGCGAGCCGCGCCTGCTGTAGCCGCCTTGCCGCGCGGTCATCGGCGGCTTGCTGCTCGGTCACCAGGCGCGCATTGCGCCGCGCATGCTGATCGCGTGCCGCGCGCGCTTGCGGTGCGGACCATGCATCCCAGCCAGTTGCCTCGCCGGTTACCGGAATCATCGCGATACAGTCGACGGGACAGGGCGCGACGCAGAGGTCGCAACCGGTGCAGGCCGCATCGAGGACCGTGTGCATGAGCTTTGCCGCACCGACAATGGCGTCCACGGGGCAGGCCTTCGCGCAGAGCGTGCAGCCGATGCACAACGATTCGTCGATGATGGCGCGGGGCCGGGGCCGCTCAACGCCGTGCGAGGTATCGAGCGGCTTTTCAGGGCGGCCGAGCAATCGCGCTAGCCGTGCGACGCCTTCCTGACCACCCGGGGGGCATTGGTTGAAGTCCGCGCGGCCTTCGGCGATCGCGCGTGCATATGGCATGCAGCCGTCAAAGCCGCATTTCGTGCATTGGGTTTGCGGCAGCAGGTCGTCGATGCGCTGCGCCAACTCGGGTATCACGGGGTCTGTCCTGGAAATTATCGGCGTGCGCGTCGTACGGTCGCGCGACGGGGGTCGCTTTTATCGCGGCCTTCCTGCGCCGCCTGTTTATGGGCATATTATCCGCTATTTGTGGGACCCCATGCAAAAAGCCATACGTTCCTCCGGGTGCGCGGCTTGGGAGTGCAGCATTGTCGCTTCATGCCGCATCGGCGCAGCAAATCATCTCTGTTGCGCGATCCCAGGACGCCTGGTGCATGGGTCGAAACGGCCGAAACCGGATCATGCATAAGGCTAGTCCTAACCGTGCATGCCATAATCGGCTCTTCATGATGAAGATAAGTGATACGAACGAATGGTTTTCGGGAAAGCGGGCGAAGCAATGATCGATGCTGCGGCTGCGAGAATGGGCTTTGCGTGCTTTTAGGCATCAACTTGCTAAAAAGGAGGAGACCATGACGCATGGGCTTGCGTTACACAATAATAGCCGGCGCGACCCGGCCGGAACGCGACATCGCATTCTGACAGCCGCGATCGAAGAGTTTCGCTGTGGTGGCCTGGCGGGTGCAAGGGTGGATAGCATTGCGCGGCGGGCGCAGACCAATGAAAGAATGCTGTATTACTACTTCGGCAATAAAGAGCAACTGTTCGTTGCCGTCGTGGAAGATGTGTACCGGAAATTCGCCGAAGCGCAGGCCGGCATGGATCTCGGCCATGAGGCGCCAGAACGCGCGATGCGGCGTTTCGCGCGATTTGTTTGGGAGTACTGTTATTCTCATCCAGAGGTGGTGCGGGTCATCAACAACGAGAACCTGCAGGAGGGCGTCCATTTGCGCGCGTCCGGCGCACGCAATGCGATGCGGCCGGTCATCACGGCGTTGCGGGCCTTGCTGGATCGGGGCGCCGCGGCAGGCGTATTTCGTCCTGGGGTCGATGCACTGCATTGCTATCTTGCGATCTCGGGACTCGGTTATTACCTCGTTTCAAACCGTTTTACGCTGCACGCGGCCTTTGATCGAGACCCCGCCGATCCGGTGGAGCGCGAGCATTTGTTGACACTGCATCTCGACATGCTGCTGGCCTATCTTCGCTGCGGTGTCGAGGCGTCTTTCGAGCGCGCGACAGGTCAAGCGCTGGATCCAACATATCATGTGCCGCCACGTGCGACGCCGCTCGCAAATGCCGATGACGAGAGGTCGTCCATCGCCCATACCGCCATGCCGGCAGGCGATGCGCCAGCGATGGTGGCGGAGCAAGGAATGGGGATCACCACGGCGGCTGCGTCCAGGTCGTCGAGTGCGTCTTTTTTCCCGGGTATTGCACAACGTGGAGAAATGATGGGCGTGGGAAATGGCGATGTATCGCGCGTTGCCATGATCGGGCGGGCGTCTGGCGCCTTATCCCCTTCCGCGCATGCCCATAGGGCGGCGCCAGCGGATTCGACGATGATGAAGGAGGCCGGGGGCATGACCGGGCCGACCGCCACGGCGTCATCTATTCCAGCGGGTGATGCGACTTGCCAGGCACCGTCACCCTCTCAGCCGCCGGCAGAGCCGGCGTCCGTTGCAGACGCCGCGGCGGGGGGCCGAACCGGGGTGTTCTGGCCTAAGAGTCGCTTCCCTTCGTTGTAGCACGGGGGGGCTTGCCATTGCCTGACGCAACGGCGGTCGACCCATTCGAGGGACGTGTCGTCTTGCGTGCCGTACGAGCGGGCGCCACCGCCACGTCGCCTTCATCGTCGATGCTGGAAGACCGATGGCCGCCTGACTGGGGCGGCGTGCCCTCATCGTGCGCCTCGTCTTTGCGGCGCTGGATTTCCGCTTCCGCGATGAAGTCTCGAATACGGGGATAGACTTGGCTACGCCAGCGTCGTCCGGAAAAGATGCCGTAATGTCCGGCCCCTTCGGCGGTGTAATGATGCTTCCGCGAAGCGGGGATGCCGCTGCAGAGTTCATGCGCCGCGCGCGTCTGGCCGTCGCCGGATATATCATCGAGCGCCCCCTCGATGGTCAGCAAGGACGTGTGCCGGATTGCTGCAGGCCTTACGTGCTCTCCGTCGACATCCCATGTTCCCTCGGCAAGCCCGTATTCCTGGAACACCACCCGGATGGTCTCCAGATAGTATTCGGCGGCCATGTCGAGCACGGCGTTGTATTCGTCGTAAAAGCGGCGGTGGGACTCGGCGTCCTGCTCGTCTCCCCGCACGAGGTCCAGATAAAAGTCCCAGTGTGATGCCAGGTGTCGTTGCGGATTCATTGCGACGAATCCGGTGTGCTGGAGGAATCCCGGATACACTTGCCGCCCGATGCCGGGGTAATGTGCCGGCACGGTCCAGATCACATTCGTTTCAAACCATTCGAGGCTGTGCTGGACGGCCAGCGAATTGACGGCGGTGGGGGATTTGCGTGCATCGATCGGACCGCCCATCATCGTCATTGTCAGCGGCGTGTCCTCGCCGCGTGCCGCCATCAGCGAAATAGCGCCCAGAACGGGCACGGTGGGCTGGCACACCGAAATCACATGCAGCTTGCGTGCGCCGATGAAACGGATGAAATGCTCGATGTAGTGGACATAATCACTGAGATCAAAACGGCCTTCGGACAATGGCACCATCCGTGCATCGGTCCAATCAGTGATGTAGACCTTGTGGTCGGCGAGCAGTGTCAGCACCGTATCGCGCAGCAGGGTCGCATGATGGCCTGATAACGGCGCACAGACCAGCACCGAAGGATCATCCTTCAGCTCGACGATGGTGTCGTGATCGTCCGTGTAACGCTTGAACCGCAACAGTCGGCAGAACGGCAATTCAAGGACCGTCTGCTGCACGACGGGGATCGCCCGGCCATCGCGCATAATATGATCGATACCGAAAGCCGGTTTTTCATACTCCTTGCCGAGGCGGTGCAGCAGCTCGAAACCGGCTGATGATCGACTGGCACCTGGTACGAAAGCCAACGGATTGGCCGGATCGGCGAAAGCCTTTGACGCCATGTCTGCCCATGAACTGAGCGGTGTCAGCAGCGCGCGCTGCCATTCAACGAGTTGATACAGCATCGTTCGGCCCTCCCTGATCCAGCGCGGGCCGGCCGAGGCTTGCGCGCAGTGTTGATTTCACACCGCAACGGGCGGCGTGTGCCGGATAATCCGGCGAGATTCCGGCAGCCATGCAGCATGGCTAGGCCGCCGACGTTTCCTTATCCGATGAATCGCGATGCGCCGGCGCGTCCGTGGACGCTCTCGTTTCCGCGCGCTCGGCGGTTGTTCCTTCTGTCGCGGCGTGCTGGCCCGTGACGGCTTGCACGAATGCTTCGTTATGCTGCATTAAATTCATGCCGGTATGCACGAGCGCCACGTGCGAAAACGCTTGTGGGAAATTGCCGACCTGGCGTTGGGTTTTCGGGTCGAACTCCTCGGCCAGCAGGCCGACGTCATTGCATAGCGATAATAAGCGTTCATAGAGCGCGACGGCTTCTTTATCGCGGCCCTGCAAATGATAGTTGTCCGCAAGCCAGAAGCTGCAAGCCAGAAAGGTGCCTTCGCCCGGTGGCAAGCCATCGGCGGTTTCATGTGTGCGATAGCGCTGTACCAAGCCGTCCACCGTCAGGTCACGCGCGATGGCGTCTACGGTCGAGACGATCCGCGGATCGTCCGAAGGGAGGAAGCCAAGGGTAGCCATCAACAGCAGGCTCGCGTCCAATGCTTCGCCACCATAGACCTGCGTAAAACTTCCCACCTTCGGGTTATACCCTTTCTCGCATACATCGGCATGTACCTGGGCGCGCGCCGCGCGCCATGTATCGAGCGGACCTTCCAGTTGGAATTCCTCCGCGGAACGAATCGCGCGATCGAACGCGACCCACGCCATCACCTTGGAGAAGGTGAAGTGCTGGCGACCACCGCGCACTTCCCAAATTCCTTCATCCGGTTCGCGCCATACCAGTACCAGGTGGTCGACCAAGGCCCGTTCGACAGCCCAGGCGGTATCGTCGGCAGGCAGGCCGCCCACGCGGGCAACGTGCAAGGCGCTGATCACTTCACCGAATACGTCGAGTTGCAATTGGTCCACGGCCCCATTGCCCACTCTCACCGGTTTGGCGCCTTGATAGCCTGGCAGCCAATCCACTTCCCATTCCGGCAGGCGGCGTTCACCGGCAATGCCATACATGATCTGTAATTGTTTCGGAGAGCCGGCAATCGCACGCGTCAGCCAGGCGCGCCAGGCCGATGCTTCGTCATAGTAGCCGGCACGCATCAACGCCAACAGGGTAATCGTCGCGTCGCGCAGCCAGCAATACCGATAGTCCCAATTACGTACGCCGCCGAGTTCTTCCGGCAGCGACGTGGTGGCGGCGGCGACGATCCCGCCGGTGGGCTCGTACGCAAGCGCCTTCAATGTGATCAGCGAGCGTCTGACGTGTGCGGCCCAGGGCCCCGTCACATTGCATTGCGCGGCCCAGTCGCGCCAATACGTCTGCGTCCGGGCCAGCGTCGAGCGTGGATCGCTTGCCGGGGGGAGCGGATGGTGCGATGGCGCGTACGCCATCACGAACGGCACGGTGTCGCCCTCGGTGACCGTAAACGTCGCACGGGTCCGCAGACCTTCACCGTTCATCTCGACCGGGGTGCGCAGGACGACCATGTCCGGTCCGGATATGGCGCGCACGCCGCTACCGTCTTCCAAACGACTCATCCATGGAACCGCATAGCCGTAGTCGAAACGCAGGGTCAGATCCATCTGCATGTCGACCGAGCCGGATTGTCCGACCACCAGACGCACGATCTCTGACCAGCCGTTGTGCATCGGCATGTAGTCGATGACGATCACGCTGCCCGAAGGGGTGTGATATTCGGTCTCCAAGATCAAGGTGTCGTCACGGTAACGGCGGGATTGTGCACGCAGCGTTTCCTTCTGCCCGGCTACGGCATTGTCTTGTGTGATGGCGTGGCCCGATATCGCGGCAAGTGGCGCGATCTGCCACCGGCCGTGCCGTGGCTCGCCCAGCAGGGCGGCAAAGCAGGCAGCGGAGTCAAAACGCGGCCAGCACAGCCAGTCGATCGACCCGGTGCGATCCACCAGCGCGGCGGTCTGGCCGTCGCCGATCAGCGCGTAATCTTCAATATTGGATGGCATTCAATATCCCAATGTCAGAAAGGTGGATGCCTTTGTCGTACGGGCAGCACCATGCTCCTACAATCGTGGAACGTGATGACGCCGCTATGACGCATTCCTCTCAGAATACGCTTTTGCTGCAATGCAGTGTCGGTTGCGTGTGCGTTTCCGCAACGGCTGTAAGGAATGCTTTGGGCAAAAAAAACGGCCCGCATCGGTTTCGATGCGGGCCAACGGCCGCCGTCTCACGGGGGCTTGACGGCGGTAAACCTGAAAAGCCACCACATGGATCGCAATGGGGGTTGCGCATCATGTGGTGTAAGGCACAGGCGCTTTCCAGGGAGAAAAGCGCTTGTGCCTACCGTTATAAAAGCAATCTGTGTGCCAACGTAATGCCTTGCAACGATTGGAAAGAAATGGGGCGCGTGGCTTATTGTTTATGGCGGCGCGTTGGCGATTCTGGCTGCGGTTATCAAGGGAAAGTGACTAAATTTTGCATGGGCTGCGCACTTTTTACCTGCCTGGGCTGTCTTTTGTTCCAGGAATGAGCGGGTACATGTCACGTCTGTAACGGAACATCCTTTTGGGTTCCCCTGTTCACGTTCATCTATGCAGCCGTGCGCGGCACGATCCGGGAGCGGCTGGGCCCCACAACCAGCCGACTGCGACCACGTGGCTGACAATGCGCTTGCAAACAAAAGTCCCGCTATTCTGGTGATGAAAATAATGCAGGCGCCAACAGGCGCGTCGAAAGGTAAAGGAAAGCAAGTATTCATGGAACAACGGGAAGAACAGCGCCACCGTGCCACCGGCATGTCGTCGCAACCTGAGGTGCAGGTGCATTCCGCTCCGGAGGGGTATGTCTGCGGCTATATTTTCGAACAGGGCCGGGCCACGGCAATGCAATGGCCGGAAACGCACATTTTGCCGGGTACCCCGGATAAGCCGGTATGGATGCATTTATCCGCGGCCGACGATGCCGTCAACGGGTGGTTGCAATGCCGAGAGGCCTTGCCGATGTCGGTCCGCGAGTTTCTCTGCGGGCGCGATCGCCGACCGCGAGTGCATGTAGGGAGCGCTTACTTTTTTGGTGTCATATCTGACTTTGAATTGGGCGGCGGCGCCGATATTGATAAGGGCACCAGTGCGCTTCGGTTCTATATCGATGGATCGCGATTGATCACTGTGCGTACGGTCCGGATGCAATCGACCGATAAGCTGCGTCATGCGGTGTTGGACGGTGATACGTTTCGCGATACCACCGAGCTGTTCGCAACGTTGATCCGAGGCCTGAATGAGACTTTTGCGGAAAAGGTCAATGACCTTGGCGACCGGCTGGATGATGTGGAGGAGGGGGTGCTCGATGGGCGTCATTCCGATCAGCGCGCCGGGTTGGGCGCCATTCGCCGGGATCTTGTGGAGTTGAAACGTTACGTCGATCCAGAGCGAACGGCGTTGGCGCAGTTGATCGCGCCGCGATTGGATTGGGCCGATCCGCGTTCCGCGGAAGCCTTGGTGCAGGCCGTGCAGACGATGAACAGCATCGGCGCATCACTGGAGGCGTTGTACGAGCGCGCCAAGCTCCTTCAGGACGAACTGGCGTCACTGCTGGCGGAGGACATCAATCGCAAGCTGTTGGCACTGGCCATCATGTCGGCACTGCTGTTACCCGCCTCACTGATCTCGGGCATCTTTGGGATGAACGTGGCCGGCCTGCCGGGCATTCATGAAAAGTATGCATTCTGGATCGTGACCTCGGCCATGGTGATCCTTGCCGGATTGACGATAGCGGTCCTGAAGCGTCTACGCCTCTGGTGACCCTGCGCCAACCATAGAAAAAGGCCCTTTCAGTTTCCTGAAAGGGCCTTTCTTGCTACTTATTCTTTGGCTCCTCGACCTGGGCTCGAACCAGGGACCTACGGATTAACAGTCCGGCGCTCTACCGACTGAGCTATCGAGGAACAGCAGAGAAGAAAGATTATAGAGATGACATCTTCTTCTGTCAAACTATTTCTGCAGCGTTATCGGCGTTCTTACGATAACTACGTGAAATGAACGGCTTCTCACGTGTACTGCTTCATCATCGGCCAGATACTTATCCGTTTCCGCGACAAGTGTCAGCCGCGCCGATAACGAAATCTGGACGTGCGAGATCACTTTCTCCTACGCCCGCGGCGAGTAAAAAAAAGGATCTTGGCTGACCAGGGCGACAATATTATCGGCGTTCCAGACAAGGCGCAAGCAATTTTTAGCGCTCGAGCAAATCGAGTTTGCCTTCCTTGTCTTTCCAGTCGTCGGCGTCGGGCAGCGCTGCCTTGGTCTTGGTGATGCTTGGCCAGATGGCGGCCAGTTCGGCATTCAGTTGGACAAAAGCTTGCTGGTCGCCCGGCACGTCTTCTTCCGCATAAATGGCGTTGGCAGGGCACTCCGCCACGCAGACGGCGCAGTCGATGCACTCGTCCGGATCGATAGCGAGGAAATTCGGGCCTTCACGGAAGCAATCGACTGGACAGACGTCGACGCAATCGGTGTAGCGGCACTTGATGCAATTTTCGGTCACGACGTGCGTCATGTACTCACTCCTACGTCTTTGCGCCAAACGGCTGTATACGAAAGGCGTTATTGTAACCGAAGGCCACCGCCGCCGCGATGATCACTGAGCGGGTCGATCAGATAGATGTGTAATGTCGATATGACGCGACGTTGTCCGTATGGTCGGATATCCGCCTTGAGTACCGTACTTTGGGCTCCATTGGCGAATTTCGGGTACCATCGACGCCACGCCGCGAGGTAGGGCAAATTGACGCGGTGGCGCGGTTGCATCGCCGGGGCGCGCTGGTGGCCCGCTTTGCATCGTGCGGATAGCCGGAGCCCATTCCTGGCGTAACGCGACGTCCCATGCGTTCATATCCTTGGGAAGATGGCGGCTGAGACGAAACGTCCACGCGACATGTGGTCCATATAGTGCCTTCGATGATCATCACCTCGCTACTCGACACCGACCTCTATAAATTCACGATGATGCAAGTGGTGCTGCACCACTTTCCCGCCGCGGAGGTCGAATACCGTTTTCGTTGCCGTACCCCTGGCGTCATGCTGGCGCCGTATGTCGAGGAGATCCGGCAGGAGATCGATCACCTCTGCGCATTGCGTTTTACGCAGGCAGAGCAACAGTGGTTGCGCAAGCTGCGCTTTCTCAAAAGCGACTTCGTGGATTTCCTGGACTTGTTCCATTTGAACCAGAAGTACATTTCGGTGATGCCGTCGGGCGAGCATCACGGTGAAATCGAGATCACCATCAAGGGGCCGTGGCTGCACACGATCCTGTTCGAGATCCCCGTGCTGGCGATCGTCAACGAAGTCTATTTTCGCAATACGCAGCGCGTGCCGGACTATCGCGAAGGGCGCGACCGTCTCAAGAGCAAGATCGCGATGCTGGGTGCAAGCCCCGAATACGCCGAATGCAAGATTGCGGATTACGGCACGCGGCGGCGTTTTTCCAAGCGCTGGCATGAAGAAGTGTTGCTGTCGCTGAAGGATAACCTCGGGCCGCAATTTGCCGGCACCAGCAACGTCCTGTTCGCGATGCAGCATGATGTCCTCCCGCTCGGCACGATGGCGCACGAGTATCTGCAAGCGTGCCAGGGGCTTGGGCCACGTCTGCGCGACTCCCAAATCTATGGCTTCGAGATGTGGGCAAAGGAATACCGTGGCGATCTCGGGATTGCGCTGTCCGATGTGTACGGCATGACGTCCTTCCTCAAGGACTTCGACATGTACTTTTGCAAGCTATTCGACGGCGCGCGCCACGATTCCGGCGATCCGTTCGAGTGGGGCGAGCGCTTGTTGAAGCACTATGAAGACAATCGCGTGGACCCGCGTACGAAGATCATGGTGTTCAGCGATGCGCTGGATATCCCGAAGGTGTTGCAACTGTATGAACGCTTCCAGGGGCGTTGTCGCCTCGCGTTTGGCGTGGGCACGAACCTGACCAATGACCTCGGCTATACGCCTTTGCAGGTCGTGATCAAGATGGTCCGTTGCAACGGACAGCCGGTAGCGAAGCTGTCGGATTCGCCAGGCAAGAATATGTGCGACGACGAAGCGTATCTCACCTATTTGCGGCAGGTGTTTGGTATCAAACATTTGCCCAGTTGAGCGTGGCGGATGCGTCGTTGTCCGATTTCTCCGGGCGCGGCGCATCCGCGTTATGCCAAACGGCCAACGCGCGTCCGGGAAGGGTGATGCGCCGCTATAATTCCAAGGCTACTGTCCCCTTGGAATCCTATGCAAAGTCAAACAGTTATGCGGCGGCTGCCGGTCGGTCCGCAGGGTATGCAATGGTGCCCGGCAGGCGATATTTTGCCGCGTGGCATGGGACGCCTGAGTTTCCTACTCTTCTTCTTGATGGTACCCGGCATGGCGCACGCCGCATCGGCGGTGCCGTCGTTGGCCTTGATATGGGGGCTGCCGTTTGCGGGCCTGCTGCTGTCGATCGCCGTGTTCCCTTTGGTCGCGGGCGCGTTTTGGCATCACCACTTCGGCAAGGTTGCCGCTGCTTGGGCCGTGGTCTTCCTGTTGCCGTATGCCTGGCAGTATGGCGCAAGCAGCGCGATTGGCCTGGTCATCCACGCCATGGTGGCCGAATACCTGCCGTTCATCGCCTTGCTAGCGGCGTTATATACCGTCTCGGGCGGCATCTGCCTGCATGGGCGTCTGCCGGCGACGGCACTCAGCAATACCGGGTTTTTGCTGCTCGGTTCCGCATTGGCGAGCGTGATGGGCACGACCGGAGCCGCGATGCTGTTGATCCGACCGCTATTGCGCGCCAATGAAGGGCGGCGGCATCGTGTGCATCTTGTTGTGTTTTTCATCTTCCTGGTGGCGAACGCGGGCGGCTCGCTGACGCCGTTAGGTGATCCGCCGCTGTTCCTTGGCTTCCTCAAAGGTGTCAGTTTCTCGTGGACGACGCAGCATCTGCTGCTGCCGATGCTGTTCCTTTGCGGGGTACTGTGCGTCGTCTTTTTCATGGTCGACCGTCATCTGCTACGTCGTGAGGCCGCGGAGGCCAATCGATTGACCGTGCCGGGCGCGGCGCGCCAGGCGGCGGTGCTTGACAGGGCATCGGGCGTGGACGGCATTGCAATAATGCCGCCACTGGATACCGCCATCGAGGTGCCCCCAGCTGGCGCGCGCGTCGCGGGCGCGGTGGACGCTGCCGCCGGACCGCTGCGAATCGATGGCAAGCGCAATTTCTTCTTGCTGTTTGCCATTATCGGTCTGGTGCTGATGAGTGGCTTCTGGCGACCCGGTATTACGTTTGATATCGCCGGCACCCCCCTGACGTTGCAGGACGCCGTACGTGATGTGCTGCTCGTGGTGGTTGTGGGGCTGTCGCTATGGATCACACCGGCGTCGGCGCGGCGGGGCAATCAATTTGACTGGGGGCCCATCGTCGAGGTTGGCAAATTATTCGCTGCCATTTTCGTCACGATCGCCCCGGTGATCGCGATGCTGTCGATGGGCGACGATGGGCCGTTTGCGAAAATGCTGGCGCTCGTCACCCATGCCAACGGCACCCCGCGCGACGCGGTGTATTTCTGGGCCACCGGCCTGTTATCCGGGTTCCTGGATAACGCACCGACTTATCTGGTGTTTTTCAATACGGCGGGCGGCGACGCGCGTCTGCTGATGACCGACTACGCCTCCACCTTGCTGGCGATCTCGGCGGGTTCCGTTTTCATGGGTGCGCTAAGCTATATCGGCAATGCACCGAACTTCATGGTCAAGGCGATCGCCGAGGAGCGGGGTGTGGCGATGCCCAGTTTCTTCGGATACATGCTATGGTCGGTGCCGATCTTGCTGCCGCTGTTCGTGGTGATGACCTGGCTCTTCTTCTGATGCCCCTGTGACGTCCGCATTTGTGCGTCACAGGCGTCAGGGCCAGCTTGTCGACGGCAGCGCGGAGCGGGACGGATCGGGCACACGACAGCCGGGCACCGGCGCGGGCTTGGCGAACGTGTCACCGGAGCCGCCAGAGAGAGGAAAGGCAGGATGACGATGATGGAAGTCGCCGTCGTATTGGTTGCGATGGCGTTGGTGACAATGACAGCGTTGATCGTGGCAGGCGTGGTGATCGTACGCGGGCGCACGGGCGGCGACGCAGCCGATGGATACACGCGAGCCGCCTTCGACGAGCGCTTCGATGCGGTCGGAGACGCGTTGCACGGATCGAGCGAACTGTTGAAGCGCGAGCTTGAACGGGTCGAGCGCACATTGCGAGGTGATGCGGCGGAGACCGCGCGCATCGCGCGCACGGAATCGCACGGGGTACTGACACAGTTTCAACAAGCGGTGGCCGCACAATTAAGCAGCGTGGCCACTTTGCAGAACCAGAAAGTCGATGGTTTCGCGCACGACCTCGCGCAACTGACGCAAAGCAATGCGACGCAGTTGGAAGCCGTGCGCGCGACATTCGCCGATCAGGCGAGAATCGCCCGCGAAGAACAGACGGTGGGATTACGTCATGTCAGCGAGACGCTGGAGCGCCGTTTGCACGACCTGGCGATTGGCAACGATCTCCGGCTTGCGGAAATGCGTACGACGTTGGAGCGCAAGTTGCAAGATCTGGAGAAGGGCAATGCCGCAAAGCTCGAGGAGATGCGTCAGACCGTCGACGAGAAGCTGCATGCCACGCTGGAACATCGGTTGGGCGAATCATTCAAGCTGGTGTCGGATCGGTTGGAGCAGGTGCATCGTGGCTTGGGTGAGATGCAGTCGCTGGCGGCGGGTGTCGGCGATTTGAAGCGGGTGCTGACGAACGTCAAGACCCGCGGGACCTGGGGCGAAGTGCAACTGGGCGGCCTGCTGGAGCAGATGTTGACCGTGGAGCAGTTTGCCCGCAATGTGGCTACGGTCCCCGGCAGCAACGACCGGGTTGAGTTCGCGATACGCTTGCCGGGTCGCGCCGCGCTGGCCTCGGCTGAACGCCATACCCTGGTCGCGTCCGAACGCAGCCCTACCGATCGATCGGAGAGCGACGGCTCAGTCGTCTGGCTGCCGATCGACGCAAAATTTCCGCGTGAGGATTACGAACGGCTGGTTGAGGCACAGGACCGTGCCGATCCCGTTGCCGTCGAGGAGGCGGGGAAAGCCCTGGACGCGCGCGTTCGGACCGAAGCACGGCGCATTGCCGAGAAATACGTCGCACCACCGCATACGACCGACTTCGCGTTGCTGTTCCTGCCTACCGAGGGGCTGTATGCGGAAGTATTGCGGCGACCAGGGCTCAGCGATGCACTACAACGTGATTTCCGTATCACGATCACCGGGCCCACCACACTGACCGCGTTGTTGAACAGCTTGCAGATGGGGTTTCGAACGCTGGCTATCGAGCAGCGCTCCAGCGAGGTCTGGCAAGTGCTTGGCGCCGTGAAGACTGAGTTTACGAAGTTCGGTGGCGTACTGGCGAAGACGCGGGCGCAGTTGGAGACCGTGACGCGTTCGATCGATCTCGCGGAACAGCGTACACGGGTCATGCATCAGAAATTGCGTCAGGTGGAGGCACTACCCGGTGACGCGGCGGCGGCGGCGCTGGGCCCGTTGCCAAGTCTGGACATGCAGTACGCTCCAGCAGAGTCCGGCACGCCAAACCACGCGAATGCCGATACCGCCGATGCAGCCGCACCGTCCGTCAGCGGTGATCGTGCTGTAGACGAGGCGGGAGGCGCCGAGAAATAAACGACTACACGTCCTTTGGCGGATCGGACAACGTGATCTCGATACCGCCGAAGCGCGAGGCCACCCAGTTATAGGCGCGGCAGGCGATCCACAGCAACACGAAGCCAACGATGCCATTCAGGATCAAGGCACCGAACAACGCGCCGAATGCGCCACGGACATCCATTTCGCCGCCGTTGCGAACCAGGCCGAGTATCAACGCCAACAACACCAGCGGAACACTGAACGTCAGATAGGCGAACATCAACGCCTTCACGGTCTGGCCCGGCGCGATATAGGAGATCTGCTTCTTGACCTCGGTGCCCGGTACCGAATGGGCGAACAGCATATGCGATAAATCGTGTCGATGATGGCCCTGGGCGCCTGCCACCGGCCCCATGGGTCCGGGCGTCGCCCCCGGCACGGCGGTGCCGCCGTCCGTTGTTGTCCCCGTGGCCCCGGTGTTCCCCGATGGCGTCCCCGTCTCTTCGACGAGTGGCGCCGATGCCCGCGCGGACTCCTTCGACGCATCGTCGGAGTGCGGAGTCGTTGTCATATCTCTCCCTCAAAGAAAACAATATCCACCCAGTCGCCCGTCTGCAGGTCAGCGCGCTCGTGCGGCAGGATGATAAAACAATTGCCCTTGCTCATCGAGCTCAGTACGCCCGATCCTTGCGCCCCGGTCAGGGTAACCTGCCATTCGCCATCCCCCGGTATGGCTGCCGGGGTGTCGTCGCTCGACGCATCGACGAAGGGCGCGAGCGTGTTGCCCCGGACCATGGACGTTTCGTGGCGGTGCGCGATCCCGCGGGCGAACTCCGTTCGGCCGGGCCGCTTTCGTATTGGCATCGTGACGCGGGCGCGCACGTGTGGTGGACGGCTAGGCGCGGCACCCATCGCGGCAAGCAACGCATCGCGGACGATGTGATGGAAGCTGGCCACGACCGCTACCGGATTACCCGGAAGACCAAAAAACGGGATCGCGGTATCGGTGTCGGCGTTCGACGGGCCGGTCAGCAGGCCGAACGCGAAGGGACGCCCCGGTCGCATTGCAAGCTTCCAGAATACGATATCGCCGACCGACTTGAATACATCGCGTACAAAATCCGCATCACCGGCGGAGACGCCGCCGGAACTGATGACGGCGTCCGCACATTCGGCGGCGCGCGCCAAGGCTTGCGCGAGCGCGGCGGGATCGTCGCGCACGACACCCAGGTCGATAGGCTCGACGCCGAGCCGTGTCAACATGCCATATAACGTGTATCGATTACTGTCATACAAGCCGCCCGGCGGTAACGCGTCTCCAACCGGATGGAGTTCGTCACCCGTGGAAAAAAAAGCGACGCGCAGCTTGGCACGGACCTGCACCGTGGCAATGCCCAGCGATGCGAGGATGCCGAGATCGGGGGCGCGCAATATACGGCCTGCTTCGAATACGACCTGGCCACATCGCACATCCTCGCCGATCAATCGACGGTTCGCGCCTTTGCGGAAGTCCGCCGTCGACAACATGACCTGGGGCAAGCCCGATGCCGCGGCCGGGGACTTGATTGCGTGGCCGGAGACCGCCAACGACGACATTGACTCCGACGTCGCCGGGGTGGCGTATTCGTGCGGGATCAGCGTGTCGGTGCCCGGCGGCATCGGTGCACCGGTCATGACACGGGCACATTCGCCAGGCGACACCGTCCGTGAGAGCGGATGGCCCGCATGGACGTTTCCGATGACCGTCAATGTCAGCGTCCCGGGTGTCGGCGTTGCTTCGAGCAGCGTCCCGTCGAACGCATAGCCGTCCATCGCGGCGTTATCGAACCGCGGTACGTCCATGGGCGCGAGGATGGGCGCGAAAAGCGTGCGGCCGAGGGCCTGCAACAGCGGTACCGTGTCGATCCGTGCCACCGGCCGCATCAGGTCGCGCAGCAGCACGCGCGCGGCATCGACGTGCAATGCATCGGCGTCTTCCGCGCTCAGGCAACTGGCGACATACGTCGCCAACGTACCGGACGCGCTGGCCTTCAGCGCGGCGATGGGGTCAGGGACGGGGAGAGCAGAAGGCACGTCGGATCGCAAGAAGGAGGCGAGGGAGGTAGCAGTTACGCAGCATGCATCGTGCCGCATGTTTATCCGGTACCGCGGCCGGCGGCGTCCAAGGCATCGCGCGTATTGATATTGTAAAACGCCGCGAAATCGGCAAAGTCGACGGTTCGCGCATTGTGGCGTGCGAGCCACGACATCATACGACGTTCGCCTTGATGCAGCCATGCCTCGCTGCTGTCGAGGATGCACCGGTCCATTAATGCGCATACCGGATGTACCCGCCGCATGCCCTCTTCGACCGTGGCCGCGACGGACAAGACCGCGTGTGCGCCAGGCGCGTGTCTCGCCGTGGACCGGTCGTCCATGCGTTCTCGCATCGGTATCGAGGTCGCGTCCGCGTCAAAAGCCGTACCCGCGGTGTCGACATCCGGGCGCATCAGCCCGTGGGATAGGCGCTCGACCAAGTCCTTCGGCAGTGCGGGAACATCGCATGGAACGCAGGCAAGGTAACGCGTCTTTGTTGCCCGCAGCGCCGCGACCACGCCCGCCAGAGGGCCGGGATAGTCAGGTAGTGCATCGGTCACGACCGGGGCCAGCGCCGCATAGCGCGTGATATGTCGGTTTGCGCTGATGATCAGTGATCCGACTTGCGGGGCGAGTCGGGCGCGGGCGTGCTCGACCAGCGGCTGTCCATTGAGCATCACCCAGCCCTTGTCGATGCCGCCCATCCGGCTGGCGCGTCCGCCACAGAGAATCACGCCGGTGATGTCGTCGCGTGGAATGGACAGCGTCGGACCCGCCATCGCTTATCCGCCGATGTAGGACATTTCGACGCGGCGAGCATCGGTGGGTCCGCCAGCGGACGGCGCATGTTGACCGCCACGCAATTCCGAGTAGCGATCGTCACGATCTTGCCAGAGGCCCGCCATCACGGCGGTCAACTGCGCATCATCCACCATGGTGTCGCGCAACAGTGCCCGCAGGTCGTGTCCGTGGGTGGCAAACAGGCAGTGGTAGAGCTTGCCCTCGGTGGAGAGTCTCGCGCGGGTGCAGTCGCCGCAGAAGGCATGCGTGACGCTGGAGATCACGCCAATCTCACCACCACCATCCACGTAGCGCCAGCGCTCTGCCGGCTCGGACGCATGATGCCGCCCAATCGGCATCAGGGGCAGGACGGCGCCGACCATGTCGATGATGTCGCGTGAGGCAACCGTATGCGCACGCTGCCAGCCATTGGTTTCGCCCACGTCCATGTATTCGATGAAACGCAGTATGGTGCCACTGCCGTGGAAATAGCGTGCCATCGGGATAATCTGTGCCTCATTGACGCCGCGCTTGACCACCATGTTCACTTTTAACGGCGCGAGACCCGCCTTGCGTGCGGCCTCGATACCGTCCAGCACGTCCGCCACTGGGAAATCGACGTCGTTCATCCCGCGGAACGTTGCATCGTCCAGCGCGTCCAGGCTCACGGTGATCCGGTTCAAGCCCGCATCGGCCAGACTGCGCGCCTTGCGGCGCAGTAACGCGCCATTGGTCGTCATCGCCAATTCAAGGGCGCGACCATCGGGCGTGCGAATGGCTGCAAGATTTTCGATCAGACGCTCGATGTGCTTGCGCAGCAGCGGTTCACCGCCAGTCAGCCGGATCTTGCGCACGCCCAACGCTGCCCCGGCGCGTGCGATTCGCTCGATTTCCTCGAAACGCAATAACGAATGCTGCGGCAGGAAAGCAAAATTCTTGTCAAACGTGGCTTTCGGCATGCAGTAGACACAGCGGAAGTTGCAGCGATCGGTGACCGAGATTCGTAAATCGCGCATGGGCCGATCCCGGCGGTCCCGTGCACCCTGTTGTGCGATGGCGACCGACAACGGCACGGCGCGGTCCAGCAGCGCCGTAGACGATGCCTTCGTTGTATCGCCGGCGTGTCGCGAAGGCGATTCGCCAGAGGAAATCGGTTGGATCGGAATAACCTTCTGCACTGTCTGTCTCGGCTGTCTGACGCCCGGCTAGCATACGTACTGCAATCATTCATTCTACGGTAAGCATTTCCGCAGCGGGTTTCGACGGTTTGCACGGGAAACTGTATATGACGAAAAGCCCGATACAGCAGGGCGCTGTATCGGGCTTTTTAGACCGCTGCCTACGTCGCGATCCTAGGCGGATCCGCCGACGTGGTGGCGCGCGTACGCGCCGTCAGGGGTTGTCATTTATCAACTGAATGGATTTCACTCGCTCACGGTCCCGCGGGTTTCAACTTGCACCAGCGGTTCGGTGGAAACCGGCGCCTGCGGCTTGCGCAGACGTGGAGGGTGTACGACTGGCGCCACACTCGCCGCCGCGTCCGCGGCTGCACGCCACTTGTCCGCATCGGTATTGACCCAGGTCAGACCGGCCTCGGCCAACATCGGCGCGAAGTGCTGCGGATCGATGCTGACCGGCGTTGCCGTGCGCGCGCCGTGCGCAACCGTGTCCGGCAGCGCGGTGGCCGCGCCAGCCGGTTGCGGCGCAAGGGCCTCGACTGGCACCGGGGACGTCGGGCGGGGTCTGTCACCACCGCTGCGGTCTCGGCGCGGATGATGGCCTCGGCCGGTGTTACCGGCAATGGTGCCGCTGCGGGCTCCGATGCGGCATCGGACGATTGCACGTCCCGCGACGGTGCCGAGACGATCGGGACAGCGTGCGACGGCGCAACGATATCGACGACCGGTGGCGTCGGCGTCGGCGCGTCGGCGTGTTGCGTGGCAGGCGTTGCCACGGTGTACGCCAACGTGTCAGGGATAACCGGTGCCACGGGCGTCTGGGGTGTCGCAAGCGCCTCACCAACCGCCGCGGAGGCCGGGTTCTCGGTTTCGGCAGCGTGCGCTGACGCCGTGACCGGTGCCGCTGTCTCCACCGGCGTCGCACGGGTCGATGCTGCATGCGTCTGAACCGGTGACGTCGGCACCAGATGGCCGTCGCCCTCCGCGACATCGGCCGCGTGATTGACGTTCACGGGTACACCGTCTTCGGAGCCGGCTTGACCGCTCTGGCCATCCCGCTCGGCCTGATCTTCTTCCCGCTCACGGCGCCCGCCACGTCTGCCACGGCGACGACGGCGACGCTCTTCACCATCGCGTGCGCCGTCGGTACGTTCGCCTTGCACTGCTTGGGGATCGCCCGAGACGGATGTCGGATCAAGCAAGCCGTCAGCCGCGATGGCTACCGCACCCAATGCTTCCACCGGTTCGGCCACGACATTTGGCGTACGGGACGCAATAGCCGGGTCGTGCGCGGTATGCGCCGCCACGCCTGGTTGCGTGAGTGCCTCGACGGTTGCTTCGGCGCCTGATTCGGCGCGTTCCGCCGCCACCGCATCGGACGACCGGCGTTCGCGACGTTCCCCGCGTTCGCCACGCCCCGATGCCGAACGTTCGCCGCGTTCCGGACGTTCGGTCTTCTCGGCGCGCTCGCCTTGTTCGCCACGCTCCTGGCGTTCACGGCGCGGCCGTTCCGCTGGCGCACCTTGGGTAGCCATGCGTTGTTCGCGACTTTCCCGGCCGTCCCGATTGTCACGACCTTCGCGGGCTTCACGCCCTTCACGCGGTTCCCGGTTTTCCTTGGTGTCGGCCGCGACCACGTTGCCGTTCGGCGCGGCGCCCGCCGTGCGCTCATCGCGGCGGCCGTTCCGCGGCTTCTGGCCGTCGCGAGCGACGCCATTGGCCCCGTTTGCCGACGCACGGTCGCCGCGCTCGGTGCGCTCGCCGTTACGGGCCGTGACGCGCTCGGCGCCGTCGGCGCGATTGTTGCCGCGCGCACCGCGCTCGCCGCGCGCGCTACGGTCGCCCCTTGCATTGGCACCCGCCGCCGATACCGGCTTGCTCGCCGATGTGGACGAGCGCGAGGCATCGGTCGCCGCGGTCGAACCGGGTGCGGTGCCGTCGGCACCGGCCGAGGTGCCCAAGCCGAGCACGCGCTTGATCCAGCCGAAGAAACCGGCTTCGGCCGGGGCTTGCTTGGACGTGGCCGATGTCGGCGCACTTGCCTGAGTCGATTGTTCGAGGCTTTCGCGACGCGTCGAAATCGGTGCCGGCTGGTCCGGCGTGATGCCCTTGACGGCGGCTTCCTGGCGTGGCTTGGTTTCCGCCGTGCGGCGGCTGACCGTGCTTTCTGCTTCCAGCGCCTGTGCGGCTTCCATCGCCATCTTGTAGCTGCTGCGGGGTTCGTCGAGTCGCGCGTCGTCATGACGCAGGCGCTCCAGCTTATAGTGCGGCGTATCCAGATGCTTGTTCGGGATCATCAGCACGGCAACCTTGAACCGCGACTCGATCTTGTGGATTTCCGAGCGCTTCTCGTTCAGCAGAAAAGCCGCCACGTCCACTGGTACTTCGGTGTGGATCGCGGCGGTGTTTTCCTTCATCGCCTCTTCCTGGATGATGCGCAGGACTTGCAGTGCCGATGACTCCGTATCACGGATGTGGCCGGTGCCGTTGCAACGCGGGCAGGTCACATGGCTGCCTTCGGACAAGGCTGGACGCAGCCGCTGACGCGACAGTTCCATCAGGCCGAAACGCGAAATCTTGCCCATCTGCACCCGCGCGCGATCGTGGCGCAGTGCATCCTTCAGGCGTTGCTCGACTTCACGCTGGCTCTTCGACGACTCCATGTCGATGAAGTCGATCACGATCAGCCCGCCAAGGTCGCGCAGGCGCAGTTGCCGGGCAACTTCGTCGGCGGCTTCCAGGTTCGTGCGGGTCGCGGTTTCCTCGATGTCCGCTCCCTTGGTGGCGCGGGCCGAGTTGACATCGATCGAGACAAGGGCCTCGGTATGGTCGATGACGATCGCGCCGCCGGACGGCAGCGTTACCGTGCGCGAGTACGCGGTTTCGATCTGATGTTCGATCTGGAACCGGGAAAACAACGGCACATCGTCGTGATAGCGCTTGACCTTGCCCATGCTGCCGGGCATGACCACGCTCATGAAGGCACGGGCCTGTTCCTCGATTTCCTGCGTATCGATCAGGATTTCGCCGATATCCGGCTGGAAGTAGTCGCGTATCGCACGAATCACCAGGCTGGACTCGAGATAGATCAGCAACGGTGCCTTCATGCTTTCGGCGGCACCTTCCACGGCGCGCCACAGTTGCAGCAGGTAGTTCAGGTCCCACTGCAATTCCTCGGCGCTGCGACCGATGCCTGCCGTGCGCGCGATCATGCTCATGCCTTCCGGGCAGACCAGTTGCGCCATCGTCTCCCGCAATTCCTGCCGGTCGTCGCCCTCGATGCGACGCGACACGCCGCCGCCGCGCGGGTTGTTCGGCATGAGCACCAGGTAGCGCCCGGCCAGCGAGATGAATGTCGTCAGCGCCGCGCCCTTGTTGCCGCGTTCTTCTTTCTCGACCTGGACGATCAGCTCCTGTCCCTCACGCAATGCGTCCTGGATACGCGCGGTGCGCATATCCACGCCTTCCCGGAAGTACTGACGGGCCACTTCCTTGAAGGGCAGGAAACCATGGCGGTCCTCGCCGTAGTTCACGAAGCAGGCTTCTAGAGACGGCTCGACGCGGGTAATGACACCCTTGTAGATATTCCCCTTGCGTTGTTCGCGACCAGCGGTCTCGATGTCGATGTCGATCAGTTTCTGGCCATCGACGATCGCGACGCGCAGTTCTTCCTGCTGCGTCGCATTAAACAACATGCGTTTCATAAACGACTCCAGTGCGGCACTGCGGGCTGGTGTCCGAATAACGGACAGCCGCGTGCCGCGCTTTTTAAACTGCAATACACGCGGGAGTCGAAGCGATGGCGGAGAATGGCGCCGGCGCCGGGGACGGTGCCCCGGACAGGCCCGGTGCAGTCCGCCGGAGGAGGCGGTGCACGCGGGGCCTGCCACGGCCGAAGCGCACGTGAAGTGGGAACCGTACCGGTGTCGTGGGCCGCTGCGCCGCGGTGTCTTGCGAACGCGCGGCATGCGCCGACAACGGCCGCCGATGGGCGACGCGATGCCGGGTGCGGCTGTACACGGTCAAGATGCACGGGCCGCGCGCGATGAAACCGGCGCGGCGGCGCGGAAGGGGAAGCCGTCGCGTGCCACCACGTCATTTCGCGGCGGAACGGACTGCCGCACATTGTCACGCGGACACTGGGTGGCTGACCACCTCGCGTCATGCGGTACACAGATGCGGCTGCCCTGATCCGGGCAGGCGTCGCCGGCGGCCACCGCGTACAGGGCGGGCGTTCCGGCGCCGCAAGGGCGAAGAGGAGCGAGCGGAAGCAGGGGCGCCGTCGTGACGTTCGCGGCCGCATGGCGACCTGTCCGGGAGCGCTTCCCCCTTTACCGCATGGCGTCCGACCCGAAGATTCGGGGCCGGTGCTTTCGCTCGATCGACCTGGTGGGCCGCTCTCCGCTAGCGCATTCGTGTACCGTTGCGTACTTCGTGTACAACGGCAACACCTTCCATTGCAACTTGTTCGCCGGCGGCGATGCGCTCGAAGAGGCGCGTCGGCCACCGGTCCCAATCACTTCACAACCGGCCAGCGTGCCGTCATTGATCGCCGAAGTCGGGGCGAGACGTCACGCTGGCCGGGAAAATTCTTTCATGCCACAACCCAACGCCCATCGGCGCGAGACGATGACCGAACCTGCCTGTGGGCAAAGTCCTTGCCGGTCTCTTGCGACGTGCGTGCTACGTGTTACCCGGTATTGACGGGTGGGTAACCCCCCGTGGTGCGGTAAAATGCCGATTGGTCGCACCAGGGCAAGTCCGGTCAGGGATGTATGCCGGACAGACGCCGTCTGGGTCGGGAAAGACCTCGGGCCGTGAGATAGTACCTCTATTCCACGCAGCGTCTGCACCGTCAGGTCTCCGCAGACGCGACTTGCTGGGCAAATTATAGGCAGAATGAAAGAGTTAGGCAAAATGTCCCGGCAACAGGCTTTCGCGGATCGTGTCGCGATGATTGAAATCGACGACGAGGATGCGGGCCAGCGCATCGATAATTTCTTGCTGCGCGTCTGTAAAGGCGTGCCGAAGAGCCACGTTTATCGCATTCTGCGTTCCGGCGAGGTCAGGGTAAACAAGGGACGCATTGACGCAACATATCGTCTGGTCTGTGGCGATATCGTGCGCGTGCCTCCCGTGCGCACGGCCACGAACGGCGGGCAGGACGGAGTCGACGCGACACTGCGTAATGCGTACGTCCCCCCTGCGCAGTTTCCTATCCTGTTCGAGGACCCGCACCTGCTCGTCATTGATAAACCGGCCGGCGTGGCAGTGCACGGCGGCAGTGGCGTCAGTCACGGTGTGATCGAGCAACTGCGCGCGGCGCGGCCCGATGCCCGCTTCCTCGAGCTGGTACACCGGCTGGACCGGGAAACGTCGGGCATTCTGATGCTGGCCAAGAAGCGGGCCGCGTTGACGCATCTGCACGCGCAATTGCGCGAGAATCAGACCGACAAGCGTTATCTGGCATGCGTCCGCGCTCCCGAAGGCGGCTGGCGCGATATGAAGCGCGTGGTGAAGGCCCCCCTGCACAAATACGTGAATGCCGAGGGCGAACGCCGTGTCAGCGTGGATCCAGAGGGGCAGGCCGCGCATACCGTTTTCACGCTGATGGAGCGCTTCCGGGGTCCTGACACCCGGACGGGCGACGCTGATGTACGCCTGCCGGCGATAGCGGGCGCCCCAGACGGTTTCGTGCTGGTGGAGGCGCAGTTGAAAACCGGACGGACGCACCAGATTCGCGTGCATCTGGCGCATCTGGACGCGCCCATCGCCGGCGACGACAAATACGGGGATTTTGCGTTGAACAAGGCATTGGCACGGGCGAATGCCACCCCGGGCCTCAAGCGTATGTTTTTGCATGCGGCAAAATTGCGCATTACTCATCCGGCCAGCGGCGAAATGCTCCAGTTGGAGGCGGCGTTGCCCGCCGAATGCCAACGATTTCTGGTCCAATTACGGGCTGCAGACTGATTTTTATTTATACGCCGATGGCCAGAGACCGATACGATCTACTTGTGTTCGACTGGGATGGAACGCTCAGCGATTCGACCGCCCATATCGCGCATTGTCTGCAATCCGCCTGCCGTGACCTGCGTCTGCCGGTGCCGGGCGGCGATGCCGCGCGTTATGTGATCGGCCTCGGGCTGCGCGATGCGCTGGAAACGGTCGCACCGACGCTCGACCCGTCCGACTATCCTCGTCTTGTCGAACGATACAAATATCACTTCGTCACTGGTGAGCCGCATCTGGCCTTGTTCCCCGGTGCGCGTGACATGCTCGAAGGTTTACGCGAAGCAGGCTATTTCATTGCTGTGGCAACAGGAAAAAGTCGTGTCGGCTTGACGCGCGCTTTGGCGCAGACGCGGCTGGCGACGTTATTTGACGCCACGCGCTGTGCCGACGAGACGTTTTCTAAGCCGCATCCGGCGATGCTGCAGGAATTGATGCGCGAGTTGGGACAGGATGTGGATCGTACCGTCATGATCGGCGATACCACGCATGACCTGCAAATGGCGATCAATGCCGGCGTGGCCGGTATCGGTGTGACCTATGGGGCGCATCGGCCGGAGCCGTTGCGGGCGCTTGCGCCGGTTTTCTGCGCCGATTCGGTCACGCAACTGCACGAATGGCTGGCGTCGAACGGATGAGGGCTTGCCACGCTTGTCACGCATACACGATGTAATCGAGCAGGAATCGATCCGGATTGGATCAGACTAGGGGCGCCAAAGAAGATGAATGTGGATGACAACGGCCGGACCACGGCCGAGCAGGAACCCGTCTGGCGTGCAGGCGGCGAGGTAGTGACCTCAACATCGGCAGGCGGGTCGACAGCGGGCGGAAACGGTGGTGCCGGGCATGGCGGTAGCGGGGGGTCGGGGCCGCGAGACAGCGGTCCGACGGGACCACAGGGGCCGTCCGGGCCCCGCGGCGAAGGCTGGGCCTGCGAGGCGTTGGCCAAGGCGGCGATGGCGGCAATTCGTGAGCAGCGCGCCGCGCGGCGCTGGCGCATTTTTTTCCGTTTTCTGTGGTTGGCAATCGTGCTTGGCGTGATCGTCGGTGTTGTAAGGTTACGTGGGCCAGGCAAGCCGGTTGTCGATGCCGATGCGAAATTCACGGCGGTGGTCACGTTGAGCGGCGTCATCGCCGCGAATACGCAAGCCAGCTCTGACAATATCAACGCGTCGCTCAACGCCGCGTTCAAGAATCCGAGCACGGCGGGGATCGTGCTGAAGATCAATAGCCCGGGTGGCAGTCCGGTGGAGGCGGGGATCATCTATCGCAATCTTCAGCGCATGCGCAAGGACCATCCGACCATTCCCGTCTATGCCGTGATCGGTGATGTGGGTGCATCGGGTGCGTACTATGTGGCGGCGGCGGCGGATAAGATTTACGTGGATCCGGCCAGCATCGTCGGTTCCATCGGCGTGATCATGGAGGGGTTCGGTTTCCCGGGCCTGCTCGAAAAGCTGGGCGTGGAGCGACGGGTCCAGACCGCCGGCGTCAACAAGGCGATCGGCGACCCGTTCTCGCCGCAAACGGACGATCAGAAGCAACGTCTGCAGGTGCTCCTCGATTCGATCCACCAGCAATTTATCGCGGCCGTCAAGAACGGACGCGGGAATCGCTTGCATGAAACGCCGGATATGTTCTCCGGCGCGTTCTGGAATGGCGAGCAAGCAGTGCAGATGGGTTTGGCCGATGCGACCGGCGACACCGGCGATGTGGCGCGTAACGTATTCAAGGCGCCGCGCATCCGTGACTTCACTGTCAAGGACAGCCTTGCCGATCGCGTGGCGCGTCGACTCGGAACATCCTTGGGGGCATCGATGGGTGCCGCCGCCGTCGGTGAATTGATCGACAGTCCCAATAGCGTGCGTTGAACGCCAAGGCGCATGGAACCGCGGGGCGCACGTGCAGACGTTGCCCTCTCGGCGTTTGATCCGCGGCACGTGTCGCGGCGGTGCCCGCTAGCGGGCCAACATCAAAAAGATGGCGGGGCGCTTGCCCATGTCTGGTCGTTGCGCGGCCGGCAACGCGCGCCACTGTGCGAGCGTCAGCGTGACGATCTGCTCGCCCGGCAGGGTCAGGTCGGCGGCAAAACACAGATGCGTCTGTGGCGCGCAGGCCGCCAGCAAGGCATCCATCATCGCAGCGTTGCGGTACGGCGTTTCGATAAAAAGCTGCGTCTGTTTCTGCGCCCGCGACTGTTTCTCCAGTTCTCGCAGGCGTTGCGTCCGTTCGCCGGCGTCGGTTGGCAGGTAACCGTGAAACGCGAAACGCTGGCCATCCAGACCGGATGCCATCAGCGCGAGCAGGATCGCGCTCGGCCCCACCAGTGGCACTACCCGGATACCACGGGCGTGCGCGCGCCTGACCAGCACGGCGCCCGGATCGGCGACCGCTGGACAGCCCGCGTCCGACACGAGGCCGCCGTCGTGGCCATCGAGCAGGGGCGCGAGCATTGCGTCGAGAACGGCATCCGAGGGGGTCGCTTGCGTTCGGATATTCAGTTCGCTGATCTGAATCTCCTGGATGGGAACATCGGTCCCCACCCGTTTCAGGAAGGCGCGCGTCGCCTTTGCATTCTCGCCGACGACATACCGCAGGCGTCGTGCGACGGCCCGTACCGGATCAGGCAGGACCTGGCGCAATGCATCGTCGCCGCCCTCGCCAAGGGTATTCGGGATGAGGTACAAGGTGCCCGGTTGGGTCATGACAGTTCTCGTGCGTAAATACGGATGCGGCCCGAATATTAGCCGCAAGCGGCCGATGCGAACAATGGCGCGCCGGCCTGGCGTAGCCAATGACTGACGGTGATCAGCGGCAGGCCGATCAAGGCGGTCGGGTCGTCGCTGCGAACATTTTCCAGCAGGGCGATGCCCAGGCCTTCGACTTTGGCGCTGCCAGCCACGTCATACGGTTGCTCCGCGCGCAAATAGGCGTCGAGCGTCGCATCGTCGACATCGCGCATCGTGACCGAGGTCAGGACGTCGGAGGTAAGGCAAGCCGTTGAAGTCTGGGAGCCATCCGTTCGTGCATCGGTGGATGGCCGCGCCGTGACCCGGCCATCCAGCAAGCAGACGGCAGTATGAAAGACGATGCGTTGACCCCGCATTCTCTGCAATTGCGCGAGCGCCCGGGCGTGATTGCCTGGTTTGCCCAGTTGCACGCCGTTGCAGACCGCGACCTGATCGGAGCCAATGACCAGTGCGTCAGGATGCCGCACCGCTACCGCGTGGGCCTTGGCGATGGCAAGACGCATCGCCGTCTCAGCCGGTGCTTCGCCCGCGCGCGGCGTTTCGTCTACATCGGGAACGTCGCAGATAAACGGCAGGCGCAAGCGGGATAACAGCTCGGCCCGGTAGCGGGAACTGCTCGCCAGGACGAGCGTCGGCGGGGCGGCGTACAACGGATTGGACATGATAAGTACTTGACGGGAAACAACTCGCATCTTACTATTTTCTGTTTTTCGCCGGGCAGGGCAGGCGCGGGAGGCTGTGATGAATGCGAACGGCACGGGAAACGGGGCAGCAGGTGTCGGTGGCGGATCGGGGGAAGCCGGCGCTGAGCAGGGCTCCGGCCAAGCGGTCAGCCACGTCGATGAAACAGCGGTTGGCCGGTCTCGCGCGGACGCCTTGCACGCCTTCGACCTCGACGGTTTCATCCGTACTGCCCGGGAAACGCGCGGCGTGATCCACTTGGGTGAGTTGCCGCGCATGCGCGATCTGGTTCCCGCCGATGCGCCGGCAACGGCCGCCGATTCGCCGTTGCGCTGGCAGGCACGAGGAGAGATGCGCAAAGTCATGCGCCGGCGCGATGCGCTGCTGCCGGCGTCGAGCGCCGCGGCGCGGCCAGCGGGGCATGAGGAGGCCAACCATTCGCGCGGCGCGTTTCAATCGATGCAACCGCATTTGACGCTGTCGATCGACGGCGCGGTGTGGCTGGAGTGCCAGCGTTGCATGCAGCCGTTTTCCTGGCCTGTATCCGTGGAGGCGGGTTACCGCGTTGCGCGCGATGAATACCAGGCGGATGCGTTGGCAGGGGACGATGCGGACGAGGATGTGATCGTGGGGTCACCCGCCTTCGATCTGCTGGATCTGATCGACGAGGAAATCGTCCTGTCGCTGCCGATGGTGCCTAAGCATCGTGTATGTCCTGCCGTGCATGTGAGCGTTGTCAGCGGGGCCGATGGGGCATTGGGCGTCGATCGTGTCGAGGATATCGAGGCGCGTCTGGCGGATGAGGCGGGCAGCGATCCCGCTCCGTTGCCGGGTGAGCGCGCGGCCGATGTCGAGGCGGATGCGGATGAGGCGCCTGCCATGACGGGGGTGCCTGTCGCCGGGGCGGCGTCGCCCACGCGCAAGCCGTTTGCGGCGGCGCTGGCCGGCTGGCAGCCGGCCAGCAAGCATAATGCATCCGCAAACGCCGATGCATCGGCGGCCCACGACGTCGACAAGGCTGATCGTACCGGCAAAGCACGCGAATCAGACAAGTCCGACGCTGCTGAGTAAGACAAGAAAGTGATGTAAGAGGGTGGATGGTCGCGCGATTTCGGGCAATCGGCAGGGTTGATCACGCCGAGTCGGCCTGGAGATCGCCGGTGATCCACACGGAATACGAGGCGGCCGCACGTGCGACCGCGTTGTCGCCATGTTGCATCGATGCAGCATTGGTTATCCCGATGCGGCGTGGTCGACTGGCAGGTCGCCAGCGGCGCGCCGAGTTGTGTTAAAATCCGCACCCTATTTAGGAGCATTTCATGGCAGTCCAGCAAAACAAGAAGTCGCCGTCGAAGCGCGGCATGCATCGTTCGCACGATTTCATCGACGCCGCACCGCTGGCTGTCGAGGCAACGTCGGGTGAAACGCATCGCCGTCACCACATCAGCCCGAACGGTTTCTACCGTGGCAAGAAAGTCGTCAAGACCAAGAACGACTGATTGTCTTGAAGGCGCGAACCCGCGTTCGTCCGCGTCGGCCCGCGCCGTGGTGCAGTACCACACAGGTCCGGGCGGATGTGCCGCAGGGCTTTGCGTGCGGCCTGTCAATGGCTGATGCCTGTTGTTTCATGCCCGCGGCGTGGCGGGTGCCTGCGGACACGGCATGCATTACGCGACGTTGGAATAATTTTTCTATTCCGTCGGCATTGTCCAGTGCGATGATGCTCTTGATGCCTTCATTTCGATCGAAGGAGCGTGTAGGCGATGCTGCGTGCTGTCGTCGAGTCGCGTATCGTAATTGGCAGGCTTCCCCGACTTTTCGTAACGTCTCCCGTTGGTTGTGCGGGCGGCCCGTCAGGTCCCTGACCGGCTGCACCCTGCTTTCGGGCACGATGTCCGTACCGTTGTGTGCGGTATCGCGCTTGACGTGGTCCGGTAATTCCTCGCGCTTTTCCTCCGGCGCGGTGCACGCATGACCGTAAAAATCACCATCGATTGCATGGGCGGCGACTTTGGTCCGTCCGTTACCGTTCCGGCTGCGGTTGAATTTGCCCGTAGCCACGAAGATGTCGAGCTGATCCTGGTTGGCCTGGAGTCGGCGGTTCAGACACAGCTGGCGAAATGCAAGGCGGTTGACGCACCGCGTTTGCGCGTGGTGAATGCGACCGAGGTAGTGGGCTCCGACGATCCGGTCGAGGTTGCGCTACGGCGCAAGAAAGATTCGTCTATGCGCGTGGCGTTGAATCTCGTCAAGGAAGGGCAGGCGCAGGCCTGTATTTCGGCGGGCAATACCGGTGCGCTGATGGCCGTCTCGCGGTACGTGTTAAAGACGCTGGCCGGTATCGAGCGGCCGGCGCTTGCTACCTTGATGCCGAACGAGAGGGGTTTTACGACGGTGCTGGATTTGGGTGCCAACGTCGACTGCGAACCGCAGCATTTGTTGCAGTTTGCCGAAATGGGCCATGCGCTCGTGTCGGCTACCGAGAACAAGGATCGACCCACGGTCGGCTTGTTGAATATCGGCGAGGAAGTGATCAAGGGCAATGATGTGATCAAGCGTGCCGGCGAGCTGTTGCGCGCCAGCACCTTGAACTTCTACGGCAATGTCGAAGGCAACGATATCTTCAAGGGCACGACCGACATCGTGGTCTGCGATGGCTTTGTCGGCAATGTCGCGTTGAAGACATCGGAAGGCCTGGCGCAAATGCTCTCCCGTATAATAAAGGAAGAGTTCAGTCGTACAATTTTTACGAAACTACTGGCGATGCTGGCATGGCCGGTATTGTCCCAGGTGCGCAAGCGCGTGGATCACCGCCGCTACAGCGGCGCCGCGTTGCTCGGACTGCGGGGCATCGTGATCAAGAGCCACGGCTCGGCCGACGCTTACGCTTTCGGCTGGGCGCTAAAACGCGGGTATGATGCGGTAAAGAACGGCGTGCAGGCACGGCTTGAGAAAGCGCTAGAGGAAAATGTCGATCCGCTCGGTCTGCAAGGCCAGGCGTCGGCTTCCCAGGCGCCCGCCAACGCCATACCCGCCGCCGTGACTGACCCGCTTGCCATACCCGGCGAAACGCTTTCCGCAAAGGCATGATGGCCTCAACCAGCGATTTTCTTCATTCGTCCCCTCGTTATGCCCGCGTGGTCGGTACGGGCAGTTATCTACCTGCGAACCGCGTCTCGAATCAGGCGTTGACGGAACAACTGGCGGCGCGCGACATTGAGACCAGCGACGAGTGGATTGTCGCTCGCACCGGCATTCGCGCGCGTTACTTCGCGGCGTCGGAGCAGCGCACCAGCGATCTGGCCGTCGAGGCCGCGAGGCGCGCCATTGCCGCGTCGGGTATGGATGCCAACCAGATTGATTTAATCATCGTGGCAACGTCCACGCCCGATTTCGTGTTTCCGAGCACCGCCTGTCTGGTGCAACACAAACTCGGCCTCACGAACGGATGTGCCGCTTTCGATGTGCAGGCAGTCTGTTCCGGCTTTGTCTATGCCTTGTCCACGGCGGATAGTTATATTCGCAGCGGTATGCATAAGAACGTGCTCGTGATTGGCGCGGAAACGTTCTCGCGCCTTCTGGACTTCAACGACCGCACCACGTGCGTGCTTTTTGGCGACGGCGCCGGTGCCGTGGTGCTATCCGCGTCGGTCGAGCCGGGCATTCTCGCCAATGCACTGCATGCGGATGGGAGCCAGTCAGACATTTTGTGCGTACCGGGGCACGTCAGCGGGGGCGCTGTTGCCGGTAATGCCTTCCTGCACATGGATGGTCAGGCCGTATTCAAATTGGCGGTCAACGTGCTGGGCAAGGTCGCGGTGGAGGTGCTCGAGAAGGCCAACGCGACCGCCGCCGATATTGACTGGTTGATTCCACACCAAGCCAATATACGCATCATGGAAGGCACATGCCGCAAGCTGCGCCTACCGCTCGACAAGATGGTCGTCACGGTCGATGAGCATGGCAATACCTCCGCCGCATCAATTCCGCTTGCACTCGATGTGGCGGTGCGCGACGGCCGGGTAAAGCCGGGTCAACTGGTGATGGTCGAGGGCGTGGGCGGCGGATTTACCTGGGGTGCCTCCCTGTTACGCATGTAACTGTCTACAATGGCGTCGACGACGTTCGGTCGCGCTTGATGTCGCCGTTTTTGTTCGACCATGTCGCACCTCTCGCGGTTGTTGTATGGTGCCAGTAGCCTGAAAGAAGCGAGCGGCGTGCCGACGTTTGCGCGGATCCACCCACTTACAGACGCATATGACTTTCGCCTTTGTTTTTCCTGGCCAGGGATCGCAATCCGTTGGCATGCTCGACGCGTTCGCCGATCACGCCGTGGTACGTGAGACGCTGCAGGAAGCTTCCGACGCGTTGGGTTTCGACATGGCGACGATGATCGCCACCGGCCCCGCCGATGCATTGAACTTGACGACGAACACACAGCCCGTCATGTTGAGCGCGGCCTATGCGATCTATCGCGTATGGCAAACGGCGGGCGGTCCGGCGCCGAGCGTCGTGGCCGGACACAGCCTCGGCGAATATACGGCGCTGGTCGTTGCCGGTGCCTTGAACTTCGCCGATGCGGTTCAGCTTGTGCGCTTCCGGGCCGATGCAATGCAATCGGCGGTACCAGTGGGCGTAGGCGGCATGGCGGCGATCCTGGGTCTCGACGATGAGACCGTTCGTACCGTATGTGACGAAGCCGCGCAGGCGGCCGGTGCCGGTGAGGTGGTCGAGGCGGTCAATTTCAATGCGCCTGCGCAAGTGGTGATCGCCGGGTCGAAAGCGGGCGTGGAAAAGGCCTGTGAAATCGCCAAGGCACGGGGCGCCAAGCGTGCGTTGCCACTGCCCGTTTCAGCGCCATTCCACTCGTCATTGCTGAAACCTGCGTCGGATCGCTTGCGCGAGCGGCTTTCTGACGTTACGATCCGCACGCCAGCCATTCCTGTCGTCAATAATATCGACGTCGCGGTGGCCAGCGACCCGGATGCCATCCGTGATGCGCTGGTCCGCCAGGCATCCGGGCCCGTGCAATGGGTTCGATGCGTGCAGGCGATTGCGCGGATGGATGTAAGTACGATCATCGAGTGTGGTCCGGGCAAGGTATTGAGCGGGCTGACCAAACGCATCGACGCGGAGCGTGCAGGTGCGGGGATCAGCGATCCGGCCTCGTTGAGCGAGGTGTTGGCGGCGTTCGGCGCGCAAGCCTGATTGCGGTCCGACGGCACGCTGTTGGGGCTAAAAACGAGTCACGGAAGGGTTCAGGCGAATTTTCATGGAAAAGATGCTCGATAATCAGATCGCATTGGTCACCGGCGCATCACGCGGCATCGGTCGGGCCGTCGCGCTGGGGTTGGCCAAGGCCGGTGCCACCGTGATTGGCACCGCGACCTCGCAGGCAGGCGCGGACGGTATCTCGGCGGCGCTTGCCGAAGCGGGCCTCAAAGGCCGTGGCGTCGTTCTGAATGTCAATGATGCGCCGGCTGCCGACGCGTTGATCGATACGATCGTCAAGCAGGATGGGCGTCTCGACGTGTTGGTGAATAACGCCGGCATTACCCGCGATCAATTGATCATGCGGATGAAGGACGAGGACTGGGACGACGTCATCGATACCAACATGAAGGCGGTGTTTCGTTTGTCGCGTGCGGTGATCCGACCGATGATGAAGGCCCGGACCGGTCGTATCATCAACATCACATCCGTCGTGGGTGCCGCGGGCAATGCCGGTCAGGTCAATTATTCGGCCGCCAAGGCGGGCGTTGCCGGCCTGACCCGCTCGTTGGCGCGCGAGGTGGGTAGCCGTGGCATCACGGTCAATTGCGTGGCGCCGGGCTTTATTGAAACAGATATGACCGCGGAACTCGGCGAGGCGCAGCAGACCGCGCTGAAGGCGCAGATTCCGTTGGGGCGACTGGGCAGTACCGACGACATCGCGCATGCGGTGGCGTTCCTGGCATCGCCGCAGGCGGCATATATCACTGGTACCACGTTACACGTCAACGGCGGTATGTTTATGGGGTAGGGAGTCCGATTGGCATACGTCTTCTGGCCGGGGGCTCGCCTTGAAGACGTAGTTCGATCGCCCGTCACGCGCACGCGATGCTTTCAGTGGGGACAAACCTGCTAAAATGCGCGCACTCGCAATTTGAACTTATATTTCCTCTTGGAGGCCTGAATGGACAACATCGAACAGCGCGTCAAAAAGATCTGCGTCGAGCAACTCGGCGTTGCGGAGCCAGAAGTCAAGAACGAGGCTTCGTTCGTCAACGACCTGGGCGCGGACTCGCTGGACACGGTGGAACTGGTGATGGCACTGGAAGACGAATTCGGAATGGAAATTCCGGACGAAGATGCCGAGAAGATCACGACCGTGCAACAAGCGATCGATTACGCTCGCGCGCACGTGAAGGCCTGATTTCCGGCAAGTTGGCATTCCGGATCTATCGGGAATCCCACACGTTTCGATCGATGATCGGCGTGTGGCACCCCTGAGCGAGCCGCCAGAGGGATGTTACGGCAACGGAACGCCGTTTCGACACGAGTCTTGATTTGAGGACCGCAGTGTCAGCGGAAAACACGTCCCGGGCCGGATCGAACAGGGCCACGATAGTGACAGGGCGTGTCCTGTTACCGTCGTGGCTTTTGTTTTTATCACGTGTCATGAAACGCAAGAGGTCAATGTGAGTCGCCGTGTCGTTGTTACGGGCCTTGGGCACATTTCCCCAGTAGGCAATACGGTTGCCGACGGATGGGCCAATCTGGTCGCCGGCAAGACCGGCATCGCCAATATCACCAAATTCGACGCGGAAGCCGTCGATGCAAATGGGAACAAGAAGTACAAAACCCGCTTTGCAGGTGAAGTGAAAAATTTCAACGCCGAGGATTACATCCCGTCGAAGGAATTGAAGATGATGGACACCTTCATCCATTACGGCATTGCCGCCGGGATGCAGGCGATGCAAGACAGCGGTCTGGTGGTTACGGAAGCCAACGCTGAGCGCATTGGTGTCATCGTGGGTTCCGGTATCGGCGGTTTGCCGCGGATCGAGGAAACCCAGATGGTGCTGGCCGAGAAGGGGCCCGGCCGGATTTCGCCTTTCTTCGTGCCGGGCTCGATCATCAATATGGCGTCGGGTCACCTGTCGATCAAGTTTGGCCTGAAGGGGCCCAACATGGCCGTGGTCACCGCCTGCACGACCGGTACGCATGCCATTGGCGACGCGTTCCGCGCGATCGTCTACGGTGAAGTGGACGCGATGCTGGCCGGCGGTACGGAAGCCACCGTGTCACCTCTCGGAATCGGCGGTTTTGCGGCGGCGCGCGCGCTGTCGCAACGCAATGACGATCCGGCGACGGCGAGCCGTCCCTGGGATAAGGACCGCGACGGTTTTGTGCTGGGTGAGGGTGCCGGTGTGCTGATGCTCGAAGAGTATGAGCACGCGAAGGCGCGGGGCGCGAAGATCTATTGCGAGGTCGTTGGTTATGGCCGCAGTGGTGATGCGCATCATATGACGGCACCGCCGGAAGATGGCGATGGCGCGCGGCGAGCGATGGTTGCGGCGCTGCGCGATGCAAAACTCGATCCGAGCAAGATTGACTATATCAATGCCCACGGTACCTCCACCGGACTGGGCGATGTTGCCGAGACAATCGCGATCAAGCGCGCGTTGGGTGACCATGCAAAGAAGGTCGTCGTCAATTCGACGAAGTCGATGACAGGTCACTTGCTGGGTGCCGCCGGCGGTATCGAGGCCGTGTTTTCGGCCCTGGCGGTACACCATCAGGTATCGCCGCCGACCATCAATATCCTCAACCAGGATATCGAAGGTGGCTGTGATCTCGATTACTGCGCGAACACCGCGCGGCAACTGCAGATCACCTATGCAATGTCGAATTCGTTCGGCTTTGGCGGAACGAACGGCACACTCGTCTTCGCGAAGATCTGACGAATGGTCAGATCGCGTTCCGGCATGGAACGCGATATCGTCCGTGCTGTCTGACACCGGCGTTCCGCCCAAGCGGACGCCGGTGTTCGCATTTTGGCGAACGGCACGGAGCAAAGCGAATGCGGGTGGATATCGGATCGTCACGCATGATGCAAGCGGGGACGGTTGCGGGTTGGATGCTGGGTGCCGCAGGGTGGGTGCAGATCGGAATGTTGCGGGGTGAGAGCCTGCTATGGGGGTGCGCTGCCGGGCTGGGGTTTATCGTGCTAGCCGGGATCATGACGCGGTTGCTTGCCGATGGGGCGGTGCGGGCGTCGCGTGACCGGTGGGGCCGTGTCGTCCGGCGTCGAGGCAGGCGCCGTGTCGCCCGCCTGGTCTTGCTGGGGCATGCCGACGCGCGGCTGTACTGGTGTACCGAACCGTTCTGGCGATGGCACAGTGCGCGCCGCGGCGGCGGGCGCGCCGCCGTTGCACCGCCCGCCGCCGACGCATGTGGCCCGGATGATATCGACGAGGTGTGCATTGTCGAGGTAGTCCAGTGGGGGGGTGTTTGTCTTTGGCTGACAGTCTGTCCGCGTTATCCTGACCTGTTGCCTGGCGGCCTTCCGCGCGGCGCCGTACGTGTGAAACGTCCGCGGACGAGGCGACTTTGCATTCCCGCCGATGCGGTGGCGTCCGACCGTTTCCATGCGCTGTGCGCGCGTTGCCAAGCGATGCGGCGCGGTGCCGGTTTCCTGTCGCCCTGGTGAATCGGGCGTCCGCGGCGGCGGGCAATCATTAACGGCTACAATTTGCGAGAGCCGCCGGGGCGAACCGGCGGCCGTACAGGACGTGGACGCACGGTGAGTGAAAAAGATATCGATCAGGAACTTGTGGAACGCGTGCAACGCGGCGACAAGGTGGCTTTCGAGCTGCTGGTCGGCAAGTACCAGCGCAAGATCGTGCGTCTGATTTCGCGTCTTGTTCGCGATCCGGCCGAAGTGGAGGATGTCGCCCAGGAAGCGTTCATCAAGGCCTACCGCGCGATTCCGCAATTTCGCGGGGAATCGGCGTTTTATACCTGGTTGTATCGGATCGCGGTAAATACCGCGAAGAATTATTTGGCGAGCCAGGGGCGCCGTACACCGACGTCGACCGAAACAGATAGCGAAGACGCGGAAACTTTTGACGACGCGAGCCTTCTAAGGGATATCAACACGCCCGAGTCGGTGTTGATGAGCAAGCAGATTGCCGAGACGGTCAACGCCGTGATGGCGAGTCTGCCCGAGGAGTTACGCAACGCGATTGCGCTTCGCGAGATTGACGGTTTGAGCTACGAAGAGATTGCCGAACTGATGCAGTGCCCGATCGGCACGGTCCGATCGCGCATCTTCCGCGCACGGGAAGCCATCGCCTCGAAGCTCCGGCCGATGCTGGAGCGGCAAAGCGGAAAGCGTTGGTAGAATAATGGAGCCGTGGGCTGCGGGTTCGTGCACAATGCGCGATAGCTGCCCGCCCGGCGCAATCCGGAGAGTGCGGCCCGGTGCCGCGACCGCGACGTGCTGGCGTGACGTTCGCGGCGTGGCGCCGGGACAGGACACGAGGAGTGTCGATGAAGCAGGATGCGATGAGAGCAACAGGAATGAGCAACGACGGACAGGTCGGACGCACTGAATTCGGTACGACGGATGCGCGCCAAGGCGGTGTAAGTGCCGAGGGCGCGCGGCCGGGCGTTGCGGCCGGCGCTTTTGCCGCGATGCAAGAAGCCGATGCGGATGGCGATCCTGCCGCACGCCGGTTCGCCGAGCGGCTCTCCGCCGCGATCGACGGCGAAGCGCCGTTGTGCGCAGGCGGCAGCGGTGTCGGCGCATCGACCTTCGCGGCCTGGACAACGCGGCAAAAGCAGGATTGGTCTTTGTACCACCTGGTGGGAGACGCGTTACGTTCGGATGATCTGGCACGTTCGCATCATGGCGGCTGGGATTTTGCCGCGCGCTTTGCCGCACGCCTGGCCGACGAGCCAGTAGTGGTTGCGCCACGAAGGCGCGACGACGGTGCCTGGAGCGACGCGAACGGGAGTCGCGCGGCACCTGTTCCCGGCGATGCGTTCCGGCATCTGGAACGGGGGGCCGGACAGCGTGGTGGCCTGGGGCAACTGGCCGGGTGGCTTGGCGGGCGTCGTCGCATGCCTGCCGCGGCGGCCGCGGCGGCTGCCGTCGTCACGCTTGCCTGGGCACTGACGCCGGGTTGGCACGCCGGCACCGAGAACACCAACGCCGCGCCGACGACGCTGGCGTCCGCGGGTAATTGGCAACGGGTCAATATCAGCGGTGATCGGGATCTGGACCCGTACCTTGCCGCGCATCAGGAGTTCGCGTCGGATCGCGGCAGCCTGGGCTATGTCGCGTACGCTGGCGCGGGGCATTGATCGGATGATCGGTAGCGGTCGGGGCTCGCGCGACGGGCTGATTCACCACATGGTCCGTCGGGCCCGCCTGGCCTTCCCGGCGCTGCCTTGTGCATTGGCATTGGTTTTGTCCGGCGCGACCGGGTTGGCGGAGGCGGTGCCGGCGACACCGACCGGCACGACCAATCCACGCAATGCGACGTCGGCAATCGCGCCCGCTTCGGCGAAAACGCTTGCGTTGCTGGCCGGCTTGAACGGCGCGGCGAAGCAGCGTCCTTATGAGGGCACATTCGTCTTCCAGCGTGGCGCGGCGGTTCGATCCTCGCGCATCGTTCACGTGGCCGACAGCCAAGGCCAATTTCAACGTGTCGACAGCCTCGACGGCGAGGCACGCTGGGTCATCGAGCACGATGACGACCTCTATACCTATCTGCCCGGGAGCAAGACGGTGGTCGTCGACCGTCGGCGCAAGGGGCAGGACAATTTTCCGGCGATGCTGTCCACCGACAGCGCCCAGGTGCTTCAACACTACGCGCTGTCCCAGGATGGCACCGACCGCGTTGCTGGCGTTGCGTGTGTTGTCCTGACGCTGACGCCGCGCGATGCGTACCGCTTCGCTTACCGGCTATCCGTCGATCCTGTCACCGGTTTGCTGATCAAGGCACAGACCCTCGATGCGCAAGGCCAGGTGCTGGAGCAGGTGGCCTTCTCGCAAATCCAGCAAACCACACCTGACAAGGCGACGATACAGTCTTTGCACGCCGCCGTCGCCGCCATGGCGCAAGGGGACGCCGGTACCGGATGGAAAGTCGTGCGTGCACCCTCGGCGGACGTCGACCTGGCAAAAGCCGGATGGTCGCTCGATCCCGGTGTCGCGGGCTTTCGCAAGATGCTGGAGCTGCGTCGGCCAATGGCAGCGCGCCAGGCCGGCGCACCGCCCGTCCCGGTCGATCAGGCCGTCTTCAGTGACGGCGTTACCGCGGTATCGCTGTTCATCGAACCGGTGGGCACCAGCGACCGCAAGCCGGGGCAAGGGCAATCCGGGGCCACGCACCTGCTGGCGGAGCGCCATGGTGACTTCTGGGTCACATTGATCGGAGAAGTGCCGGCGGAGACACTGCGTCGTTTTGCCGATGCGATTCAATTCACGCCTGTCGCCGTGGGCGGCGCAAAACGCGGCACCGTTGCGCCAGGATGATATGCTGCGACGTTTGCGCGGTCATCAGGACTGCGCGCGCCCGATTCACGTCGCCCTGCAGGCCCCCGGTTCCGGCATTGCTTGTTGCATCCCGTCAGCCGCCCGTTCCCTCGCCGTTCACGACTCGCCGATGAGCTGTACGTCTTCTATCGCCCTTGGGCACCGCCCGAGACCACCGCATGCGTTGCTGTCCCGGAGGCTCGCGTCCTGTCTGTGCGCGTGTCTGCTGGGGCTGTCCTCGTTGCTGTCACAGGGGGTGTTTGCCGCGCCGGAGACGCAATCGGGAATGAGCCCGGCGCCAGGCACGTCCCGGTCCCCTGATGCATCGGGAGCGACGCCCCGAAAACGACAGGCATCGGACAGTGGTACGGCAGTCGTGCCCGACGCGGCAGCGTCACGTACCGGGCGAGGGGCGGTGCGTGCGGCCGCGCCAAGCGCGTCGGCTTCCGGCGCAATTGCCGTGCGTCCCGGTGTGCCCGCCGCTGGTGGCACCGGCGTGCCCCAGGGGACGGTGCTGGTGCGGCCTTTCGTGGCGCCGCCGCCGGCCTTGTCGCCATTCAGTACCGTGGTGCCCCCGCTGGCGGCATCGCAGGCCGGGCAGCAGCCTGTGCCGTCGGTCCAGGTCGCGCCCAGCGGTGCCGTATCCCCAACGATCCCCGGAGCCGTTGCCGTGCCGGGCATTGCGGGCGCACGACTGGTGCCGAACGTGATTCCTGGTGCGCCTCCGATGCTGTTGCTGCCGGATTTCGCATCGCTCGTCGACCGCGTTGGTCCGGCAGTCGTCAATATCCGCACGACCCAACGCGTTCCGGTCAATACGACCGCTCGCCGCTCTCGTCGCGGGAGTGCCGATGACGGATCAAGTGGCGACGGCGGCGATAGCGCCGCCCGCACGAGTCCGTCGGATGACATGTCGGAATTCTTCAAACGCTTCTTCGGTATTCCTCTGCCGCCGGGCATGTTCGGCAACAATGGCGGGCAGGGCGCTGCGCCGGGCGACAACGCGCCGTCCGAAGTCGAGCGCGATAATGGGGTGGGCTCGGGCTTTATCCTGTCCGCCGACGGCTATGTGATGACCAATGCGCACGTTGTCCAGGGCGCCGACGCGATTTATGTGGCGTTGACCGATCGACGCCAGTACAAGGCGCGACTGATCGGCGTGGACAAATTGACGGACGTTGCAGTGGTCAAGATCGATGCAAAGAACTTGCCGACCGTGGCGATCGGCGATTCATCGCAGGTGCGCGTCGGGGAATGGGTGCTGGCGATCGGTTCACCTTTCGGACTGGAGAACACCGTCACCGCCGGTATTGTCAGCGCGAAAAGCCGTTACACGGGGGAATACCTGCCATTCATCCAGACCGACGTGGCCGTGAATCCCGGCAACTCCGGTGGCCCGTTGATCGATTTGCAAGGCAATGTCATTGGTATCAACTCGCAGATTTACAGCAATAGCGGTGGCTTCATGGGCATCTCGTTCTCGATTCCGATCGATGAAGCGATGCGCGTGGCGAACCAGCTCGAGAAAAGTGGCGTGGTGACCCGCGGGCGCATTGGTGTGATGATCGGTCCGGTGACGTCCGATGTCGCCGAGGCGCTGGGTCTGCCGCGTGCCGAAGGGGCGCTGGTAACCGGCACGGTGCCAGATAGTCCGGCGCGTAAGGGCGGCCTGCTGCCGGGCGACATCATTCTCAATTACGACGGACGGGCCATCGACCAGTACGGTGAGCTGCCGCGCATGGTAGGCGCGGCCACGCCGGGCACCGATGCACCGCTGACCGTCTGGCGCAAGGGCCGTACGCGAACCCTGACTGTGACGGTGGCGCAACAGGAAAACGCGACCGTGGCCGAGGGCGCTGCAACCCGGCCGGACGCCTCGCAGTCCCGCTCCCTGACGTCAAATCCGCTTGGCCTGCGCGTTGCCGATCTCACCGATGCCCAGGCACGTACGATCGGTTCGCACAACGGCGTGCAGGTGTTGTCGAGTGAAGGGCCATCGCTTGCGGCTGGCATCATGAAGGGCGACATCGTGCTGCGCGTGGGCGACACCGATATCACGGACCAGCAGCAGTTCGATGCGCTGGCGCTGCGGCAATCGGGGGATCGCCCGGTGGCGCTGCTGGTGCAACGCGCGGACTTGGCCACCTTCGTCCCGGTTGTGCCGCGCGCGCCCCGTCGCTGATGCCAGGGCGTTTGTCGCATGGCGGCGCTCGCCGCCCTCGCCGGTGGGGGGGAATTGGGCTAGAATGCCGGGATTCCTTCCAGCGCACGCGCGCCCGGCTGTGGTATGCGGTAGCGTGTCCGGGACCGCTCGGCGGCCCACCGCGCTCGGTCGCCCGCTCGCTCCCCGCGATGTGTTTGTAAGCGCGGCGTGCGATGCCCTGTTTGTGACGCCCAGTTTGACGCGTATCAGCCATGTTCGCCCGGCCGACCCGATTTCAGCGCGCTTGCGGACGGATTGCGATGTGCTTACCACGCGCTTGCAATCGGGCCGCCGCGTGCCGGAACGCCTTTCTTTTTGACCCGTCCGAATGGATCATATCCGCAATTTTTCGATCATCGCGCACATCGACCACGGTAAGTCGACGCTCGCGGACCGTATCATCCAGCTGTGCGGTGGCTTGTCCGACCGTGAAATGGAGGCGCAGGTCCTCGACTCGATGGACCTCGAACGCGAACGAGGCATCACGATCAAGGCCCAGACCGCCGCGCTGAGCTATCGCGCACGCGATGGCAAGGTGTACAACCTGAACCTGATCGATACGCCGGGACACGTTGACTTCTCCTATGAAGTCAGCCGTTCGCTGTCCGCCTGCGAGGGCGCGTTGTTGGTGGTGGACGCCAGTCAGGGCGTGGAAGCGCAGACCGTGGCGAATTGCTACACGGCAATCGAGCTTGGCGTCGAGGTCGTGCCCGTCCTAAACAAGATCGACTTGCCCGCCGCCGATCCGGAGAGCGCGATCGGTGAGATCGAGGATGTCATCGGCATCGAGGCCACGGACGCCGTCCATTGCAGCGCGAAGACCGGCCTCGGGGTGGAGGATGTGCTGGAATCGCTGATCGCGAAGGTGCCGCCGCCGCAGGGTGACCCGGATGCGCCATTGCAAGCGTTGCTGGTGGACTCGTGGTTCGACAACTATGTTGGCGTCGTGATGCTGGTCCGCATCAAGAATGGCACCTTGCGGGCGAAGGACCGCATCGAGTTGATGGCCAACGGGGCGCAGTACCCGGTGGAATCGGTCGGTGTCTTCGCACCGAAGTCGCGGCCGCTCGAATCGCTGTCGGCCGGGCAAGTGGGTTTCATCATCGCCGGTATCAAGGAACTGGCGGTTGCCAAGGTCGGCGATACGATCACGCTGGCCAACCGCCGCGCGGCGGCCCCGCTGCCGGGTTTCAAGGAAGTCAAGCCGCAGGTGTTCGCCGGCCTGTATCCAGTGGAATCGAACCAGTACGATGCATTGCGCGAGTCGCTGACCAAGCTGAAACTGAACGATGCGGCGCTGCAGTTCGAACCGGAAGTCTCGCAGGCGCTAGGATTTGGTTTCCGTTGCGGCTTCCTGGGGCTGCTGCATATGGAAATCGTTCAGGAGCGGCTCGAGCGCGAGTTCGACATGGACTTGATCACCACGGCACCCACGGTGGTCTACGAAGTCTCGAAGCGCGATGGTGAAACGATCATCGTCGAGAATCCTTCGAAAATGCCGGATCCGACGTTTATCGAGGAAATTCGTGAACCGATCGTCACGTTGAATCTGTATCTGCCGCAGGAGTACGTCGGCGCGGTAATCACGCTATGTACCGGCAAGCGCGGCATGCAGATCAATATGGATTATCGCGGCAAGCAGGTCCAGCTGACCTACGAAATGCCGATGGCCGAGGTGGTGTCGAATTTCTTCGATCGGTTGAAGTCCGTGTCGCGCGGCTATGCGTCGATGGACTACGAATTCAAGGAGTATCGTGCCTCGGACGTCGTGAAAGTCGACATGCTGGTCAACGGCGAACGTGTTGATGCGTTGTCAGTCATTGTGCATCGCTCGCAATCGCAGTATCGCGGTCGCGAAGTGGCCGCCAAGATGCGTGAGATCATTCCGCGCCAGATGTACGACGTGGCGTTACAGGCGGCGATCGGACCGAACATCGTGGCCCGGGAAAATATCAAGGCCCTGCGCAAGAACGTCCTGGCCAAGTGCTATGGTGGCGACATCTCGCGAAAGAAGAAGTTGCTGGAGAAGCAGAAAGCCGGCAAGAGGCGGATGAAGCAGGTGGGTAGCGTTGAAATTCCGCAGGAGGCGTTCCTTGCCATCCTGCAGGTGGAAGACAAATAACGGAAACGCCGCATGAATTTCGAGTTGATTTTGCTGTTGTTGGTCGTGCTTACCGGTTTGGCATGGATCGCGGACAAGGTCGTGTTTCAGCCGTCACGTCGTCGACGGGCCGATGCGGCGGTGGTCGAGTTCGACCGCCAGCAGGCCGCTGCGGGTCCGGCGGGTGCCTTGTCCTTGTCGGACGCACCGGCGGAGCGCGCGCGTCGCCATGACGAAAAGTTGCGACAGCCCTGGTGGCTCGAATATTCGGCAAGCTTTTTCCCGGTGATTCTGGCTGTCTTCGTGGTTCGCTCGTTTATCGTCGAGCCTTTCAAGATTCCGTCGGGCTCCATGATCCCGACGCTGCTGGTGGGCGATTTCATCCTCGTCAACAAGTTCGACTATGGTCTGCGGCTCCCGGTATTCGACAAGAAGATCGTACCGTTAGGGGAACCGAAGCGCGGTGATGTCGTGGTCTTCCGCTATCCGAAAGATCCCTCGATCGACTACATCAAGCGCGTGATCGGCGTGCCGGGCGATATCGTGTCGTACGAGAACAAGCGTCTGAAGATCAACGGCCAGCCCATCGTGCAGACCGCCTTGCCGGATTACTTCGATTCCGACCGCGTCTCTTACTCGAAGCAATTCGAGGAAACGATCGATGGCCAGAAGAACGCGATCCTCAATTCGCCGCAGATCCCGCCTTATATCCTGGGCGCCGATGACTTCCCGTTCAAGCAGAACTGCCAGTACGACAGCGCCGGCGTGACCTGCAAGGTGCCGGCCGGGCATTACTTCATGATGGGCGATAACCGCGACGACAGCGCGGACAGTCGTTACTGGGGCTTCGTGCCGGAACGCAACATCGTGGGCAAGGCGTTCTTTGTCTGGATGAATTTTTCGGACTTGAAGCGGATTGGTCCGTTTCATTGATGGATCAGGTGGATGAGATGCGGTGGGGCGGTTGCCCGGCTGCGGGAGACGCGCGATGATTCGGGCATCGTCGCCGCTGGACGCGATGGCGCAGCGGCTTGCGCATGTGTTCGAACAGCCGGCGTTGCTGCGCCAGGCGTTGACGCATCGCAGCTATAGTGCGACCCATAACGAGCGGCTCGAATTTCTCGGGGATTCGGTGCTGAATTGCGTGGTTGCCACCTTGCTGTACCAGCGATTCCCGGAGTTGGACGAAGGCGAACTGTCACGGGTGCGCGCCAATCTGGTGCGGCAGGAAACGCTGCATGGCATCGCGCAACGGCTGGACGTATCGGGTGCGCTGGCGCTCGGCGAAGGCGAGTTGAAAAGCGGCGGCAAGCAACGACCATCGATCCTGGCGGATGCGGTGGAAGCGTTGTTTGGCGCCATCTACCTCGACGGAGGCTTCGTGGCGGCGTTCAACGCGATCGCGCGCGCCTACGACCCCGTGTTTGCGGCGCTCGATCCGGACATGCTGGGCAAGGACGCCAACAAGGACGCGAAGACGCTATTGCAGGAACGCCTGCAGGGGCGGCAGATGGCGTTACCGGTGTATACGGTGGTGGCCACCATCGGGGCGGCGCATAATCAGGAGTTCGAGGTGGCTTGCACGGTCGAACCGCTGGGGATCGCGGCGCATGGGCATGGTACAAGCCGTCGCGCGGCCGAAATGGCTGCCGCGAAAGCGGCACTTGCGCTGATGCCGGCCGAGGGAGCAAAAGGAGCGAAAGCGGCGGCGGTACGCAAGGACTCCGCGCGCGGTCAAGGCCGTCCGGCGAAAGCGGGTGCACCGGCTGCCGACGGCAAGCAGATCAAACCGTCGCACAAGACATTACGTGTCCTTCGAGCGCCCGCAAGCGGGTCTTCATCGGGTAACGCGGACCGTCCAGGCGCTGCTGCCGACGAGGCCCTGACGGTCGAGCGTACCGGTGAGACTGCCGGACGTGCCGACCGACCGACCGGGGGCAAGCGGCCTGTGCGCCGTGCCGGTCCTGCCGCAAAATAGGCTGAACCGCAGTAATTTTCGAAATGTGACCACAATAACCGTATCCGCGAGGAACGTCGCCATGACCGCCAGCCCTTCCGATCTTCCCGACGCCGACGGTGTCAAGCAAGGCAACGCCCCGCAATCCGGCACCGAGGACGCGTCCGCTCGCCGGGTTGCACGAGGCGAAACCACCGGTCACGACCATCAGGCCGGGGACGGTGAGGCCGGCCATGTCGCGGCCAGCCGGCACGCCGATGATGGCAAGGACGTGCACGAAGACGCCGACGAGGGTGATGAAGACGACGATGCCGACGGTCTGCCGGCATTCGATTGGTCGCAAGCACCGAAAGAGGCCGTGGCCGGTTTCCGTTGCGGCACCGTGGCGATCATCGGTCGCCCGAACGTCGGCAAGTCCACGCTGATGAACGCGATGGTGGGCCAGAAGGTCAGCATCACGTCGCGCAAGGCGCAAACGACGCGCCATCGGATCACCGGTATCCAGACGTTGAATGACGCGCAGTACATCTTTATCGATACGCCGGGTTTCCAGACGCGTCACAGCAATGCGCTGAACCGCACATTGAACCGGACGGTGACATCGACGCTCGCCACCGTGGACGTGATTTTGCTGGTGGTGGAGGCCGGGCGCTTCCAGCCCGAGGACAAGCAAGTGCTGGACTTGATTCCGCCCGGCGTCAAGGTCGTGCTGGTCACGAACAAGATCGACCGGGTAAAGGACAAGCAACAATTGTTGCCGTTCCTGGCCGAGATCCAGCCGCTGCGCGACTTCACCGAAGTGGTGCCGATGTCGGCAAAAGACCGGGACGATATCAAGCGGCTGCTGGGCGTGCTCCGCGCGCACCTGCCGGAAGGCGAGCCGATCTATGACCAGGAAGCCTTCACTGACCGCAGCGAGCGCTTCATGGCGGCCGAGATTGTTCGCGAGAAAGTGTTCCGTTGGACCGGTGATGAAATCCCTTATACGAGCACGGTCGTCATCGACAAGTTCGAGACCGAAGGGCGTCTGCGCCGGATCTTCGTGACGATTCTGATCGCGCGCGACACGCACAAGCCGATGATCATCGGGCAGAAGGGCGCGAAGCTGAAGCAGATCAGCACCGACGCCCGTCTGGACATGGAAAAGCTGTTCGATGGCCCGGTGTACCTGGAGGTCTGGGTCAAGGTCAAGTCAAACTGGGCCGACAACGAAGCCGGTTTGCGCGCATACGGATATGACTGATGCCGCCTGTGTCCGCGGAGCCGCAACGTAAGGTTGCCGACCAACCGGGCTTTGTCCTGCATAGCTACCCTTATCGGGAAACCAGTCTGATCATCGACGTGCTGACACGTGACCACGGTCGTGTGGCCCTGGTCGCGAAGGGTGCGAAGCGGCCGCATTCGGCCTTGCGCGGCGTTCTGCAGACGTTTCAGCCGTTGTCGCTGCGATGGAGCGGGCGCGGCGAAGTCCGTACGTTGACCGGCGCCGAATGGGTGGGCGGCATGCTGCCGTTGGCCGGCGACGCGTTGGTCTGCGGCTTCTACGTCAACGAGTTGATTGTGCGCTTCTGCGCGCGCGAGGACCCGCATCCGGCTTTGTTTCACCACTACGCGGTGACGCTGGCGCGGCTGGCGCATGACGAGCCGGCCGCGCTCGTATTGCGGTCCTTCGAACGGATGCTGTTGCGCGAGACCGGTTACGCGGTCACCTTCAATCCCGGCAGCATGGGCGAGCGCGCCGCACCGCCGGACGCGGCCGGTGCCTATGTGTTCGATCCGGAGAGGGGTGCCCGCATTGCACGCGACAGCGATCCGCCGGAGTGGCCGCGCGTGGATGGCCGCACGCTGCTGGATATGGATGCCGACGACTATTCGGCGCCGCGAACGATTGCGCAGAGCAAGACCTTGATGCGTTTTCTGTTGCACTACCATCTGGGAGGCGTGCCTTTGAACACGCGCCAGATCCTGATCGACCTGCAAAAGCTCTAACGGGCTGGAGGCTTGTTTTATGAATCCCCTCGCGGCATTCGGCGCGGCGCCGGCCTTTATCGGACTGGGCGTGAATATCGACCACGTCGCCACGCTGCGCAACGCGCGCGGCACGACCTATCCCGATCCGATCGCCGCTGCGCTGCGTGCCGAGGAAGCGGGGGCCGATGCCATCACATTGCATCTGCGTGAAGACCGGCGCCACATTCGTGACGCGGACGTCCGCGCGATCCGGCCAGCGTTGCGCACGCGGATGAATCTGGAATGCGCGGTGACTTCCGAGATGATCGATATCGCCTGCGAGATCGCCCCGCAGGACGTCTGCCTCGTGCCCGAAAAGCGCGAGGAAGTGACCACGGAAGGGGGGCTGGATGTCGTCGCGCACTTCGACGCGGTACAGAAGGCCTGCGCCACGCTGGCGCGTGCCGGCATTCGCGTGTCCTTATTCATCGATGCGGACCCTGCGCAGATCCGCGCTGCCCGGCAGGTGGGGGCACCGCTGATCGAATTGCATACCGGCCGCTATGCCGAAACGGAAGGCGCCGCACAACAGGTTGAATTGGCACGCGTTGCCGAAGGGGTGGACCTGGGCGTCTCATTAGGTCTGATCGTCAATGCCGGCCATGGCTTGCATTATCAGAATGTGCAGCCGGTTGCCGCGCTGCAGGGCATCACGGAGCTGAACATCGGCCATGCGATCGTCGCGCATGCGGTCTTCGCGGGTTGGGAAAACGCGGTGCGCGAAATGAAGGCGATCATGGTGTCGGCGCGTTTCGGCGCGCAAGGCATCGGAAGGTAATCCGGCGCGCCAGCGCCGTGCTGGCCGGATATGCGGGTGGCGCCAGGGCGCGCCGCGCGACGATGATAGTATCCTCGATACCTACGTGTGTCCGGCATCGGCGACAACGCACGAAGGAGGGCCAATGATTTTTGGGATCGGCAGCGACATTATCGATATTCGCCGCGTGGCCGCCACGATGGAACGCACGGGCGGGCGCTTCGTCGAGAAAGTGCTGGGTCCGCAGGAGATCGCGATCTACGAAGCACGCCGGGCACGATCCGCCGCGCGGGGCCTGGCGTTTCTTTCCACGCGTTTCGCGGCGAAAGAGGCTTTTTCGAAGGCCATCGGCCTGGGGATCCATATGCCGATGACCTGGCGCGCGATGCAGACCCTCAACCGTCCGGGTGGCGCGCCGATCGTACAGACGAGCGGCGCGTTGAGCGAATGGGTCGACGCTCGCGGACTGACGTTCCACGTGACGCTTAGCGACGAACGCGATTATGCGATCGCGTATGTGATTGCAGAACAACGAGACAAGGAGCAGACGACACACCGATGACCGAACAACGTACTGGCAGTTGGATTGAACGTAGCCCCCTGGACCTGACACGCCGCGGTCCCGGCCCGGTGATGATCGATGTCCCCGGCCTGGTTCTGGACGAACACGACGCGCGGCGCATTGCACATCCGTTGACGGGTGGCGTGATTCTGTTCGCACGCAACTACCAGAATCGCGCGCAACTGAGCTTGTTGACGCACCAGATCCGGTCACTCCGTCCGGACATCCTGATTGCCGTCGATCAGGAGGGGGGGCGCGTACAGCGCTTCAAGACCGAAGGCTTCACGCCGCTGCCATCGATGGCTCGACTTGGAGCCCGGTGGGACGAGGATGTGCTGGGCGCCATCGAGGACGCTACATCCGTGGGCTTCGTTCTCGGCAGCGAGTTACGCGCAAGCGGCATCGATCTCAGTTTCACGCCGGTGCTGGATCTGCATTATGGCGCGTCGAAGGTTATCGGTGATCGCGCGTTCCATCATGATCCGCGTGTCGTCACGCTGCTGTCGCGTGCACTGACTCACGGGCTGTCCCTGGCAGGCATGGCGAACTGCGGCAAACATTTCCCCGGTCATGGCTTCGTCGCGGCGGATACGCATCTGCACGCCGCAATCGACGATCGCCCGCTGGCGGAAATCATGACCGCGGACCTGCTCCCCTATCTGCGTTCCGGTGCAACGCTCTATGCCGTGATGGCCGCGCATGTGTTGTATCCGCAGGTCGACCCGTCGTTGCCGGCCTGTTTTTCGCGGATCTGGTTGCAGCGGATATTACGTCGGGAAATGGGTTTCCATGGCGCGGTCTTCAGCGACGACTTGTCAATGGAAGGCGCGCGTGTGGCGGGTGATGTCGTGCGCGGCGCACAGATGGCGCTCGATGCGGGATGCGATATGGTGCTCGTCTGCAATGACCCTGAACGGGCGGACCTGGTGCTCAACAACCTGCATCGCAGTGCGACCCGCGCGTCGATGCGTCGTATCAAGCGTTTGCAGGCGCGCGGCAAGCCGGTGATCTGGAGCAAGCTGTTACGGCAGCCGGAGTATCTTGCCGCGAAGGCAAAGGTCGCATGTCTGACGGCCTTGCATACCGGGCAGTAGCAGGCTGGCGCAACGGAGCTATCGCAATAGCGCAAACTGATGGCGATGCGATGCGATGCGATGCGATACGCTTACGAGACGAGACCGCCACGATTTTCGGAGGGTGCCACGGTGAGGGGAGGTTCAACCCTTGCCGCGGCGTCTCTCGTGCTTAGTCTTCCATCTTCATCCGTTGCAGCTTGTTGTACAACGTCTTGGGACTGATGCCGAGCATCGATGCCGCGCGATGGCGCGTCCCGCCCACCGCTTCCAGCGTGGCGCGGATCAGCAACTCTTCCACATCATCCAACGGCATGCCGACGGTGATCTCGATGCTGCCGGGCCGTATTTTCTGGCCACTGCTGGCGGGCGCCAGCGATTCGATCGTCGTCTCTAGCGGGCCGGTCTGTTTGTAGGCAGCTTCCACAGCGTCCTGCAGTTCGCGTACGTTGCCGGGCCATTGGTACTGTTCAAGCCCGCGCAACGCCAATGAGGCCAAGTACTTTGGCACGCTCGGTGGCGTCGTGCCGTCGGTGTTCTGGGCATTGGTGGAGAGCTCGGACTCGTTGAGCTGGTCGACGAAATGCTGCGCGAGCATCTCGACGTCTCCCAGGCGTTCACGCAATGCCGGCACGGCGATGGCTTGCGGTACGAGCAGGCGGTACAGGTCATCGCGCAAACGCCCTTCGCCGAGGGCCTGCATCGGGTCCTCGTGCGATGCCGCGACCAATCGGAAGTCCGCCGGAATATCGTGTGTGCCGCCGACGCGCCGGAATGTGTGCTGGCTCAGCACGGCAACCAACTGGCGCTGCTGTTCGACCGACAGGTGCGTGATGTCATCGATATACAGCGTGCCGCCGGTTGCACGCTCGCAGGCACCCAACGTACGGCCTTCGCCCATGACGGCTTGCAGCGGCGCGCCGTTGCGCTCCTGGCCGAACAACAGCACGGATGCCGGTCGCGCGTCCGGATCGCCGACAGTACCGCAATCGAACGTGACGAACGGTGCCTTGCGTCGGCGGCTGCCATGATGAATCGCGCGTGCGACCGTTTCCTTGCCTGTCCCCGTTTCGCCGACAAGCAAGACCGGGCCTTCCGTTGCCGCGATTCGTTCGACGTCATCGTACAGACGCTGCATCGCGGGCGAGCGGCCGACCAACGGTCCGTAGCGGCCAAGTTGCCGTAGCGTCAGCTTCAGCGTCTGAACTTCCTCCGTCAACTCGTACGGACGGGGAATGCGTGCGAGCAGGCTGCGAAGGCGCGGGATGCTGACCGGCTTCAGGAGATAGTCCCAGATACCATGACGCAATCCCGCTATCGCACTCTCCACGGTTGCATTGCCGGTCATCACGATGACCGGCACATTGCCGTCGGGCGGCTGCACTGGAAGGCTGGGCAGCAGGTCGAGACCTTTGCCGTCCGGCAGGTTCAAATCAATCAGCACGACGTCCGGAATAAAGCGCGTCAGGGCTTGCCGCGCTTCTGCGAGCGTCATCGCCGTGTCGACGGAAAAGCCGTCGGCATCAAGGATTGCGGCCAGGCCGGACAAACTATTCGGGTCGTCTTCGACGATCAACGCGTGCGGCATTGGGTTACTCGGAGCGAGAAGGTTTGGGGGAATCGGTCTTGGCCGATTCGCTAATGGAAAGCGCGTTCGAACGCGATGCCGAGATCGGACGCAGGTGCAAGTCACTTTGTACCGCCTGAACACCACCGACGGCACGTACCGCCGCCAGCGCATCCGACATTTGCCTGGCGCTATCGACATTGCCCAGCAGTGTCACGCTGCCATGCAGCACCCGAATGCGAATCCTGCCATTCTGCAGTGCCTCGGCAGTGGCGGGATCGACGGACATCGCCTGATGCACCCGATCGGCAATGGCCATATCACTGTCATAGGCCTGCGCACCGTCGCGCGCCGCACCGGTACAGCTTGTCAACGTGGCGGTCATGCAAAGCAGCGTGGCACCCAGGAGCATGCCACCAGGCGCACGCACACGCGACAAAAACGACATGTGGTTTCCCCGATCAAAATGACATACGTCACACCGATGCGGTGCCTGCAAGAGGCGCTCGCCGTGACGGCCGCTGATACACGTCGGCCAATCGACATCAATCGCTTCGTTGGCGTGACAATCTTACGGTAAGCATAAGCCATGCCATGCGTTTGAATGGCAAAACTGACGAATCAGGCGGAAGAATCGATACCAAAAAACGCGGCTTTTACCGGACAATCTTCACGACGCGCCGCGATTAACCAATCCGGGGTACGAATCGAAATCGGTAAAATGGTAGGACCAAGGTAAATTTTGCGGTAACAAAAAAGAACAAGCCCGTCGTCTCAGCCGAGAGGACGGGCTTTTAGCATCATGTTGCGTGGCCGGTTCGACAGGGACGTCAGCCTATGCCGGCCATGCCTCCCCGTTCGCCTGTAACCGATGGGGGCGGCAGTACGCCGAGCTTACGCCCGGCTACGGTATTCGCCGGTACGGGTATCGATTTCGATCTTGTCGCCAATGTTGCAAAACAACGGCACGGGGATATTTTTGCGATCATTGATCTTGGCCGGCTTCATGACCTTACCCGAGGTGTCGCCCTTGACTGCCGGTTCCGTGTACAGGATTTCACGGACGATGACGGTCGGCATGTCGACGGCGATAGCGCGTTCGTTGTAGAACACGATTTCCACGGCCATCGCATCTTCGAGGTAGTCGAGCGCGTCGCCCATGCTTTCTTCGTCGATTTCGTACTGGTTGTAGTCTGCGTCCATGAATACATACATCGGGTCCGCGAAGTACGAGTACGTGACTTCCTTGCGTTCCAGTACCACGACGTCGAACTTGTCGTCGGCCTTGTAGACGGTTTCCTGCCCCGCGTTCGTCAGCAGATTCTTCATCTTCATCTTGACGACGGCGGAGTTGCGGCCCGACTTGTTGTATTCGGCCTTCAAAATAACCATCGCATCGCTGCCGACCATTACGACGTTACCGACACGGAGTTCTTGAGCTGTCTTCATAAAAAAAATAGTCCTGTGCAAAAAGCGTCGGCCTGTAAGTAAGGCCGGTCCGGTTGCCAACCCGCCTACGCGTCGGGCGCGTCGGCACGCAGACGCCGGCCTGCTGACCTGCACCGTCGCCGGGCGCTGCATTGCCACTGTTTAAAGTGGGCGCAGCGGGGTTCGGCAAACGGGCGTCGGGGCGACAGCATCATACGTGCACCACACGACCAGACGATGACGGCGTTTCGGTCCGAAACCGACGACATCCCGTATCCGCCGTGGCACCGTGAGAGCAAGGGTAAGGCAAACCGTTCATTTTACCCGAGATTTCCGGCGCTGCGGTACCGTTTGCAGGGGTGGCCGCCCTAATGCATGCCACGTTTTCCGGCGTAGAAGCGCACCAGATTGCCGGCCAGATCGCCCGGCGCTTGCAGGTGCTCGGCCCATCGCACGCCACCGTGCCGCAGCATCGACCATTGTCCGACGTAGTCGCGCCACGTTTGAAGCCAGTCCAGATCCATCGCTTGGGTAAGGGAAGGCGCATCCGCGAGGCCACCCAGCCTGTTCCATCGATACCAGATCGCACGCATCGCCGCGGCCGCGCCAGCTGACAGTGCGGCGCCGGTGCAATACGCTGTCAACGCCGCATCGAGTTTCGGCACATGCGCCGCGCCTTCCTGAGGATAGATATGCCAGACAAACGGCCGCCGGGCCCATTGCGCCCGCACGAACGAGTCCTCGCCTCGTACGAAATTGAGATTGGCCAGCCATAGAAGCCGGTCATAGTCGGGCTGGGAGAGGAACGGAATCGCGCGTACCGTCAATGCGCCGCGTTGTAACGTTTCGCCGATACGCAGCGTGTCGCGTTGGAAAAACGCCGCCGCTTGCGAGGTGATCCGGCCGTGCGGCACGAGGACCGTGATGCCGTGCCACGCCGAACCAGGTGTGTCTTTCGCATGCCACCACGGATTCGACCACGCATGCAGCAGGCCATCCAAGGTTGGATTCTCATAAGCGAACAACGTGATGACGAACTGATCGGTAGCCGGGCGATCCAGTCCCAGCGTCCGCCAGAACGTTGTTTGTGCCTCCGGGTCATCCAGGAAGTTGCGCCGATCCGCATCAAGGTCGCGCTCGCGCAGCACGCCGCCGGTTCCCGGCTGAAGGCCTGGAAAGAAAAACGTTTTCTCCAGGCCGTGCCGTGGATGCCGAGACGGCATCAGGTGACAATCCGTCACCCAGTCCTCGGCGCTCAGGTATTCGAGATTCAACCAGACCGGCGGTGTCGCGCGCGCGGCCATTGCGGTCAGCACGGCGTCGGGCAGCTCGCAGGCAAAGGCCTCGATGACGATGTCGCCCGGGTCGGCACCGTCGGGCCAGACGACGCCATCGGGGCGGGGAGCACCATCGATGCCCAGGCCGGGCCAGCACAGGATGGCGACACCGTCGATTGTCGCCAGGGTCGGCAACGCGCTTGCCTCACAGGGATTGCGCGGTAGCGCCGCAGCCGGCCCGTGCATGCCGGTATCGGATGCCTCGCTTTCTCGCTGCGCAAGCGCTTCTCTACCGTGCCCTTCCGCGAACGCCGGCGCATCTGGCAGGAATGCGCGCAAAACCTCGGGTAGGTCGATATAGAGCCGGACGCGCCAGCCGTACTCGCGTCGCAGTTGCCGGGCAAGACGCCAGCAAACACCCGCATCGCCGAAATTGTCGACGACACGGCAGAACAATGCACAGGATGTCTCCGTTGCCGGCGTGATTTGTCGGATGGCGGAAGCGCTGGCGGGATCGGGAACGTTGCACATCGAGTGAGTGGGTGGCGATTGCTCTAGAATCGGGATTTTAGTGCAATCGTCCCGTCCGCTCCGCATGCCTGTTTCCGATCCCCCCGCTTCCGCCGCCGCCGCCGCCGCCGCTGGTACCGTCGGCCATCCGCCGCGCGACCGCGCCGAGGACGCCAACATGCCCGCGTCCACCACCGCATCGCCACCCGGTGCATCGTCGCCGGATGGGGCACCATGCGACGCTGCGCCCTTCGATGCCAAGGCAGCGCTGGCGCAGTTGCCGAATTTACCTGGTGTCTACCGATATTTCGACGCCGGGGGAAACGTGTTGTATGTTGGCAAGGCGCGAGATCTGAAGAAGCGGGTATCCAGCTATTTCGTGAAGACGCTTGCCTCGCCGCGTATCGCGATGATGGTGTCGCGCATCGCCCGACTCGAGACGACGGTCACCCGCTCCGAGGCCGAAGCCTTACTGCTGGAAAACAACCTGATCAAGGCGCTGACGCCGCGGTACAACATTCTGTTCCGTGATGATAAGTCGTACCCCTATCTGAAGCTCACCGGGCACGCCTTTCCGCGGATGGCGTACTACCGCGGCGCGGTGGATCGCAAGAACCAATACTTCGGCCCCTTTCCCAGCGCATGGGCGGTCCGGGAAAGCATCCAGATCCTGCAGCGTGTTTTCCAATTGCGTACGTGCGAGGACTCGGTCTTCAATAACCGCACGCGTCCGTGCCTGCTGCATCCTATCGGCCGTTGCACGGCGCCTTGCGTGGGCGAAATCAACCAGGAGGATTACGCGCGCGACGTACGGAACGCATCGCGCTTTTTGCTAGGGCAACAGGGCGAGGTCATGCGCGACCTCGAAGCAAAGATGCAGGGATTTGCATCGGAGCTGAAATTTGAGCAGGCGGCGATCGTACGCAATCAGATGAGCGCCTTGTCAAAGGTGTTGCATCAACAGACCGTCGAGACCGAGGGTGGCAGCGATGTCGACATCATCGCCGTGGTGGCGCAAGGCGGCCGTGTCTGTGTGAACCTGGCGATGGTTCGCGGCGGCCGTCATCTGGGCGACAAGGCTTATTTCCCGACGCAAGTCGACAGTGGTGTGGCGATGGCCGTGGCGGAGGGCGACGTGCTGGACGTATCGGCACACGCGGAGGGGGCCGACGTGGACGACGTGACGTTGGAAGTGGAGGTATTGGAGGCGTTTATCGGCCAGCATTACACCGGGCAGCCGGTGCCACCGATTCTGATTGTCAGCCATGCACTGGCGAATCGCGAGTTGATCACGATGCTGGGTGAGCAGGCCCAGCGTCGCGTCACGGTGTTGCGCCAGCCCCAGGGACAGCGCAAGGTCTGGCTGACCATGGCCGAGCATAATGCGCGCCTGGCGCTGGCGCGAGTGTTGTCGGAGCAGGGTGCGCAGCGTACCCGCACACAGGCGCTGGTGGATACCTTGAAGATGGGTTTTGACGACCTAGATACGCTGCGCGTCGAATGTTTCGACATCAGCCATACGATGGGCGAGGCCACGCAGGCATCGTGCGTCGTCTATCACCATCACAAGATGCAGAACGGTGAGTACCGAAGATACAACATCACCGGGATTACGCCGGGCGACGATTACGCGGCGATGCGGCAGGTGTTGACGCGCCGCTACGAGAAGATGGTCATGCAGGACCGCGGGGATGAAGACGTTACAGTCGTCGATGACGAGACGCCGCGGCTCGATGCGATCGATGCCGCGGAAGCCGCCGACGGTGATATGCATGACGCCGTATCTGAAGCATCCGATGCCGGCGATGATTGGCGTGCCGGCGAGGACGTCGATGTCGCGCGGGAAGACGTGCCGGGCAGTGCGCCCGCGCGCCCGGCGTCACGGTTCCCGAATATCGTGTTGATCGATGGCGGCAAGGGACAGGTTGAAATGGCGCGACAGGTCTTCAGCGAACTGGGACTCGACATCGGCTTGATCGTCGGTGTCGCGAAAGGCGAGGGCCGGAAGGTCGGCCTTGAAACGTTGGTTTTTGCCGATGGCAGGCCCGCGCTGGAATTGGGCAAGGACAGTGCCGCGTTGATGCTGATTGCGCAGATCCGCGACGAAGCCCACCGTTTCGCGATCACGGGTATGCGTGCAAAGCGGGCGAAAACGCGGCAGCAGAGCCGACTGGAAGAGCTGGATGGCGTCGGCGCGAAACGGCGGCAGCGTCTGCTCGCGCGCTTCGGCGGGCTGCGCGGCGTCATGGCCGCCAGCATTGATGAGATCGCCAGCGTAGAGGGGATATCGCATGCGCTGGCGGAACAGATCTATCAGCAATTGCACTGAACCACGCGCCGCAGCACAATTTGAAGCGCTAAGGTGGAGGCGGGATGCATCCGCTGCGGAAAGGCGACAGCCGCTTGCACCGATGGGTGCCGCCCTCTTGTTCAATCAACGTTATGATTCGCTTGTTCGTGCTCGTTTCGGGTTCCCGCGTGTATTACCTTTCGTCATACTGATGCCGTTCAATCTTCCGATTTTCCTGACCTGGTTGCGCATTGTCGCCATCCCGCTGGTGGTGGGGGTCTTTTATTTGCCAGACAACGTCATGCCGCCGGTGACGCGGGATGTGGTGGCATGCGTGCTGTTCGTCGTGGCGGCATTGACAGATTGGTTTGATGGCTATCTGGCGCGCAAGCTGAATCAGACCTCGGCATTCGGCGCGTTTCTCGATCCGGTCGCCGATAAATTGATGGTGACCGCGTCATTGCTCGTGCTGGTGCATCTGACGCGCGTCGACTCTGCCATCGCGTTGGTTATCGTGGGTCGGGAGATCACGATCTCGGCGCTGCGTGAATGGATGGCGCAGATCGGTGCATCGAAGAGCGTGGCCGTCAACTCGCTGGGCAAGATCAAAACGGCTTGCCAGATGGTGGCGATTCCGATGCTGCTGTTCCATCAGGTGCTGGTAGTGGGGCCGGTGTCGATCGATATCCAGAAGTGGGGTACATGGCTGCTTTACGTGGCCGCGGTGCTGACGATCTGGTCGATGCTCTACTACATGAAGCTGGCATGGCCGCAGATTCGTGAGAAGACGGAAGCGGAAGCGGCGCAGAAACGCTTGTGACCGTGTGCCGTCGATACCGTTGTGATGGCAGCCGCAATGGTTATGACGGGTATCCCGGCGCGTTAGAAATTTTTGCAAAAGCGGTTGACACGCCATAGGCGTTTGGACATAATCTCGTTCTCCCGCAACAACTGCCTGGCAGCGACGGTAGCGGGAAATAAGTGTTGTGAATAATGCGGGAGTAGCTCAGTTGGTAGAGCGCAACCTTGCCAAGGTTGAGGTCGCGAGTTCGAGCCTCGTCTCCCGCTCCAGATTTGAAGTCGTTATCCGATGGTGTGTGTCATCGGGAACGTATGCAGAAAGCGCAGGAGTCATGCCGGCGCAAGTAGGTGCAGTACCTGTTTTGCGGGAGTAGCTCAGTTGGTAGAGCGCAACCTTGCCAAGGTTGAGGTCGCGAGTTCGAGCCTCGTCTCCCGCTCCAAACAAAAAGGGAAGCAGGGCTTCCCTTTTTACTTCCATCACCATCGGTGTAAAAGCAGCTAGATGATGGATCCAATCGGACGCATCACGCTGCTGAAAAGTTCACCGATGGCTTGTTGTCTTATGGCGCGGTAGCAAAGCGGTTATGCAGGGGACTGCAAATCCCTCCAGGCCGGTTCGACTCCGGCCCGCGCCTCCATATCTCGTAGTACATGTAGGAATCCGGCCTCGCACCCTGCGACGCTGGATTTTTCTTTTGGGACGCCAAATCGGTTTTTCGGTAATGTGTGCCATTGCAATGCAACGAATCAGGGTTTGCGATAGCATGACAGTCCATGACGGTGTTGGCGGGGAGCAAGCATGATCGAGTGGTATTGCAAGCGCTTTGACGAAATGACCGTCGAGGAATTGTACGGCGTGTTGGAAGCCCGTTCGACGGTGTTTGTCGTGGAGCAGCGCTGCGTGTACATGGATATCGACGGCCGAGACCGGAAGGCCTGGCATTTATTCGCGCTTGACACCAGCCTGCCGGATGCGCCGCTGGTGGCATACGCTCGCCTGTTTGGCCCCGACGACGAAAGCACCGACGCCCGCATCGGCCGCGTGCTGACCGTGTCCGAATTCCGGGATAGAGGGCTCGGCAAGACGTTGATGCAGAAAGCGTTGCAGCATGTGCAGGATGTGTGGCCTGGCGTGCCGGTGCGCTTGAATGCGCAGCAATACTTGCGCGCCTTCTACGAGTCGTTCGGGTTTTCGAAAGTCAGCGGTCCGTATCTGGAAGACGGCATCCCGCATCTGGATATGCGCCGCGCCTGACGCGGTCGAACGTCTTTTCCCCCACCTTTCATGGTGCACCAGCCGTCCGATCGAGACGCGCTTCGCGATGCATGCATCGCTGCCGGTTTGATCGATACGGTGTCTCCGGCGGACGTGCGCCGCCCCATTGCCTTACTGCAAGCGAGTGGGCGGGCCGACCGTCATCGATACGACGATCGTCTGACCGTCGGCCAGACGCAGTCGCAGTGACACTTGCTGTCCCACCGCGATCGGATGGCTGGGCCGCATCAGCATCCAGTGATAGCCATCCGCCGCGCCTGGCGCCATCCGGACTGTCGCGCCAGCAGGAATCGTCAGCGCTGTTACCGCCGTCATCGTGTCGTGATCGTGCGTGTGGACAGTCTGATGCAACATCACCTCGCCGTAATCAGGACTGCTCGCGCCAATGAGGGTGATGGGGCCACTGCGTCTGTTCGTCACCGTCATGTACCCGGCAGCCGGGAGCGCCCCCGGTAGCCACCTTACCCAAGCATGGTTGACGTCGACCCCCTCGCCGGATCGATATGCCGATTCGGATGCGGCCGAGTGGGTCGCGGAAGGGATGGGGGCTTCCGTGTAAGCCTGCGTAGTCGCCCCAGACGCGGCGTTGGCCGGCATGACCCCCGCCAGGGCTGGCAACGTGCAAAGCGGCCACGGCGTCAATAAGACGCCCAAGGCCATGAACATGCTTGGCCACCGTGCGCGGCGATTGCGGAAGAGAAGGCAGGTTGGGCGCATGAGCGAGAGCGTAGGGTGTGAACGTGGCGTGATGGGGCAGATGACAAGGTAGCGACGCGATGCGCGGAGGCGCCGCCGTGCTGACAGGGATGCATCGTATGCCCGTGTTGTCGCCAAGTGTAACCGTGGAGCCCGCTTGTTACGATCGCGTTACCCATTCGCGGTGCCGATGCCATGGCACCCCTTACACCCCATTGTAAGATGCGAACGATGTGCATGCAGCCGCACGCGCCGTACGCACGGTGGCACGCGGCGCGTGTATGGGGCCCATCCCCATCCCGCACGGACCCGACGGACATGCGATGCCCTATCGGCACGCCCCTTGCCTATGCGGTGTGATTCACCTGTATCCCGGGCGCCCGATCCCCGGACCTATTCTCACGGAGCAATTGCGCGATGCTTGATTCCTCTACGCTGCCGCGTCTTGGCGATACCGCTTTTTTCTTCGACTTCGATGGCACGTTGGCGCCGCTGGCTCCCACGCCTGACGCCGTACGAGTTGCTGATGGTGTGATCGATGCACTCGCGACGCTTCAACGTGCCACTGGAGGGGCGGTAGCGATCGTCAGTGGCCGGCCGATTCATGAGATCGATCGATTCCTGGCGCCGCTGGCGCTTCCGGTCGCCGGGTCACACGGCGCGGAATTGCGCTACGGTGCGAGCGTCGATAGCGAGGTCATTCGAATCGGTTTTGGCGATCCACGCCTCGAAGCCATGCGGGCGCAACTCGCACCGATCGTCACGGCCCAATCGGGACTGTTGCTCGAGGTCAAGGGTGCCGGCCTGGCCGTGCACTATCGAGCGGCGCCGCACTTGCAATCGTTGGTCGAGCAGGTGACGACCGACGTCGTGCGAGCGGCCAATGCGACGCAGGAGGCGTTTGTACTGCAACCCGGCAAGATGGTCGTGGAGATCAAGCCGCACGGCGTGGACAAGGGCAAGGCCATCGAACGGTTTCTGGAGCACTCGCCATTCGCGGGCCGCAAGCCGTTTTTTGCGGGAGATGACCTGACCGATGAGAAAGGCTTCAAGGTCGTCAACGCGCAGAATGGGGTGGCCGTCAAGATTGGTGAAGGTGATACGATCGCGGCACGTCGTGCACCATCGGTCGAGGCGTTTGTCGAGTGGCTGGTTCGGGTTGCCAACCAGTAGAATGCAGGCAGGCAACGGCTATCTCGACAGCCGGACACACGCAAACGAAAGCGGGATGAGGTGATGGGACGTTTGATTATCGTATCGAATCGGGTTGCCCCGATTTCGGAGGGCGGCCCGGCCGCGGGTGGTCTCGCGGTGGGTGTCTACGACGCGCTGCGTGAGACCGGTGGCATGTGGTTCGGATGGAGCGGAGAGGTCATCGAGGAGGACGATCCGGCGCGTTTACACGTCGGTGTCGAGCAACACGGGCCGGTCACTTTCGCGACGATCGGCCTGACGCGGCGCGACTATGACCAGTATTACCGTGGCTTCTCGAACGCAACCTTGTGGCCCACGCTGCATTACCGGACCGACCTCACCGAATACGATCGCGCCGAGTATGAAGGCTATAAGCGAGTCAATGGCTGGCTCGCGCGCCAACTGCTGCCGCTGCTGCGTGACGACGACGTGATCTGGGTCCACGACTACCATTTGATGCCGTTTGCCGAAACTCTGCGGGCGGCGGGGGTCCGTAACCGTATCGGCTTCTTCCTGCACACACCCTTTCCAGCCGCGCAGGTTTTCGCGACGGTGCCGCCTCATGCGGACCTGGCGCGCGGTCTGTGCGCCTACGATCTGGTCGGCTTGCAGACGGATCCGGACTTGCGTGCCTTCATCGACTATATCGAGCACGAAGCAGATGGTACCGTCGATGCCGACGGGACCGTGCGGGCGCATGGGCGGACCTTGGCCGCCCATGCCTATCCTATTGGCATTTATCCGGACGAATTGGCCGCGCTCGCCGAGGCCGGTAGCCAGAGCGAGGTGCTCGGCAATCTACGCAAGACGCTGCTGGATACCAACTTGATCGTCAGTGTCGATCGACTCGATTATTCGAAAGGGTTGACTGCGCGTTTCCGCGCATTCGAGTCGCTACTGGCGACGCATCCGGAAGAGCGTCAGCGCGTGTCATTCATGCAGATTGCACCGCCCACGCGTAGCGATGTCCATGCCTACCAGAACATCCGCGATCAATTGGAATCGGAGGCCGGGCGGATCAACGGTCGCTACGGCGAGATGCATTGGACGCCGATCCGCTATATCCATCGGCAGTATGATCGACCGGTATTGGCATCCGTATTCCGGCTCGCGCACGTCGGCTTTGTCACGCCTCTGCGCGATGGGATGAATCTGGTGGCGAAGGAGTACGTGGCGGCGCAGGATCCGGAAAATCCGGGCGTGCTGGTCTTGTCACGGTTTGCCGGCGCGGCTCGGCAGATGACCGGCGCGTTGATTGTCAATCCGCTGGATATCGAAGGGATGGCAGATGCACTGGCCCAGGCGCTGCATATGCCACTGGACGAACGTCGTGACCGTTACCAGGACATGATGGACATGATGCGCCGTGAAAGCGTGTCGATCTGGCGGGATACTTTCCTGCGCGATCTGGGACGGGTATAGCGGGAAGGAACCGCCTGCCGCCGTGCCCGCGTCACGCCGCGCTGAATCCGTCGTGACCGGCCCGCCCGCGTGGTGCGCCTGGCGCAATCAGCGGCTGATGGCGGCCAGTTCGTTTTCCGGGACTTCGCCATCCAGCGCGCCCGGGTTGCTTTGGCGGCTCAGCAATTCCCGATAGAGGCCAGGACGGGCGCGCAGCTCGCCAGGCGAACCATCATCGATGACCTTGCCCTGATTCATGACGACGATCCGGTCAAAGCCCTGCAAGGTCGACAAGCGGTGTGCGATGGCCACCACTGTACGGCCACGCATCAGGCGATCGAGCGCCTGCTGAATCGCGACTTCCGACTCGCTGTCCAGCGCCGACGTTGCCTCGTCCAACAGCAGGATCGGCGCGTTTTTCAAGATGGCGCGTGCAATGGCGATGCGTTGCCGCTGACCGCCGGACAACTTGACACCGCGATCTCCAACGATCGTGTCGAAGCCTTCGGGCATGGCTTCGATGAATTCGGTGCAGCGGGCTTCGCGCGCGGCCGCGTGCACTTCCTCCGGGGTGGCCTCCGGCCGACCGTACTGGATGTTCTCGTACACGGTGCGGTGGAACAACGAGATGTCCTGCGGCACCAGCGCGATGGCATGGCGCAGGCTCTCCTGGGTCACTCCTGCGATACTCTGACCGTCCACCCGGACTTCACCGCTTTGCGGATCATAGAAACGTTGCAGCAAGGCCAGCACCGTTGATTTGCCCGCGCCGGACCGGCCGATCAGGCCGACCCGTTGGCCCGGCTCGATCGTCAGATTGAAATGTTCCAGGATAGGATCGCGACGAGGATAGGCAAACGACGTATTGACGAAGTCGATGCGGCCGCCTTTTTCCACCAATTGCTTGGCGTCGTCGGTATCCGGCATCCCGTGCGGCTGCAGCAGCGTCTCCACGGCTTCCGCCAAGCGTGCAACGTGTTGTGTGACGTCGACCAGCGCCACCGCCAGATCGCGTGTGCCGTGCAAGATCGTGAACCCGAGCGAACTGACCAGCACGATGTCGCCCGACGTGGCCTGGCCTTTCTGCCACAGGATCAAGGCCCAGCCCAGGAGACCGGCCGACAGCAGGGCGGTCACGACCGCGTGCAGCAGCCGCAGCTTTTCGAGGTAGATCAAGCTGGCCGTACGGGCCGTCATTTCGCCACCGACCGTCGTGGCGAATCGGTTCTGTTCGCGGAATGTCGCGCCAAAGGCGCGGACCAGACCCATATTGCCAATGACATCGACCAGTTCGCCATCGACGGAGGCGGCGCGGCTGGCAAACGCATGGTGACGCTTGGTACCACGCCCGGCAAGCTTGTAGAGCACGATCGACAGAACGGCTGACGAACCGAGCAGGCCGGCGGCCATCAGCGGGTTCACGGCGATGATCATGACGATCGCGCCCACCACCGCGATGCATGGCGGCAACACATTCCAGGAGAACGTGTTCTCGGCAATATAGCTGGCGTTGGACGTGGCAGTGATGCGGCTCGCAAGCATGCCGGGCTGCTTCTCGGCGAAGAAGCTGGGCGAATGACCGCTCAGGTAACGGAACAGGTCGCGCCGCAGGTCGCCGGTAACCTGGACAAAAGTGTGGCCGGCAATCCAGCCTCCCACACGCCAGGACAGGTTATCCGCGGCAATCAGGGCGACCAGAATGCCAAAGGCACCCCAGACGGCCGTATTGTGGGCACGGCCTTGCCCGAGCACGTCGATCAGGTGTTTGATCGCATACTGCGATGCCAGCGCGCAGCCGACGGCGACGAACACGCTGACGAGGACCACCAGGTGAGACACCGGGCGGCGTTTGATATAGCTGAACAAGAACGCCAATGGGCGCTTGGCATAGCTCGCCATGGCCGCAAAGTACGCATTGCGTTCGGCCGGCGAAAGTTGCTCGAAAGCGGTATCGGTCGGACCGTTATAAGAATTCGACATATTTCTGGACCAGGTACGGATCGAGGCGGATCAAAAGTGCAGTTCGAACGGAAAGTTACGTCCGGCGCTTGCGCCAACGGACCGCGGAGCGGGCAGGGGAGCAAAGATATGAAACCCGCTGCAAAAATCGTCTACCGCTCTAAAACAGTCTGCCATCGATCGTTGTCGGCTGCCGAGGGTGCGCTTCGTTTTCCCGAAAAGGGCGAACGGCGCATGCCCCCCGGCAGGCGGACAAGTCACTGTACGCGAGCGTCGTGTACGCGTGATTGTCTTAGTGTTTCATTAATGTAACAACGTAAATAGTTTGAAATTTGCCAAAGACACTACCGAGGTGGACAGGGATAATCCGCCGTGCACACCTGTCAATACCGTTTAATGTGCCGTGCGTCGCTGCCTATGGCACACTTCGGTGAAGCAGGAACCGCATACCAGTCTCGCATTTCCCACGGCGCCTGTTTTATTGGACCAGGACCCATGTCGAGCGTGGTTGTATTGTTGGTTTTTAGCGTATCCCGATATATTCCGAAAGGGGAATTGCAATGCGTATCGCCCAGATCGCCCCGTTGCACGAGGCCGTCCCGCCGAAGCTCTACGGCGGCACGGAACGGGTCGTATCTTATCTCACTGAGGCATTGGTGGAGCTTGGCCATGATGTGACGCTGTTCGCCAGTGGCGACTCCGTGACCACGGCGAAGCTTGATGCAGTCTGGCCGCAGGCGTTGCGCCTCGATCCGACAATTCGGGATACGGTAGCACCGCACATGCTGCTGGTAGAGCACGTCCGCCAACGGGCGGAAGAATTCGATGTGCTGCATTTCCATATCGATTACTACCCATTCGCGTTGATGAGCCGTCAGTCGGTGCCCCATATGACGACAATGCACGGCCGGCTGGATTTGCCGGAACTGCAACCGATCTTTCGGGCGTTCCCGGGCGAGTTTGTCAATTCAATCTCCGATCACCAGCGCCAGCCGCTGCCGCAGGCCAACTGGCTGACGACCGTGTTGCATGGTCTGCCGGAGAAATTACTGATGCCGCGCAAGGACATCAAGCCAAGCTACCTGGCGTTTTTGGGACGGATCTCACCGGAAAAGGGCCTGGACCGGGCGATCCGGATCGCCGCGCGTGCCGGCATGCCGTTGAAAATTGCGGCAAAGCTCGATAACGCCGATCGTGCCTACTACGAGCGCGACATCAAGCCGTTGTTGTCGCAGGCACATGTCGAATTCATTGGTGAAATCGGTGAATCGCAGAAAGCCGAGTTCCTCAGTGGCGCGCATGCACTGGTGTTCCCGATCGATTGGCCGGAACCGTTTGGCCTCGTGATGATCGAAGCCATGTCCTGCGGTACCCCGGTGATCGCGTACAACCGCGGTTCGGTGCCGGAAGTGATCGAGAACGGTAAGTCAGGCTTTATCGTCGAGGATGAGATTGGCGCCGTGGCAGCGATCAATCGCTTGCACTTGCTGCCGCGTGACGGCGTGCGGCGCTGTTTCGAGCAGCGCTTCACGTCTAGGCGGATGGCCATGGAATACGTGGCGGCCTACGAGCAATTGATCGAGTTGCAACGGCAGCAGCGCCCCTCGTTGCGTGAAGTCGGCGGCGCCAAGTAAGCCCTTAGTGGGGCGTGATACCCCTGGATGAAGCAGGGCCGTTGTGTGAAAATACAACGGCCCTGTTTGCATTCCGGTCGTCCTCGGGATCGATACGTCTGCAGTGATCTCCGTGGCGCGATCGGTCTCCGTCGGGCGGGGCTTTCCGGAGAAGGTGGCGATTCCGTCAAGATTGCGCGGCGCAGTGTTGGCTGATCCCTATAATGCACCACAAGGTTCCCGCGATCGATCGGAGAAGGAGCAGTGCTGAGCTCGCAGCAAGAAATAGAAGACGCCGCGCCCGGAAGCGGTGCAATGGTTGCGTTACGCGCGATCGGATTGTTGTTTGCCGCACGCTGGCTGCAGGCCATGTCGGAGACCGGTTTCGCGGACGTGTTGCACGATATCGGTTCGTCGCCGGTCGCGTTGTTGCATCTGTTGTATATCTTCCTGTTGATTGCCTTGCCAGGGGCGCGTCCGGGTCCCGCCCATCCATATCAACCTTTACCGGCCTGGTTGCGGCAAATCCTCCGGGCGCTGTCGTTGTCATGTCTGGCGCTGGCATTGGCGTCGATTATCGTTTTCACCTTGAAGACCGGCTTGGCCGCGTTGGTGGAGGCGGTGAAGACATCGAATGGCTGGCTGGTGATGGCGCCGGTGCTGTATATCCTTGCCAGCTGGTTATGCCGACGTCGCGCGTTATGGCGCACGCGGGCGACGGCGAACCGATTCGCGATAGGCTCGATCGGTATCGCGCTGGATCCCGATGCACGGACGGTGATCGTCTGGGACCAGAATCGGCAGATTGGGCAATATCTGGCAAGTGAACTCGGCCTGCATCAGAAGCGTGCTGGTTTGTTCACTCGGATCGAGCTGATCTGGTCATCGCTGGCGGCGGCTGGACACAATCGCAAGCGCGTGTTCAGGATTCGCACGTGCAGCGCCCGCGACCGTGCATCGGCGTTGGCGCTGGACACCGCTCTCAAGCGACTTTAATCGCGCGACGCGTCCCGGTACACCAGCAGGCGTTCACCGGTGTCGCCTTGTCGTGCGCCATCCCAATAGAGAATCCATTTTTTGTGCCGCGTATCGATGTTCATGTCGGTCGGTGGCGTGTGCGTCCCATGTTGGACGATGACCCAGCGGCAGGCGTTATCGGCGAGTGCCTGCACGCTGCCGGCAGGGTGGGGAGTGCGTCCCGTGAAATATTGCAGCATCGGCGCTTCCGATTCTCCTAGCTTGATTGAGGAGACGCAGTCGCCGGCATGCCAATCATGCTGCCATCGCACGGCTAACGTCCGATAGACCGGCCCATAACCCTTTGCGCGATCGAGCCAGGGCAGTAGCAACGTATTGACAAGACCCCACACCAGCGTCAGGCCGGCACACCAGGACATGACGCCGCGCCAGGCACCAGTGCAGCGGACATGGCGCAGCAACAGCAGCCAGCACACGGTCAACATTATCGCTGCGGCGATGATGCCCGGCGGAATCGCCAATGGAAAATCCAGCGGTAGCCATCGGCCTAGCCATTCGGTGGCATCGACACTTCGGCGGGCCAGGTAGGCGAGCGACGCGTGGCTGCCGATGTGGGTGGGGGCCGCGGTCTGCGCGGGCCCGATCAACCCCATCGCGCTGCCAACGCTCCGCGCTGCCCAGACAAACCATATCAGGATGGCAAAAGCGCCGAAGAGCACGCGGCTCATCCAGTCCCATCCGACCGTCGCGAATTGCGTGGCCACGCGCGCGGCGGCGACGGTGCGATTGGATCGGGGGTGCCAATTGGCTAGGCGATACAGCGCATCGGCCGCCAGCAGCGCCGCCGGCACCGTGAACGGCAGCAAATACAACTGCCGTACCGTGGCCGACTGCCCTAGCATCACGAGACCGACGCCACAAAACAGCGTTGCCACGCCCAATGCCGGTTCGCGCAGTCGCTTCCAGCCGCCGAGCAGGAGGCCGGCGAAGGCTAATGGACCCACCGGAAAGCAAACGCCGAACATTGCTTTCCAAACCAGGCCGGGCTCATTGTGGGAGCCCAGTTGCGCGACGGAGAAGCCGAGGAAGCGGCCAATGTTGTTATCCCAGAACCAGACCATGAACAATGCGGGCGAGGCACGATACAGCAACGTGGGCCAGATCAGGATGAATGGCGCGCTGGACAGTAGTGCGATGCCGATTGCCGTCCAGTAGCGCCGTGTCCTGCAACCGCGATAGCACAGCGGCAGCGTGAGTGTCGTTAGGAGGAAAATGCCTGGAACGAATACACCTTTCGATAGAAAGGCGATTCCCACGCCGATACCGAACAGCACGGCTTCGCGGTGCCGTGCGCTGTGTGCGGTACTGCCCGCGCACGCCGCGACGATACGGCAAAGCGCGGCGAAGCCGATCGCGGTGCCGGCGATGAGCGCCACATCGGAAAACAGATCGTGCAGATGTTTGACCACCAAGAACGTGCCTGCAAGCAGGGCGATCGTCGCGGGAACGGTGAAGCGCCGTGTGGCGAGCGCGTATGGGCCAGGCAATGCGGGGGATGCTTTCGCGGGAAACGACACGCAGGCCGCGGCGCGCACCGTGAACACCAGCGTCAGCGCGGCGTAGAAGAGCGTTGCAAAACGTGCGGCGTTGTAGAGCGCTAACGGCGGGTGCATGAGCCACGCAAAGAACGCCGCGGTCCACATGAAGAGGGGCGGCTTCTCCATGAATGGCTGGCCGGCGTTCGTCGGAATCAGCCATTCATGCGTGTTCAGAAAGTGGGTGATGATGCCAAACGTATAGGTCTCGTCTTGCTTCCACGGTTCATGCCCCACGATGCCCGGCAGCAAGTAAGCAACCAGCCATGTCGCGCACGCCGCCATAAACCACGCGTACCGCGCGTCGAGGGAATGGAGGCCGGCATTACCCGGCCACCACAACGCCGTGCCGGCGCGTATCGCCAATTTCTGTGCCGACGGGATATCTTCCACATCGCCGCGGCTGCGGCCACCCAGCCAGCGAGGGAACTTTGGCATAACAATAAATGTAGAATTACTGATTACTTTCGATGCGGTAAGGTAGCGCCCTCGAACCACGTTTCATCCTGCCAAACATCGCAGGGGTTACTAGCTTACCAGTGCTTCGGGTCGGGATGGGAATCAGCGAGTAAATTTCAGATAGACAGACTTGTTTGGTCGGGGCGATGCCGCTTCAGCCGGCCATTCGTAAGGTGATATTTATGCGTTGACGGCCCCATTCCCGGTGATGAGCGTCCTTGACGGGAAGGATGCCATGAAAGCGGAGTCGATCCACGCCACCCCAGACCACCACGTCGCCGTGCATCAATGGTATGCGCTGCGTCGGGTCCCCCCGTTTCATTCCACCGAACTGGAACACGGCCGGAATGCCGAGCGACACCGAGACAATTGGCCGGCGCATGTCGCGTTCGTCCTTGTCTTGATGCAAGGACATCTTGGTGCCCGGACGGTACTGGTTGATGAGGCAGGCATCGGCAAGAAAATCCGCGAAACCCGCCGCATGCGCGGCATCGTGTCCGAGCGTACGGATCACGTCGGGCATGGACGGCCACGGTTGCCCCGTTTGTGGATCGACTGACGTGTAACGATAGCCGCGCCGGTCCGTGACCCATCCCAATGTGCCGCAATTGGTCAGCGCGACCGACATCGTATAACCCCCGGGTGTCGCCATGCGGCGCAGGGGCGCGCTTTCGATGATCGACGTGACGGCATGCAGCAGTTGGTCGACGACGGGTAACGCAAAGCCACGCAACAAGATCGTTTGCTCACCCACTCGCACCCGTTCGAGGAGCGGAATGGCGGTGCCGTCGTCGGTGAAGAGGTCACGGGTATGCATTCGGATATTCTACGCTGTATGGACGACGTATTTCGCATGCGCCACGCAGTGGAATCGGTATGGCCGATTGATTCCACGCAAGCGCCGGATGCCATGCGCGATATGCTTACGTGGCCGTCGATGGCGTTCCGGACACGTCTCGCCTTCGGAGCATGTATGTCGTCGTACAGATAATCAGGATTGCCATCAAGATCGCTTCAGCAGTCAGTGTCGCGATAATGGCATGCAGGTATTGCCCGTTGCTCGCGTGCAGCGCTTGCGCGAAAACACCTCCCAGCAGCGTTGCGCCTAATGCGAAGGCTGCCTGTTGCAGCGTGCTGAGCATGGCGCTGCCGCCGCCGGCAAGATGCGTCGGGACATCGGAAAGGCCGATTCGGAAAAAGTTGCTGACGATAAATGCCTGGCCGAAGCCGATCAGGATGCTGGCCGGTATCAACTGTAATAGCGTCGGATGTGGCCAAGTATGGGCGAGGGTGTAAATCAGAACGAGCAATCCCAGGATCTGGATGATCGATCCGCCCAACAGGGTTGGCAACTTTCCGAAGCGTTCCACCATCCTCGAGGTCCATAACGCGGAGATGAAATAGGCTGTTCCCAAAGCGATAAACGCATTCCCCGACTGCAAGGCGGTCATGCCCACCCCTACTTGCAGGAATAAGGCCATCGCAAACATGAACCCGGCCCAGCACGAGAAGAACAGGATACCTAGCAGCAAGGCAAAGCGAACGCTGCTCAAGCGCATCAGTGATGGTGGTAACAGGGGAGCCGGAAACGGTGACATGTTGCCCCGTGCATGGGTGTGCAGCACAGCGGCGGGATGCGTTTTGGCAGGATCGGCGACATGCTGCGCACGTCGTTCCTGGCGCATTTCGACGCGCCATAATGCCCAGCCCAGGACGGGGACCAGCAGCAATGGCACGATGCTTTCCCACGGCCAATGATGCACCGGGCCGATCGAAAGCGGTACGAGCAGGCACAGGATGACCAAGGACAACAAGCTCGTGCCCGGCCAGTCGATCCGTGAGGCTTGCGGCGCGAGGGTTTCCGGCAGTGCCCGGCGCATATTCCACAGTACGGCCACGCAGATCGGCAGGTTGATCAGAAACACGTTGCGCCAGCCGAGCCCGGCAATGTCCATTGTCACCAGCAGGCCGCCCAGGACCTGGCCGATCACGAATGCCAGACCGCCGACGCTGCCATACAGTGCCAATGCTCGAGAATGTTCCCGGCCTTTCAGCGTGACGTGAATGATCGCGAGAATCTGCGGCACGATCAGCGCGGCGCCTACGCCTTGCAACACCCGTGCCGCCAGCATCAGCGTTACGGAGCTGGACAAGCCGCACAGCAGCGAGGCTATTCCGAAAAGCGCCACCCCCCAGCCGAATATGCGACGCCGCCCGAGCCGATCTCCCAGCCGGCTACCCATGGCAAGACAGACGGCAAACGCCACGCCGTAGACGGCGACCACCAGCTCAAGTTGCGCTTGATTCGCGCCCAGTGCGCGGGCGATAGGATCGAGCGCTACGTTGACGATCGAGAAATCGATCAGCGGCAGCAATTGACCGGCCAGGAGGATATACAGGCCGGAGCAGCCAAGCCGCGGGGTATCGTTTTGCATGAGGGAAGTCGTACAGCGAGAAGGCCACTTTTGCGGCAAGGTGGCGGTCGTTTCGGTTGTATTTAAAAGAACGCCATTAATCGGGATGCAGGCGTTGCGCGTTGCAGGCGCATGATATGCCCATTAGGGAAACTGCGTAGGCGACCGTGGCAAAAGGCGTGACCGCAGTACGGGTAAAGGCAGCCGTGTTCGCGTTACGCGGCGGGAATCATCGCGGCGCAGCGCGCCATTTCCCGGGTGACCCAGTCGGCGAAACGCCGGCATTTCGGGTCGTCGTCGAGTGCATAAGTCGATAGAAGGCAATACGCGGAACCGTCCCGTACAAACCCGTGCGGGGCGATGAGATGCTTGCTCGCCAGTTCGTCCTGCACCATGAAAAACGACGACATCGCAACGCCCAGGCCTGCCACCGCCGCCTGGATACACAGGTAGAAATGCTCGTAATCAATGCGTGCATTGCTCCCCAGGGTCATACCGCTGGCGATCGACCAATGCTTCCAGGCGTTCGGTCGCGATTTCGTATGCAGCAACAGCAAGCGTGCCTCCGGCGCGGCAAAGGTCTCGCGGCTTGCCACCGGTCCGACCCATTCATCGCAAATCGTCAGCGCGTGCACGCTGGTGTCCCAGGTGAAGTCGTTTCGTCGCAGTGCGAGATCGACGCCCGTTTTCTGAAAATCGATCGGACCGCCGGCGGCCGATAGATGCAGCTGAATGTCCGGGTGCGCGTGCTGAAACGACGGCAGTCGCGGAATCAGCCATTTCATCGCGATGGTCGGCTCGCACGATAGCACCAGTGTGTTCTCGTGCGCCTGCTGCCGCAGCCGATGCACGGTGCCTTCCAACTGGTCAAAAATAGACGTGGTGGTGGCTTGCAACGCGCGTCCCGCCGCCGTCAAGAACACCGCGCGATTACGTCGCTCGAACAGCGCCACCCCTAGTGCTTCTTCCAACTGCCTGACTTGCCGGCTCACGGCGCCATGCGTGACATGCAACGTTTCCGCGGCTTTTACGAAACTTTCCGTCTGTGCGGCTACGTCGAATACTTTGAATGTGCCTAACGGTGGAAGCCGCATGGTGTGGTCCTTAATCAACCGTTCGTTTGAAATAAGTGTGAGAAATACTATCAGATGACTCACACTATAAATCGCTTTTTTGAATCGTCAAAGGCCCTAATAATCTCCTGGCGCTGCAACGTTCCATTAAACGTTCCGGCAAAACGATACCTACATAATCCAGGGGGCGTAATGATGGAGCAACTGTTTGAACACCGGCCGCGTTCGATACCAGAGCCTCATGCGCAAGTCTCGCTAAATCGCGAGGCGGCCAGTTTGTGCGAATTTATTGCACAGAAAGATTTTTGCTTCCTGCCTGCCGGCAAGACGCGCCGTCTGCTCGGCACGGTTGCCGACGTGGGAGCTGGCGAGTGGCAGCAATTCGCCGAGAGTTGGAATCGTCTCGAGCTCGATACGTTCATGGGCGACGGTGGCCGTTATCGCTATCGTCGCCATGCGGTCTACAGTGCGTTGCCAGGCGGGCGCCGGGCCTATCTGGAAGCCCAGCAGCCTCATTACCAAAGCCTGAACTACAACCATTTGAACGGTGGTATTCCACGCTATTTCGCGCCGCTGGAGCCGGAGATCAGCGGTAGCGATGCGATGAACGCGGTGCTCGCGTTCTGCTGCGAGATTTTTGGCCGCCTGGCGCCGTACTATGCATGGCACATCGAAGTCCACCAGTTCCGCATCAACGCGACGTCAGGGGAAGGTTTGCCCACGCCCGAGGGCATGCATCGCGATGGCGTGAACTTCGTTTTCATGATGTTGATGGATCGGCAGAACGTTTCAAACGGTGAATCGAAAATCGCCGATCGCCATGGCGAGCGGCTTGCCGCATACACGATGGTGTCGCCATTCGACGCGGCGATCCTCAATGACGAGAGGGTGGTGCATGGTGTCACGCCGATCGAACGTATCAAGGCGGATGTGCCCGCGTACCGCGACATGCTCGTAGTCACGTTTTGCAAGAAATAACGCATCGATGGCACGGCCGCATAAGGCGCAGTAAGCCCAAACGACCCGGCGGCAAATCCGTCGCTCCGACGATTTAAAGCGTCCAGAACGACCCGGTAAAGGGTCGAACCAATGCGGAGACAGGCATGAATGAATTGTTCGCAGTAGCGTTGATCACTGTGTTGGCGGTGATCAGTCCGGGACCAGATTTCGCGATGGTGACGCGCAATAGCTATGCGTTTGGCCGCCGCGCGGGCTTGGTCTCCGCATTGGGCATCGCCATTGGCGTTCAGGTGCACGTGATGTACACCGTCTTCGGTGTGGCCGTCATCATCGCCCACTCGCCAATGATGTTTACTGCGATGAAATTTGTCGGTGCCGGGTATTTGATCTACATCGGCTATAAATCACTGACGAATACAAAGAAACTTTCGTTGGACTTGGAGCAGGGAGGGGGCATCTCGATGTTCGCCGCTTTCCGTACCGGCTTTCTGACCAATGCGTTGAATCCGAAGACGATGCTGTTCGTCGTCAGCTCGTACACCCAGGTGGTGAAGCCAGGCAGCCCGTTGTTCGTCGACTTCGGCTATGGACTGTTCATGTCGTTCGCTCACTGGGCGTGGTTCAGTCTCGTCGCGGTGTTCTTTTCGTCCGAAGTATTGCGTCGCACGATGCTCGACAAGCAACGTGCGGTGGACCGGGTGATTGGCACGGCGCTGATGGGCTTGGGGGTGTCACTGGCGCTGTCTGGCGTCGCGCATTGACGGAGATTATGGATGGACAAGATTGCCTGTATCGATCTGGAGGGCGTGCTGATGCCCGAGTTGTGGCCTTTTCTGGCGCAGCAGACCGGCAACGACGCCTTCTTGGAAACGACCCGGGAGACTCCGGACTATGAATGGCTGATGCGCAAACGAATCGACGCATTGCGCAAGCAGGGGCTGCGCTTGAGTGATGTGCAGGCGATTTTCTCTTCGCTCTCGCCGCTTGAAGGGGCTGAGGCTTTTCTGGATACGCTCCGGGCGCGGGATTACGAGATACAAATCGTCTCGGATTGCTTTGTCGAATTGGCCACACCGATTCTTGACCAATTGGGAAGTCCGCCGGCGCAGTGTCACCGGTTGGAGGTCGACGCGGCGGGCTTCGTCACCCGCTGTGCTTTTGCGCCGCGTCGCGGCAAGGAAGATGTCGTCCGGAAATATTTGAATGAGGGTGCGACCGTGCTCGCCGTTGGCGATGCGTTCAACGATCTTGCCATGCTGTCTCTGGCCACTCACGGTTTCCTGGTCCGTCCTTCCGAGTTGACACGTCTCGCGGCGCCGCATCTGCGCACGGTCGAACGACTGGATGAAATCACCGAAGCGCTGTGTGGCGAGGAGTTGATGCACTTCTGTGGTCCACCGCATGCGGTCCGTAATGCCGCGGTAGCGGGCTCCGGCTTGCATGTGGGTTGAACCGATGTGGCATGACGCACAGTCACAGGCCATGCAGCATCGAGCAGTACCTGTTTTTTCAGCACGTTTTACGGCAACGACTTCTCGTTGATCCGGAATGTTTTACTTTTTATTCTGAAGGGGTATGCGATGAGCCATGCGATGAAGATGTTGGATCTGTCCCAGGCAAAGGTAGCCGTCCTCTCCGGTGGCATCGAGTCAGCGATGTTGCGCGCGGACGGTGCGGCGTTCTTTGTAGAACTGGAGACGCGTAATGCGGGAGCGGCTGTACTGGTGACATCGAATCGCCGGCGGCCGCGCGCGTTTCGTAACCCGATGAAGGCGCTGGAAGTCATCATGCGTCTGGGTTTGGAGGTAGGGCAGTTTTCGCTGGGCGGCTGGAAGCCGGAGCAGGCCGAGACGGAGCGACGTAGTCGTCCGGATCGCGCGATGGCTTTACGTCAAACATATGCCAACGCCGCAACCTACGACCGGTGGTTGCGCGAACAGCAACTGGATGACGCGATGAACGAGCCGATCGCTGGCGAACGCGGACATGCGGGTGATCGTTCGGACGTGATGGTGGCCCAGCCGCGCATGGCATCGATGCGTAATGGTTGATGCGCCAGACTGATCGGTCGGTCTATTTTTGAGATGGTACGGAACCGTATGCGAGTGTTGACGGAGCTTTCCGAGACCTTGCGTGCCGTTTCAGTGATGTGCCAGTGTTCTTCTTTTGTGCATCAAAAAGCGTTAAAGAAGTGTGGGATGTGGCCGTAAACAAACGTATGACGATTCGCCCACGCTCCGCCGGTGCGTCGTCTGCAGCGGTCCCCAGCGCAGAGTGTCCCACGCGTAGTCGACATGGAAGGTCAGGACGAGGTCGTTGAAAACGCCGCGGCGCCCGGTGTTGCCGACACTCGCCCATACCCATCCGCATCTGCCGCCGTATCGCTTTCGCCTCAGACCGCGTCGTCCGGGGTGGAGGGTGTGCGTGGTGAGCCAGTGGACGGAGGGGCGGCGACCAAGCCGCACGACGCTAGTGCCGGTGTGGTTGTCGATACCGTGTCGGACGGCGGAATCTATCAGCGGTTGATCCAGGGTATCGCCGAATACGCGATCTACATGTTGGACACCGAGGGGCGAATCCGTACATGGAATGCCGGTGCGCAACGTGCGAAGGGCTATACCGCCGAAGAAATCATAGGCTGCTACTACGGTTGCCTCTACACGCCCGAAGACCAGGTGAACGGCCTTCCCGCATCGAATCTTCGGATCGCACGGGACGAAGGCAAATTCCAGGCCGAGGGTTGGCGCGCGCGTAAGGACGGCTCGAAATTTTGGGCGCACGCGGTCATTGATCCTATTTACGACGCGAATGGCGCGTTGTTCGGTTTCGCCAATGTGACGCGTGATTGCACGGAGTTGCACCATCTGCTCATCCGCGCGCAGGAGCAGGAGCAACGGTTCCGCTTGCTGGCCGAAGGGATCACCGACTACGCGATTTACATGCTCGATCCGAGTGGTATCGTTACGAGCTGGAATGCGGGCGCCGAACGGGCCAACGGCTACGAGGCGGCCGAGATCGTCGGCAAGCATTTTTCAATGTTTTATACGCCGGAGGATCAGGCGAAAGGCATCCCCGCGTTGGGCATAGACACGGCGCGGCACGTTGGCAAATTCGATGCCGAAGGGTGGCGCGTGCGCAAGGACGGCAGCCATTTCTGGGCGCACGTGGTCATCCAGCCGGTCTATGACGATGACGACGCGCTATTCGGCTTCGCCAAGATCACGCGCGATTGCTCCGAACAACGCAAGAATGCCAACGCACTGGCGGCCACTTCCCAGAACCTGAATCTGGCGCTGACGAATATGCGTCAGGGCTTATGCTTGTTCAACCAGCGTGGCGAATTGGTGCTGTCGAACCGCCGTTTCTCCGATATTTTCGAATTGCCTCCCGACGCATTGACGGCGGGCATGTCGCTTGAAACGGTCGTGGAACGGATTTCGCAGATCGTGCCACTGTGGGAGCAGCCCGAGGCCGCCGAGCATCTGCGACAACTGACCGTGTCGTTGTCGGATCGGGACAGCTGGATTCGCGAGACGATGGAGCTGGAGTTGTTGTTCCGGCTGCGCCATATCGCGGTCAGTACGCGGATGCTGGCGCACGGCGGCTGGGTCTCCACGGTCGAGGACGTGACCGAACAGCGGATGACGGAACAACGCATCCAGCATCTGGCGCATCACGACACGCTGACGAACCTGCCCAACCGCACCAGTTTTCAGAATCGTATCCATCATTTGCTGAACGCCACTGGTGTCGAGCGCGCCGGTTTCGCGCTCTTGTATCTGGACCTGGATCGTTTCAAGCCCGTCAATGACTCGCTTGGACACCATATCGGCGATTTGTTACTGAAAGCGGTCAGCCAGCGCTTGCTCAACATCCTCGGCACGGGTGAGCAACTGGCGCGGCTCGGGGGCGACGAATTCACCATCGTCACCACGTCGTGCCGGACGGTGGCGCAGGCGCGGGCGTTGGCGCAACGTTGCATCGATCAACTGGACCATCCTTTTGAGATTGCCAGCAACGAGATCAGCATCGGAGTAAGTGTCGGTGTGGTGCTGCACGCGGACAACGCGACGGATGCCGATCATCTGCTGCAACAGGCGGATTTGGCGTTGTACAAGGCGAAACGCGAAGGGCGCAATCGTTTCTGCCTGTACGAACCAGGCATGAGCGATCCGCTGCGCACCCGTAACGAGGTCGAGGACGACCTGCGGCGTGCGCTGCGCGGCGATGAGCTGACGTTGCATTACCAGCCGATCATCGATGCGGTCACGGGGCGCGTGACCGCATGTGAGGCGTTACTGCGTTGGCGTCACCGACGGCGGGGCGTGATGGCGCCCGCGCAATTCATTCCGGTGGCCGAAGAGCGTGGAATGATGCATGAGCTGGGGGCGTGGGTCATGAAGCGCGCCTGCATGGATGCCATGGCCTGGCCTGAGGACGTGCGGTTGAGTCTAAACGTGTCGCCGTCGCAACTGCTGTATCACGAATTTATCGGCGCCTTGTCGATTGCATTGGAGGAGTCGCGCTTTCCCGCGTGTCGGCTGGAACTGGAGATCACCGAGACCGCACTGCTGGAAAATGCGGAGATACCGCGCCAGATTTTGAAGGAAGTGCGGGCGATGGGAATCGGGGTGGCGATGGACGACTTTGGCACCGGTTATTCGTCCCTCAGCTTGCTGCAGAGTTTCCCATTCACGCGGATCAAGGTCGACCGCAGTTTCATCAAGGAACTGGGCCGCAATCCGAAATCGATGGCCATCGTGCGATCGGTCATGAGTCTGTGCCGTAGCCTCGGAATGGCGACGATCGCGGAAGGCGTTGAGACGCAGGCGCAGCGGGAGACCTTGCTGGCAGAGCACTGCACCGAGCTGCAAGGGTTTCTTGTCTGCCGTCCGATGCCGCCAGCGGATGTGCTGCGTTGGCTGAACGCCGTGCGCGTTCCGGGCCACGGTGACGCGACATCCGGCAAGCGTGGGTTTACCGCGTAGCCGAGCCCGGGCTGGGCGTCGGGAAGCGCGTCGGATGCTGACCTGGCGGGCGTGCTGGTGGCCGCTGCATCCAGCGTGGCGTCATGCGCTAGGCGTCGCGTTGGCGCGGCGGTGTCGCAACGGGCGCGTGTACCAATCCCAAGCTTTCCAGCGTCGCGGCTACCCGCAGCACATGATCCTCGCGCCACGGCGCGCCGATGATTTGCACGCCTATCGGCAGCGTAGGATGCGCGTGCCACACCGGCACCGTGCAGACTGGCAGACCGATGCACGAAATAGGTTGCGTCAGGATACCCATGTTTGCACGAACCGGCAGCGTGTGATACCCGACCTCCATCATTTCCTGGCCCACAAGCGTGGCGACCCGCGGCGTGGCCGGCGCCAGCAGGATGTCGTAATCACCAAGCAGTCTTGCGACGGCCTGGGCATACACGCGGCGTACCCGATAGGCGCGATGTATCCAGGCCGCGGGCAATAGCGCGCCGGCAAGGAAGCGATCGCGCGACAGGGGTTCGAACGCATCCGGTTGCGTGCGCAGATCGGGCAGGTGCAGCGCGGCGCCCTCGGCATTCGTGATCAGGAACGCCGCCGCGCGCCCTGCCTCGACCAGGGGCAATGACACGGCGTGATGGACATCCAATGCCTCGGCGATGCGGTCCACGGCGGCGAGGCTTTCCGGCTCGGCGTACTCTCGGAACCAGCCGTTCAACATGGCGATACGCAGATCGCCGCGTCCGATGTCGTTTCCGGCATGGCCGGCAAGTGTCGACAGTACTTGCTCCGCGGTCGTTTCGACCGCGCGTCCGGCGCAGCCACCGTCGCCCGTCGCGGGCGCGCGCTGCATCACGTCGTAACTCAACGCCAGATCGCGCACGCTGCGTGCAAATGGTCCGAGATGGTCGAGGCTGTCGACGAACGGATAGGTGCCGGTGCGAGGGAGACGGCCGAAAGTCGGTTTTAGCGCAAATGTGCCGCAAAGCGACGCAGGCACACGGATCGACCCGTTGGTATCGGACCCCAGCGATAACGGGACTTGGCCTGCCGCGACGGCGGCAGCGGAACCGCCGGACGAGCCGCCGGCAATCCGATCGATATCATGAGGATTGCGTGTGACGCCGTAGTGCGAGTTTTCCGTCGTGAAGCCATACGCGTACTCATCCATGTTGCAGGCGCCAACAAGTATCGCACCGGCCGCTTCCAATGCGGCGACCAGCGGCGCATCGTTGGCGGCGGGGGGGCGAGAGGCTTCGATGCGCGAACCGGAGAGCGTCGTTACACCGGCGATATCGAACAGGTTCTTGACGGCAAAGGGTACGCCGGCGAGGGGGAAGCGTGCTAACGCATCGGGATCGCGTGCGCGCAGGGTGTCGAGTTCGCTCGCGCGCTGTCTGGCGCGTGCATCGACGACCGTCGTGAAAGCGCGTAAGGCGCCATCGGTCTGCGCAATGCGTGTCAGCGCCGTCTCGACAAGATCGCTTGCGCGGATTTCACCTTGTCGTACCGCCGCGGCCATGCCAGTGGCGTCACCCAGGAACAGTTGGGTCGCGGGAGAAAGCGATGATCCTGTCATGCCGCACCTGTCGGGTCGCGTCTCGCGGGACGAGGTGCCGCGGCGACGGGCTCGAACCGGCTAGCCGGTTCGTCGCGCTCGGAAAGCGGGATGGCGTCGAGTTGCCGTGCCATCGTCGCGGCAATATCGAGATAGCGGAGCACGCCGGGACGAAAGGCGGGATCAATCGGCAGGCCGAGCGTGACAGCGGCAGCTTCCATATATGCCTCAAGCGCTTCGGCAGACAGCACTGCGCGGGGCGGCGGCGTATTCACGTCAGGGGCATGCTCAAGGCGCGCACCGGGTGTGCCGAGTGGCACGGTGGGGTCAGGGGTGACCGTTTCCGTCGGCCAGGAAGATCGGGACGTCGAATGAGGCATCATCGGCATGGGCTTCCGGCAATCGTCGGCGTGACAGGGGTTCCTGCCACGATTTGCTATGCAACCATGGTACGCATCATAGTCGTTGCCGGCCGCGTATCAAAATTCGATGTCGCTGAAGACAAGTCATCGCCGGGAGGAGGCATGTCGCGGTGTGCGTCGGCACAATGAAAAAGGCCCCACGATATGTATCGTGGGGCCTTGTTTCTGCGACGAATCGGTTGTCATCGCTAATTCTGGTGGGTAGTACAGGGTTCGAACCTGTGACCCCTGCCGTGTGAAGGCAGTGCTCTACCGCTGAGCTAACCACCCTGGGTCGTATTCGACAGCACCGCAGAGCGATTGATGCTTGCTTGCGCTGTCGAGGAACGAGATTATAGCAGCGATCTTTCGCTTTGCAAGCGTTTTTCACCGACGCCGGGCCAATGCATGCACGAGCGATGCATCTCGCGACAGCTCACGCCGCTGTTGGCGCGGCTGCTTCTGCGGCGGGCTCGGCCAACCAGACGCATTTCCCTTTTGATGCCTTGTCCAGTTCGGCGAGCAGTGCGCCATGCGACGCCGCTTCGTCGTCGGTTGCCCGCAGGACGGGCAGCGAGAGCGATGCGAAGGTCGCGGCGGCCGTTTTTGCTGCCTGGGCGTGGCCGCTGCTCGCATGATCGGTGTGATCGTCGCCACCGTCGATGACCAGGCTCTCCTGGCCGCGCGTCAGCGACAGATACACTTCCGCCAGCAATTCCGAGTCGAGCAGGGCGCCGTGCAGCGTACGGTGCGCGTTGCTGATGCCGAAACGGTCACACAGCGCATCCAGTGAATTCCGTTTGCCGGGAAACGTGGCCTTCGCCATGGCCAGCGAATCGATGATCTCGCCCACGTGCTCGACGAACGGTGGCCATCCCAGCCGGGCAAATTCGGCTTCCATGAAAGCGACGTCGAACGGCGCGTTATGGATAATCAGGTCGGCGCCTTTCACGTAGTCGCGCAGGGCTTCGGCGATCTCTGCGAACTTTGGCTTGTCCGACAGGAAGTCGGTGGTCAGGCCGTGTACGGCCAACGCACCCGGATCGCTGTCGCGTTCCGGGTTGACATAGAAGTGCAGGTTATTGCCGGTCAACCGACGGTTGACCAGCTCGACCGCACCAATTTCGATAATCCGGTCACCGGTCTTGGGGTTCAGTCCGGTGGTTTCGGTATCGAATACAAGTTGTCGAAGCATCGTCTGTCAATAAATAGTGGGAGGGCGCCGCGAGACGAAGGCTAATCCGCGCGGAATTCACGCCCTTGCATATTTTGCGCTGCGTCGCGTAAGCGCGGTAACGCGCCGTGACCAGGATTTCCGCATATCTTACGCGATCGTGTCGATCGACGAGCCGGCATTTTTCGTCAGGTAAGTGCACCAGCCGGGCAATGCGACATCGATCACGACGGCCACGCTTTCCGGGTCCCGGTTCGTCTGACAAAAGTGCGTCAGGAGTACGTCCGGCAGTGCGTGGGGCCGGCGGGCGTTGTCAGTCAGAAGGGTCGTCACCAAGGCGAAGTGCGATTACACTAGTCATTTTTATGTCGACCATGGGCCGCAGCACACATACCGAACCTCTTGTCGCAGATCTTATCGCCGCCGCGCGAACATGGTATGAGATGCCGAACGGCATTACTGAACGTGCGTTGCGCGTGGCGATCGAGGCATTGCGTCAACCGGATGTGGGAGGCGCCGCGTCGAAAGGTAAGGTTCCAGCGGACAATGCGCCGGGACAGACCGACGCCCCGCTGACCCCTCCGGTGGAGCCCGGTAGCTTTGTCATCTATTCGGACGGTTCGGCATTGCGGAATCCCGGGCCGGCGGGGTGTGGATGGGTGGTCCTGAGTAGCGGAAAAGTTGTCTACGAAGGATTCGAGTCGATCGGGCACGCCACAAATCAGGTTGCCGAGATACTGGCGGCAGCGCACGGGTTGAATAATCTTCCGGCCAACTCGTCCATTGACGTTCACACCGATTCGCTGTACGTGGTGCAAACCATGAAAGGCGCCTTCAAGAAGAAAGCAAACATCGAGCATTGGGTGTTTCTCGATGAAGCCGTTCGCCGCCATGCATCCGTGCGATTTCATCATGTCAAGGGACATGCCGGACATGACATGAACGAACGCGCCGACGTGTTGGCGAACAAGGGCTCGGAATTGTCGCGGAAGCGCCTGGCGGCCGGATCCTGAAGCACGAATGCACAAAGCCGGGCCGCCGGTGCCAAGGATCGGTCCTCGACGCTGTCTCAGGAGCGTGCGATTTTTTGAGGGTACGCCAATCGGGCGAAAGGGCTGCGTGACCACCCTCCCTGTTGTCGGCGACCTTGCATCGGGCCGTTCCTACAATCGCGATGCCGAGGTGGGTGTCGGCGCCGCCGCAGGTGTCAGTGCCGAGGGCACCGCCGCTGTTTTCTTCTTCCAACTCGGACCCACCAGTCGCATGCGTCGTTCGCGCTTGACCGCGGTGATCAAGTACACCGCGCCGAAAATCGGCCACCAGCGGTCGCCCGCCGCCTCCATGAAGCGGCAGCGTTCGAGCCACTTCGCGTTTGTCAACGGCGGGCGGTAGCAGCCAAACCTTCCTCGGCTCAATTCGAATCCGAGCAGCTTGATCCAGTCCTTCAGCCGCGTAAAGGCGATCAGGTCGGTATCCGCCGGCACGAACGGCCGCTGCGTCCGGCGGCCGACCGATTGCCGGACCCCCCACAAACTCAAGGAATTGAACGCGGTAATGACCAGCTTGCCTTCCGGCACCAGCACGCGTTCCGCTTCGCGCAGCAGCGCATGCGGTTCCACCGTGAATTCCAGGGTATGCGGCATCACCAGCAAATCCAGACTTTGACTCTCGTACGGCAATTCGCCGAAGTCGGCCCAGACCGTTGTCCGGTTAGGCGGCGCATGCAGCAGCGGCACGTCCGTCTGCGCATCCAATATCGCATTTCCGGAACGTCGACGCGGTTCGCGGCCACCTACGTGATGTCCGTGCTGGCCATGCAGAGGTGGCTGGCCGGCGTGCATCAAGCGATCGGCGCCGGGACGGGTAGGCGGGAGCAGGTAAGGCGAGCTGAACGGGCTTTGCGGGTCGAGTGTCAACACGCGGCTAGGCATCCGGTTCTCCCGCAACGCATCAAGTTGCGGCAGTCCCAGTTGCACGGCGCGATAGCCGAACATGTCACTGACGACACGATCCGCCTGGGCTTGCTCCCACGCCAGGACGTATTGCCCCGGCGGGGATTGCGTCCAGTCGGACCAGTCTATAATCGGTCGCTCAGCCATGCGCCCCCAATCAAATACATCGGCAGCCTGTCGCGCTGCCCCCAATTCATGCCCATGATGCCGCCAGCCTCGTCTTCCGTCGCGTCCGCTCCCAGCGAGACATACGACGTTTTCCCATTACCTGCATTCAATGACAACTATATTTGGATGCTGGTGCCGCAATGCGAAGCCGCCCTCCCGGACGCGATCGGCGTGACGGTCGTTGATCCGGGGCAGGCGGCGCCAGTCATCGCTTATCTCGAGGCCGGCAACCGTTATCTGAGCGCTATTCTACTCACGCATCACCATGCGGACCACGTCGGCGGTGTGGCCGAGTTGCTTGCTTACACCGAACGGCAGATCGCCACAGGCAGGGCATCCGCCTTGCCGCCCGTCTACGGGCCCGCTGGCGAGGACATCGCGACGGTCACGCAGCCTATTCGAGGCGGCGATATCGTGGCGACCGCCTCGCCGCGAGCGCATTTTACGGTAATCGACGTCCCCGGCCATACACGTGCGCATATCGCGTACTTCGAGGCGGGGGCAGGCGATGAGGAGGGCACCCCGTCGCGCGCGTCGGATAGCACGTCGTCCCGTGAAGGTCGTGCATCGGGAACAGGGGGGAGCGAACCCACTGCCGCCCCAGCGACTGCGGTTGCCACTATCGATCGGAATCGGCCGCCGAGGGTTTTTTGTGGTGATACGCTCTTCGCCACCGGATGTGGCCGTTTGTTCGAGGGCACGCCAGCGCAGATGTTGGCGTCGCTGGACCGGTTGACGGCATTGCCGGCGGCGACCTTGGTGCATTGCGCACATGAGTACACGCTATCGAATATCCGCTTTGCATTGGCGGCCGATCCGGAAAATGCGGATCTGCAAGCCTGGTCGGTGCAGGCCGACGCGCTGCGCGCGGCGGGTACGCCGACCGTCCCTACAACCTTGGCGCATGAGCGCCGCGTCAACCCGTTTCTGCGTGCCGATGCGCCGGCCATCGCACCGCAACTGCGGGCCGTGATGGCGGCACGGCAGGGTGAACAGGCAGCGGAAGTGCCTCTGACACGGCTCGCCGCTTTCACCCAATTACGCGCGTGGAAGGACCGTTTCTAACACCCGTTACAAGGGGTATCCATGCTGTTACTTTAAAAAAACCTTGCAGCCCCTCGATTTCATTGAGATTTTTTTGTAACGGAGGTTGACGGGAGGGACGGGTTTCCTTACCATCCTGACACTACTTCCGCCTTGGTTACTGGCTATCGAGACGCCTCCTTCATGCGATTGATCCTTTGTGCGCTGCTGGCGCTGATGCTTTCCGCTTGTGCCGGCACGGCGAGCAATATGGCGAATGGCTCCGATGGCTATACCAACGCCTACGCCACCAATCAGGACCAAAACAAGGAAACGGCGCAAAGCAAGGCGCTGCGTCGTTCGACGGCGGGCAAGACGATTGATGTGGACCATGGGTCGGTCGATGCACTGGCGACGCAGGATACGGATCTTTGGGCCCGTATTCGCCGCGGCTTCCAAATGCCCGACCTGACTGGCGATCTGGTCGACGCCCAAACGAACTGGTACGTGACGCGTCCGGACTATGTTCAGCGTATGACCGATCGTTCGCGGCTCTATCTCTATCACATCGTCGAACAGCTCGAAGCGCGTCATATGCCCACCGAGCTGGCATTGCTGCCGTTTATCGAAAGTGCCTACAACCCTCAGGCGTTGTCGGTTGCCAAGGCGGCCGGTATGTGGCAATTCATTCCTGGTACGGGCCGAGACTACAATCTGGCGCAGAACATGTTCCAGGACCAGCGCCGCGATGTGCTGGCGTCGACCGATGCCGCGCTCGATTACCTGTCCCGGCTGCACGATATGTTCGGCGACTGGCAATTGGCACTGGCCGCGTATAACTGGGGGGAGGGCAATGTACAGAAGGCCATCGCTCGCAATGCCGCCAAGGGTTTGCCGACCGATTACGCCAGCTTGAACATGCCGAACGAGACGCGTAACTACGTCCCGAAACTGCAGGCGGTCAAGAACTTGATTGATGACCCGGCGAAGTATGGTCTGACGCTGCCAGAAATTCCGAATCACCCTTATTTCGTGACAGTGACCACGTCGCGGGATATCGACGTCAAGGTGGCGGCGCAATTGGCCGACATGAAACTCGATGACTTCAAGGCGTTGAACCCGTCGTTCACGAAGCCGGTCATCCTGGGTTCGACGCAACCACAGATTCTGTTGCCATTCGACAGTGCCGAAGTCTTCGCGCGTAATCTGAAACACTATACGTTGCCGCTGTCTAGCTGGACCACGTATCAGGTCACCGCACGCGAACGTCCGAAGGACCTTGCCGAGAAAATCGGCGTTGATCCGAAGACGCTGATGGCAGTCAATAAAATTCCGTCCGGAATGCGCCTGAAGCCGGGCTCGACGATCCTGGTGCCGAAATCCGATGATGGCCCTGCGGTGGGCGATATCAGCGCGACTGTCGCGGAGAATGCGGTGCTGGCGATCGAACCGGACAAACCGATCTACCGTCGCGTGTCAGTGCGGGTGCCGCAGCGTGAAACAGCCACGGCATTGGCGTCGCGCCTGGGCGTGTCGGTAGCGGAACTGCGTCGCTGGAATCGCACGCGCGCCACGTCGTTCCGTGCCGGCACGCAGCTGGTCGTGTATGTTCGTGAAGATGTCGATGGCGGTGCCCGTCCGATGCAATTGCAGACCGTATCGCTGCGGGACGACGACGCGTCACGGGGCCGCGTGATCCGCGCCTCTGACAAGGTCGAGCAAGCATCGGAACCGGAACCGAAGTCGTCGCGCAAGATCGTAACCACGCGCGCTCAGGGCAAGGTGCGCCCGGCTGCAGGCAAGCGCGAAGTGGTGCGTGAGAGCAAGCCCGCGAAGAATGCGGTGGCTTCCAGTCGCCGCGCCGTGCCCGAAAGGCAAGCCAAGGCCGAAAAAGCGACGCCGAAAGTGGCGTCCAAGGCGGTTGCGAAGCCTGCCAAGACTTCGGGCAAATCGTCCTCGGCCCATCGCGTCGCGTCGCGCTGATCGTGCAAACGTCGCGGCATGCTTGACGGGTTTGCCGGTGAAGCGTGTCGGTGTCCCGCGTTCTGGGATCATGCATCGCGACTGCCGCCCGCGAGCAGCGCGTTAATTCAATGACGCTGTACTTGCTTCCCGGAATTCGATAGTCAGGCCGTGACGGTAATGCATCGTATTGAGCCAGGTGCGGTCAACCCTTGATACGAGATCGGGATTCGCGCGACCCGATGCCCGCACCTCCCTCGGGGCCACGATTGTCAGCAAGCGTAGCGTGGGGAGCCGTTGGGGTGGTATGACCGACGGCGTAATGATCTGTTCGATCCACGCTCGTGTCAGTGGCAGATGCTGAAGTGTCAGTGATTCAAGATGCGGGTTCTGTCCCAGCGCCACTGCCGCCGTTTCGTCGAACGCACCTCCGTCCAGCGTAAGGTTGCGTACGGGCAGGTGCAACAACGCATCGGCGGCATTGTGGCGGTCACTATGGGGCGCATCGACGTCACATTGACAAAGAAAGGTATCGAGCGGTTGTTCGCGCTGCATCAACGGTAGCGTATTGAGGTGCGAGGGGAGCAGGGCACCCCGCACGTCGAGCCGCTGCAAGTGCGGCGAGCCCATGAGCATCGATATCGCCCCGGACATCAACCCCGCCTTTGCGTAAATCATCGTCTTGATCTTTTGCGCATCCAGGGCCATGGCATCAGGCAGGATCATGTTGGTGTAATAGATCCGCTTGACGGGCAGCAGCATCAAGGCGCGCACGAATGCGAAATTCACGCGCGGCGGAATGTCCACGTGAACCAATTCGAGCGACGCCAGATTGGGAAAGCGCATCAAATTGTGAATCGCTGAATCGTCGAGTTCTCCTCCTTGCAGCGTCACGTGACAGGTATGTGTATCAAGCCGCGACAAAGCGTCCGGGCTCCAATTAGGTTGCCCCTGCCACCGTGTCGTATCGCCAGCGTAGTTGAATGCCGGCGGACCGTTCAGTTGATCGAAAGCTGGCTCCGCGTTAATGCGACTGAGTCGGAGCAACGCGCATGGGTTACTCGAATCGGGGGCGACCGGGGAAAGCATGAGGCGTCTCCAAGAGCGCTGCCGATATCGCAGCGGGTCTTTCTTGGTGACGCACATGCGTGACCGTTCCGCATGGTGCGCGTGGAACGGCATCCATCATCGTCGCGGCGACGGGGGATTCGGATGGATGTCTGTACTTTGGTCACAGGCCGTGCATGGGGTCCATGCCGTCTGTGCCTTGACTCCGGTATCAGTCGGCGGCGGGAGAAATTCAGCGGGAAATACGACTTAGTCTATTTTATTGCGAATACTAAATATGCCATTGCAATATATATACGTTTCGAAAGTCGAAGAAGGTTGCCAAGCCCGCCGCTGAGTCCGACTGCACCGCACCGACGCTGGTCGCCAAGCGCGTTACAAAGCCAAACAAGTCGGTAGCCAAGGCGGCGCCTGCACGTCGGGTCCGCTTCGCGCTGATCTCACCGTACGGTGCGGTGACGGCCCTGTCACCGTAGCCGTGTCGCGCTGCACGGGCGAACCGCGCGCCGTTTGCATTGCCTTACGTATCGCGCGTGGACGCTGGAGTCTAAAGGCGTGCCATGGTCCACCCAAGGTCGATCCGTTTCGTGGCCTTATCCATCACGTCTTTTTCGTGCGCCGTGGACGCGGTTGATGTTGGCGGGTGTGCTGGACTAGGTGCCGTGGGAGTTTTGGCATTGGTCTGTTGTGCGAACGACGGCCCTGCATGGTTTTCCCGCGTCGCCTGCTCGTCGGTCTCTTCGTAGCGGATGTCGATCCAGGTTCCACGACTTACGAAGTCCAGCCAGGACTTGTCGACGAGCGGCGCGCGCATCGACTCCGGGTATCTTGAATGCAAGGCGGCGCGAGGGCGGACAAGGGTCAACGAACGGATTGAATACGATTTCAGGATCGTGAGCGTCCACTCTCTCGTCAATTCAAGATCGACCAGTGTGACGTCCTGCAAAAAGCAGTTCGCCGCAAGTGCGAGCGCCGTATAGTGCGTAAAGTCGCCGCCGACCAATGTCAACTCGCGCACCCGGATGGCTGATAGGCTGCGATTGAATCCGACATAATGCCGCCCGGATGCGGGCGTATCCACAAGATGGAGCGCAATAAGGTCGGTCAGTCCATGCAGAGCGCTGACTAACGATCGGTCCATCGCACAGCGTAGCAAGGTCAGGTGAGCGGTGTCGGTCGGCAGGCGGGTCAATGCGTCGATGACTTTTGTTCCGACGTCGCGAAGAGGATGAGGGCGTCGCGCTCCGGTCGCTTTACATCAGCGCACGTGGCAGCGACGCCGCGGGAGGCATTGGTTTCAGCAGCCTGCGTCGACGTTGATGAAGGGCAATACGAGAGATCGCAGATACGCGTATCCATGGACAGGTTCCTGTGAGGAGTAGAGGGTGCTTCGGCGTCTCGATCGCGACGGCTGTCTTCGGGTACGAGGATCTCCGCGGTCTTTCCGGGGTTGCGTTGCGCCCTGTCCGGCCAGGCTATGCCCGCTGCGCGCGAAGCCATCTGTTTGGTGACGTCCGGGTATGACGGTTCCATCCGGAAAATGCCGTCGGCAAGCGCTCGTCGTTCCCGCGGCGGGCGATTCGTAGCGTCTCATGCGTCGTGCGACTGTCGTGCCAAAGCCATCGGGGTGTCGCTGGGGTGTCATGAGCAGGCGTCTTAGGCTATAATTTGCAGGTTTAGCCCAATCAACACCTAGCCCTAGCGCCTACCTCCTCCCTCTATCGCCACCCCCCGTCGTTGCCGACTCAGCTTCCAAGTGGTCCGGCAATACGTGTGCCGCCGCAGCGCCGTTGTGTTCAAAAATTGGCCACGACCCGAGCGCGCGATGGTGCAAATGCGGGAGACGGCAGGTCGGCCAGGGCAATCCACCAGGAGCTCCCTGTGCTGCCGTCTTTTCCTCCTGCTTTGCTCGCGCTTGCCGACGGCACGATTTTCCGTGGCTGGTCGATCGGGGCCGAGGGCCATACGATCGGTGAAGTGGTGTTCAACACCGCCTTGACCGGTTATCAGGAAATTCTGACCGATCCTAGCTACGCGCGTCAGATTGTCACACTGACCTATCCGCATATCGGCAATGTCGGCACCAACGACGAGGATGTCGAATCCGCTTCCATCGCGACTGCCGGCCTCGTAATCCGTGACCTGCCATTGGTGGCGTCGAATTTTCGTTCGCAGCAGACGTTGAGCGACTACCTGCGCGGCGGCAATGTCCTCGGTATCGCGGGCATCGACACGCGCCGTCTGACCCGGCTGCTACGGGACAAGGGTGCGCAAAACGGCGCGATCCTGGCCGGGGAGGACAATACCGCCCGAGCAATCGAGCTCGCGCGCTCCTTTCCGGGATTAAGCGGCATGGACCTGGCAAAGGAAGTGTCGACCAAGCAGTCGTATGTGTGGACGCAGCGGGAATGGCGACTCGGCGTCGGGCAGCCCGAGCAGGCGGCACCGCGTTTCCATGTGGTCGCCTTCGACTATGGTGTCAAGTACAACATCCTGCGAATGCTGGCGGAGCGGGGCTGCAAGGTCACCGTCCTGCCGGCGCAAAGCACGATCGACGATGCGATGGCATTGAACCCGGATGGCCTCTTTCTGTCCAATGGCCCGGGAGATCCGGAGCCATGCGACTACGCGATCCGGGCGACGCGCGAGGCGATCGCCCGCGGCATTCCGACGTTTGGTATCTGCCTGGGGCACCAGATCATGGCCTTGGCGGTTGGCGCGAAGACGGTCAAGATGAAGACTGGCCATCATGGCGCAAACCACCCGGTGAAGGATCTCGACGACGGCCGCGTGGTCATCACGTCGCAGAACCATGGTTTCGCGGTCGATACGGATTCACTGCCGGCCAACGCCCGGGTCACGCACGTCTCGCTGTTCGACGGCACGCTGCAGGGGTTCGCACTGACGGACAAGCCGGCATTCTGCTTCCAGGGACACCCGGAAGCGTCGCCGGGCCCGTCGGACCTTGCGTACTTGTTCGATCGCTTCATCGATTCGATGGCCTCGAAGGGGCAGTCAGCGCAGCACGCGCGCTAAGCTCGACGTGGCACCGTCGACGCGGGACGGGTCGCGTGGGGAAACCCGCACCATCGCCCGGCCTGCTTCAACCGGGATGCAGCGTCGCTTGTTGCATCGATTCGATGCACGCGTTCCGCACCTTATTCAGTAAAAAAATATCGCCAGACATGCCAAAGCGCACAGACATAAAGAGCATCCTCATCATTGGCGCCGGTCCGATCGTCATCGGCCAGGCCTGCGAGTTCGACTATTCGGGCGCGCAAGCGTGCAAGGCGCTACGCGAGGAAGGCTATCGCGTGATCCTGGTCAACAGCAATCCGGCCACGATCATGACGGACCCGGACACGGCTGACGTGACCTATATCGAGCCGATTACGTGGGAAGTCGTCGAACGCATCATCGCGAAGGAAAAGCCCGATGCGATTCTGCCGACGATGGGTGGCCAGACGGCGCTGAACTGCGCGCTGGAGCTGCATCGCCAGGGCGTACTCGACAAATACAACGTCGAATTGATCGGGGCGAAGCCGAAGGCCATCGACATGGCGGAGGATCGCCTGAAGTTCAAGGAAGCAATGACCCGCATCGGCCTGGGCTCGGCGAAATCCGGCATTGCCCATTCGATGGAAGAAGCGTTGAAGGTACAGGCCGAGATCGCGGTGTTGACCGGCGGTAGCGGTTATCCCACGGTGATCCGTCCGTCATTCACGCTGGGTGGCTCCGGTGGTGGTATCGCCTACAACCGCGAGGAATTCGAGGAAATCTGCAAGCGTGGCCTCGACCTGTCGCCCACGCACGAGTTGTTGATCGAAGAATCGCTGCTCGGCTGGAAGGAATACGAGATGGAGGTCGTGCGTGACACGGCCGACAACTGCATCATTGTCTGCTCGATCGAAAACCTCGATCCAATGGGTATCCACACCGGCGATTCGATCACCGTTGCCCCGGCGCAGACACTGACGGACAAGGAATACCAGTTGCTGCGTAATGCGTCGCTGGCGGTGCTGCGCGAAATTGGCGTGGATACCGGCGGTTCGAATGTCCAGTTCTCGATCAATCCGAAAGATGGTCGGATGATCGTCATCGAAATGAACCCGCGCGTGTCGCGTTCATCGGCGCTGGCGTCGAAGGCCACCGGTTTTCCGATCGCCAAGATCGCCGCGAAGCTGGCCGTGGGCTATACGCTGGATGAGTTGCGCAACGAAATCACCGGTGGTCAAACGCCGGCTTCGTTCGAACCGTCGATCGACTATGTGGTTGTCAAGGTGCCGCGCTTTGCCTTCGAGAAGTTCCGCGAAGCAGATTCGCGCTTGACCACGCAGATGAAGTCGGTGGGCGAAGTGATGGCGATCGGCCGCACCTTTCAGGAGTCGTTCCAAAAGGCCCTGCGCGGGTTGGAAGTGGGCGTGGACGGTCTCGATGAAAAGTCGACGGATCGCGACGAAATCATCCAGGAAATCAGTGACACCGGTCCGGATCGGATCTGGTATCTGGCCGATGCTTTCCGGATTGGCCTGAGCGTGCAGGAAGTGTACGAGGAAACGGCGGTGGACCCCTGGTTCCTCGCGCAGATCGAAAACATCGTGCAGTTGGAAAAGGGCCTGGCTGGACGTGCGTTGTCCGGGTTGAGCGTGGACGAGCTGCGTTTCCTGAAGCGCGCCGGTTTTTCGGATCGTCGCTTGGCGAAGCTGCTCGGGACCACGCAAACGGACGTCAGGGCACGCCGGATCGCTTTGAACGTGCGTCCGGTGTACAAGCGCGTCGACACCTGCGCGGCGGAGTTCGCAACCGACACCGCCTACCTGTATTCGACCTACGAGGAAGAGTGCGAGGCCGAGCCGACGAACAACAAGAAGATCATGGTGCTGGGCGGCGGCCCGAACCGGATCGGACAAGGCATCGAATTCGACTACTGCTGCGTGCATGCGGCCCTGGCGTTGCGAGAGGATGGCTATGAGACGATCATGGTCAACTGCAACCCTGAAACGGTCTCGACCGACTACGACACGTCCGACCGACTGTATTTCGAGCCGCTGACGCTTGAGGACGTACTCGAGATCGTCGACAAGGAAAAGCCGGTTGGCGTCATCGTGCAGTATGGTGGCCAGACCCCGCTGAAGCTGGCGTTGGATTTGGAGGCGAACGGTGTACCGATTGTCGGCACGTCGCCGGACATGATTGACGCCGCGGAAGACCGTGAGCGTTTCCAGAAACTGCTGCAAGATCTGTCGCTGCGCCAACCGCCGAATCGCACGGCGCGAACCGAGTCTGAAGCGCTCACGCTGGCGAACGAAATCGGTTATCCGCTGGTCGTACGCCCGTCTTACGTGCTAGGCGGGCGCGCCATGGAAATCGTCCATGAGCCCCGTGATCTTGAACGCTATATGCGTGAAGCGGTCAAGGTCTCGCACGATTCGCCGGTATTGCTGGACCGTTTCCTGAACGATGCGATCGAATGTGACGTCGACTGTATCTGTGACGGCGAAGCGGTCTTCATCGGTGGGGTGATGCAGCATATCGAACAGGCCGGCGTCCATTCGGGCGACTCGGCATGCTCGCTGCCGCCGTATTCGCTGTCCGCGGCAACCGTCGAGGAGTTGAAGCGCCAGACCGCGGCCATGGCGCGCGGCCTGAACGTCGTGGGATTGATGAATGTGCAGTTCGCCATTCAGCAGGTTACGGATGCCGAGGGCAAGACTTCCGACGTGATCTACGTGCTGGAAGTGAACCCGCGCGCCTCGCGAACGGTGCCGTATGTGTCGAAGGCAACCGGCCTGCAACTTGCGAAGATCGCCGCGCGGGCGATGGTGGGTCAGACATTGGCGCGGCAGGGTGTGACGAAGGAAGTGATCCCGCCGTACTTCAGCGTCAAGGAAGCGGTGTTCCCATTTACGAAATTCCCGACGGTCGACCCGGTGCTCGGACCGGAAATGCGTTCGACCGGCGAGGTGATGGGCGTGGGCCGCACGTTCGGTGAGGCCTTGTTCAAGTCGCAACTGGCGGCAGGGTCGCGCCTGCCTGCGTCCGGCACGGTGTTGCTGACCGTGATGGACTCGGACAAGCCGGCGGCCGTCGAAATCGCACGTCGTCTCGACCAGTTGGGTTATCAGATCGTCGCGACGAAAGGTACTGCGGCAGCCATTTCTGCCGGCGGTGTTCCCGTCCGCGTGGTCAACAAGGTCAAGGACGGCCGGCCTCATGTGGTGGACATGATAAAGAACGGCGAAATCGCGCTTGTCATGACCACGGTGGATGAAACCCGTACTGCCATTGCGGATTCACGCTCTATCCGGATGAGCGCGCTCGCAAACAATGTGACCTACTACACGACCATCTCCGGCGCGCGTGCGGCGGTCGAAGGTTTGAATTCGTTGCAGCAGCTTGAGGTCTATGATTTACAAGGACTGCATGCTCGCCTAAACTAAACGCTTCGTGTGTGCGTTGGCGCTGCCGGTAACTGGCAGACGCCGACATGCGCCACTGGATGCAATGAGCCGCGGCTGGGCGGTATCGGTGCTGTGTCGTTACGAGCGGCGCTGGTCTTTCCGGCTGCGGCGATTTTTTTGTGCGCGATTTTTTATGCGCAAACTTTGTATGGGCAATTTGCTATGAGCACCATTCCTCTGACAAAACGTGGCGCGGAATTATTGAAGGAAGAGTTGCATCGGCTCAAGTCCGTCGAGCGTCCGTCGGTTATCAACGCGATCTCCGAGGCACGCGCGCAGGGCGACCTGTCTGAAAATGCCGAGTACGACGCCGCCAAGGAAAAGCAATCGTTCATCGAAGGACGCATTGCCGAACTGGAAGGCAAGATGTCGGTCGCGCAAATCATCGATCCGAAAACGCTGGAAGACAGCGCCGAGGGCCGGGTCGTGTTCGCGTCCACCGTCGATTTGCAGGATGCGGAAAGTGGTGAGAAGGTTACCTATCAGATCGTTGGCGACGATGAGGCGGACCTGGAGCATGGTCTGGTGTCGATCAGCTCCCCGATCGCCCGTGCCTTGATCGGCAAGTACGAAGGTGACACGGCGGCGGTCGTCGCTCCGGGCGGTACGCGCAAGTATGAGATCATCGGCGTGCGCTACGTGTGACGTAACGTCGTCAGGCCCGTGATGTATTGTCCTGGGTCGATAAAAAAACGGACCGTTATCAACGGTCCGTTTCGTTTTTCTCAGGTAGCGCGTTACGGCGGTGTGCGACGTGGGCGTGGCGTTTGCCGCGCCATTGCGCTCAGTCGCTCTGATGCATGCGCTTGACGCTGACTTTCCGCTTTTTCGCGCGCTTTATGTTACCACCGGCGGTCACGCGTTCGTTGCCGCGTACCAAGACATCCTTGGGACGTGCCCGGCGGCGTTCATTGCCAGTGGGCTTGATCACCTTGACCATGCGCGGCGCGGCGCCCTTGGCCTTGCCAGGTGCGTTGCCCGAGGCGGGCAGTTCGGCGACCGCGCGTGCGGCTGCGGCACGGGACACGGGGCCCGTCGCTCGTTTGGCATCGTGTTGCGGCGTGTCGCGCGACGGTTTTGCCGATGGTGCCGGGCGATACAGCACCAGTAGTTTGCCAATGTGTTGCACCAGCCCCGCGTTGAGTTGATCGCACAGCGTGGTGGCGGTTTCGATCCGCGTTTCGCGTTCGTCACCGAATACACGTACTTTGATCAGTTGATGGGACGTCAGGGCACGGTCTGTTTCTGCCAATACGGCATCGGTCAGGCCTTCACCCCCGATCAGGATGACGGGCTTCAGGGCGTGCGCCTGCGAACGGAATTCGGCACGGGCAGCGGGGGTCAGGGTCAGGGCGGGCATCGCGATACAGATCAGAAACAGACAGGGGCCGCCGGTAGGGCGGAAAAGCAGCGTATTATCCCCCAAAACAGGGGTATTCGATTAGTTTCATGGCAAAGAACCGTTTTAGTCACGCGTGGTTGCACGACCACATCAACGATCCGTACGTGAAGATGGCTCAGCGTGACGGCTATCGCGCACGCGCCGCGTATAAGTTGAAGGAGATCGACGAGCAGGACAAATTGATCCGTCCGGGGATGGTCATCGTCGATCTGGGCGCCGCGCCCGGCAGTTGGAGCCAGTACGCTCGGAACCGGCTCGGCATGCTGTCACGCAAGAAAAGTGATGTGGGCACGCAACAGGATGGGCACGCCGTGGCAACAGATGCGGCGTCAATGCGCAAGACCGCGGAGCGTGCGCAGCCAGCTTCCCCAGCGCTATCTCCGGACCAACCGTCCACGGCATTGAACGGCAGGATCATCGCGCTCGATATGCTGCCGATGGCGCCCATCGCGGATGTCGCGTTCCTGCAAGGTGACTTCCGGGAAGACGATGTGCTCGAAAAGCTGGAAAAAATGTTGGGTGGGTGTAAGGTTGACCTTGTGATCTCGGATATGGCCCCCAACTTGAGTGGAGTTGCCTTGGCCGATGCCGCGCGGATCGAACATGTGTGCGATCTCGCACTGGAATTTTCGCAACGGCATTTGACGCCGGACGGCGCATTGTTGGTGAAATGCTTCCACGGCAGCGGATATAGCCAGATTATCGAAAAGTTCAAGCACCAGTTCCGGGTCGTGGCGCCGCGCAAGCCCAAGGCGTCGCGCGACAAATCGTCGGAGACGTTCATTTTGGGAAAGAAGTTGAAGCATCCGGGATGACGTGCAATGGGTGTTTTGCCTGATTTCCGCGCCAAGCCGCAACATTCTGAAACATATTTTCAGCGTGTATGGGCTTAGGATCGTAATGAAAGGTGCCGCGCGGTTGCAAAGCCGCAGGGGGATGAAGCGGGAAGAGCCGAAACAATGACGGGAAAACCCCCGGAAGGCCATTTCGACGATTACGGACCTGCCTGGTGGATCCGGCCGCGCGTTGCGGTCGCGTCTATGGCGGGGGTTGTCGGAGTGGATTAGAATGCGCTGGAACAGCTTGGACATGGCATTGGTGTCCCGGCAGGCCGGCGATATCAGTGAAGGAGTGGTGCCTTGAACAACAATATGTTCTCGAAAGCGGCAGTGTGGCTGGTCATCGCACTGGTGCTGTTTACGGTGTTCAAGCAGTTCGACAAGCCTCGGGTTCAGGAAGGCGTGCCGTACTCGCAGTTCATGGACGACGCGAAGAACGGCAAGATTAAAGCTGTGACGGTCCAGGGACGCACACTGAACGTGACGCCGACGGACGGTCAGAAATACACGATCGTCCAGCCGGGCGACATCTGGATGGTCGGTGACCTGATGAAGTATGGTGTTCAGGTCAGCGGGAAGCCGGAAGACGAGCCGAATCTGTTGCTTTCGATCCTGACGTATGTAGGGCCTTCCATCCTGTTGATGGTGTTCTGGTTCTATATGATGCGACAGATGCAGGGTGGGGGTAAGGGCGGCGCCTTTTCCTTCGGCAAGTCGCGAGCGCGTCTGATCGACGAAAATAATAACGCTATCAACTTCACCGATGTCGCGGGTTGCGATGAGGCGAAGGAAGAAGTCAGCGAGTTGGTGGACTTCCTGCGCGATCCGCAAAAGTTCCAGAAGCTGGGCGGCCGTATTCCGCGTGGTGTCCTGTTGGTGGGCCCACCGGGAACGGGTAAGACATTGCTGGCGCGGGCGATTGCCGGCGAAGCCAAGGTGCCATTTTTCAGCATCTCCGGTTCGGACTTTGTCGAAATGTTTGTTGGCGTGGGCGCGGCGCGTGTACGCGACATGTTCGAGCAGGCCAAAAAGCATGCGCCTTGTATCGTATTCATCGACGAAATCGACGCCGTGGGTCGCCATCGCGGTGCCGGCATGGGCGGCGGTAACGATGAGCGCGAACAGACGTTGAACCAGATGCTGGTTGAGATGGACGGCTTCGAGGCGAATTCAGGCGTCATCGTGATCGCGGCAACGAACCGTTCGGACGTGCTGGACAAGGCATTGCTGCGTCCAGGCCGTTTCGACCGGCAAGTGTATGTCGGCTTGCCGGATATCCGCGGTCGTGAGCAAATCCTGAAGGTTCACTTGCGCAAGGTGCCCATCTCGGGTGATGTCGATGCGGCGGTGATCGCGCGTGGCACCCCGGGTTTCTCCGGCGCCGACCTGGCGAATCTGGTCAACGAATCGGCCTTGTTTGCGGCACGCCGTGGCAAGCGCATCGTCGAGATGCAGGACTTCGAGGATGCGAAGGACAAGATTTTCATGGGTCCGGAACGTCGTTCGGCAGTGATGCGGGAGGAAGAACGGCGCAATACCGCCTACCACGAGTCCGGCCATGCCGTGGTGGCGAAGCTGCTGCCGCTTGCGGACCCGGTGCATAAGGTCTCGATCATGCCGCGTGGCTGGGCCCTGGGCATCACGTGGCAGTTGCCGGAACATGATCGCGTGAACCTGTATCGTGAACGTATGTATGAAGAGATTGCGATTCTGTTCGGCGGTCGTGCGGCGGAAGAAGTGTTCTTGAATTCGATGTCGACCGGTGCGTCGAACGATTTCGAGCGCGCAACAAAGATGGCGCGTGACATGGTGACCCGCTACGGTATGTCCGATGTGCTGGGCACGATGGTCTATGTCGATACCGAGCAGGATGGTGTGTTCGGACGGATGTCCTCGAAGACTGTGTCCGAAGCAACGCAGCAGAAGGTGGATGCGGAAATCCGTCGGATACTCGACGAGCAGTATGCGCGTGCACGAGGTCTGCTCGAAGAACATCGTGCCAAGGTGGAAGTGATGGTGACGGCGCTGCTGGAATGGGAAACCATCGATGCGGATCAAGTCGATGACATCATGTCCGGCAAGAATCCTCGTCCGCCGAAGAATCTGCCGCCGCCGTCAGGGGGTAGCCCGACGAATGGTGGTGGCGGTTCGGACGCAAAGACGCCTACGAGCGTAACGGCGCCAGCTTAATAAGCGGATACACTAACGGGCCGGTGCATATGCACCGGCCTTTTTGTTTAGTGGTGCGTCAACGTTGGTGCGATGCGCAGGCATGGTGTGTCGCCCACGCTTCAACGTCGTTTTTACGCTGTATCCCTTGATGCAAGAGCAATACCTTGACTTCTTCCCCTTCCACACCCGGCCTGTCGGGCTTGCCCCTGTCGTCCGCTTCGGACGTGTCGCCGTCTGTCTCGGCGCAGGATAACGTTGCTGTTTCGTCGGAATCCGTGGTCTCCGCGATGCCGGTGGTGCCGCATGCACCGCGTTCAACATCGATGTTCGATGTCCTTCCGTCCGGACTTGTGGGGGATCACGGCATTTTCCGCTGCGGCCGGTTTCGGTTTTCATTGGCGCAGCCTTTGGTGATGGGTATTTTGAACGTCACGCCTGACTCTTTTTCCGACGGCGGCAAATATCAAATGCGCGATGCGGCCTTGCGTCGCGCCGAGGCCATGATCCGGGAGGGTGCCCATATTCTCGACATTGGCGGCGAGTCGACGCGTCCGGGTGCGCTTGAAGTCTCGCTGGGAGAAGAGCTGGACCGCGTTTTGCCTGTTGTCGAGGCATTGCGTGACTTCGGTGTGGCGTTGTCCATCGATACATACAAACCGGATGTGATGCGCGCGGCGTTGGAAGCCGGAGCCGACATGATCAACGACATTCGTGCGTTTACCGAAGATGGCGCATTGGAAGTGGTGGCGCGAAATCAGTGCGGCGTCTGTGCGATGCATATGCAGGGTGCGCCGACAACGATGCAGGATGCGCCCTCGTACGAGGATGTGGTCGACGAAGTGCGGCATTTCCTGGAGCGTCGCGTGATCGCGTTGGAATCGTCGGGCGTGGCACGCGAACGGATTGTCGTCGATCCGGGTTTTGGCTTTGGCAAGTCTGTCGCGCATAACTTCCGGCTGCTGCGCGACCTGCCGATGACGTCTCCTGGTGGCTTGCCAATTCTCGCGGGTATGTCGCGCAAGTCGATGCTTGCCGCGGTGATACCGTCGCAAGAGGGTGAGGTGCCACCGGCATCACGGGTGATTGCCAGCGTGGCCGCCGCGGTGTGCGCGGCGGAACGGGGCGCCGCCATCATTCGCGTGCATGATGTGGCCCAGACCGTGGAGGCGTTGTCGGTATGGAGCGCGATCGGACAAGACGACCCGGCAGCGCCGCAGCCGCGTGGCGCCATCGTCGAAATGGCCGACGGACGCGCTGTTGACGCTGACGGGACAGCATCGGAGAGGGCGGATGCCGTTGAGGGCATGGCCGATGCTATTGTGCCGGGCGGTGATGATGCCACGCCGGAACGGCGCGGCGACTGAGCCCCGCACCCGCGGAAGACGTGGCTGCAGGTGCAGGGCAGGAATAGCTTTGTGAAGCAGCCGGACGCCGTGCGGCGAGAGGTACCTCGCGCGCGTTGCGCGGGTCCGGGACGACGAGTAGAGGAGATGTCATGGCAGGCCGGCGATATTTTGGAACCGATGGGATCCGCGGGCGGGTGGGCGAGTCACCGATTACGCCCGATTTCGTCCTGAAACTGGGCTATGCGGCGGGTGAAGTGCTCGTGCATGCGACGGATTTGGCGCCTCGTGCGCCAGAACCTCGTCCGTTGCCGGGGGCGGCGCCGCGGACGGCATCGTATGACGATGAGGCCGACACGCTTGCCGCAATGGCGCATCAGGCGGCTCAGGCCACACAGAAAGGCGGTGACCAGCGTGTCAGCCAGCGTCCATTGGGCAAGGACGGCGAGCGGCGTGGCCTGTTCCGCTCGGGCCGGCCAACGGTGTTGATCGGCAAAGACACGCGGATCTCGGGCTACATGCTCGAAGCGGCATTGGAAGCGGGCTTCGCGGCCGCCGGCGTCGATGTAATGCTGGCAGGGCCGATGCCCACTCCGGCCATTGCCTACCTTACCCGGGCATTGCGCTTGTCCGCGGGCGTGGTGATCAGTGCATCACACAACCCGTATTACGATAACGGCATCAAGTTCTTCAGTGCCGACGGCAACAAACTGCCTGACGATATTGAACGGCAGATCGAAGCGCGGCTGGAAGCGCCGCAATCGTGCGCGCCGTCGGAAAAACTGGGCCGCGCGCGACGACTCGACGATGCGGCGGGGCGGTATATCGAATTCTGCAAGAGCACCTTCCCTGCGAGCTATGACCTGCGTGGCATGCGCCTGGTGATCGATTGCGCGAACGGCGCCGCGTACGATATCGCGCCGCATGTGTTTCATGAGCTGGGCGCCGAGGTGATTCCGATCGGCGTTCGCCCGAACGGCTTCAATATCAATGATGGCGTCGGCGCCACGGCGCCTGAAGCGCTGATCGAATCGGTGAAGCAAAACCAGGCGGACCTGGGCATCGCGCTCGACGGTGACGCGGACCGGCTGCAGGTCGTCGATGCGACCGGCCGTCTCTACAATGGCGATGAACTGCTCTATGTGCTGGTCAAGGATCGGATTGCGACGGACGGCAACGTGCCGGGGGCAGTGGGGACCTTGATGACGAATCTTGCGGTCGAGCAGGCACTCGGTCGCTTGAATGTCGGTTTTGTCCGGGCCGCGGTGGGTGACCGCTATGTGCTGGAACAATTACGCGAGCACGACTGGCAGTTGGGCGCGGAAGGTTCCGGTCATATCCTGTCCTTGGATCGGCATACCACTGGCGATGGCATTGTCTCGGCGTTGCTGGTGCTTGCGGCGATGCGCCGCAGCGGCAAGACGCTGGCAGAACTGCTGGAAGGGCTGACCTTGTTCCCGCAAAAGCTGATCAATGTGCGGATTGCCGCTGGTGCTGACTGGAAAGCCGATGCGTCGATCGGCGCCGCCATCGACAAGGCCAATACGGCGTTGTCGGGTACCGGCCGCGTGTTGATTCGCGCCTCCGGCACCGAGCCCGTGTTACGCGTCATGGTGGAGGCGGAAGACGCCGGGGCCGCCACCGCACAGGCTGAATCGATCGCAGGGGCGGTCCGTCTCGCTTTCGCCTGATGCCCGCCTGATCGCTGGCATGGCGTGAAGCTGATCGCGCCTCGAAGGCGCGATCAGCATGACAACGCACTCCTCCCGTCGATCCACGTGCTTGACGCAACATCCCTTCCCGGACGGTCACTCGCGTCGTCTTTCGGTCATTCTGACCTGTCATTGTCATTACAGCGGCCGATTGCGACTGTCACATGACTGTCATGTTATTGACTTAAGCTCCGGTTTGTCCTGCGGGACTGTCCGCATTTCACTTCAATGGAGAGGTCATGAACTTGATGAAAACCGCGATCGCCGGCTTGGTCACCGCCCTCGTCGCTACCGCGGGCCATGCCGCAGACATCACGGGTGCAGGCAGCACGTTCGCCGCGCCGGTCTATGGCAAGTGGGCAGCCGAATATCAAAAAGCGACCGGCAACAAGGTCAACTACCAAGGCATCGGCTCTTCCGGGGGCATCAAGCAAATCCAGGCAAAGACGGTTGATTTCGCTGGCTCCGACGTACCGATGACGGACGAAGAGCTTGCAAAGAACGGTTTGGTCGAATTCCCGACGGTCGTTGGCGGGATCGTCCCCGTTGTGAATATCCCGGGCGTGAAGCCGGGCCAACTGGTGTTGTCGGGCGAGGTCCTGGCGGACATCTACCTGGGTAAGATCACGAAGTGGAATGCGCCGGAAATCGTCGCGCTGAATCCGAAGGCCAAGTTGCCGGATACGGATATTGCCGTGGTCCGTCGTGCTGACGGCTCGGGCACGTCCTTCATCTTCACGAACTACCTGTCGAAGGTCAGCGCGGACTGGAAGTCGAAGGTCGGCGAAGGCGCGACGGTCAACTGGCCGACGGGTACGGGTGGCAAAGGCAACGACGGCGTGGCGGCATTCGTGCAACGCTTGCCGGGCGCGATTGGCTACGTGGAATCGGCTTACGCGACGCAAAACCACATGACCTACGCTGACATGAAGAACGCGGCGGGCAAGGTGGTCGCACCGACGGTCGACACGTTCAAGGCGGCGTCGGCCAGCGCGGACTGGAGCAAGACGTTCTACCAGATCCTGACGAACACGAGCGGTGCCAATGCATGGCCGATCGTCGCGGCAACGTATGTGATGGTCCATGCATCGCAAGACAAGCCAGAACAAGGCGCGGCCGTGCTGAAGTTCTTCGACTGGTCGTTCAAGAACGGCGCGGCCGGTGCCGCTTCGCTTGACTACATACCGTTGCCGGCATCGGTCGTCACGCAAATCCACAATGCGTGGAAGAACGTGAAGGACGGTTCGGGCAAGGTTATCGCGGCCGAGTAAGAAGCGATCCACGGTTGGCTGGCAAGCCGGCCGTGATTAGGCAGTTAAAAAAAACCACGCCGACGCTCACGCGACTTCTCGCGACACGGCAGTGGTAAATGACAAGCAGTTGGCGGGACGGGGTACCCATCGGCGGCAGCACGCGCGGCGTGCTGGCGTTGAAGGGTGCCCTTAAATGTATCCAATGCCATTCGATGACAGTTTGGTGACATGAGGGTGACTATGGTAATGGCCATCGTCCCTGGCGTCGCATGCTGTCGGCGAGTGGTGAAGTGTTAGCTCTTCGGACGGCAAGCGAATCGGTTTGATTTCGTTTGCCATCGTGCCCTCGGGCACTTGTGCCATCGCGACTCGACATCATGTCAGATATCTCTTCCGCAGCGTCTCAAGGCGGCGCCGATTCCGGCGCGATGCCGCCGGGCGCATCGTTGGCGGCGCCGCGTGCACCTGGTCAGTTTGGCGACGTGGTCTTCGGCCTGCTGACACGGGCGAGCGCCTTGATCACGTTGGTGCTGCTGGGCGGCATCATCGTTTCGCTCGTGATTGAATCCTGGCCGTCGCTGCGCCAGTTCGGTTTCAGTTTCCTCGTCAATAGCGAATGGGACCCGCCGAACCAGCAGTTCGGCGCATTGGTGCCGATCTACGGCACGATCATCACGTCGGTGATCGCGATGGTCATTGCAGTGCCGGTGAGCTTTGGCATCGCGTTATTCCTGACGGAACTGTCGCCGGCGTGGCTGCGTCGCCCGCTGGGTATCGCGATCGAACTGCTCGCCGCGATTCCTTCGATTGTTTATGGAATGTGGGGGCTGCTGGTCTTCGCCCCGATCTTCTCGACATGGTTCCAGTTGCCATTGAAGCATCTGCTGGGCGGTCTGCCGATTGTCGGCGCATTGTTCCAGGGGCCACCGATCGGGATCGGCCTGCTGTGCGCCGGCGTGATCCTGGCGATCATGATCATTCCCTACATCTCTGCCGTGATGCGCGATGTGTTCGAAGTGACGCCGGTGCTGCTGAAGGAATCGGCGTATGGCATCGGTTGCACGACGTGGGAAGTGATGTGGCGAGTGGTGTTGCCCTTCACGAAGACCGGCGTGATCGGTGGCGTGATGCTGGGTCTCGGCCGCGCGCTGGGTGAGACGATGGCGGTGACGTTTGTTATCGGCAACACGAACATGTTTTCCGGCGTCTCGCTATTCGCGCCAGGGAACAGTATTACGTCAGCGCTGGCGAATGAATTCGCCGAAGCACAGCCAGGTTTGCATACGTCGGCGCTGATGGAGCTGGGTCTGATTCTATTCGTCATCACGTTCATCGTGCTGGCGTTGTCGAAACTGATGCTGTTGCGTCTGCAAAAACAAGAGGGCCGCAAGTGAGCGATCAATCGATGAGTCTGCAACGTCCCCAAGCGCGCGAACAACGCGATGCGATCATCAAGGAAAGGCTGCAAGCCAAGCGCCGTCGTGTCAATGGCATGGCGCTGACCCTGTCCCTGTTGGCAATGGCCTTTGGTCTGCTGTGGCTGCTGTGGATTCTCTATACGACGATTCACCTCGGTTTGCGTGGGTTGAGCATCAACCTGTTCACCCAATCGACACCGGCGCCGAATTCCGGTGACGGCGGGTTGGCGAACGCGATCGTTGGCAGTTTCGAGATGGTCGGCGTGGCCACGATGATCGGCACGCCGCTGGGCGTGATGGCCGGCATCTACCTTGCCGAATACGGTCGCGCCAGTTGGCTGGCTAGCCTGGTGCGCTTCTTGAACGATGTGCTGCTGTCCGCGCCGTCGATCGTGATCGGTCTGTTTGTCTACGCGATTGTCGTGGCGTCGATGGGCCATTTCAGCGGCCTGGCCGGTGTCATCGCCCTGGCGCTGCTGCAGATTCCGATCGTCATCCGCACGACCGAGAACATGCTGAACCTGGTTCCGGTGGCGTTGCGGGAAGCGTCGTTCGCGCTGGGGATTCCGAAGTGGAAGATGATCGGTTCGATCACGCTGCGCGCGTCGATCGGCGGGATTATCACCGGGGTGCTGCTGGGGGTGGCGCGGATCGCCGGTGAAACGGCGCCGCTGCTGTTCACGGCACTGTCGAATCAGTTCTTCAGCACCAGCCTGATGCAGCCGATGGCCAGTTTGCCCGTCACGATATACCAGTTCGCGATGAGTCCGTTCGCTGACTGGCAGTCGCTGGCATGGGCCGGTGTCTTCCTGATCACGCTCGGCGTGCTCGCCCTGAACGTTGCCGCGCGTCTGATTACGCGGAAAAAGTAAACAAGGATAGGTGTTGACCATCATGGCAATTGTTCAAACGAGCGATATAGCGACGAAGCACGCAGACAATGTGGCGACGTTGTCCGCGCCAAGCCCGAATCCAGCCGCCATGCGCGGCCGCGCGAAGATTCAGGTACGCGACCTGAACTTCTACTACAGCGGTTTCCATGCGTTGAAGCATATAGCGCTGGATATCCCGGAAAAGAAGGTAACGGCCTTCATCGGTCCGTCCGGCTGCGGCAAGTCCACGCTGTTGCGCACGTTTAATCGGATGTACGCGCTGTACCCGGAGCAACGCGCCGAGGGAGAGATCATGATGGACGGCGAGAACCTGCTGACCACGTCGATGGATATCTCCCTGCTGCGCGCGCGCGTCGGCATGGTGTTTCAAAAACCGACGCCGTTTCCGATGTCGATTTATGAAAACATCGCGTTCGGCGTACGGATGTTCGAAAAGCTCAGCCGTAGCGAGATGGACGATCGCGTGGAATGGGCTCTGACAAAAGCGGCGCTTTGGACCGAAGTAAAGGATAAATTGCAACAAAGCGGTTACGGCCTGTCCGGCGGCCAACAGCAACGTTTGTGTATCGCACGTGGCATCGCGGTGCGCCCCGAAGTCTTGTTGCTCGACGAGCCATGCTCCGCGTTGGACCCAATCTCGACCGGCCGTATCGAGGAACTGATCGACGAATTGAAGCACGACTATACGGTCGTGATCGTTACTCACAATATGCAGCAAGCGGCGCGTTGTTCCGACTACACGGCCTATATGTATCTGGGGGAACTGGTCGAGTTCGGCGAAACGCAAAAGATTTTCGTGAAGCCGCAGCGCCGTGAGACGGAAGACTACATCACCGGCCGTTTCGGTTGATACCGCCAGTCGTGCGGTTCCGATAGCGTCACAACCCAATAGGACGGGCCATGCCACAGGAAAAACAACATCTTTCCAGCCAGTTCGATGCCGATCTGAACTTGCTGTCTTCCAAGCTTCTCGAAATGGGCGGCTTGGTGGAGTCGCAGATCGTCAACGCGATGGATGCATTGAATAACTACAATGAAACCGCCATACGTCACGTTGCCACGGCCGAACGCCGTGTCAATGAGATGGAAGTGGAAATCGACCAGCAATGCAACGACATCATTGCGCGTCGACAACCCGCTGCTCGTGATTTACGACTGCTTATGGCGGTTTCCAAGGCGATCACCAATCTGGAGCGTGCCGGTGACGAGGCGCAGAAAGTCGCCAAGCGGACGCAGCGGATCATCGACGACGGCGCGGGCCGTGCGATCAATACCGCCGAAATTCGCCTATCAGGTGAAATGGCGGCGTCGATTCTGCACAATGTGCTGGACGCGTTTGCGCGCCTGGACATCAACGCCGCCTTGCAGATTGTCCGTGATGACAAGGCCATCGACAGCGAATTCGATGCCTTTGTACGCAAGCTGGCCACGTATATGATGGAAGATCCACGGACGATCTCGGTCGGACTGGATTACCTGTTTGTCGCAAAAGCGATTGAACGGATTGGCGATCATGCAAAGAATATCGCCGAACTGATCATCTACATCGTCAAGGGCACCGATGTGCGCCATATGCCGCGCGAGACGATGGAGCGCGAAGCGTTGAGCTGATCGGATCACGTGTGTGCCGACGTGGTGTTTCCAGCAGGCCTGCGAGCGGCGCGCGATTGACGGCGGTGAATTCATATCCGCCGCTGTGTAGTTGACCTGTGTCGCCAGCAGGGTTTCCCCAGGAGAGTTTTCAACATGCCCAGCAGTATCCTTGTCGTCGAAGACGAGCCGTCGATTTCGGAACTGATCGCCGTCAACCTCGAGCATGCCGGCCATTACGCGATACGTGCTTATAACGCCGAGCAGGCGCAGCATCTGATCGGCGATGTGCTACCGGATCTGATCCTGCTCGATTGGATGCTGCCGGGAAAATCCGGCATTGCGTTTGCGCGTGAGTTGCGCATGGATGAACGTACCCGCAGCATTCCGCTGATCATGCTGACGGCACGCGGGGAAGAAGCCGACAAGGTAGCGGCACTGGAGACCGGTGCCGACGACTATGTGACCAAGCCGTTTTCGCCTAAGGAATTAATGGCGCGCATCAAGGCGGTATTGCGCCGTCGCGCGCCGCAATTGACCGAGGATGTGGTGGCGATCAACGGCCTGCGTCTGGATCCGACGACGCACCGCGTCAGCGCCAAGCGGCTTGCCATTGCCGGCGAGGTTGCCGCGGACGGCGTCGAGCTGAACGAAGATATCCGCTTGGAGCTGGGGCCAACGGAATTCCGCCTGCTACACTTCCTGATGACGCATCCGGAGCGCGTGCATAGCCGCACCCAGCTGCTTGACCGCGTCTGGGGCGACCATGTGTTTGTCGAGGAACGGACCGTGGATGTCCACATCAAGCGGCTACGCGCGGCGCTGAAGCCGGCGGGTTGCGACTTGATGATCGAGACGGTGCGCGGCAGCGGTTACAGGCTGTCCAAACACGCGTAATACAATACGGCCAGGCGTTTGGAGGCAGTCGGAGCCCCGGTGATCGCCGCCGGGTGCGCAGGATATCCAGCGCACCGGGCGGATGTTGCAGGCGGCGCTGCTCCTCAAGGCGCGCGGAAGAGGCGGCTTCGGCCGTGCTTCCGCGCGTTTGTTGTTTTCGGAGCGACAATATGAATGTGATCTGGGCGCGGGCGACGGCGTCGCTGGTGCTGTTTCTGCTGCTGATCGGCGTGATAAGTGTGGTATTCGGCATCACCGCGGGGCTGGCCCTGGGCGTTGTCGGCATGCTGCTGCACTGGGCTTTCGCCACGTACCAGGCACAGCGCCTGTGGCGCCTGCTGGATAAGCCCGCCTACGGCACGGTGCCGAGCGCGCCGGGCGTCTGGGGCGAAATTTACTATCGGCTGTTTCGTTTCTCCAAGCGGTGGTATCAACAGGTTCGCGATATCGAGGCGCAGCACACGCGTTTCATCGAGGCGATTCAGGTCTCGCCGAACGGCATCATCCTGCTCGACCGGGAACAGCGCATAGAGTGGTGCAATGCCAATGCCGAGCGCCATTTCGGCGTGGACGCCGAGCGGGATGTCGGCCAGCACATCACCCATCTGATACGGCAGCCGGAGTTCATTCAATATATCGGCTCGCCACGGGAGGGCATGGATCTGCGGATGAGTGGGATGGGCCGCAAATTTCATAAAATCCTGTCTGTCCAGGTGCTGCCTTATGGGGACCAGCGCAAGGTCGTGATCTCGCAGGACGTGACAAAGCTGGAACGCACGGATTCGATGCGCCGCGACTTCGTCGCCAACGTGTCGCACGAGTTGAAAACGCCGCTCACCGTGCTGTCGGGCTTTCTCGAGACGATGCGGGAGTTGCCGTTGAGTGAAGCGGACCGTGCCCGATACCTCAGCTTGATGGAGCAGCAGTCGCTGCGTATGCAGAACATCGTCAATGACCTGCTGGTCCTGGCGCATATCGAGGGCGATCCGAAGCCGCCGGGCGACCAGCGAGTGGACGTTCGCACCTTGACGCAGCATTTGCGGGATGAAGCCATCGGCTTGTCCGGCGGCAAGCATACGATCCATCTCGACATCGACCCGACCGTGGGCATCACCGGTGCCGAAAACGAGATCGCGAGCGCGTTTGGCAACCTGGTCAGCAATGCCGTGCGGTACACCCCGGAAGGGGGCGTCATCGACGTCTCCTGGCGTGCCGAGGATGGCTATGGGGTGTTTACGGTAACCGATGACGGTATCGGCATTCCGGCTGAACATATTCCGCGGTTGACCGAACGTTTCTATCGCGTGGACCGGAGTCGTTCACGCGGGACGGGGGGGACAGGGCTGGGACTTGCGATCGTCAAGCACGTATTGCAGCGCCATGAAGCGCGCCTGAGCATCCGCAGTCAGGTGGGACGTGGGAGTCAGTTCGCCGTGCACTTTCCCCGGCACCGGACTGTGCTGATGAACGCCTTCATCGAGGACGATACCGACGACGACATGGGGGAGCTGGATGCCGCGATCGACGTCCCCCATTCACGTCCGCTCGCCTGAGCGGTCCGCCCGACGCAAGCCGTCAAACGCAGAACTTCTGCAGCAAACTCAGCTGCGCACTGCGCGTGGTTTTGCCGGGGCGGCGGCGGTGATATTCGCCGTCGCTTTGCATGACCCAGGCGTTCTGGTTATCGCCAATAAAAGCAGAGAGCCCTTCGGCGATCACGCGCCGTTTCAACCGGCGATCCAGTATCGGGAACGCGACCTCGACGCGGCGGAAGAAATTGCGATCCATCCAGTCGGCGCTGGACAGGAACACGTCCTCGGCACCATCGGCATAGAAATAATAGATGCGATGATGTTCGAGGAACCGGCCAATGATCGATCGCACGGTGATGTTCTCGGACAATCCCGGCACGCCGGGCTGCAGTGAGCAGACACCGCGGATGATCAGATCGATTTTCACGCCTGCCATCGATGCTTCGTACAGCGCGGTAATCGTCGTGGGTTCCAGCAATGCATTCATCTTGGCGACGATCCGCGCCTTGCGGCCCGCGCGCGCTGCGTCCGCTTCGCGGTTAATCGCTTCCACCAGCTTCGTGTGCAGTGTGAACGGCGATTGCCAAAGATAATTCAGCGACAACTGGCCATTGATCCCGGTCAACTGCTGGAACACATGGTGAACGTCTTCACAGAGGCCCGGATGGCTGGTCATCAGACCGAAGTCGGTGTAGAGGCGCGCCGTTTTCGGGTGATAGTTCCCGGTGCCCAAATGGACATAACGGCGCAGCGTCGCCTGCCCATTGATCGTGCTGCGGCGCACGATCAGGATCATCTTCGCATGGCATTTGTGGCCCACCACGCCGTAGACGACGTGGGCACCGGCCTGTTCGAGGCGCTCTGCCCAATTGATATTGGTTTCCTCGTCGAAACGCGCGAGTAGTTCCACGACCACAGTAACAGCCTTGCCATTGCGCACGGCGAGCATCAGCGCATCCATCAGCGCCGAGTCGCTGCCAGTGCGATAGATGGTCTGCTTGATGGCAACCACGTGCGGATCTTTTGCCGCCTGCAGCAGCAATTCCAGCACCGGTTGGAAGCTTTCATATGGGTGATGCAGCAGGATATCGCCGTGATCGATCGCATCGAACAGCGTGGCCGTGGGCGGATTCAATTGCGGCGAAGCCGGCACGTGCGGTACGAACTTCAGGTCGGGGCGGTCCACCAGATCCGGAAGTTGCATCAAACGAACCAGATTCACCGGACCATCCACCCGGTAGCAATCGCGGTCCGACAGACCGGATTCCTCTCGCAGGCGGCGCAGCAGTTCGGCGGGCGTGTCCGCGGACACTTCCAGCCTTACCGGGCTGCCAAAATGCCGTGCGCTCAGCTCACCCTGCAAGGCGACGCGCAGGTCGGTGATCTCGTCCTCGTCCACGAACAGTTCACTATTACGTGTGACGCGGAACTGATTGCAACTGCGCAGTTCCAGACCGGGGAACAGGTCTCCCACGAAGCGCTCCATGAAACTGCTCAGCAGCACGAATCCATATGGATGTCCGGACAGTTCCGTCGGCATGCGCACCAGTCGCGGCAGCACGCGCGGCGCCTGGACGATGCCGAGCACGGCGTCACGTCCGAATGCATCCTTGCCGGCCAGTTCCACGGCGAAGTTCAAGCTCTTATTCAAGACGCGAGGGAACGGGTGCGCCGGGTCGAGGCCGATGGGCGTCAGCACCGGCGTCAGTTCGGTATGGAAATAGTGCTGCGCCCATGCCGTTTGTTCGGCGTTCCACGATTCCGGCTCGTGAAAAACGATGCCTTCCTTGCCTAGCGCCGGAAGCACGGTATCGTGCAGCATCGAGTATTGGCGTTTCACCAGACGGTGCGCACGCTCCGCAATCACCGTGTATGCTTGCTGCATCGACATGCCGTCAGGGGTCATCAGCCCCGGTGTGTCGCGCATTTCCTCCTGCAGTCCCGCCATCCGGACTTCGAAGAACTCATCGAGGTTGCTGCTGGTGATGCAGAGGAAGCGCAGGCGCTCGAGCAGCGGTACCGCTGGGTCCGCCGCCTGCGCCAGGACACGCTCGTTGAATGCCAGCACGCCCAGTTCACGGTTCAGCAACGGATAGTGCGAACTGCCTCTGCGTACGCGAATACCGGTTGCCAGTACGGCGGTGCGGGGCGCGGCGGCGCTTTCGGTGGTCAATTCTTCGTCGAAGCTCGACGGGGGGAGGGGAGCGGATGCATCGGTGGGCGCCATAAGTCGTGCTGTAGGATCATCCCCGTGGCGTACCGGGTGTGCCTCTGCGTGAAAATGGCAAAGACGCGGCATCGCACGAAGTTGATGCGTTTAAGAATGGCATGCAGCGTACGGGACCGACAAGACGGTTTTGTCTAAGTCGTATGTGATCGAGCGGGTCCGCGCGCCGTCGGGAATTGCCGATGCATATATTTTTACATATTCTGATGTCAATAATATGACGGTGATGTGACTGTCATATTGGGTGCGCGTTTGCATGCGTGCGGCGCACTCGATGGCAGTCGATTGCCGTGGTACCGCGCTCGGTGCGCGGCTGCACGAACGAGTACACCGACCCCTGCCACGACGGCTGTCCACGGTGCGTGGCGATGGACAGGGCTTTGCAGCAAGCGCGTGTCTGGCTAACATGGCAAAATTCGCCACCTCGGCAGGTCTTGGCGCGGCGCACGTCGCGCCAGGTCAGCCCCCTCATTGCGGATCGAAGACGATTTTATGGCGGATAACCCCACCTTGTTGGCAGCGGTCGACATGGGCTCGAACAGCTTTCGGCTGATTGTCGGTCGCGTGGAGACGACTGCGGCGGGCAGTCAGATTCAGCAGATTGATGCCATGCGTGAACCCGTTCGGTTGGGCGCGGGGCTGACGACCGACAAGATCTTGGATGAAGCCGCGCAGCGGCGTGGCCTGGAAGCATTGGAGCGTTTCGGCGAACGCCTGCGCGGTTTTCCGCATAAGCGGGTCCGCGCGGTTGCAACGAATACGTTGCGGGTTGCAAAGAATGCAAATGAATTTATCGACCGGGCGCATAAGGCGCTTGGATTTCCGATCGAAGTCATTGCCGGTCGCGAAGAGGCCCGGCTGATCTATGCCGGCGCCGCACATACGGTGCCGCCGGCGCCCGACAAGCGTCTCGTTGTCGATATTGGTGGTGGATCGACGGAATTCATCATTGGTCGGGAGTTCGAGCCTCTTCTGATGGAGAGCTTATATATCGGTTGCGTCAGTCACAGCCGGCTGTATTTTGCCGACGACGTGGTGACTGAAGCAGCGATGCATCAGGCCATCCTTGCCGCGCGACGTGAAATCGAGTTGATCGGACATATCTATCGCGATGCCGGTTGGGAGCAGTCGATCGGATCGTCCGGCACCGCGCGGGCGCTTGCGGAGTTGATCGAGGATAACGGCTTCAATGACAGTGGTATCAGTCATGGGATTACCCGCAATGGTCTGGAGCGGTTGCGGCGCGCGCTGGTGAAAGCCGGCAGCGCTACCAATGCCAAGCTGATCGGTTTGAAGCCGGATCGGGTGCCGGTGCTGCCCGGTGGCTTGTCCATCATGATTGGTGTTTTCGAGGAACTGGGCATCGACTACGCTGACGTCACCGACGGCGCGTTGCGTTTAGGCGTGCTGTACGACCTGATGGGGCGCGGCGCGAAGCAGGACGTACGCGCGGTGACTGTAGAGTCGTTCATGCAGCGCTATGCGGTGGACCGGCGTCAGGCGGCACGTATTGGCGCACTGTCCACGGCGCTGCTTGATCAGTTCTTCGAGGACGAAGTGCAAGCGTCGCCGAAAGAATCGAAAGGCAAGGAAGCCAAGGCGCGTCGACAGGCCACCGCCGACGATCGCGACAATCTTGCGGCCACGGTGGCTTCGGGCAACGGACATGGCGGCAATGGCAATGTGGACTATGGCGACTCGCCGCGTGAGGTTGGCCGGACTTTTTTAGGTTGGGCGGCGTCGCTGCATGAGATCGGCCTGTCGATCGGTCATGGTGGCTACCACAAGCATTCCGCGTATATCGCCAGCAATGCCGACATGCCGGGTTTCTCGCGCACGGACCAGCAGCGGTTGGCGACATTGCTGCTCGGGCATATCGGCAAGCTTGGCAAGTTCCAGGCGTCCAGTGACATCGATTGGGACTGGTTGTTCTGCCTGCGTACGGCTGTCCTGCTGTCGCGGCGTCGTACCGACGATGCTTTGCCCACGCTACGGGCGCGCCGCACGCGTCAAGGCTATGAATTGGCGTTGCCGCGCGAGTGGGTCGATGCACATCCGATGACCGAATTGAACCTCGCGCGCGAAGCGGCCGAATGGACCCGCGTGGGCCGTGCGTTCAAGATCGTCTACGCTTGACGCGCCGTCCCTTATCGCGATCATATCCATGTTGTGTCACAGCCCCGCGGCAACCGGCGGCACCAGCGTGCCGCCGTAAAGCTTGTCTTCCGTGCCGGGAAGACGCTCGCCGCTACCGTTGTCGCGCCGTACCTGCGCCAGTGCGAGCGCAGCTTCCACGGGACGACCGAAATAATAGCCCTGCATCAGTCGACATCCGGCCTGCTGCAGCATGTCGACCTGCGTGGCGTTCTCCACGCCTTCGATGACGCACTCCAGGTGCAGGTTGGCGCACAGGTCGGCAATACTTTTGACGATTTTCTGACACTGCGGCTCGGTTTCCAACTGGGCGATAAAAGCACGATCGACCTTGATCTTGTCCAGCGGCAGCCTGTGTACCCTGCTCAAGCTGGAGAAGCCGGTGCCGAAATCGTCCAGCGATACCTGCGCACCGATGGCTTTCAATGTCGCCAGGGCCTCTGACGCGCGTTCGAAGTCGTGAATGATTGCTGTTTCGGTGATCTCGAATTCGATCCGCTCAGGTGCCACGCCACTTTCGCCAACGATATCGACGATACGGTCCAGCGCGCCATCGGAGGTCAGGTCCAGGGACGACAGGTTGAAAGAGATCCGAATCGACTCCGGGCATTGCAAGATGAATGCGAGCGCGCGGCGTAGTAGCGACTGGGAGATCACGGTGATCATGCCGGTACGTTCGGCGATACCGATGAATTCACCCGGATCGACGCGGCCCATCGTCGGACTATGCCATCGCGCCAGTGATTCGAACGCGACAATCCGGCGCTCGTTAGCGTCGAAGATCGGCTGGAACACCAGCGTCAATTCATCCTTGAGCGATTCGGTCCGCAACGCTTGCTCGATGGCGGCGACGTGACGGATTTCCGTTTCGTGTTCAGTGGAGAAGACCGCCGCGCTGCCACGACGCTGTTTCTTCGCGAAGTACAGCGCGTAGTCGGCTCGTTCGAACAGCTGCTCCGGCGTGTCGCCCGCCTCCGGGCACATGGCCAATCCAAGCGATGCCGACATGCGCGCCACCGCCTCACGGACCGCATGCGTGTGATGCAGCGCCGCGCAGACCGTGTTGCCCAGATCGATGGCGGCTTGCCGGTCTTTTAAATGCATCAGAATCAGTCCGAATTCATCGCCACCCAGCCGTGCAAAGAACACGTCTTCGCGATCGAAGTGGAGCAATCGCTTGCCGACTTCGGCCAGCACACTGTCGCCAAAGCGGTGTCCGTACAGATCGTTGACTTGTTTGAACCCGTCCAGATCGAGTACCCCGACGGCGAACGGACGGGACAATTGACCATCGTGCGCGCGATTGGCCAATAATTCGTCGATGATCGAGAAGAAATGCCGCCGGTTGGGCAACTGCGTCAGGAGATCGACGTTCGCGAGGCGGAAATTTTCGTCGCTCAGCCGTTGCATGTCGCTGTTATTGCGCAGCAATTGCTTTTTCGAGTCGATCAGACTACGGAAGTCGCGATAGTGATTCCAGAGAATCAGCGTCATCGACAACAGCACGAGCACAACATTTATTGCGATGGCAATCAGAACTTGATTGCCTGTCCAGAAGAAATAGCAGGTGTACGGGACCAGCACGATGGCCGTCAACAGCATCGCCGCGGCGCGAAGATGGGTCAGGCAGCAAATGACGGTAATGACCGTAACGGCCATGTAGAAGGCTACGTGGCTGCGTTGGTAAGCATCGCCATATTGGAATAACGTAACGCCCCACGTGGTGAACAGGATGCCGAGGACGGCGATCAGCTTGATCACGTTACGGATTCGGCGTTCGATGCCCGCGTCGCTCAATGTCTCATGGCGGCGCACATACCAGGTTGCCATGCGCGCAATGCAACCGATGATCAGCAAGCCGGGCGCGTAAAGTGTCAACCACGCTGGCGCAGCGCCTAAGTGGGTGTATGAGACTGTCGCGGTGTTGACCGTCAGGACGAAATAGAGCAACGGTACCTGACGTGAAAACGCGAGGTACTGCGAGCGAACGAGGTCCTTGTCTTTATGTCGGAGCAACGTCAACAAGTGTGCCAATGCGGGAATTGCGCGCATGGCGTAACGCACTGCATGAGACATATGTTTAGTCAAACCGATACCGCTGCGGCGGCAAATATTCGGGAGGCATTTCTTCTCCCCTTGTAAACGGTCGGGGAGCAGAAAAGTTGAGGCGGAAAGCAATGATGGGAGGCGTTGCAATGCGGTGTTGCGCCGGTTTTGCAGTGACCAAAAGAAAAGGGTGGGCATGCCTCGGCATGCCCACCCTTTAATATCCTATGGTCGGAGCGAAAGGATTCGAACCTTCGACCCTCTGGTCCCAAACCAGATGCGCTACCAGGCTGCGCTACGCTCCGAGGAATCCGTGATCGTACGCATCTAAACGTTCCGCGTCAATCGATGATGCATTGTTTTGTCGTTGTTGCCAGTATCGCGGTGCGGATATGGTGTTCTACCAACGCGAATCTGCCCTCTACACATTGGATTGGAATCTGCAAATCTCAAACATGCGGCCGATAATGGCATTTTAATCCACCATTTTGACGGGGACATGCGATGCAGTTGATCCTCTGGCGGCATGCGGACGCATTCGATGCCAGCGCGGGCGCAGGCGATGCACGCCAGCGCGATTTGGCGCGCGAATTGACGACGAAGGGCGAGAAACAAGCGCGTAAGACCGCGGAATGGCTGAGGCCGCGCTTGCCTGCCGGGACGACGATATTGGTCAGTCCTGCCGTAAGGGCGATGCAGACTGCCCGGCAATTGACGGCCGAAGGCGTACGCTGCGACGCCATTGCACCGGACATGACGCCGCAGTCGATGCTGGATGCGGCCGGCTGGCCTGACGCGACGGATCGAGTCGTGGTGGTGGTCAGTCATCAGCCGACTTTGGGACGGGTCGCCAGCCTGTTGCTGACGGGCCGGGACCAGTCGCTCGGTTTTGGTAAAAGTGCCGCTTGGTGGTTGGAGCCCGCCGCCGGTGACGGTCCGGGACAAGCGAAACTGCGCGCGGCCTTTGACGCTGCGCTGTTGTAGCGGCATCGACGTCACGTGGCGTGCGCCGGCGCCATGTCACACCTGGCCGGCGTGGCAACAGTATTGCTTGCGCCACGCTGTCATGTTGCTGACGTTTTTCTGTCATGCTCATGCCTCGTCGCGTCCCTAGCATCGGTTCCGCCAACCACTTTGGACGGAACGCGCAAGCTCGATTCGACTCTCACTCCCATCGACGCTCACCAAGACCGTCACGACAGTGCCTTCGACGGCGACCGCCAGGCCCTGCGTCAAGGCCGGACGGAGCGGCCCCAGGCACAGCGTCGCAACGACAAAGGCCTGCTCTTGAACTGGGTTCACAGCGAAAGTGATCTGCGTGAAGCGCAGCGGTTGCGCTATCGCGTATTCGCCGACGAGATGGGCGCACGCCTGAAAGGTCCGGAGGGGCTCGATGTGGACGAGTTCGATGCCCGGTGTGAACACCTGCTTGTCCGCGACCGTGAAACGCTGCGGGTAGTGGGAACCTACCGGATTCTGCCGCCCCAGGCCGCGCCGCAGATCGCGCAGCGATACTCCGCCCAGGAATTCGATCTGCGCCGCCTGGCGGTGCTGAACAGCAAGATGGTGGAAGTGGGGCGCGCTTGCGTGGACCCCGACTACCGCAGCGGTGCGGTGATCATGACGTTATGGGCCGGCCTGGCGGCGTACATGCGTCGCTGGGGCTTTGAAAGCATGCTGGGCTGCTCCAGTGTGTCGATGAGCGACGGTGGGCATCACGCGGCCAACTTGCATATGCGTCTGGCGCAGACGCATACGGTAGCGCCCGAATACCACGTTTTCCCGCATACCCCGTTGCCGGTTGCGGCCTTGTGTGACGGCGGCGATGCCAGCGCGCCGCCCTTGCTGGCCGCGTATCTGCGCCTGGGAGCGCGTATCTGCGGCGCACCGGCCTGGGATGCCGATTTTCATACCGCTGACTTTCTGACGCTGCTGCGTCTCGACGACCTCGATATGCGTTACGCGAAGCGCTTCATAGGCTGACCGTATGGCCCGCGGCGTGACAGGTGATGCGTGGCGTTCGGCAACTAGCCGCCTACCGCCAGTTCGCCGATCCCGTCGTTGGCGGCAAGTATCTCTTGCGCTCGATCGTGCGGGTGCGCCACCGTGCGGTTGCGTCCCTCGGCCTTCGCGGCGTAGAGGGCATTGTCCGCCCGTGCCATCAGCATTTCTAGGTTATCGCCGGGGCGGAATGTCGCGATCCCGGCGCTGAACGTGAACGGTATCGACCGTGCGCCGATCCAGCAGGGGGCGCCGAGCAAGGTCGTGCGCAGACGGTCCACGACATCGGTGGCCGCAAAGACATCGGTTTCCGGCAACAATAACGCGAATTCCTCCCCGCCGATTCGACCGCAAATATCGTTGGCGCGCGTGGAGGACGACAACAACTGGGCATAGTGCGTCAGGACGTTGTCCCCTACCGCATGGCCGAGCCGATCGTTGATTTGCTTGAAAAAATCGAGATCCAGTATGGCGATGGCCAGCGGCCGGCCGAAGCGTGCGGCCCGCTGGCATTCTTTTTCCGCCATTTCGACGAACGCACGGCGTCCCGGCAGATCGGTCAGAAAGTCGATGTTGGCGTGCCTTTCCAGCGCAGCCGACATCCGGTCATGGGCCATCATGACCATGCCGATTGTCAGGGCGGGCCCGCCTAGCGTGCCGATGGCGAGGAAGAAGACATGGATTGGCGTGGGTACCATTGGTGCCGTGTCGGGGACGAAGCCGGCGGCGTAGACACCGCCCCTTATCAGGTTCAACAGCATCGCAGTGGCGCAGATGCCCAGCATGTAGTAGTACGCGTATTTCGGACGATTCGGCGGGCGATGCCGCAGCATCGTCATGGTCGTAAAGATGTGAAGTGCACCGTGATACAGCGAGAAAACAATGACGCGTGCGGCGAAATCATCGCGGCCGAAGCGAAAGTAGCCGATGCAAAAGACCATTACGAGCCAGCCGGTCACCACGACCGATATCGGCGTGTAACAACGGAAAAAACGCCGCATGCCGATCAACTGCAGCGCGGTGGCGCCGCCGGTGCAGGCGTTGGCGAGTATCACCGTCAACACCGCGGGCAGCACACCTTGCTGGATTGTCAGGATCATGCCGAGCGCGGCGAGCGCGTTCGCCCAGCACCACTCCACGGTTCCGGGCAGTTGATTTCGCGCGAGCGAGCCCATTACGATCAGCGAGAGGATCGCGGAGAGAGAACTGATGCCGATAATGGTGATCGGATCGCTCATGCGAGCACGTCCATCGGAAGTAAAAGGGTCGGATTCGCTGTGTGGGAATTCCCTTCACATCCGCCCGAGCCCCGTTGTTCAGTGGCGGGCCAACTGCGTCAGTTCCCTGACCAGGGCATCGCATTCGGCATCGGTGCCGATCGAGATACGCAGAAAGTCAGCGATTCGCGGCTTGTCGAAACGACGGACGATGATGCCTTTCGCACGCAAACCGTCTTGCAGCGCGGCACCGCTGTATGACGGGTGGCGCGTAAAAATAAAATTGGCGGCCGACGGCAGCACGTCGTACCCCGCGTCCGTCAGTTGCGCGATCACGCGCTCCCGGGTGGCGATGATGGCGTTGGTGCGGTCCCGGAAATACGCCTCGTCCTCGAACGCGGCAAGGGCGGCCGCCTGCGCCAGGTGATCGAGCGGGTAGGAATTGAAGCTGCTTTTCACCCTTTCCAACGCCGTGATCAGGTTCGGTTGCGCGATGGCGAATCCGGTTCGCATGCCGGCCAGGGAGCGGGATTTCGACAGCGTTTGCACGACGAGCAGGTTCGGATACTTGTTCACCAAGCCGACGGCCGACTGCGCGCCGAAATCGACATAGGCTTCATCGACCAGCACCACGGATGTCGTGTTGACTTCTAGCAATGCTTCAATTTCCGCGAGTGGCAGCGCACGACCCGTGGGGGCGTTCGGATTGGCCAGCACGATGCCGTTGTTCGGCCGACGGTAGGCCGCGAGATTGATGGCAAGCGTGCCTTCTTCCACCGGCACACGTTCGAAGGCCACGCTATACAAGCCGCAGTAGACCGGATAGAAGCTGTAGCTGATATCGGCGAATAGCAAAGGTTTGGCCGGGTCCGGCGCATATTGAAAAAAGGCGGGAAAGGCGTGTGCCAAGACCTCGTCCGAACCATTGCCGACGAAGACGTGGGCCGGCGTCACATTGAATCGCGCCGCGATACCCGCTTTCAATTTGCTTGCATCCGGATCGGGGTAGAGCCGAAGCCGCGCATCGGATGCTTGCCGAATCGCTTCCAGCACGTGCGGCGACGGCGGATACGGATTCTCGTTCGTGTTCAGCTTGATGAGGTTGGCGATCTTCGGTTGTTCGCCCGGCACATAGGGATCGAGCGAGCGGGCGAGAGGGGTCCAGTATTGATCCATGGCTTAGGGCGGAAAAGGCGGGATGGGGAGGGCGATGTGCCGCACGTTGCACGGCGGATGTTGTTGCGACAGCACAAAAGTCATGTTTATAGCATGGCCCTGTATCATTAGTCACCACACCATGGTCGACATCTGCTCGCCACCACAGCCGTTGTGGCAAGGGGTCGCACCTGGTGGACTTCCTTCCCCCGCCCTCCTTGCCCCCATCGTGATCGTCAGACCGAAACTGAGCTGGTTCAAAATGTTGTTCATCTGGCGCGGGTCCGTGTTGCGGACCGTATTGCCGCCATTGGGGCTCGTGCTGGCAGCCTCGCTGCTGGCGCTCGCGTGGCATACGTGGCATCCGGCCTCGTCCCTGCGCCTGGACCTGCATCTGGATTCGCGGCCGTTTAGTCTGATCGGTATCGCGCTGGCGATCTTCGTCGGTTTTCGCAATACGGCGAGCTATGACCGATTCTGGGAGGGGCGCAAGCTATGGGGCGCATTGCTCAACGACACGCGTTCGCTGGCGCGCCAGGCGAGTAGCCTGACCACGCTGGCGGCGGACGATCAACGCGTGCGGGGTTTTGTGATGTTGCTGGTCTCCTTTACCTACAGCCTGAAGCATCAGTTGCGCAGTTCGGATGATCGATCGGATCTGAATCGCCTGCTGCCACCGGTACTGGCGGACCGCATATCAGCGGCGGAGTATCGGCCCGCGATGGTGCTGGTCTTGCTTGGCGAGACGTTGCGGCAATGGCGCGATGATGGCGTAGTGAGCGAATGGATGGCGGCGCGGATCGATGAAAAGCTGAGCAGCCTGGCCGACGTTGTCGGCGGCTGCGAGCGGCTGAGCAACACGTTGATACCGTTTTCCTACGATGTCTTGCTGCACCGTACCGTGTATTTTTATTGTCTGTTGCTGCCGTTCGGGTTGGTCAGCACCGTTGGCATCTTCACGCCGGTGATCGCGGTATTCGTCGGCTATGCGTTCATGGCGCTGAACGCCATCGCGAGCGAATTGGAAGAGCCTTTTGGTGTGGCGCCGAACGATCTGGCGCTCGATGCCATGAGCCGCACCATCGAACGCTCATTGCGGGAAATGCTGGGCGAACGGGACCTGCCGTCACCAGTGGCGGCGCGGGGCGGCTACTGGTTGACGTAAGCGCTGCCGGGGGCGGACGGCGTCCGGCCACACCCCGCGCTAACGTGATGTGCCGTCGTGCCAGCTCATGGCTGTTGCGCGGCACGTACCAACCATGCAGGCATCCGGATGTCAGGCCGCGCCTTGCATGGCGGTATCTGCGTGCAACAACGCGTCCACTTCCGCGCGCGTTGGCGCATGGGCACCGGTATGCATGCACGCGCAGGCGGCCGTGGCGGCGGCAAAACGCACATGGACAGGGAGCGGCTCTTCCGGGTGTAGCAGCAAGCTGGCGAGCAGTCCTCCAATGCATGCATCCCCCGCGCCGACGGTATCGGACACCGCCACGGTGATCGCGTTCTGCACGATGCGTTGTTTGCCCGAAAACAGCGTCATCCCTTCCGCGCCGCGGGTGTAGAGCACCATGCGGTCGGCCGTGGAGAAGGGTGAATGGCCGGCGGCGCGCGCTGGCGGGGGCGCTTGCATCATCGCCAGCACTGCATCCAGCGACGTTTGCGGCTCGCGGTGCGGATAGATGCGCGACAGGTCTTCGTCGGAAACCTTGACGATATCCGCATGCGCGACCATATCCTCGAAGTACGCAGGGTAGTCCGGTCCCATCAGATTGCGATAGTTCGCGTCAAAACTAATACGGGCGCCCCCATCCCTGAGGCGCCGGGCAATGGCCGTCAGCCGTGCGCCCAATGGCTGGCGCACCAAGCTGATGCAGCCGAAATGTGCCAGCGAGCACGCCGCTTCCCAGCCTGCGGGCAAGAGGCTTTCGTCGAATGCGAGGTCTGCGCTGTCGTTTCCCAGAAAACCATATTCGGGCGGGTTCGTCCGATGCACCATCGCAATCAACGGGGCTTTGTCGACCACCTGCAGATAGCGGGCGTCCAGATTCGCCCGCGCCGACAGGTTGATGATCTCCTGGCCAAACGGGTCGTTGCTGACGGCACCACCCCAGCCGGTGTGGATGCCCAGCACGGCCGCCACGCGGGCGACATTCCAGCAGGCGCCGCCGGCCGCGCTTTGCCATTGGCCGTCGCCACGATGGACGAAATCAGTCAATGCCTCACCAAACACGAGCAGGCGCGGCAAGGCGCGCGACGCGTCGTTGGACCACATGGACGCCGATGGCTGCGTGGGAACGCTCGGGGCTGACTGACTACCCGATAGGGAAGCGCTGGCCGTATGCGTCATCGGGTGCTTATCGGAATCTTGGACCATGTATCGAAGTATTGCGCAAGGCAAGCAGGGAAAGCTTGATCCTATCAATAGTCGGCGCTTGCTGTGTATCGGGATGTATCCGTGTTGCATTGCAACGCATTGCTTTTCATCGCAAACAGGTGGGAAATGGTCAATGACGCAAAATATGCAACTAACAGCCCGTTGGTGACGGGATGTAAGCGTAAAGGTCTTGGCAATGGGGGAGCGCCGGTGCTGCGGCAAAAGAAAAAGGCCGAAAGGTTTCCCTTTCGGCCTTTGGATGCTGTGTCGCGTTACCGTACCGGGATCAGTACAGCTTCGGGGCCAGCATGTCGCGGCTCAGGCGCTTGCGCGTACGGCTCTTGGCCGCTGCCTTCTTGCGCTTGCGCTCGGTCGTCGGCTTTTCATAAGCTTGACGAGCACGGAGTTCGGCGATCAGCCCTTGGCTTTGCATACTCCGGCGAAAACGCCGCAACGCAACTTCGAACGGCTCGTTTTCTTTGATAACGATACAGGTCACAGAGCTTCCTTTAAGGGATAGTGAGTCAGTTTTACGGTTCCCCAACCGTAAAACCAAGGCAGATCGGCAACAGCATGCACGGCTCACCGTACATTGCACGCCCTCCGGCGTGCCGCTGTCCAGGCGGGTTTTCAGGACGCGTTACCGCGACATTCGACATGCAATGAATGCCACGGCACCGTCACAGAGACCACGCCTTTAGCGGCTTGCACGAGGCAAGGCCAACCCACCCTGGAAACGATAATTCTCCTTTTTACGCGAAATGACGCCACCTGTCAATCATTCCGTCCGCATCTGACACAGTGCCGTCCGTTGCATCCCGATGTCTCCGTTGTTGCTTCAGCGTGCAGTTAGTCGTGTGTGGGCCGATTGCAACGAACCATTGCGCACCGCTCGAAGAAAAATAGGATTCATCTCATCCGTCGTCGTCGTGTCTGCTGCTTATCCTTGTCAGGAAAACCAAAGGGGAGTCGATGAAGACCAAGACCAGAATCGTGACGCTGGACGACCACCCGGTGATCCAATATGCGCTGGCGCTGGAATTAACGCTGCATCCGGATCTTGAGTTGATGGCGCAGGCGAACAGCCCGGCACAATGGGAGTCAATTTGTTCACGGCACGGTGAGCCGGATGTGTTGATTACCGATCTGTCGTTCCGCGGTGCCGAACTGCAAGACGGTTTGCGTTTCTTGCGCCGCCTGCGTGCCACCCAATCGCAGACGCGCCTGATCGTCCTGAGTGAATACACGAGCCCGGCGCTGATCCGTGGTGCATTCGGCCTGGGCGCGTCGGCATTTGTTGGCAAAAGCGACGCGGCCGGATGTATCGTGGCGGCGCTGCGCGCGGCCATGCGCCGCGACCGCTATCTGAGCGACGGCTTGCGCTTGCCGTTCGAGCAGGCGCGCTCGCGGCTGTCCCCGTCGGCCCGCGCCGCGCGTCTTACCGCACGAGAGCGCGATGTGCTGCATCTCTATGCGGGCGGATGCGATATTCGCGACGTCGCCGCGCGCCTGTCCCGTAACGTGAAGACGATCAGCGCGTTACGCAGCAACGCCATGCGCAAGCTTTGCCTGACGAGCGATGCCGAGTTGTTCGAATACGTGTCGCTGGGCGGATGCGAAGATTGGCTCGACGACGGTTGCGCCAGTGATGCCGACGATGCGGCGTTGGCGCCGCCGGATCGACTACCGTCATTTCGTCTGCCGGCGTCCGATGATCGATGCAAGACTACTTTTTGCACTGGATGACCATCGATCGGTTTTTGATATTGGCGCCGAACACGCCGATGATCGAGCCGCCTGAAGCGGCGCCTTTTTCGTCATCCTTCGATACCACGTCGTAACCGTACGCACCGCATGCATCGCTTGCCTGCTTGTAGCAGTCGCCCCATCCGGAACTGGCGTCGCTGCCGCTGCAGTTGATCGCGAAACCGGTATTGCCGTTAGGTAAATAGGTGAGCTTTGCGGAATTCGCGCAGCCGCCGAGGGCGAGGAGCACGCCGGCGGCGGCAAGGGCGGAAGTCCTCCGCGAGAACAGGGATTGCCCTGGCAGGGCGGCGGCAATATGAGAAAACGCGGGCTTTTTCATGGCTTTCCGGGAAAAGATTGTTGCGGATCAACGGGCACGCCGTTGCAGCGTAGCTCGAAGTGCAGCATCGGTCGGCTCGACTCCGTATGTCCCATTTGCGCGATGGCCTGGCCCGCATTCACCGTCTGCCCTTCGCGGACCGTGGCGCGCAGAAGATGTGCATACGAGGTGAGGTAACCGTTGCTGTGCTTGATGATCAATAGATTGCCATAACCGCGCAGCTGTCCCACGAATGCCACTTGACCGGTAGCCGCCGCGACTACCTGGTTGCCATCGGCGCCGCCGATATCGATGCCCTTGTTACGTCGTCCGTCGAACGTGCCGATAATCGGACCGGACGCGGGCAGCCGCAAGGACACGGGGCCACATTTCGCCGGAGCGGGGAGGGGCGCTGCGGCGCTTGCACGCGGCGCCGTATTGCCTGTGCCGCGTGGTGGCGGTGATGTCGTTGTCGTTGTCGATTGCGGCGCGGTGCGCAACGCGCCGCTGGCGCTGGCACTACCGGACGGCGGCGCGACGCGCAAAACCTGGCCAACTTCAATCCGATTAGGGTTGTCGATATTGTTCCATCGGGCAAGTTCCGCGACGGAACGGCCGTTGCGTTGCGCGATCGCCGACAGACTGTCGCCGCGCGAGACCCGATAAAAGCCGGGTCCCACCGGTGCGGATGAGCACGCGGACAATGTCAAGACTACGGCCAAGGCGACGCCGCATGCGCCTGGGGCGAAGCGTACACGATGGAAACGCCCGCGTTGGCGTGGCTCCGGCGGCACGAGTGCCGCTGACACAGCCTTTTGAATGGACGAACGCAAGGACCGGGACAAACCTGTGTACTCCCTTGAATAAAACGCGAAAGACGATTGTTGCGCCAGAAGGCGCACCGGCATGCCGGACGCTGGAAACGAGGCGCATCATTCTACCGTGCCGCCCGGCGGCACGGTCTGATCCACCCGCTCAAAGTGGTGTGACTTGCAGTCGGCAGTGCGCCACTTCGTGTGCACCGGGGGCCAGCTGGCGCAGGCCGGCGCCGTGATGGATGGCATTCGGCAGGCCGAGCCAGGGCTCCACGCAGTAAAAGTCCGATTGATCTGATTCCGTCCACGTCGTGATGGCGTACCACGGCGCCGTTTCCGTGCGGGGTACGGTATCGAGATCCAGGACGATCGCGCGGCGCAGTGTCGGCATGGCCAACCGCGCGGCGGTTCGCGTGCGCGCTGTATCGCCCAGCAGATGAAATACGTCCTGTATTGCGGGGTCCCCTGGCGTATAGCACATCATCGCGGCTTGCCGGTCCACGGTGTTGGTGTCATCGGGCAACGGTGTGATGCCGCCATCCGCTGCTTGCCGCGCGCGATCGTGCGTGGGCAGCGTCAACGTGCTTTCACCACGCATCTCATGGGGTAAAGCGAAATAGAAGTGGTGACCGGCGTAATAGGGCAGGGGTACCAGGCCACTGTTATGGGTGGTCAGCGTGACATCCAGCGTGTCACCGTCGAGTCGATATCGCGCGGTGAATACGAAATCATAAGGATAGCCCTGTCGATCGGCGGCGCTGAGCATCGACGGCGTCAAGGTCATTGTGATGCCCTTGCCATCGTCGTCGACGCGGTGCGTGAATGGTGTGTGTCGCGCAAAGCCATGCTGGGGCAAATCACGAACGACGCCGTCGTTCGGATCACGCCATTGGTTTGCGTGATCGCCCACACGATGTCTTCCGATAAAGGGAAACAGCAGTGGGTTGCCCCCGCGGAGTTTTGCTACCTTGGCCGGGTCGGACAACTCCTCGGGGGACACACCGCTTGGCCAGTAGAGCAATTCCTGCCCGTCCACCGCCCAGCGCATCAAGCGTCCCCCCGCACCCGGCGCAAAGACCGCTACGCCATGTGCGTCTTGAATCGTGACGACGCCACTGGCGCCAAGCCAGGGTGAAGACGATGACAAAGCGGATGGGGGCGTTGATGCAGTGGTCGAGGTGTCGACGGCATTGACGGCGGGGTCGAGCGGGCGATCGGTCATGGGTCGCGTGTCATGCTTAAAAGAGGTGGCATTCAGTATGACGCAAAAGACGGTTCGGGATTCTGGACGACCTTGCGCGATGTCAATCGATGCCGCGGATCATGCCGATTCTGAAAGGAAGTGTTGTAAGCCGTCCGGCGGGTGATGGCAAAAAAAAGCCCGCTCCAGATAGAGCGGGCTTCACAATCCCCGTAGCTTCCTCTGTTGCCGGCCCACGTCTTGTGGTGAGCTCAGGCTGTCATCATTAGGGTGGCTCAATCGTAGTGCGCGCGATACGTGTAATCACGTCCGAACCGCCTCGAGAGTGTCCCGCCGGGCCTTCTAATACCGCGGTGACGACGGATTGGATTATCGGGTTAATTGCATCGTTGTGTTGAAAAAAGTTGCACGAAAAACGATAAAGTGTCGCGCCTTCACAACTTGCCGTTTTCGAGCGTAAGTCGGGCCGTGAAAGTGCGTCGCCGGAGCATTCTGAATCGTTCTACGGTCCGCCTTTCATCTCCATTCGAAAATCAAAGCAATCCTTACGAAATGAAAGTATCGTAATAATCTACAGGTAAATCCGGGTGGATAAGCCGATGGGGTGGTCGGATCGGTCTCGTTTGTTCAATGCCGGATAAGACTGAGCGTGATTTCATTCGGTCGCGCCGCGTCGCAGCAAATGACATGTAGAATTTTCTCTTTCTTCCATCATTCCAGATAGAGCGAACCTCGTGAGCCTAGCCTTTCTCGTTTTCCTCAGCGTGCTGCAGGGTGTGACCGAACTTTTTCCTGTGAGCAGCCTTGGTCATACGCTGCTTGTTCCCGGCGTGCTCGGCATGCGGATCGACGAGCATGCACCGCAGCTGATTCCTTTCCTGGTGGCGTTGCATCTGGGAACGGCCGTGGCATTGCTGTGGTACTTCCGGACTCGGTGGGCGGCGATCATACGCGGTTGGTTCGGTAGCCTGGCGGGCCATCGAAGCGATGACGGTCATTTGGCATGGGCGTTGATCATTGGCACGATCCCTACCGGCCTCGTCGGCTTACTGGCGAAAAAGCATATCGAGACGATCTTTCATGACCTGCGCATCGTCGCCGTGGCGTTGATGATCAATGGGATATTGCTGTGGTTCGGCGACAGGATTCAGCGCAGGCGGGACGCACAGCCTCGTGCAGCGTCCATGGAACAACTGACCTTCGGCCGGGCCGCCATTGTTGGGTTGGCCCAGATCGGTGCATTGATTCCCGGTTTCTCGCGCAGCGGCCTGACCATGATCGCCGGCGTGAAAGCCGGGATGAACGCGGAAAAGGCCGCGGAGTTTTCCTTTCTGCTGGGAACGCCGATCATTTTCGCCGCGGGCGTTTTGGAAGTGCCCAAGCTGTTCCATGCCGGTGGCCAGCAATTGACCGATGCGTTGCTGGGTGGGGTATTGACCGGCATCGCGGGGTATCTCAGTATCCGCTTCCTGATGCACTATTTTGAAGGGAAAGGGCGCCTGGCGTGGTTTGGCGTGTATTGCGTGCTGGCCGGTCTGGCATCCCTCATCTGGCTGCAAATGCATCCAATGACGGCCTGATTCGTTGGAATCCGTCCGGATGTATTGGCGCGGTCGGGTAAAGTTGATGCTCCGTATGGACGGAGTTTGGTAGAATTGCGGTCTTTGCTGGACCGGGCCGCCCTTAGCTCAGCCGGATAGAGCACTCGCCTTCTAAGCGAGCGGTCACACGTTCGAGTCGTGTAGGGCGGGCCACTTCTTTTTGTTTTCTCGTCTTCTGCGAAAAAGGTGTTGCTGTGTTCGTGCGCCATGGCGTGCGAGATACCACCATGCACGCCTGCGCTCCTCTCCACACGCAAGTGCCATCCCGCTTTATCATGAGATGAACCCTCTCGTTACCCGCTGGGCCGTCGCGGTTTCCTTTGTCGCGCCAAGGACGGGTATCGGCCCCCTTATCGCGTTTTCTTCTCAAAGGAGATCCGCACGTGTTCTCCCGACATGATCTTCCCGCTTTGCGGCGCCTGGCGCGCTTCGCGGCGCAGCGTTGTGCCCGGGATCGGGTTCCGCAGGTCGCGGGTAGTCTGACCTTCACGACGGTCTTGTCGATCGTGCCGTTGATTACCGTCGCGTTCGCGATTTTCACGGCTTTTCCGATCTTCGCGTCGTTCCAGGATGCGGTGCAGAACTTCCTTTCCGATCGGCTCATGCCGCCCTCCGTCAATCAGCAGATCTTCGAGTACCTGAACGAGTTTGCGGCCAAAGCAAAAGCATTGACCACCGCGGGCATGGTTTTTCTCGTGCTGACATCCCTGATCACGATGATGACGATCGAGTCCGCGCTGAACGTGATCTGGCGGGTGCGCAAGCCGCGCCCGCTCGTGCAACGTCTTTTGATCTATTGGGCCGTACTGACCCTGGCGCCCGTGATCTTCGGTATCAGTGTCTCGTTGTCGACGTATTTGCTTACGCAATCCATGTCACGTGTCAGTGGTGCGCTGGAGGTCGAGCCGACATTGAAGCAGTGGGTACTGTCATTCGCCGCCCTGCCGATTACCGCCGCGGGCTTCACGCTGCTGTACGTGTTCGTGCCGAATTGCCGGGTCGCATGGAAAGATGCCTTGATCGGCGGATGCGGCGCGGCGTTGGCTATCGAAGTGACGAAGCGCGGCTTCGGCCTCTATATCCGTCATTTTCCTACCTACACGGCGGTCTACGGCGCGTTTGCCGCGATTCCGATCTTCCTGATCTGGGTCTACCTCAGTTGGTTCATCACCTTATTCGGTGCGACGTTGACGTCGGCCTTGCCGGCCATCCGTGCCGGTCATTTCTTCCGGCCACGGTTCACCGGTAGCGACCTGTTCGACGCCCTCGCCATCCTGGCGCGCCTGGTGCGTGCACGGGACATGGGACGTTTCGGTTATAACGAGAGCGAATTGACGCGAATGCTGCGCCGCGATCTGGACACGACGACGCGGCTTTTGGCCGCGCTGGAGCAGCGGCAATGGATTGCGCGTCTGCATCGCGACGGCACGCCTGAGCGCTGGCTCTTGATCGCCAATCCCGCCACCATCACATTGGCGGCGTTGATCGATGCGTTTGTGATCGATCGCGACGAGCTGGCGTACCAGGCCAGTCTGGAGAGTTCACGCGTGGACGCGGATCTGCTGCTGTCCGCCTTGCATCACGAGGGTTTGACGGTGACGTTGCGGGATTTGATGCATGCCAGGGAGCAGCGTGCCGGGGAACGGACGACTGGGCGGGTGGAACAAAAACACGCAGACCTCGCCCGGTTGATAGATCAACGTATCGGCGAGCAAGATGTTGCAATGCAAAATCGCTAAACGCGGCAGGAACATGCTGTGATTAGTCGTGATTTTTCATATTAGGCGGATGCCGGATTGCTTTTCTTTTCCAGCTCTTTCCGCTAGGATCGATTCATTCATCGATAGCTTCGGGTGGTCATCATGCGAGTCAAGGACATACTGCGATTGAAGAACGTGCCGGCGGCCGACGTGCGGTTGAACGACGCCCCGGCGGGAGTATTGCGCAAACCCTTGCCAGAGGGGGCGGCGGATGACCTCGAAGCATTGAAGGCAACGGCTTTGTACACGGTTTCAGCGGACCAGAAACTGTCCGTCGCGACCGACTTGATGGCAGAGCATGACATCGGGTCCCTGGTCGTGCTGGAAGCCGGGGAAGTGGTCGGCATGCTGACCTTCCGTGAGGTGCTGAAAGCGCTCAAGGCCAACGGTGGCACGGTGGGGGATAAGACCGTGCGCTCGGCGATGGACACCGCATTCATCTCGGGCACGATGAACATGCACATCGATCAGTTACGGCAGTCCTTTCTGGAGCGACATGCCCGTTACATTCCGGTGATCGATAATCGCATGTTGATGGGGGTGATTTCCCTGTACGACGTTGCCCGTGCCGTGGTCGAAGCGCAAGGTTTCGAAAACCAGATGCTGAAGGCCTATATCCGGGACTGGCCCCACGAGGACGTGGTCTCGGATGACCTTCGGATCTGATCTCGCCCGAGCCGCGTTGCGTAACGGGGTCGGGCGGTTGGCAATGGTATGCGGGCTGCCGCGACGGGTGGGGTAAAATGCCGGCTTCACCACGTCCTTCTGCAGGCTTCCCGCATCATGTCCGGAAATACGCTCGGCACCTTGTTCACCGTCACCACCTTTGGTGAATCACACGGCCCTGCTATCGGTTGTGTGATCGATGGCTGTCCTCCCGGCATGGCGCTTGCCGAAGCCGACATCCAGATCGAACTCGATCGACGCCGTCCCGGCACGTCACGCCACGTGACGCAGCGCCAGGAAGCCGATCAGGTAGAAATCCTATCAGGGGTGTTCGAGGGCAAAACCACCGGCACGCCCATCGGCCTGCTGATCCGCAATACCGATCAGCGTAGCAAGGACTACGGCAATATCGCGCAGACCTTCCGGCCCGGCCACGCGGATTACCCGTACTGGCAGAAATACGGTATTCGCGATTTTCGTGGTGGCGGCCGTTCGTCTGCGCGGCTGACGGCGCCACTGGTGGGGGCGGGAGCGGTGGCGAAGAAATGGCTGCTGGAGCGCTATGGAATCGTGGTGCGTGCGCATATGAGCGCACTCGGACCGATCGATATTCCCTTTGCATCCTGGGAAGACGTGCCGACCAATCCGTTCTTCGCGCCGAATGCGGGGATCGTGCCGCAACTTGAAGCCTATATGGATGAATTGCGTCGTGATGGCGATTCGATCGGCGCGCGCATCCGCGTGGTGGCCAATGGCGTGCCTGTAGGCTGGGGCGAGCCGCTGTTCGACCGGCTGGATGCGGATATCGCTCACGCGCTGATGGGCATCAATGCGGTCAAGGGCGTTGAGATCGGCGATGGGTTCGACAGCGTTCGCCAACGCGGCTCCGAGCATGGTGACGAAATCACCGCTGCCGGATTCGCTTCCAATCATGCTGGTGGTGTGCTTGGTGGTATCAGCACCGGGCAGGACATCGTCGCCTCCATCGCGATCAAACCGACGTCGAGCATTCGTGTGCCGCGTGAATCGATCGATCTGAATGGCGGCGGCGCGACGGTGGAGACGTTTGGACGTCACGATCCGTGCGTCGGTATCCGGGCAACGCCGATTGCTGAGTCGGTCATGGCATTGGTTTTGATCGATCACGCATTACGCCATCGCGCACAGAACGCCGATGTGCGGACCGATACACCGCGCGTTCCGGCCGCGAAGCCCTGATAGCCCGTTTTGGGCACACGAACGCGATGTCCGCGGCCGGTTTGTAATGGAATCATTCTGATATTGTCCCGTGGTCACGGACAAGCCTCTCTTGTGACGCACGGGCGTGCTATTTTAGCGTTTTCGGTGATGGCGCAAAGGAGAGAATTCGATGGATGATGCAAGCGAGCGGCGCGAGCCGGTAATGCCCAAGGTGGTAAGCACCGGGCGAGATCTCGCCGCCGTGGGTGCGGCACCTTCAGCCGGTGACTCCGGTGCGGCGCTCGATAGCGAATTCCAGCAAGTGTTCCAGACGGTGCTGACGATTCGGTGGGGCGATATGGACGCATATGGCCATGTGAACAACAGCATGTATTTTGTGTATATGGACCAGTTGCGCATCCTGTGGCTCGAATCGCTCGGCCTGCAGCGGCCTGTAGGCCAAGGCCCTGCCGTGGTCAATGCGTTCATGAATTATCGCCGGCAGTTGATCTACCCGGCGGATATCATCTGCACCCTGTACGCGAAGCCGCCTGGCCGCAGCAGCATGAATACCCGCTTTGACGTGCGCCGCCAGGACCAGCCGGACGTTGTCGTATCGGACGGCGGAGCCACCGTAGTGTGGACAGACTACGCATTAGGGCAATCCGTTCCGTTACCGGATGCCTTGCGGGCGCGATTGCCGGCACCATTAGCCTGAGGGCGTGGCGGGGGAGAGCATGTGCCGCACGCCTGCCTCGCCCTACGCTACCCCGCCTCGTATTAGGGTTTTCCTGTAAACGCTCCGTAAGTCATGTTTTCGCATGATCCGGCAGCGCAGTGGTCTGCTATGCTGCACCGAACAATAGCACTTGCGCACTCAAACAGGCGCACGCGAGCTTTATTCGTCGCGCCAACGCGTGGCGAAGAGGCGCATTTCGGTTGCCGCATCACAGGCGAACCGGCCGTGACGGTCTTGCGGACGGGAAGATTCTGAATGGCGTGGTGGCCTATCTCGAACGCTTCAGTCGTGGGGGGAGGCAGATGAACAAGGTGTATCCGAGCGCAGCGGCGGCACTGTCCGGCGTTGTGCAGGACGGACAGTTGCTGGCCGTCGGCGGTTTCGGTTTGTGCGGTATTCCGGAGGCCCTGATCGCGGCCTTGCGCGAGAGTGGCGTCAAGGACTTGACCTGTATCAGCAATAATGCCGGTGTCGATGGTTTTGGCCTGGGGCTATTGCTGGAAAGCAGGCAGATCCGCAAGATGATCTCGTCCTATGTGGGCGAGAACAAGGAATTCGAACGGCAGTTCCTCGCGGGTGAACTCGAATTGGAGTTCACGCCCCAGGGTACGCTGGCCGAGAAGCTGCGCGCCGGTGGCGCCGGCATTCCGGCGTTCTTCACTCGGACCGGCGTTGGCACGATGGTTGCCGAGGGCAAGGAAGTGCGCGCGTTCGACGGTATCGATCATGTGCTGGAGTCGTCCCTGCGTGCGGACGTCGCGCTGGTCAAGGCGTGGAAAGGCGATCGCGCTGGCAACCTTCTCTTCCGCGCCACCGCGCGCAACTTCAATCCGCTCTGTGCAATGTCGGGCCGCGTGACCATCGCGGAGGTCGAGGAACTGGTCGACGTCGGGCAATTGGACCCGGATGCGATTCATACGCCCGGTATCTTTGTGCAACGGATCGTCGTCAATGCGCATCCGGAAAAGCGCATCGAGAAGCGCGTCGTTCGTGCGCCCGCCAGCGCCACCTGAATCCTGGAGAAAATCGAGCATGCCTTGGACACGTGAACAAATGGCGGCCCGCGCCGCCCAGGAACTCGAAGACGGCTTCTATGTGAATCTCGGTATCGGTCTGCCGACGCTGGTGGCGAATTATGTGCCGCCGGGCGTGGAGGTATGGTTGCAGTCCGAGAATGGTTTGCTTGGTATCGGCCCGTCGCCAACCGAGGACCAGATCGACGCGGACCTGATCAATGCCGGTAAGCAGACGGTTACGACGCTGCCCGGCTCGTCGTTTTTTTCGTCGGCGGATTCGTTTGCGATGATTCGCGGCGGTCACGTCGATCTGGCGATTCTGGGCGCCATGCAGGTCAGCGAGAAGGGGGACCTGGCCAACTGGATGATCCCCGGCAAGATGATCAAGGGGATGGGCGGTGCGATGGATCTGGTTGCCGGCGTACGGCGAGTGGTGGTGCTGATGGAGCATGTGGCGAAAGGGGATGAACACAAGATCCTGCCCGCTTGCCAATTGCCGCTGACCGGCCTTGGCGTCGTGAATCGGATCATTACCGACCTCTGCGTCATCGACGTGACCGACGACGGTCTGCACGTCATCGAACTCGCACCCGACGTCACGCCCGAGACGGTGCGGGAGAAAACCGGCGCGCCGGTGCATTTTGACGACACGGTGACCGCCACCACGCAAGCGTTACCGCGCGACGCGGACGCATGAGCGCGGCGACGCCACGCACGGGCACGATTCTCTGCGCCGGTACGAGGGGGCCGCACAGGATGGCCTATGTGGAATGGGGCGATCCCCACAACCCGCGTGTGCTGCTTTGCGTTCACGGCCTGAGTCGGACGGGGCGGGATTTCGACGTGCTGGCCGCGCGCCTGGCGCAGACACATCGTGTCATCTGTCCGGATGTCGTCGGGCGGGGTAAATCGGACTGGTTAAGCGATCCCGCCGGCTATGTTCTCCCGCAGTACGTCGGCGATATGTTGGCGTTGTTCGCACAATTGCATTTGACCCGGATCGATTACCTGGGAACGTCGATGGGTGGTTTGATAGGCATGCTGCTGGCGGCAATGCCGATCACGCCGATCCAACGGATGGTTATCAACGATGTCGGGCCACATCTGGAGCCGTCATCGCTGATTCGGCTGCGTGCTTATCTGGATGAAGTGGCTGCACGGGGCGGGACTGTGGCGCCGATGTTCAAAAGTGCGCAGGAGGGTGTCGACTACATCACTGCGCACAGCGCGGGCTTTGGCGCCCATACGCCCGAGCAATGGCGCGCCCTGAATGCACCAATGCTCAAGCGCGTCTACGATGACGGCGGTGCCGTCGTCGGCTACGCTTTGCGTGCGGATCCCGGTATCGCCGAGGCGTTCCGGATGGCCGCCTCGCTCGACGCGGCCGCTCTGGATGCCGCCGAGGCAGGCATGTGGCATGCCTTCGAATCGATACGCTGCCCCACACTGATCGTGCGTGGCGGCGATTCGGACTTATTTTCGGCGCAGACATTAGAGCGGATGCTGGCGTGCGGCGCGCGGTTTTCGAGCGCAACCGTCCCGGGCGTCGGACACGCGCCCACCTTCGTCGATCCGGCACAGACCGTGCTCGTTACGCAGTTTTTGCACGCGTCGTAAACGGAAGGGGCGTCACCTCGCTTAAAATATCCACTGAGCGGGTATCATGCATGCTTGCACCAGAAATGTGCAAGGCGTGTTGCTTGGCATTGGCGCGGGCAAACGCGTCGGCACTTCGGGATAATCGTGTCCGCCCTCACTTTTTAATGGATATATTGCATGCCGATCGTTCGTCACCACGTTGGCGCGCGTCTCTCGGAGACCGCGATTTTCAACCGTACCGTATATCTGGCTGGACAGATTGCCGAGGACACGACGGGTGATGCCTACGCACAGACTGTCGAAGTCCTGGGTCATATCGATCGCTTGCTGGGTGAGGCGAACAGCGACAAGGAACATCTGCTTTCAGTGCAGATCTATATTGCCGACATGCGCGACTTCGCTGAAATGAACCGGGCCTGGGACGCCTGGGTGGCCGCCGGCCATACCCCACCGCGTGCGACGGTGGAAGCCAAGCTGGCGAATCCGGCTTGCCTCGTGGAAGTGGTCGTGGTTGCCGCGCAAAAGGATTGATCGCGGACAGTACGGCGGCGCATCGGTCTTGACGAATTTCATGGAAACAGCAAACGACGCATCCCTCCCGGAGCCCGCCGGGTCTCCTGACGCCTCGCCCTTATTGGACGCGGCGCGCGCGCGCGTGCGGGAAGTCGCGTCGGAGATGACGATGAAATCCGGCGAGTCCCTGGTCGATCACGGGGCCGGGACCGCCAGGATTCTCGCTTCGCTCGATGCGGATTTGCCTTCGCTGCTGGCCGCCATCCTGTATCCGATCGCCGACCGGACCGACGATATCACGGCGTTGCTCGGCGACGCGTTGGCGGCGGAAGTGCTGCATCTGATTGCCGACGTGCGCAAGCTGTCCCAGCTCGGCGTCGTCGGCGTGCGGGCCGCGGAGCGCGGCAGCAAGGGTCTGGACCGCGATGCCGAGGCGGCGCGCCGCCTGCATGTGGAATCGTTGCGCAAACTGCTGTTGGCATTCGCGCAGGACATCCGGGTCGTGCTGATTCGCTTTGCATCGCGTCTGCAGACGCTGCGCCATCACGCGGCGACGAAAAGCGCGCCTGCGCCGGACCTCGCACGCGAGACTCTGGAAATCTACGCGCCGTTGGCGAATCGCCTGGGTATCTGGCAGGTCAAGTGGGAATTGGAGGACCTGGCGTTCCGCTTCGAAGACCCGGACACCTACAAGCGGATTGCGCGTCTGCTCGATGAAAAGCGGGTCGAGCGCGAAGCCTATGTCAGCGCCGCAATCGCGCAACTACGCGAAGCGCTTTCCGAGGCGGATATTGTCGCCGAGGTCAGCGGCCGGCCAAAGCATATCTACAGTATCTGGCGCAAGATGCGCGGCAAGGACCTCGATTTCTCCGAGCTGTACGATGTTCGCGCGTTTCGCGTCATCGTGCGCGACGTCAAGGATTGCTACTCGGTGCTGGGAATTGTCCACAACATGTGGCAACCGATCCCGAAGGAGTTCGACGATTATATTTCCCGCCCCAAGCCGAATGGCTATAAGTCGCTGCACACGGTTGTCATCGGTGACGATGGTCGGGCGTTCGAGGTGCAGATCCGTACCCGTGAAATGCACGAGTTCGCTGAATATGGGGTTGCCGCGCACTGGCGCTATAAGGAGGCCGGGCCACGCGGTTATGCGGGACAGTTCGCCGCCGACGAACGCTACGACGAGAAGATTGCCTGGCTGCGGCAATTGCTGGCATGGAAGGACGATATCGCCGGCGAGCGTGGCGAAGGCGTCGACGACGGCACCGACGGCAACGCCCCCCGGTTGGATCGTCCGGAAAGTGCGTTGCAGGCGTGGGAACAGATCAAGCAGACGCCGGTCGACGATCACATTTACGTATTGACGCCGCAGGCACGCGTGATTGCGTTGCCGCAGGGCGCCACGGCGGTTGATTTTGCTTATCATCTGCATTCCGACCTGGGTCACCGCTGCCGGGGCGCTCGTGTCGACGGTGCGATGGTGCCGTTGAATACCCCGTTGCGCAATGGCCAGACGGTTGAGATCATCGCGGTCAAGCAAGGCGGCCCATCGCGTGACTGGCTGAATGCAAACCTGGGGTATCTGCATAGCCCGCGTGCGCGGCAGAAGGTGCGGAACTGGTTTAACGCGCTCGATTTGCAGGAAAGCATCGCCACGGGTCGGGCGATGGTCGAAAAGACGCTTCAGCGGGAAGGGAAGACGTCTGTCAACCTGGATGACCTGGCCAATAAGCTGGGTTTCAAGAACCCGGATGCCTTGTTTGTCGTCGTCGGGAAAGAGGAGTTCAGCCTGCGGCAGGTCGAACAGGCATTGCACGACGGGCCGCCGGTGGTGGAAGAACAGCCGGAGATCGTCGCCAAGTCGAGCAGCGGGCGCAGTGTTGCCAGTGGGGCATCCAGCGGCGTATTGGTTGTGGGCGTGGGTGCACTGATGACGCAGCTCGCGCGCTGCTGCCGCCCGGCGCCACCGGATGCCATTGCCGGATTTGTCACGAGAGGCAAAGGGGTGTCGATTCATCGTGCCGACTGTCCGACGTTTGCGCGGATGGCCGCAGAAGCGCCGGAGCGCGTGCTTGAGACGGCGTGGTCCGACGAAGCGATCGGTGGTCGCGGCGATACCGTGTATCCCGTTGACTTGATGATCGAGGCGACGGATCGGCAAGGCCTGCTGCGCGACATCTCTGATATCTTCGCACGCGAGAAGATCAACGTCGTGGGTGTCAAGACGGTATCGAAACGCCACCATGCCTATATGCATTTCACAGTGGAGGTGCGCAGCGCCGAGCAATGTCGTCGGGCACTACTTGTTTTATCCGAGATTTCGGGTATGATTCGGGCCTCGCGTCGGTTGTGAAGCGAAGGCGCGGTGGGGCAGGTGAGGGAAGTGCGGTGGTATGTGTTAAATAGCGCTTGCAACTTTCGGTAGATGCTCTATAATCTTGCTTCTTTAGGCTCGTAGCTCAGTTGGTTAGAGCACCACCTTGACATGGTGGGGGTCGTTGGTTCGAATCCAATCGAGCCTACCAACGAATTTGCAGTCAGTAGGCATATCCGGGTTGAAAGTACAATTCGGAAGCGGTGCCCGATAGACGAACGTGACGAGGAAATACGATGTTCCTGCGAACGCTGACCGGTACGACTCAGGAATCCTGATAGGGACCGGTTCAGTTCGTTTATCGATATCGCGAAAATGAAATGCGGCCCCTGGTGGGCCGCATTTTTTTTATCCGTGTTTTTGTGTGGCCCGCTTGTCGATGGCGTGGCGGGTACCGTCTGGGTGCCTCGCGGGAAGGCGCGTTGTTGCACAGTGGGATTCAATTGATCCGCGCCAAAAGGCGGGGTGGGAGAGCAGCATGATTTCGGTACGCTTGCCTGATGGTTCCGTGCGCCAATACGAGCGCCCGGTGACCGTGGCGGAAGTCGCCGCGTCGATCGGTCCGGGGCTGGCAAAAGCGGCATTGGGCGGAAAGATCGATGGTCGGGAGGTAGATACCTCGGCGCTGATCGATCGCGATGTGGCGCTGTCGATCATCACCGACAAGGACCCGGAAGGCCTCGATATCGTGCGTCATTCGACCGCGCATTTGCTCGCCTATGCTGTCAAGGAGCTGTATCCTGAGGCGCAGGTCACCATTGGCCCGGTCATCGACAATGGCTTCTACTATGACTTTGCCTATTCGCGGCCGTTCACGCCGGAAGACTTGGAGCGCATCGAGAAGCGCATGCAGGAAATCGCCAAGCGTGACGAACCGGTGTCGCGTCGTGTCGTCTCGCGCGATGAGGCTGTTGCCTATTTCGCTGGCATCGGCGAGAAATACAAGGCTGAACTGATCGCCGCGATTCCGGGCGACGAAGACATCAAGCTGTACTCGCATGGTGGCTTCACCGATCTGTGTCGCGGTCCGCACGTGCCTAGCACCGGCAAGCTGAAGGTATTCAAGCTGATGAAGGTGGCCGGCGCGTATTGGCGCGGCGACGCGAACAATGAGCAATTGCAGCGGATCTATGGCACGGCCTGGACCAGGAAGGAAGACCAGGACGCGTATCTGACGATGCTCGAGGAAGCGGAAAAGCGTGACCACCGCAAGCTCGGCAAGCAGCTCGACCTGTTCCATCTGCAGGAAGAAGCGCCGGGCATGGTGTTCTGGCATCCGAAGGGCTGGGCCCTATGGCAGGCGGTCGAGCAATACATGCGGCAGCGCTTGAATGCGTCCGGGTACAGCGAGATCAAGACGCCGATGGTGATGGATAAATCACTATGGGAGCGCTCGGGTCACTGGGACAACTACCGTGAGAACATGTTCGTCACGGAATCGGAAAAACGCGAGTACGCGGTCAAGCCGATGAATTGCCCGGGTCACGTCCAGGTCTTCAATCACGGATTGCGGTCGTATCGCGACTTGCCGTTGCGTTTCGCCGAGTTCGGCTCCTGTCATCGTAATGAGCCATCCGGGTCATTGCATGGACTGATGCGGGTGCGTGGTTTCGTCCAGGACGACGCGCATATCTTCTGTACCGAAGACCAGATCAATTCGGAGGCGATCGCCTTCAATGAATTGACGATGCGGATCTACAAGGACTTCGGCTTTCACGAGGTGGCGGTGAAGTTGTCCCTGCGGCCGGAAAAACGTGCCGGTGACGACGCCCAGTGGGACCGTGCCGAGGAGGGGCTGCGCGAGGCACTGCGCAAGTGTGATCTCTCCTGGGAGGAATTGCCGGGCGAAGGTGCCTTCTATGGCCCGAAGATCGAGTATCACATCAAGGATGCGATCGGACGGTCATGGCAATGCGGTACGCTGCAGCTCGATTTCGTGCTGCCGGAGCGTCTCGGCGCGGAATACGTCGCCGAGGACAATGCGCGCAAGCGACCCGTCATGTTGCACCGTGCGATCATCGGTTCGTTCGAGCGATTCCTGGGCATGTTGATCGAAAACCATGCCGGCGCCATGCCTTCCTGGCTCTCGCCGGTGCAAGTGGTAGTGATGAATATTACCGGTGATCAGGCCGATTACGCGCAATCTGTTGCCCAAACGTTGCAAAAACAAGGGGTTAGGGCAGAGGTTGATTTGCGAAATGAAAAGATAAGCTATAAAATACGCGAGCATACTATGCAAAAGATTCCTTATCTGCTCGTTGTGGGCGGAAAGGAGCGCGAATCGCACACCGTCGCGGTGCGTGCGCGAGGCAATGTGGACCTGGGCACCATGGCTCTGGACACGTTCTCGGCTCGGCTTCTGGAAGAAATCCGGACCTACCAATAAGCCTGCGTACGGCCGCATCGAATATCAACGATCATAGGGGAAACCTAACATCGCTACGGAAAAGTCTCATCGTCTGAACGGTGAAATCTTCGCACCTGAAGTGCGTTTGAACGGCGTCGAAAACGAGCCGCTGGGCATTGTGAAGTTGGCTGAAGCCATCCGACTGGCCAGCGAGGCCGATGTCGACTTGGTGGAAATCGCACCGAACGCCGCGCCGCCCGTGTGCCGCCTGATGGACTACGGTAAGTTCAAATACCAGGAGTCGAAAAAGGCGCACGAGGCCAAGCTCAAGCAAAAGATCGTCGAAGTCAAGGAAGTCAAGTTTCGTCCGGGTACGGATGATGGCGACTACAACGTCAAGTTGCGCAATCTGACGCGGTTCCTCGACGAAGGCGATAAGGCGAAGATCACGCTGCGGTTCCGCGGTCGCGAGATGGCCCACCAGGAAATTGGCATGCGAATGCTCGAGCGTTTGCGCACGGACCTGGATGAAGTGGGTCAGGTCGAACAGATGCCGAAGATGGAAGGGCGTCAGATGGTCATGGTGATCGGTCCGAGGCGGAAGAAGTAACCGTGGTTAAGAGCAGTAAGGCGCTGGTTGGACGCGGTTGAACGGACGGAGCGGTACCTAGGCGATGGGGGTTTTGGACCCATGGCGGTGATGCCGTAACGTTGGCGTGCAAGCGGCGTGCAGGGCTCCGATGATGCAGTGTGTCATTGGGGGCGGTATGGACACGGTGTTGCCGTCCCATGTCGCGAAAACAAGTGATGTCGGGTCAAGCAAGGACGGCGGAAGCCGGACACCTGGTGTCATGCCAAAGAGTTGGAGTAGGTTCTCATGCCGAAGATGAAGACGAAGAAAAGCGCCTCCAAGCGCTTTGTCGTGCGTCCGGGCGGTACCGTCAAGCGCGGTCAAGCCTTCAAGCGCCACATCCTGACCAAGAAGACGACGAAGAACAAGCGTCATCTTCGTGGTACGGAAGGTGTCCACGCATCGGACGTTGCGTCCGTGCGCGCGATGATGCCGTACGCTTAACCCTGCAAATAGGAGCATTCCATGCCTAGAGTAAAACGCGGGGTCACAGCGCGGGCCCGTCACAAGAAGATCATTGTCAAGGCCAAGGGTTACCGCGGCCGTCGCAATAACGTCTACCGTATCGCTAAGCAGGCCGTCATGCGTGCCGGCCAGTACGCGTACCGCGATCGTCGTAATAAGAAGCGCGTGTTCCGTGCGCTTTGGATTGCACGTATCAACGCGGCATCGCGTGAGCATGGTGTTACGTACAGCGTGTTCATGAATGGCTTGAAGAAGTTGGCTATCGAACTGGACCGTAAGGTGCTGTCCGACATGGCGATTTTCGACAAGCCGGCATTTGCTGCAATCGTTGCTCGCGTGAAGGAAGTGCAGGCAGCGTAAGGAGAACGCGCGTGCCGCGCAGGATGGCGTGCACGCGTTTTTTTCGCCGTCGCCCAGGCGAGGGCAAGCGCGGCAACATCGCGCTGTAGTGCGGGAAAGGGGGCTGGTGGCCCCCTTTTTTGTTGATATTGCATGATGGCGAGATGTGACCCATCAGGCGACGAATATTTCGCTGACGTGATAGTCCGCTGACTGCGTGCGTGCGACATTGGCAGCAAGGCAATGTCGACACCTTGGTTGCGCTCGGTACGAGCGACCCGGATGGCGGTGACGGCGGCGCATTAAAAAGAGATTTATGGACCTGGACCAGATTGTGACGGTCGCGCTCGACGGTTTTGCGCAATGCAATGACGTTGTGGCGCTCGAAAATGAAAAGGCCAAGTATCTCGGCAAGGCTGGGCAATTGACCGAGCTGCTCAAGGGCCTGGGCAAGCTCGATCCGGACGTGCGCAAGCAGGAAGGCGCACGAATCAATGTTGCGAAACAGGCCATCGAGGATGGCTTGAACGCACGCCGCCAGGCATTGGCGGACGCATTGCTGAACCAGCGCCTCGCAGCCGAAGCGATCGACGTGACATTACCGGGGCGTCGGGCGCAGACCGGCACGCTGCATCCGGTGATGCAGACCCGCGAGCGCGTCGAACGCATCTTCGCGTCGATCGGCTTCGATGTGGCCGATGGTCCCGAGATCGAAAACGACTGGTTCAATTTCTCCGCGTTGAACAGTCCGGAGAACCATCCCGCACGCTCGATGCAGGACACATTCTATATCGAGGACAAGGACGAGCAAGGACGCCCGTTGCTGCTGCGCACGCATACGAGCCCGATGCAGGTCCGCTATGCGCGTGCGCATACGCCACCGATCAAGGTTATCGTGCCGGGCCGGACCTACCGCGTGGACAGCGACGCCACGCATTCTCCGATGTTCAACCAGGTCGAAGGGCTGTGGATCGACGAGAACGTCAGCTTTGCCGATCTGAAGGGCGTCTACACGGACTTCCTGTGCCAGTTCTTCGAACGCGACGACATCGTCGTACGTTTTCGTCCGTCGTATTTCCCGTTCACGGAGCCGTCGGCGGAGATCGACATGATGTTCGAACGCGGCGCGAATGCGGGGCGTTGGCTGGAGATTTCGGGTGCGGGCCAGGTGCATCCTGCCGTCGTGCGCAACATGGGGTTGGACCCGGAGCGCTTTGTGGGTTTTGCATTCGGTAGTGGACTGGAACGGTTGACGATGCTGCGTTATGGCGTGCAGGACTTGCGGCCGTTCTTCGAAAACGACCTGCGCTTCCTGAAGCAGTTCGCGTAACGTCAGCGGAGCGGGCATCCCGGGTGGGGCGCATGCGTGAGCATGGGTTCGCGCGGTGGCGGTACCGCTCTCGGATAGGTATCGGGCATCGGATCGCGCGACGCGCGGCGACGTCCGGTACGGTATCTGCGCGACAAGGCGCCGCGCCGACGGTGTAGCACACCGAGGCCGTCGAATGGATCGCGCAGAGAAGGCAACAAGGAAACGAACAAGATGTTATTCCCGGAATCCTGGCTTAGAACAGTCGTCAATCCGCCGCTGTCGACGGATGCGCTTGCGCATGCGTTGACGATGTCCGGTATCGAGGTGGAAGGCGTGACACCGGCCGCGCCGCCGTTCACGAAGGTCGTGGTCGCGCAGGTGATCGACGTACAGAAGCATCCCGACGCGGACCGCTTGAACGTCTGCCGCGTGGACGTGGGTCACGGCGAGCCGCTGCAGATCGTCTGTGGCGCACCCAATGTGGCACCGGGTATCAAAGTACCTGCGGCGTTGGTCGGCGCGGAGCTGCCTCCGGCCGAGGTCGGAGGGGCGCCGTTCAAGATCAAGTTGGGCAAGCTCCGGGGGGTGGAAAGTGCCGGCATGTTGTGCTCGGCCAAGGAACTGAAGTTGTCCGATGACAGTGTGGGTCTGATGATCCTCGCCGAGGACGCGCCGGTTGGTGAATCCATCCGGGCGTATCTGGATCTAGATGATCAGGTCTTTGAGGTGAAGCTGACGCCGAACAAGGCCGACTGTCTCTCCGTGCACGGCATCGCACGTGAGGTAGCCGCCATTACCGGAGCGCCGTTGCAGCGCGAAGCGTTTACGCCGGTGGCCGTGACGTTGGATGAACTGCGCCAAGTCAAGATCAGCGCGCCCGATTTATGCGGACGCTTTTCCGGCCGGGTCATTCGCGGTGTGAATGCGCGCGCCAAGACACCGGAATGGATGGTGCGACGTTTGGCGCGTTGCGGCCAGCGCAGTGTATCCGCACTGGTCGACATCTCGAATTACGTGATGCTTGAACTGGGTCGACCCACGCACGTGTTCGACCTCGACACGATTCACGGGGATCTGGATGTGCGATGGGCGAAGACCGGTGAGACGTTGAAGCTGTTGAACGGCAATACGGTCACGCTCGATGAACAGGTTGGTGTGATCGCGGACGGTCAATGCGTCGAGAGCTTGGCGGGCATCATGGGCGGCGACAGTACGGCAGTCACGCTTGACACTACGAACATCTACGTCGAAGCGGCTTTCTGGTGGCCGGACAGCGTGCGCGGACGTGCGCGGCGTTATAACTTCTCGACCGATGCGGCGCACCGTTTCGAGCGTGGCGTGGATTATGCGACGACGGTCGATCATCTCGAATGGATCACGCGTTTACTGGTGGATGTATGTGGCGGCCAAGTCGGTCCGATCGATGATCAAATCGTCAATCTGCCGCAACGCAAGCCGGTGGCGATGCGCGTGTCGCGGGCCGCGCGGATCATCGGCATTCCCCTCAGCGACGCGATCGTCAGCGACGTGTTCACGCGGCTGGGGTTGCCGTTCACGCAGGAGGGTGAGGTATTTGCGGTGACGCCGCCGTCCTATCGTTTCGATATCGAAATCGAAGAGGATTTGATCGAGGAAGTTGCGCGCATCCATGGTTTCGAGAAGATTCCGTTACGTGCGCCGATAGCGCCGAACCGGATGCGCGGCACGGATGAGACCCATCGTTCCGTGCATGACATCCGGCATCGCGCGGCGGCAAGGGACTACGCGGAAACGGTCAGCTTCGGCTTTGTCGATGCGCAGTGGGAAACGGATTTTGCCGGGAATGCATCCCCTATCAAGCTGTTGAATCCGATCGCGAGCCAGTTGTCGGTGATGCGCAGCACGTTGATCGGCAGCCTGGTCGATGTGCTGAAGCATAACTTGAGCCGTCGCGCGGATCGTGTGCGTGTTTTCGAGTTGGGTCGTGTGTTCGTTCGCGATGCGGGTGTGTCGGCGGGACCGATGACGATTGCAGGGATTGCGCAACCGGTCAGGCTGGGCGCGCTGGCCTACGGCGGCGCTGCGGACGAGCAATGGGGCGAGACGGCGCGCCAGGTGGACTTCTTCGACGTCAAGGGGGACCTGGAGGCGCTGTTCGCGCCGGTGGTGCCCCGCTTTGTGCGGGCCGCGCACCCAGCCTTGCATCCTGGGCGTAGTGCCCGTGTGGAAGTGGACGGCAAGGTGGTCGGCTGGCTGGGAGAATTGCATCCGAGCTGGCAGCGTAAATACGACCTGCCGCGGGCGCCGGTGGTGTGTGAGGTGGACGCTTCGGCGCTGTCCGATCGTGCGTTGCCGGACCCGGTGCCGGTGTCGAAATTTCCGCCGGCACGACGCGATATTGCCGTGGTCGTGGACCGCGAAGTGGGGGTTCAGGCACTCCTGGATGCACTGCGGGATGCGCGTCGTGATCCAGCTTGCCAGATTGTGCAACATATTGCTTTGTTTGATGAATTTCGACCGAAGGATGGGCAATCGGGCGGTCTGGCGACCACCGAGAAAAGCCTTGCTTTCAGAATTGGCTTGCAAGATACTGGCGGGACGCTTCAGGAGGGTGCGGCCGACGCGGCCGTGCAGATCCTCGTCGACCGATTGGCGCGTGATTTCGGCGCGCGGCTTCGTGGTTGATGACGGGAGAACGGCACAGTGCGATGTGACCATGCGTCTTGCCTGAATGAATCCGTACGGATTTAGGACATGGGCGAGTTGGTATCGGTGCTGCGGTCATACAGGCTTGCATCGGCACGCGGTGCGTGGCTTGCCCGACATGTTTCCGACCGGATTCTGAGCATCCCGATAGGGAAACGACTACGGCGAGGATGCCTGGTGGCATCCGGTATTTGATATGAATGAAATGGACTCCAGTGAATTCGAGGCCTTGGTGTCGGCCCAACGCAGCACGCTAACGCGCGAAGCGGTAACCGTGACCAATACCAATGTATCCGAGACGCCGACGTTGACGAAGGCGGAATTGGCCGAATTGCTGTTTGACAACGTTGGATTGAACAAGCGTGAAGCAAAAGACATGGTCGAGGCGTTTTTCGACGTGTTGCGCAGCGCGCTGGAAAGCGGGGAATGCGTGAAGTTGTCGGGTTTCGGCAACTTCCAATTGCGGGACAAACCGCAGCGCCCTGGCCGGAACCCGAAAACGGGCGAAGCGATTCCGATCGCCGCGCGGCGGGTGGTGACGTTCCATGCGAGTCAGAAGTTGAAGGGGCTCGTGGAAGGCGGAACGTCCAAGACAGCCCTCGTTCGCTGAACGGTGGCGCCATGGATGCCCAGGCTCATTGCCGCTGACCTATTGCGCTGACCCTGACCATGGATAAAGCTGCAACTGCCGCCCTACCTCTTCCGCCGATTCCGGCGAAGCGCTATTTCACGATAGGTGAGGTGAGCGAGCTGTGTGGCGTCAAGCCACACGTGCTGCGGTATTGGGAGCAGGAGTTCACGCAACTCAAGCCGGTCAAGCGCCGCGGCAATCGCCGCTATTATCAGCACCACGAAGTATTGCTGATCCGCCGCATTCGTGACTTGTTGTACGAGCAAGGATTCACGATCAACGGTGCGCGCAACAAGCTGTCCGGTGGGGCCCATGCCCATGACGAGGAAGAGGACCTGCATGTTGCGGGTGGGGTATTGGCCGAAGGGGAGGCAAATGGTCCCGATGGCAGTGACGTCCTCTCGATTGGCGAGCGCCAGGCGAACCCCTTCGACAATGCGGCAGTTGATTTGAGTCGACTGCGGGACGACCTCGTCGAGGTACGGGATGCGTTGCGTGCGGCGGTATCACAGGCAACCGCGAAGGGGACTTCCTTGGTTGCACGTCCGTCGGCTGAGGCAAGGCTACAAGGGAGGGGCAGTACCGGTTCTGCGTCTGCCGCGATATCAGCCGCCGAACGTGCGCAAGAACAAGCGTTGGAATTCGACTTTGGCGACGAAGCGAATCCGGAGCATTCCCCGGAACAAGAGTCCTGAACCGCCTACTGGCGGTGGTGCTGCGTGATTTTCATTGTCGATGGATGACGATCTGATCGATTGGATACGTTGACTTGAAGGCGTCGTGCATCGGACCGCTTCCAATATCAGATGGCCCCATATTGCATCTGCCAAAACGAAAAGCCCGCATAACCGAATGATTATGCGGGCTCAGTCTTGGTCGGGGCGAGAGGATTTGAACCTCCGACCACCTGCACCCCATGCAGGTACGCTACCAGGCTGCGCTACGCCCCGAAAGAACGCAATTATAACCATACCGTGCGATTCGAACAAGCTTCGTGAATGAAGCCGTACCTTGGCGGGAGAGGGGGATGGCGAAGGATGTCATTCCTCCTCCTGTTCATGATGCGATCGCGTGCCTGCGGAAATGCACATCGCCTGGTGCGGTGTCGCGATGTGGCGGTCAGCCCGTGTTGCGATACCACGCATCTTCCTGGTGTTACTCGTCTTACCGGACAACGTTCCAGAGGATCAGTCATCTGCGGCAGGTGTGCGGGAATGAACCTGGTGCGCGGCAAATTTGTCGCATGTCGTGCGAATCGACAACATACGGTTGCCGCCCTTGCCGTGCCGCAGGGCAGCCTCGTCCATCGTCCACCGTGCATCGTTCACGGCTGTTTTCTGCTATCGTCGGGCACCCACTCATGCGAACGATAAGCAAGATGGCATTGAATCTCAGGCAAATCGAAGTGTTCCGGGCGGTGATGACCTCCGGTTCCATCAGTGCTGCTGCGCGGGTATTGTGCGTGTCACAACCGGCGGTCAGCCGCCTGCTTTCCTATACGGAGTCCCGTCTGGGCTTCCCGCTGTTCCAGCGGACAAGGGGCCGACTCTATCCCACTCCCGAGGCGCGTGAATTATTCCGCCGCGTCGACGACGTCTATCAAGGCGTGCGTCGTGTCAATGAGTGCGCGCAGGAACTGGCCGAGTTGCGGCACGGGATCGTGCATGTGGTGGCCAGTCCGAGTATCAGTCATCAGATCGTGCCGCACGCGATTACCCGCTTTCGTGCGCAGCATCCTGACGTCAAGGTGACATTGCGGGGGCAAAACTTCGGCGCCTTGGTCGACAGCCTCATCTCGCATGAAGCGGAGCTTGGCATCACCATCATGCCGGTCGCGCATCCCAATTTAACCGTTACGCCGTTGCGCCAGGGGCGGATCGTCTGCATCATGCCGGAGGGACATCCGCTGACGCATCATGCCCATCTGAAAATGACGGACTTGCGCCCGTTTCCGTTGATCGGCTATCCGCCGGGCACGCCTTTCGGGCGGCTGGTGGAAGCAATGTACCAACAGGCTGACGAGCCGTTGCGTGTGGCCGTGGAAGTACCGTCGCCGCAGAATGCCTGCTCGATCGTCGCGGCTGGGGCGGGGGTCGCGCTGGTCGATGAGTTTTCGGTAAAGAGCCGTACGGGCGGTGAATTCGTCGTGCGGCCGATTGACGAGGGTGCCGAACTGACGGTCAGTCTGGTTCATTCCAGTGTCGAGCCGCTGTCATTGCTGGCGCGCGCATTTGCCGACCGTGTGGCAGACGTCCTGGAGCAACAGGGTTTCGCGAAACCGCCGGACGCCTCGTGATGTCCGAAAACAGCGAGTTTGTTCTCGGCCCTTACGCTAGAGTGTCGGTATGGAACTCGACCCCGACATCTGCTACACCAGCTTGCTTGCCAAGGATCGCCGTTTTGACGGCTGGTTCTTCGTCGGCGTGTCATCGACGGGGATTTATTGCCGTCCGGTGTGCGCGGTGCGTGCGCCGCAACGGCGGAACTGCCACTTCTTTGGCTCCGCCGCGGCGGCGGAAGATGCTGGCTACCGTCCCTGTCTGCGTTGCCGTCCAGAGCTGGCCCCGGCGCGCGGAGCATTGATCCGCGCGACAGCGGACCCGGTCCTTGGCGTCGCCTCCGCACCGTCACATTTGGCCGATGCGGCCGCGGCGTTGATTGTCGAGGGCTTCCTGAATCATCGCGATGTCGAGGCACTGGCGGCCCGGATGGGCGTGACGCAACGGCATCTGCGCCGGCTGTTTCAGGCGGCGTATGGCGTGTCGATCGTCGCGTTCGCACAAACGCAGCGCTTGCTGATGGCAAAGCGCTTGCTGACCGATACTGCGCTGCCGGTCACCGCGATCGCGCATGCATCCGGTTTTGGCAGCGTGCGGCGATTCAATGACCTGTTTCAACAACGGTATGGCTTGAGTCCGGGACGCTTGCGCAAGCAGGCGCCGTATGAGCGCTCGCCAACCGTTGCTCGTACCACGGCCATACAGGCAGCGCCGCCTTTAGTGTTGCCCCTTGCGTATCGGCCGCCCTATGCATGGACCCATCTGCTGGGATTCCTGCGCCGCCGTGCTATTCCCGGGGTGGAATATGCGGATGGCGAACGCTACGCGCGCACGCTATCCTGGCCCGCGCCGGGGCGGGCCGATTCCGCCGTTGGCGAGAGGAATGCGGGTGGCGATGCGCAGGCAGGCTCGAAACGCGCGGCGATGATCGATGGCTGGTTCAGTGTGACGCACGCACCGCATGCCAACGCGATCATCGTTCTCCTGTCGCCGTCGCTGACGCCGGTGTTGACGCAGGTATTGCCGTGCATTCGCAGAGTGTTCGATCTGGATGCGCAGCCGGATCGCATCGATGCGCATCTCGGAGAGTTGGCGCACGCTTTGCCCGGTATACGGGTGCCCGGCGCGGTGGACGGATTTGAAATGGGGGTGCGCGCCATCCTGGGACAACTTGTCAGTGTCGCCCAGTGCGTGGCGAAGCTGGGGCGGTTCGTCGATGTGTTTGGCCATGCATTGCCCGATGACCCGCATCGACCGGCGGCGCTGACCCGGCGCTTTCCCACCGCGGCCACCGTGCATCATGCGTTGCACGGGTTGTCCTCCGATGCGCAAGCGGATCGGCTCTGTCCCATCGGGATGACTCGCATGCGGGCCCGCGCGATCGTGGCGTTTGCGCGGGCGCTGACCGATAAAGCGATCTCGGTGACCCCGTTGTCCCTGAGCGGTGCCCCGTTGCCCGATACGCTGGCCGCGTTGCAGGCATTGCCGGGTATCGGCGCATGGACGGCCCAATACATCGCGATGCGGGCGCTTGGCTGGCCTAACGCCTGGCCGGAAGGCGATGGCATTTTGTTGAAACAAACCGGCTGTTCATCCGCGGCGGCCTTGCGTGAACACGTCACGCGATGGGCGCCCTGGCGTGCTTACGCGGCCATGCACCTGTGGCGTCTGGCGGGTGATGGCGATACGCCGTCCACGGGGCCGTCCGGCGCCATGAAAACGCATCGACCGACGCGGACAAGCCGGTCAAGGGAAGCGCAATCGTTGACGCCGTTCGGCGCGGCGCAGGCGCTGCCCATCGATGGAGAAGAAGATGCAACGATATGATTCGACCGAAAGCGCCGTCGCGCCGTCATGCACCGCGCAACCATCGGTCAAGCGCCGTGCCGCGCATGCGCCGGACAGTCGCCCGGGATTTCTCCTTCCCAGCCCCTTGGGTGACGTCGTGCTGCGCGGAGACGACCGTCATCTGAGTGGACTGTGGTTCGCCGGGCAGAAGCATTTCCCGGCGCACCTCGCGGTCGTGTCTTCCGCGCACACGTCAGCGCCGCGATTGCCGGACGCCGTACGGCAAGGATATGAGGAATTGATGGCGTATTTCAGCGGGGCCCTGCAGGCTTTTACGGTGCCGTTGGCGTTGTCGGGAACGCCGTTCCAGCAACACATATGGGCTATGCTGCTCGATATCCCGTTTGGTCGGCAGGTCAGCTATGGCAGTCTGGCGAACGCCGCCGGCCTGCCGCCGGGTGGTTCGCGGGCCATCGGTAATGCCGTGGGGCGCAATCCGGTCTCGGTGATCGTGCCCTGTCATCGTGTCATCGGGAGTGGCGGCACGCTGACCGGTTATGCGGGCGGGCTGGACCGCAAGCAGCATTTGCTGGCGCTGGAAGGGGGCATTGCCGGTAATCGTGGCCTGTTCGACGCCGTGCCGATCGTCTCCGGCCTCACATGCGCTTGAAATTAACTCAATAGGCAAGGTCTTCGGGCTGGGCTACGCTTGCATCTTTACCCTTACCGACAGAAGGAACGAGATGAAGCTGATTGGCATGCTGGATTCGCCGTTTGTACGCCGCGTGGCCCTATCAATGCGTGAGTGGGGGATGCCGTTCGAGCACGACGCGTTGTCGGTGTTCCGTCATTACGATGATTTCAAAAGGATCAACCCGATCGTCAAGGCACCCACGCTGGTCCTCGATGACGGGCAATGGCTCATCGACTCCACGCTGATCCTCGATCATCTTGAGGGGCTGGCGGCAAGTCGTGGTTTGCGCAGTCTGATGCCGGCCGATTTCGCCGCGCGCACGCAGGCACTGCGCGTTATCGGTTTGAGTCTCGCCGCCTGTGAAAAGACGATGCAGATCGTTTATGAACGCCATCTGCGGCCGGAAGAGAAGCAGCATACGCCATGGCTCACGCGAGTAAGCGAGCAGCTACAGGCCGCTTACCAGACGCTCGAGGCGCAGGTCATGGCGCATCCCCTGGTCGGCACGGATACGATAACGCAGGATGGCATCACCGCGGCAGTCACGCTGGGCTTCACGCGCCATATGCTCGGGGATACCGTGCCAGGCTTCCGTCTGGATGACTACCCGGTGTTACTGGCCTACTCGCACAAGGTCGAGCAACGTCCGGCTTTTTTGCAGACGCCTGTCGCATGAGCATTCGTGTGTCGGCGAAGCGTGTCGCCCACCGCAGCGTGTGGCGCTGACGCCGGGGTGGTCATTGCCGCGACGATGTCCGCCGCTTGCCGGCCGGATGTATCGCTGCCGACGTTGCCCCGGGATCAGTCGGCGGCCAGGGCCGTCACCGAGATTTCCACCAGAATATCTGGCAGCGCGAGCGTCGACTCCACGCACGCACGCGTTGGTGCGTTGCCAGGCGACACCCACGCGTCCCATATTTCGTTCATGCCGGCAAAGTCGCGCGTGATATCGCGCACCCAGACTTGCGAACTGAGCAGGCGCGTCTTGTCGATGCCGGCCTGCGCCAGAAAACCATCGATCTTTGCCAATACCTGCGCAGTCTGGCCCTTGATGTCCTGCGATCGGTCATTGGCGGTCTGGCCGCCCACGAAGACCAGGCCCGCGGCCTTGACGACGCGGCTGCTGCGCTGCGTCTGTTCGATGCGAACGATATCGCTCATGTTTTGTTCCGAAAGAAAGTGATCGACCAACCCGATGCCGGTGGCCCGAACCCGGTGGGCGCATCGACATCAGGTCGCGAGGGCGAATTGTAAAGCACCGGCCGACGTCTTCCATGAAAGAGTAGGTGTTGCACGACGGCGAAGTCCGTCCCGTGCGCCGTGACACACGTCACGGCTTGGACACATTGCGACTTGATAATCGGGGCGTCCATACCAGCGATCATAAAAAAGGATTCGATCCCGTCATGACGATTCGACACCGTATCACGCTGCTGGTCACGTTGATGTTTATCGCGCTGTCGGCCATCGGGGGCTATGCGGCCTATCGTTCACATCGCAGCGCGGCCGCCGTGCGCGAGGTTACCCAAGGCGTTGTGCCCAGCGCACTCGCGTCGGCTGATCTCGTGGCACAGTTGAAGGACGTGCAACTGGCGACGATGACATTGGTCTACGCGACCGATGCCGAACTGATCCAGCAGGCGCAGGCACAACTGAAGACGGCGCAGGCGGCGGTACAGACCCAACTGCTGCTGCAGCGGCGCGACGCCCATACGCAGGCGCAGAAGGGACTGATTGCCCAGGCCGATGAAAGCCTCGCGAACTACTATGCCGCGATCAGCGACACGGTAAAGATGAAGGCGGCGGGCAAGGATGCCTTGGCACAGGCCTATCTGTTTGCAAACGTCGCGCAGTACCGCGACGAGCTGGAAGGCATCGTCAACACGCTGCGCGTCGAGAAGAACCGCGACAAGGATCAGGCCATCGATACGTTGAACGGCAGCCTGGCGACCACTGTCACAGCGATTTCGGCGGTAACCTTGTTCGCCGTATTGCTGTTGACGACCATTGGCATCGTGCTGTACCGACAGATTGCAGGCCCGTTGGGCAAGATGCAGCAGATGATGAGTGAGATCGCGGGTAGCCAGGATTTCACACGCCGTCTGCCGGTTGAGCGCATGGATGAGGTCGGGCATTCGATCGTCGCGTTCAATGGCATGATCGAGCGTATTCAGCAGGGTGCCGCCCAACTGAAGCAAAAGAACGCGGATATCCAGGCGATGCTGCAGAACATGCAGCAAGGCATCTTGACCGTTATTCCTCATGCCTCGATAACCGGCGAAGCACACGGCCGTCCGGTTGTGCATCCGGAATATTCGGCACACCTCGAATCGATTTTCGAGACGGAGGATATTGCCGGCCGTGATGTGATGGAACTGGTGTTCGCCAACACGGCATTGGGTGCCGATGCCTTGTCGCAAGTAGAAGCGGCGATGGGCGCCTGCCTCGGCGAGGATATGCTGAACTTCGCGTTCAACCAGGACTTGCTGGTCAGGGAAATGGAAAAGCGCATGCCGGACGGCCGGGTGAAGATCCTCGATCTGAGCTGGTCCGCGATCACCGACGAAGACGATGTCATCTTGCGCCTGATGCTCTGCATCCGCGACGTGACCGAATTGCGTCAATTGGCCGCCGAGGCTTCCGAACAGAAACATCGGCTGGAAATCATCGGGGAAATCCTGGCGGTCAGCCAGGAAAAGTTCGACCATTTCCTGGAGAGCGCGAATACGTTCGTCAATGAAAACGAACGCATTATCCGCGAGACATCCCACGCCGACAGCACGGCGATTGCCGAGTTGTTTCGCAACATGCACACGGTCAAGGGGAATGCGCGGACATACAATCTGCAGCATCTGACAAACGTCGTGCACGAGACGGAGCAGACATACGAGGCGCTGCGCCGTACCGAGACGGCCACGTTGTCCCAATGGGACCAAGACGCATTGATGTCGGAGCTGGGCCGGGTGCGTGCGGCGTTGGAGCGGTATGAGTTGATCAGTTCGACCAGTTTGGGCCGCAAGTCTGGCGCGAGCGACACGACGAGTATCCGCGGTGAGGATGCAGAGTGGATCGCACAGAGTCTGCAACTACTGGAACAGACCGATGTGGCGGATATGGACGCGGCCATCGCGATGCGCGACGCCGTGCGCCATCGCTTGCGCCTGCTCTCGACGTGCTCGTTCAACGATGCACTGTCTGGCGTGTTTGCCTCGCTGCCTTCGTTGGCGCGCGAATTGGGCAAGGCGCCGCCTGCCGTGCTGGTGGATGATAACGGCTATCGCTTGCATGGCGACGGCTTGGATGTGTTGCGCAATGTGTTCGTGCACCTGCTGCGTAACAGCATCGATCACGGTATCGAAACGTCAGAAACGCGTGCGATGCTGGGCAAGCCGGTGCACGGGGTGATCGAGCTGGAAGTGAGCACGGATGGCGAGACGGTGCAATTGCGATTGAGCGATGACGGCCGGGGCCTGGCACTCGGACATATTCGCGACAAGGCGGTCGAGAAAGGCTGGCTTGATGCCGACGAGGTAATTGACGACGAGGACCTCGCCGCGGTGATTTTCCGCCCGGGTTTCTCCACAGCCCCTGTTCTCACCGACGTGTCTGGCCGGGGTGTGGGCATGGACGCGGTACGTGATTTCGTTGCGCGGCATGGCGGCACGATCGCGCTGCGTTTCACCGATGTCGATCCGGGTGCGCCGTTTCGGGCATTCGAGACGCTCATTCACTTGCCGCGTCGTTTCGTGGTCGACGGTCTGCCGAAACCGACCGTAGCGGGCAAGCAAGCAATACCGGCTTCGGCCGGTGCTGACAGTGCCTTGTCGCCGCCGAAGTCGCGTGCCGCGGATAACGAGGAAGCGTTAGCGTAATCCCATCGGAGAAGGTGGGTGCCGGGCAGATGTGGCATCGGACCCGTGGACCAAGCAATGTTGACCGTGTGCATTGACCAACGATGCGCACAATAGAGCAGGGTAGGTAAGTGATGGGCTATATCTTGATTGCGGCGTTTATCGGTGTCGGCATTACCACGGTAGCGGCATGGTGCTTCCATGCGATTTTGCGCGCGCGTATCTTGCGTGATGTCGCCACGACGCGCGAGCAGCTTGACGCCGCGCAGCAGGCACGGCAGGAAGCCGATGCGGCGCAACTGGCACGCAGCGAGGCAATGAATCGGGAGCTGGCCTTGCGCAACGAGGCGTTGTGCAAGGCCGCTGCCGACAATGAACAATCGGTCGAGACATTGCGTGATGCGCTAGCGCGTGCCACCGACGAGCGGGAAGCGTGGGCCTTGCAGGCGGCGCGGCTCAAGGGTGAGGCCGAGCGGCTGGCGGGATTGAAGACGACGTTCGAGCGCTGGCATGAACAGATGACGTCGCTGATGACGCAGAACCAGGACATGCATGCGAAGAATGCGTCGCTGTCGTCGATCGTGCGGCACGTGGTCATCGTGTCATTGAACGCGTCGATCGAAGCGGCGCGTGCGGGTGAGGCAGGGCGAGGTTTTGCGGTCGTGGCGGGCGAGGTGCGGTCGTTGGCGGCGCGTTCGGAAGCCTTGTCCAAGGACTATAGCCACAGTCTGCACCGTAACGATCTGACGACGACGGCTACCTTCCAGGACATTCAGGCCGGCGGCAAGATGATCGCCGCATCGTTGGGTGCGCTCGGCGCCATGGCGCAGACGTTTCAGGCGACGCTATTGCAGGACGCATCGTGATCAGCGAGCGTGCAGCGGAAAGTTTTCGGCGGATTTTCGAGAAAGCGGCCATCACGCGCCTGGTCGTCCACGATGGAGACCGTTGTGATGTGATTTCCCACGGAAGCGCGCCGCACGCCCACGGCGCGCAACGCGCTGTGATCCTGACCATCTCGTCGATGGTCTTTCGCCTGATGCTGGTGTTGCACGTGGAGGACAACGAAGGAAGCCGCGCGTATTACCTGCGCGATGGCAGTATGGTGTCGTTCGACGATACCTTCCTGGAAGTCGCCAACTTGTGCGCGGGCGCGATCAACCAGGAGTTGCTGCGCGACTTTCCGGACCTTGGCATGTCGACCCCGTATGTGTTGGGGCCCCAGTGCGAGTTGCATTTCGACAGCATGCGGCCGGACTACCTGTGCCGCTTTACCGTCAAGGTGGGCGGAGATGTGGAAGGCATGGTAGCGCCGGTGCCGATAGCCGCCACGCTCTGCGTATGCACCGACGCCGTGCTGGACTTCGTCACTGAAATAGAAATGGCGGAAGAAAGTGGTGGTGAACTCGAATTGTTTTAACGCGTGACGGGTCGGGTGACTTGCGCGCTTCTTTCTGAGATAGGGACAATCATGTCGAAGATTCTGGTGGTGGACGATTCCGGCACCGTGCGGGACGAAGTGGCGGGCTTCCTGCGGAAAAACGGACTGGAAGTGGCAACCGCGGTGGACGGCAGGGATGGTCTGGCCAAGCTGAAAGCAACGCCTGGCGTGAAGCTGGTGATCAGTGATGTCAACATGCCGAACATGGATGGTTTGACGATGGTCGAGAATATCCGCGGGGCACTTGGCAACAAGACCGTCAATGTGATCATGCTGACGACGGAGAGCAGTCCGGCCATGAAAGAGCGGGGCAAGGCCGCTGGTGTGAAGGGATGGATCGTGAAGCCGTTCCGGGGCGACGCGGTGCTTGAGACGTTCAAGAAGCTGGCGTCCTGAAGTGGTCCCGTGCCCGGTGATTCGCGGGCGATCAGGCGACGTTTGATACCGCGTTGGCCGTATGGACAAAACCCCGGCATGTCTTGATGACATGCCGGGGTTTTGTTGATTACGCTGCCCGGTTCCGCAATCGGTAACGATCAGGCCTGTGCCGTTTCCACGGTGGCGATTTCCGATTCATCGACATCCGAGTGGCGGATCAGGTAGTCGAATGCCGACAAGGCGGCCTTCGCACCTTCACCCACCGCAATCACGATTTGCTTGTACGGCACGGTCGTTACATCGCCAGCAGCGAACACGCCCGGTACCGATGTCTGTCCCTTTGCATCCACCTGGATCTCACCGTGCTTGGACAGCGCCACGTTTTCCTTTATCCACTCGGTGTTCGGCACCAAGCCAATCTGCACGAACACGCCTTCCAGCGCGATGTGCTTGATCTCGTCCGTTGCGCGATCCTTGAACGCGAGCCCATTGACCTTGGTGCCATCGCCTGTGACTTCGGTCGTCTGTGCCTCGGTGATGATCGTGACATTCGGCAGACTGCGCAGCTTCTTTTGCAGCACGGCGTCGGCACGTAATTCCATACCGAACTCGAGCAACGTGACTTCGGAAACGATGCCGGCCAGATCGATGGCCGCTTCCACGCCCGAGTTGCCACCGCCTACCACCGCCACACGCTTGCCCTTGAACAGCGGCCCGTCGCAGTGTGGGCAGTACGCCACGCCGCGGTTACGATACTCGCGTTCACCGGGCACGTTCAACTCGCGCCACCGGGCGCCAGTTGCGAGAATGACCGTCTTGCTGCGCAATACCGCGCCGCTTTCGAGCGTGATATTAACCTTCTTGCCATCGGTGTCCAGATGCGCCGCGCGCTGCATGTCCATGATGTCCACGTCGTACGCCTTGACGTGTTGTTCGAGCGCGGCGGCGAACTTCGGCCCTTCCGTCTCGGTCACAGAGATGAAGTTTTCGATCGCCATCGTGTCGAGCACCTGGCCGCCGAAACGCTCGGAGACGATCCCCGTCTTGATGCCCTTGCGCGCTGCATAGACGGCCGCCGCCGCGGCAGCCGGGCCGCCGCCAACGATCAGCACGTCGAACGTGCCTTTTTTCGCTAATTCCGCGGCCTTGCGTTCGGTGGCGCCGGTATCGAGCTTCGCCAGGATTTCCTCGATGCTCGTACGGCCCTGGCCGAAGACCTGACCGTTCAGATAGATGGTGGGAACCGCCATGATCTGCTTTTGTTCGACTTCGTCCTGGAACAGCGCGCCGTCGATGGTCGTATTGCGGATACGTGGGTTGATCAGTGACATCACATTCAGCGCCTGCACTACGTCCGGGCAGTTCTGGCATGACAGCGAGATATAGCTGTCGAATGTGTAATCACCGTCCAGGTTGCGGATCTGCTCGATCACATCGGATTCGAGCTTCAGCGGGTGTCCGCCAACTTGCAACAGCGCCAGGACCAGCGAGGTGAATTCGTGGCCCATCGGGATGGCCGCAAAACGGATGCCGGTTGGCTCGCCCGGGCGGTTGATCGAAAACGAAGGCTTGCGCTCCGCGTCGTCTGCCTGCTCGATCACGGTGATGTGCGTGGACAACTCCGCGACTTCGCGCAGCAGACCTTGCAACTCGAACGACTTCTCGCTGTCGTCGAGCGATGCGACGATCTCGATCGGCTGTGTGACGCGTTCGAGATAGCCTTTCAGTTGCGTTTTGAGATTAGCGTCGAGCATGACGGTTTCCGTGAAAAAGAGTAAGCGAGGCACACGACGCGACCAAAAGGGGCGTCTCGGCACGAGGTCAGGGGGCTGACCGGTGCACCGCGCCTTTCGACCATTCCGATGTATCACGTGGAACGGCGGAGACACGGTGACCGGCAGGCCGGTTCCACTACCCCGGCCGATGCCGTCTCACGCTATGAGGCTGCGTGAAACCGGCGTTACAGTCATGTGCGATCCTGCCATGACTGCCTGATGCGAACCGCCGATACGGCACGTGAGCGCCGGAATACTGGCGGTGTCAGATCTTGCCAACCAGATCCAGCGAGGGCGACAACGTAGCGGCGCCTTCCTTCCACTTCGCCGGGCAAACTTCGCCCGGGTGTGCTGCAATGTATTGTGCCGCTTTCGCCTTACGCAGCGTTTCCAGCGCTTCACGGCCGATGCCGTTATCGTTGATTTCGGCGAACTTGATCTTCCCCTCTGGATCGATCAGGAACGTGCCACGATAAGCCAGGCCTTCTTCTTCGATCAGCACGTCGAAGTTGCGCGCCAGAACGTGCGTCGGATCGCCCAGCAGCGGGTACTTCACCTTGCCAATGGCCGGCGACGTTTCAGCCCAAGCCTTGTGCGAGAAATGCGTGTCCGTAGAGACGCCGTACACTTCGATACCCAGCTTCTGGAATTCAGCGTAGTGATCCGCAAGGTCTTCCAGCTCGGTCGGGCAAACGAACGTGAAATCGGCCGGGTAGAACACGAACAGCGACCACTTACCCTTCAGGGTTGCTTCAGTGACTTCGAAGAACTTGCCGTTTTGGTAGGCTTGCGACTTGAATGGCTTGACTTGCGAATTGATGATCGGCATGTCTTTTCCTTTGTGGTTGAGGTTGCTCGTGAGTCGATGGAACAGAGTATGTGCCATCGCATGCTATTTTAAAAGTTAATTAAATAAAAGGGAATGATTGTTTTTAACTATCGATGTTAGAAAATTTGCAATCGTGTTTCAATCGTTCCCGGCACCGTTGTGGTACCGGACAAAGCCGTGATACAAGGTGACAAGGCATGACATATCAGCAAGCAGGTAATACACCCGACACCCAGGCACAACCGGGCGTCACGTGCGATGACATCGCGGACCGCGGCACGCGGGTTCACGATGCGGCCGCCGAGGCGGCACAGGGTGCCGCCGCCACCGGTCGATCGCAGCATACCGCGCTTTTATGTCTATATGGCGTCTTGACGCTGTTGGCGGTATGGGTTGTCCATTCCTATGTCCCCGCCGTGCTGTGGGCCGGCGTGCTGGCGATTGCGCTGTGGCCGGCGTTGGAAAAGGTCGAACGATGGCGTGGTCTGAATGGGCGGCCACGACTGGTTGCGGCGCTAGTCGTTTCGTGCGTGGCAGTCGTGTTCGTACTACCGTTGATACTTGCGTTATCAAATATAGGTGGCGATACGCACGCTCTCATGGACCAGGTGCGCACCGTCCAGGAAAATGGCTTGCCGGCACCGGCCTGGCTGGGCCGCCTACCATTCGCCAGTGTGCAGGCAACAACCTGGTGGAACAACAATTTGGCCGATCCGCACCCCGGCAAGGCACTGCTGTCTCATGTTCCACATGGATCGTTGATGACAGTGGGCGGCGTGTTCGGCAAACGGCTGCTGCATGCGCTGATTACGTTTGCTTTCATGTTGCTGGTATTGTTTTTCATCTTCGCGGCCGGCACCCCATTGCGTGAACAAGCATTGCGAGGCATTGGACGCTTCTTCGGGCAGGAAGGGAGGGCCCTGGCCACGCAGATGGCGGTGTCGGTACGTGGGACGGTCAGCGGTCTGGTGCTAGTGGGGCTGGGAGAAGGCGCGTTGATGTGTATCAGCTACTTCATCGCCAAAGTGCCACATGCGGTTCTGCTGGGGGCGCTTACCGCCGTGACGGCGATGCTGCCGTTCTGCGCGCCGGTATTGATCGCCGGGGTCGGGGCCTATCTATTGGTGCAGGGTGCGACGGGGGCCGCAATCGCGGTGCTGGTCTGGGGAGGCATCATCGTGTTTGCAGCCGAGCACTTTGTCCGCCCGGCGCTGATCGGCGGGGCTGCACGACTACCGTTCCTGCTGGTGCTACTGGGTATTCTTGGCGGCGCCGAGACGCTCGGGTTGTTGGGCATCTTCATCGGACCTGCCTTGATGACCATCTTGATGGTTTTGTGGCGTGATTATGTTCAGGGATAGCGCTTCGCAATAGCTTACGGCCCCCGCTGGCGATTTCAAAAATCGCCAGCGGGGGCCGTTGTCAAACTTGCCTGGAAGACTAGCCGCCGCGCGGTCCCGGCCCTGGCCCGCCAGGACCATGGTCAGGGCCGCCCGGGCCAGGGCCCCCCGGAGGCGGGCCCCACCAGCAACCGCCGAGCGATGCCGCGGTAATGGCAATCATTGCCGCCATAATGAGCTTGCGCATTGTGCTTTCTCCTATTTTTATCGCAACGTCAAATGTGTCTTCGGATCACGGGACCCGAGGGGGCGTGTCGCAGTCATGCGGCGCGACTTCCTTGCACTCAAGGTAACAGGGTCTCCTTGCATTGATTGCTAGTGAATGTAACAATTGTTAGTGGAGCAATGTGTCTATTTCCCTTGCTGCCTCTGTCAGCCATGGCGCGGCGTGTCTCACGATACAATCAGATAAAGAAACCGTTGTCGCGTAATGGATCGTAACGTTGCCGATACATCTCTAGGCCGTTTCTCGTTCGACAATGCAGTCATGGCGAAGGGCGTTGGACACAGCCAGATCTGAAAGGCTGGTACATCCCGAAGCGCAGTTTGCGTGGCCTGTCTCAAACAGGTTGCGTATTAGGAGGAAATGATGAAAAAGATCGCAGTGGCCGCGTTGTTGGTGGGTGGCATTGCAATGGCGGGTCAGGCCAATGCACAGGGCTGGGGCCATCATGGCCCAGGTGGCGGCGCCATCGCAGGTGCGGCCGTATTAGGTGCCGTGACGGGCTTGGTCATTGGCTCGGCCGTAAGCGCGCCGCGCCCGGCGGTGGTTTACGAGCAGCCGGTGTATGCGCAGCCGGTATATGCCGCGCCCCCAGGATACTGCTATGACGCCTACGGCCGTGCCTATGCGTGCAGGCCGGCCCCGGTGTACGGGCCGCCTCCGCCGCCTCCGGGTTGGTAAGCAGTGGCCGGCGCGTGTACCGGATGTCATGGTGAACGCGCAAGCCTGGAAACGACAAGGCCGCACCCTGGATGATCCGGGTGCGGCCTTGTTGCTGATGCGGACCGATGTCCGCGTCGGGGGTGCCAGCCTATGTGTTGTTATCGTGCGGGATTAATGAAAATGCTGCTGGCCGGCCGCGGCGTCTTCCGGCATTTCCGCATGGACGATATCCCCATGTGGATCAGGGTAGAGCGGTACGCCGCAATCCTCGCAATACTCCGGATCGAAGCGTTCGTTCAAACGACGGATATCGGTGATGCCGCATTCACGCAGCAACGTCACGATCGTCTCGAGCGGCGCATTGATCGCTTCTTCGCCAACCTCGCTTTCCTCCTCGCCGTCCTCCAGGTCGCCGTTCTCCCGTCCGTAGAGGGGCCAGATCACGCCGTACAACACGTCGTTGGCGCCACGCAGGGTAAAACCAATGCGATATTCATCGATATATTGCTCGCCGAAACCACCGATGACCGCACGTAGTGCCTTGGCCTCGGTTTGAAGCGTGTCTTCGAGGTAGCGCACGGCAGTGCGGATCGTGTGCGGCCGAATCCGTTCATCCGCATCGCGACACGCGGAGTGGTACGCGTCCGGCAACAAACACTCGAATTCACAGCCGGCGAGGATCGACGCCAGCACCGGACTGGCTTGCGCACGCCACTGTTCGAGGCAATGCGCGCGTTCGATACGCTGGCCGCGCGGCGCACTGTCGTCGGTGTCCTGCCAGCGGAACAGCGCTTCGCCAGACGGGGCGGCAATCACGGCGAGCAGGAACCGTGGATCGGCAAGGATCGGGGCGCTTTCGGGCAAATCACCCCAGCTCAGTCGCGGCGCCACGCCTTCCACGGTCGCCTTGGCCAACTGATGCGACAGTTTGAATGCCTCGGCATGCGCTCTGGGCAGTTGATCGATGCTGTAGAGATAGGGGACCAGCGACACTTTGCTGCCGGACGCCGCCAGATGCCCCTCGAACTGGTTACGCAACGCGTCCAGCGGCTCGCCCTTCAACGGACCGGAGGGGATCAGGAAACGCGTCCAGACCAGAATGGGTGCCGCCACCAGCACAACGTCCCACGATTGGCCGTCGTGTTCGATAACGACGGATTCACTTTGCGTTTCCGCAAGATCGGCCAATGCGCCGTATGCCGGCGCGTAATGCGCCTGCAAATGGTCGAGTGCGGCATCGAGCGCGGCTTGATGACCCGCGCGCAGCATTCGTGCGAGCAGGGTGTCGATCTTCTGCTCCCAGAAACGGTCTTCGATCCGGCTGCCCGAGGCATACAGGGCGAGCGACAGGCCGATGAGTTTTTCCGCGTCGGCGGGGAGACGTTTGGCAACAGGGCGCGATCGCATGACGTAGAGCGTAGTTCCGATAAGCTAACCGTGTATTTTAAACCTAACGATGCGCACGAGGGCCAAGAATCACGGGCAATGTCGACAGTGCCTCGGCGAGCACGCCAATAGGGCCGTGGGAATCGCACGTAAACCAGACAATGTCGCGAGGGTAATACGCAGTGGATGGCGAACAGGATCGCGTCGTCAGATGCGATTGCCACATCCCGATCATCCAAAATGGCACGACCCGGACAAGCCGGGTCGGTGAAAAGGGAGCGTGATCAGTAGCGGCCATCAGGGGCAACGCCGGGAGTGCGGTGCATGCAGGCCCGGGCCTACCCCGATTGACGTGACGCTGATCGCCGCGACAATCTTGCCTGGATGCTTACGCCGCCAGCAACTGGCGCAACACGAACGGCAGAATGCCACCATGTTTGTAGTAGTCGACCTCGATCGGTGTGTCGATGCGCAGCAGTACACCAACACGGTCCGTCTTGCCATCGGCGCGATGGATCACCAGCGTGACCTGTTGTTGCGGCTTGAAGTCGTTGCCCAGGTCTTCGATGTCATACGTCTCGTCGCCGGTCAGGTTCAATGAGGCAGCGCTGTCGCCGTCCTTGAACTGCAACGGCAAGACGCCCATGCCCACGAGGTTCGACCGGTGGATTCGCTCGAAGCTACGTGCGACAACAGCCCGCACGCCCAGCAATTGCGTACCCTTGGCCGCCCAGTCACGCGAGCTGCCCGTGCCGTATTCTTCGCCGCCGAATACGATCGACGGAACGCCGGCATCCACATAGCGCATTGCCGCGTCATAGATCGACATCTGTTCGCCGCTCGGCTTGTGGATCGTGAGGCCGCCTTCGACACGGTTGCCATTGGCGTCCAGCGGGATCATCAGGTTCTTGATCCGCACGTTCGCAAACGTGCCGCGCATCATGACTTCGTGGTTGCCGCGGCGTGACCCGTAGCTGTTAAAGTCGGCCTTCTGCACGCCATTGGCCTTCAGCCAGACGCCGGCAGGCGACGTTTCCTTGATCGAGCCCGCCGGGCTGATGTGGTCGGTGGTCACCGAGTCACCAAAGATACCCAGCGCGCGCGCGCCCTTGACCGGGGTGATCGTGGCGGCAGGGGTCATGCTGAAGTCTTTGCCGAAGAACGGGGGCTCGGCGATGTAGGTCGACTTCGGCCAATCGTACACCTGGCCTTCCGCGCCTTCGATCTTGCTCCACAGGTCGCCCTTCTTCGTCAACTGCGAGTAGTTCTTGCGGAAGACGTCCGAGTTCAGCGCGAACTTCAGCAGCGATTGCACTTCTTCGCTGGTCGGCCAGATGTCGCCGAGGAACACGTCCTTGCCGGCGGCATTGCGGCCGACAGGTTCGGTCATCAGATCGCGCGTGATGTTGCCGGCAATGGCGTAAGCCACGACCAGCGGCGGCGATGCCAGGAAGTTGGCGCGGATGTTCGGATGAATCCGCGCTTCGAAGTTCCGGTTACCCGACAATACCGCCGCGGCGACGACATCGTTCGACGTGATGGATTCATTCAGCGCCGGTGTCAGATCGCCTGCGTTACCGATACACGTCGTGCAGCCGTAGGCGGCCAATTCGAAGCCGAGCTTCGACAGGTAGGGCAGCAAGCCGGTGGCGGTCAGGTAATCCGTGACGATACGCGATCCAGGGGCCAGCGACGTCTTGATATGCGGCGCCACCGTCAGGCCGTGCTCCACGGCTTTCTTGGCCAGCAGACCAGCCGCCAGCAGCACGCTCGGATTCGACGTGTTCGTACATGACGTAATGGCGGCAATCAGGATGTCGCCGTTATGCAGCGCCACGCCGTCTTTCGTCGTGTAGGTCTCTTCCAGTTGCGCGGCTGTCTTGGCAAAGCCGTTTTCCGCGACCGGCTTCGTGAACAGGTCCTTGAAGTTCGCCTTGACGTTGCCGATTTCGATCCGGTCCTGCGGCCGCTTCGGGCCCGCCAGGGAAGGCGTCACGCTGCCGAGGTCCAGCTTCAGCGACTTCGTGTAGTCGATCTCGCCGGTCTTGGGCACGCCCCACAGCTCTTGGGCCTTGAAGTAGTTTTCGAACGCGCTGATTTCCGCATCGGTCCGTCCGGTGCCCTTGAAATAGTCGATCGTCTTCTCGTCGACCGGGAAGAAACCCATCGTCGCGCCGTATTCCGGTGCCATGTTGCCTATCGTGGCACGGTCGGGTACTTGCAGGGATGCCGTGCCTTCGCCGAAGAATTCAACGAATTTGCCGACCACTTTTTCGCGGCGCAGCATTTCCGTGATCGTCAGGACCAGGTCGGTCGCCGTGACGCCCTCGCGCAGACGGCCCGTCAGCTCGACGCCGACAACGTCCGGCGTCAGGAAATAGACCGGTTGACCGAGCATGCCCGCTTCGGCTTCGATACCGCCCACGCCCCAGCCCACCACGCCGATACCATTGATCATCGTCGTGTGGCTGTCCGTGCCGACCAGTGTATCCGGGTAGTACACGGTATCAGCGCCTTCGGTACGCTTGTGGACGCCGCGCGCAAGATATTCCAGGTTCACCTGGTGGACAATGCCAATGCCCGGCGGCACGACCTTGAACGTGTCGAATGCCTGCATGCCCCACTTCATGAACTGGTAGCGCTCGTTATTGCGCTGGAATTCCAGTTTCATGTTCAGGTCAAGCGCGTCTTTCTGGCGGAAGTAATCGATCTGCACCGAGTGATCGACTACCAGATCAACCGGAACCAGCGGTTCGATCGACTTCGGATTCTTGCCGGCACGCTCGGCGACGCCACGCATGGCGGCGATATCGGCCAGCAGCGGTACGCCGGTGAAATCCTGCAGCACGACACGCGCCACGACAAACGGGATTTCGTCGGTACGCTTGGCGTTCGGCTTCCAGTTCGCCAGTTGCGTGACGTGCTCTTCGGCTACCTTCTTGCCATCATAGTTGCGCAGCACCGACTCGAGTACCAAACGGATCGATACCGGGAGCCGTGACACATCGACACCCAGCGCCTTGCCGAGCTGGGGCAGTGAGTAGTACTTGCCAGTACCGGCGCCGCTTTTGAATTCCTTCAGCGTTTGGTGCAGATTGTGGGCCATGGTATGTCCTTGGTTTTTATCGCGTCGTTGCCGCGTGTCTCGGGGGAGAGGACCGCCTTCCCGTGACCGTCTTTTGCGCGGTCTCGTGAAGGCGGTCCGTGATGATGCTTAATCTACCAACATGCACTACCAAAACAAACCCATCGATACGTGAGCAATGCGCTGTCTGCGCAATTAGTTACGGATCAACTCGTTCGATTGCGTTGGTGCGGGCGTACCGTGTTCACGCATCTCGGTGGTCATGCATTCATCGGCCAGGCGCGTTTGATCGCCTTTGTCCATGAACAACATTGCTTTCGTCGGGATCACGACGAGGTCCATGCCCGATGCCGGATCGTAGAAACGGTCCGCGCCCGTTGTCGTGGCTTCACGCGGCAACTTGTAATCGCGACCCTTCCAGAACATCGTCAGGATCTGGTCGCGTTTCATGTTGCCAGCGAGAAACAGCGACTCGCCCTCGGCACATGCCCATTTCTCGGCACCCGGAGGAATGGCGGCGGCCGCTGCGGCTACCGGCACGGCCTTGCGAGCCGTCCGGCGCCGCGAGGATGCACGTTCGCTACGTTTCGCGGGAGCCTTTTTCGCCACCGGTTTCTTTGCCGGGGCCGTGGTCGTCGGCGTCGTGGACGTCGTGCCTTGTGCAAATACCGGCGCCGACACGGCACCGGTAACCAACAGACCGCAGGTGAGCAGCGCGGCGGTCAAGTTTTTCATCTTCGACATAAAAACCTTTCAGATCAACGTGAGAGAGTCAGCTTACGAGGCAACAACGTCGCGGTCGGTTGGTGAGCCACCCAGCACTGTCTGCCGTGTTGCGGGATTCCCGCCGAAGGCAAAAGGGGCTGGCACCGGCACGAGCCGACCTGCGCCGGTCCTGCGCGCGCAGACGCTATTCTGGCGCATTCCGCAGCGCCTCTCTCAAATTTATCCGTTGGGGAAAACGACGGGGGCAACCGGGCGTTGTCATCGCGCATCGGGCAAACGCCTGCGGGCCCTTATGGCCGGGGATGATGGCCGGGCAGGGTGCTGCGAATGACGCCGTATTGGGCATCGAACCGAAGTCGTCCATCGTCGTGAAGAAGGGGGGCTCTCGTTACCGCTTTTTGTTACGGTGCGTTATTTTGCCGCTTTGCTTCGCGCGCTGGTTGTTCGCGCAAGCGGCACGGCCACGGGCTCCGGCGCGGCGATCGATGCGCTACGCCGGAGCGACGTGATTTACAGCAGGTGCTTGACGCCGTCGCGCTCTTCCTCGAGCTCCGCCAAAGTCTTGGCGATCAGCTCCTTCGAGAAGGCATCGATTTCCAAGCCTTCGACCAGCTTGTATTCACCGTTTTCCGTGGTGACCGGCAGACCGAAGACGATGTCCTCCGGCACGCCATAGACGCCCGTCGACGGGATGCCCATCGTGACCCACTTGCCATTGCTGCCCAGCACCCAATCACGAACGTGGTCGATGGCGGCATTGGCCGCCGATGCCGCCGACGAGAGGCCGCGTGCCTCGATGATCGCGGCGCCCCGCTTCCCAACCGTCGGGATGAATGTGTCGGCAATCCAGGCTTGGTCGAGCGATGCGTGCAGGGCCTTGCCGGCGCTGGTCGCAAAACGCGTATCCGGGTACATCGTCGGCGAGTGGTTTCCCCATACGACGAGCTTTTCGATGCTGCCTACCGGCACGTTCGATTTTGCCGCCAACTGGGAGAGGGCGCGATTATGATCAAGGCGCAGCATCGCCGTGAAGTTCTTCTTCGGCAGATCGGGTGCCGACTTCATTGCGATATAGGCGTTGGTGTTTGCCGGGTTGCCCACGACCAGTACCTTGACGTCCCGGCTAGCCACATCGTTCAGGGCCTTGCCTTGGACCGTGAAAATCTCCGCATTCGCGCTCAGCAAATCCTTGCGCTCCATGCCCTTGCTGCGCGGACGGGCACCCACGAGCAACGCGATGTCGGCGTCCTTGAACGCAACCTTCGGGTCGTCCGAGGTGACAACGCCTTCCAGCAGCGGGAACGCGCAGTCTTCCAGTTCCATCACCACGCCCTTCAGCGCGTTCTGGGCTTGCGGCAAGTCCAGCAGTTGCAGGATGACGGGCTGGTCCGGACCCAGCATCGCGCCACTGGCGATGCGGAACAGCAGGGAATAACCAATCTGACCTGCGGCGCCGGTAACGGCGACGCGCTTGGCGGCTTTAGCCATGGACGACTCTCCTATTTATTCGATGTCGACAGATCTCGCGATCTGCATCTTTTCGGGCCATTCCGGGGTGCGCCGGACGACCGGCCCGCATTTGCGCGCGCCGTGCCGTACCACGCACGGCAGGGGTTCCCCCGCTGCCGTTTCACCGGTCGTGACCGAGTCTCGCTATTGTAGGCGCGTGCAGGCGCTTTCCGCCATTGCGGCCGTTCTCCACTGAATCGCGAGCAAGTTTAGGAGTCGTTGCGACGAAAGTCAAACCCTATCTTATGTCTTATATAAGACATGATATTTTCTGGACAAAAGGATGGACGGAATTTGACGGGTTGTGATGAAATGTCGGCCATGCGTACTGTCCCGTCCTTGCCGTCCACGATGTCCAGCCCGTCCGGTCCCGCGGAGGCGTCCCGCGGCACGTCGGGGGCGGCAGCGCCCGCATCTCCCGAGCGCCCCGACGACGGGGCGCCCTCTCATCCGACGGCATTGCCGGAGCCGATGAAGCGCGAGGGTGACGGGGCGCCGGGGATCGCCGGTTTAGCGACGGCCGCCGTCGTTCCAGCATCCGCCGCCGCGGCGCCCACGCCGGCGTTTACGCCCCCTACATTCAGCCCGTTGTATCGTCAGATCAAGGGCCTGATCACACAGAGCCTGGAGAGCGGCGAATGGCGGCCCGGAGACGTCATCCCCAGCGAAATCGAACTGGCTGCGCGCTACGGCGTTAGCCAGGGAACGGTTCGCAAGGCAATCGACGAGCTGGCGGCCGACAACCTCGTCGTACGACGTCAAGGTAAGGGTACGTTCGTTGCTACCCACAATGAGGACAGGGTCCAGTTTCGCTTCCTCCGGTTACTGCCAGATGACGGTACCATTCGTCCGCACGTCAGCGACGTGCAGCAGTGCCGTCGCACCAGGGCACCTGCGGACATCGCACGCCAGCTCGACATGAAGCCGGCCGAGAGTGTCGTGCAAATTAAGCGCGTGCTGCGTTTCGATGGCGAGACCCAGCCCACGGTTTTTGAGGAAATCTGGTTGCCGGGCGCGATATTCAAGGGTTTGACGATGGAGCGACTGGCCGGCTACAAGGGGCCGTTCTACGCGATGTTCGAGAGCGAATTCAATACGCGGATGATTCGCGCGAGCGAACGGGTGCGTGCGGTGGCGGCTGTCAGGGAAATAGCCGCCCTTCTCCAGGTCTCGGAAGGCACGCCGCTTTTGAGCGTCGAGCGCCTGTCCTACACCTATGGCGACAGGCCGGTGGAAGTGCGGCGGGGCTGGTATCAGACTGATCGCTTTCATTATCAGAACGATCTAAGCTGAGGAATAGCGATAATCTAGGATGGACGACGCGCCAAGATTGCGCGCGACCGGTGGCAAACGATTACAATGCCCGCGATCATTGTTGCTTACATCGCGCAAGGGCGTGCGCTGATTCGCCGCGGCAATGAGACGAAAAAGCGCTAAAATTGCGAATTCGCGTTCTAACGAGGGGTCTAGCAATGGCTGAAGCAGTAAAGAAACCGAGGCCGGAATTCCGGAATATCGGGATTGGGCAATTAGCGGGATACCGGCTGCCGCTGGCGGGCAAGGTTTCCATCCTGCACCGTATCAGCGGTGGGCTGTTGTTCTTATTGATCCCTTTCGCGCTTTACTTGTTTGAACAGAGCCTGACATCGGAGCTCTCGTTCGGCCAATTGAAAGCTTTCTTCGCGAACATTATCGTCAAGCTTGTCATTCTGGCGCTGTCCTGGGCATTTGCGTTCCACTTCTTCGCCGGCCTGCGTTTCCTGCTCGCCGATACCCACAAATATGTGAGCAAGGAAGGCGGACGCAATACCGCCGGTGCCGTTCTCGTCCTGTCGTCGCTGTTGACGATCGTGATCGCGCTGAAACTGTTCGGGGCTTTCTGAAATGACAAGTAAGAACAATATCGGCGCAAAGCGCCTCGTCGTGGGTGCCCACTACGGCATGTTCGATTGGCTCGCGCAACGCGTGACCGCCGTGATCATGGCCGTGTTTACCGTCGTCCTGCTCGTCTGGTTCTTCGCGGCATCGAATTTCTCGTATGAAGGCTGGGCATCGATCTTCGCGCATCAGTGGATGAAGTTGCTGACGTTCGTCACGCTGCTCTCGTTGTTCTATCACGCGTGGGTCGGTATTCGCGACATCTGGATGGATTACGTGAAACCGGCGGTTATCCGGCTGCTGCTGCAAGTGTTGACGATCCTCTGGCTGGTCGCCAGTGCCGGTTACGCTGTACAGATCCTGTGGAGAGTTTGAGCATGGCTGCAATCAAGAATTCGCTTCCCCGTCGCAAGTACGACGTTGTCATCGTCGGCGGCGGCGGCTCGGGTTTGCGTGCCGCGCTGCAACTCTCCCGTGCCGGCCTGTCGGTCTGCGTCCTGTCCAAGGTTTTCCCCACGCGCTCGCACACGGTGGCGGCGCAGGGTGGCATTGGCGCGTCGCTGGGCAATATGAGCGAGGATAACTGGCACTACCACTTCTACGACACCATCAAGGGCTCGGATTGGCTGGGTGATCAGGACGCGATCGAATTCATGTGCCGCGAAGCACCGAATGCGGTGTATGAACTCGAACACATGGGCATGCCGTTCGACCGCAATGCCGATGGCACGATTTACCAACGTCCGTTCGGCGGCCATACGGCAAACTATGGTGAAAAACCGGTGCAACGCGCCTGTGCGGCCGCGGACCGTACTGGTCATGCCTTGCTGCACACGCTGTATCAACAGAACGTCGCCTCGAAGACGCACTTCTACACCGAGTGGATGGCGCTCGACCTGATCCGCGATGCCGAAGGCGACGTATTGGGCGTGACGGCGCTCGAAATGGAAACGGGCGACATCTATATCCTCGAAGGCAAGACGACGCTGTTCGCCACGGGCGGTGCGGGCCGGATCTTCGCGGCATCGACCAACGCGTTCATCAATACCGGCGACGGACTGGGCATGGCCGCGCGTGCGGGCGTGCCGCTGCAGGACATGGAATTCTGGCAGTTCCATCCCACTGGCGTGGCGGGCGCGGGTGTGCTGATTACCGAAGGTGTGCGCGGCGAAGGCGGCATTCTGCGCAACTCTAACGGCGAGCGTTTCATGGAGCGCTACGCGCCGACGCTGAAGGATCTGGCGCCGCGCGACTTCGTGTCCCGTTCGATGGACCAGGAAATCAAGGAAGGTCGCGGTTGCGGTCCGAATGCGGATTACGTGCTGCTGGACCTGTCGCACATCGGCGCTGATACGATCATGAAGCGTCTGCCGTCGATTCGCGAAATCGCGATGAAGTTCGCGAATGTCGATTGCATCAAGGAGCCGATCCCGGTCGTGCCAACGATCCACTACCAGATGGGCGGTATTCCGACCAATATCTACGGTCAGGTCGTGGGCAAGGGCAACGACTACGATGCGCCGGTCAACGGTTTCTACGCCGTGGGTGAATGTTCGTGCGTGTCCGTGCACGGTGCCAATCGCCTGGGTACGAACTCGCTGCTGGATCTGGTGGTCTTCGGTCGTGCGGCAGGGAATCACATCATCAAGCATGTGGGGGAACTGGGGCGCGAGCACAAGCCGCTGCCCGAGAACGCCGCCGATGCGACGCTGGCGCGTCTGGCGAAACTTGAAGGCACGACATCCGGCGAATACACGCAAGATATCGCCAACGATATCCGCAAGACGATGCAGACGCATGCCGGCGTGTTCCGGACTTCCGCGTTGATGTCCGAGGGCGTGGACAAGATGGCCGAGCTGATCGAGCGCACGAAGCATGTGCATCTGAAGGACAAGTCGAAGGTGTTCAACACCGCGCGCGTTGAAGCGCTCGAGCTGGATAACCTGATCGAAGTCGCGAAGGCGACGATGATCTCGGCCGAAGCCCGCAAGGAAAGCCGCGGCGCGCATGCGCATAGCGACTTCGAACATCGTGACGACGATAACTGGATGAAGCACACGCTGTTCTACAGTGACGATCAACGCCTCGAATACAAGCCGGTGAAGATGAAGCCGTTGACGGTCGAATCCGTGCCGCCGAAGGCGCGGACGTTCTGATCGGCAAATCGAAAACACCCCCACGATAAAGGCATGCCTGGTCGGATAAAGGGGTCGGAGGAACAGGAGGGCGGGAGCAACGGTTTCCCGCGCGCGAGACAGGCGGGTGCGCCGGCGCGGCCCCCGTTCTGAAATGCAGGGAACCTGTTCTTGCCACGGACCCCACCCGGAGGCAGCAGAGGAAAACGAGATGAGCAAACGAATCTTTGAGGTGTATCGCTACGATCCAGACCAGGACGCGGCGCCGCGGATGCAACGCTACGAAATCGAAATCGGTTCGGGCGACCGCATGCTGCTCGACGCGCTGGTCAAGCTGAAGGCCGTTGATGAGACGATCGGTTTCCGCCGTTCGTGCCGTGAAGGCGTCTGCGGTTCCGATGCGATGAACATCAACGGCAAGAACGGCCTGGCCTGCTTGACGAACATGAACGATCTGCCGGAAAAGATCGTGCTGCGCCCGTTGCCGGGCTTGCCGGTCATCCGTGACTTGATCGTCGATATGACCCTGTTCTTCAACCAGTATCACTCGATCAAGCCGTATCTGATCAACGATACGCCGCCGCCGGAAAAGGAACGCCTGCAGACGCCGGAAGAACGCGATGAACTGGATGGCCTGTACGAATGCATCCTGTGCTCGTGCTGCTCCACGGCATGCCCGAGTTTCTGGTGGAATCCGGACAAGTTCGTCGGCCCGGCCGGGCTGTTGCAGGCCTATCGCTTTATTGCCGACAGCCGCGATCAGGCAACCGGCGAGCGCCTGGACAACCTGGAAGATCCGTACCGCCTGTTCCGTTGCCATACGATCATGAACTGCCTGGACGTCTGCCCGAAGGGTCTGAACCCGACGCAGGCAATCGGCAAGATCAAGGAACTGATGTTCCGCCGCGCGGTATAAGTGAGAAAGGAGTCAGACATGGTTTCCACTTTCGAAGCCGGCGCCGGCACCGGGTCCACATCGGAGGCGACGCTGGCGACAGTGCCGGCCGCGGGCTCGCCTGCATGGCAGCGTGCGCCGGAGGCGGGAGCCGTGTCAGAGTATCAGGACGATCACGCGCATCAGGCGGATCCGTTACGGCGTGCACGGCTGCGTTGGCGCGCGCGACGGGGCCTGCTGGAAAACGATCTGTTTCTGCAACGTTTCTTTGACCGATATGAGCATACGTTGAGTGATCAGGACGTGGCCGGGCTGACGCGCTTGCTGGACCTGACCGACAACGACCTGATGGATCTGTTGCTGGGCCGGCGTGAGCCGGACGGCGAGTTGGCTTTGCCCGAAGTGACAGGGCTGCTGGGGCGGCTGCGGGAAGCGTGATCGCCGCGGCCCCGCCCTGACAAGACGGTGAACGCGGGCGTGATCAGAAGTGGATCGCGCGGCCGCGCTCGATTAATTCAATTCGATTACAGGAAGAGACATATGACACCGACCACGTCAGACGTAAAAGCCACGCTATCGTTTTCCGACGACTCGCCAAGCGTAGAGCTGCCGATCTATAAGGGTACGCTTGGTCCAGACGTCATCGATATCCGTAAGTTGTACGGCCAGACCGGCAAGTTCACGTACGACCCGGGGTTCATGTCCACCGCGTCCTGTAATTCGGAAATCACCTATATCGACGGCGATAAGGGTGAACTGCTTTATCGCGGCATCAAGATCGATGATCTGGCGCAAAACGCGGATTTTCTCGAGACCTGCTACCTGCTGTTGAAAGGGGAATTGCCGAACGTGGCGCAGAAGGACGAGTTCGTCGACACGGTGACCAAGCACACGCTGGTGCATGAACAGATGCAATTCTTCTTCCGTGGCTTCCGTCGTGATGCGCACCCGATGGCCGTGCTGACCGGTTCGGTCGGTGCGTTGTCCGCGTTCTACCATGACTCGCTCGACATCACGAATCCGCAACACCGTGAAGTCTCGGCCATCCGCCTGATCGCCAAGCTGCCGACGTTGGTCGCCATGGCGTACAAGTACTCGATCGGCCAACCGTTTGTGTATCCGCAGAATGACCTGTCGTATTCGGCAAATTTCATGCGGATGATGTTCGCCAATCCGTGTGAAGAGTATCAAGTCAACGACGTGCTGGTACGTGCGCTCGACCGTATTTTGATCCTGCATGCGGACCACGAGCAGAATGCGTCGACGTCGACGGTGCGGCTGGCCGGTTCGTCGGGCGCGAATCCGTTTGCGTGTATCGCTGCAGGTATCGCCTGTCTGTGGGGTCCGGCGCACGGTGGTGCGAACGAAGCGGCGTTGACCATGCTGGAAGAAATCGGCTCGGTCGAGAACATTCCGGAATTCATCAAGCAGGTCAAGGACAAGAATTCGGGCGTGAAGCTGATGGGCTTCGGTCACCGGGTGTACAAGAACTACGACCCGCGTGCGAAACTGATGCGCGAGACCTGCCACGAAGTGCTCGAAGAGCTTGGCCTTCACGATGACCCGTTGTTCAAACTGGCGATGGAACTGGAAAAGATCGCGCTCGAAGACGAATACTTCGTATCGCGCAAGCTCTATCCGAACGTCGACTTCTACTCGGGTATCGTCCAGCGCGCGCTCGGTATTCCGACATCGATGTTCACCTGCATCTTCGCAATGGCGCGTACCGTCGGCTGGATTGCGCAGTGGAATGAGATGATCGCTGACAAGGACCAGAAGATCGGTCGTCCGCGTCAGTTGTATGTGGGGGAATCCGTGCGTCCGGCACCGGAGATCACAAAGCGTTGATTGTAGCGCCAAGCGCCGCGCGGTTCGCGGTGCTTGGACCGACTTGGCGCGTTGGCGAAGCGGCCCTGATGGGCCGCTTTTTTTTGGGAATTGCACGACGGGGCTCGGGTACGAGTCCGGAAAGGCGTCATCGACGAGGTTTCACATCTTGGAAAGCTTGTTGAAAGTCGTACCCAGCCCTATCCGAAAGAAGATGTTTTCCCTCGTTTTCCAGGGGGGGAATTGCGCCGTGGGCACTGTGTAATATGGCATAATGCGCAATACAACCCCCAATATGCAGTAAAAATGCCCGGCAGCGGCGATCCGTGCGGATTTTACCCGTGCGGTTTGGACGCCGGGGTGTCCGCGCCGGCGACGGCCGGCAGTTTCGAGATAGAAACAAGATGGCTCAAACTCTGTACGACAAGCTGTGGGACGCGCATGTAGTTCGCACAGAAGAGGACGGAACGGCGACGCTGTATATCGACCGTCAACTTTTACACGAAGTGACGAGTCCGCAGGCGTTCGAAGGGCTAAAGCTGGCAAATCGTCCGGTATGGCGCTTGAGTGCCAATCTCGCCACGTCGGATCACAACGTGCCGACGCTGGGGCGCAAGGACGGCATCACCGATCCGATTTCGAAACTGCAGATCGATACCCTAGATGCGAATTGCGACGCGAGCGGTATCACGCAGTTCAAGATGAATGACCTGCGCCAGGGAATCGTTCACATCATCGGGCCGGAACAAGGTGCGACGTTGCCGGGCATGACGGTGGTCTGCGGAGATTCGCACACGTCCACGCATGGCGCGTTCGGTGCGCTGGCGTTCGGCATCGGCACGTCCGAGGTCGAGCACGTGCTCGCCACGCAGACGTTGTTGCAGAAGAAGAGCAAGAACATGCTGGTGCGGGTGGAGGGTCCATTGCCGCGCGGGTGTAGCGCGAAGGACGTCGTGCTCGCGATTATTGGCAAGATCGGCACTGCCGGTGGTACCGGCTATGCGATCGAATTCGGCGGCTCGACGATCCGTGCACTGTCGATGGAAGGCCGGATGACGGTCTGTAACATGGCCATCGAGGCGGGCGCGCGTGCCGGCATGGTCGCCGTCGACGATACGACGATCGATTACGTGCGCGGCCGCCCGTTCGCACCCACTGACGCGGAATTCCCATCGGCTGAGCGCTACTGGCGCACGCTGGTATCGGACGCCGATGCGACGTTTGATCGGGTTGTCGAGTTGTCCTCGGCCGATATCGTGCCGCAAGTAACGTGGGGCACGTCGCCGGAGATGGTTTTGCCGATCGACGGTCGCGTGCCGGATCCGGATCAGATCAAGGATCCGGTCAAGCGCGATGCCGTCGAGCGCGCTTTGAAGTACATGGGCTTGACGCCTAACACGCCGATGGAGTCGGTCAACATCGACAAGGTCTTTATCGGTTCCTGCACCAATGCGCGGATCGAAGACCTGCGCGCCGCGGCTTATGTCGTGAAGCGGCTGAATCGCAAGGTGGCGCCAACGGTGCGGCAGGCCTTGGTCGTCCCGGGCTCGGGCTTGGTCAAGGCGCAGGCTGAGCGTGAAGGGTTGGACCGCGTGTTCATCGATGCCGGTTTCGAATGGCGTGATCCCGGTTGTTCGATGTGTCTGGCAATGAACGCGGACCGGCTCGAACAGGGTGAGCGTTGCGCGTCCACGTCGAATCGGAATTTCGAAGGCCGGCAAGGCGCGGGTGGTCGGACGCATTTGCTGAGCCCGGCCATGGCGGCCGCGGCTGCGATCGAAGGGCACTTCGTCGACGTGCGGAAGATGGCCTAACTGGATCAGCGGGAAGCGAATACAGATGGAAAAATTTACCGTCCATAGCGGCTTGGTCGCGCCGCTCGATCGTGCGAACGTGGACACCGACGCGATCATCCCGAAGCAGTTCCTGAAGTCGATCAAGCGGACCGGTTTTGGTCAGAACTTGTTTGACGAGTGGCGTTACCTCGATCATGGCGAGCCAGGGCAGGATTGCTCGACGCGGCCGTTGAATCCCGATTTCGCGCTGAACCAATCGCGTTACAAAGGGGCAACGGTGTTGCTGGCGCGCGAAAACTTCGGTTGCGGTAGCTCGCGTGAGCACGCGCCGTGGGCCTTGACGCAATATGGTTTTCGCGCGGTGATCGCGCCGAGCTTCGCCGATATCTTCTTCAACAACTCGTTCAAGAACGGGCTGTTGCCTGTCGTCCTGACTGAACAGCAGGTGGATAGGTTGTTCCAGGACACGGCCGCTTTCGTCGGATTCAAGCTGGTGATCGATCTTGACGCGCAGCAAGTGCGTACAGAGGATGGCAGCGTTGCCTATCCGTTCGAGATCTCGTCGTTTCGCCGTTATTGCATGTTGAATGGCTTTGACGATATCGGTCTGACGTTGCAGCACGCGGATGCGATCCGAAAGTTCGAGGCGGAGCGCCTGTTGCGTCAACCCTGGCTGGGCAAGCGCGTACTGTAGGAACCCGCCGCGCCGCGTGCCGCGGCGGCCAGAGATCCGTCTTGCCCGCGCCGTGCTTTTCGTAGAGAGATAGAGATGAAGATTGCGATATTGCCCGGTGATGGCATCGGGCCGGAGATCATTGCCGAGGCGACCAAGGTTTTGAACGCGCTCGATGAGCGTTTCGAATTGGAAAGCGCACCAGTTGGCGGTGCGGGCTACGAGGCGAGCGGGCATCCGCTGCCGGAAGCCACGCTGTCCCTGGCGAAGGCTGCCGATGCGATTCTGTTCGGCGCCGTGGGAGATTGGAAATACGACAAGCTGGACCGTCCGTTGCGTCCCGAACAAGCCATTCTCGGCTTGCGCAAGGAACTGCAATTGTTCGCGAACTTCCGGCCAGCGATCTTGTATCCGGAATTGGCGAGTGCGTCCACGCTGAAACCGGAAGTGGTTGCGGGCCTCGATATCCTGATCATTCGCGAATTGAATGGCGACATCTATTTCGGTCAGCCGCGAGGGCGTCGCCAGGCGAGCGATGGTCTGTTCCCGGGCGCGCTCGAAGGCTTCGATACCATGCGCTATAGCGTGCCGGAAATCGAACGGATCGCGCATGTGGCGTTCCAGGCGGCGTCCAAGCGTGACAAGAAGCTGTGCAGTGTCGACAAGTCGAACGTGCTGGAAACGTCGCAATTGTGGCGCGACGTGATGACCGACGTATCGAAGCAGTATGCCGATGTTGCACTGTCGCACATGTACGTAGACAACGCGGCAATGCAGCTGGTGCGCGCGCCGAAGGCCTTTGATGTGGTGGTGACGGGCAATATGTTTGGCGACATTCTGTCGGATCAGGCGTCGATGCTGACCGGATCGATTGGGATGCTGCCGTCGGCGTCGCTGGACAAGGCCAACAAGGGCTTATATGAGCCGTCGCACGGTTCGGCGCCGGATATCGCGGGCAAGGGCGTGGCCAATCCATTGGCGACGATCCTCTCGGCGGCGATGATGCTGCGCTTCACGCTGGGTCTCGCCGAGCAGGCCGATCGCATCGAGGATGCGGTCAAGCAGGTGCTGCGTGATGGCTTGCGCACGGCCGACATCTGGGCGGCTGGCACGGAGAAGGTAAGTACCGCGCAGATGGGTGACGCGGTGGTGAAGGCGCTGCGCGCATAGGGCGTGCGGCGGTACTGTGACGAGTGGGTGACGCGATGAAGACGGTAGGTCTCGTAGGTTGGCGGGGAATGGTGGGGTCGGTCCTGATGCAGCGGATGCAGACGGAAGGCGACTTCGCGCTGATCGAACCGGTGTTTTTCAGCACCAGCAATGCGGGCGGTGCCGCGCCGACGTTCGCCAAGAACGAGACACGCCTGAAAGACGCGACGTCGATCGACGACCTGAAACGTTGCGACATCATCATCACGTCCCAGGGTGGCGATTACACGACCGAGGTCTATCCAAAGCTGCGTGCAGCCGGGTGGAAGGGCTATTGGATCGACGCCGCCTCCACGCTGCGGATGAAGGAAGATGCCATCATCATCCTGGATCCGGTCAACCGTTCGGTGATCGACCAGGGGCTGCGGGACGGCATTCGCGACTACATCGGCGGCAACTGCACCGTCAGCCTGATGATGATGGCGCTCGGCGGCCTGTTCCAGCATGACCTGGTCGAGTGGATCAGTGCCATGACGTACCAGGCGGCGTCCGGCGCGGGCGCGCAGAACATGCGCGAACTGCTGTCGCAGATGGGGACGTTGCAGCAGGCCGTCGCGCCGGCGCTCGCCGATCCGGCATCCGCGATCCTCGATATCGATCGCAAGGTTGCCGAGACGATGAATGGTCCGGACATGCCCATCGCGCAATTTGGCGTGCCGCTGGCCGGATCATTGATCCCCTGGATCGACAAGGATCTGGGGAACGGCCAGTCGAAGGAAGAATGGAAGGGGCCGGCCGAAACCAACAAGATTCTCGGCAAGATTGCCGGACAGGCGGGTTCGATCCCGGTCGACGGATTGTGTGTACGCATCGGCGCCATGCGCTGCCATTCGCAGGCACTGACGATCAAGCTGAAGAAGAATGTGCCCTTGTCGGACATCGAGGGCCTGATGGCGCAAGCCAACGATTGGGTGCGGGTGGTGCCGAATACCCGCGAGGCGTCGATGCGCGACCTGTCGCCCGCCGTGGTGACCGGAACGCTCGATGTACCGGTGGGGCGCCTTAAGAAAATGGCGATGGGCGACGACTACCTGTCGGCGTTCACGGTAGGCGACCAATTGTTGTGGGGTGCCGCCGAGCCACTGCGTCGGATGCTGCGCATCCTGCTGGAGGCCTGACCTGGTTCGCTTCGGTTGGTGGAAGGGTCGCGCGGGCCGGACGAAATCGGACGACTCGCCAGAATCGGCCGCTGCGTTGGCGCGCAAGCGTTTGGTCAGCGAACGGTTGATGACGGCTGCTGCCGTTCATCGACACACGCCGGACGGCTATTCCGGTGCCCAGAAGCGGGACCGGCCTGTCGGACAGGGCGCGGCGCCTGCCGTTGAAGAGGCTGCGGCAGGGGTGGTGGCCGTACCAACCGCAGTCGTCCCGCTCATTCCCGCACCTACGATACCGTCATCACACGGGCCGTCGGCGCGCCATCATGCCATCGACGAAACCGAGACGGACGGGCTCGAGGCCGATGACACAGGTCGCACGCCGGGCGGTCAGGGCGCGGGGAACGAGGCAAAGCCAGTGGCACGCGCCTTGCCGCGTGGCTTGCCCGCCGATATTCTTGCCTTGGACCTCAATTTGGACGATGCGCTGGACCTTGGCGATGCCGAGCCCGCGCATGACCCGCTGCGCCCGGACCGTCGGCGATGAATACGGCTCTGGTTCGTATCGCGGCTGGCGTCGAATACGACGGTTCGCGGTTTCATGGTTGGCAGTCGCAGCCGAATCGGGAAACGGTCCAGGGGGCCGTGGAAGCCGCGTTGTCGACCTTTACACAGGCGCCGGTCAAGGTAACCACGGCCGGTCGTACCGATACCGGCGTGCATGCGCTGAATCAGGTGATCCACTTCGATTCGGCCGCCCGGCGCAGTGATTTTTCCTGGGTCCGAGGGGTCAACGCGCATCTGCCACCGGGCGTGGCCATCCAATGGGCCAAGCCCGTTCCCGAGACGTTCAATGCGCGATTTTCGGCATTTGAACGCAGCTATGACTACGTGATTTTCCAGCATGCGGTGAAACCGACATTGCTCGCCGGGCGTGTGGGCTGGGTGCATACGCCACTGGATGTGGCGGCCATGCGCGCCGCCGCGACACGGCTTCTGGGCGAGCACGATTTTTCGTCTTTCCGTTCGTCGGAATGCCAGGCCAAGTCGCCGATCAAGACGATGAAACAGGCCGACGTCGTCCAGCACGGTGATTTCATCCACTTTCGCTTTACCGCCTCCGCCTTCTTGCATCATATGGTGCGCAATCTGGTCGGCAGCCTGGTGGCCATCGGTCGCGGTCGATACGCCCCCGAATGGGTCGACGAACTGCTCGTGGTGCGTAATCGCCAATGCGCGGCGCCGACTTTCATGCCCGATGGCCTGTATCTGACGCGTGTCGGTTATCCTGCGGAATTCGAAATGCCTGCGCCGAGTGTGGCGGCGCGGCCGGGAGCATGGCGATGGCCGGATTGAACAATACGGCGGGTGACCCACGGGATGCGTCGGCGCACCGAACGCGCATCAAGTTCTGCGGCATGACCCGCGAGCAGGACGTCGACCTGGCGGTGGCGTTGGGCGTCGATGCCATCGGCATGGTGTTTTACCCGAAAAGCCCGCGCGCGGTCAGCGTCACCCAGGCTGCCGCCTTGACCCGTCGCCTGCCGCCTTTCATTACGGCGGTCGGGCTCTTCGTCAACGCCGACGAAGCGGACGTGGTGTGCGTGGCGCGGGAAACAGGCATTCAACTGCTGCAGTTCCATGGTGATGAAACGCCGGAGCAGTGTCGGCATCTGGCTGCTGCTGCCGGGCTTCCCTGGCTCCGCGCGATACGCGTGGCACCGACGTTGTCCCCGGCCGAACTTGATGCGCTCGCGGCGTCCTATGCGGGTGCACGGGGGCTGATGCTCGACGCGCTGGTCGACGGGTATGGCGGGGGCGGCCATGTTTTCGATTGGTCGGTGATTGCGCCGGCCCTCGGGCATCGGGCCGTCCTGGGCGGGGGACTGCATCCGGAGAACGTCGCGGCGGCGGTGCGCCGGGTTCGCCCGTTTGCCGTCGACGTGTCGAGTGGCACAGAGGGGGTGGGTTCCGCTGCCGTAAAGGGTGTCAAGGAGGCGGCACGGATGCGTGCGTTCGTTGCTGCGGTACGTGCGGCCGATGGCTGAGACAAAAGCGTTGCGGAAGGGTCGGCCCATGAGACGAATCACTTGGTCGGATGGTCTGTTCCTGACGCGAATGCGGTAACCTTTTGGCAATTTGCTAAAATGACGCGCTTGTGGCGTAAGACCGCGCATGAGCGGTGCCGACAGGTGGCGAAGGCGCGATCGGACGCAGGCTGATGACGGCTGGCTTATCGCTCCGCGATGGTTTCGACACGCGCGGCCGGGCACGAATGACGCATTTCCTTGGACGGGCTATGCATTCTCAGAGATTGCGGGCATCGGGACGATTTGGATGGTGGATCGGGCGCGCCAAGCGGCGCTGACCGTCGGCCACCCGCGCCCGTCCGCTACGACCGCGACGGCGGGCGGGTGCCTTTGTCTCCTTGACCGTCGTCGCGCTAGCGCATGACGGTCCGACCCAGAGCGAATTGCTTCGAGGTGTCCGGCGCTTGCCGGTGCCACAGGATAGAAAATGTACGATTTTCCCGATATCAATGGCCATTTCGGCACTTATGGCGGCACCTTTGTCGCTGAAACACTGGTGCATGCGCTTGAAGCGCTGAAGCAGCAGTACGACAAGTATCGCCAAGACCCCGCCTTTCTTGCGGAATATGCCTACGAACTGAAGCACTACGTCGGCCGGCCGTCACCGATCTACCACGCACAGCGGTGGAGCCGTGAGCTGGGAGGCGCGCAGCTCTTTTTCAAGCGTGAGGACCTCAACCACACCGGCGCGCACAAGGTCAACAACGTGATCGGCCAAGCCTTGCTGGCGCGCCGGATGGGCAAGCCGCGCGTCATTGCCGAAACCGGGGCGGGGCAGCATGGCGTGGCCACGGCGACCATTGCCGCGCGGTTCGGCATGGAGTGCGTTGTCTACATGGGTGCCGAGGACGTGCGGCGCCAGGCGGCCAACGTGTATCGGATGAAGCTGCTGGGCGCGACGGTCGTGCCGGTGGAGTCGGGCTCGCGCACGTTAAAGGACGCGTTGAACGAGGCCATGCGGGATTGGGTCTCCAACATCGAAGATACGTTCTATATCATCGGCACAGTGGCGGGCCCGCACCCCTATCCGATGATGGTGCGCGACTTCCAGCGCGTGATCGGCGACGAATGCAAGGTGCAAATGCCGGAGATGACCGGGCGTCAGCCGCATAGTGTCATTGCCTGTGTCGGCGGTGGTTCGAATGCCATGGGGATCTTCTATCCATATATCGATCACCCTGACGTCGAATTGATCGGTGTGGAAGCGGCCGGTGACGGACTGGACACGGGGCGTCACTCTGCCTCGATCACGGGCGGCACGCCGGGCGTGTTGCACGGCAATCGCACCTATCTATTGCAGGACGGCGATGGCCAGATCATCGAGACCCATTCCGTTTCGGCCGGCCTCGACTATCCGGGCGTGGGGCCCGAGCACGCCTGGTTGCACGATCTGGGCCGCGCGAAGTACGTGACGATCACCGATGACGAAGCGCTACGCGCCTTTCATGATTGCTGCCGCATCGAGGGCATTATTCCGGCGCTTGAGTCGAGTCATGCCATTGCGCACGCGGTGAAGATCGCACCGGCGCTGCCGAAGGACAAGCTGCTGCTCGTCAACTTGTCAGGCAGGGGCGACAAGGACATGCACACGGTGGCCGAACGCGGGGGCTTGGTCCTATAGTGGGCACGTCGCTTTTCCTGAAGCCGGCCGGGACCGGCGCCGCCGGCGAGTCCGGTGGCACGGCCCTGGCTGCGGACGCCGTGTCGCCTGCCCCGGTGCGCCCGAGTTCGTCGATCGTCATCGAGAATCTCGATTACTGCACGGCGCTAGACAATATCGCACCGGGGTCGATCGACCTGGTGATCGCCGATCCGCCGTACGGGCTCGGCAAGGACTACGGCAACGATTCGGACAAGCTGGACGCGGATGCGCATCTGGAATGGACCGAGCACTGGCTCGAACGGACCATCCCATTGCTCAAGCCTACCGGCTCCCTCTACATCTTCTGCAGTTGGCAATTCGCGCCGGAAATCTTCAGTTTCCTGAAGCGGCGGATGACGATGGCCAATGAGATCATCTGGGACCGGCGTGTTCCCAGCATGGGCGGTTCAACGCGGCGTTTCAGTTCGGTACACGACAACATCGGCCTGTTTGTCCGGGGCAAGCAGTATTATTTCGACCTCGACCCGGTCCGTATTCCCTATGACGCGGCGACGAAAAAGGCCCGTACGCGCAAGCAGTTTGCCGGTAGCCGATGGTTGGAGATGGGCTATAACCCCAAAGATGTCTGGTCGGTGTCGCGACTGCATCGGCAACATGCCGAGCGGGTGGCGCATCCGACGCAAAAGCCGCTCGAAATCATCGAGCGGATGGTGCTGGCAAGTTGTCCACCGGGTGGGACCGTATTGGACCCGTTCATGGGCAGTGGCACCACGGCGGTCGCATGTGCACGTCAAGACCGGCATTTTCTGGGGTACGAGATCAATACAGCATATTGCGACGTGGCGCGCGCACGGTTGCATGCCTTGCGCGCGGTGCAACATGCACCGGACAGCGACGTGATGCTGACACCGATGCGCCAGAGCGTCATGGCCGCGCAAGGCGACCCTGTGTCGACCAACGGCTTGATGACTGAAACCGATGAGGGCGCGGCGCCGGCAGTCGCGACGACCGCCGATGCCACGGAGCGGGATATAACGCATGTCGCGCGCGTGAACAACGGGCCGGACACGCCTTCCGAAGAGAACCATACACATGTCTCGTATTGAAAAACGTTTTGCGGTGCTGACCGCGGCCGGTCGCAAGGGGTTGATCCCGTTCATGACGGCGGGCGACCCCGATCCCGCGCGGACCGTCGAATTCATGCACGCGCTGGCCGAGGGTGGCGCCGATGTCATCGAACTCGGCGTACCGTTCTCGGACCCGATGGCCGACGGCCCGGTGATCCAGCGTTCCTCCGAGCGGGCGCTGGCCCGGGGCGTGCGTCTGCGTGACGTGCTGGATAATGTCCGCACGTTCCGGGGGCGCGACGACGAGACACCGGTTGTCCTGATGGGCTATGCGAATCCAATCGAGCGCATGGGGCTGGCGACGTTCGCCCGCGCGGCTGCCGAGGCAGGCGTGGACGGGGTGCTGGTGGTGGATTACACGCCCGAGGAAGCGGGCGAATTCACATCGACACTGCGTGAGGTCGGTCTCGATCCCATTTTCTTGCTGGCCCCCACGTCGACCACCGAGCGCATCGAGGCGGTGGGCAAGATCGCCAGCGGCTATGTCTATTACGTGTCGTTGAAAGGCGTCACGGGGGCTGGAAATCTGGACGTGGCCGCGATCGCAGGTAGAATGCCGACCATTCGCGAGCGGGTATCGGTGCCGGTGGGTGTTGGTTTTGGTATCCGCGATGCCGAGACGGCGCGTGCCGTTGCGCAGGTTTCGGACGCGGTCGTGATCGGCAGCCGGATCGTCCAGCTGCTCGAACAGGCCGCGCCGACCGACGCCGTCGCTGAGCTGACCCGTTTCATCGCCGACATCCGTCGTGCGATCGACGCTTGAGAGATTGATAGGAGCGCCTGATGAGCTGGCTCGACAAACTGCTGCCCCCGAAGATTCAACAATCGAATCGCGCCGCGCGCCGGGGTATCCCGGAAGGGCTGTGGATCAAGTGCCCCTCTTGCGAGGCCGTGCTGTATCGCAATGACGTTGATGCGAACCTCTATGTCTGTCCGAAATGCACGCACCACATGCGCATAGGCGCGCGGGCACGGCTCGATTCGCTGTTGGACGCGGAAGGCCGTTACGAAATCGGCAATGAAGTGGTGCCGATCGACGCGTTGAAGTTCAAGGACAGCAAGAAGTATCCGGATCGCATCAAGGATGCGATGGACGACACCGGCGAAACCGATGCGATGGTCGTGATGGGCGGTGCGATTCATACGCTGCCAGTCGTGGTGGCCGCGTTCGAATTTGCGTTCATGGGGGGCTCGATGGGCTCCGTCGTGGGCGAGCGCTTTGCCCGTGGCGCGCAGAATGCGCTTGAGCAGAACGTGCCGTTCATCTGCGTGACCGCATCCGGCGGCGCCCGGATGCAGGAAAGCTTGCTGTCGCTGATGCAAATGGCGAAGACGACGGCGATGCTGACCCAGTTGTCGGAGAAGAAGCTGCCATTCATTTCGGTACTGACGGATCCGACGATGGGCGGCGTGTCCGCCAGTTTCGCCTTCCTGGGCGATGTCGTCATCGCCGAACCCAAGGCGTTGATCGGTTTTGCGGGCCCGCGCGTGATCGAGCAGACAGTACGTGAGAAGCTGCCGGAAGGCTTCCAGCGTGCCGAGTTCCTGTTGCAGAAGGGCGCCATCGACATGATCGTCGATCGCCGCAAGATGCGCGACGAAATCGCGCGCTTGATCGCGTTGCTGGGGCGCTCGATGCAGGACCCGGTCATGACGTCGCCCGTCTGACGCCGCTTCGCGACAAGCGATAAACCCCACTTCCGAATCGATGACGTCCGATCCCACCGCACCTGTTCCTCCCACGGCGCCCTTGCCGGTTGCCGCCGCCTCTGTGGTGCCTGCTGGCGCGCAAGGCGATTTCTCGACGCTCGATGCCTGGCTAGGCTGGCTGGAAACTGCGCACCCGGTAGGCATCGACATGGGGCTGGGGCGGATCGGCTGCGTGCGTGAGGCGATGGGGCTGCGGTTCGCCTGTCCGGTCATCACGGTTGGCGGGACGAACGGGAAGGGCTCGACCTGCGCGATGCTGGAAGCGATCCTGCTGGCGGCCGGATATCGCGTGGGTTGTCACACCTCGCCGCATCTGCTGACGTTCAACGAACGCGCGCGGATCAATGGCGAGCAAGCGAGCGATGCCGAACTGCTGCCGCACTTTCAGGCGGTCGAGCAGGCGCGGGCCGGTCTGCGCGAGCCGGTTTCGCTGACGTATTTCGAATTCACCTTGTTGGCGATCCTGCATCTGTTCGCCTCGCGCGGACTGGATGCGGTCATTTTGGAGGTTGGCCTCGGTGGCCGGCTGGATGGCACGAACATCATCGATGCGGATGTCGCGGTCATCACCAGTGTCGACATCGACCACACTCAGTTCCTGGGCACCACGCGCGAGGCGATCGGCCTGGAGAAGGCCGGTATTTTCCGCGCCGGCCGTCCGGCGATCATCGGCGATCCGCTGCCGCCGGAAAGCATGCTGCGCTATGGCGATCAACTTGGCGCCGATCTCTGGCTGGTCGGACGGGATTTCCGCTTGCAGACGATCGAGGGCGATCGGCAGCAGTGGTCGTATCGGGGGCGTTCGGTCAGTCATCGCGCATTGGCCTATCCGGCGCTGCGTGGCGCGAACCAGCTGTTGAACGCCTGTGCGGCGTTGGGCGCATTGGAGGCGTTGCGTGATCGGGTTCCGGTCACGGCGCAGGATGTGCGCATGGGGTTGGCGACCGTCGAGTTACCCGGTCGATTCCAGGTCCTGCCGGGTCGTCCGAGTGTGATCCTCGATGTCGCGCATAATCCGCACGCCGCGGCGGTGCTGGCGCAGAACCTCGGTAGCATGGGCTATTTCCCGTTCACCTATGCCGTGTTTGGTGCGATGGAGGACAAGGACATCGTGCAAATCGTCGCGACACTCAAGAACGACATCGACCACTGGTGCCTGACCGACCTGCCGACTTCGCGCGCCGCGCGCGCGGAATCGCTGGCGTCGATCGTGCGCGAGCAGATCGGCATGGATGGCGAAAACCCCGCAACACAGCGTTCGACCGCGCCGGACACGGTCGCGGATGCGCCTGCGACTGCTGGACAGCCAGCGAGTGGCCTGGCACTGGGCGGTATCGGGCGTAGCGTCAAAGCAACGCCGGACGAGGCGCGTTCCGTGCGGACGTTTCACTCCCCCGCGTTGGCCTATCAGGATGCCGCTAGCCGGGTCACGGAGAATGATAGAATTATCGTCTTCGGGTCTTTCCTGACCGTCGCGGGTGTACTGGCACATCGGCGTCTGCAACAGCACTGAAGCGCGCGGGCGTATCGGCCACTGCGCAAGGCGTCGGCGCATTGCCGGAATCGAGGATTCAACCGGGTTTTATGGGCATTTTTTCGTTCGGCAGCAAGCGGGCAGGATCGTCGGGTCGAACCGAAGGGCGCAGTCGTGCGTCCGGCAGCCGATCACGCCGGATGGAACCAGGGCTCGACGTGGGCGGCGCCGAGAGCGAACGGGTCGCGAGCCGGTCTCGCCGCGCGCGCGGGGTGGGCCAGGAGGCGATGCTCGATCCGACCTTGCCCGAGAAGCAGCGCGCGCGCCGCAGACTGGTTGGGGCCATCGCGTTGGTACTCGCCGCCGTGATCATTTTACCGATGGTGCTGGACGCCACGCCGAAACCGGCGACGGGTGATATCGCCATCGACATTCCGGAACAAGGTCAAGGTGGCACGCCGCCTGTCCGCACGCATGCGGCGATCGATAGTGGTGCCGATGCGGTGCATCAGGATGTGGTGGCGGGCGCAAAAGCGGCAGCCGACGCAGGGACCGACGGCACGCGTCATGCCGCCGCCACGGCGAGCGGCACGGACAAGGCCGGTGCGGTCACGTCGACGAGCCAGTCGGCTGCCGGCAGCGGGCAGCAACGTTTCGCGGAAGTCTTCAACAGCGCCTCCGGTGCCACCGATAATGGCACGGCGAAGGGCCGGGCAGGTGGCCATGCGACGGCGGCGGGTGGCGCTGCCACCACGGCCGCGGACAATGATCTTGCGACCCGTGTGGCTGCCTTGCCGCCTACGCCCGCGACACCAGGTGCGCGCTACGTCGTGCAATTGGGCAGTTTCGAAAGCACGGCGAGTGCCCAGGAATGGGTGAAGAAATTGAAACGGATCGGCGTGCCTGCCTTCGTCAACACCGATAAAGGGAGCGACGGCGTGATGCGCGTGCAATTGCGCGCCGGTCCCTTTGCGGATCGGACCACGGCACAGGCCGCCGTACAGAAAGTACGGCTTGCGGGTCTGACGCAGACGGCTGATGCCGGTAACGGACGCTGACGACAATGCCCGACACCCAGGCGGCGGCATCGCGCACGGTCGACGACGCACACGATCTGGCGCATGACGTCGGAAAGGTGGCACGAGCGGCCGGTGACGATGCGACACATGCCATGTCCGGCGCGGTAACCCACTCATTGAACGCGGCGCAAGCGTGGGCCGGCCGACTGATGCGCCCGGCGTCATCGGCGCAGGCGGCGTCCGACGGCGCCTCGGGGGTGGCCGCGCCCGCCTACGCGTCGTCGGCCGTGGTGCGTGCCGATGGTGCCGACATGGCGGCGCCGGACATGCCTGGCACGGTGTTGACGGCATTCGATTACGTTGTCATCGCCGTGATCCTGTTATCGGCGCTGCGTGGTGCATGGCGCGGTCTGGTGGGCGAGCTGTTCGCATTGGTCGGCTGGGTGGTGGCGTTAATCGTTGCCGCACGTTTTGCCGACCAAGTGGCCGTGTATGTGCCGGCGAATTGGCCGGGCGGGGCATTGACGCAGTGGGTCGTGGGGTTCATTGTGATTGCCGCCGCGGTACTGGTGATCAGCACCGTGGGCAGCGCGCTATTGAGCCGCTTGACGGAAATCGGTGGATTGCGTTCCGTGGATCGCGGCCTGGGTCTGATGTTTGGTTTGGCGCGCGGCGTGGTGATCGTCGTACTGTTATTTGCAGGGGCAAAGTTCACCGAATTGCCGAAGACGGCGTTTTGGCGACATGCGATGCTGCGGCCTTATGTCGCACAGGTGGTGGCCTCGGTGGCGCCGCATCTGCCGGTGCAGATGCAGGCCTTGTTGTCGCGATAGGCGTTCCTTCGGGCGTCGTCGCGGGTTGGGGCGAGCCGCGCGATGGTTCGGATACCGGCGTCCTCCGCCGGACAATGCTATGGTGGCGCGCGCCAGGGCTTTCGAGCCGAAAAGGTAAAGTCGCGGCTACGGCCTCTGCCGCACCAGCGTGTGGCGCGTGGGTGGTAGCGCGAATAGGTTGCAGTCGACCGACGGGGGACGGAAGAACGGTGCCCGTCATCCCTGGCCGGTTGAGTGGATGTGTCCCGCATTCCGGCGTGCAGTGTCGTTATCGGACAGTCGCTGGTGTGTCGTCGGTTGCGGCGTCCACGAGACGCCGATGGCGGCGTGCACGGCGGATGCGGTATGTCGGTTTTTATTTTATGGATGGTTCCTGCCATGTGCGGCATCGTCGGCGTAGTGTCGAATTCTCCGGTCAACCAGCTGATCTATGACAGCTTGCTGCTGCTCCAGCACCGCGGTCAGGATGCCGCGGGTATCGCCACCCTCAACGGTCGTACGTTTCACATGCACAAGGCCAACGGCATGGTACGCGACGTGTTCCGCACGCGGAACATGCGCAGCCTGCCGGGCACGACCGGGATCGGACAAGTGCGCTACCCGACGGCCGGTTCGGCAAGCAGCGAGGAGGAAGCCCAGCCGTTCTACGTGAATGCACCGTACGGCATCATCCTCGCGCACAACGGCAATGTGACGAACACGACGCAGTTAAAGGACGAGCTGTATCGCATCGACCGTCGTCATATCAATACCAGTTCCGATACGGAAGTGTTGCTCAACGTGTTCGCGCATGAGTTGCAGACGGCGAGCGATGGCTACACCCTGGAGCCGGAAGCGCTGTTTACCGCGGTCAGCGGCACGCATCGCCGCGTGCGTGGTTCGTATGCGATCGTGGCGCTCGTGGCAGGCTTTGGCCTGCTCGCGTTCCGCGATCCGAATGGTATCCGCCCGTTATGCCTCGGCCGCAACGATGGTCCGGACGGCGTGGAATGGATGGTGGCATCGGAGTCCGTGGCGCTGGAAGGCATCGGTTTCACGTTTGTGCGCGACGTTGCGCCGGGCGAGGCTGTCTTCATCGATCTTGACGGGCAACTGCACGCGCAGCAATGCGCGGAAAACCCGAGCCTGAATCCCTGCATCTTCGAATACGTGTATTTGGCACGGCCGGACTCGGTGCTGGATGGCGTGCCGGTGTATGACGCACGTCTGCGCATGGGGGATTATCTTGCCGACAAGATCAAGCGCACCTTGCCGCCAGGCTTGATCGATGTCGTGATGCCGATTCCGGATTCGAGCCGTCCGGCCGCGATGCAGGTCGCCAATAAGCTGGGCGTCGAGTACCGCGAAGGCTTCTTCAAGAACCGCTACGTGGGCCGGACCTTCATCATGCCGGGGCAGGCGGTTCGGAAAAAGTCCGTACGCCAGAAGCTGAACGCGATGGGCGTTGAGTTCAAGGGCAAGAACGTACTGATCGTCGACGATTCCATCGTCCGCGGCACCACCAGTCACGAGATCGTACAGATGGCGCGCGACGCCGGCGCGAACAAGGTGATCTTTGCATCGGCGGCACCGCCCGTGAAGTTCCCGAACGTCTACGGTATCGACATGCCAACGCGCGGTGAACTGGTTGCGCATGACCGCACGCATGAGGAAGTGGCCCAATTGATCGGCGCCGATGGCCTGATTTATCAGGACGTCGAGGACATGAAGCAAGCGGTGGCGGATATCAATCCAGCGCTGCGTAATTTCGACGCCTCGTGTTTCGATGGATGCTATATCACCGGCGATATCACGCCGGAGTATCTCGATGAACTGGAGCGCGCCCGCCTGGCGCCTTCGGCGCAACAGGACCGCAACAACGACGACCCCGAGGGTCGCTATTCCCGCGATCACAATGCGACGGTGCGTAATGACGACGGCCAGGGCCGTTCGCAATTGCATCTGCAACTGGCCGGCGACTGAGCCGGACGTTGGCGGCGCGCGGGCTGTTGGTGGCCCTGCGCAAGGCCGCATTTCCACGGACGGACATCGGAAAACATGGCAGACGACAAGACGCTTCCTTCCGCATCCGGCAATGGTGCCGGACAGCAGGCTTCTCACGCTTCAGAAGCGCCCTATTTCCCCGGTCGCGCACGCGTGCCGTCGGACGAGATGGTGGCGCAATGGGATTTCGACACGCGTGCAGTGCGTGCGGGCTCCCTGCGTAGTGAATACAACGAGCACGGCGAGGCGATGTTTCTGTCGTCGAGTTTCTGTTTCGGCAGCGCCGCAGAGGCCGCGCATCGCTTCGCGAACGCCGACGACGGTTTTACCTATTCCCGCGTGACCAACCCCACCGTGTCGATGTTCCAGACACGGCTCGCGGCGTTGGAAGGGGCCGAGGCATGTATCGCCACCGCTTCCGGCATGAGTGCGATCCTGTCGATCCTGATGGCCGCATTGCAGGCAGGAGACCATATCGTCAGCTCGCGCAGTATCTTCGGTTCGACGATGCAGTTGTTCAGCGGCATCATCAGCAAGTTCGGCGTGACGACCACGTTTGTCGATGCCACTGATCTCGCTGCCTGGCGCGAGGCGGTGCGTCCGGGCGAGACGAAGTTGTTCTTTCTCGAAACCCCGTCGAACCCGTTAGGCGAAGTGTCCGATATTGCCGCCATCGCCGAAGTCGCGCATGCGGCCGGGCTCATGCTAGTGGTCGATAACTGTTTCTGCTCGCCGGCATTGCAGCAGCCACTCGCCCTGGGTGCCGATGTCGTGGTGCATTCCGCGACGAAATACATCGATGGCCAGGGCCGGGTGCTTGGCGGCGCGATTGTCGGTTCGCATGCCTTCGTGACCGACAAGGTGTTCCCGATCGTGCGCAGCGCCGGTCCGACGTTGTCCGCGTTCAACGCCTGGGTGCTGCTGCGCGGGCTGGAAACGTTGAATCTGCGGATGCGCCAGCAGTCAGCCAACGCGCTGGCGATTGCGCAATGGCTGGAGGGTCATCCTCGCGTGCGGCGTGTGCATTACGCCGGTTTGCCATCGCATCCGCAGCATGCGCTCGCGATGCGTCAGCAGACGACCGGCGGTGCGGTGCTCTCGTTCGAAGTGGACGGCGAGACGCCTGACGTACAGCGCAAGCATGCGTGGCATGTGATCGACGCGACGCAAGTGTGCTCGATCACCGCGAACCTGGGCGATACCCGGACCACGATCACGCATCCTGCCAGCACGACGCACGGTCGTGTCAGTGCCGAGGCGCGGACCAGCGCGGGTATCACGGAAGGTCTGATGCGGGTCGCGGTGGGGCTGGAGAACCCGGACGACATACGTGCCGATCTGGCGCGCGGTCTGGATTCTCTGCCGAAATAAGCGTGGCAACAGACGATCCCGGTCCGTTATGTGTGTGGCGGATCGGGGTAAATTTTTCTTATTATTATGAAGGAATGCGAAGCATGAGAATAACGTGTTATTTATTTCGTAATACGTATTAAATAATCATGCTGGATTTCAGCCCTTTTCGTGCGAGAGGGGAGGCAAGACCGCTGCGGCTGGACAAAAGGGTCGTTATTTGCTATGCTTTTGCTTCACAATCGTTAAAAATACCGGCCGCAATAGGGTTTTCGTCTTAATAGATAATGCCGCCGGGGTGCTCGAAGACGTGAATTGCGCGCGATACCGTGCCGTCATGCTGGTTGCGTGAGGGCGGCCGTTCCAGGTATTCGTCTGCCGCAATGCTGTCGACAGGGCTTGGCCGACGGGCTCTGGTCTTACGTGGTCAATAGAACGTCACGGTCGAATCTAGTCTTACGCATTAGATGATTCGTCGTGCGCATGTGTAATCAACCTATATAACGTCTGTTGCAGACCCTTCATGGAGGGTGCCACGGACCGTCAACGCTGTGTATCCGCGGCTTCGCTATTGATGTCATGCCTTGATCGGTGGCATGCGACATCGTGATGCCGCATGCTAACGTGTATGCGGGTATTGCAGCACAGTGGCCGGGCCGGGTCTTGAAGTTCGGTGCTCGGCGGCACAGATAATGCTTGAGTCGCGCATTGCGATTCTATCCATCAGTTCCTCGCCTGCCGTATCGCGATATACGGTATGGTCGGCGCCGACATCGCGTGGCATAACGTCACGTGATGTCGGGGTCTTCGCGCACGGCCAGGCGCCGTGCTTGCAATGTCGCACATTCGGGCTATGGGCGTTGGCGGTTACGCGCCTTCGCTCGCTGTCGGCGGCAGGTCCGCTGTCGACGCGTTTTTGAAACGTGCGCGGCCCGGTGTTGCCTACGGAAAATACGATGACAACAAACCACATCGCTAGCCAGTCTCAATCGTCCATTGCGGATAGGCGCGACAGTCGTCCGACCCGGTCCAACGATTCCCGGTCCCTGGGCCGTTCTCGCGTGAATGGCCCGGCCGCGGACACGTCGGCTGCCGATGCCGCTGGCACGACGGACAATCGTCGCGACGGCTTTTCCTCCGCGCCATTGCTGCGCCGCCTGGGTGCCGCCGTGATCATCGCCGTGCTGCTGGTCTGGTGGATCGGCCCCGCCACCTTTGTGACGTACCGTGGCGAGTTGATGTTCGACTTGGGTGCGCACTTGCAACTGGTCGGCTGGTCGATGCTTGCCGCGATTGCGACCGGCGTGCCGGCGGGCGTCGCACTGAGTCGTCCATCGGTGCTACGCCATGCGGAGCGTCTGATGCAGATTTTCAATGTCGGCAATACGATTCCATCGCTGGCGGTACTCGTGCTCTCACTCGCCGTACTGGGTATCGGCGACGGTCCTGCGATCGTCGCCCTGTGGCTCGCATCCGTACTCCCCATTACGCGCAATACCTACGAGGGACTGCGTCAGGTGCCGACGTCGCTACGGGAGTCGGCGAAAGGTATCGGCATGACAAAGCAGCAGTCGCTGCTCCAGGTCGAGTTACCGAATGCGTTGCCGATGATCTTCGGTGGCGTACGCACGGCGCTTGCCGTCAATGTCGGCAGTGCGCCGCTTGCGTTCCTGATCGGCGCGGACAGTCTTGGCACGCTGATCTTCCCCGGCATCTATTTGAACAATCAGCCGCAACTTTTATTGGGTGCGGCTGCAACGGCGGTATTGGCGTTGACGCTGGATGCGATCGTCGCGGGAATGGCGCGATCGATCTTGCAGCGCCGTGGCTTGTCGCAGCAGGCGGGGGCATGAGTACACGGATGAAATCAATGACATTGCGGTTCAAGAAGCTGGGAATCGTCGCGTGCGTCGCGATGTTGACGGGATGGCTGGCCTGCGCGAGCACGGTCGCGCTCGCGCAGGGCAATCAGGGTCGTATTGTCGTCGGCGGCAAGAACTTCACCGAGCAGCTGGTCTTGTCCACGATGACCGCGCAGTACCTGGATGCGCTCGGCTACGAGGCGGTCCTCAAGAACGGCTTGGGAAGCACACTGATGCGTTCGGCGCAGGTAAATGGTGAGCTCGATGTGGTCTGGGAATATACAGGTACCTCGTTGATTCTCTATAACCACGTGACGGACAAGCTGTCACCGGAGCAGACGTACGAGCGGGTGAAGACGTTGGATGCCAAGAAGGGACTCGTCTGGCTGAAACAGTCTGGTATCAACAACACCTATGCCATCGCCTTGCCGGCGAATGGCGATCCATCGATCAAGACGATTTCCGAGTATGCGGCATGGATGGCGGCGCGGCCGAAACAGACACACCTGTTCGCGTCAGACGCCGAGTTTGCCGGCCGCTCCGATGGTTTGAAGCCGATGCTGGCGGCGTATGGTATCCCTTTCAAGCGTCGCAGTCTGAAGCAGATGGACCCGGGTCTGGTCTACACGGCATTGAAGAACGAGCAAGTGGAAGCGGGCGTGGTCTACACGACGGACGGCCGGGTGGCCGGCTTCGATCTGCGCGTACTGCAGGACGACAAACACTACTTTCCTGTCTACGGCGCGACGCCGGTCGTCAGGGAAGCTGTCCTGAAGGCGCATCCGCAGCTTGAGAAGCAATTGGATGCATTGGCGGCGGTGCTGGATACGCCAACGATGACGGCGTTGAACAAGCAGGTGGATATCGATCAGATACCGGTTGCCAAGGTCGCGCATGATTTTCTGGTGAGCAAGCACTTACTGCCGCAATAAAAAGTGGCGAGGACCTTCCAATGACGGTATTTCAATTTTTACAGGCAAATTGGCCCGAGTTGCTGCGCTTGTCACTGCAGCATATCGAACTGGTGGGACTGGCGGTAGGCGCCGCCATTGTCGTGGGCGTTCCGGTGGGCGTGCTCATGAGCCGGCATCGCTGGCTGGCGTCGTCGATGCTGGCGGTAGGTACCGTCTTCTTGACGTTGCCATCGATCGCGCTTTTCGGGCTGATGATCCCGGTGTTCTCGTTGATCGGCCAGGGTATTGGCACGCTGCCGGCGGTGGTGGCGGTTTTCCTGTATTCGCTGCTGCCGATCATGCGTAATACCTATCTGGCATTGATCACCGTGGATGCCGGCATCCGTGAAGCGGGTACCGGCATCGGCATGACCTTCTGGCAGCGTTTGCGGTATGTGGACCTGCCGCTGGCGGTACCCGGCATCTTGAGCGGCGTCCGGACCGCCGTCGTGATGAATATCGGCATCATGACCATTGCCGCGGTGATCGGGGCGGGCGGGTTGGGGGTGCTGATCCTGAACGCGATCAGCCAAAGCAATATGATGAAAGTCGCCGTGGGCGCGGTGTTGGTGAGCATACTCGCCATTATCGCGGATCTGCTTTTGGCGCGGCTGCAACGGGCGCTGACGCCCAAGGGGATGCAACGATCATGATCGAACTCGACAAGCTTTCAAAAACGTTCCGACAAAAAGACGGCACTGACGTCAAGGCAGTGGATGCCGTCAGCATGAAGATCGAGGAAGGGGAAATCTGTGTGTTCCTCGGCCCATCGGGGTGCGGCAAGACGACGACGCTGAAGATGATCAACCGTCTCATCACGCCGACTTCCGGTCGGGTGCTGGTCAATGGCGAAGATACCTCCGGCGTGGATGAAGTGACGCTGCGCCGCCATATCGGCTACGTTATCCAGCAGATCGGTCTGTTTCCGAACATGACGATCGAGGAAAACATTACAGTCGTGCCACGTCTATTGGGCTGGGACCGCAAGCGGTGTCGTGAGCGGGCGCGCGAATTGATGGCGATGGTGGCACTCGATCCGAATCGCTACCTGACCCGTTACCCGCGTGAGTTGTCTGGTGGTCAGCAGCAGCGTATCGGCGTGATCCGGGCGCTGGCGGCGGACCCGCCGGTGTTGTTGATGGATGAACCGTTTGGCGCGGTGGACCCGATCAATCGGGAAACCATCCAAAACGAGTTTTTCCAGATGCAACGGCAATTGAAGAAAACCGTGCTCATGGTGAGCCATGACATCGACGAAGCGATCAAGCTGGGTGACAAGGTCGCGGTGTTCCGTGCCGGCAAGCTCGTGCAGTTGGATCATCCGGATACTTTGCTGGCCCATCCTGCCGATGATTTCGTCAGCCAGTTCACCGGGCAAGACAGTACATTGAAGCGCCTGCTACTAGTGAAGGCGGGGGATGCCGCCACGCAGCCGCTCACGGCCACGCCGGGTACGACCGTGGCACAGGCGTTGTCGATGATGGACGAGGCGGATGCGCGCTATCTGACGGTGACCGATGGACAGCAACAAGGTATGGGCTATGTGCGCCGCCGCGACGTTCGCGCCGCGACCGCGGACCCGACGCGTGCGACGAGCGATATCGGTGCCTTGCTACAGCCGTTCACGACGACCGCAGCACCTGATGAGCATTTGCGCATTCTGCTGTCACGGATGTACGAGTTCAACGCGTCCTGGCTTCCGGTGATCGACGGCGATGGGGTGTACCACGGTGAAGTCACGCAGGATTCGATCGCGGAGTATCTCAGTTCTGGACGGTCTCGCGGCCGTAGCACGAACTCGATCGTGAGCCCGGCGGATATTGCTGCTGCGGCGGCGTCAGTTTAGCCATCAGGAAGAGGGTGTTTCCGAGGTATCAACGGACGCGGGGTCGCGGGACGGGGGGCTCTGCACGTACGATGGGAACACCGGTGGGTGAAGCTTGTTCGCATGACCGACGAAGGGTTCGGCGAGGAATGGCAACTCATCCATACGCGTGCTGAAAGCCTGGACGACATGATGTAAATGTTGCAGTTGACGGTCTGCATAGCCGGCGTACCGGCCGGAGCGGTTTCGGATCATAAAACTTTCTTTCACATCGCTATACTTAAAGTCATCGGCGATCCGACATGCCCCGCCGGACACCATCGTTGGATGGCCTAATTTGGGAAGTTGCGGTTTTTCGTAGAAGTAATATTGCAGGTGCTTACGACCTGCACACGTTTCAGCAGGGACGCTGGTTGCGGTTGCTTCCTCAAAACAGTATGCGACGGGCGCGACGGACAAATTTGGATCCGGGCGTTCCGGTGAGCATGTGTACCTTACAGTTTTGTATTCGATTTTTAGGGTGCGTTCAAGCTGTGTGGAGCGTTTAGGCACCATGCAGTTCATAATGAAGGGACAAACTACGAAGCAAGCTGTCGTACCGTCTCGCCCACAGCGCCAGCAAGTGACCTCATGTTTTCCAGACTCGTGCCAAAGGTCAAACTCTTGATAAGGAGCGTTTGCCTGCCCTCCGCGTGTGCTCGCAGCGATGTCTTTCTTGCTAGCGCCAAAATAACGACTCTGCTGACGTCACGCGTGGGTTCGGCAAGGCGTTGAAGCAACGATTCGACATGGTGAAAATCGACGTTCAACGGTACACGACGCACAAGGTGCACTTCCATGCTGTAGAAGGGGCGATTGAATAGCCGCACAAGGTCCATCATCAATACATCGCCCGTCAGACGCGGATTGATGTCGAGCGCGGGATAAGTGGTCCCGTCGCGACTTAGCACGCCGTCAATTCCGGCTGAACCGCTGAAACCATGCTCGAATAAAGCGGTCCCGATTTTTTGCGCGGCGCACGTTATATCGCTCACCGTGTTCATATCGAACGCATGTGGCCTTTCTGCTTTATAAGCTTGAAAATTCGGGGGCGTCACCCAGGATCGATGCAGATCAGTCAAGGTAACCTTTCCAGATTGGCCGACAAAGACACGGAAGCTAAAGTTCTGCTCGGGCGGGACGTCTAGAAAGGTCTCGACGGCGTACGAGATGGCGTCTTCGTTAGGTTTGTTCTCAAAGCGGCGCAGAAACTGATCGGCCTCCGCTTGAGATGTCATCAGAGTATGGCCGCCTCCAGAATCTTCTGCTCCTTCTTTCGCAAGTAGGGGAAAACGCAGGGGCGCCGCTTCTGAGACGCGTAGCGCCTCTCGCAGACTGCCGATGGTAGAACATTCGACACCCAGCGGCACCTTTATGTCGGACATCATGCATAAGCGCCGACCGATCCCCTTGTCGTTTAACTCGTTGTACACGCGATGGTACTTCAATCCTGCGATCGGAATCGATGTCGCCTGCGAAATAATTTCGATATCGGCCGTTACTCTATCGGGATAAAAATAAGTGTCGGGGGTTCGTAGACGTGCAAGCTGATCGCACATCTGCTGATTTCCGGCGAGATGTGCCGTAAAGCTTTTTCCGACGTTTGGGTTCTCGAAAGCGATAATGCCTGGGGAAAAGCCGCGAATCTTTTTAACATACGAAATAAAAGCGCTACTCGGTGCTTCGTTTAAAACGACGACGTCTTGTATATCGGCGATCCACAGAAAGCTGCTTTCTCGATGCAGCGTGATGGTGGCGTCTGGATCTGCCGAGGTAAAAACTGCCTGTGACGAGTCCGATATCCAAACGAATGTGGCATTCGAATTTGATACAAGATCGTTTTTCCAGTCCCTTACCGAGTCCGTTCCGATTCGCGAATCCATTGCCTGTCCTTGTCGTCAAAAGTTGCAGAGGGCCTTCTTTACAGGCGATTGGACTATCTTAGCGATCCGAAGAAAGGTGAGCGCTACATTGACGAATGAGTCAATGCATTAGCGAAACTTATGAAATAGGCGCTGTACTTATAAGACGATAATCCTATATTGTCACCTTGTCCGTGCGAACGCGCCAAAGGCTGAAGGGTGTTACGAGATCGACAAATAAATCGCTTCTTTGGGACTCGCGAACGGCGTTGTGGCTTGTCTACCGCGTTGCCGATGTTATAGGCACCTAATATCAAGGATGATGAAAATGCGCAGGCGTTGCACAGAAGCGCTGTTGTGCCGATGCCCCAGTGTAAGCCGATGTTCGAAGCTCTTGCCATGTTTGAAGCAGTCGGCGATTGATGGAAAGGGAATCAGTCCGACGCATGGTTGCGCACGTTTAATTCGATTTTTGGTGCTTATTCAAGCTGCACGGGGTCCTTGGTCGCCGTGCAGTTCCTGCTAACGAGACAAACTATGAAGCGAGACGTTGTACTGTCTCGCCGACGGCACCAGCAAGCGACCTCATGTTTTCCAGACTCGTGCCCAAGGTTAAACTCTTGATAAGGAGCGTTTGCCTGCCCTCCGCGTGTGCTCGCAGCGATGTCTTTCTTTTTAGCGCCAAAATAACGACACTGCCGACGTCACGCGTGGGTTCGGCTAGGCGTTGAAGCAACGATTCGACGTGATGAAACTCTACGTCCAACGGTACACCACGCACAAGGTGCATTTCCATGCTGTAGAAAGGGCGATTAAATAGCCGCACAAGGTCCATCATCCATACATCCCCTGTTAGACGCGGATTGATGTCGAGCGCGGGATAAGTGGTCCCGTCGCGACTTAGCACGCCGTCAATTCCGGCTGAACCGCTGAAACCATGCTCGAATAAAGCGGTCCCGATTTTTTGCGCGGCGCACGTTATATCGCTCACCGTGTTCATATCGAACGCATGTGGCCTTTCTGCTTTATAAGCTTGAAAATTCGGGGGCGTTACCCAGGATCGATGGAGATCAGTCAAGGTAACCTTTCCAGATTGGCCGACAAAGACACGGAAGCTAAAGTTCTGCTCGGGCGGGACGTCTAGAAAGGTCTCGACGGCGTACGAGATGGCGTCTTCGTTAGGTTTGTTCTCAAAGCGGCGCAGAAACTGATCGGCCTCCGCTTGAGATGTCATCAGAGTATGGCCGCCTCCGGATTCCTCGGCTCCTTCTTTCGCGAGTAACGGAAAACGCAGGGGCGCGGCCTCTGAGACGCGTAGCGCCTCTCGCAGACTGCCGACAGTTGAACATTCGACACCCAGCGGCACCTTTATGTCGGACATCATGCATAAGCGCCGACCGATGCCCTTGTCGTTTAACTCGTTGTACACGCGATGGTATTTCAATCCTGCGATCGGAATCGATGTCGCCTGCGAAATAATTTCGATATCGGCCGTTACTTTATCAGGATAAAAATAGGTGTCGGGGGTTCGTAGACGTGCAAGCTGATCGCACATCTGCTGATTTCCGGCGAGATATGCCGTAAAGCTTTTTCCAACGTTTGGGTTCTCAAAAGCAAGGATGTTGGGGGAAAAGCCGCGAATCTTTTTAACATACGAAATAAAAGCGCTACTCGGTGCTTCGTTTAGAACGACGACGTCTTGTATATCGGCGATCCACAGAAAGCTGCTTTCTCGATGCAGCGTGATGGTGGCGTCTGGATCTGCCGAGGTAAAAACTGCCTGTGACGAGTCCGATATCCAAACGAATGTGGCATTCGAATTTGATACAAGATCGTTCTTCCAGTCCCTTACCGAGTCCGTTCCGATTCGCGAATCCATTGCCTGTCCTTGTCGTCAAAAGTTGCAGAGGGCCTTCTTTACCGGCGATTGGACTATCTTAGCGATCCGAAGAAAGGTGAGCGCTACATTGACGAATGAGTCAATGCATTAGCGAAACTTATGAAATAGGCGCTGTACTTATAAGACGATAATCCTATATTGTCGCCTTGTCCGCGCGAACGTGTCCAAGGCTGATGGGTGTTACCAGAGATCGGGTATGTCCGTCGTCATGACGTGCGCGCTGCCGTGTTCGATAAGACACACCTGTAAGTCGATAGCGGCGTGATGCTGCAACTGTTTCGTAAATCGAAGATTCCATTGCCGAATATCTAACTTCCGGATGTTCGCGCGGCCGCAGTGCCGCGCGATTGTGAGCCCAGCAGATATCGCGGCGGCGGCATACCGATGGATGTTCCGGCGCGCCTGCGACTTTCGTTTTAAATCTTAATTCATTCGACAATGCGAATCGGCGCATCGATAAGCGATACACCGGCATGCCTGATGTCCACCTTCTCGGCATCATGCCTTTGGCACAGTTTTCCAGCGTGTTCTAGTAACCGGGTTATCGTCGGCCGTGTCGGCTTGACATCACCCTGAGAGTGGCAGAGTTAGGTGGAGAGCGATGATCGATCGCGATAATGGCGTTGGACGATACGATGGAACTGCGACTGATTCCGCTGCGGCGTGTGCCGATGTCACGCCGTTGACTGCGGCATCGACGGCAGATGATCTGCACGGCGCGGATAGTGGGCGCCCAGGTGCTCAGACGAAGTCGCTAATGTTATCTAAGCTGCCATTGGACATCCAGTGGCTTGTTCTCACAGCGCTACCGTTTCGGGCATTTGCTTGTGTGCTAAGGGTCTGCAAGGCCTGGAATGCTACCGCGCTGACATACGGTCCGGTGGGAGAGAGGATCACGGAAATGGGTCGGGCCATGACCGGCCGGGACATATGGACCGTCTTGCAGCGCAATGCTGCGGATGCAGCCATGCCGCCGGAATGGGAAGCAACGCTGCTTCTGTCCTTTGCAAGCAAGGTCGCGCACGTTGAATTGCATGATCATGGGCACCTTACCGGCGCTTGGATGCAGCGTCTACAGACGTTAAAAGCCATTCCGTCCGACGGGTTCGCCTCCGACGTCGTCAGCGAAATCGATGCACTGCAGTGGTTTGCGCAGCCACCGGGTCTTCGTTACACCCAGTGTGACGGCCTTGCGCCGGAGTTGTTTATCGCCTCGGGCTACATAGCTGCGCACGTTCTTTCGTCAAAGGGCATGACGAGGATCCTGGAGTCGATATCGCCTTATCACTTCCATCCGATAAGATCGTATTGTGCATTGTATCGGATGGTGGATTCAGCGGCGAACACGCTTTGGGTGGCAGCATGCGAAACGCAACCGTCACTGGACGGAACGAAGGTGTCTTTACCCTTGCTGCGCCTGTATGCATGGTCGTGGCTTATGAAAGACGATCTGACGGTAAGCGTCAGCGACGTTCTTCGCGACAAATTCGGGATAGCACTTGATTGTCAACGGCGTGAACTGGATCCGGTTATTGCCGAAAGAATCGCGGTTCTCGCTGCAACGACGCATATGTCGGTAAGTCACGCATGCGACCGCTGGCGCACGGAAGATGATGATTTCCGGGATGTGGTGGAGCAGCATTGCCTGCGCCAAATTCCACTCAAGATGGTAAGAGGCCGCGATATCTACGATAGGCTCGACACGCTGCCGCAATGCAGCGCGGATCTTGCGCGGCGCATCAGGGACCGCCTGTGGCATGTCGAGACGAACAATGACGATATCTTCGCAGGGGATGCGGTGCTCGCCGCGGATTTTGCGGATCTTTATTGGGCGGTGGCGCAGGCGCATGACATGGAGGCGTGGCGGTGCGTGCTGGATAAGTCCGCGCTCATGTCTTGGCGTGTGGCGCCAGTGTTGATGCAACAGCTTTCCAAGCGGCTTTTTGTGATTACGCAGATGGCATCTCCACTGAAGTGTACGGGGTTCAACATCCAGGCGTTGTTTCAATACTTTATCGCGTGGCGTGATCGTGTCTTGCCATGCTGTCTGGCGGAGCGTGAATTCGATTTGGCCGCACGTGCTTATGCTGCGCCCATCAACGTGTTGTGTCAGGCGCAGAATGCACGCACGGGATTCAGAGAGCGATCACGGTGGGCGACCTATCCCGCGGAGTTGATGGATACCGCGCACGCCGGGTTCGCTAATTTATCGCCAAGATACTGGTACGAGATTCTGGAAAGTTTATACGTCCGGGTGTTACCCCCTACCTGTAGTGCACAGAAAGCGGAATGGATGGAGCAATTTCTCCGCTCGCCCGTCGCCACGGCGCGCTATCCCAGCGCTGAATTCGCGTCCAATATCATTGTGCATGCGTCGCGGATCTGGTTCACATTGCCAGACGCTGCAATAGATACGAAGACCCGTCTCGATGTTTTTTGCGAACGGTTTGACCTAGACGGCATGCAGCGTGACCAGTTGCGCATGGCTATACTCGAAGCGATTGGCACGCGCGTTTTGACGAACGATTGCCCACTCGATGATGCACTACGCGAGTCGGGCTTTCAGGACGATGTGGATGCGGTGCGGCTAGTGGAGCATAAAATCTGGCATCGCGCCCTGCGCGTTGCCATGCAGTACCCCGACGAAGCGCGGGATCAGCTTATTCGAGATACCCGTGGGTCGGCTTTCCTGAGAAATCACGCGGCTATTTTTCTTGCTGGAACGACTGGCGTCGTGGCGCTTGAACGGATGTAAGGCGAGCGGCGAAGCGCGTGCCTGACTTGTCGGGTCAGCGCAGGACGTCGATGCGCTCGCCTCCGACATAGCCATCCAACAAGTGAAGGGTATGGTCGAGCACGACGATGTCGGCAAGTGCGCCTACTTCGATTCGGCCACGTTGCGTCTCCGCCAGATAGTCCGCGGGATATTGAGACAGACGACGCGAGGCATCGGCAAGGGATAAACCAATCTCGACGAGGTTGCGCAGCGCCTGGTCCATCGTCAGGGCGCTGCCGGCGAGCGTGCCGTCTGCCAGCCGTACCGCGCCGAGGCACTTGTTGACCGGTTGACTGCCCAACCGGTAGTCCCCATCGGGCATGCCGCAGGCGGCCGTTCCGTCGGTGACGCAGTAGAGGCGGGGAATCGCGCGGAACGCCGTCCGCATGGCGCCCGGATGCACATGCAGCAAGTCGGGGATCAGTTCCGCGAAATCCGCATGTGCCAGCGCGGCACCCACCACGCCGGGTGCGCGATGCTGTAGTGGCGTCATCGCGTTGAACAGGTGCGTGAAACCCGCCGCACCGTGATGCAATGCGTCGCAGGCCTGCTCATAGGTGGCGAGACTGTGACCGAGTTGCACACGCACGCCCCGGCTCGCCAGTTCGGCGATGATGTCGAGGCGGTCGTGGATTTCTGGCGCCAGTGTCAATACGCGGATGGGCGCAAGACCGAGGTAGTGCAGTACTTCATCGCGTCTGGCCATCGTCGTGGCGTCCGGCTGAGCACCGAGCTTGCCGCGATTCAGATAGGGGCCCTCCAGATGCAGTCCCAAGGGCGTGGCGCCATCCACTGCCCCTGGAAGGCAGCATTCGGCCAGTTCCGGTAAGACGCGCTCGAGCACCGCACGCGGCGCCGTCATCGTCGTGATCAGAAAACTGGTCGTGCCATGCATGGCGTGGGTGCGTGCAATGGTCCGCACCGCGTCCGCACCTTGCATCGCATCGGCACCCCCTCCGCCATGCACGTGCAGATCGATAAAACCGGGCAGTATCCACCGATGCGGATCGCCGCGCGCGAGCGACGCGGCGACCTCGGCGTCGGAGACCGGTATGCCCTCGACGGCGACGAGTGTGCCGGGCCCTGCCGGCGCGGCGGCAGGCGCCCAGTGCAGCACCCCGTCGATCCAGCCGGCGGGGGTGAGGATACGGCCTTGCAGCATGGTGACGGACATCGGGTCGGGCGCCGTGTGGCGCGATGTTGTCGCCGGTCGTGTCAGACGGCGAGCAGTTCCACTTCAAAGACCAGCGTCGCATTCGGCGGAATCACGCCGCCCGCGCCACGTGCGCCGTAGCCCAGTGCCGCTGGGATCGTCAGCTTGCGCGTACCGCCTACCTTCATGCCGCGCACGCCTTCGTCCCAGCCGGGGATGACCATGCCGGCGCCCAGCGAGAATTGAAACGGCGCATTGCGGTCTTTGCTCGAATCGAACTTCTGACCATCGGTCAGCCAGCCGGTATAGTGGACGCTGACGTTCTGGCCAGCCTTGGCCTCGGCGCCTTCGCCGACGATCAGGTCTTCGTATTGCAGACCGGATTCGGTCGTGGTCTTATTGTTTGACATGCGGGTTTCTCCTTGTAAGACTTTGCTGATCCGACAGTGCGTTGGTGGCGTGCGGAGGGCACCGGTGCCGGTGCCTGGTCGCTAACCGTATCGTCCGTCATTCTACCCGATGCCGATGCCGCCGATTTGGCCGGCAACCGATTCCGGCGCGCGCGCATATAATGAATCGAACCCCTCCATGGGGTGTCCCTCCTTGCGCGTTGCGCCCGTGTTCGAATCGAAGTTGTCCCTTGTAGTGGAGCGTTACCTTGTCGACACCGCCTCGGGGCAATGATGCCCCTTTTTCCAGTGCCACCACCGTCTCCGGTGTCGGAGCGGATGCACTCGCCACCGGAGGCGCCGATGCGGTCCTTGCCCGTGAACATGCCGCGCGGGTCTGCGCCGAGGCACTGGTGTTCAGCCGTGATCGCGTGCTGTCGTTGGTATCCCATGACCTGCGCGGCCCATTGAATGCGATCCATAGCTGGGCGCATGTACTGGAGCGTAAGCTTGCGGTGGACGATCCGGGCATTGCACGGGCGATCGCCGGGATCCGCACCGGCGTCGAACAGCAAGTCAAGCTGATCGAGGAGGTGATCGACCAGACACGCAAGGAAACCCGCCATTTGACGTTGTCCTTGACGGCCGTGCCGCTGTTGCCGTGCGTCGCCGGAGAGCTGGATTCGATCGAGCGCACGCTGCCGATCGAGAGCGCGGCCGGAATTCGCCGCGGCTTCGCGCTGGAAGGCGTGACCGCCACGCTCGATGCGCCGCGTTTTGCCCAGGCATGGTGGACCGTCGTCATGTATGCGTTGGCGCAACGGGTGATCGGAACGGTCGTGGAAGCCAGTGGGACGGTGGATGGCGATCGGATCGAGGTAGCGGTGGTGTTCACGCCGCGGCCAGAGGATGATGCTGGCGCAGGCGCGACTGGCACGCCATCGTCGGTATCCGCGGACCGCGACGGAGGCACGAAGTCACTTGCCGCTTACACCGCATTCCTGAATGCGCCGAGGCAACTTGATAATGGCAAGTTGCCGTTGGCTTTGGCACAGCGGGTTGCCGTGGCGCATGGCGGTGAGCTGATCGACGAAACGCTGGCCGACAGCCGTCGCCGTCTTGCGCTTCGGCAACCAGCAGTAGCGCGTCCGCCCCAGTATTGAGGCGAGCGCAAGACCGTTTTATCTGGATAATGTGTCGTCAGAGATCGGGCGCCGGTCAGTGTCAATGACCTCACCCCCTACGTCAGCCAAGAGCCGAACGTGTGGGGTTCTTCTCCTATACTATATCCGCCAAAACGGCCACCGGAAGGTGCGCCAGCAGTGCCGCCACTGGCAGCGAGATTGAACTCCCCCGTTCATTTCCGGCCGATCCGGCTGCCAGATTGCCGGTTGTTTCGACGGCATGTTCAGTCGCTGCCGATGTGCTGTCCGCACCAATCAGCGCGGTTTCAGTTTCCGCGATGCCGCGCGTCGCATTGATGTCTTCCTCGGCGGATGGAACGATCACGCGCACTTGAGTAAAGATATCCTGCAGCACCACGTTCGATAACGCGGCAGGAAGTACGATTCGTGTGTCTTCCCAAACCGATGGCGCCACGCGTGGTAGTCGTGCGGCGTCGGATACCGTCAATACATCGTCGTCGCCCGAGGTTTCGATGCCGAGCAAACCGGTCGCCAGGCGTGTGGCCACCGTAATCGACCATTGCGCGCGTATCTCTGCACCATTGGTGTGGTTCGACGTTGGCATATGCCGAGCGAAGGCGATGATAGAGCGGGCATGCGGGCCTTCCACCCGCAGTGGCATGTAGTCGCCGCGCGTGAATAGTCCGGGAGACTGCTGGCGCAAGGCGAGCAGGCGATGGATGATCCACTGCTTGACACGGCCATCGCGCCATTGCGCCAATAACGTATCGCACAGCGTCGCACGACTTCCTTCCTCGACGCCGTCCCCCGCTTGCGCATGCATGCCAGCCAGTGCCGCGGCGTGTTCCGGATAGTCTACCGGACGGCGATTGTCGGGATCGACGAGTGACCAGTCCCACGATTCGGTGCCTTGATACAAATCTGGCACGCCGGGTGATGTCAGCCGTAACACGGTCTGTTGCAAGCTGTTGATGACCCCTGCTGGCGCGATACGCTCGACGAAGCCATGCAATTGCGCCAAGAATCCTTCACGTCTATGCGGTGCGAGGATCTCCATCAGAAACGCGCGGCTTGCCGCTTCGTAGGCGCTGTTCGGGGCAAACCAGTCCGTTTCCAGTTTGGCTTCGCGCAACGCCTTTTCCTGCCATCGCGCAACGCGTTCGGCTAATTCCGCCACCGCGTCCGCGTTATCGGCGTCAAGGCTGGATGGCCAGCAGCCCACCAATGTCTGATACAGCATGGCCTCCGGTCCCGGTCCGGGAGCAGGCGTCGTCCGCGTGTCCGACCCCTTTCCGGTCACCGCGCCGCTCGCATGCGGCGCGTTCAGCATGGACCAGCGACGGCACGTACGCGCCCATGATTCAGGCATTTCAGATAGCACGGCCAATCGCGCCCTGACATCTTCCCCTCGCTTATGATCGTGCGTGGCGGTGGTCAGCATGGCATTCGGGAAACGCTGCTGGCGCTCGCTGTTCGATGCATGGAAAGCCTCTACCGACATCGAGAAGTCGTCCGGGTCGGCGCCCACTTCGTTACGGGACAGCAAGCGACCGTATCGATAACACCCGGTATCTTCCACGGATTTGGCCGCCACCGGGGACGTTAGTTGGGAGAACAGCGTCAACGCGAGTCGTCGTTGCGCCGCGCGCGCCTCCTCGTTACGGTCCGCGCGCGTTGCACGCGCCGCCGCTGATGCGCGCGGCGCTGCTGCCGTGTCATCGCTGATCGACCGAGACGGCGCCGGTCCTCCCAGCCATTGATCGATCTGGTCGAGCAGCAGATGGTCGCCACGACGTAGTGATGCACGCGCGGCCTCTCGCGCGGCGACGAAATACGGCTCGTCGACTGCACTACGCTGTCCTTCCACCGGATAGATTCGGTACACCCCGTAATGCACGACCAATTCCGTTAAAACGCGACGGATCGATGTCAACGGCCAATCGCGCGTTTGCGGCGTGTCCCGGGCAATGCGGTGTAGCGCGCGGGCCGCGCGATCGAGTTCGGCGGCCAGGTTTTCCGCGAGAATCTTTCGCCGTGCCGGCAGTGCTTCCTCGGCAAAATTCGCCGGCCGGCCGGATAGGGATGCCCACACTGTCGCCAGTGGGGCCGCACCAGCAGGATCATGCAGCAACGCGCCGACATCGTTCATGAAGTCATAACCGGTCGTGCCGTCGATGCGCCAATCGACGCGCATGGGCTCGCCGCGCGCCAGAATCTTTTCCACGACCAGATAGGGTGGGGCGTCGCGCAACGCGGCGGGCCGTTCGGCACGGGCTGCCTCGAGGCGGGTTCGCAATCGATGACAATACTCGCGCGGTTCCGCCATGCCGTCGACATGGTCGATACGTACCCCATCGATCAACCCTTCCGCATAAAGGCGCAGGATCATCGCATGCGCGGCATCGAACACATCGCCGCGCTCCATGCGCATGCCGGCGAGGGAACTGATGTCAAAAAAACGCCGCCAGTTGACCTCGTCGGACGCGGTGCGCCAACTGGCGAGACGGTAGTGCTGCCGCTCCAGCAAACGATGCAGCGCATCCCGGGCCGCGACGCGTTTCGCGACGGCTGCGCTACCTGCCCCGCCGTCCACCGCGGACGACGTATCATCCGATTCTGCTTCCGCGGGGACATGGAACGCCTGCAACGCGGCGTCGATGCTTTGCCGTCCTTCCGATGTCATGGCATAAGAAGCCAGCCCTTGTTGTGCCGCTGCAGCGCGGATGTGGTCCTCCAGCTGTGACGTCAGGCCGGCGAAGCGTGCCGTCACGGCCTGCAGCGAAGTCGATGTCGTTTGCGACAGCACCATCGGGTAGTCGACAGGGCAGACGGGAAACCGATGGTCGTAATATGCAATGTAGAAGCGGCCTTCGTCGGCTTGGAGAACGACCGACACCTTGCCGCTGTCAAGCGCGTCGCCATACGACTCGCCGAGGAACGGCGCAAGGACCTTGCCTCGTAACGCCGGGTCCGGCGAGTGCCAGTCGACGTCGAAGAAGCGTGCGTGCGCCGCGTGGCGACCCCATTCCAGGATGTCACGCCACCAGGCGTTGGCGCTACCGCCCACGCCCATGTGGTTCGGCACGATATCGGCGATCAAACCCATATTGCGTTCGCGCAATGCGGCCACCAATGCACGCAAGCCGTCTTCGCCGCCCAGCTCGGGATTGACCCGCGTGTAGTCGACCGTGTCATAGCCGTGTGTCGAACCGGGTTGCGCCGTCGTGATGGGGGAAGCGTAAAGGTGGCTGATGCCGAGCGCTGCAAAATAGTCGACGTGCCGCAGCGCGTCGGCGAACGTGAAGTCCTTGTGAAACTGTAGTCGTAACGTGGCGAGTGGGCGAGTCATGTAGGCGGATGTCTTGTTGGTTGATTGCGCTCAGGATGACGACGGGGACGTCATGGGGGCCGAGATGTGCGTCGAGCCTGCTGCCGCGTCCGCGCGTGTCCCCGGTGCCATTGCGAACGATGTCTCGTCGATCGCGCGGGGCATGCGTCGGCGCCAGTTGGGATGAACGGTGGATGGGCCCGGCAAGTTGGGCTGCTCGGACTGTCCTAGTACGTCTTCGAGCGGAAACAAGGTGAGCGGCGCCCCTGCCGCGGCGACGAATCGCAGCATGGCTCGTACCGGCGGTGTGTCCGGTACGAGCTCGTCCGCGCGGGCGGGCGTGGCAGGCGCCTGGTCGTCCGCGTCAAGCACACCCGCCTCGTGAAGTGCGGCCCACAGCGCCGCCCGGTCGCGATGGCGGGCAGCCATGTCCTCAGGCTTGCGCGCTTTCGCGTCGTCTAGGATGGCCGTCAGCGAACGCGCCTCGTCGTGGGAGGCCCCCGTCTCCTGATCACCGTCAGCACCGGGGTGAGCACTGGCGTCATGTCCGTCTTTCGTGCGGATGGCGCGGGCTTCCGCTGCTTCGATGAGCACGCGCCAGCCGATATCATCACCCCGCCACCATCCGGCAAGCGTCGGCAGGTCGTGCGTCGATGTCATGGCGACCGCATCGCGCGACCACCGAGAGGGTGGGGTGAAAGGGGCGGTCATTTCTTCCGGTGCGACGCCATCGGCGCATGCGGTATTCTCTTCGCGCTCGAACCAGAGCACACGCATGCCGAGCAAACCGGCCTCGGCCAGCGTTTCACGCAGTCCGGGTGGGACCGTGCCGAGGTCTTCGCCAATGATAATGGCGCGATGCCGCCATGATTCGAGCGCCAGAAGACGCAGCAGGTCCTCCTGTGGGTAACACAGGTAGGCGCCGCGTGCCGCGGACTCGCCGTCCGGGACCAGCCACAACCGGCGCAGTCCCAGGATATGGTCGACGCGCAGGCCACCCGCATGGCGCAATGCCGCGCGCACCATGTCGATGAACGGGGCGAACCCCTGCGCCGTCAGCGCGCGTGGCGAAAAGGTCGTCAATCCCCAGCGTTGCCCGTCGCGGTTGAACACGTCGGGTGGGGCCCCAACGCTCAAGCCGTTGAGCATGGCATCAGGGTCCGACCACGTCTGGCTTCCAGCGCTGTCACAGCCGACGGCCAGATCCGCGATCAAGCCGATCGGCATGCCGGCGGCGCGTGCCGCGGCTTGCGCGCGTGCCAACCCCGCCGCGGCTTGCCATTGGAGAAACAGTTGGAAGTCGATGTCTTGGCGATGTGTTTCCGCAAATGCGGCAATCTCGGCGCTGTCCGGGTCACGTAATGCATCGGGCCATTGTCGCCAGTCATGGCCATGCGCCGCGTCATCAGCATCCGCGTTGGCGATTGACGCGGCATGCAACGCTTCAAAGCGGGCGTGACGTTCGAGCGCGATACCGCCGGCTTGGCGGAACGCATTGAATTCGGCGCGCGCGGCACGGCGCTCCGCAGCTGCCGCCAGCGTATCGGCTGTCACGTCGGCGGGCGCACGCCGCACGGTATCTCCCACGACATCAGAGCCGGACGATGGCCGCGCCGCGTTGGCATCCTCGGCGAAGTACGTATCGAACAGGTGACGCAAAATAGCAAGGCGCGCACGCACCGCCGTCGGCCAATCGATCAGCGGCGCACGGCCCAGGGCGTCGAGGGTTGGGCCGAGTTGCAGTGCCTTTATCGCATCCTCACATGCAGCAGCGCCGACGACGGCGGCGGGATCGATATGCCAGGCGTTCAGGAACAGGCGGCTGGACGGCGAGTAGGGGCTGTACTTTCCGGGGTCGGCATTACACATCGCGTGAAGCGGACTGATGGCAAGCGCCCCGGCACCCGATGTTGCGGCGGTTCGCGCAAGATCTGCCAAGGTGGAAAAATCACCGAGCCCCATATCCGGTGCGCCAGTGTCGTGCGATGTGCCGGAAACGGTGGAACGCGAGGCAGGTCGCAAGCCATAGACCTGCGCGCACACTCCCCAGACATGCACGCCGCCAGCCCCCCCGTCCTCCGCGATAGCATCGCCTGCGGTCTCTGTCTCATCGGCCGGTCGCGCCGTGAGGAGGGGCGCGTCGAGGGGCCATTGCGTGGCCAGCGCGTCGGCCACGCCGAAGCAGCGCGTGGGCGCGATGGCCAAGGCGACCCGGGTCTGCGCGTCATCGAATAATTGCAGCGTGTGATATCCCGGGTAGTCGATCGGCTCGATCGCGACGTAGGCATTCGCAGGCGCGTCGGCGGGCATCGCGTCGCCTGGGGACGCGCAACGTGCAATGCGTCCGCGCAGCGTGCGTAGATGCGTCTGCGCCGGTATCGACACGTCGTCGCCCACCGTGGTGCCGACAATCTCGGCGGCGCCGGAGGGCGCCGGAGCATGCGTCGACAGGCGGGTATCCGGGTTCGGCGCCGCCGGGTCGGGCTGTCGCCCGGACGCACGATCCCAGGCACCGGGCGGAATGGTGCCATCCAATGCAATGCTGTAGGTCATGCCAGGGCGTAGCCAGCCCTCGGGTAGCACCAGTTTTTCGCCAACCGTTCCAGTGAGCAGTGGCGGAGCCCGGCGGCCGAGGGACTCGGCATCGAGTAGCGCAAGGCTTTCCTCGCATTGCGCCACGGTGTCGGACGGCAATCCGATACGCGCCAGCAGCACGGCGAGGACATCCGCCGGCACGCGCTGTGGCTGATCGGTCGCATCCTGCCAGTCCACGAGGAAACCGGCGCGTGTCGCCAATGCGGCGCGGCGTTCGGCGAGGGCATCGTCCGACGGGGACGGGGCCTGCTTGGAGGCCGACATCATGTAGTGGCTCCAGGCGTGGCGGGTGGCGCCTTCGTACCAATGCGTCCTGAAGGCAACAGCGCGCCGTCGGGTTCGCACACCATGGCGACAAAGCTGCGCGCCAGTAGTCGGCCCTCGCCGAACGCTTCGGCGGCACCCGGTAACGTCTCGAAGATCGGCGTGTCGACGCACGGCGGCGTACCGCCAATCACGGCCGCGACGTCGCTGTCCCTTGCATCGACGCTTGCATTCCGTAATGCGCCGTCAAAGCAGGACGCGGCTATCGGCTGCCCTCTGGCATCGCGCGCGGGGCACGCTGGCACGCTGGCGTCCCGCGCGCTCAGATTGAGGCCCAAGGTCAGGCGATTGCCGTTGGTCAGGCGCCAGCACGCCACGATCGCACCGTCTATCACTTGCGCGCCCAATGCGTGCGCCCCTCCTTGCAGACCGGGGATCACGTATTGACGTCGCGCGGCCAGCGCATCGTGATAGAAGCCGCGCCATGCCGCGATGTCATCGGCATCCTGATCGATATGCGGTCCAAACGGCTTGGACAACGTGAAAGTCCCGACATCATTTGGATCGGGAATCCGCTTGCGTTTTTCGGGATCGTTAAAAGCGTCGAATTTGGCGAATTCCTTGCGTCGGCCTTCACGCACCGCGTCGGCAAGATCGCCGGTGTAGCCGGTGAAGAAACAGAACGGTTGCCGTGAACCGGTTTCCTCGCCCATGAACAGCATCGGGATTTGCGGCGAGAGCAGCATCAACGCCGTGGCGGCACGCAGACTGTCATCGTCGGTCAGTGCGCGTAGCCGTTCGCCAAAGGCGCGATTGCCGGTCTGGTCGTGGTTTTGCAGGAAAAAGACGAATGCCGACGGCGGCAGCGACCCGCTCGGTTCACCCCGAGGCGCGCCGTCGTGAATCGGCGAGGGCTCGCCTTGATAGACGAATCCCTCGCCGAGTACCCGGGCGAGCTTCTGCAGCGGGTCCGTGGCAAACGCCTCGTAATAACTTTCCTTTTCGCCAGTCAGCAAGACGTGCAGCGTATTGTGCGCGTCATCGCTCCACTGCGCCTGAAAGTGATGGACCAGAAGGCTCGACGTATTGCGTTCGTTTTCCAGCACCAGATGCACGTGACGCCCTTGCGAGACAGTGGAGTGCACGCGCTCCGACAACTCGCGGAGCCAACCGTCGTTATCAATCGCGTGAACCGCGTCGAGACGCAAGCCATCGAAGCGGTATTCCAGCAACCAGTACAACGCGTTTTCGAAGAAGAACTCGCGCACTTCCGCGCGATCGAAATCGATCGCCGGGCCCCATGGCGTATGCGTGCCGGCCTTGAAGAACGATTCCGCGTACGCGTGCAGGTAATTGCCGTCGGGGCCGAAATGGTTGTAGACGACATCGAGGAACACCATCAAGCCCAGCCCGTGCGCTGCATCGATCAATGCCTTCAGCTCTTCCGGACGTCCATAGGTGGCATCCGGGGCAAATGGCAACACGCCGTCGTAGCCCCAGTTTCGCGCACCCGGGAAATCGTTCAGCGGCATCAATTCGATGGCCGTGACGCCCAGCGCCTTGATCTCCGGCAGCTTCTCGATAACGCCACGATAGCCGCCGAAGCTGCCCACGTGCAATTCGTACAGCACGGTTTCCTCCCACGGCAGGCCGCGCCATTCCGGATGCTGCCACGCATAGGCGGTCGGCGCGATCACCTCGCTGGGTTCGTGTACGTCGTCGGGTTGAAACCGGGAGGCGGGGTCGGGCACATCCAGTACGCTGCCATTAGGGTCTTCCGGATGCACGCGGTACAGGTAGCGCGTGCCGGCACCGCACTCGGCTTCGAGCTCGAACCATCCGCCTTCCGCCGTCCGCATCGGCATGATTGTGGCGCCGGTCGATTGGGCCTCGGAGGCAGAGGGCGCGATCACGAGTTCCACCCGCTCCGCCGTGGGTGCCCATAGCCGGAAACGCGTATGGTCGGACCCGGTGACCTGGGCTCCGAACGGTAGCGTGCGCGAAAAACGTGCACCGGGCTGCAGGCCGGGTTGCACGCTGAACCGCGTGGTTGCACCGGGCACCGGCGACGCCGTGGCGCCGTGGATGCCGCTCGCCGGCGACTGCGTCGACGCACTCGCGGCGTGACGGGTGGTGGGGGTGGTCGTCGCGTCTCGCGAAGCGCTGGCGTCGATGCTGCGTGCGGTCATGGCGGTCGTCCTGTATCGATGACAGGACGCTTACGCAAGAACCGGGCCATCCGCCGATTGTCGCGCAGCCAAGGCGAGGACCGATAACGATTGGCCAGGACACCGGTAGCTTTGACATATCGGTGTGTCGAACGGCATCGAAGACGGTGGTTCCCCGGCGGCCATGGCCGCATCCGGCGGCGTGGCGCCTTGGGTGTGCCATGCCGGGTCGACGCCCGTCTCCAGCACCGCGTGCCACACCTCCTGCCCCGGCAAGGCAAACGTGCAGGCGTCGGCGGCGCTGTTGATGATCAGCAGCAGCCCCATCAGATGACCCTGCATATCGATACCGGCGCGGCGACACAAAAGTCGCTTGCCCGCAGGGTCATTCCAGGCGTCGATCGACATCGGCGTGCCGTTTTCGTCAAACCAGTCGACGTCATGCCAGTCCGTTCCGGGAATCGGATGCGTGCCATCGAGGAAGCGCGTATCGCGCAGCAAGGGCTGCGACCGGCGTAGCGCGGTCAGTTGTGCAACGTAGCGGCATAGCGCCTGGGCGTGCGGAAGCGCCGCGTCCTGCCAGTCGAGCCATGAGAGGGCATTGTCCTGGCAATACGCATTGTTGTTGCCGTGCTGGGTGCGACCGAATTCATCGCCGGCCGCCAGCATTGGTGTGCCGAGCGAGATAAACGGCATTGCCAGTAACGCGCGCAGTACCCGCAGCCGCTGCGCGACGATGCCGGGGTCGTCGGTGGGTCCTTCCACGCCCCAGTTGGCGCTGCAATTGTCGCTATGTCCGTCGCGATTTTCCTCGCCGTTGGCCTCGTTGTGTTTTTCCGCGTATCGCACGACGTCGGCGGCGGGGAAGCCGTCGTGCGACGCCACATAGTTGATCGAGGCCCACGGTCGCCGGTGGCGTCGATTGAAAAGGTCCGCCGAGCCGGTGATGCGGGCGGCGATTTCCGGGCGCTGCCCATCGTCGCCACGCCACAAGCGTCGCGCGCCGTCGCGGAATTTATCGTTCCACTCCGCGAAACCGGGTGGGTGGGCGCCAAGTTGATAACCGTCCGGGCCGACATCCCACGGTTCGGAAATCAATTTCAGTCGGGAGAGCACCGGATCCTGGCGCACGGCATCGAAGAAGCCGGAGCCGGGATCGAAGCCATGGCCTTCGCGTCCGAGGGTGACACCCAGATCGAAGCGATAGCCATCGATGCGAAAGGCCTCGGCCCAGTATCGCAGCGAATCCATCACCATCTGCAGCACGCGTGGATGCGACAGGTTGACCGTGTTCCCGCAGCCGGTTTCGTCGATGTAGTGCCGCTCGTCTCCGGGGATCAATCGATAGTAGCTGGCGTTGTCCAGCCCGCGCCAGGACAGCGTGGGGCCCAAGGCATTGCCTTCGCAGGTATGGTTGAACACGACGTCGAGAAGGACTTCAATCCCGGCGTCGTGCAACTTGCGTACGGCAACGCGGATCTCGTCGAGTTCGCGCAGCGGCGAGGACATCGACGAGAGCGCCGCGCGCGCACCGGCGGCGGACCCGCGCGACAGATAGCCCGGTTCCGGCGCGAAGAACGAGAGCGTGCTGTAGCCCCAGTAGTTGCGCAGGCCGCGCTCCACCAGGAAGCGATCCTGAGAGAAGGCATGCACCGGCATCAATTCGAGGGTGGTGACACCGAGTTTCACCAGATGATCGATGAAGGCGGGCGACGCGAGTGCCGCGAAGGTGCCACGTTGCGGCGGCAGCACGTCCTCTCGGGTCATCGAGATGCCGCGTACATGGGCTTCGTAGATCACCGTATCAGACCACGGACGATGGGGGCGACGGTCATTGGCCCAGTCGAATGACTCGGTGGTCACCACGCATTTGGGCATGGCCGCCGCGCTGTCGCGGCGATCGAAGGCCAGGTCCGCGCGCCGCGACGACAAGCGGTATCCGAACAGCGCGTCCGACCAGCGCAATGGTCCGGCGAGTTGCTTCGCATAAGGGTCGAGCAACAGCTTGTGTGGATTGAATCGGTGGCCGTGCTGCGGTTGCCAGGGGCCATGGGCGCGCAATCCGTACAGCATGCCTGGTTGCGCATCCGGAAGATAGCCATGCCACACTTCGTCGGTGCATTCCGGGAGCCGCATGCGCGCGATTTCACGGCGTCCGGAGGGATCGAAAATACACAGGTCGATGGCGACGGCATTCGCGGAAAATACCGCGAAGTTGGTGCCCAATCCATCCCAGGTCGCACCCAGGGGATAGGGTACGCCGGGTAAAAGCCGGTCGGCGATCATGCGCAGTCCTGTCGGAAAAGGTGGCTGATCAAAGGGAGTGCTTACAACATTTGATTCAGGCACTGCCGTCCGGGGTAATCGGCCGTGCCTGGGACGGGCGTGACGCCCGGCGTACCACACATTGAACCGTATCCATCACACTACGTCATGCACTCGCGGCCGTGATCCGGGCGCCGAAGCATGTGCGGCATCAGGCGCTTGTCAGAACGCGGCCAGCACGATGGTGGCCAAGGGTGGCAACGTCAATGCAATCGACCATCCATGGCCGTGCGAGGGAATCGCCTGTGCCTGAACGCCGCCACTGTTGCCGACATTGCTGCCGCCGTAGATCTCCGCGTCCGTATTGAGCATTTCGCGCCACCAGCCTTCATGTGGCACACCGATCCGATACTGTTCACGCGGAACAGGTGTCAGGTTTACGGCTGCCAGGACCGTGCGTTCCCCATGGCGCCGCGCGAACACGTAGACGCTGTTGAGCGCGTCGTCGCCGACCAGCCATTGGAACCCGGCCGGATCGCTGTCACTCGCATAAAGCGCGGGTTCATGCGTGTACAAGCGATTCAAGTCACCGACGACCCTTTGCACGCCGGCATGCAATGCATCATCCAGCAGGTGCCAATGGGGCGAGGCGTCATGATTCCACTCGGCGTACTGCCCAAGTTCGCCCCCCATGAACATCAGTTTCTTACCGGGGTGCAGATACATGAACGCAAAGTAGGCGCGCAGATTGGCAAAGCGTTGCCAGGTATCGCCCGGCATCCGGCCGAGCAGCGAGCCCTTGCCATGCACGACTTCATCGTGTGACAGCGGCAGCACGAAACGCTCGGAGTAGGCGTAGACCATGCCGAACGTCATCTCGTGATGGTGATGCGGACGATAGATCGGGTCACGCTGCATATAGGCCAGCGTGTCGTGCATCCACCCCATGTTCCATTTGAAGTCGAAGCCCAGCCCCCCTTGGTCTACCGGCGCCGTGACACCAGGCCAGGCCGTGGATTCCTCGGCGATCGTGATCGCGCCGGGCGCGTGATGGTGAACCTCGTTGTTCAAACGGCGCAGAAAGGCGATCGATTCCTCGTTCTCCCGGCCGCCCCATTGATTCGGCACCCACTCGCCTTGGCGGCGGCTGTAGTCCCGATACAGCATGGACGCTACCGCATCCACGCGCAGCGCGTCGATGTGGAAGCGCTGCAACCACGCCAACGCCGAGGCCAGCATGAAGCCGGATACTTCGTTGCGGCCCAGATTGAAGATCCACGTGTTCCAGTCAGGGTGATAGCCCTCGCGTGGGTCGGCATGTTCATAGAGCGGTGTGCCGTCGAAATGAATCATGCCGTGTGCATCATTCGGAAAGTGCGCGGGCACCCAGTCGACGATCACGCCCAGGCCTTCGCGGTGCGCGCGATCGACGAAAGCGGCGAATTGCGTTGGCGTACCAAAGCGCGCCGAAGGGGCGAACGGACTCAACGGCTGATAGCCCCACGAGCCCCCGAACGGATGTTCGGCCAATGGCAGGAATTCGAGATGCGTGAAGCCGAGGGACTTTGCATAGGGAATCAGGCGGTCACCCAGTTCCTCCCAGTTCATCGCGCGGTTGCCTTCCTCCGGCACGCGCATCCACGATTCGGCGTGTACTTCGTAGATCGCGATGGGCGACGCCGCCGTTTGCCGCGCGCCACGCTGCGCCATCCACGCCTCGTCGGTCCAACGGATCGCGCTATCGTCGGCAACGATCGATGCGGTGGCTGGCGGGCGTTCTGTTTGTCGTGCCACTGGATCGGCCTTCAGGGGCAGCGTTTGTCCGTCAGGGCCGATCAGCTCGTATTTGTATCGCGTCCCACCGCTCAGGCCCGGGATGAACAGCTCCCATACGCCACCATGGTGCCGTACGCGCATTGGATGACGTCGGCCGTCCCAACTATTGAAGTCGCCCACCACCGAGACACGTCGGGCATTCGGCGCCCAGACGGCAAACAACACGCCGATGACGCCATCGACGGTCGTGATGCGTGAGCCAAGGCAGGTGTTTACCGCCGACGGATCACCCCATGCCAGTCGATCGAGATCGCTGTCGTGTAGCACGGGGCCGAAGGCGTAGACATCGGCACAGTCCTGCGTGGCACTGCCCCAGTCGATCCGTAATCGATACTCCGCGGGTCCTGGTTTCTTTGGCAGCATGCCAACGAACAGGCCGTCGGCGCCTGGTACACCTTGCATGGGTGCCAGCGTCTTGCCGGACGCATCCGTCAGGGTTACGCCGCGGGCGCCTGGCAACAGCGTGCGGACAAATGTATCAGTGCGTTCGGGCACGCCATGCGGGCCGAGTACGGCAAACGGGTCCCAATGGCGGCCTTGCAGCAACGCATCGACATCGTGGTCGCCGAGTCCGGCGCGCAACTGCCCGTTGCCCTCGCGCGCCGCTTGCGCGGCATGGCTTTCGAGGGGCAGGGTCGGTTCAGTCATGAGTGGCTCCGTATCGGATATCGTTATCGGTTTTAAACATCGCTGCCTCGATCGAGATTTTCCGCGCCTGCGACATCGGATGCCGCATTGGTGTCGGTGTCGCCCAGCAGTCGCGCGGCCAACGCCGCGAGGCCACGCAGCGGCAAGGCAAGCCAGGTCGGACGATTCGCTGCTTCATAGCGGATTTCGTAGGCAGCCTTTTCCACCAGGAACAAATCGATCAATGCCGCTTCGGTTCGTGCGTCCGCCAGAGGTTGCGCGGCGCTTGCGATTGCCGTGCGATACGCTTCCAGAAAACGATCGCGCGCGCGGGCACTGAATGCTTCCAGCAACATTCGGCGCCGGTCGTTCGACGGCAGTTGCGCCGTCTCGTTTGCCGTTGCCGTCAAGGCGGCAGCACCGGCGTAGGACAGTGAACGCAGCAAGCCTGCCACATCGCGATAGGGACTCATCTTGCGGCGCCGATCAGCCACGCTGCGCGCCGGTTCGCCCTCGAAGTCGATCAGATAGGCGTCGAGTTGCGCCACCAGGATCTGGCCCAGGTGGAAATCACCGTGAATCCGGGTGCGCAATGCAACCGGCTTGTCGCCGACGATGTCCTTGACCGCGCGGACCAGGTCCTTGCGGCGCGCAAGCAGGGTAGTCGCCAGCGCGCGTGCATCGTCATCGAGCGCATCGACATGGCGCGACAATGTGTCGAGTGCATCATCGAGCTGCGTCACTGTCTCGCTGATCCAGCCTTTGACGTCGCTTGCGCTCGCGACTTCCGGCGAAAACGCCGGATCGTCGCTCGGGGCCGCCAGGATCACATGCAATTCGCCCAGGCGCGTGCCGATCGTCGCGGCCATCGCGCCATAACCTTCGATCGATTGCGCGTAGTCTTCCTCGCGAATCGACTGGCCCGGGTCGGGCTGCTTGCCTGTCTGTTTTGCGGTCTTGCCGGCCGTGGCGTCGTCCAGACCGACGGTCACGGCTACCGCGAGATCGTCGGTGGCGCGACGCAGATAGTCCAGGACCCAGTGCCAGGCATCACCCTGGTTTTCGATAAAGCCTTGCAGGATCGCCAAGGTATGAGGCTCGCCCGAGGCATCGGTACGCACCACTTCGCCAAGCAGCGCGGCGGTATTCGCGTACGCACGCTCGGTCAGGTATCGCGTCATTTCCGCTTCGGGATGGATGCCCGGCACGACCCGTCGCACCAGTTTCAATACGGCGGCATCGCCGATCACTAGCGAGCTGTTGCTTTGTTCCGCCGCAAGCCAGCGGATCTCGGGCGCGTCATTTCCCGTCTGCGTCGTGGTCTCGGCAGGCAATACCTGCTGCAAGGCGGCGGATGGCAGAAAGGTCACCTCGCCTTGCGGCGTTTGCACGCGCGCTTTCTCATGCAGCATGCGAATCATCGCGTGCGGCAGCGCGGACAAGGAGAATGCATCGGTCAGGTAACCGACGGTGCGACCGCTGCGTACGCGGGCAAGGGCGAGTTGCTGCGGCAGCGGCGACGCCGTGGCCGAGTTGTCCCATGAGACGGCGAGCGGCAGGAAGTAGCGTTCGGTTCTTACCGCGCCGCTGACATCATCGCTGGCGGACAGGTCGGCTTCCACTTCGGCCAGCAGGATGTTCTCCACGCCCGGCGTCATCAGTGAGTAATACGCCAGCCGTACCGCGCGCAGTGTGGCGTCCTTCGCGGCAAACCAGCGTCGCATGCCGAGATAGGTCGGCAGTACCTCCGTTTCCAGCGTCCGCTGTTGCGCGGTGGCGCTTGGCAATTGCACGCCCTTGCGAACGACAAAGGTGACGAATTCCGGCAATTGCTCCGATGGCGCAACGCTCCAGGACGGCCGCACGCCATCGGCGCACAGCGTGAACCAATAGAACCCGTAGGGCGGTAGCGTCAACAGATAGGTCAACTGTCCGATAGGTGGAAATGCAGAGTCAGCGGTCATTTCAACCGGCACGCTGCCAGCGAATTCGGACAGGTCGAGTTCGACGGCCTCCGGCGCGCGGCCGAGATTGGCCACGCACAAGACCGGCGATTCACCGTCAAGTTCGCGCAGATACGCCAGGACCTTCCGGTTCGACGGGCGCAGGAAACGGATGCGGCCGCGGCCGAAAGCCTGACGGGCGCGCCGGGTGACCAGCATGCGCCGCATCCAGTTGAGCAGCGAATGCGGGTCGCGGCTTTGCGATTCCACATTCACCGCGTCAAAGCCATAGAGCGACCCCATGACCGGTGGCAGGACGAGTTGTTCCGGATCGGCGCGCGAGAAACCACCGTTGCGGTCGGACGACCACTGCATGGGCGTCCGCACGCCGTCGCGGTCGCCCAGATGAATGTTGTCGCCCATGCCGATCTCGTCGCCGTAATAGATGACGGGTGTACCGGGCATCGACAACAGCAGCGAGTTGATCAGTTCGATACGTCGGCGGTCACGTTCGAGCAGCGGCGCCAGCCGACGTCGGATGCCCATGTTGATACGCGCACGCCGGTCGCTTGCATAGGTATTCCACAGGTAATCGCGTTCCTTGTCGGTCACCATCTCGAGCGTCAGCTCGTCGTGATTGCGCAAGAAGATTGCCCATTGGCAGGTTTCCGGGATATCCGGCGTCTGCCGCATGATGTCGGTGATCGGAAAACGGTCTTCACTGGCGATGGCCATGTAGATGCGTGGCATCAGCGGGAAATGGAATGCCATGTGGCATTCGTCGCTGTCGCCAAAGTACTCCTGCACATCTTCCGGCCATTGATTGGCTTCGGCCAGCAGCATCTTGTTCGGGAACGAGGCGTCCAGCGATGCACGGATCTTTTTCAGGATCACATGCGTTTCCGGGAGGTTCTCGTTGTTGGTTCCCTCGCGTTCCACCAAATAGGGAATCGCGTCGAGGCGGAGTCCGTCAACGCCCATCTCCAGCCAGAACTTCATGACGGACAGCACTTCCTGCAACACGCGCGGATTGTCGAAGTTCAGGTCCGGCTGGTGCGAATAGAAGCGATGCCAGTAATACGCCTGCGCAACCGGATCGTAAGTCCAGTTGGACGTTTCCGTGTCGTTGAAGATGATGCGCGTCTCACCGTACTTCTTGTCGTCGTCCGACCAGACGTAGTAGTTGCGATGATTCGACCCAGGCTTGGCCTGGCGTGCGCGCTGGAACCAGGGATGTTGGTCCGATGTATGGTTGATCACCAACTCGGTGATCACGCGCAGGCCGCGTGCATGTGCTTCGGCGATGAAGCGCTTGAAGTCGGCAAGCGTGCCGTAATCGGTATTGACACCGCGGTAGTCGGCGATGTCATAGCCGTCATCGCGGCGCGGAGAGGGATAGAAAGGCAGCAGCCAGATCGCGTCCACGCCTAATTCCGCAATGTAATCGAGCTTGGACAACAACCCCGGAAAGTCACCGATCCCGTCGTGGTTGGCGTCGAAGAATGACTTCACGTGCAGTTGGTAAATGATCGCGTCCTTGTACCACAGCGGATCGTCCTTCAACAGCGCGACTTTTTGATGTTTCATCCGTGCGCTCCTTCATGATGCGTGCTGCCGCCGGGTGCGGCGTCAGTGCTGCTGCCGGTGTCGGGCGGCGCCGAGAGCGGGGGTTGCCAGCCCGGCGCGCTGACGCGACGAATCGCAAAGGGCAGTACTTGCGGATCGAGCCGGACAACTTGATGCTTGCCTTGTATCTGGAAGTGTTCGCCGCTGACCAGATCATGGGCGTCGAGCACGTCACCATCTCCCCGACCCCAGCGCCAGAGCGGGATCTCGACGGCCGACTCCTGGATGTCCCATGGCGTCATGCTGACGGCAATCAGCAGTACGTTGTCACGGTTCGGCGTGGCTTTCTCGAAGAACAGCACGTTCGGATTCGATGACGGCAGGAAGGTCACGTTGAGGTGTGTCTGCAGCGCGGGGTTCGCGCGACGGATGCGGTTCAGCAACGCTATCTCACTAATGATGTTGCCGGGACGTTCCCAGTCCCATGCGCGGATCTGGTACTTCTCGGAATCCAGATATTCCTCGCTGTCTGGCAATGCCGCGGCTTCGCACAATTCGAAGCCGCTATAGACGCCCCAGACGCCGGACAACAGCGCCGCCAACGCTGCCCGGATCATGAAGCCGGCGCGGCCGCTGCGTTGCAGAAATCGGGGATTGATGTCCGGGGTGTTGACGAAGAAGTTCGGACGGAAGTATTCGCGTACCGCCGTCTGCGTCAGCGTCTCCATATACTCAGTCAGGTCGTCCTTCGTGTCACGCCACGTGAAATACGTGTACGACTGCGAGAAGCCGACCTTGGCAAGCCTGTTCATTACCTTGGGCCGCGTGAAGGCCTCGGAGAGAAACAGTGTTTGCGGGTGACGTCGGCGCACCTCGGCGATCATCCATTCCCAGAAAGGAAAGGGTTTGGTATGCGGATTGTCCACGCGGAAGATATCCACGCCCTCGCGTACCCAGAACAGTACCGCGTCGCGCAGTTCGAGCCAGAGGTCCGGCATCGATGCGTCGGCATAGAAATCAGGGTTGACGATGTCCTGGTACTTTTTCGGCGGATTCTCCGCGTACCGCAAAGAGCCGTCCGGACGCCATGCGAACCAATCGGGATGATGCTTGAGCCAGGGGTGGTCGGGCGAGCATTGGATCGCGAAATCGAGGGCGAGTTCGAGACCGTGCTCGCGTGCGGCATGCAGCAGCGTGCGGAAGTCGTCGAGCGTGCCCAGCTCCGGGTGGATCGCCGTATGCCCCCCGGATTCCGCACCGATGGCATACGGGCTGCCGACATCGTCGGGGCCGGCGTTCAGCGTATTGTTGGGGCCCTTGCGATTGGCCCGGCCGATTGGATGTATTGGCGGAAAATACAGCACGTCGAAGCCCATTGCCCGAATGGCCGGCAGCCGGGCGATGACATCGATGAACGTGCCATGGCGTTGCATGTCGCCGGAGGCCGAACGCGGAAACAACTCATACCATGAGGCAAAGCGTGCCGCGCGCCGTTCGGCTTGAATCGTCAGCGTCCGAGGGTGACGTACGCGGAAGTCGCGGTGTCCGGTAGCGCGCACGGCCGCGGCGGTTTTTGTCGAGAGGACGATATCCAGCCGCCTTGCCGCGTTGGCATCCTGGTAAGCCGCTGCAATCGTGCGAAGCGCATCACTGCGATGCGCAAGCCGCGCGTTGCCGCCGGCCGTGCCTGACGTCGGCAGGGCCGCCGTCGTACTGGCGCCGACACTGCTGGCGGCGCTCGACTTGGGCTTGGCGGGGGTGTCGCCGGACTTGTCGGCCTTGGCGCGCTTCGCGGGCTTCGTGTCGTCCACGGCCACGACCTCTGTCTTGCCTTCCTTCGCCAGCAGGGCACTGGTCTTGGCGTCCTTGGCCGCCTTGGGGGCGTCGCCGCCGCTCTCCCGAAGGATGCGCGTGAAAAACTGGGCGGCTTCTTCCAGTTCAAGGGTCACGTCCTGCGCGGCGGCACGCTTCTTCTGGATATGGTCGACGAGGGTATCAAACGTATCGCGCCACGCCTCGATCGTAAATTCGTACGTTCCCAGGCGCCGCAACGGCAGCGTGGCGTGCCAGCGGTCGTTGCCGCTTGCATGCATCGGAATCTCGCGCCAGCCGTCGTTGGTGGCGGGGGGGCCGTCGACGGCGGCGGTCGCCCAGTCCGCTTCGCGCCATAGCACGACAGCGGCAAGATGATCGTGCCCGTCGATGAACGCGTCGGCTTCGATCGTGACCGGTTCGCCCACCACGCGCTTTGCAGCAAAGCGGCCGTCGTCGACGTTCGGCGTGACGTTCTCGATGGCGATGCGCGGCACCTGGATCGCGTCGAGGGCCGCTTTGCGGTCGCTGGCGGAGGGGCGTGCCGCTTTCTTCGTGCCGCCGGTTTTTGGCGCACCTTCATCCGGTTTCAGGACAACGGCGTCAGGTCGCGTTGCGTGCAGCAAGCGCACTTCGGCAGGCGCCAGCGTGACTACGTCCGCCGGCGGCGAGGGCAGCGCCGGAGCAGCGTTGGCGTCGTCACCGCCGGCAGATGTCGACGCGCGCAGGAGTGGCAGCGTCTCGTAGTGGGTGAAGCCACCGGGCATTCCATCGCGCCAACGTTGCAGGTCGGCAAGCGCGGGCCGGTACAGGTCCGGATTGACCAACATGAGGATCGCATCCCGCGCGCGACGCGGATCGATGCAATCGGTGCGCAGCAACGCGGTGGCGCTGGCATCCGGGCCTGTCAGCGGCGTCAGCGCACAGCGGCTTCGCAGGATGGGCCCGATGTCGGCGCCGATGGCGTTCAATCCGGTTGGTGCCGCGCCACGTGGCTTCGCGCTACCCGATTTCCGGGGTTTGCAATAGGCATTCAACGCGGTGATGGCTTCGCGTACGTCGATGCGCGGTCCAACATGCGCGCCCCCCGTGCGTTGCTCGCCATCGCGCGTCGCCTCTTTGAAATCCGAGCGGGCACCGGTCAGCGGCGTGCGCGTCAGGGGACGGTCGACACCGAATTCGAAACCCATCGGCATCAGCCATCCGGTCCCGGTTAGCGCGGCAATCTGCAGCGAGCGTTGATAGGCCCGGGTGATCGCCGCATGGTCTGCCGGGGACGCCAGCGTCGGCAGGTCCGATACCAAGCGTGGCCCGAATGGGGTTTCAGGAAAAGCGATGGGCGGTGCGATGCGCGCCAGTGCCTGCACTTCGTCGGCAAGCCAGTCGGCGCGTGCATCCCACCAACGTACCGATGAGAACACGCCATCGAACGCTGCGCTTTCCAGGTCGCGGAGGGCATCGCGCGTGGCGCCAGGCGTCCAGGCCAGGAACCGTTGCGCCGGATAGACCTCGCGTACGCCGGCGGCGAGCCGGCGCCACACGTGGGGCGCGATACCATTGATACCGTCGAACCGGAAACCGGCGACGCCCGCCTTCGCATAGCGGCGCAACTGCCGAATCCACCAATCGATCAGAGGCGACTGTGTATCCGGGTGGCCGAAGTTCGCATGGGCGATCAGGTCCGCCCGAGGGTCGTGGCGCGGGTCGATCCGGCCATGATGCGCGCCCGGCGGATGAAACCAGTCGGGGTGGTCGCGGTATAGACCCGCATCATTGCCAATGCGGTCGATGACGACGTCGAGCAACAGCGTCAGCCCGTGTGCCTGGCTGGCCTTCGCGAGCGCGGCAAGCCAGTCGAGCGCGTCCGGTTCCTTCACATCGCTCGGCACGACCGTCTTGCCGTCCGGCGCATCCCCGCCATCGGCGGCGTGACGATCCGCGGCGCCTGGCAATAGGGATCTGCACAAGCGATGGTGATCGGCCGTGATGAAGCAATCGTTCGCGCGGCCGGGCAGGAAGGGCGGGGCGATCAGCAGGTGATCGAAGCCCATCGCCGCGGCACGCGTGAGCGTGCGCTCCCACTCCTCGCTCAACGTGTCCTTGACTTCATGCAGCGGCCCAAGTAAGGACGGCTGTACATAGTAGATGCGCGGCGCGAACAAGACGGTGCGGGAAGCCGCGGCATGGTTGCCGTGCGGGAGCGGGGGAGGCGCCTCACCTGCTGAAGTGGGTGAGACAGTGTGATCGGTGGGAAGTCGGGTATCAGAATCCATCTGCTGCGTGTCTCCTTTTTTATTAGGCCACGTCCGACACGCTGGACGATCTGACCGGCCCAAGGGAGCACGCATGAATGGCGCCGCATCCGGCGCCTGGTCCCTGATGGTCCCGCTGGCGCCGTGCCCGTGTTCGGGCAGGATACCGGGCACGCGTGTGGACCGGTTTTAAAACGATGCCCGGCACGTCTGATCGTGCCGCAAGCATCCGTACTGCCTAGTGCAATTGACGTGTCATGCCAATAATTGTTCCTGCGTTGCGATATCCGCCCCGATGTCACTGTTGGCGACGATGGTGCCCGCTTGCGATGCGGCCGTTGCCACGTTGCGTTCCGGCGCACGATCGTTTGCCGCCTGGCGACGACGCACGGCGGCGCGGACTTTCGCAACGTTCGCACGAACCGCGCGTTTGCCACTCAATACAGCATACAGTGCGGTGTAACGTGCCGCTGGCGCCTGCCAGCGGAAATCGCTCAGCATTGCGTGCCGCTGCAGTTCACGCCAGGCTTGTGGACGCATATAGGCATCCACCGCGCGGCACGCGGCAGCTGTCATCGCTTCCACGGTCTCTCCGTCGAACAGGAACCCGGTGCCGTGCAACGGGTCGTCGCTCGCATCGATGATGCTGTCCGCCAGACCGCCCACACGCGAGGCGATCGGCAATGTGCCATAACGCATCGAATACATCGGCGTGAGGCCACACGGCTCGAAGCGGCTGCCATGCAACAACATGTCCGCGCCGGCATGCAGCAAGTGCGCACGTCGTTCATCGAAGCCGATATGCACGGCGACGCGATCGGGAAAGCGTTGGGCCAAGCGGGCCATGCCCAGTTCGATGCGGCCTTCCCCCTTGCCGAGGACGATAACCTGCAAACGTGGATAAGCGTCCATCAGGGCGGGGATTGTCTCCAATGCCAGATCGGCCATTTTTTGCCCGGTCAGGCGACTACCCATGGCGATCACCGGCACGAACGGATCGGACGGCAGCCCGAAAGCGTGTTGCAGCTCGCGCTTGCAAGCGTGTTTGCCGCGCATCTCGTCTAGCGAAAAATGACGCGGAATCATCGGGTCCTGCGCAGGGTCCCAGGCGTCCACATCGATGCCGTTCATGATGCCGACCAGCTTGTGCGCCTCGGCTTGAAGAACCCCTTCCATCAGATGGCCAAAGCGTGGCGTGGTGATTTCACGCGCATACGTCTCGCTGACCGTGGTAATCCGATCGGCGTACCGGATGGCCGCCTTCATGAAACTCAATTGCCCGTAGAACTCGATGCCGGGCGCATCCTGATTGCACACCAGCAGCTCGGCCGGGATGCCAAGTCGCGGCGCGAGATCCATTGCATAGTTGCCCTGGAACGCCAGATTATGGATCGTGAACACCGAAGGTGTGCTCAGACCGGCAAGCTTCATCAGCATCGGCGTCAGCCCCGTATGCCAATCGTGCGCATGAACGACATCGACCTTTTGCACGCCTGCTATGCCTTGCGCCACCCGTACTGCCGCAGCGCTCAAGGTCGCGAAGCGGATCGCGTTGTCATCGAAGTCAGCACCGCTTGCATCCTGGTATAGGCCATCGCGTGCATAGAGCGCGTCGCACTTGACCAATAGGACGGGAATGCCGCTGTCCGGCATCGTGCCGCTCATCAAGGTCGCGCTTCCGCCAGGAAGGTCATCGAGCGTGGCAATCGCGTGCAGCGCGTGGGTTTTTCCCAATGCTTCCGGATAGCCGGGCAGCATGATCGTCGTCGCCACGCCGCCTTCCTGCAACGCGGAAGCATACGCACTGAGCATATCGCCCAACCCGCCGGTCTTGGCAAGCGGCAGGGCTTCGGAGGCAACCAAAAGGACGTGAAGGGACAAGATAGACTCCGGGGGCGAAAGGTCCGCGATGCCGGTCAAACTTTGACTGATCGACCAGTGCGATCGGCATCATTAAAAAAAATCACTACACACTGCGTCGGCGCCGTTACATCGCGGCGTGAATCATTGGCAATGCAAATTCATGTCGGTGAGGCTGCTGGAAATGCGGTGTCCACTGCGTTTTACAGTGACCGTCCATATGGAAGTCACCTCATGAGGCCAACGATGTTGACCGGTCTTGTCGCTGCAGGCATCGTTTTGACATTCGCTTGGCGCTGCGCGATGGACCGCGAATTGCGTCTCATCCGGTCGCCTTATGTGACGATCCTGTCCGGTCGATCCATCGCATCCAGCCCAAGTGACTAACCCACAACGCCTAAGTTCATGCAGGGTTCATGCCTATATAAGCAATGGCTGTGCCAGTGCTAGGCGCACGGATTTCCCGCGCGTTTTTATCTGTTTTTCGGGCACATCCGTTCGGTCAAATGGATGCCCGAAACGCGGCAAGGCATGCGGGACTTGGCACTGACGCCGATAGATGAAATCGGCGACGCGATGCCGGCCAATGCTTTCTTGACGGATACACGCACCGGAATGTGGCTCGCTTTTGCGGCGAACGCCTGAAATCGGTGCCAATCCCGTGCTGTCGGCGTCTCCCCGTTTTTTTGCCACGCACCGTTGCGGCGCGAAGTGTGTCTGCGGCGAGACAGTTTCCGCTATTTCGTAACGTTTTGTTCAGATCGCCCAGGCGGCACGGGGAACGACAATTGCTCCGCGTTTTGTGACGAATGTCCGTGTGAAGGGAGCAATCGAGGTGACGCGTTTGCCGCGACATCGTCGGCATAACCGCATGGTCGTTCGCGAAATGTGGTGTGGCACCGCGCGGTAAAAGTGACATCCGGCGCACGGCTTTTACATGCAGTTACAGCGGGCCTTCAATAGCGCTTTTGGGGAAGCGGGGGGGCCGAGCAAGAGGGGTGTTTTGCGCAAGGCGTATAGATCCATGACCTGCAGAGAATCAAATGACTAGACGACGGCGCGTGGTCCTGCGGCCGCAAGCCGGGGTTGGCCGGGATTGATGGGAGAGGCACTGTGCAAAGGCAAGTACATCGTACGGGGAAGGCGCGGCAGCCTGCCGCCAAGAGGGGGCAGCGCGAGGTAGCAACCGATGCCCGCGCGTTGAAACATTTGAACACACAGGGCACCGCTACTCCGGTGCGATCGCGAGAAAGCGCGTCACCAGGGACGCGCCAGGCATTGCTCACCCCGCGGTCAGTCGACAACGAGAGCGGCACTGCTGTTTATGCTGCCGGGGACGATCTGGCGGGTGGCCTCGTATATGCCGATGGCCAACGCCCTGGATTCACTCGTCGTCGTCGCGGCAAGGCGTTCCAGTATCTCGATCTGACTGGCCAGACGATTCGCGACCCTGTGGTGATTGCGCGAATCCGTGCGCTGGCGATTCCACCAGCGTATCAATCAGTATGGATTTGTCCGGATGCAAATGGCCACCTTCAGGCACATGGTCGTGACGCACGTGGGCGAAAGCAGTATCGATATCATGCGCAGTGGCGCGTCACGCGGGACGCCACGAAATATCACCGGACGCAGGCATTTGGGGAAGCGCTGCCGCGTATCCGGCACTGCATCCGGCGCGATCTGGCCCTGCCAGGACTGCCGCGAGAAAAGGTATTGGCGACGGTGATCTGGTTGCTGGACAGTACATTGATAAGAGTAGGCAATGCCGATTACGCGCGCGAGAATAAATCCTATGGTTTGACAACGCTTCGCCATCGCCATGTCGCGACGGCGGCAGGCACGTTGCGTTTTCAATTTCGTGGAAAGAGTGGCGTCGAACACGACGTGCCGGTCGAGGACCCGAAGATCGCTCGCATTATCCGCCGCTGCATGGCCTTGCCGGGACATGATCTGTTTCAATATCGCGATGCGCAAGGTATGCGACATGGCGTGGACTCAACGGCTATCAACGATTACCTGCGCAGGGCAAGCGGTGGCGATTTCACGGCAAAGGATTATCGGACATGGGCCGCAAGCGTGCTTGCGCTGGCGGCGCTGCAGGCTGCGGAGCCGCTGGCTGACCCATCGGATGGTGGCATCAGCAAGACCGAACGGCACCGCCGGTTGGTGGCGGTGATTCGGGAAATCGCGGCGCGTCTCGGCAATACGCCCGCGGTGTGCCGCACATGCTATATCCACCCGGCCGTGGTGGAAGCATTCGAGTCCGGAGTATTGGGTTGCGTAGCGCGGGTGCCGGCATCGGAAGACCCGGGGCGGGCTCTGACGCCAGGACAGCGCCGCCTGCTGAGACGCGACGAGCGCGCGTTTGCCTGTTTTCTTTTGGCGCAGCCTGTGGGCTGCGCCGTTTCTGCCTAGATGTGTCCTGTCAGGACCAGTATGACCACAATGATGACGATGATCCCAACGAAGCCAGAAGGACGATAGCCCCAGGACCGGCTATGCGGCCAGGTAGGAATGGCGCCGAGCAGCAGCAGGATAAGAACAATCAGAAGTATGGTGCCCAACATGGCGCGCTCCTTGTCGTGTAGTTGTGATTCTTTTGTGGTCGTTTTGCACACCGCTGAACGCAACCCTCATGCGACGACGCTTGATCCATTGTCGCTGCACATGATCGACGCCAGCCTGCCAGTTGAGCAATACGCGTGCCCGATCAGCGGCGGGATTGTGCTGTCAGTTCGTCCAGACGATAGTCAAATTTAATTGATAATAAGAATCGTTATCAATTAAGATCGTGCTTTCCCTGATGTTTTGCGAGATCGATCATGGTGGAAGACCTACGTGCCGGCCCTGTCCTGCAACTGCTGCAAGGCATGAGTGGGGCCGTGACGACGACCTCAGTGCCTACACGCGGCACGCGGGGACGGCGCCGAGGGCGCCGAAAAGGCTTGCCATCCCTGTCCGTTGCTGTGGCGCCCCTGGTCCATTGGGTCCCTGGCGCCGCGCGTGATGGCGATGCTTTCCGGTGGGCGGGAGCGATGTCCACGCTAGTGAAGAAGGGCGATCCGTTTGTTCTGCTGCTCCATGGCGGCCTCCGATCCGGCGGCATGTCTGCCGCCGGATCGGAGGCCGCGGCGGCGTGGCGACCTTATGCCGCCTGGGTCGCGCGCCATCAGGCCGCCTGGCGTCGCGTCTGTCGGGGCGTCATCGTGATTACTCCGGAAATCGCGGCGCGGATAGAGACACGGAACGATGCGCAATGGCTGTTTGGTAAAGGGACCCGGGTCGTGGCGGTATCCCAGGAGACGCTGGCGTGGCAGTTGGCACCTGTCTTGATGGCCGAGCGCACCGGTGGGCGCGCCGGGAACGACGCGGGTACGGATGTCGTGGTTCGAGGTTTGATGTAGACCTAGATCCCGCGCGGCGCATAGGTGGAGCGGTCATGCCGCGTCCAGTCGACGTCGGCGCACAACACGCGCATGCCGTCCGCGCCCCGATAAGCTACCGAGAGCGTGACGCAAAGGTGCGCTTCATTGATCGACAGGTAGGGGCGAGTCGCCTGCACTTCGCCCGAGTCGGCGATTGCCCGGCGGAAATACGGCCGGCGATCCCACCGCGCTCCTTCAGAATTCATCAACGGCATGAAGCGGCGCGCGCGGGGACGCAGCGGCCTTGGCGGCAACAGGTTGTCCCCGCACTGGCGGCCGCGCTCGTCCAGCACGAAGCATCGGGCCGCGTCCGGCAATTGAAGGAAGGCGTCGCAGGCCCGTTCGATCGGGTCGCCATTGGCCAGAATCCTGGCCGCGGCCGCTACCGCGTTGACATAGGGCGCCAGTTCGGCTGTGTCATCGCGTTCGCGCGCTTCCACCCGAGCGCGATAGTGATCGATCAGCGTATCGAAGCATTGATAGCTGGCGGCGGCATCCGCCGGGCTGACACTCGGGCGGGCAAAATAATGTCCCTGGACGAAATCGACATTGGCTTCAATCGCGATCAAGGCCTCCTGTTCGCTGGCGATACCTTCCACCAGCACCAGCCGCCCCGACTCGTGCAGCAAGGAGACGAGGCCGGGCAAGATCCTCGCGACATGCGCCTGTTGCGTCGCCTGGAACAACATGCTGCGATCCAGCTTGACGATATCGGGCTGTACTTTCCAGACGCGATCGATGTTCGAGTGGCCTGCGCCGAAATCGTCGAGCGCGATCAGGAAACCGTGCCGGCGAAAAAGCTGGACCGCTTCCAATACGCGGCGCGGATCGGTATTCGGCTGCTCCAACACCTGCAACACGATACGTTGCGGTGAGATCTCGAGCCGACGCAGTTCCTCGATCAGGGCGGCACCATGCCGGAAGTCGGCGATGGCCGCGGGATGGATGTTGAGAAATAGCCAGCCATGGTCTTGCCGCAGCCCTTTGAAATTTGCCAGGTGCAGTGATTGGCTCAGGCGGTCTAGTTCAAGCAAGTCGCCTAACCGGGCGGCCTGGCTGAAAACCGAGAGCGGTGACACGCTCTGGTTCAGCTCATCGTGCGCCCGCAACTTGGCTTCGTAGCCCGCGGCGCGCATATGCGACACGCTGAAAATGGGCTCGAATGCGCTGAACAACGTCAAGTTGCCATAGCGTACGGTCCGTCGCCGGCCATCGTCATCGATATGCGGGCGCGGGGGCAGCGGGGCATCATCGATCAGGGCGCTGTCGTGTCCTTCGTACATGTCGTGCGGATCCTGCGCGCCGGCATCCGGTTGGGGTGTCGGCGCGTCGTTCGTCGGGTGGTCCGAGGTAATGCCCGCCGGGGCATCGCGCGCACTGCGCGACTCGGTCATGTCATCCCCTGGTGGCCCGCTGGTGGACGGAGGGGAACGTGTTCGGCGTGGCGCGGTGGCGCGAGAATCGGGTCGATCGCAACGGCATCATCCGTCGTCGCGCTTGGCGCCACATCATCGGGCATTCGCCGGTTGCAGATGATAAAGCAAGCTTTGTGCGCGTGCGAGGCTTACAGGCGTTTGTGCGGCGCATATTGCCGATTGACTGGCCCGGCGCCCCGCATCAAACGTACTTTCTTCCGATTCATTCGCTATTTATCCGTCATTTGTGCCGGTGGCGCGCGGCGGCGCCGGTGCATGGCCGCGCTGGTGTCGAGCCGCCGTCCCCGCGCGCGGGGGACGCATCGTCGAAAGACGTCTCGAACTGGTGCATCGATGTCGTATCCCGGTGCGTCGGCACGGTGCGTCGAGCATGCAATCGCTTGACAGTCCACTATTGGCGCGCGGCAATGCACACTGGGAGTCATCGGCGGGACAGCGTGGACAGAAGCAGACGTGGAGGCGAACCATGGAACGATACAAAGGGCGGCGCGACGCCGTACGGTTTCTGGACGAGTGGGCGCCCGATCTCGGCGGCCTGCTGCTGATGGGATGGCCGATGCTTCGCTTTGCCGGACCCCGGATGATCAACGATGTTCCGGGGCTGCTGTTGACCGCGCCCCGTAATCACGCGGCCCGATTCGATGCGCCGCTGAATGCTTTCCTTGCCTTGTCCTCCGAAGGCCTGGGCGCGTTCTTCCGTGACGACTTGCTCGGCTATGCCCGATTCAATGCGTCGGTCGGCTGGCTGGCCACGTACTGTCTTCGCTATGACGTCGATCTCGCCGGCGGCTCGCAACAGGGGCCGCGGACGCGGATCGTGCCGTTGGACCCGATCTTCGACGCGACGCTCGACCCTGCACGCGCGGCCGCCGTGGCGGCACCGTCGGGCGAGGCGAAAGCGGGAACGTCGCCGGATTCGGCCTATCGACGCACCGATGAAACCTCTGGTAACGCGATTTAAGGCCGAATCGTGGTCCGTTTCGCCAAGTTTTTGGCACTGACGGGGGCGACAGCGGTAAAATGCCCCGCTGATCCCGCGGAAACAGGCCGTGGCGCCAGCAAAAGGATTCCATGAAACGTCAGTCAGTGTCTTCCCAGCCGTTCCCGCCGTCTCCCGCCACCATTGAAGGTACGTCGTCGCTGTCGTACGCCGCGCCGAAAGGGCGTGCTCGTGGCGGGCGCCGCTGTCATCGCCGCCGGCTATCTGGGGGCGTGCAGCTCGCCTGACCCGCAGGCCATCGACTATAAGACCAGTCGCAGTCTGCTGGCACCGTCGAAGAAATCGACGGCGCCGTCGCTGGCCGCACCACCCGACTTGATGATGGAGCCGCGCACGCGCGCCGATGCGCCCGTTGACGGTGACGCTTCGGTGACCGGTTACCAGACCAGCACGGGCACGCCAGCCACCCCGACAACCGTATTGCCGCCGACGCCCGGCCTGGCATTGCAGGTTGACGGCAGTCAACGTTGGCTGGTCGTATCGGGTTCGCGTTTTTCACGCGATCAACTGTGGTCGCGTCTGCGTGTGTTCTGGCAGGAGCAGGGTTTCTTCCTGACCGAGGACAGCGAATCGCGCGGCATCATGCAGACGGACTGGCAACAAAGCCGCGCGGCGCTGAATCAAGGGCTGATCCGCGATACGCTGTCGATGGCGGTGGATAATTCCTATGTCAGCGCCGAGCGTAATCGCTACCGGACGCGCTTGCAGGCCGGCCCGAACGGAACGACCTATGTTTTCATCAGCCAGCAAGGCCTGCACGAAGTGCTGACTGGCTCAGCCAATGATTCGACGCAGTGGCAAAGCCGTCCGAATGATCCGGGCCTGGAAGCCGAATATCTGGGCCGGCTGCAACGGGCATTGGCGCAAGGTCCGAGTACACCGGCTGTCGGACCGGAGGCCGTAGCCCAGGCGAAGGCGAACGCGGCAAAGAAAACGGCGCCGCCGCCCTCGCCGATCATGGAGGATCGGCCGCAGCCGAATGCGACGCCGATGTTGCCCGCGGGGGCATCTCCGGCACCGGACGGTGCGCTGGATCTGAGCGAGGACTACGATCACGCCTGGGCCCGTGTTGGCCGTGCACTGGATCGCGGTAACTTCACTGTTGATACGCGTGACAAGTCGCGTGGTCTGTACGAGATCCGTTATGCCGATCCGAATGACCTGGGAACGGCGGCGCAAGGTTTCTGGAACCAGGTGTTCCACGGCAAGAAGGAGAAAGTGGCCACGACGTATCACATCAATGTGAAGGCGTTGACGGAAACCCAGACCCGTGTCGCCATCGTCGACAATAACGGTCAGGTGGTCTCAACGCCACTGGCGCAGCGGATCATGCATCTAGTTGTCGGCGACATGTAGGCGCGTGTTTTCATGCCGTCGTGTCGTTGTGAACGCGTACGGCGATCGTGTCCTCATCACGTGAGGTCGGCGATGCCAAGTCAGGTCGGGTAAGCCCGCCGTGATAGAACGAAATGGCCCCTGACACGGATCTCGTGTCAGGGGCCATGGTGTTTGCAACGCTCGGTTCGTTCGACGAATGCACGCCGCATGCGGCCAGGGTTATTCCGGCAGATCCAGGATCAGCACGATGCGCCAGTCGCCACCATCGCCATCTTCATGGTGATATTGCCGCTCGACGACGATAAACGGCTCCTGGTTTCCCTTGGGTCCCAAAAACAGAACATCTCCTTCCATTGGCAGGCATTCGATGGGCGGAAGCGCCAGCAGTGGCGCATCGGCATTTGGGCCGTTCTTCACACCCATTAACCGCTGGATTTTTTTCAACGCGAGTTCGGTCCACTCGATTTCAAGTTCGATATTAGTCAGGATGTTCTCCTCGGTCTGTCTGTTGACGGCATGGCCGCATTATCGCTCAGCGCGTTGCTTGCGGGGGAAACCGCGATGCCGCGCACGGGGCCATGCATGGCATATCCGCCGCCTTCAGTACTTGCCAATGGCGCGGTAAAGATGAAATACCACGGTGCCGATGATTTCATGCAGCGCCGTGGCGGATAATGCGAGGCTGTCCAACGACGGCCAAAGGGTCATCCGGGTGGCGTGCCATGGAGGCGTGATTGGCGTGGGCGACATATCGAAGCGCGCGAAATTGAGAAGGCTCCGATGCATGTGCAAGGCAGTGGTAATCAGGTACAACGCATCCGGATCGGCTTTTCTCACCATTGGTGCGACGAATTCCGCATTCTGGTAGGTATTCCAACTGCGATTCTCGACAGACAGGTCCGCGGCGGAAATCCCTAACGACAGCAGGTCCGGCGCATAGACATCGCCTTCCGCCATTGGATGGCGTTGCGGATTGCCGCCCGTGACGATCACACGCGGGTGTGCGCCATCGGCTTTGGCGCGCGCATAGCAGGCTCCCGCCATCGCGATCTTTTCGATCGAATCGCCTTTCGGTCGCAGCGTACGATGGGGGCCGGTGAAGTCGGTGCCGCCGCCGAGCACGATGAACACCGGATGGGATCCGGGTGCGAAGGGCGCGAGGGCGTGGCCCGTCGATCCTGGCATGCACGTGAAGCCGTGCGTATCGAGGATCCGATTATAGAGGGGCTGCAACCAGCCGCAGGCATTCACCCACACGCAGAGAACGGCAGCGGCGAACGCCGGTCGCAGCCACGCCGCGGTGCCCAAGCGCCCGCGCCGCCAGCGCGGTATGCATACAAAAATGAGCAGCACCGCGACGAGCGGCAGCGCGGCCAGTTGGAAAACGATCATGGAAAGGCCGAACGGGTTATCGGCCGCGATTGTACTGTAAGCGCCGTGCGGAAGGCCACGGTGCGAGGTCCCTATTCGTCATTCGTGCGACCCCTACGCGGCCACTGTAACGATGCCGTGTTAATGGCCGCTAAACGTCGTTCGAGGGCCGGCGGCACGATTTGCGTCCGAGATATCCTTTCGCAGATCGCCCCGCGGAATGGCAAACGTGCGGTCAGGGCCAGCCGTGGGGGGGGCGTTATGCGCGGCCTGGGACGGCGACGCCGCCGATGCATCGTGATCGGCGACATGCATCCAACGCGCCGTGGCATGATTGGTATGATATTCAGTCGCGCGCGCCGCCGATGCCGGGGCCGAGGTCGTCAACGTCGCGGAGCGAAGGGTTGTATCGGCTTGCCAATGCGCGAGCGTCGGCGCGGCCCACAAACCGACGGCGATGCCGACCATGACACCCGTCACGGATGCCGAATGCGCGAATCGGGACCATGCCTCGGCACTCGGCAGGGCATTGCGTACCGCCATGCCAAGCGGGAGTGCCGACGTCGCACGGACGGTCGCGCGCAGGTGGCCGTCGCGGATCACGGGCGTCGCATGCGACGTGGATGGTCCGGCGGATGCCGCTGAATGCGTCTGGCGAGGTGTAAACATCATCCCCTCCTTGTTATGTTCCGCGCCATGCCTGGGATATGGTGAGTCAGCAACGCTGGGCACCGGGGCGAGGCGAGGCGACACGCATCGTTCGGCACCAGCCGATTGAACGACGCCGCCGCGCATGATGACAAGAAATGGCCGCCTGGCGGTGACCGCATTCCGTCAGGACGCGGAGCAGGTGAAGGAGATGAACCGAAGGTTCAGCGTAAATCCGTGTGGGCCTTCGATCCAGCGCGTTCACGCGTATCGATGGTTACACTATATGAGCGCCAGTTGTGCAGTGCTGTAAAGCTTCGTGAGGAATTGTATCGATGTGCCCTGGATAGCGCGATCGGTGCGCTATGAGTGCGGGCAGAGGTGGACGGCGATGGTGTCAAGCGGGCGGCATGCCATCACCCTCACGGTCAGAGCCCGGAAGCAACCACGCCAGGCAGATGCCGCTCGAGGGATTTGCCGGGGGGGTGGTCTGTCAGCCTGGTAACGATGGACGATGAGGGGATGCTCAAACCATCTTCACGGGCGCGCGCCATGATTCGGGGTTGGTCCAGAACGCGCCGCGCAGACGATCACGGCTCGGCGGTGCGGGCGGCTTCGCCGCCATCGAACCGGCGCGGCCACGCAGCGACACACTGCGACCCGAACAGGCCAGCAGCTTTACCATTTCGGCCAGCGTGCCGTCTGCTTGCCATTCGTCGAAACGGCGGCGGCAGGTCGGCGGCGACGGGTAGCGGCCTGGCAGTTTCGACCAGCCTTCGCCAGTGCTCAACACCCACAAAACAGCGTTCACGACAGCACGTGGTTCAACACGCGGCCGACCACGCCGCTCGCTGCGTTTCGGCTCATCGTTGAACAGCATTTCGACAAGTTCCCACTCGTGATCTTTCAGGTCGTCAAACAGCATGTTTCACCTCAATAAAACGCATTCGGGTAAACCGTTGTCGTTTGGCGCCGCGTTCAAGTGTGTCACGCGCGCCCCCGTGTCGTCCGGCCTAACGCCTTTGTCGCTTTTTCGATGGTAACTTTTGCCACCATCGTCCCCGAGTTACCAGGACCGGACTGCTTCTGCGAGCTATAAAGCATCAGTCGTGCCATGTGACATGGGAGCGCTCGCTTACCTTGCTAAATCACTGATCTTAAAAAATTTTAATTGTGAAAGGGTATTTCAAGATATTGGTGATGTGACTAGTTGATTAATCCCCAATCTCGTGCATGCACCGAAGCCGTGCGTAGGAATCCGCTGATATTGCACCAAGGATAGTCCTGACCCTCATGGCGAGCACACGCCGCGGCGTGATTGACGTCGCTTGAAAAAAAGGTGTCTGGTCACACAGGCCGACGCCGCTTGGCGGTCATGGTGGCGCCGGCAACGTAATGTTTCATGCGGCCGCATGACGCGGTGATCGAATGCCAGGAAACTTGCATTACTATCGCTCATCAATAAAGTTTTTGAATCCGAAAAAAACATGAATGTCACGCTGCGTCAGCTTCGGGTGTTCATTGCCGTCGCGCGGCACGGCAGTTTCAGTCGTGCGGGCGACGAGATCGGCTTAACGCAGTCCGCCGTCAGTCGCGGGATGCGCGAACTGGAGACGGAGCTGGGCCTTCGCCTGATCGACCGCACCACGCGCGAGGTGCGGTTGACTGCCGCGGGCGCCAATTTGCAGGCGAGCGTCGGTCGGCTTCTCGCCGACCTGGATGGCGCGCTGCGCGAGATCAAGGATATCGGGGAGCAGCGTCGGGGGCGGGTGGTCGTATGCGCAAGTCCCACTGTTTCCGCCAGGATGATGCCACCTTGCGTGGCTGCCTGCGAGGCACGTTATCCCTATGTGACCCTGGTCTTGCGCGACGATGTTCAGCGTGACGTATTGACGAAGGTCCGATCGGGTGAAGCCGACTTCGGCGTGGTGATCGGTCCGCTGGATGCGGATGACCTGGTTGTCGAGACGGTGTCGCGTGATCCGTTCGTTCTTATCTGCCGGGCCGATCATCCGCTCGCGGCGTTTCCGGAGGTGCACTGGCGCGCGCTGGAGCGGATGCGGCTCGTCTTGCTCGATCACCAGTCGGGCAGTCGGCCGGTGATCGAGCGGCTGATGCACTACCACGGCGTTGCGCCGATAGTGGTGCAGGAACTCGCGCACTCGACCACCGTTTTTGGTCTGGTCGAGGCAGGCGTGGGCGTCAGCGTATTGCCTTCCTTGTCGTTGCCGCTGCCAGCCGAGGGCTCGCTGGTCGTCCGTCCGCTGACGCCGCGTGGTGAGCGCACTGTCGCGCGGGTTCGCCGCCGCGGCCGCTCGCTATCTCCAGCGGCCGATGCTGTCTGGGCGCTGGTGGGTGACGTCCAGACGTCGTAGCGGGGACCTCTCCCGTGCAGCACGGGCCTTTCCTAACAGGATAGGTGGGCGCTACACTGCACCTGTCGCGTCGATCGCCCGTCCCGTGTCGGGGATGCGTTCCCGTCGTGCCCGGTCCAGCAGGCACCGCGTCGCGATACTCGCCGTTTCTCCCATTTCGCTCCCATCCTTACCCATGTCCAGCGCTTTTACTCCTGGTTTTGCCCATACCGATGCATCCATTTCCCCGGTCTCGTCCCTCGACCTCGCGCGCTCGCCGGTTGTCGCCCGGGCTGCGGTAGCCAATCTGCGCGCCTCGAAGATTCGGGAAGTTGCCAATGCGGGGCTGGGTTTGCCGGATGTATTGCCATTTTGGTTCGGTGAGTCGAATCAGGTGACGCCGTCTTTTATCCGTGAAGCGGCAAGCGCCGCGCTGGCCGATGGACATACTTTTTATACGCATAATCTCGGCATCGCGCCGCTGCGTGAAACCTTGTCGGCGTACGTGTCGCGGCTGCACGGTGAAACGCGCATGAGTCAGATCGCGGTGACCAGCGCAGGCGTCAACGCCTTGATGGTCGCCACGCAGTTACTGGTCGGGCCGGGAGATCGCGTGGTTGCGGTGACACCGTTGTGGCCGAATCTTGTCGAAATGCCGAAGATCGTGGGGGCAATGGTCGAGACGGTATCGCTTGATTATGGCGACGGCGGATGGGCGCTCGATATCGACAAGCTGCTCGGCGCACTAACGCCCGGCACGAGAATGGTGCTGGTCAATTCGCCAAACAATCCCACCGGGTGGACAATGCCGCGGGTGCAACAGGCGGCGCTGCTGGCACATTGCCGCGAGCACGGGATCTGGATTCTGGCCGACGAGGTTTATGAGCGCCTCTACTATGGCCCCTCCCAGACCCCGGGCGTCGCGTTGGCGCCGCCGCCGTTGACGGCGCCTTCGTTTCTCGATCTGGCGTCGCGTGACGAGCGCGTGGTAGTGGTCAATTCCTTCTCCAAAGCCTGGCTGATGACGGGATGGCGGCTCGGGTGGATTGTCGCGCCGGAATCCGTCATGGACGACTGGGGCAAGCTGGCGGAATACAACACCTCCTGCGCGCCGGACTTCGTGCAGCGTGCGGGTCTCGTGGCTGTCGAGCAAGGCGAGGCGGTCACCCATGCGTTGCGCGCGGATCTGTTGGTTCGACGCCAGCGTTTGTTCGACGGGTTGTCAGGTATTCCGGGCGTGGATGTCAAGATGTCGGACGGCGCGATGTATCTGTTCTTCCGGATTGCCGGGCAACATGACAGTCTCGCCTTGTGCAAGGCGCTGGTACGTGATGCGCGGCTTGGGCTTGCACCGGGCGCCGCATTTGGCGATGAGGGGGAAGGCTTTATTCGCTGGTGCTATGCAGGAGATGTGGCGATGATCGATGAGGGGGTGCGTCGCTTGTCGGCGTATCTGCGATGACAATATATCGATCATGCTCCTTTACCCGTCCGAATTTTATTTGTAGAATGGTTTGAACTCCAGGCGAAGGTTGTTGTGACCCGCTCTCTGGCGTTATCGGCGTGATGATGCAAAAAAACAGCGTGGCGTGAAATCGGTGACGGTTTTACATCGACGCAGCGTCTTTGGGACGTCTGCGTACCGGCTGACACGAAAGCCGGGGTATCTTGGCTTGCTTGATGATGTGCATCGAAGGTAGTCTGAGGTGCGCAGCTTCTAGTCTGATGTACCCCGTCAACGGGTACACGCCGTTCACGCCGGTCTGATGCGTAGCGCCTTCGCCTCCAAGAGGCTCCGCGTATTTCGCTGCTTACTCGCTGCATGAGATGGTTTCCCGCGCGCACGACGCTGCCGCTTTTCAGAACATCATTTGCGTATACGGTCCGCAGCTCACTCGGCACCCAGCCAGTGCAGTGGTGTAAACCGGTGCGTATGTGACCCAAAGGGTCAGACCTTGGTTTCATGAATACCCAAGAGGCGACAATCGTCCTCGAAACCGCGTTGATCTGTGCGCATGAGCCATTGCGGCTCAATGATTTGCGTAAACTTTTCGACGACGATATCTCGGCCGATACGATCAAGTCCTTGCTCGGCGTAATCAGTGAGCGCTGGACGGGCCGTGGTGTCGAACTGGTCGCGCTGGCATCGGGGTGGCGCTTCCAAAGCGTGCCGTCGATGCAGAAATACCTCGACCGGTTGAATCCGGAGAAGCCGCCGAAATATTCGCGTGCGGTACTGGAGACACTCGCGATCATTGCGTATCGGCAGCCGGTGACGCGCGGCGATATCGAGGAAATTCGAGGCGTTACCGTGAATACGCAGGTCATACGGCAACTCGAGGAGCGAGACTGGATCGAGGTCATCGGACATCGCGAGGCACCGGGTCGCCCGGCGCTCTATGCGACCACGCGCTCTTTTCTCGACGACCTCGGATTGCAGACGCTGGGCGAATTGCCTCCATTGGCCGACCCAGCCGATCCAGCAAGCGGTTTGCAGACCTCGCTGGCTTTCCCGTTGGATGCGGCCGCGGTTGCACAAGCGGCGGCGGAGGCGGATGAAGCTGAAGCCAGGATGCCCGCGGACGGGGTGCCTGATGTGCAACCTGCATCTGATGTGGCCGATACAGATGGCGCGCGAGACATGCGACAGCGGGATGAGTCCGCGGGCGTATGTGATGCGGACATCGTGCACGAACCCTCGCGGCCGGCCCTTTGAGGCAGCCGCGTACCAACCGATTTTCGACATGGCACACGGGAACCGTGTGCCCATGCCGGCGAAACGCAGTCGGCCCGACATGCGGTGGCGGAAACGCCGCATATGGACCGGGGAGCGTCGTCAAGATGCGCCATCCGGGCGTTTTTGGCGTCGTGTCTTTGGGGCAGCGTTGAACGCCCGGCACTTTACTTGAATTCAGAGGTGCTTTTGAAGCAGACCCGTGATAGCGCCGCGCCCGAAGGCGTGGACGATGCCGGTGGCGCACGCCGCACAGCCGTGGCGGACGTTGGGACCGACGCCGCTTTGCCCACGAACGACGTCGCGGCGGCAGGCGACGAGCGACCGCGTCGCGGGCTGCGTCGCGGTCCTCGTAGCCTGATTGCGCGTCGTCGGTCCGGAAAGACCAAGACAGGCGAGGGCGCGGACGAGGTGCCGGGCGTATCGCCGGATGCCGTTGTCGGTGGCTTCGATGCCGATGTCGCTGCCCCGCCGGCCCCACGGGCGCGCGCACCGCGCAAGCCGCGGGTAGCCAAGGCGGTTGTGGCGGACGGTGCAGCACAATTCGACCTGCCGCTCGATCAAAGCGATGTGTCGAGCCGAGACGTCGATCGCGCGCTGGGTGATCCGTTGTCCGGTGATGATGACGCACCGGTGGCCCGCCGCGCCCGGGCACCGCGTGCGCCACGTGCGCCACGTGCGCCGCGCCCTGTCGATGTCGCAGGTGCCGATGCGCTTCCGCTCGCGTACGAACATGACCCCGTGCAAACGCATCAAGGCATGGGTCTCGACGAGACGTTGCCTGATATCGACGCGCGACCCACGCCGGCGCGTCCACCACGCCAATCGCGCGCACCGCGTGACGCTTCGGACGGGGTCCGTGCCGATAATAATGTGCGGGCGCCACGTGGTGGCCGGAACGGTGAGCGTCGCGGGCCGAATCCCGGCCGCGGACCGTCCACCGCCGCGCAAGCGGGCGGTGTCGACGCAACCGCGTCGCGCGGTCCGAAGCGTGGTGCCGACGACGCGCTGCCAGGCGATACGGCGGACGTTTTTGCCTATGTCACGTCGCCCGCATTCGACGCGGACAATCACGGGTCTTCGTTGCGTGCGCCCATGTTGCGTCGTGGCCGCAAGCAGCAAGCGCCCAAACGCGTGCTGGCACCGGACGATGACGCGCCGAAGCTGCACAAGGTGCTTGCCGAGGCGGGCATGGGTTCGCGCCGGGAGATGGAAGAATTGATCGTGGCTGGCCGGGTCACGGTCAACGGCGAGCCGGCGCACATCGGTCAGCGCATCCTGCCCGCCGACCAAGTGCGAATCAACGGCAAGCCGGTGCGCAGAAAGATTCAGAGCAAGCCCCCGCGCGTGCTGCTCTATCACAAGCCGGCGGGCGAGATTGTCAGCCACTCGGACCCGGAAGGTCGCGCGTCCGTGTTCGACAAGCTGCCGACCATGAAGACGGCGAAGTGGCTGGCGGTCGGCCGGCTGGACTTCAACACGGAAGGTTTGCTGCTGCTGACCACGTCCGGCGACCTGGCCAACCGCTTCATGCATCCGCGCTATGAAGTCGAGCGCGAGTATGCGGTACGCGTGGTCGGGCAACTAACTGAAAGCGCGCGTCAGCAATTGCTGACGGGCATCGAACTCGATGACGGTCAAGCGAAGTTTCACAAGATCGTCGATGGAGTCGATGATGGTGAAGGGTCGAACCGCTGGTATCACGTAACGCTCTCGGAAGGCAGGAATCGCGAAGTGCGTCGGATGTTCCAGGCGGCAGGCTTGCTGGTGAGCCGACTGATCCGCACGCGTCATGGCCCGATCACGCTGTCGCGCGCGGTGCGCCGTGGACGCTATGAGGAGCTTGACGAGCAACAAGTGCGTGCGCTGATGGCCGCCGTCGGCATGAAGAACCAGGTGGAAAAGCCGGGCAAGGGGCCTCGTGGCGACGAGCCGAAGCGCATCCAGCCGGACCCGATGCAGTCATTCCTCGGTGTCATCGTGCCGGAGAATGGTGCGATGACGAATTCCGGGCGTTACAGCTACGGTGCGCAACGCCCACCCCGCCGCGGTGCGCCGACGCCGGGCGTGCAGCGGCCAAAGGGCCATATGAGCGCCACTTTCCTGATGCGTGATACGCCGCGTCCGGATACGGCCCGGCCGGTACGTGAAGTCAATGGCAACGTGGCGCGGGGCAATAAGCCGAACCCACTCGGCAACGCCGGCGGGCCGGCGGGTAAGGGCCGGAGTGGGCCGCGTCGCGGTGCCGGGCCGGGTAATGCGGCGACGGAAGGTGAGCGCGGTCCGGGCAATCGCGCACCGGGCCCTCGTGGCCCTCGTGGGCCGGGTCGTGGCGGTCCCCGCGGTGCGGGTGGCCCCGGCGGCGCATCGGGTGGCGGCAAACCGCGCGGCCCTGGCAATCGCGGTCGCTGAATAGAAGGCGATACAGGAAAGGCGCGATCGGAAATCCGTGGAGAAGCCCCCGCGGTGCCTGTGTTTTTACGCCGTGTCGGGTTTGCCTTTGTCAAACGCTTCGCGTACAATTGCGAGCGTCGCTGGTGTCGTAGGGTTCCTTGCTTGTTTTGTTGAGCATGGGGTCGACGCACCAGCATCGTCGTTTTCGTACGATCCGTATGTGGGTATCGGCGTCATCGCGACTGCCGGGATGCCGTGTTTTTGATGGCGTCCGATGGAAATGCGTGCTGTTTTCAAGCCGATTTTCGTCTGCCGACGGTGCGGCCGTAGGCGGCGCGTACGCGGTGGGTGGCATGCGCGTTGGCGGCGTGGCCGCAGGATTGCAGGGTAGCGGCGAAGAGATGGGCGTGCGCCCATTTTTTTTTGCGCGGACGTTTTGCACGCTGTCTGGCGGGCCGCCGCAAAGCGTGATTGGGGTGTATGTGCAACTGACCGAATTGATTGAAACGGCTCTGGCCGGCATGGGCTATGAGCTGGTCGACCTCGAACGGTCGGGCCGTGGGCTGCTGACCGTCTATATCGACTTCCCGTCCGGCGACGCGCATATCGCGATCGAGGATTGCGAAAAGGTGACACGCCAACTGCAACACGTTTTCACTGTCGAGAACATCGACTTTGAACGCCTGGAAGTATCGTCGCCAGGCCTGGACCGGCCGCTGCGCAAATTGGCGGACTTCACCCGGTTCGCTGGCGCCGAGGTCACGGTGACGTTGAAGCGGCCGCTGGACGGCCGCAAGCAGTTCCGGGGGATTCTGCAGGCCCCGGAAGGCGAAAAGATCGGTTTGGAATTTGAAGGGAAGACCGGCCCCGCAGTGCTCGATTTCACATTGGCGGAAATCGATCGCGCCCGGCTGGTGCCTCACGTGGACTTTAGGAGCCGCAAACAATGAGTCGCGAAGTATTGACGCTGGTGGACGCGCTCGCTCGCGAGAAGAACGTGGACAAGGACGTGGTCTTCGGCGCGCTGGAAGCCGCGTTGGCCTCCGCCACCAAGAAGCTTTATGACCGCGACGTCGAGGTACGAGTGGAAATCGACCGGACTACCGGTGAGCACCAGACGTATCGTCGTTGGCTGGTCGTACCCGACGAGGCGGGCCTGCAGGAGCCGGACAAGCAGATCCTGTTGTTCGAGGCGAAAGAGCAGAGCCCGAATATCGCCCTCGAGGATTTCATCGAGGAACCGGTGGCGTCCATCGAATTCGGCCGGATTGGCGCGCAGGCCGCGAAGCAGGTGATTCTGCAGCGTATCCGCGATGCCGAGCGCGAGCAAATCCTGAACGACTTCCTGGCGCGTGGCGACCAGATCATGACGGGTTCCGTGAAGCGGATGGACAAGGGCAACCTGGTCATCGAAACGGGCCGGGTCGAAGCGTTGCTGCGCCGTGACCAGATGATTCCGAAGGAAAATCTGCGGGTGGGCGACCGCGCCCGGGCGTTCATCACGAAGGTTGATCGCACCGCACGCGGGCCGCAGATCGAGTTGTCGCGGACGGCGCCGGAATTCCTGATGAAGCTGTTCGAGATGGAAGTGCCTGAAATCGAACAAGGCCTGCTGGAGATCAAGGCGGCAGCGCGGGACCCGGGAATGCGCGCGAAGATCGCGGTCGTGGCGTACGACAAACGGATCGATCCGATCGGTACCTGTGTCGGCATACGCGGGTCGCGTGTGCAGGCCGTGCGCAATGAGTTGGGTGGCGAAAACGTCGACATCGTGCTATGGTCGGAGGATCCTGCACAGTTCGTCATCGGGGCGCTTGCGCCGGCGGCGGTGCAGTCGATCGTTGTCGATGAAGAAAAGCACTCGATGGACGTCGTTGTCGACGAAACCGAGCTTGCCATCGCGATTGGCCGCAGCGGCCAGAACGTCCGCCTTGCCAGCGAGTTAACCGGTTGGCAAATCAATATCATGACGCCGGACGAGTCTGCTGCAAAGCAGGACAAGGAACGCGCGGGGCTGCGCGACCTGTTCATGGCGCGGTTGGATGTCGATGAAGAAGTTGCGGACATCCTGATCGACGAAGGCTTCACGAGCCTCGAAGAAATCGCATATGTACCGCTGAACGAAATGCTTGAGATCGAAGCGTTCGACGCGGACACCGTTCATGAATTACGCAACCGTGCACGCGATGCGCTGCTGACTCAGGCGATCGCGAACGAAGAGAAGGCCGAGAACATTGTTCCCGAGCTGGAAACCCTCGATGGCATGACGCCGGAACTACTGGCAAAGCTACGCGAAAATCAGATCCAGACGCGCGACGACCTGGCCGAACTGGCCGTCGACGAAATTGTCGAATTGACCGGATTGTCGAACGAAGCTGCCACGGAGTTGGTAATGAAGGCCCGCGAACATTGGTTCACGTCCGAAGAATGACACCGATGTACGCGACGATCGATGCACGGGAATCGGACGGATTCTCGTCGCCGGCGCAACCCATGCGGGCCGCATGATGCGCAGACGAATACGCATGACGCACGGTAACGTGCACGTATAACCGCAGGGAGCGCCGCTCCTTGCTTCCAAGAGGGATGAATGGCGAGTAACAACGTAGCCCAATTTGCCGCTGAACTGAAGATGCCTGCCGGCGTGCTCCTCGAGCAATTGCAAGCCGCAGGGGTGCAGAAGCGTAGCGCTGACGATGCCGTATCCGAGACGGACAAGGCCCGCTTGCTAGAGCACCTGCGCCGCTCGCACGGCTCCGATGCCGAAGGCGACAAGCGCAAGATCACGCTGACGCGTCGGCAAACATCGGAAATCAAGCAGGCGGACTCGACAGGGCGGGCTCGTACCATTCAGGTCGAAGTGCGGAAAAAGCGCGTGTTCGTCAAGCGTGACGACGAAGCCGGCGAAGGCGCGCAGGCGTCCGTGGCCCAGGAAGACGAGATCGACGCGGCGCAGGCGGCGGAACTCGCACGTCGCGAGGAAGAGGCGCGCCGTGAAGCGGAGGCGCTGGAACGTCAGGAAGCTGAGCTGCGCGAACGCCAGGAAGCGCTGGAGCGTGAGGAAGCGGCTCGCCGTGCGCGCGAAAGCGCGGCCGAGGATGTGCGGCGTCGCGCGGAAGAAGAAGCGGCGCAACGTGCCGCCGAGGCCGCCGCCGAAGCGGCACGTCTCGAGGCGCATCGTAAGGAAGCGGGCGCTGCCGCGCGTATCGAATCAGCGGCGCGTGCCGCCGAGCAGGATACGATCAGCGTGGACCACGTCAGCCGTGAGGAAGAGGCGGCAGCAAAGCGCGCCGCCGACAAGAAGGCTGCGGATGAAGCGCGTGCCGCCGCTGAACAGGCCGCGGATGAAAAACGTCAGGCCGCGCGTGCTGAGCAGGACGAAATTGCACGTCGTCGCGCACGCGCCGAGGCGGAAGCCGCGGCCATTCGCGAAATGATGAACACGCCGCGCAAGGCGAAGGTCATCGAGCCGAAGCCAGTCGAACAGCCGGTCGCCAAGGCGGTCGCGCCAGCGGCGGATGCTGCCGCGGCGCCTGCTGCCGCAGCGCCGGCCGGTGCGAAGACCGGTGACGGTAAGGGGACCTTGCATCGTCCAGCACGTCCGGAAGGCGCGGCTGCGCCCGCAGTCAAGCGCGAAACGCGGCCGGCCGCGACGCCGGCCACGGCCGCGCCTGCAGCGGGTGCCGCGGACAAGAAGAAAGGCAAGAGCGGCGGCTGGCAGGACGATGCGTCAAAGCGCCGTGGTGGCTTGAAGACCCGCGGCGATGCGAGCGGTGGTGCTGATCGTAACTGGCGCGGCGGCCCGAAGGGGCGCAACCGTCACCAGGGTGACAACACGTCGTTCCAGGCGCCCACCGAGCCGATCGTCCGCGAAGTGCATGTACCGGAAACCATCACGGTTGCCGATCTTGCACACAAGATGTCCGTCAAGGCGTCCGAAGTCATCAAGATCATGATGAAGCTCGGCCAGATGGTCACGATCAACCAACCGCTGGACCAGGAAACGGCGATGATCGTCGTCGAGGAACTGGGCCACACCGCGGTTGCGGCAAAGCTGGACGATCCGGAAGCATTGTTGACCGACGAAGGCGATGTACACGCCAATGTCGAGGCGTTGCCGCGGCCGCCGGTGGTGACGGTGATGGGTCACGTCGACCACGGCAAGACCTCGTTGCTGGATTACATCCGGCGCGCGAAAGTGGCGGCGGGCGAGGCCGGTGGTATTACACAGCATATCGGTGCATACCATGTCGAGACGCCGCGCGGTGTGGTGACCTTCCTTGATACCCCGGGTCACGAAGCCTTTACGGCAATGCGTGCGCGCGGTGCGAAGGCGACCGACATCGTCATCCTGGTGGTGGCGGCCGATGACGGCGTGATGCCGCAGACGAAGGAAGCCATTGCCCATGCGAAGGCGGGCGGTGTACCGATCGTCGTCGCGATGAACAAGATCGACAAGCCGGATGCGAACCTCGACCGCGTCAAGCAGGAACTGGTCGCGGAAGGCGTCGTACCGGAAGAGTACGGTGGCGACGCACCCTTTATCGGTGTGTCGGCGAAGACCGGTCAGGGCATCGACGACCTGCTGGAAAACGTCTTGCTGCAAGCCGAAGTACTGGAATTGAAGGCGCCCGTGGAAACACCGGCAAAGGGCCTGGTCATCGAAGCCAAGCTCGACAAGGGTCGCGGCGCGGTGGCGACGATCCTGGTGACATCGGGTACGTTGAATCGCGGCGACATGGTATTGGCCGGCTCGGCGTATGGTCGTGTCCGGGCAATGCTGGATGAGACGGGCAAGTCGGTGAAGTCCGCCGGTCCGTCGATTCCGGTGGAGATCCAGGGTCTGTCGGAAGTACCCGCGGCGGGCGAGGAAGTGATCGTCATGCCGGACGAGCGGAAGGCTCGCGAAATCGCGAACTTCCGTCAGGGCAAGTTCCGCGACGTGAAATTGGCGAAGCAGCAAGCGGCCAAGCTGGAGAACATGTTCGAAAACATGGGCGAAGGCGAGATGCAGTCGCTGCCGTTGATCGTCAAGGCCGACGTGCAAGGTTCGCAGGAAGCATTGGTGCAGTCCTTGCTCAAGCTGTCGACATCCGAAGTGCGTGTGCAGATCGTGCATGCGGCCGTGGGTGGCATCAGCGAGTCGGACGTCAACCTGGCAACCGCCTCGAAGGCCGTCATCATCGGCTTCAATACGCGGGCCGATGCGCTGGCACGGAAGCTGGCCGAATCCAACGGCGTGGATATCCGTTACTACAACATCATCTATGACGCGGTGGATGAGGTGAAGGCGGCGATGTCCGGGATGTTGGCGCCGGAGAAACGCGAGGAAGTCACGGGCACCGTGGAAGTGCGTCAGGTCTTCCGCGTGCCGAAGATCGGCGCGGTGGGCGGCTGCATGGTGCTCGACGGTGTCGTCAAGCGGACGTCGTTGGTCCGCGTGCTCCGCAACAACGTGGTCGTCCATACCGGCGAGCTGGATTCGTTGAAGCGTTTCAAGGACGACGTGAAGGAAGTTCGCGGCGGTTTCGAATGCGGTTTGTCGGTCAAGAACTTCAACGACATCGCCGAAGGCGACCAGTTGGAAGTGTTCGAGATCACCGAGGTCGCCCGGACGCTGTAAACGGCGTTCCGTCCCCACCCGGGCTTATCGGCGGGGCGAACAGTCTACGAGGGTGGATTCAGGAGGGTGCTTGAAAAAGCGCGGTATCTCTCCCTGACTCCACCCTTTTTCTTTTGTCTGCGCGGTGGATCGCTGTGCGCATGTTCCCAGGGCGGGGCATCGGCAGCGTTGTCTGGCCGCGTCGATACGCAGGAGGCACACGATGCCAAGTAAAAAACGTAGTGGTGGCGATCGCGCCACGAAGATCGCCGATCAGATCCAGCGAGACTTGTCTGAACTGATCATGCGCGAGATCAAGGATCCGCGCGTGGGCCTGATCACGATCCAGAGCATCGAGCTGTCGCCGGACTATGCGCACGCGAAGATTTATTTCACGACGCTTTCCGAGGATACGGCCGCGACGCAGAAGGCGCTGAACGACGCGTCGGGCTTTTTGCATAACCTGCTGTTCAAGCGCCTGCACATCCATACCGTGCCGACGCTGCATTTCCATCACGACAAAACGCTCGCCAACGCGTTCGAGATGTCCAAACTGATCGATCAGGCGAATGCGACACGCGCAAAGGAATGACGGTATGGTGAAGCGTCCGGCGCGCGGGCCAATGCGGCCGCGCCTGGCACTCGATGGCGTGCTGCTGATCGACAAGCCGCTGGGCATGTCGAGTAACGACGTGCTGATCAAGGCAAAGGGCATGCTGCGGGCGAAGAAAGCCGGGCACACGGGCACGCTCGATCCGTTGGCATCGGGACTCTTGCCGGTGTGTTTTGGTGAGGCCACGAAGTTTTCGCAGGATCTGCTCGATGCTGACAAGACGTATGAAGCGACGATGCAACTGGGCGCGAGGACGGACACCGGCGACGCCGAGGGCCTGATCATCGATCGACGCCCGGTCGCTGTTGCCTTTGCCCAGTTGACACCTTTGTTTGACCGCTTCACCGGCGTCATCGCTCAGGTGCCGCCGATGTATTCGGCATTGAAGCGCGATGGCAAGCCCTTGTACGAATATGCGCGTGCGGGCCAGGAAGTCGAGCGGGCCGCGCGCGAGGTGCATATCCACGCACTGACCGTGCTATCCGATGAGGCACAACTGACACACTATGCCCAGGTGCGCTTTCGCGTAACGTGCAGCAAGGGCACCTACGTTCGTACACTTGCCGAGGACCTCGGCGAGGCGCTCGGATGCGGGGCGTATCTGATTGCACTACGTCGCACCGGCGTGGCGACGTTATCGATCGACGACGCGATCACGCTCGATGCATTGCAGGCACGCGTCGATGGGATTCGGGGCACTGGAAAGCATGCCGATGCCGAGAGTGGCGGCGATCGACAATCAGCGCCACCTCCAGCGCGGCACGAGGGTGGTGCGGGCTGCGACGCTGCCGCCGCCGGTGTCACGGGGGGGGTGCCAGACGACGCGGCATTGGTAATAATGGCGGCATGGCTGCAACCGGTTGACGCCTTATTGCAGCGCCTGCCGCGCGTGACGTTGGATGCCGTTTTCAGCGCGCGCTTTCTTCATGGGCAGCGTTTGCGCGTGGACGCAACCGCCGTGGCGGCGCTTCCTGACGGCTATGCAGGATTGGTACGGGTCTACGGTACAGGCAAAAGCGAAAGTGCCCCAGGCGCGGCCGAATCGGTCAGCAGCGGGGCGGATGCACCGACCGATCCGGGGCGTGCAAGCGCACTGGGGACGCTGCCCCTCCGATTGCTGGGGACGGCGCAGTGGACCGATGGCTTGCTCGCTCCGGCACGCCTGATCGGCACCGGGGGCTAACACGATTGCATGACCGCATGGCGGGTCAATGCGCGCCGGATGCCGCGGCGTCGGCGCCTGCCGACGCGCGCTGGCGTTGCGTGATCCAGACAAGGCCGATCAGCACGATGAAAATCGCGGCGGACAGGTAGAACAGGTCGTTGACACCCATCGTCTGGGCCTGCTGATTTACAAGCCGGTCGAAAGTCCCCAGCGCCTGGGCGTGCGACATCCCCATCGATTGCATCTGGTCGACGCTTTGATTGAACAACGGATTGTAGACGTTGGCCTGCTCGGTCAGTTGTGCATGATGCAAATCCGTACGCCGTTCCCACGCTGTGGTGAATACCGACGAGCCGACCCCCCCCAGCATGATGCGAACGAAATTCGAGAGACCCGACGCCGCGGGCATTCGGCTGCCCGGTAGGCCCGACAACGTGATGGTTACCAGCGGAATAAAGAACCCTGCCAGCGCCGCGCCTTGCAGCAGCGTGGGCAGCATCAATGAAAACGTATCGACATCCACGGTGTAGCGTGAACGCAGCCAGAACACGATGGCGAAAACGATAAAGGCGGCGGTAGCGATATAGCGGGGGTCCGTTTTTGGCAGGTACTTGCCGGTCAGCGGCGACAACAGCACCGCAAACACGCCGACGGGCGCCATCACCAACCCCGCCGCCGTCGCGGTATAGCCGATGGTGGTCTGGAGCCATAGCGGCAGCAATACCAGGTTACCGAAGTACAGCCCGTAACCCACGGCCAATGCGACGGTGCCGCCGGTGAAGTTGCGCGACGCGAACAAGGAAAGATCGACGATCGGATGCGTGGCCGTCAGTTCCCATATGACGAACACGACCAATCCGAGAACCGCGACGATCGCCAGCACGACGATCGTCGTCGAACTAAACCAGTCCAGATCCTTGCCCTTGTCCAGCATGACCTGCATCGACCCGACCCAGATGATCAGCAAGCCGAGGCCGACGGTGTCGATGGGCAGGCGTCGCGTCGCGGACTCACGTTTGCGATAGATCGCCCAGGTCACGGCGGCGGCGATGATGCCCACCGGCACATTGACGTAGAAAATCCAGGGCCAACTATAGTTATCCGAAATATAGCCGCCGAGAATCGGGCCGGCGACTGGTGCGATCAAGGTGGTCATCGACCAGAGCGCCAATGCCATCGGCGCTTTCGCGCGGGGATAGCTGGACAGCAGCAACGTCTGCGAGAGCGGAATCATCGGTCCTGCCACTGCCCCTTGTAATACGCGGGCGCCCAGCAGGAAGGGGAGGGTGGGCGCCAGGCCACAGAGCCAGGAAGCGATCACGAACAGCATGATCGACCAGAAGAACAGCCGCACTTGCCCGATTCGTTGCGTCAGCCAGCCCGTCAAGGGCACCGAGATGGCGTTGGCCACTGCAAACGACGTGATGACCCAGGTCCCCTGGTCCGATGCCACGCCGAGATCCCCTGAAATCGCCGGGATCGATACATTGGCGATCGACGTGTCGAGCACGTTCATGAACACTGCCAGTGACACGGCGATCGTGCCCAGCGCCAGCGTGCCGCCGGTCAGCGGCGGGTGTGCCGCGCCAGGCGTGCCGGGCGCGGGGGATGCGCCGCTTGATGCGGCGGGAGAAGGGGAGGATGCCATGCGTGACCTCGGTGCCGTGACGACGACCCACTACGATGCGTCGCCACGGCGAGCTATGACAGTGCGCCGTGCCTCGAACCGCGCCGGCGCGCCGGTCTTTGTTGCTACGTTCGATTACTTCGACTTGGCATTGCCCGACATCGCGACGTTATCGGCGATGATCTTCGCGATTTCCGCGTCTGCTTGCGCGCCATATTGTGCGAACACGTCAGTTTGGTAGACCGTGTTTTTCGTGCTGGCAAGCAAGCCGCCATTCTGGTCATGCGTATCGACGTCGACGTCCATGGACAATCCGATCCGCAGCGGATGGTCCTTCAATTCGTTCGGATCGAGGGCGATACGTACCGGGAGGCGCTGCACCACCTTGATCCAGTTACCAGTGGCATTCTGCGCCGGCAGCAGCGCGAAGGCGCTGCCGGTTCCGGCCGAGAAGCCTTGCACGTGGCCGTGATAGACAACACTCGAACCATAGGCATCGGCGGTCAATTCAACCGGTTGACCAATGCGCACCTTCCGCAGTTGCACTTCCTTGAAGTTGGCATCCACCCAGACTTCATTGAGCGGCACGATTGCCATCAGCGGTGTTCCCGGCGACACGCGCTGCCCCACTTGCACCGAGCGTTTTGCAACAAAACCACTTACCGGTGCCGGTAATGTATTCCGGGCATAGTTCAGATAGGCATCGCGGACCTTGGCCGCCGCCAGCTTGACGTTCGGATGATCCGATACTGTCAGGTTGTCCGTCAGTGCGCGGTTCGAGGCGAACTGCTGCTTCGCGGCGTTCAATGCGGCCTGCGCGCTGCTGACCGCATCGCGGGCATGCGATATTTCTTCCGCGGATACCGCACCGGTCCGCGCGATGGCCAGACGACGGGTCAGATCTGAGCGGGCCTTCGCGAGATCCGACTCGCGTTCGGCGACGGTTGCCTGATATGCGTTGGTGTTCGCGTACAGCGTCCGTACCTGCCGCACGGCCTGCGCCAGGCTGGCCTCGGCTTGCTCCAGCGCGACCTTGGCATCGGCTTCATCCAGGCGTATCAGCGGATCGCCTACCTTGACCGTCTGCGTGTCGTCGGCGTTGACGGCAACCACCGTGCCGGTAACCTGGGGGGTGATTTGCACAACGTTGCCGTTGACATAGGCGTCATCGGTTTCCTCGTGGAACTGCGCTACCAGGAAGTAATAGAAGCCGTACGCGACGGCGGCGGCAATGACGATCAGCGCGACAATCGTCAACCAGAGCGCGCGACGCCCCGACGACGGTTGTGGCGGTTGCGGTCCCGGTCCCTGATGCGGTGTTTGGTTGGGGGCCTGATCGGGCGTCCCGGCCGCCGGTTGATTCGAACTCATGCTTGACTCCCTCAAGACGTCGTGTGGCGCACGTTGTGAGATTGACGTACGCGTCCATGTTTTATAGAGCGGGCTTGCTGCCGGGCATGTCGGCGTTGGCATCGAAGCCACCGCCAAGCGCCTTGATCAAGCCGATTTGCTGGTCTCGACGTTGCGCATCCAGCGTCACGACCGTCTGGCGTTGTTGCAGCAGCGCCTGATCCGCGCTCAGCACCTGCAGTTGTGTCGACAGGCCGCCTTTGTAACGGATCACCGCCAGGTCATAGGCCTTCTGCGCGGCATCGTACGCGGATTGCGCATCCGCCTGCTGATGTTCGGTCGAACGGATCTGCGCTACTTGCGTGGCAACGTCGTTCAATGACTGCACCAACGTGCTGTCATAGCTTGCCACCGCGTTGTCGAACGACGCATACCGGTCCTTCAACTGCGCGCGTAACGCACCGGCATCGAAGATTGGTAGATCGATGGCGGGGCCGGCCTGGATTTGCCGGCTACCAAATTTCAGGAAGTTGCCGAAGCCGAACGCGTCGAAGCCAAAAGCCGCGCTCAGGTTCAGATTCGGGTAGAAGTTCGCCTTCGCCACCTTGATGCCGGACATTGCCGCCTCCACGCGCCAGCGCGCGGCGACAATATCTGGACGGCGCGAGATCAGGTTTGCCGGCAGGTCGGCCGGTAGCGCATAGGCATCCGACGTGCCGATGGTCGCCAGCGCCGGCACGGCGATTTGCAGACCGCGATCCGGCCCTTTGCCTAGCAGGGCTGCCAACTGGTAGCGGGTCACGACGATCGCGCCTTCGAGCTGGCTGATCTGCGTGCGCGCGGTGGCCATATCGGCTTCCGACGTCCGCGTTTCCACCTGCGTGTCGAGCCCCGCGTCGAACCGCGTTCGACTGATCGAGCCGATGTCCTGGCGCTGCTGTAATTCCCGCTTGGCCACGTCGAGTAACGCATATTGACGCGCCAGCGCGCTATAGGCCTGCGCGATCGAGACGGCCAGCGTCAATTTGGCTTCCTGGGTTTCGGCGAGCGCCGCGCGTTCCTGCGAAATGGCCTGCTTCAGTCCGTTGCGATTCTTGCCCCATAGATCCAGTTCGTACGATGCGGTAGCGGCCAGATTGTTCTCGGTGTACCAATTGCCGCCATACGGGGGCGGATACAATGCCTTGCCCGAGTACAGCTCACGCTTCAGTGAATAGTTGGCATTGACGTGCGGTAGCAACGCCGCGGCCGCGTTCCCTGTGTAGGCCGCGGCCTGATTCAGCCGTGCCTGTGCCTCCGCGATCGTCGGACTATTGGCGATGCCTTCGTCAATCAACGCTTGCAACTGGGGATCGCCGAACGTGGTGGCCCATTGCATCGTCGGCCAGTTGCCGCCCTGGAGCGGCAGGCTCTGGGCTGTATCGAAGTGCGACAGGGCGGCAGGCTGCTTGTCGCTGTGAATGCCCGCATAGTTCGCGCAACCCGATAGCGTCAGGCTGGCGACCGTGCTGGCCAGCAGCGCGACGCGCAACACGGGGCGCGTGAAACGAATGGCTGTCATTGCCGGTCTTCTTTGGATGAAAAATAGTGGACGTTGCAAGCGTTTTGTCATGATTTGTCTCTCCCCGAGGCACGGCCGGCATCACCTTGGGAGGGCCGTGCCGGTTTATGGGAAGTGGGCATGCCGGGCGACGCGGCAGAAGGTTCGCGCGGCTGTTCGCAATTGATGATGATGCGCCGCAGCAAGCTCTTCAGGAATCCGGCCTCCTCGTGCGTGAAGCCGGCAAGCATGCGCTCGAGTACCTTCGTATAGAGCGGCCCCAGGCGCGCCACCATCGTCCAGCCATCGTCGGTCAATTCGAGGTTGACGACGCGGCGGTCGGCCTGGCTGCGCACCCGGCTTACTAGGCCGCGTTTTTCCAACTTATCAAGCAGGCGGGTCACCGCGCTGGCATCCAGGCCATATTCGCGTGCCAGTTCGGCACCGCTCAAGGCGCCGTGCCGGAGCAGGAGCAGCATACTGGACTGGGTGCTGGTGAGATCGAGTTCCGCGACCGTAATTTGATTAGTCTCATTGGCCATTTTCGATCGGACGCGCGCCATCAGGTAGCCGACGGACTCGTCGGCACACCATTCGAAATCGTCGGAGGTGAGGCGATCCGACAATGTCGCAGTGGATACGGACGTCGGCCCCGCGCCGTCCGGCCGATCGTTCGACGGTGGCATGGCATGCGAATCGTCCTGATCGTCACGGGAACGGTAGGCTTCTTTAGAAGGCGGACGGGCAGGAGCGGAAACCACGGGTCGATATCGGCAAAAGGCATCTTGCACGCCACGCCATGCCACGGCACGAAAGCGGATTCTCCCTTTCGGCTGCGGTTAGCGTCTTTTCAGTACTCGGTTTTTACCAAAAAGCGTGCAAATGCAATCATTGAGTAAGCATGGATTATAGGCGTATTCCATAGCCTTGGCAACGAGCTCGGTGAAGCCTCTTTCCCGGTAAGCAATGTGTGGGAATTAGGTCACGGTAAGAGGTACGAAAGTCGGGCCGGCAATGGCAAAAAAGCCGCATCGGTACGCATCGCGGCGCAAAAAGACCTGGTTGCAAATGGGAATGAGGGTTTATGCCATGTCCTGGTGATATACTCGCGTGTTCTAGAAAATGCGCAGAGCAGGCTGGTGCGATACCGAGATGTGGCAGGTATCGCACACAGGCCCGGTCTGGCCCCTTTTTTAGGTTCGGTTCAGGCCGAAGCGTCCGGTGATGTCGTCAACTCATCATCGCCGTCGACGCGGACCCCATTTTCGTGCATCCGAGTTCCCTCCGAGTTAACCAATGACCCGCGCGCTACGCAATATCGCCATCATCGCCCACGTCGACCACGGCAAGACCACGCTGGTTGACAAACTGCTCCGTCAATCGGGCACTTTCCGTGAGAACCAACAGACCGCCGAGCGGGTGATGGATTCGAACGATATTGAAAAAGAACGCGGCATTACGATTCTCGCGAAGAATTGCGCGGTCGAGTACGAAGGCACGCATATCAATATCGTCGACACCCCGGGCCACGCCGACTTCGGCGGCGAGGTCGAGCGCGTGATGTCGATGGTCGACTCCGTGCTGCTGCTGGTGGATGCCGTTGACGGCCCGATGCCGCAAACGCGTTTCGTGACGATGAAGGCATTGGCGATGGGCCTGCGCCCGATCGTCGTGATCAACAAGATCGATCGTCCAGGCGCGCGTCCGGACTGGGTCCATGGCGAAACCATGGACCTGTTCGACAAGCTGGGTGCAACCGAAGAGCAATTGGACTTCCCGGTGGTCTATGCGTCGGCGCTGAACGGCTATGCCAGCCTCGACCCGGAAACGCGCGATGGTGATATGCGTCCGCTGTTCGACGCCATCCTCAAGCACGTGCCGGTACGTCCGGCCGACCCGGATGCGCCGCTGCAGTTGCAGATCGTGTCGCTGGACTTCTCGACCTTCCTCGGCAAGATCGGCATTGGCCGTATCAACCGCGGCCGGATCAAGCCGGGCCAGAACGTGACGTATCAATTCGGCGTCGATGACGAGCCGAAGAGTGGCAAGATCAATCAGGTGCAAGGCTTCTCGGGCGTGGACCGGGTGCAGTTGCCCTCGGCCGAGGCGGGCGACATCGTCCTGATCAACGGTATCGAGGGTATCAGCATCGGCGCAACGATCTGCGACGTGGGAACGCCTGAACCACTGCCGCTGATCAGCGTCGACGAACCGACGTTGACGATGAACTTCATGGTCAATTCCTCGCCGCTGGCGGGCCGGGACAAGAAGACCAAGTACGTGACGAGCCGTCAGATTCGTGACCGCCTGCACAGCGAACTGCGTCATAACGTGGCGTTGCGCGTCAAGGATACGGAAGAGGAAGGATCGTTCGAGGTGTCGGGTCGGGGTGAATTGCATCTGACGATCTTGATCGAGAACATGCGCCGGGAAGGCTATGAACTGGGCGTGTCGCGTCCGCGCGTTGTTATGAAGGAAATCGACGGCGTGAAGCACGAGCCGTACGAAAACCTGACTGTGGACGTCGAAGACGAACACCAGGGCGGCGTGATGGAAGAACTGGGTCGCCGCAAAGGCGAACTGTCGAACATGGTGTCCGACGGCCGTGGCCGGACGCGCCTGGAATACGTTATTCCGGCGCGCGGCCTGATCGGTTTCCAAGGCGAGTTCCTGACGCTGACGCGTGGCACGGGCCTGATCAGCCATACCTTCAATGGCTTCCAGCCGGCAAAGGAAGGCAAGATCGGTGAGCGCCGCAACGGCGTTTTGATCTCCCAGGACGACGGCGATGCCGTCGCGTACGCCTTGTGGAAGCTGCAAGACCGCGGTCGCATGCTGGTCGAACCGGGCGATCCGCTGTACGAAGGCATGATCATCGGCATTCACAGCCGCGATAACGATCTGGTCGTCAATCCGATCAAGGGCAAGCAGTTGACCAACGTGCGTTCGTCGGGCACCGACGAAGCCGTGCGTCTGGTGCCGTCGATCAAGACGACGCTGGAATACGCAGTCGAATTCATCGATGACGACGAACTGGTGGAAGTGACGCCTGAGTCGATCCGCATTCGCAAGCGTTATCTGAAGGAACACGAGCGCAAGCGCTCATCGCGCGAAGGCTGATTGCCGCGGGCATCGTGCCCGTTACTGACTGTCGTACTGGTCTGAAAAACCGGCTGCCACGTGAGAATGAGGCAGCCGGTTTTTTATGGGCACGTGTCGGAAAGTGCGATCGGGTGAATAGTTGTAACCTCGCGTTTCGTGCGACAGCGCCGTGGGAGCGGCGCGTTTAAAGATGCGCATCGCGCTTTGCCCGTCGGATCAAGGGTTCAGTCATATTTATTGGCATGTCAATAGGTGCAGAAACCGAACAGACGCCGCGCGTATCGTGCGACTGCATGACGCAGGGCATTGGCCATCCGTGCTATGCTCTCGAAATAAGAAGCTCGGTCCTTCCAAGCACAACTTGATTCGCAATCCGCCAAACGGTCAGGCCGTGTCGCGGAAGGTTTTTGCAACCCGCTATTTCTCGAGAAACTCGAAGAAAAGTGAGCGTGAAAAAATGATGAAGCAATTCCAGTCGAACTCCTACCTGTTCGGCGGCAACGCAGCGTACGTTGAAGAAATGTACGAGCTGTATCTTGACAACCCGGCGTCTGTTCCGGATACGTGGCGCGATTATTTCGATGCGCTACAACATGTCCCCGCGGTGGATGGCAGTGCCGCGAACGACGTAGCCCACCGTCCCATCGTCGAATCTTTCGAGCAGCGTGCGCGCGGCAACGGCTTTACGCCGCGGACTGGCGAAAGCGGCTTGGCGACGGCCGGCAAGCAGGTATTTGTCCAATCGTTGATCGGTGCATACCGGTTTCTGGGTGCCCGTTGGGCCAATCTGGACCCGTTGAAGCGTCAGGAGCGTCTGCCGATCAAGGAACTCGAACCCGGTTTCTACGACTTCACTGAAGCGGACATGGACCAGAAGTTCAGCGCGAACAGCCTGTACTTCGGTTATGACACCGCCACGTTGCGGCAGATCCTGCAGGATCTGCGCGACACGTACTGCGGCACGATCGGTGTCGAGTACATGTATATCAGCGACCCTGAGCAAAAACGGTGGTTCCAGAAGAATCTGGAAGGCTCCCGTTCGACGCCGAAATTCGATACGAAGAAAAAGACGCGTATCTTGGAGCGCCTGACAGCCGCCGAAGGCCTGGAGCGTTATCTTCATACGAAGTACGTCGGTCAGAAGCGCTTCTCGCTGGAAGGCGGGGAGAGCTTCATCGTCGCGATGGATGCGTTGGTGCAGCGCGCCGCATCGGTCGGCGTGCAGGAGGTCGTGATCGGCATGGCCCACCGCGGCCGCCTCAATGTCCTGGTGAACTCCCTCGGCAAGATGCCGTCGGACCTGTTTGCCGAATTCGAAGGCAAGCACGTCGACGATCTGCCCGCGGGTGACGTCAAGTACCACAAGGGTTTCTCGAGCGATATCGCGACCGAGTCCGGCCCGATCCACTTGTCACTGGCGTTCAACCCGTCGCACCTGGAAATCGTCAACCCGGTGGTCGAAGGTTCGGCGAAGGCGCGTCTGGACCGCCGTGGCGACCTGGAAGGGCGCGAGGTGCTGCCGGTGCAGGTGCATGGCGATGCGGCCTTTGCCGGTCAGGGCGTCGTGATGGAAACGCTGAATCTCGCGCAGACGCGCGGCTACGGCACGCACGGCACCGTGCACATCGTGATCAATAACCAGATCGGTTTCACCACGTCCGATCCGCGTGACTCGCGCTCGACATTGTACTGTACCGATGTCGTCAAGATGATCGAGGCGCCGGTGCTGCACGTCAACGGTGACGATCCGGAAGCGGTCGTCTACGCGGTCGAGTTGGCGGTGGACTATCGTGCGACGTTCCATCAGGACATCGTCATCGACATCGTGTGTTTCCGCAAGCTTGGTCACAACGAGCAGGACACGCCCGCGGTGACGCAGCCGCTGATGTACAAGAAGATCGCGCAACACCCCGGTACCCGCGCGCTGTACGCGGACAAGCTAGTGGCGCAGAAAGTGTTGGAATCCGATGGCCCGGACGAATTGGTCAAGGCATTCCGGACCGCGATGGACCAGGGTCATCACACCGTCGATCCGGTGCTGTCGAACTACAAGAGCAAGTATGCGCAGGACTGGGCGCCGTTCCTGAACAAGAAGTGGACGGACGCGGCCGACACGCAGGTGCCGCTGGCCGAGTTGAAGCGCCTGGGCGACGCGATCACGAAGTACCCGGAAAATTTCAAGGTCCACCCGCTGGTCAATCGTGTCATCAGCGATCGCCGCGAAATGGCGGAAGGCAACAAGCCGCTGGATTGGGGCATGGGTGAGCACCTCGCCTACGCGTCGCTGGTGGCATCGGGCTTCGCGGTGCGGCTGACGGGTCAGGACAGCGGTCGCGGAACATTCTCGCATCGCCATTCGGTCTTGCATGATCAGAATCGTGAGCGTTGGAACGACGGTACGTATATTCCGTTGCAAAACGTGTCGCCGAATCAGGCGAACTTCACCGTCATCGACTCGGTGCTGTCCGAGGAAGCGGTGCTGGGCTTCGAATACGGTTACTCGACCGCGGAACCGAACACGTTGGTGGCATGGGAGGCGCAGTTCGGCGACTTCGTCAACGGCGCGCAGGTCGTCATCGACCAGTTCATCTCCAGTGGTGAAGTGAAGTGGGGCCGTGTGTCGGGCCTGACGATGTTGCTGCCGCATGGCTATGAAGGCCAGGGTCCGGAGCACTCGTCCGCGCGGATCGAACGCTTCCTGCAATTGTGTGGCGAGTCCAACATGCAAGTGGTGCAGCCCACCACGCCGGCACAGATTTTCCATGTGCTGCGCCGCCAGATGATCCGGCAGTTCCGCAAGCCGCTGATCGTCTTCACGCCGAAGTCGCTGTTGCGTCACAAGGAAGCCATCAGCTCACTGGACGAGCTGGCAAGCGGTACGTTCCAGCCGGTCATCGGCGACCGCAGCGATGTGACGGACAACAAGGCGCTGGATGCCGGCAAGGTCAAGCGGATGATTGTTTGCTCGGGCCGTGTGTACTACGATCTGGTCGCGCATCGCCGTGAGACAAATGCGCAGGTCGCCATCGTGCGGATCGAGCAGTTGTATCCGTTCGCGCACAAGGCGTTCGATGCCGAAGTCAAGAAGTACGACAATCTGGCCGAGGTCGTCTGGGTGCAGGACGAGCCGCAAAACCAGGGGCCGTGGTTCTATGTCGAACATCACCTCTTCGAGGCGTTGAAGGACGGGCAGAAGCTGGCATACAGCGGCCGTCCGGCATCCGCATCGCCGGCGGTCGGCTACTACGCCAAGCATTACGAGCAGCAGAAGGCGCTGATCGAAGGTGCGTTCGGCCGTCTCAAGGGCGCAATGACCAAGTAAGGCAGCAGCGGCGCGGGACGCGCCTTGCACAAACGTGTCACGAAGATCTGCCAGCATCGATGCGGGCACGGTGACACCGGAGGGCGGGGTGGTTCGCGCGCCGTGCCGCGTGCGCTCGATGTGTCCGTTGTGCGTTCGCGCGGCTCCCGTCTATCCATTTACCGTATTGTCCAGGAAGCGTTATGGCTATCAAAGAAGTCACAGTTCCCCAGTTTTCGGAGTCGGTCGACGAAGGCACCCTGATCAGTTGGAAGAAGAAAGTCGGCGATGCCGTCACCGTTGATGAAACGTTGATCGAGATCGAGACGGACAAGGTCGTGCTGGAAGTGCCGGCACCGGCGTCGGGCGTGTTGAGCGAGATCCTGCTCCAGGATGGCGCAACGGTGAAGTCGGAACAAATTCTGGCGAAGATCGACACGGAAGGAAAGGCGGGTGCCGCCGCACCGGCTACTGCCGCACCGGAAGCGAAGGCTGCCACGCCGGCGCCGTCGCCGGCGGCACAACCGGAAGCCGCACCGGCATCGTCGTCGGGCCCGGCTTCTCCGTCCGCCGCAAAGATCCTGGCCGAGAAGGGCGTACCGGAATCGTCGGTCGCCGGCACCGGCCGCGACGGTCGTGTGACGAAGGGCGATGCCTTGTCGGCGCAGGCCGGCGCGGCGCCAAAGGCGGCCGCACCGCTGGCACAGCCGAAGGCACCGGCGGGCGTGAGCGAAGCGCTCGACGGCCGTACCGAACAGCGCGTGCCGATGTCGCGCCTGCGTGCACGTATCGCCGAACGTCTGCTGCAATCGCAGCAGACGAACGCGATCCTGACCACGTTCAACGAAGTGAACATGAAGCCCGTGATGGATCTGCGGGCAAAGTACAAGGACCAATTCGAGAAGGAGCACGGCGTAAAGCTCGGCTTCATGTCCTTCTTCGTGAAAGCCGCCATCCACGCGCTGAAGAAATTCCCGTTGGTGAATGCGTCGATCGACGGTAACGACATCGTCTATCACGGCTACTTCGACATTGGTATCGCGGTTGGTTCACCCCGCGGCCTGGTGGTGCCGATCCTGCGCAATGCC
>NZ_LAQU01000005.1 GCF_000970345.1 Robbsia andropogonis | reverse complement strand
ATACGAGCGTAGTGCGCCCGCAGGCACGTTGCTGATTCACCCGCGAGGTGTTGTCGTCAATGTGTGCGTGGTCGATGACGCACTGGCCGATCGCATCGAGGTCACCTTGCAACAGGCCGATATTGCGCGCGCCGCGGTAGGAGCCTTGCGGTGTCCACGCGCATTGATGGGCGACGATCGAATCGACGACACTGCCGACGCGATGGGGGTACCGGTGCGCTACACCGACGCATCCCTCGACACAGGCTCCGACGGCATCGGACTCGATATTCGCACGGTACCGGTGACGCCTGACACCCTGGGCATCGCGCGGGGCATCTTGTCTGTCATCGGTCTTGGCCCCGGAGATAAGGCAATGCTGGCGCCAATGGCATCCGAGGCACTAAGACACGCCGACGATATCCTCGGCTACACGACATACGTCGATATGGCGGGCCCCTTCGCCCCGTGGCAACGTCCCCAGGGTACCGACAACCGCGAGGAGATGGCACGTGCGCGACATGCATTACAACTCGCCGCGTCGGGAAACCGCGTGGCAATCGTGTCATCGGGTGATCCGGGCGTCTTCGCAATGGCAGCGGCGGTCATGGAAGCCCTCGACACCGCCGCCGAAGACAGCGCGCTGCGCCGCGTGCGTGTGCAAATCGTGCCGGGCATCACGGCCGCCTTCGCGACCGCCGCGGCGGCCGGCGCGCCACTCGGACACGATTGCTGCCTGATGTCCCTTTCAGATAACTTGAAGCCTTGGGAAATCATCGAAACCCGGCTTCGCATGGCCGCGGAGGCCGATATGGCCATCGCCCTTTACAATCCGATCTCCCGCGCGCGGCCATGGCAACTCGATCGCGCGCTGGCATTGCTGCGTACGATCCGCGCTCCGGAAACACCCGTGGTGCTCGGCCGCGACATCGGGCGGCCCGGGGGGCGCATTCGGCATCACACGCTGGAAAGCCTGCGAGCCGACGATGTGGACATGCGTACGATGGTGATCATCGGCGCGTCCACCACGCGATACATTACGAACGGATCACCCGGCACCCGGCAATGGGTATATACCCCCCGCTGGTACCCCGCCGCGGGACAGGATGCAACTCCCAGGAGAGAAAGGTGAATCGACGCCGTTTCCTGATCGACAGCACGTCCGCCACCGGCATCGCGGCCGGCGCGGGCGCCTTACCGCTGCTGTTCATACCGCCCTTCTCAACCGCGCATGCCGCGGATATCGATAGCGTCACGCGCGCGCAAAGCGTCCGGGTGCTTGGTGAAGGCGCGCCCAATAGTCTCGATCCGCACGGTGATGGCGTCAATCACGAAGCCATCGGCGCGTTCTCGAACCTCTACGACACGTTGGTGCAATTCGACCGTAAGGCGGTCAGCGGCACACCTGGGTTCTATCGTTACGACTACACGCATTTCGCGGGCGCCGCAGCGCAGTCGTTCACCCCCCTGGAGGGCGGCAAGTCCTGGCGTTTCCGTCTACGCGATGGCGCGACGTTCCATAGCGGCCGTCCGGTAGATGCGCACGCGGTCAAGTGGTCATTGGATCGCGCGCTGGCGTTGCCAGGATCGAAGCAGCAACTTTCCACCGGTTCGATGACGGACCCGGCGCAGTGTGTTGTCGAAGATGCGATGACCTTGCGCATCGATTTGCCACGGGCAGACCGTTATCTGCTGCCGAACCTGGCGCTGACCTATGGCGCCATCCTGGATGCGGGCACGATCCAGACGCACGCAACACAGGACGACCCCTGGGGCCGTGACTGGCTACGCGCGCAAGGGGCAGGTGGTGGCGCATTCAAGGTATCCTCCTGGACGCCCGGCCAGCGCATTGCCTACACGCGCTTCGACGCATGGCGCAACGGGCCGCTGCCCTTCATGCGCCAGGCGCTCGTGCAAGCCGTTCCGGATGCATCCAATCGTGTGGCGGCGCTGTCCCGGGGCGACGCCGACATCGTGCTGCAATTACGTCCGACCGACTTCGATGCAGCAGCGACCTTGCCCGGCGTACGCCCGCTGTCGATCCCGGTGACCAACGCGTTTCGTTTCCTGTCGTTCAATACCCGCACGAAACCGTTCGACGACGTTCGTGTGCGTCAGGCAATCGCCTATGCACTGCCTTATCAGGCAATGTTCGATGGCGTTGCACGAGGTCACGGTGCGCGCCTGTATGGCGCCAAGCCATTCGATATCGGTAGCGATAATTCGGAAGCGCCGCTCGCGACCTTTCCACAGCCCTATCCGTACGATACCCGGATCGCACGTGCGCGAATGCTGCTGCGTGATGCCGGACTGCCCAGCGGCTTCGATACCACCCTGTGTTACAGCAGCGCCGACGTCAGCGTCGCCGAGCCTGCGGCCCTGCTGATCCAGCAATCGCTGCGCGCCGTCGGCATCCAGGTGCAATTGGAGAAGGTCCCCGGTACGCAGTGGGCCGAGCGCGAGACACGCAAGACACTGCCCTTGTTCCTTGACTGGTCTTCGGCGTGGTTCAACGAGCCTGATTACTTTTATCGCATCTTTTTCGAAGGCGATTGGCGTTGGAATTTCTCGTCGTATGATGATGCCGGCTTGAAACAGCTGACCGATGCCGCACGTTGGCTTTCGTCGCCCGCCGAACAGTCGCGATACGAGCAATTGATGCGCAAGGCGGCGGCGCGGGTGATGCGTAACGTGCCATTGATCCCGCTCTGGACGCCATCATTCGATGTGGCGTTACGGCGTGACCTGACCGGTTTCACATATTACGTCCATGCCCAAGTCGACCTCCGAGCGCTTTCGCGCGCGACAGCCGGTGTCGGTCCGTAATGGGGTGGGGCCTGAAGCGCCTGGTGTCCGCCGGCATCGTCATCGTGGTGGCGGCTATTGGCACGTTCCTGCTGGCCCGACTGTTACCCGGCGACCCGGTCGCACATCTGGCGAGCGGCGTAGCCGCCAACGCGGAGGGGCTCGCCGCGTTGCGTCATCGGTTAGGCCTGGATGTGCCGGTGTCAAGGCAATTGGGCCGCTATCTGCTGGGGCTATGCCGGGGCGACTGGGGGCGATCATATGCTACCGGCGAGCCGGTATTGCAAGAACTGCGTGACCGCTTGCCGGCGTCGCTCGAATTGACCCTTGTGGGTCTCCTGTTGAGCACGATCATCGGCATTCCGCTCGGCATCGCCGCCGCGTCCCGTCGTTCCGGCCCAGTCGCCGTTTTCTACCGTTGGCTCACTAGTGCCGGCATCGGCTTGCCGAGTTTCGTGATCGGTCTTCTACTGATCCATATCTTCTACTTTCGCCTGGGATGGGCGCCCGAGCCATCCGGGCGTATCGACGCGTTTGCAATCGCCCCACCTTACCATACGGGCTTTTTCCTTATCGACGCCTGGATCGCGCACGATGGCGTGCTATGGCGAGATGCATTCCGCCATCTTTTGCTGCCGGCCGCGACCATGGCGCTGTTCGGCATGGCGCCGCTGGCACGCATGACCTGTTCGGCCATGCAACAAGCGCTGGACAGTGCTCCGGTGAGAACGGCACGCAGCCTTGATTTGCCCCCGTGGCGGGTGTTGCGAGACTACACACTGGCACAGGCGGCGGCACCCATTGTGACCGCGTTCGGCATGGTTGCCTCCTATTTGCTTGCCGCAAACATCGCGGTGGAACGGGTTTTCACCTGGCCGGGTATCGGCACCTATGCACTGGATGCACTTGCCGCATCCGATTATCCGGCATTGCAAGGTTTCATATTGATGGTCGCGATCCTCTTCGCCGTGTGGAATATGCTGATCGATTGCCTCACGGCAGTGCTCGATCCGCGCGTCGCGGAGATCGAGCAATGAGTCAGGCCAATCGACCAACGCGCAGCACCACGACCTTGGGCAGCATGCGGCTGGCCCTCGGGCAACATTTTTTTGTCGCATGCAGGCCATTTGCCGGGCTGATATGCATTGCCATGATTGGCTGCCTGGGACCCTCCGTCTTGGGCTTTGCCGGTCTGCACGCGGATCAAGCGGATGTCATGGCGTCGCTGCAGCCGCCGTCCCGGCACCACTGGTTCGGCACGGACGAGATCGGGCGCGACTTGCTTATCCGCGTCGTTGCGGCAACACGACTCGACCTGATGATGGCATTGAGCGCAGTGCTATTGTCGGCGCTGTGCGGCGGCATGCTAGGCGCGGCGTCGGCGTGGTGCGGCGGCAAGGTCGACCGGCTGTTCCAACGGGTGGTGGATGTCGCCATGGCATTTCCGTTGTTTGTGGTGGCGTTGACGTTGGCCGCGGTTTTTGGCAATGGTGCCGGCAGCGTCGTCCTGGCAACTGCGCTCATCAACATACCGTTCTTCGCACGTCTCACCCGTACCGAGATCGCGCAGCGCCGCGCGTTACCGTATGTGGATGCGGCGCGCCTGGATGGCTGGTCGTCCGTGCGCATCCTCTTTTGCATTCTGCTGCCGAACAGCCTGCCATCCCTTATTGCCCATGCGACCACCAATATTGGCTGGGCCATGCTGAACGGCGCCAGCTTGTCGTTCGTCGGCATGGGCGTGCGTCCACCGGCGGCAGAATGGGGCACGTTGATCGCGGATGGAGCCAGTGCGTTCATTGGTGGGCAGTGGTGGCTCGTGACCTTTCCCGCGCTCGCGCTGTTCCTGACCGTCCTGATCGTCAATCAGGCAGGCCATGCGTTGCGCGCGCGTTTCGTGCCGGGGGCGCAGCCTTGAGTGCGCACGCGGACGATCACCCGAGCCAGGACACCTTGCTTCGCCTTGACCGGTTGACGCTGGAAACCGCGCTTGCCCCATCGGGAAGATCGGATCGTCCGACACGCATCGTCGACGCGTTGTCGCTTTCCATTCGACGCGGTGAACGCGTCGCGTTGGTAGGGGCCAGCGGCTCCGGAAAAACGATGACTGCACTTGCCATCGCGGGCTTGCTGCCACGCGGCGTGGTTCAGCGCGGCGGCAGTATCATGACAGCCGCGCCGCGCAGCCCATTGCGTACGGCAATGATTTTTCAAGATACGCGTGGCGCCTTGCAGCCCATTCGTCGGATAGGGAAGCAATTAGACGACGTACTGCGCTACGCTCCGTGTACGTCGGAGGGTGTTTCCGCCAAATGTTGGTCGACCCCGTCGCAACGTCGAGCAACCGCTGTTGCCTTATTGAACGAGGTCGGGCTGCATGACGCCGATCGGGTACTGCGAGCCTATCCCGCGCAACTGTCGGGCGGCATGTGCCAGCGTGTATTGATCGCCTTGGCGCTTGCGCGGCAGCCCCATCTGCTACTTGCCGATGAACCGACCACCGGCCTTGACGCCGCCAATCAACAACGCGTGATGTCCTTGATCAATGACGTCGCGCGCGCACGTCATGCCGCCGTCTTGCTGATCACGCATGACCTGTCGTTGGCCGTCGACCAGTGCGACCGCATTGTGGTCATGCGCGCGGGACGCGGCGTCGACATCCTCCGTGCCGCCGACATCGGTACGCCGACGCGTCACCGCTACACGCGAGCTTTATGGGCCGCGCATCGATTGGCGGCATTTACGCGGCGACCAGTGAACGTCGACGACGAGACATGCAACGGCGACGTCGTGCCAGCCTCGCTACATGGCAAGACGGATCAGAGCACGCCATCGCTTCAACTGCGAGCAATCAGGAAAGGCTATGCCGGAAGATGGTTTCAACCACGCGCGCAAGTACTCGACGCCGTCGATCTGACGATGCATCGGGGCGAAATTGTCGGCCTCACCGGACCATCCGGCAGCGGCAAGACAACGTTGGGACGTATCGTGGCTCGCCTGTTGACGCAAGACAGCGGCCATGTGCTCTGGAACGACATTGATCTGTGCGCCGGCCGACCCTCGGGCGCTGCCAGGGCGCCGTGGCGGCATGCGGTGCAATACGTCCATCAGGACGCATGCGCCAGCCTCGATCCATTGCGCAGCGTCGGAGATATCCTTTCTACAGCGGCGCATCTATCGTCCGGCATACGGCATATCGCCCCTGCCTTCGACATCGACACAGCGCTACGCGAGGTCGGCCTGTCGCCGACCCTCCGTCACCGACGTCCTCACCAGCTATCAGGAGGAGAAGCTGCCCGCGTGGCGTTGGCGCGGACATTGGCTCGTCGGCCTGAACTTCTGGTACTCGACGAACCCACAGCCGCGCTGGATGCTCTCACGCGCGCGCGCATCCTGAAACTGATGCATCGGCTCGTGCGGTCGTACGGCCTGACGGTGTTGTGCATTTCGCACGATGTCGCGGCGCTGCGTGCGTTATGCGATCGCATCATGGTCTTGCAACAAGGTCGCCTCGTAATGGCCGCCTCATTTTGAGAAAAATTGAAATGTACTGTCAATCATTCTAGATTTACGGCGATAGACTGGCACGTCGGACCTGCAAAAGTCCAAACGACGGAACCAGAGCATGACCATCCTGACCATTTACAATCATGGCACCGGGGGTGCCTCGTCCAAAGACGCTCAAGCGGGCGAAATCGTCAACATCTTCGGCAACGCCGCGCGCAGTATGGGCAGCGAATTCGTCGACTGGGTTGTCACCGAGGGGGTCGGCGCGGTCGGTAGTCCCGACAGGCAGTTGTGGACATCGCAGATCACGGTCGACAACGCCACGGGCGAATCACGTTTGAACCTCATGCAGCACAAGGTCGCCGCGGGGAAGGCACGCGTCGATGACTATCTGAAATCGGCGGGTACGCCCTGGCTCGCCAGAAAGCTGATGCCCCGCAACCAATCATTGCAGATCAGCGGCATTGGGGCCGACGAGAATGTGGCATCCATCCTGAGCCTCCTGAAGGTCATGTCGGCCCGCAATACCCTTCCGGAAGCAATCAATCTCATGGGTTGGAGTCGCGGTGGTGTAACGTGCATCCGCATTGCCTATTTCATGAACCTCGATCCAAGGCTAAAACACATACCCATCAATATCTTTGCTGTCGATCCGGTTGCAGGAGAGGGGCATGACAGGGAACCGGAAGCCAGACATATCGGGGCGAATGTTAAGAACTACGTTGCGACCTTGTCCGTTCACGAGAATCGCAAAGGCTTTACGCCGATGACATTGACCAGAAATACGGAGACGTCATTGATTATCAGCGAGGATACACGCTATGCCATTCTCCCCTTGCCGGGATTGCATTCAGACACGGCAAAATTCCAAACGGCCAGCGGCAAACTTACTTTTCACTTGTGCTACCAGTTTCTCACCCAGCACGGTACAAAGATCAGTGAAACAATCCGTGCACTAACGAAGTTGAATGTGCATGCGCAACTGTGGGAATACGACAAGCTCATTCAAGGCGCGAAAGTGGGGGGCATTAAAACCGGCCATACCAACATGACGGCGCGCTTTATCACGGGGCGAGCACGCCGGGAAGTGCATGAGGACATCGCGTCGAATCATCAGCGCTTCTTCATCAATGCGCATCATCGCGTCCTGTTCGAGAAGAAATACCCGAAGATCTACCAGCGATACTTTACGGGCGTTCAGATCGGCATGCAGCGCATGATCGGAAAGACACTCGCCGATGAGTCAATGGCACAGGAATTTTCCGAGATGGGTCCCGGACACTACGCCGCGATCCTGCAACAGACGGCGGCTTTCACCCCCACGGGTTCCGATCTGGACTATACGTCCATGCAGTGCGTGAAAACAAACCATCTGGCGGAGTAACCGGGTCTTCACACCAAGCGTCCGTTGCCATTACGCCCCCGCTCGCCGGCGCGGAGCGGCGCGATATCAGGCACGTCATTCAACCAATCGTCACGCGCTTTCGCACACGGGCGATGGTTTTGCGGCGGGGGCTACGGCGAAGCGATGTCACGCTTACCGCCGTTTCATATACAGTGTTCTAATTTCTCGAACACGAATTAAATTGGTTGCGGGGTCCGGCATTTTTTGACCATCCGACACTGCGATGTCGCGCATTGCGTGGTGCCTCGTTTTCCGATGCGTCACACGGTATCCGCGCCTGCCGACCTTAGCACGCCTGTTCTGCATGCCTTGGCAGAAAACAACCCATAGCCAATGTCAGCCCGCACGTGGAGACCATGAGTACAAAAGCCTTTTCCAGTTTTCCCGATCGTGTCGATCTAGGAGGCTATGCGAAGCTGTATTTGTTCGCACTCGCCATTGTTGTCGTGGCATGTCTGATCGGAGCCGTCACCTTTAACGTCGGACCTGGCCAAGTAGTATTGCTGCCAATGGTCTGGGCCATCCTGATGGGTGCCGCCCTGGGTCTCGCGGCACGGCATTTGCCACCTGTCTTTCGTCTCGAGCGCGCGATGCAATTCAAGGCATCGGCCATTCTCCAGGCGGGGCTGCTGATCTTCATCGCCAAGCTCGGCCTGCTGGTGGGCGGGTCCTTGCCAGCCATCGCCAAAGCAGGCTGGTCGCTGGCGTTTCAGGAATTCGGGCACTTCGTGGGTACCATCCTGCTCGGCATGCCGCTTGCGCTTCTGCTAGGCATCAAGCGGGAAGCCATTGGCGCAACGTTTTCAGTCGGGCGTGAGCCCAGCCTGGCGATTATCGGCGAACGCTACGGCATGGATTCCCCCGAAGGACGAGGTGTCCTGGCGGAATACCTTACCGGCACAATCTTCGGCGCCGTCTTTATCGCGATCTTCGCCGGTTTCATTGCCAGCCTGCATATTTTCAATCCAATCGCCCTGGCAATGGGCGCGGGTGTCGGCTCGGGGAGCTTGATGGCAGCAGCAGCCGGCGCGATTGCCGCATTGCAGACACCGGAGGTCGCCAAGCAAGTGGCGACGTTCGCGGCGGCCAGCAACCTGATCACCACGACGATCGGGACCTACTTCACGCTGTTTATTTCACTGCCTCTCGCCGTATGGGCCTATCGTGTCTTTGAACCTGTATTAGGCCGGCGTACACGTGCCGGCGCAGCCGCGGCGGCGCGCGCTGATGCGCAGGAAACCCATGTTGACACGGAGACCCAAGCGAACGACGAGAGCGGAACACTCAGCGCATCCTCGCGATGGGTGTCGTGGCTTGCGATATCCATGCTGACACTGATCGGTAACCAGATCCTGTACAAGACGCCAATCGTCGATGCCTTGCCTGGCGCCTTGATTATTTTGCTTAGCGTGGCAGTCGGGCATTACCTCACGGTCGCCACGCGCCATAAGATTCCGGCCGTCTGCGTGGTGTCGATCATCGCCATGTATCTCACGTCCCCGTGGTGTCCATACTCCGCGACGGTGGCGGCACTCACCGGCAAGATCAACTTCCTGGCCGCGGTACCGGCGATGTTGACCTTCGCAGGATTGTCAGTGGCAAAAGACGTACCGGCTTTCCGTCGCCTGGGGTGGCGCATCGTGCTGGTGTCACTGGTTGCGAACGGCGGCACTTTCCTTGGTGCGACAGCCATTGCGCAGTTCTTCCATCACGGGTAATGCGCTTGCATGCCGCCACCTGCGCGGCACCGCATGAGCCGAGCCGGCGGTGGGTGCGATGGCTTTTATCGTCTCAAACCGCCACCGCCTTACGATCATTTCAGATAACGCTCCACCAACGTCACGAAGTAGCTCGCCCCTACCGGCAATAGTGCGTCATTGAAGTCATAACTGGCGTTATGCAGCAGGCAGGGACCGCCGCCGTGACCCGCATCGCGATGGTCGCCCGAGCCGTTGCCGAGGAAAGCGTAGCAGCCGGGCTTTGCCCGCAGCATGAACGAAAAATCCTCGGCCGCCATCGTCGGAGCGATGTCCGCGTTCACCGCATCCGCCCCTACCACCGCCCGCATCGCCTCCACGGCGAAAGCCGTCTGCGCCGCATCGTTGATCGTAGGCGGATACTCGCGGTCGAAGCGGATATCGACCTCGCATTCGAATGCTGCCGCCACGTTTTGCGCGATCAAGCGCACGCGGCGTTCGATCATATCCAGCATGGCATCGGAAAAGGTACGCACGGTGCCGCCTACCCAGGCATCGGTCGGAACGACGTTATTGACCTCCCCAGTGTGCATTTGCGTCACCGACAGTGCCGCCGACTCAATCGGGTTCTTGTTTCGCGACACGACACCTTGCAACGCGCTGACCAATTGCGCCGTCGCGAAGACCGGGTCGCGTCCCATATGCGGCATGGCCGCATGGCATCCTGCTCCTTTCAATGCGATATGAAAAGAACTGGTGGACGCCATGATCGGTCCCGGACGCACGCCAAAATGCCCGGCGGGAATACCGGGCCAGTTATGCACGCCAAACACGGCTTCCACGGGAAACCGGGCGAACAGGCCGTCATCGATCATCGCCTGGGCACCCGCCCCGGCCTCTTCCGCTGGCTGGAAAAAGAAATGCACGGTCCCGTCGAAATCACCATGCGCAGCCAGATATTGCGCGGCGCCAAGCAACATCGTCGTATGACCATCGTGGCCGCAGGCATGCATGGCATTGGCCTGCGTTGATCGATGCGCAAACGTGTTGACTTCCTGCATCGGCAACGCATCCATATCGGCACGCAATCCGATCGACTTGGTCCCGGTCCCGCGTTTCAATGTACCCACCACCCCGGTACGACCAACGCCCCGGGTGACGTCAATACCATACGACTGCAATTGCGCGGCAACCAGATCGGCGGTGCGATGCACCTCATAGCCCACTTCCGGATGCGCGTGAATGTCATGGCGAATACGCTGCAAAGCGTCCGCCTGGGCAAGAATTTCAGCCAAAAGCTTCATTACGTTCGCTCTATCTGATGCAAATGGATGGTGCGGCAGCGCAACGCGCTCCCTTTACCGCACCATTCTATCCGACGCTAGCCACGGCGAGGCTTCGCGTCATAATAAACGGCAACGCCCGGCCGTCGGGACAATCCGAAGGGCCGAGCGTCGTAGGGGAAGCGGTATCTGGATTTACAAATAACCAAAACCAGTCGCCGGTGCCGCGGCGGTCTCAACCCAGACGCTCTTTGTCTGGGTGTACTCGTACAACGCCTCCACGCCACTGGACCGACCGTAACCACTCAAACCATAGCCGCCAAACGGTGAGGCCACGTTGATCGTCTTATAACCGTTGATCCAAAATGTGCCGGCATTGACTTGTGCAGCGACGCGATGACCACGTCCGATATCATTGGTCCACACCGCGCCAGCCAGTCCGAATGCGGTATCGTTTGCCATCGTGATCGCCTCTTCCTCGGTATCGAATGGAATGGCTGCCACGACCGGCCCGAACACTTCCGTGCGGGCAATCGCCATATCATTCGTGACATTCGCCAGGACCGTTGGCAAGACAAAATAGCCGCCGTCACGCCGTTCGGCGGAGCCGGTGACCAACGTTGCGCCGTCGGCTACCCCCGACGCAATCATATTCATGACGTGGTCGTATTGTTTCCGGTTGTTGATCGGGCCGACTTCCGTGGCATCGTCCAAAGGTGCCCCCACTTTGATCTTCCGCGCCCCACCCGCCACCAGATCGACAAACTGATCGTAGACATTGCGTTGCACCAATAGCCGCGAGCCCGCGACGCAACTCTGTCCGGCGCCCGCGAAGATCGCGGCCTGCGCGGTCAAAGCGGCGCGTTTCAAATCGGCATCGGCGAAAATGATGTTCGCGGATTTGCCGCCCAATTCCAGCACGCACGGCAAAACGCGTTCAGCCGCGGCTTTTGCGATCTGGATACCCGTGGTCGGAGACCCGACAAAAACGACCTTCTTGACCGTCTTGTGCGCAATAGCCGCTTGCGCCACGGTGTGACCAAAACCGGCAAGCACGTTGATCAAGCCTTTTGGCGCGCCCGCCTTTTCCGCGAGCATGGCAAGCACCAGTGACGTGAACGGCGTGAGCTCCGACGGCTTCAACAAGACCGCATTGCCCATTGCAATAGCGGGTGCGACCTGCCAGCCGCAGGTAAAGACCGGCGCATTCCATGGCGTGATCTGCAGCACGACACCGGCCGGCTCTCGGCGTGTGTAGTTAAGATGCGATGTGGGAACGGGAATCACTTCGCCATAGAACTTGTCTGTCCAGCCGCCGTAGTATTCGAACATTTCGGCGACCTTGGCCACCTCGCCCCGACAATCGCGAATCGGCTTGCCCGAGCCCAGTGATTCCAGACGCGCCATCGCCTCGACATGTAGGCGTAGCTCACGGGCAATGTCGAACATCACGCGTCCGCGCGCGGCGTGCGTCAATGACCACCACTGCGTCTGCGCACGCGCCGCGGCGTCGGCTGCCTGCGCGACGATGGCCGCCCCACCGTCGCGGTAACCGAGACTCTGTGCGCCGGTAGCGGCGTCATGAAGTTGCACTACGTCGCCCGCGCCTTCAATCAACGCACCATCGACATAGGAACCAATGGTCCTGGCGTTTGGGAAAAACTGCGTGAAGGCGGCAAGCAATTGCGTTGCGGCGGTGTCTGCCATGATGGTTTCCTGCTGTTCAGATAAAGAAAATCGGTCCAGTAAAACGCGAGGCGGGGAAAGTGCATCGACGTGCAAGGTTGCGCGTCACTCACCCGCCCCCTTCCGAAATCAGACATGAGGCCGGAAGCGGCCCGTCTAGAAAATGCATCGCGACGTTGATTACGACTGCGGATCGATGTATTGAACGATGCGATTGAAATCCTCGCCATCGCCGATCGACGCTTCGCTGGCCTCCCAAAGACGCCCCGCCTCACGCGCTATCGGCGCGGTTGCGTCGATACTCTGGAGCAGCGCCATCGCCAGCCGCATGTCCTTGCGCATCAGCTTCATCGTAAAGCCGGAATCGAACGTTTCAGGAAAAATCCATGTCGGATAATTCGTCAGCGTCGCACTGTTCCTGCCCGATCCACCATTCAGCGCATCGATGAGCTTCGTCGGGTCGATATCGAGCGCCGCGGCGGCACGTACCGCTTCGCTTGCAACCAGCAGATGCGCGCCGGTCAACAGATTGTTCAACAGTTTGGTCACGTGTCCCGCGCCCACCGGCCCCACATGGTTTCGCTTCGCACTGATCGTCGCAAGGACCGGCTCCACCGCCGCTACGTGCTCAGGGCTCCCGCCGAGTACCATGATCATGGTCGCCATTGCCGCGCCTTTCGGGCCGCCACTGACCGGAGCGTCGACAAACCCGATACCGGCCGCCGCCAACACGGCAGCCACCCGTTTCGTGCTGTTCGGATCGGCCGTGGTCGTATCGACGACGATTGCGCCGCGTTTGCCGGACGCGGCCACGCCGTCCTCTCCCAGCACCACCTTTTCGACGATGTCCGATGTCGGCAACGACAGGATAAGCACATCGGCTTGGCCCGCGATCTCGGCGATCGTCGCGCATTCCTGCACGCCCTGCTCGCGCAGACCGGGCGAGACACCGGCAACATCGAAGCCCAGGACGATATAACCGCCCTTCACCAGTGACAGCGCCATGCCGCGCCCCATGTTCCCCAGGCCGATGACCCCGATTTTCTCCACGTCCTTTCTCCTTTTAAGCGATGTGCACCCTCGGTCAATGAAGCGGCAAGCATGTCGGCGGTACGCAGCCGCTTTCCCCGCGACGCCCCAAGGACGGGTTGATAGCGCCATCCTCGCGGTTCCCGGCCGTATAATCCATCGACGCCAATAATGAATTTGTTCGAATAATTCGCACACTCGACGCCATGCCTGAACAATTGACCGAAAGCCGGATCATCTATTTATTCGAAGCGGTCCGGTGTGGCACGATCCGGGCTGCGGCGGACTGGCTCAATGTCGCGCCATCGGCCATTAGCCGCCAAATCAGTCTGTTGGAAGCGGAACTGGGTACGTCGTTGATCGAGCGACATGCCCGCGGCGTCAAGCCGACCGAGGCCGGCGAATTGGTGGTGGGATACTTTCGCGAGCAACTGGCGCATCGCGACGACCTGCTGTCACAACTGCAAGCCCTCAGCGGCCTGCGTACGGGTCATGTCAACGTCGTGCTGGGGGAAGGCTTTGTTTCAGACGTGCTTTTCGGACCCATGCCGGTGTTCTGCAAGCAATTCCCGAATATCGCCGTGAATCTCGATATGGCGGGCACGAACGAAGTCGTGCGGAGGATTTCAGAGGACGAGGGCGAAATTGGTCTTGTCTACAACCCGCCGACCGATCCCAAAATTGTGTCGCGGGCGGTATGCACGCAACCGATGATGGCCATCGTCGGTCCTGCATTTCGCTGGCCGGACCCGGCAAAGCCGATGACGATCCAGACACTGGCGACCTATCCATTGGCCGTCACGCATCCGTCGTATGGCACGCGGCAAATGCTGCAAGCGGTGGAATATGCGGAAAAAATCACCTTCCGTCTCGGCGTGACGACGAACTCGATCGATATCCTGAAGCAGTTCGTCAAATCCGGTCTCGGCCTGACCGTGTTGCCACCCTTTGCGGTCAGCAGTGAAATGGACGCAGGTGAATTGCGCGCCATCCCGCTCGATCATCCGTTGCTGATGAACGGGCAGGCGCATTTGATCACGCGAGTCGGACGCAAGCTGTCCGTTGCATCGAACCGCATGCTACAGACCATGAACACCCATCTACGTGCGTTTCGCGACGCGCGTTGACTCTCAGGCGCCATTGTTATTGTTCATCGAATGCCCCACACGCCAAGATCGCCGCATATCCCTTGCGCCCCGCTACAAGACATAGCGTGACAGGTGTCACACCGATCGCATCAACCCGCCATCTACACGAATGTTCTGCGCAGTGATATACCCAGCGCCAGGCGAGGCCAGGAACGCTACCGTGGCGGCAATTTCCTCGGCTGTGCCGTATCGGCGCATCGGCACCATGGCGCGACGTTCATCGCGTTCGGGCAGACTGTCGATCCAACCAGGCAGCACGTTGTTCATGCGCACGTTGTCGGCCGCGTACTTGTCCGCGAACAACTTCGTGAATGCCGCCAGGCCCGCCCTGAACACCGCGGACGTCGGAAACATCTCACTGGGTTCAAACGCCCATGCCGTCGAGATATTAATGATCACGCCGCCTTTTTGTTGCTGCATGACCGGCGCGACCAGTCGGGTAGGACGGACGACATTCAGCAGGTAGGTGTCCATGCCCTTGTGCCACTCGTCGTCCGTGATATCGAGAATGGGTGCCCGTGGGCCATGGCCCGCGCTGTTCACCAATACATCGATCCGCCCCCACCGTACCACGGCCAGATCCACGAATCGCTTCAGGTCGTCGTTTGACTGGTTCGACCCGGTCAGGCCCAGACCGCCCAAACGTTCAGCCAATGCCTCCCCTTTACCTGAGGAAGACAGGATACCAACCTTGAAGCCGTCCGCTGCCAGCCGTTGCGCGGCGGCCGCTCCCATCCCGCTTCCGCCGCCGACGACAAGCGCGACCTGGGTCGTGCCGCCGGCGGCCTTGTCGTTTTCTCTCGTGCTTTCGTGTGTTGCCGACATTGCGTTACGCTCCTCGTTGCACTGCTATCCCATTTGCCTCAACGCACAACGCAAACGCCGCCCCAGATCCGTGCAAGCCGCGCCGCCTGGCGCTCCCCTACGTGTCGCCGCATCGCGTCGTGCGCTGGCCCGTTCGCGCCACCCGACGGCAATACGATATCGATGGTATCGAATCCTTCAGGTCGCGCCGGCAATGCATTGGTGAGCCCGTCCGTCAGAAGGACCAGCGCAACGCGACCGTTCAGTGGCCCCCCGTTCTTGCCGCGACGGCCGAACGTGCACGCGGCGTCAACGCCGCGCTGCAATGGCGTGCCACCGCCCCCCGGGAGAGGCGCCAGCCATCGCGCATGCCATCCGCGCGGAACACCAGGCCCAAAATGCACGGCCGCGCCCCTCCCATCAAAACCGATTACGACAGCGTGGGCATCGCGTTTTCGCACACGTCTCAACCACGACATCAAAAGTCCTTTCGCATGTGCGAGCGCACCCGACGCGACCATCGATGCCGAGCAGTCCAGCAGAAATACGGTACGTGTGGGGCGTGCCGTGCCGCGTTGCACAGCGCGCAAGTGACCCACGGCCAAAGGTTGACCCCGTGCCGCCAATAGCGTGTCCGGCCACGCCACGGTAGCGTGATGCCGCACAACATCCTGCCCTTCGATGTGTCGCCGCCGCATCCGTCCATCGATGGGGGACCGTGATAACGCATTCGCCTCAGCCCATTGTCGCGACATCCCGGGATCTTTTGCACCATCGGGACCGGCGTTGTCACGACGGGTCAGACTTTTTTTGGGTCGTAGGCACGAACGGGTTTCACCTGTGCCACGGGTACCGGCTCGGGCGCCAGATATCCCCAATCTCTGTCTGGATCACCATCTGGCGACGTACCCGTGTCTCTTCCGGGGCGTGTCTCGTCGCGCCGGTGAGCCTGCTGCATCGATGACGGCCCGGAATCTTGAGATGCATGCAACGCGTTGCCAGGTGATCCGGATAGCCTACCGGATGGGGCTGCCTCGCGCGCGCCGTCCTCGACACCGGAAGCACGGTCGGCATCGCGCGACGGTGTACCGGAATGGGACGGGGCAGCCGACGCGGGCGTATCAACGGGCGGCAACGCGGACGCCGACGCATGCGATGTGGCTGGACGCCCTTCGGCTTGACGGCGATGCAGCAGGACCAGCGGCGCAACCCGATCGACATGCCCAACCGATATCGCGGCATCCCCATCGAGCGCCGCTTGGGCACGCGCGGCTTTCAGCATCACTAGATCGGCACGGACACCGTCCACGGCTGCGGCGAGGCACCAGTCGGATACGCGTCGATGCACCGCATCGCTGAACGCCAACCCGCCTATGCGCTGCCGCGCCGCATGTAGCCGCTGGCCCAACGCGGTGCTTGCCGCGGCATGTGCCGCCACGAACGCGGCAGGATCAAGGTCGAACGCGAGCCGGGATCGAACGATGGACTCTCGCACCGATACGTCCGCATAATTCTCGAGCAGGACGGATAAACCGAACCGGTCGCTCAATTGCGGACGCAGTTCGCCCTCCTCCTCGTTCATCGTACCGATCAGTACAAATCGCGCCGCGTGCCGATGCGACACGCCATCCCGTTCGACAACATTGACGCCACTCGCCGCCGCATCGAGCAGCGCATCGGCCAACGCATCCGGCAGTAGATTGACCTCATCCACATACAACACGCCGCCATCGGCCTTGGCCAGCAAGCCTGGGGCAAATCGCGCGGCGCCCTCTCGCAGCACGGCATCCAGATCCAATGAGCCGATCAGTTGCGCTTCACTGGCACCCAGCGGCAATGTGACAAACGGAGCCGGTGCGAGCAACGCCGCCAACGCGCGGGCGCTCGTGGATTTCGCGGTACCACGGGGCCCGGTGATCAAGACGCCGCCGATACCCGCGTCAACCGCGACCAACAGCAGCGCTTGTTGCAACAGCGCTTGCCCCACCAATGCCACGAATGGAAACGAAGGTGACATCGCGGAGGAAGAGGGACAATCGGAGACGATGGCTGCGGAAAGCGAAGTCATTTTCTATCTTACATGAGGTGCCGCGAACACATCGGCCGATTGCAATGGCGCGATGTCCGACGACGGAACCCCGCCTTCGGTCATCGCATCGGCTTCCAGCAGATATTGCTCGATGCGGTCCTGGTGATCACCGGGTTCCTGCCAAAGCCCTCGCCCGATCGCCTCCAGCATCCGCGCACATATCGCCTGCAGGGCCTGCGGATTATGCTCCGACAGAAAAGCGCGCGTGCCGGGATCATGCAGATAGGCATCGGTGATCATCGCATACTGCCGGTCCGACACGACCCGCGCGGTGGCGTCATAGCCGTAGACGCAGTCCACGGTATCCGCCAGTTCCGCAGCTCCTTTGTAGCCATGGCGTTTCACACCATCGATCCATTTCGGATTGACGACCCGCGAACGAATGACAAACGCGATTTCGTCCTGCAGGGTCTTGATGCGCGGTACATCGATCTGACTATGATCGCCGACATAAACCGCCGGCTGGTGTCCCGAGAGATGTCGCACGGTAGCCGTCATGCCCCCCTGAAAAAGGTGGTAATCGCTGGAATCGAGCACGTCGTGTTCGCGGTTGTCCCGATTTTGCACGACCACATCCACCGCTTTCAGACGCGTGGCGAGCATGGCCTCGGCGGGTACGCCCGCATCACCCTTGCCATACGCATGCCCCCCCCAACGCAGATAGGCGTTGCTGAGATCGCTGTCCGTTTGCCAATCACCGCTGTCGAGTGCCTGCTGAATGCCTGCGCCGTAGGCCCCTGGCCGCGCACCAAAAACGCGCCACCCTGCGCGCCGACGGGCCTCATCATCCGACGCGCCCTGCGCGACGAGCTGATCTCGCTCGAGGCGGATACGCGCCCGGATCGGGTTTGTCTCCGCATCCTCGTCGAGTTCCGCCACGGCCTGTACCGCCGCATCGAACAGATCGATCAGATTGGCGAAAGCATCGCGGAAAAACCCGGAGACGCGCAACGTGACGTCGATACGGGGTCGATTGAAAATGCTGATCGGCAGTATTTCGAAATCGGTGACGCGGTGTGATCCGGCGGCCCACTTCGGACGGACCCCGAGTAACGCAAATGCCTGCGCCATGTCGTCCCCCCCGGTACGCATCGTCGCCGTTCCCCACACCGACAAACCAACGGCGCGTGGAAAATCACCATGATCTTGCAGGTGGCGCTCGATCAGTTGGTTGGCGGCTTTCAATCCAAGCGCCCAGGCAGACTGCGTGGGTAGCGCACGCGTGTCAACCGAGTAGAAATTGCGCCCGGTAGGCAACACGTCAGGCCGCCCACGCGATGGCGCGCCACTCGGGCCGGGCGGCACGAAACGCCCCGCCAATCCGCGGAGCAACTGCCGCATTTCCTGCGTGCCACAGGCATCGAGCCGCGGCGCGATCTGCTTGTGGATACGCGACATCACGGCACGCACCGTCGGCCATTCGCGTAGCGGATAGCGCGACATTGCGCCATCGTCGCCAGCCGAGGGGGGAGCCGCATCGCGATGTTCGAGCAAAGCCAAGGCGAGCCGCTCAAGCCGCTCCCGCGTATCGCCGTGATGGCGCCATGCATCGTCACCCTGCTGTGCCAGCCAGACCGGCCGGGGTCCCGTCCAGGGCGCGGCGGGGTCCGCACGCAATGGATCGTAATCCTGCGCGACAACCCCTCCTTCCCCATCGGGCATCGGGCGCATGCCCATTGCCCGCGACTGAGGCGTCGCATCGCCACCGGCATGCGGGGTCGCGTGTGCCGAAAGGCTTACGGCGGCGTCGCCGTTTGCGTCATGCCGGCCGCACAAGCCGAGGTCACGGGCTAACGCCTGGATCAACCCCGCTCGCGCCCCCTGGCCGTCCCCTGTCGGAAAACGCGCCAGGGCCAGCAGGGTATCCCGTCGCTGGCGGCCCGTCGGAGAAAGACCGAATGTGTGCAAACCATCGCGGATTTGCGCTTCCTTCAACTCACACAGGTAAGCGTCCGCGCGGGTCAGCAAGGCGTCCTCATTTTCGCGGTCCGCACCATTCAATGCGCCGCCATCGTCCGAAGGCAGCGGCACGCCCAACTCTTCGTGCAGACCGTTCTGGACAATCGTCCGCAAAATCGATCGACGCAGCAGTACCGCGCGCCGCGGATCGACCATGAGCGCCTCATAGTATTCGTCTACCTGCCGTTCGAGATCCTGCAAAGGCCCGTAGTTCTCCGCACGCGTCAGGGGCGGCATCAAGTGATCGATGATGACGGCCTGCGCGCGGCGCTTGGCCTGGCTGCCCTCGCCCGGATCATTGACGATGAACGGGTACAGGTGGGGCAACGGACCCAAAATTACATCCGGCCAACAGTGCGCGGACAAGGCAACACTCTTGCCCGGCAGCCACTCCAGGTTACCGTGCTTTCCCACATGGACGACTGCATCGATCACATAGCTTTCACGCAGCCACCAGTAAAACGCGAGATACCCATGTGGCGGGGCGATCGTGCCATCGTGGTAACTGGCATAGACGTCGATGTCGCCGTTGGCATCCGCGATACGCTTACTGCCGCCCACGTGCCGCCCGCTAACGATACGCGGCGGTTGAATACCGACGAACACGTTGCCATATCGCTTGCCGGCGATCATGAAACAACCTTGTCGGACCGTCGGGTCGTCTTCCGGCTCCCCCCATTGCGCGCGCACCGCCGTCCGCAATGCCTCAGGCAAGGCATCGAACATCCGTCGATACTCGCGCATCGGCAGGCTTTGCCAGGCGGCGCGCAATGGACGGCTAGATGGGTCGTTCGTCACACCCTCGCGCAGCGCGGCCATCAGCATGGCGCCGTCGGATGGCAGGGGCGCGCTGCATGAATAACCCTGTTCCGCCAGGGCCGTCAGTATCCTCGTCACCGACGCAGGCGTGTCGAGCCCCACGCCATTGCCGATCCGGCCTTCCGATTGCGGATAATTCGCCAGTATCAAGGCAACGCGCTTTTGCGCCGCGGGCAGTGTCCGCAGACGGCACCAGCGCTGCGCCAACGCCGCGACGAACGCCACGCGCTCCAGGTCCGGTTGGTACCGAACCACATCCACCTGGGTCAGCGGGCAATGGTAATCGAGCCCCTTGAAACTGATCGCGCGCGTGATAATACGGCCGTCGACCTCCGGCAACGCAACATGCATCGCCACATCCCGGGCACGCAGTCCCTGCTCGTCGCCCAGCCAGTCGTCGCGGTTCGCGCCGCTGAGAATCAATTGCAGCACGGGCACATCACCGAAGACCTCGACCGAAGCCGGTGTCGCCGACATGTCGGTAAAAGCAGTGCCGGCGTCGGCGTCATCGATGTCGTCGCGATCTATCGACGCGGCCGCGAACGCCGTGGTGTTCAACACGACGCCGACGTTTGCCTGCTTGCAAACCTGGCGCACGCCGTCCACGCTCAGTGTGTCTTTCAGTGACGTGATGGCGATCGGCAGGGGATTCACCCCGCGCGCCAGCAAGGCGTCGGCCAACGCATCGAATACAGCGGTATTGCCCGCCTGCAAGTGCGCTTTATAAAAAACGATTGCCGCCACCGGCGCAAAGCCGCCATTACCGTCGCATCGATGCCAACGCGCCTGCCAATCGGCAAGGGTCGCGACGGTGACATCGGGATGATAGAGCGCCACAGCGGGTAACGGCGCCGGCGGCGGCGGCAAGGCGAGGCGATCCATCAGATACGCCAGGTAGCGCAGGAACGATGCCGCGTTGACCGCCCCCCCTTCGCGCAAATAGCGCCAGAGTTGCCGGCATGTCTGCGGTGATTCCGTGCTGCGCGCGGTAAGGCTGGCATCCTCGGTCAAGTCACCGGAGAACATCACCAAGGTGCTGCCCTGCTCTCGCGCGATCGCGGTGACCCGTTCGATACCGTACGGCCAATAACTATCGCCGCCCAAATGGTCGACAACCATCACCTTGGCGTGGCGCAGCACATCCGCTTCATAGAAGTCGATGGCCGCCGGTTGCCGCAGGAAGGCAAGATTGGCCAGACGCAATGTCGGCAAACCTTCGGGCTGCAGACGCTGATAGGTCTGCGCTAGCAAAGCCAGCGTCGTATCGGCCGAACTCAGTACGACGATGTCGGCCGGTGTCTGCTCGATACGGATCACGCCGGCGCTGTCGTCGACGAATCCCCCTGGCGTGGTGCGGAGTAAGTGCATGCGTCAGCACAAGGCGTCGCGGACTCGGCGCGCTCAGGCGAGCGCGCCGGCAGCCGGTGCCGTTGCCTCCCCAGAACCGCTGAACGTTCGCAGAGCCGCATCAAAAGTCCGCTGCAACGCAGGCCCGTCCAGATCTTCACCGATCAACACGAAGCGACTCCGCATGGCGCCGTCCGCCATCATCAATGACTCGCGCTCGGCGGCCGTCCACCGCCGGTCAAAATATCCGTCGAAACGGCGTCCGACGCCCTGCACGACCAGACGCATCGCCGCCCCAGGCAGCGCGGCAAAACCCTTAACGCGGTAGATCGTATGCGCGGACACCATTGCATCGAGTGCCTGCATCAGTTCCGCGCGGCCGGCCACTGACGCCTCGACGACAACGGAATCGAATGCGTCATGATCGTGATCGTGGTGATCCGGGTCGTCCGCGCCATGGTGGTCATGCCTGAGATGGATACTTTCCTCCGATGCCGCTTCGAGCCCCAGGAGCGCGTGCAGATCCAGTTTACCCATCGACGCGGGGACGATCTTGACATGCGGCGGAATCTCGCCCCGAATCAGCGCTTCCACCTTGTCACGATCGGCGGGATCGAGGATATCGATCTTGTTCAGGATGACGAGGTCAGCTGCCGAGAGCTGGTCTTCGAACAGTTCATGCAGCGGCGATTCATGATCCAGATTCGGGTCCGCGCGACGCTGCGCATCCACTGCCGCCGGATTGGCCGCGAACTGGCCGCTCGCGGCCGCGGGGCCGTCGACAACCGTAATGACCGCGTCAACGGTGAAACTATTTTTGATCGATGGCCAATTGAACGCCTGCACCAGCGGCTTCGGCAAAGCTAGGCCGCTCGTTTCAATCAGCACATGGTCGATCTGGTCGCGGCGCTCCACCAATGCCTCCATGACCGGGAAAAAGGCCTCCTGGACCGTGCAGCACAGGCAGCCATTGGCGAGTTCATAGAGTTCTCCGGCACGCTCCGCCCCCACGTTACCATCGGCATCGATGTCGCAACCGATACCGCAGCCCTTCAGGATGTCGCCATCAATGCCCATTTCGCCAAATTCATTGACGATCACCGCAATCCGCTTGCCTTGGGCATGCTGCAAGATATGACGCAGCAACGTGGTCTTGCCGCTGCCGAGGAAACCGGTAACGACGGTAACGGGAATCTTGCGCAACTGCATGCTGGCGCTCCTGGGCGGCGGACCGCGAAATGCGCACCGGCTGCCGGCACGCCAAAAAGAAAACGCCGGCGCCGAGTATCCTCGCGCCGGCCACGCGTGCAGTCTAGGCCCGACCCATTGCCCCGTCAAGACCGCACGCCCCGTGCCTGGGCCCGGTCGTCCTCGCGGGACTATTGCAACTGATCCAGGGTCGCGCGCAAAGCGGGCTCGGACAACTCACCAAAATGCACCGCCGCAAAACGGCCATTTGCGTGAAAGAACAGTGTGGTGGGCACGACACTACTATGATAATGCTCCCCGAGACGGGCATCATGGTCCATCAGGACGTTGTCCAGGACCAGATGGGTGGACGCCAGATACGCGCGCACCCGTTCCACCGTCTCGCCCTGATTGGCGAAAACGATGTGGATGCCGTGATACGCGGCCTGCACACGGGCCAGCGCCGGCATTTCGCGACGACATGGCCCGCACCACGTGGCCCATAAATTGACCACCGTTGGTTGTCGTGGCGCGCCATGGAGCGGCACGGCCATCAATGCTGCGTCCTGCGCGTCCGCGAAGGTCCAATTCGGCAATGCTGGCCGGCTGGCGGCACCGGCGTGCAGCGCCGCGCCGGCACCACACCAGGCAATGATCGCCGCACACACCGTCGCGGCCAATGGTGCCCGCAAGCTCGCCCGACGCCATCCGGCCGCAACCAGAACGAGCGAGCCGCAAAGCAATCCCGTGACCACGGACATGCCGCCGTCACGCACATCGAGCATCGCCCCGATCGCGTGCCATACGTCGGCCGCCGCGAACGAACGCGCGACGTCTCCCACGTCGCCGCTACCGTCAGGAATATACGCCGCCCAGTGCCGAGCAACATAGACTACCCGTGCGGCAACGCCCCCCAGAATCAGCGCCCACCATAAGGGCGGCTCGACATGTGTATGCTTGCGCCGCGCGAACAGGGTTGCAAGGACCATGCAGAGGCAAGCCGCCGCGATCCATTGCAGAAGGGTCGCCGTCACGGGAATGCCAAGAACGACAAAGGACGCTTCAGGGGCAAAGATCGATGAGACCTGCCGGATTAACATTGAGACAAATTCGGACACGATGCCTTCGGCATGCAACGATCCAGCGCCTGAAGCGGCGCCTGAGAGTATGGGGTCAGACATGGCACGACATGGTTTCCCAGACTGACAACATAAAGGTAAATCGGCGGACCTGACAAAGCGGTTGCCGCATGCGCCGGTCGGCGTTACGATATTTTGCACGGCTGCCGATTATAGCGCTGCGGCGAGCAAGCAGGCGGCACGGGCAAACACCATCACATGCAGGCGCAATCGTCCACTTGCGACCGGTCCCAATGCGCGTTTAATGCAAAGTCGATAGGATCAGGCACATGAAAATCCTTATCATCGATGCGGATCGAACGACGGCATGGGGCCTGCGTGATGCACTGACGCAGGCAGGTCATACAGTCGATACATGTGTTGATGGCAGGACAGGCCGGCATGACGCCGTCGAAACGCAACATGATCTTCTGGTGATCGCCACCGCGCTGCCGGATATTAGCGGTCTCGCGCTGATGCGCGAGATACAGCAGCGCCGACCCACGCCGACGCTGATGCTGAGCGATCGCGACAACCTTTCCGAGCGACTGGATGCCTTGCACGAAGGCGCGGACGATATCATTCACAAGCCGTTTGCGCTTGCCGAAGCCGTGGCGCGGGTGAATGCCATCCTGCGTCGTGGTCCGATACGAGCACCCACGCGGTTGCAGGTTGCGGACCTGCAGTTGGATTTGACGCAACGCAAGGCGCAGCGGCGTGCGCACCAGATATTGCTGACAGCGAAAGAGTTTTCGTTGCTGTGGTTGCTGATGCGCCGCGCCTCCCAGGTGCTTACGCGCACGACGATTCTCGCACACGTATGGGACACCGAGTTCGATAGCGATGCCAATGTCGTCGATGCGGCAATTCGCCGCTTACGCGCCAAGATCGATCTCCCTGGCATTCCATGCCTGATTCATACGGTGCGGGGCATGGGCTACGTCCTGGAACCGCGGTAACGCCCCGGCGTCGCACACGCTTACGGACAGCCGTTCTCGTAACCCGGTACCGGCGCGCCGTAGTTACCGGGGATGGGGCGTCCCGCACGCCGACTGCGGGTGGATTGGATACTTTCTCGCGTTGGCGGGTAGTTTGCATCGCCAGCGTCATTCTGCAGCGTGCCGTTGCACCAATCCCGGATCAGATTGCTGCGCCGATCATCGAGCGTCATCGCGCTTTTCTGATGCTGGCCCGTGTGTGCGCTGATGTGTTTCGCCGAGCGTATCGCGGTGGCCGTTTCGTGCGTTGCCGCGCGCGCTGCCGGTAGACTGCCAAGGCTGCTCAATGCCAAGCCGACAAACACAACCATCGATAATTGCTTCGCTGTCATATCATTCTCCCGAACGCGGTTGCAAGCCGTGAGATGCGGGAAGAGCGGCCTGCCCTCAAGCGGCAGGTCAACGCGCGAGTCGAAATCGATCGGCAGTCGGTATGGGCATTCGCCCGGTTGCTCTCCCTGATCCTACGGTGTTATCGCCTGCCCATGGGCCAGGCTTGCTTGCAGTTTGCCTACAACACGGCGCGTAAACGTGACCGGGAGATGACGAACAGGTCATCGAATATGAGACCATCAGGCATTCGGGCAGTTGCACGTGTAACGCCCGGTCGACGAAACGCCCTATCCATATAGCCTCCCGGTGTTGCTGATTGATTAAGGGCCATGACTGCCCCTCTCCAGAAGATGGTTTTACCGAATCCGCATTCAGACCAATCGCCGCTTTCCATGTCGTCGCCCGAACAAAGTCGACGCGGCGTGGACGCAAGTGAGGGTGGTGGGCGATGGGTCGTGGGCATCGGCTGTCGTCGTGGTGTTTCGGCCGATGCCATTGAAGGTGCCGTGCGGGAAGCCATGGCACGCCTCCAGCCATCGCTGGCGCAGACGGATTTGACCGTGCGCTGTCTCGCGTCAATCGACGCAAAGTGCAATGAAGCCGGCTTGCTTGCATTCGCCGCAAGGCATGCACTGCCACTGCGGTTCTTTTCAGTGGCATCTCTGCTTGCACGCGACAGCGCCTTGTCTGTCAGGGACGAGGGGCTGCCTCCGCCGATTCCGACCTCCGTCGCGCACCGGCACGTCGGCCTCGACAACATCTGTGAGCGCGCGGCCCGCGCAGCCTGCCCCGAGGGGATTCTGGCACTACGAAAGTCGGTGTTCGGCAGCGTCACGGTCGCGGTCGTTGACTGCGGCGTCACTGGTGCATCGCACCCTCGCTGACGTGCCATGCGAGAAACACCAATTTGCGCCGGCAGCAATCTGGATGGTCTGTGGTATCGTCGGAGCCCAGTCGCCGCGCCACGGCGCGGCGGCCGTCGCGGTACCGCGATATCGCACACACCTTTATCCTGGATCCGACGCGCCCACTTGTCGCCTGTCTTTCGACCATACCTAACGATGTCCGAGCCCACCCTCCCCCAACCGTCCCCGTCATCCGAATCGAATGACGTCGTGCCTGTAGAAGGCGCGGCGGGCCTGTCAACCGCCCCGACGGTCAATGGAACCGAAAACGAGGACGCGCATCTGCGCATGGCACAACGCCGCAAGGCCGGTTTCGACAAGAAACAGGCCGCCGCCACGCGCGAGAAAGGACTTTTGATCGTCAACACCGGCAACGGCAAAGGTAAAAGCACGGCCGCATTTGGCATGGGATTGCGGATCATCGGTCATGGCATGCGCCTGGGCGTCGTTCAGTTTATTAAAGGCGCATTGCATACCGCGGAGCGGGATCTTTTGCAGGCCTATGCGGAATGTGAATTTGTTACCGTAGGGCACGGCTATACGTGGGATACGCAGAATCGCGACGAAGACATTGCCACCGCGCGCGCAGGCTGGGACGTCGCGCGTCGGATGATCGAGAGTGGCGCGTTCCAGATGGTGATTCTCGATGAGCTGAATACGGTTTTGAAGTACGACTACTTGCCATTGAACGACGTCCTGTCCGTCCTGCAGTCCCGGCCGGAGATGCTGCACGTCGTCGTCACGGGGCGGCATGCCGCCGACGCCTTGATCGAGGCTGCCGATCTGGTCACCGAGATGCGGATTGTCAAACATCCTTACCGCGAACAAGGTGTGAAGGCGCAACGCGGCGTGGAATTCTGATGGGAACGTCCTCACCACGCCAGCCTGGTGCGGCTTCGTGCCCGGCATTGTTCATCGGCGCCCCGGCGTCAAACCAGGGTAAGACCACCGTTACCGCGGCGCTTGCCCGCTGGCATACGCGCCAAGGCAGGCGCGTACGCGTGTTCAAGACCGGTCCGGATTTTCTTGACCCGATGATTCTGGCACGGGCCTCGGGCGCGCCGGTCTGGTCGCTTCATCTATGGATGGTCGGCGAAGAGGCTTGCCGCACAATCCTTGCCGATGCGGCGCGGGAAGCCGACCTCATTCTGATCGAAGGGGTCATGGGACTGTTCGATGGACAGCCAAGCGGCGCGGACCTCGCAGAGCGCTTCGGCGTGCCGGTGCTCGCGGTAATCGACGCGCAAGCCATGGCGCACACGTTCGGGGCGCTGGCGTTTGGCCTTGCACGCTACAGGCCGACGCTCCCGTTTCATGGGGTACTGGCGAACCGCGTGGCCACCCTTACTCACGCCGCCAGCCTGAAAGCGAGTCTCTCAGACGATATTCACTGGTGTGGGCATCTACCGCCCGATGCCGCGATAACGTTGCCGGATCGGCACCTTGGGCTCACCCAGGCTCAGGAGATCGCGGATCTCGATAGTCGCCTCGATGCCGCGGCCGACGGATTGGCCCAGGCCTTGACGCAACTGGGTGTGGCACACGCAGGCCAGCAGGCCGATGGCGGTGCGAATACGCCGGCCGTCGTGAATAGCGCTACTCCCGGAGACGACCACGCCGCCCGGGATCGGGCGATGTGCGCGATTTTGCCGACAGCGGCCATCTTCCGCGATCCCGTGACCGATTCCGGCGGCACGGTGGCCTCACGCGCGGCCAGCGATCATGTCGGGCGGACGCTGCACAATGATGCTTCACACCATCCCCTTGCGGGCAAGTGCATCGCCATTGCCCGTGATCCCGCGTTTTCCTTCCTCTACCCGGCCAATCTCGCACTGCTGCTGGCGTTGGGCGCACGCATCGCGACGTTTTCGCCCATCGCTGACGAGCCCGTGCCGGCCGATGCGGATGCCTTGGTGCTTCCGGGCGGTTATCCTGAATTGCATGCTGCGGCGCTTGCCCGTGCACGACGCACGGCGGCGTCCATTCGAGCCCATGTTGCCGCCCGCCTTCCGACCCTCGCGGAGTGTGGTGGCATGCTCTACCTGATGGACGGCTTGACCGATATCGAAGGACAGCGTTGGCCGATGCTCGGCGCCTTGCCCGGCGAGTCGATAATGCAGCCCAAACTGGCGGCACTCGGCATGCATCTACTCGAAACCCCGCAGGGGGAAGTACGGGGGCACACCTTCCATTACTCCCGTTCGACCACCTCGCTCGCACCAAGCAGCGTCACCCGCCACGCCACACGGCACACGCCGGGCGAGGCGGTTTATCGCCACCAAGCCATTACCGCCACTTACTTTCATGCTTACTGGCCATCGAACCCCAAATGGCTGGTGGCAACGCTTACCGATCCGACGTTATGACTTTAGAAAATACCAGCGATCTATGCTCGGAAAATCATCCATATCTTTTGAAAAAAATTCAGATGGCCTTATCAACCACGCCAGCAGGTTCACCATGTATCAATATTTGCAAACTTGATGAGGTCACACGTACGTATTGCACGGGATGTCGCCGTTCACGGGCAGAAATAAAAGCATGGAAAACCCTCGATGACAGCGAAAAATATCAAATACTGCGTCGCATCGCACGGGAAATGCCAATTTGAGCATGCATTTTTCGATATTTTCATTATATCGACGAAGGCTCACGGAACATTAAGTTATGACGAATACCTGATGATGCATGCTTTCTAGCGCAACAATCGTCTTTCATCGGTATTTTCCATATCTTTCGCCTGACATCCCAGCAAAATACCCAATCAATTATTTCGGATTACTACGGACGTATGTATTTTAAAATGCGTACGTTTGTATATTATAAAAATCATAGTTATCAGACATAAAAACAACGTCAAACTGTTGTTTTAATCGAGAGATTAGCCTGAATTGACCATACCGTTCAAACGATCGTGTAAGATTTCAATCCATGCACGGATGAAAAACAAACGGTAGTAACTAACCGAGAGGCATCTGGTGCGGGTGGGGAATTCACGGAAATTCGTCGCATTAATACGTAAGATGTATGCAAAAGCGGGCGGATTTTTAAATTAATCGGAACAGCTTGGTTCCACGCTTGTTTTTAAAGAAAAATGCCTCGTCAATATAGTAATTCTTACCAACGCCCGCCACTCGCCGGATGTCGCGCAACGAAAGCGGAGTTCATTGTGCAGGGTGATGCAACGCGCGGTCCGTCCGCGGTTCTCTCCTCGCTGGCCGCATTGATGGTTGCCATGCTTCTGATGTGGTCTGCAATGCCGGCACATGCAACATTGGGCGGCAACGCTTCATCGGTTACGCTGGACCACATCGCTTTAGGTGGGAACCTGACGGCGGCGCAGCCTCGTGCCGCCGCTGTTGTCCTCGCCGTCAGCACGGGCAGCGGTACGACCGTGTCGACTACGCAGACGCAATACACGGTGACGACGATCACGACGGAACTGGGCACGACCATCAACGAATATCAATCGACGAACGGTGTCGTGTTTGCCGTTACATGGTCCGGACCTGCCGTGCCGAACCTCGGTCAGTTGCTGGGCACGCATGCGGCCAATATGCGTAACGGCGCTGCCGCCAACGCAGCAGCGGGCAACACCCACGGTCCAATGGCCATGGATAACGGCGACCTGGTCGTATTTTCTGGCGGAATGATGCAGGCATATCGTGGCCTGGCCTACCTGAAGAGCGCGTTGCCGCCGGGCTTCACTACCGCAAATCTGCGCTGACCGGCGATATCCGCTCGACGCAATCTCGGAACAGATCATGACGTTTTTTTCTCGGACCCGCTGGGCCCTGGCCGCTGCTTTGTCCGCGTGTTTGCTCAGCGCCTGCGGTGGCGGTGGCGGTGGTAGTACCACAGGCAGCAGCGCAAATACGGTCGGCGCAAATAACGCGACAACGTCCACGACAGCGCTGGCCGCAAACGCGGTAGCAGTGACGGTCGGCCCTTCGCTCGCCGGTAATACATTCCGCAATATTCCCACGATCAGCGTGACGGTGTGCGCAACCGGCACCGCGAATTGTCAGACCATCGACAACATTCTGGTCGATACCGGTTCGGTCGGGCTGCGTCTGATCTCGTCCGCTGTCAGTGTTACATTGCCGACCACCGCGGCGCCCTCTGGTGCGACGCTGGCCGAGTGCGTGAATTTTGCCTCGGGCTATGGCTGGGGCACCGTGCGCACTGCCGATGTGACGATTGGTGGCAAAAGCGCATCGGCAATGCGCCTCCACTTGATGCACGACAGCAGCATTCCGTCCGCGCCGAGCAGTTGCGTCAACGCGCTGACGGGCTATGAAGTGGACACGGTCGCCCGTTTCGGCGCGAACGGTGTACTCGGCATCGGCCAATTGCCGCAAGATTGTGGGACAGGTTGCGCCTCGAGCACGTCGAATCACGTCTATTACGGTTGTGCGTTAGGTGTGTGTTCCGACATCACCTTGCCCGTTGCGCAACAACTACCGCATCCGGTGACCCAGTTTGCGGCCGATAACAATGGCACCGTGCTGCAACTACCCGCCATTGCGAGCGGAGGCCAAAGCAGCGCGACGGGCCTGTTGATCTTCGGCATCGGCACCGCAAGCAATAACACCTTGGGATCAGCCACGATCCTGAAAACAAACGGGCTGACATTCAACGGCCAATATAACGGCAGCGCGATCACGTCGTTTCTAGACAGCGGTTCGAACGGTATCTATTTCCCGAGTAACATTACGCAATGCTCGCAGAGCGGCTTCAGCACGTTCTACTGCCCGAGCGCATCGATGACCCAGTCCGCCACGCTGACCGGATCGGATAATGCGACGTCCGCAGCCATTTCCTTTGTCGTCGACAACACCGTGACAACCTTTCAGGCCAACAACGGCGGCAACAATGCCCTGCCCGGTCTGGCCGGTTATCCTAGCGGCATGAGCGATCTCGACCTGGGCCTGCCGTTTTTTTATGGCCGCAGCGTGTTCACGGCAATCTCGGGCGTGTCTACACCAGGGGGCGCCGGCCCGTTCGTGGCGTTCTGATCACCTGCGGCACCGAACGCGCTACCGTGTGTCGCCTTCCCGGATATTGACGCGCACTGCCTTGGGGAATCGATGTGTGCGTTCAAAATCGATATCGCGATGCGCCGCATATCCCTGACTCAGCCAATGACCGAGGCGTATTACGCTGAAAAAATCGGTACTGTAGCAACGTCTCAAATGCACTTGAGAATCATTGCTAATTAAAGAAATTGCTAGTACATTACGCGCACCTGACATCCCTGATTTTCATCAGATGCAAACCGTCACCGCCGCACCGCCGGCACGCACCGTCTCGAAGGGATTCGCCCGCAACCGCTTCTTGAAATGGTTGCGGCGTATTCATGGTTGGATTGGCCTCTGGGGCGCGATTGCGGGGCTACTGTTCGGCATGACTGGCATCTTGCAAAATCATCGGGCGGTGATGCGTATCCCAATGCCGCCCCCCACGCGCTCCAGCGTTCAACTCCCGGTGCCGTCCGAGGCGCGGGGTACGCCGCAGGCGCTGGCGGCGTGGCTGCGTCAGTCGCTGCAACTCAACCATGCGCCCGTGCGGACTGTAAAGGAAAAGGCCCAGGCCGTGGCATGGGGCGACCGGACTGTACAGCAACCCGAACATTGGCAGATCCGTTTCGCCGGTCCTGATCACCTGATCGACGCAGACTATTGGGCCGGTTCATCCGAGGTCAAGGTCACGCGGGTCGAACACAACATCATTGGTGTCATCGAGAATCTGCATCGAAGCAACGGCATGTCGCCTGCATGGATACTGCTCGCCGATACGTTCGGTGGTGCAATGATCATGCTCTCGATTACCGGTGTAATCCTCTGGTCCGAATTGAACAAGCGCCGCCTGATCGGTTTTACGATCTTCTCTGCTTCCACGATTGCCATCCTTTCCGCGGCAGCGTCCTCGTTCTAGGCAAACGATCCTTTCCATGGAAGCTGCTCGTCCCACTCGGGCGCGTGGCGCTGCCTTACTTCACGGGCGCCGCTCGCTCCGGCTCCCTCGCATCGACCCGGTTTTCCGCTAGAATCGCTCCTTTGATTGCAAGCCCCAAGACTTGCAACGCGCTTTCGGTCCGACAATCCGTGTCGGATGCGCCAAGGAGACGGCATGACGACCTCGGTCATCGCGGATACGCAAAATCCATCCCAGTCAGGTTTGATTGGTGCTTACGCGCCGGCAACACCGGAAAGTCGCCCGATTACATTCGACCGCCCCGATGCCCGCAATGTCAGTTGCAGCATCGGCCAAGCCTGGGCCAAGGTATTGCCCGAGTCGTCGCCGGAAGAAAAGATCGCGCTGAAAGCCCGGATCAAGACATTGCTGGCGCGGGAGAATGCGGTGCTCGTGTCGCACTATTATGTCGACCCCGAGTTGCAGGCCCTCGCCGAGGAAACCGGTGGTTGCGTCGCCGATTCACTTGAAATGGCGCGCTTCGGGCGTGATCACCCGGCGCAGACACTGGTGGTCGCCGGCGTTCGTTTCATGGGTGAAACCAGCAAGATTCTGAGTCCAGGCAAACGTATCCTGATGCCTGACCTCGATGCCACGTGTTCCCTGGATCTTGGCTGCCCCAGCGATGCATTCACGGCCTTCTGCGATGCGCATCCGGATCGGACCGTCGTCGTGTATGCCAATACCAGTGCTGCCGTGAAAGCCCGTGCCGACTGGATGGTGACGTCATCGATCGGGCTCGATATCGTCCGTGAATTACATGCCCGTGGGGAAAAGATCCTTTGGGCGCCGGATCGACACCTCGGAGGGTATATTCAGCAGCAAACCGGCGCCGACATGTTGTTGTGGCAGGGCGCTTGTTTGGTGCATGACGAATTCAAGGGCGCGGAACTGATCGACCTGCGCGCACGGCATCCGGAAGCAAAGGTGCTCGTCCATCCAGAATCGCCTGCAAGCGTCGTCGCGCAGGCCGACGTGGTGGGATCGACCTCGCAGCTGATCGACGCGGCCGTGAAGCTGGATGCATCGACATTCATCGTGGCGACCGACCTCGGCATCCTGCACAAGATGCGGCAGGCAGCACCCAACAAGACCTTTATCGATGCCCCTACCGCGGGGAACAGCGCCACTTGCAAGAGCTGCGCGCATTGTCCCTGGATGGCGATGAACGGTCTGTCAAACCTTGCGGACGCCTTGGAACACGGCCATGGCGAGGTGCATGTGGACAGCCTGATCGCCGAGAAGGCGCAACGGCCCATCAATCGGATGCTCGATTTCGCGGCAGCCCGCAAGCAGCGCGTACAGGCCAGCGGCGATCTTGAGAAAGATCAACCGCTGTTCGACAAAATCGGTGCTGCCTGATCAATTCAGGCACATGGGCTCGTCAAGACCGTCGGTAAACCCTTCGGCCAGGTGTGCGGGGCGTCGAAACGATAATGCGCACCGCGGCTTTCGGCGCGTTGCAACGCGCCGTCGACGATCAATCCCGCAATGTGCAGCAAGTTACGGAGGTCGATCCAGGCCGCCGTAAGCGCCAAGGGTACACGTTCCGCGCATTCGCCCCTCGCTCGTACCTGCCGCCGCTGGATATCCGTTACCGTGCCCGCATTACCAATGGCCGCTCGCCATGCCGCGATTTGCCTTTGCGCGGCCATCAAGCTGTCTCCATCGCGCTGAATGCCGGCAGCTTGCCACATGAGCGCACGCAAGGCGGTGCGCACGACAGCCGGGTCACACGCCGCCGATGGGGCACCCACGACGGCACCGGCAAACCTATCGCTAGCCTGGATCGCCGGGTGCGTCGCGATGGCATCCGGCAAACTTTCAATATCACCCGGGTCGGGCGATGGCGCCGGAAACGACGATGACATGGTCGCGGCCGCATCCGTTCCTCGGACGGTCTTCTCCATTAACCCATCGGCCTGCAACGCCGCCGCCGCGTTACGACCAATTACAACGCATTCCAGCAGCGAGTTACTTGCAAGCCGGTTTGCACCATGCAAACCGGTGCAACCGGCTTCGCCAACAACAAACAACCCGGCGAGATCCGTTCGTCCGGCGATGTCCGTCACCACGCCGCCACACGTATAGTGCGCTGCCGGGACAACCGGAATCGGCGCTCGTCGAATATCGATGCCACGTGTCAGGCAATGCGCGAGAATCGTCGGAAAGTGCGCTTCCAGAAAATCGGCAGGCCGGTGGCTGATATCCAGATGCACGTAATCCAGGCCATGCTGCAGCATTTCTCTGGTGATCGCTCGCGCCACGATATCGCGCGGTGCCAGTTCGGCGCGTGCATCCAGCGCCGGCATGAAGCGATAACCATCGTGTGGCCGTGTGAGAATGCCCCCTTCTCCGCGCACCGCTTCCGAAATAAGGAACGTCCATTCGCGCTGCGCTGCGACCTTGTGGAGACCGCCTTCAGTGCTTGTCGAGCCTTTCTCCCCAGGCGGCTCGTAGAGGCACGTAGGATGGAACTGAACGAATTCGAGATTGGCGATTCGACAGCCGGCACGCGCGGCCATCGCGATACCGTCGCCGGTCGCGGTCACGGGATTCGACGTGTGCGGATAGACCTGCCCAGCCCCACCGGTTGCAATCACCACCGCTTGCGCCTGCAGCATATGACAATGGCCACTGCGTAGATCGAGCACCGCGACGCCGGTACATCGGCGCGTTGCCGTCGCGCTGACGATCAGGTCGATGGCCTGATGCTCCTCTAGAAAATCGATGCGGGCATGCGCGCGTGCCCGAGCGTGAACCGCACTGAGCACGGCATGACCAGTAGCATCCGCCGCATGGATAATGCGCCGGTGCGAGTGCCCTCCCTCACGCGTCAGGTGATAACCCAGCTGCGCATCCTGATCCGGCGTGAATGCGACGTCTTGCGCGATCAGCCAGTCGATCGCCCCCCGGCCCGCGGCGACGATGGCGCGAACCGCCGGTTCATCGCAGACGCCCGCACCGGCGACCAAGGTATCGCGAACGTGATCGTCAATACTGTCCGTTGTATCGAGGACCGCGGCGATTCCGCCCTGGGCGCGATCGCTCGCACATTCCATGGCATGTCGCTTCGCCAGTATCGTGACCCGGCAATGTGGATCTTGCTCAACCACGCTCAACGCGACGGTCAACCCGGCCAGCCCCGCGCCCACAATCACTATCGGCGCGCCTTCCCCGGCCGATCGCCCGCTCCCGCCTGCCTGCAACGCGACTTGCGCCGCCCCCTTCCCGCTGTTTTTCATCCGTCATCCTCCCGCGGCCACACGCGACCTGCTTGCCCCGATTCAGCGTCGCATTATGCCGCCATTCATTGCCCTTCGTGTCGAACGCAACGGGCAGACCACGCGACAAGGCAACTTTCGCGGGAAACCCTGACGTCGGACAGGTGACGTGGCAAAATAGATGTCTGACAAATTTGTACGTTTGCCGTAGGTTCATGTCCGACGACCGCATATCAGGCGCATCGGCTGCTCACGCTTCGTCGGGCACGCCTTCGCAGGCCAACGGTATTTCCTCCTGCCCTGTCGCGCCCGACGTAGCGGGGCCCGCCACGGTACGGGCCGCCACGGGCGCTCCTAAGCCCAAGGCGGGCTGGAAAAGCGAAAACATACCACCTGACGCCGACGTTGCCAGACAGCAGTCCACCTTGACACCCGAAAAACGGAAGGCCATGGGTGCCTTGATGACCGGACTGGGGTTGGCTTGCCTGGACACGGCCATCGCCAATACCGCATTGCCATCGATGGCACGCGACCTGCACGTGATGCCGGCGGAATCGGTCTGGATCATCAATGCCTATCAATTGGCAATGGTCTCGACGATGCTGCCACTTGCGGCCCTTGCGGACAAACTTGGACTGAAGCGCGTTTTTCTGTCTGGATTGGTGATCTTCACGGTTGCCTCGCTGTGCTGCGCGATTTCCCCATCGCTCGGCGCACTTACTCTATCGCGCATCGTTCAAGGACTAGGCGGTGGCGCGATGATGACGGTGAACATCGCATTGATCCGCTTCATTTACCCACCGCATCGTCTCGGACGCGGGGTTGGACTGAACGCGCTGGTCGCCGGCTCGTCGATGGCGATCGGACCGACGGTCGCCTCGCTGGTCCTGTCGGTCAGCAACTGGCCTTGGTTATTTGCACTGAATGTACCGATTGGCCTGGCCGCCGTCGCGCTTGCCGTGCCGTATTTGCCGAAACCCCCGCCTCGCAGCGTTCATTTCGATCCTGTCGCGGCGGTCATGAACGGAGTCGGTTTCGGCGCGATCGTTTTCGCTTTTATCGAATTTTCTCAGCAAGCATCGTTGCTGGTCGTGCTGGCATCCGCGGCGATTGGTATTACGTCAATGATGTTACTGATCAAGCGTGAAGCAGACCATCCAGCACCGATGTTCCCGACCGACCTTTTCCGCCGCCCGGTCTTCTCCCTGTCGGCCGCCACGGCGCTATGCGCTTTCTCCGTACAAGGACTCGCGTTCGTTTCCTTGCCGTTCTATTTTGAGACGACCCTGGGCCGCGATCAAATCCAGACGGGCTTTCTCATGACGCCTTGGTCCGTCTGCGTCGCCGCCATCGCCCCTTTCGCCGGCCGGCTATCCGATCGTTTGCCACCCGCCATTCTTGGCGGCATCGGCTTGATCGTGATGAGTGTGTCGATGATGTCGCTGGTATGGATGCCAACGGATGTCTCGTCGATCGGCATCGGCATCCGGATGGCCTGCTGTGGTATCGGCTTCGGTTTTTTTCAGTCGCCAAACCTGAAGGCATTCATGTCGAGCGCGCCGCCGGAACGGGCCAGCAGCGCAAGCGGCGTGGTGGGCACATCGCGCTTGCTCGGGCAATCCTCGGGCTCCGCCCTTGTAGCGCTAAGCTTCGGTCTGTCCGGACACCATGGCCCGCTGTTGTCCATCGTCTGGGGCGCCGTGTTCGCGTTGGTGGGGGGTATTGCCAGTGGCTTGCGCATGGTATCAAAACCGGATCGACGTTAAGCGTCCGTACCGAGCGCCTGAAACACGTGCATGACGCTGATAGCATGGTCTCGGCGTGCAGCGAGTAAGTCGATGGCGACACGAGCCTGCTGCTCGCGTTTGGACAACCACTCCGCGGCTGCGATCTCGCCTGCCCGATATCGTTGCTCGGCAAGCTGTTCGGCGCGGACCATGTCCGCCAGACGATCCCGCTGCAAGTCCACTTGTGCAAGGGCCCGTTGTCGTCCCACCAACGCATCGGCAACGTCGCCAAGCGCGGTCTGCCATTGCTTCAGGTAACGCGTTTCCGCCACCGCGTACTGTGCCTCGGCTTCCGCCGTCCGGTGCCGCTGCCCGGGGTTCAAGAACGGCAAGCGGATCGCAGCAGCCAGCATCGCCATCGGTGCGTTAACCAAGGACAGCAAGCTCGGGCTTGCCGCATTCAGTCCCGCGGTCAATTCGAGACGCGGATACCAATCTTTCCGAACCGCGGCGGCTTCGGCGGCAAAGGCGGACAGCACCGAGGCTTCGGCGCGAATATCGGCACGACATTGCAATTGGGCCGCATCCAGCTTGCCCGGAACGTCCGGCAGCCGGTGAGGCAGTCCGGCAACGAAAGATCCTGCGGTGGCGGGGAGATGTGTGTCGTGCGCAAATCGATAATCCGTCGGCAATCCCCTAGGACGTTGCGTGATCGGATCGACCGCAGCGTCGGAACCTGGTGCCTCTCCGGTCAGACGCGCCAATTCCAGCGCCGTCGCGGCCAAGTGAGCGTCGATGGCCACGCTTTCGAGACGCACGGCGTCCCGTTCCGCACTGGCCTCGCGATAGTCATCGAGACGGGCATCGCCGTAACGATAGCGCGCACGCATGATGTCCACGCGGGTATCGACACTATTCTGCACCACTTGGAACGCCAAGCGCTTTTCCGTAAGATACGCGACGGTCCAATATGCCGTCGTGACCGATGCAATGACACGTCGGCGCGCGTCTGCGACGTGAAATTGCGCTGCCGCTTGCTGTAATTCGGCCGCGCGTTGCCTATCGCGTAATCGCCCCCATACATCGAGGTCCTGAGAAAAAGACAACCGACCGTAAAAACCCGAAGCGCGCCGTTCACCCAATCGCTCGTCGGCGCCCGTCATCCTCCGATGGTCCGCCTCGACCGCGGCGTGGCCTTGTGGCCCGCGCATCGTACCGGCAACGCGGCTCCGCGCTTGCGTCTCCTGCAACAACGCCGTTTTTTCCCTTATTTCGAGGTTACCTTGCAATGCCCTGTCGATTGCCGCATCCAGTCCCGGGTCGCCAATGATGTCGCGCCACGCGAGCTGGGCAGGAAGCGTTCCGCACGCAACGGCGTCGGGTGAAGCCAATTCATCGGGCACGGCAAGCGTCAGGGTCGGCACGGCGGAAGGCACCGAAGCGAAAATCGCATCAACGGAAACCGCTGCGGCGACGGACGGCAGGTCGGCGACCGCTACGGCGCCCCCCCTTCGATCCGACGCTGCCGTCGCACTACCGCCGCTGATCAACAGAAGCGACATCCCTCCTTGCAGCAAGGCGCCTCGCCAATGACCTCGATACGTCTGGCCACTGCCCGGCCTCTGCAAATGCTTCATCTTATTTCCTTCGCACGCATCGGCGAGATCTCAGCCGTGTGTCAGTGCTGCAATAGGGTCCATCCTCGCGGCTTGGCGCGCGGGCAGCAAACCAAAGGTAATGCCGATGACGATCGATCCCAAACAAGCACCGATCAAAGACGTCGCAGTAGGCTGCAGTGGCAAACTGGGTGCTGCCCATGGCATGATCGATGCGACCGCCAGCGACAACCCGACGCCGGCCACTCCGCCGATCAGGCAAATCAGCAGCGCTTCCAATAAGAATTGACGGGCAATGTCCGCGCGCGCGGCGCCGACAGCAAGTCGAATGCCGATTTCCGCCACCCGTTCACGTACGGCAACCAGCATCATGTTCATCACGCCGATGCCACCAATGCTCAAGGCGATGGCGGCCGATACCAGCATCACGATGCCCATCGTGCGCGCCGTGCGCTTTTGGATTTCGATGTATTTGGTGAATGACATCAGATGGAAGTCCTTGCGCCGATGGCGGGCAAGCAACGTCGCCGAAATCGCCGCTTCCGCCGCATCCACAGACACGCCGGGCCGTAGACTGAGCCGCAGGAAATCCGCATGCCAGCGCCCGTTCAAGCGCCCTTGCACTGCCGTTATCGGCATGTAAAGTTCCAGGCCATTGCCGGGGATGCCATTGTCCTCGTCCTCGAGTATGCCGATGATTGTGACGGGTACTTTTGCCACGAGGATACGCTGGCCGATGGCCGGCCCCCCCTGCGGAAACAAGGTCTGGTAACCCTGCGCGTCGATGACGGCGACGGCGGATTGCTTCGAGATGGCACCACTGCCAAACATTCGCCCGTCGCGGAAGCGCCGTACACTGGCATCGAAATAATCCGCGTCGACCCCATACACGGTTGCGTCAATCTTGGTCGCTCCGCGTACGACCTCCCCCGAAAATGTGGACATCGCCGACACGCCAACCACGTCCGGCAGCAGGCGAAGTGCGTCCGCATCGTTTTTCGTCAGCGTTTCGATGGCGGTCCTACGGCTATCCGAGGCGCTGGCACCTGGCATCACGTAGGTCGCATCGACACCGTAGCTGCGAATTTCCTCCAATTGCTTGTTGCGGGCGCCGGCACCCACGGCCAACATCAGCACGACGGCGGCGATCCCCATCATCACGCTGATGATCATCAGCAATGTGCGCATACGATGACGCCACAAAATCCGCCATGCGGCGGCGAGATGTTCTCCCGCCCGATCGAGACGACGCGTTCGATGCCGTGGTGCGTGACGGGCTTTCGACCGCCAGGGGCAGGCGACGCCGCGCTCCGGCAGGGCCGTCTCCGGACGTTCGATCACGGCATGATAGTGCGGATTCACGCAATCCGAGACAATCCGGCCGTCGCGCATCGTGATAATCCGCTGTGCTGCCTCGGCGACTTCCTGGGAGTGGGTAACGACGATCACCGTACGCCCCTGTGCATGGAGGCGGCGCAAGAGGGCCAATACGTCACGGCCGCTCGCGCTGTCCAAGGCACCTGTTGGTTCATCGGCCAGGATGACATCAGCGCCGTTCATCAAGGCACGCGCCAGACTGACCCGCTGTTGCTGGCCACCGGACAATGCGGCCGGGAGGTGTGCCGCGTGTTCCCCCAATCCGACCGCCGTTAGCAACGTTGCCGCCTGCTTGCGGCGCGCGGTGCGGTGGGCGCGTCCGTCGCCCTGATAACTTGCGGGCAAGGCCACATTGTCCGCAGCGTCAAGGTAGTCGAGCAGATGATAACGCTGAAAAATGAAGCCGAACGTGTCGCGCCGCAATCCGGCCATTTGCCGAGGCGTCATTTCGGCGACGTCGTATGTGCGATCGTCGCGCGAGGGCGTGCCGTTCGTGAATGGCGCATCCGTATCGATATCGCGGAACCGCTTGCGCTTCAGACAGTCCGCTCCTTGCTCCGGCGTACGAGATGGAGACGGGTCACGTGCCGCCGATCGCCCCTCGACGAGACGGGCATCGACGCGATACACGCCGCCGGTCGGCCGGTCCAGGCACCCGAGCAAATGCATCAACGTAGACTTGCCTGAGCCCGACGGCCCGACGATCGCAAGCCACTCACCCGCATGCACCGTCAATGTGATGTCCCGCAGCACTGTCGCCGCGGGCGCACTGTCGCTTTTAGGATAGTGCTTGGAGACGTCGGACATCCTAAGCAACGGACGACCGGGCAGCATCAACGCGTTACTCCATTTGCAGATTGTGTGGAAAGCGCCGCGCTACCGTTTCCGACTGCTTGCCGATCCTGCGCGCCGATGATGACTTCAGCCGTCATCATCGGCCGCAGTCGGCCATCAGCGTTATCAACGTCGAACAAAGCGCGGTAATAAATTGCTTTTGCCGTGTCCGCTTTCTGTATTGCGTCCGGATCAATGCGCCGCAGCGTGCTATGCCATTGTTGATCGGCATCCGCCAGAATGGAAAATGACACTTTTTGCCCTGCATGGATATGCGGTACATCCGCCTCCGCCACCCGCGCCTCAACCGTCATGGTTCGAAGATTCGCGACTTCGAGCACAACCTGTGCCGTTTGCGCGCCAACCACCATTTGGCCTTCCTTGATCAGTATTCTGACGACAGTGCCGTCGATCGGGGCCCGCAAGCGCGTCTGTTCGAGATTTTTCAGCGCAACCCGGTGCGCCATCTGCGCAACCCGGACGGCTGCCCGGCCACCATCCACGCGCGCAAGGGCTCGGGCCAGATCGGCTTCCGCCCTTTCATACTCTCGGCGCGCCATCGCATCATTCAGTATCAGCATCTTGGCGCGTGACTTTTGTCGTTGTGCCAGCGTCAGGTCCGCCTGCGCCGCGTGCAGTTCAGCTTGCACCTGCTCGACCGCGGCAGCCTTGCCTTCGACATCGTTTTGGGTGAGATCCGGATCGATTTCGGCGAGAAGCTGCCCTTTCGTTACCGCGTCACCAGGTTCGACGAACAGCGAACGCAACTGCCCGGTCTGCTGCGTGCCGACTTCCACCGACTTGCTGGGCAGGATGATCCCGGTGGCGCGAATCGGCCCCACGTCGACGCTGCCCGCCGCGTGCTCGGCCTGTGCGGTGGATAACGTTCCAATGCCGCCTCCCGGTCCGGTCGATGAGTTACCACCGTATTCCAATGCCTTTCCGGACGACCACAACCATCCGATTATCAATGCTCCCATCAGCGCGAATGCCGGTATCAGCCAGGCGGCGATTCGGATTGCCCTCCGTCGGTTGGCGAAAGGCACCACGGTGACGTCATCGTTTGCACCGCGGCTATCGCCGTCCCCGGACTGACCATCACCTGTCTCTGCCGCACCGGATTTCGCCGGACCCTTTTCGCCGTCTGGTCGCACATATTCTCCAAGGTCGCGGTCAGGTTCCACCGATCGTCTCGACTGCCGCCGCGATCGACCGTGTACCACGGATCGTGGCACGGGCTCACGGCTCGCTGAGCGGTACTATAGGAACGCGTGCGCGAGAACGCCATCAGACGCATCCGAATCTGACTGGTCACCATGAACCCAATCCGGTTTCAGAGCACCGCTCGGCTGGAAGTGCGTATCTGAAGTAAACTACTGTTAAGACTTGGCGAATCATTTCCGCTGCTTGTGTGTGTTCGTCGTCGATTCACGCCACCGGCGGTCTTGGCGCGACATACGCCGCTGGTGGGGCGCATGCAACGGCGCTCGGCACACTATCGGGAATGCAGTGCACGCCGCATCACATTCGGCGTTTTTAGATTTTAGAGATACTTGGTGCTGTAATAGGCGACCCGGTATAACCCATTTTTGGCAATATCGCTCCCTGGGAGAGGAAGATGAGCAAACAATCCATCGGTGTAGTCGGTCTAGCGGTAATGGGCCGCAATCTGGCGCTGAACATCGAAAGCCGTGGACACGCGGTCTCGGTGTACAACCGCAGCCGGGAAAAGACCGATGAACTGATCAAGGAATATCCGGATCGCAAGCTGGTACCTGCCTACTCCCTGGAAGAATTCGTCGAGTCCCTGGAAAAGCCGCGCCGTATCTTGCTGATGGTCAAAGCCGGCGCGGGTACCGATGCCACGATCGACTCGCTTCGCCCCTTGCTGGAACCAGGCGATATCCTTATCGACGGCGGTAACACCCACTTCACCGACACCATTCGTCGCAACGAAACGTTGGCGAAATCGGGGCTGCACTTCATCGGCACCGGCGTATCGGGTGGCGAAGAAGGCGCTTTGAAAGGTCCGTCGATCATGCCGGGGGGACAACGCGAGGCATATGATCTGGTTGCCCCGATTTTGACCGAAATCTCCGCAAAGGCGCCAAATGGCGACCCGTGCGTTGCCTATATGGGTCCGAACGGTGCCGGCCATTTCGTCAAAATGGTCCATAACGGCATCGAATATGGCGACATGCAGTTGATCGCCGAAAGCTACTGGGTACTCAAACAAGTGGTCGGCCTGTCGAACGAGGAATTGGGCAAGGTGTATGTCGAGTGGAATCAGGGCGAGTTGGACAGCTACCTGATCGACATCACAACAAAGATCTTCCAGAAGAAAGACGACGAAACCGGCAACTATCTTGTGGACATGATTCTGGACCGTGCCGCGCAAAAAGGCACCGGAAAATGGACAAGCCAAAATGCGCTTGACCTGGGCGCACCGCTCCCGCTTATCACCGAAGCGGTCTTCGCGCGCGTGTTGTCGTCTCTGAAGACCGAGCGCGTCGCGGCGGCAAAGACATTGACTGGCCCTGCCAAGAAACCGCTATCGAGCGACAAGACGGCTTTTATCGAATCCGTGCGCCGCGCGCTGTACCTGAGCAAGATCGTCTCCTATGCGCAAGGTTTCGCGCAATTGCGTGCTGCCTCCGATGAATACAAGTGGGATCTGGATTACGGCACCATCGCCAAGATCTTCCGCGCGGGTTGCATTATTCGCGCACGCTTCCTACAAAAAATCACGGACGCCTATACGCACGATGGCAAGCTGGCGAATTTGCTATTGGACCCGTATTTCAAAGACATCGCCGACCAGTATCAGCAAGCGCTGCGAGACGTCGTGTCCACCGCCGTGCAGGCAGGCGTGCCGGTTCCAGCCTTCGCATCGGCCATTGCTTACTACGACGGTTATCGCTCTGAGACCGTCCCGGCGAACCTCGTGCAGGCGCAGCGGGATTTCTTCGGGGCGCATACGTTTGAACGAACCGATAAGCCAGGCAGCTTCCACGCCGAGTGGGCATAAGTATCTGCTTAAGGATATGCTGTTGGCTTGAAAGCAGTGTCGGCGGCCGGCTTGTCCCGGCCGTTTCGTTCACATACCCTTCTCAATGACAATTTGAACACCCATCGTCATCCACGCCATATCTCAGTTCAAGTAACCATCGCGGCCAGGTAGCCACGCGCAAGACACCCAACCGAAGTAATACGTCAAAAATGGGTTATGCGCTCGCCATGAGCGCCACGATCATACCCAGCCCCCCGTTGCGATAAGGACCAGCCGTTTATGACACTTTATGTCCTCGTCCAGATCGTCGATTCGCGTACCTAACCGGGTCTCGACACCATCCATTCGAGCGCCTAATTTCGTCTCGACCGTATCAATGCGCTTGCCTACCTTTGATTCGACCGTATCAATGTGTTCGCTTAACCTTGACTCGACCGAATCAATTCGTCCGCTTAACCTTGACTCGACCGTATTGATCTGATTTTCCAGTCGTATATTGCTTTCATCCAGTTTTTTGGATAAATGCTCCTGGCCTGCAACAAGGCATTCAATATCCCTCTGCATCCCTGATAGTCGTGTACCGATGGAAAAACTGAAATCGCGGATGACTTGCATTAATTGGACTGAAGAGGGATTGCCGGACCCGAGCGCTTCTGCATTCCCATCGCTCTTATCGGCTATTCTGTGCTGCTTCAGGATGTTCCTTGCTTGATTCCGCACGTCCTCCCCCTTCGCAATGTCAGCCGTCGTCGTTCATTACGTATCACCGTCAGCGTAACATTGCCCTCGTATTGCATGGCGCGTTTCAGGGCGAATTACCGTTTTTTGCCGTCGAATTAGCCGTTCTGCCGAAAGATTTCGCGTTTCCCGTTTGAATTTGGCAAACGCTTAAATCGTTTTGAGGACATCCCTCTCGTTCCTTCGCCATCTCGTACCCAGCCGACGAATGCTTGCTATCGATTAACCTATATTCGACAACAATATTGTGTTGAAAATATCATTAGTTTGCTAACGAACGATTGCTATACTCCCGGCATGCCCAAAAAAACCACCCTGCCGCTTACCCCGCAGCAACAGGTTCACCTTGCCTTGAGCAGTGAACTGGTGCTGTCGGCGCGCGCCTGGCGCAAGACCGCGGACAGCGCATTGACAGGGTTTGGTCTGTCGAGTGCGGCGGCACTACCGTTATTACTGATCGGGCGGCGCGGCAATGATGGCGTGCGGCAGGTGACACTGGCGCATGAACTCGGTATCGAAGGCCCCTCCCTGGTACGTTTGTTGGATCAGCTCTGCATGCAGCAGTTGGCGCGACGTGACGACGACCCGGCCGATGGACGTGCGAAAATCGTGTCGCTGACGGAAAATGGGGTGCGGCTCGCCGGCAAGCTCGAGGCACACCTTGCGCAGTTGCGTGCCTCCCTGCTCGAAGCATTCTCCGACGACGAACTACAGATCGCCTTGCGCGTCATACGCAGTTTCTCCAGCGCCGTTGGTGCCTCCTCTGTTTCTTGACCCACATCATGGCGCCGACCTGGAAAGACTGGTTGTTTTCTATCAAGACATTTGCCGCAGCAATGCTCGCGCTGTACTTGGCGTTGGTTTTTGAATTACCCCGGCCATATTGGGCGATGGCATCGGTCTATATCGTGTCGAATCCATTTGTCGGTGCGACCCGATCCAAAGGGCTGTACCGCGGCCTAGGCACCTTGCTGGGCGCAGCGGGTGCAGTCCTGCTGGTGCCCCCGTTGGTGGAGATGCCGATTGTCTTGAGCGTGGCCGTTGCCTGTTGGACTGGGTTGTTCCTCTTTTTGGCGCTGCAAGACCGCACCGCGCGCAACTATGTCTTCATGTTGGCCGGCTACACGCTGCCGTTGATCGCGTTCCCTACCGTCGAGAATCCCAATACGGTGTTCGACGTTGCCGTTGCGCGTTTCGAGGAGATTCTGCTCGGTATCGTATGCGCCACCGTCATCAATACGACTATTTTCCCTAGCCGGCTTGGCCCGAGCCTCGGCGAGCGAACCGGTGCCTGGTTTAACGACGCCATACACTACATGCGGGAAACGCTCAAAGGTCGTGTCTCAGGCAAAGACCTCTCCGCACTGCGCCAGCGTCTGGCCGGGTCCGTCAACGGCCTAGAATTGCTGTTGAGCCAGTTAAGCTACGACAACACCGATCCCGGCCTGATGACGCGTGCGAAATCGCTGCGCGGGCGCATGTCGCTTCTGCTGCCAATCGCATCCGCCCTCGGCGATCCATTGGCGGCGCTGCGGGCGCACGGCGCGGCGCCGCCTGAACTGGAAGCGTTGCTCATCGATCTCGTCAATTGGCTCGATAGCAATGACAGCGCTGCCCGCGAGGCACAAGCCGATGCGCTTCGCGCGCGACTGACGGCGTTGGAACCGGAATATATTGCCGTGCCGGGCATGGCGGACAGCCAGGTCGACGGAAGCATGAGGAGCGTATCCGAGGGCCTCGCCAGGGATGCGGCAAGCCCCGAGCCAATGGCCAAAGCCGCGGAAAACGCCGAGCGAATCAACGAGGATCCCCATCACAGTCCCCATTGGGACCGTGCATTGATGTCGTCGCTATTGTGGCGCCTTCGGTTGCTGATCGATCTTTGGCAGGATTGTCGTACCTTGCGCGAGTTGATCGAAACCGAACCCCACTGCGGATGGGTGCCGAAGCTTCGACACTGGCGTCTTGGTGGGTCTGAACGCCACGTCGACCTGCCGATGGCCTTCCTGTCAATTTTTCCCGCGGTAGGCGCGACGATTGCCGCCTGCATGATCTGGATTTTCATGGGTTGGGCCGATGGCGCGGGCGCGGTAACGCTGGCCGCGGTGTCATGCAGCTTTTTCGCGGCGATGGATTCTCCGGCGCCGCAGGTCATGGGATTCTTTATCTGGACTTGCGTCGCCACGGTACTTGCCGGCGTCTATCTATTCCTCGTTCTGCCCAACGTCCATGATTTCCCCATGCTGGTGATCATGTTTGCCGGGCCGTTCATTTGCGTCGGTACGTTGATTCCGCAGCCCCGTTTCATGCTGGCGACCATGCTGACTGCCGTGAACACCGCCACGTTCATGAGTATCCAGAGCGCCTACGATGCTAATTTCCTGACCTTCATCAACAGCAACAGCGCCGGATGTGCCGGTTTGTTATTTGCTTTCCTCTTCATTCGCATCACGCGTCCATTCGGCGCCGAGTTGGCGGCCGCACGACTTACGCGCTCCGGATGGGCGGACGTGGTCATTGCCGCCTCTCCCCATGCGATCGTGGCGCAGAACAACATGGCATCCCGGATGCTGGATCGTTTGATGCAATTGCTGCCGCGGTTGAGCGCGACCGACGATGATCACCATCCGTCGATCGAGAGTTTCCGTGACCTGCGTGTGGGTTTGAATACGCTGGACCTGCAACAGATTCGCCGGACTTTGCGCGACGAATGGCGGCAGCCGATCGATGGCGTGCTGTCCGGTGTTCGTCAGTATTTTCAGGAATGTATCCAACAGCGTCGGCGTCTCCCGCCGCCTCCCGAACTGGCCGCGCGGATCGACGCGGCATTGGCGGCCAACCCGAACGTGTCGACACGCGCGAACGCCTTGGACACTGCCCATTTGAGCGATGCGGAGCAAACGCTCGGTGCATTGCACGCGCTGGTGGGGCTGCGCTTGTCACTGTTTCCGGCCGCGCTGGCACCGCGGGCGGCGATTACCATCGAGAAATCCGCATGATCGGCGAATTCGATATCTACGGGGTGTTCATCCCGGAATTGCTGGTGTGGATGCTGCTCGCCTATGGCCTGTTGCGCCTTGTCACGATGGGATTCGCGCGATGGCGCTTCTATCGCCATGTATGGCATCGCTCGATGTTCGATTTGGGAATCTACGTGATTCTGCTCGGGCTCGTCGTCTTTGTTTCGTATCTGTTTCGAACCGGTTGATCAATTGAAACTCAAACTCGCTACCGTCGGTCGGGGGTCCTGACCATCATGGTTGTCGTCATCGCCGCCTTGGTGATCTGGCGTCTGGTCCGCTATTACATGTTCGCGCCGTGGACGCGGGACGGCCACGTGCAAGCCGACATCGTTCAAGTCGCACCGGACGTCACGGGCCTGATCGACAAGGTCACGGTGACCGACAACCAGACGGTTCGTAAGGGTCAAGTCTTGTTCGTCATCGACCAGGCCCGCTTCAAGCTGGCATTGGCGCAAGCAGAATCGGCCGTCGCGCAGCAACGCGCCGCGGTGGCTGAGCGGAACGCGACATTGACGCAGCTTCGCAGGGAGTCGAGTCGAAACCGCGCGCTGGGTGATTTGGTGTCCCGGGAAGTGTACGAAGAAAGCCAATCGAAGGTCCAGGCCGCGGATGCCGCGTTGCAAGCGGCGCAAGCGGCCCTCTCCGCGGCAGAAGTCGCCGTTCGAACGGCGCGATTGAACCTGGAACGCACCGTCATCGTCAGTCCGGTCGACGGTTTTATGAATGATCGCGCACCACGTGCCGGCGAATTTGTCACGGCCGGGCATGCGGTTCTATCTCTCGTCGATGCCCATTCGTATCATGTAGACGGATATTTCGAAGAAACCAAGATGCCGAGCATTGCCATCGGCCAGCCGGTGACCATTCACCTGATGGGCCAGAGCACACGCCTGCACGGTCACGTGACCAGTATCGCCGCCGCCATAGCGGACCGGGACCGCTCGGTAGGGGCGAATCTGCTGCCGAACGTCAACCCGTCGTTCAGTTGGGTTCGACTGGCGCAGCGGATTCCGGTCCGGATACAGATCGATGACGTGCCGGCGAACGTCCGGCTGATTGCAGGACGCACCGCCACGGTTTCAATTGATGCAGCCGATATCGGCCATAATTCACCGCAGCCCCCGTCGGCGGCTTCATCCGTTGGGGCATCGCCTTCCGGCCAGTGGACTGTCGCCCCCGAAACCGGCGTGGCCCGCGCGCAAACAACGGCAGCCGCCTCCGATGATGTGGTTCTGCCGCCAGGGTCGCTGCGTTCCGACATGTCGGTGCTGCCCACGCCGACGCGCGCCGGCACGGATGCCAACGCGCTTGCCGGCAATGAGGAAACGGGGGCGGGCAGCACAGGCAATGCGGCACGGACAGGTGCCCGATGAGATCGCAAGCGCACCATACGCACCAGGTGGGACGCACCAATGCGAGTGCTTCGGAGCGGGAGGTAGGACGTTGGGCGCGGCGCATGGGGTCCGCAGCCTTGACCATGGCGGTACTCGGGGCCTGTACGGTCGGCCCGAATTACCGCGTGCCCGACACGGCGTTGATCAAGCAGCCGGTGGCGAATCGGACCCTGGTGGAAACGGAGCACGATATCCATGCGTCGGGCAGCGTCGCGCGCGCGGCCAATGCGGACCCGGTCCCAGACCAGTGGTGGAAACTGTACGACGATCCCGTATTGAACGGATTGATCGAAGAAGCATTGCGGCGTAATGTCGATTTGCGCGTGGCTACCGCCAATCTGGCAAGAGCCGGCGCGGTGCTCGACGTGGCGCAAGCGCAGGGCGGTTTTGGCGGCAATCTCGAACTCTCAGCGAAACGCGCACAGGAATCCGCCCAACAGTTCTTGTTGACGGACAAACTTCCCGTCACGAACGAAAGCAATTTCGGGCTTTCGGTCTCCTATCAGTTCGACTTGTTCGGTGTATTGAAACGCGGCGTGGAAGCGGCGAGCGCAAACTTTGATGCGGTACGCGCCGCTGGCGATACCGCGCGGATCACCGTGGTCTCGCAAGTCGTGCAAGCCTATCTGGCATCATGCGATGCGGCCGAACAAGAAGACATCGCGCTGAAATCGCTGGATCTCCAGGATCAGTCTACCCAGCTCGCCCGTCGGCTACGCGATGCGGGACGCGGTGCACAACCCAATGTGACGCAGTCGGTCACGCAACAGGAAACACTGCGGGCACAGTTGCCGAAATTAGCGGCGCAACGGCGGATTGCGCACTATACCTTGGCCGCCCTCCTGGGGGAGTCCCCCGACGCTTTGCCGAAGGCGATCGATGCGTGTCATGAAACGCCCCGTATCCTGACGCCGTTACCGGTGGGCGACGGTGCCGCGCTGCTGCGCCGTCGCCCCGATGTGCGTCGTGCCGAACGTGAACTGGCTGCCGCAACCGCAAAGATAGGGGTGGCGATCGGCGGTCTGTATCCAAACATTTCCTTTGGTGCGAGCGCAGGTGTTACAGGCATCCTCGAGGACTCGTTCCGCTCACCGACGCAGCGGTGGGGCTTCGGACCATTGATAAGTTGGGAATTACCAGCGAATGGCGCGCGCGCACGTATCCGGGAAGCCCGTGCCGGTGCGGATGTCGCCTTGGCCGAATTCGATAAAGTCGTGCTGAACGCATTGCGCGAAACGCAAACCAGACTTGCAACCTATGCGGGCGACCTCGGCCGTCTGCAAGCGCTGGAGGACGCACTGGCATCGGCACGCCAGTCGCGAGACCAGACGCACCGCTTCTATCTCGCCGGCCGGGGATCGTTCCTGTCTGACCTGGACGCCACGCGGACGCTGACATCCGTCGAATCGCAAGTAGCGGCCGCGCGAGGCAAGGTCGCACAAGACCAGGTGGCGGTATTCCTGGCACTCGGTGGAGGCTGGCAAGCAAATCAAGGCATGCCGTTGGCAGGCCAAGAGGTTCAAACGCCACCGACGTCGCAGACAGCGCCAACGAAGGGGGCCGCTACCGCGGGCGTGACAGCCACGCCGGTCTCCGCGATATCGTCGGCCATCGCGACCGCGCCGTGACATCGTGTGCAGCTGACGAGCGTCACACCCCGTTTTCAAGCTTGAACCGACACTTCGAAGCCGAAATCTTTCACGCCGGATTCCGGGATGTTTTCGGCAACCCAGAGCCTGTTTTTGATGCGTCTAAATAGCGCATGCGGTTTAGCGGAAGAAAGCGCCCTAGTGAGGGGGCTCGGATGATCGAACGCATCGAAATTCAACTCAGGCGAGTCGATGGCTGTTTTCGCTTTCAGCATATCGACGCCTCCTTCCGCCACGCTGGAAATGATACTGCCGGGTATCCTTATGGAAACCGGAATGGGTACCAGCGTTGGTGCGGGCACGACGACGCTGGATGGATCGACTGGTCTCGAAGGCGCCAGTATGCCCGAAGCGGAAACATTCATGACGTTCGTAATCCACAGTGCAATCGCGCCATATCCCTGCTTTGTCATGGCGTTGTAAAAGCTAGGGGGAAAGGCGTGATACCCAAGAGTCAGCGTTTCCCAACTGGGTTGCTCCGCGTGTTGCTCTGAAAAAGCATATTCGGCCCCCCACAAATACCGCGAGATTGCCTTCGCCGCCGGGGTTGTCAACAACGCCGCGCCGGAATCGACGATTGAATCCACTATAGTTTCGATCATGCCTTTTAGATAATCGGGCTTTGACTGAATCCACGATAGTAATACACCTTTTTTTAGAAAATGCTTCAGCTCGGCTTTACTGAATGATTCGCTCGACGAAATGGAAAAATCGGTGAGCAATGTCGTCCAATCCGACTCCTTCACGGAGAACTTCGTCGTCAACGCGGGAAACGTTGCCTCGAAAGTGCTTTTCACTAGTGCATAGATCCGTTTCGGAAGCCCTGGTGCCGGGTCAAACCCCGCCACCACGCCGACAGCCAAAGCACCGATGATGATAAACGCTTTCGCTTTGTATCCTAGCGAATCATCGGCCTTGAGACCACCAAGTCTGCGACAGGCGTCGTGCAGTGCCCAGCCCGCTTCCAGGGCGGCTAGGACGCCATCGGCCGTCCTAGCCGCCGGATGGTTCCACAACGATCTGTACGCCGTATTCACGGAGCCCACGGCCGTACCGAAGAGTGTGGTTACGGAATGATAAATCGCATTCTGCTTCATAAATGCGCTATATTTTTCCCACTCGCCCATCTTTTCCCAGTCAGTACGGTTGTCCAGTGCAATCACCGTCGCATCTCCATACGCCGGCTTCGCCGGTGTGCTCGGTGATGCCATAGCGGCGATAGGGGGATCTTCGTACATGGCCTCCATTGCCTCGAAAGCGCTACCGTTATCCACCGCCGGGTGCAGCTTATTACCTGGGCCCCTGCGCTCCCCCCTCCGGTACCACGCTGATCGATCAAAGTGACTGGCCGTCGGCTGCAGACCAGAAGACGTTACTCTCAATGCCTCCAAGGCAGCATAAACATGATTCGTATCACTTATAATTTCATTACCCTCTTCATTCAGGGTATTTACGTCAGCACCGGAATACGACGCAGCGACCGAATGATCTACGGCATCGCGCGTCATAACCACGATGGCACTACTATGTTGATGCGTCTGCATTGAATGCTCCAAAACGAGATAGTCACCAGTGCCAATGGTCATCCTTATCCTCAGGCATGCATGAAATCACGCCGACATCGGGAAATGAGCGAATAGACCATCAAGCACCGTCTTAGCATTGCATCGCTTAGTGACCGGCGACATGCGACAAATCGACAACCAAACGCCTAAAAAGTGGAATCAACACGTCTTGGCTGATTGGTAGAAGTTCACCCATCCCTTTACAACGGCATAATGCATGCGGTGCATTATGGCCATTGTTAATGGGATGCAATGTCGAAGACTTTATGGAGCAATAAGATGACTTGCAATTGGACGCATCTTGCAGGAACATTGCGCCACCGCCGTCGACGATGGCGCGACATGGCACCTCGGGCCACGCCTTCATGCATGGCCGCTTAGCTTAGTGAGCGTATCGGCGTCGTGGCAGCGGGGTCCGTTACGGTATGATGACCCGTCTCGACGTGCCCGGCCACGCGGCGCAGGAAACTGGATTCGTCGCGATCAGTAACGCTCAGGTCGTACCAGTGGTGACTGTCCGACAGATCCCATGGTACGGCCGTCATCGCGCCAGGCGGCAACTCGAGGCTACGCGACCGTGCGCCGTAGGCGTTGTCCGTGACAAAGAGTCGTGCCACGCCTCCCCCTGTATTGCACAGCCGCAGAATCACGCTGCCTTCACGATTGTCATATTCTACCTGTAGTGCGATGTGGCCTAGCCCCCAAACATGACCTCGGGCGGCCGATGTCGCCGACCCCAATGCCAGCCCGTTGAATTGCCGTACGAAGCCATTGGGACCATACACCATGAAGTGATAGGCGCCGCCAGTCACGCTCAAGTCAAATGTCTCGCTAAGCGATTTCCCTGCTTCCACCGTGTAACGCCACGGACCGTCGCTACGATTCGGCGCATAGACATAGAAATGCGCGCCCACTTTGCCAGTGTTGACGAACTGTAATGTCAGGTGATTGTCCCGTGCCGACACGTCGCCATGCACGTGTAGTTCGTACGGCAGCGCACGGGCGTAACGCACGCCCGGTTCTTGCGGGTCGATCGCGCCCGCCGTCGTCGGTACCGTCGGCGCCGGTTGCGAAGCGCACTGCTGATCGGCCATCGTCATGTATTGGCTGGTATCGGGCAATGACGGGATTGACGCATCCGGTGTACGGAAGTCGAACGCCGACGTCAGGTCGCCGCAGACCGCACGACGCCACGGCGTGATATTCGGTTCGCGTACGCCAAAGCGTTGTTCAATAAAACGGATTACGGAGGTGTGATCGAACACCTCGGAACAGACGAAACCGCCCTTGGTCCAAGGTGAAACGATCGTCATCGGCACGCGCGGCCCCAGCCCGTAAGGCAGACCATCGGCGGTGAAACCACTGCCGCGTCCTGGATTGACGACCGTATGCAATTCTCCGTCAGTGCTCACCGTCGACAACCCTTGCGCGCGCGACGTCGGTGGCTGTGGCGGCACGATATGATCGAAGAAACCGTCGTTCTCGTCATACATGATGAACAGAACCGTCTTGCTCCAGACGTCTGGATTCGACGTGAGCGCATCCAGCACCTTCGATGTATATTCGGCGCCGTATGCTGGCGTGTATTTCGGGTGCTCGGAGTAGGCGGCCGGCGGCAGCAGCCAGGACACTTGTGGCAGCTTGCCTGCCTGCACGTCGGCTTTCAGATCGTCCAAGGTCCGCACGCTGTTCGCACGCTGCTGTAATGACGAGCCTTGCGGCGCATTGATGACGTTGGCGAAGTTTTGCAGAATGTTGGTGCCGTAATTACCGTTTAACGGATCGTTACCGGTCAGCCCTTGCTGGTAGATTTGCCAGTTGATTCCCGCTGCCTCAAGTCGCTCAGGATACGTCGTCCACGACAGCAATTGATACTGCGGTGGAACGTCGCCATCGACGTAGTCGTTGTTGTTCAACAGCGGGCCGCCGTACTTCCCTGTCGGATCGACGGTCCCACTCATCAGATAGGCACGATTGGGATGGGTCGGCCCGGGCAGCGAGCAAAAATACGCATCGCAGACAGTAAAGGCATCGGCAAGGGCGTAATGGAACGGTATGTCCGAACGCAAGTGATAGCCCATGGTCATGTCGGTCTTGTTGGCCGGCCACTGGTCATACTTTCCGCCATCGATCGCATAATGGGTCTTGTACCAGCTGTGATCGAGATCGCCAACGCACTGCGCGCTGGTGGTATGCGTATTCAGGTGAAACGGCAATACCGGCTGCGTCGAATCCGATTGCGACGGCTGGTACCAGACCGGCTTGCCATTCGGCAAGGGAATGGGAAAGCGATCGTTGTAACCCCGGACGCCGCGCAGATGGCCGAAGTAATGGTCAAACGATCTGTTCTCCTGCATGAAGACGACGATATGTTCGACGTCTTTGATCGTCCCGGTATGCGAGGCCGCAGGAATCGCCAATGCATTACGGATTGATTCGGGAAATACGGAAAGGGCCGCAGCGGCGCTCGCGGAACCCGCAAGCGATTGTAGAAAGCGGCGACGGCTGTTACCTGACATCGGGGAGGTCGTCATCGTAATGTCTGCCATTTTTTTGAAGGAGGCCAGAAAGGGGATGAAAGATCTGGCGCGGCTGAGTGTGCCGCTGTAAAAAGGCATTTCGATGAAAGGCATGCTACTTGTCTCGACGGCTTCACATTTGCCGCGTTTTGTCTTTCGTTTTCATTACGATATAATGCGTTTTCGCCGTGAAAACGGTCCAAATCGGTAGTGAAGACGCGGTCATGAATTGGTTGATCCTACTTTGCGCGGGCGTGCTCGAGATGGCCTGGGCCATCGGACTGAAATACACGGAAGGCTTCAGTCGCTTATGGCCAAGCGTCGGTACGGGCATCGCTGCGATCGGAAGTTTCTATCTACTGAGCGTGGCACTGAAAACGCTACCGGTTGGGACGGCCTATGCGATATGGGTGGGCATTGGCGCGGTGGGAACGGCCGTGCTTGGTATCCTGCTATTCAATGAGGCAGTGACAGCAGGCCGGATTCTCAGCCTTGCCCTGCTTGTCGCTGGCATCATTGGGCTCAAGCTCGCATCGTAAAAGTCGGTCCTGCGATTGCCCCCAATAAGGTGTACCCGCGGCGTCGATAGGCAGCGGAAGACCGCACACCGAAAAGGTCACCACAAAAATACCGTCATTAACAACGGCGCCGCTAGGCTGAGGACAAACCCGCTGACCAGCGCCGTTGGCCAATGCGCCGGAGCGCAGTTTTGTTTAATGATCGGCAATGTCGAGTCCAACGCAGTGGCTGCGCTCGCGCCAATGCACGCGCGCGCGAAACGGCGACCGAACAGATAAAGCAACACGACGGACATCAATTCGCGAAACAGGTCGGTCAACAAAGCGATCGCGCCCCACTGCGCCCCCAGATGTCGACCGATCATCACGCCGGACAACGTAAACCAGCCAAAGCCGCTAGATAGTGCCCACGCGATCGGCAGCGGCATCCGGGCAAGTGCACCGGCAATCGTTCCGCCGATCAATGAACCGATGATGACCAATAAAGGTATGGCCAAAACGCGCCTCGACCACCATCGTGCATCTATCGCTAGGCCCGCCAACTCCATGCCGACAATGCTTACAAGTACAAGCAGCAACGCACCGGTCAAGCCAGTGGGTATCGGAATGCCATATCGGCTACACAGTCCATTCCCCAGCGTACCCAAGACCACCATCACCAATGCGATCAAGCATTCCTTCGCTGGCCCCCACCACCCTGAGCCGCCAGACGTCGCGGCAAGATGTGCGGACGATGTCGTTGGTGCAAGAAACGGTTGGGGAAAGGATGTGAATGAAGAAGGTGTCGGGCGCAAGAGCGGCTCGGGCGCAAGCGGTGGAATGGCGGGACGTATGCGCCGGGCGATCATGATCGAGAGCGTGATGAGCGCCCATGATGCCATGGTGGTCCATATCGCAAGCCATATCGCGGTACCCAACACCGCACGTGCGTGACTGCCGGAGCGCAGCACGGCCCCGAAGGTCAGTCCGATGGAAAAAAGCAGCGCCAAGACCAACGGCCCGAGCAATGCGCCTACTCGTCGCCGCCAGGCGGAGGGCATCAAGCGCCCTGCGCCGTAGCCTAAGATCAGGACCAGCAGAATGGGCGCGATCGCCACGACACCGCTCATGTGGCGCTGCCACAATCGCCTTCGCGGGGCGGCTGCGCATCATTAACTACTATGCCTGACGGGTCGGGTGACAGCGAAACGGACACCGGCCGATAAACTCTCGCAAATCGCGCCTGTTGCACCACGCCATAGTCGGACGGTGCGTATTGGAGAAGCCAATCTCCGGCGCCGCCTTGCAGACGATCGCCGCCGGCACTGCGTGCAATGGTAAAAGGCGCGTCCATGCGTCTGGCCAACACCGGCGTGGGCAGGTTGCGATACGCACCATCGGCGCCATGTATGAGCACTGGATCTGCTGGCACGTATTTGGGATCGAAACGCGCGCGCGAGACGACCCAACGCTCACCGGTGGCCGCCTCTATCAAGGCATCGTTGACCTGGTAGGCATTCGGACCTTCCAAGCTGAGCAATGCGCCGGAATGAGTGGCGAAAACGACGCTGACTACCTCGTCCTTCACATACACGGCGGCTTGCGGATCGATGCGCAGATCGACATCCGTCAGGTGAACGTGTGACACATGACTCGACGATACTGCCGCGTTGTCGCGGCGAGCATCCGCAGGCGTCGGGGATACAACGTCGATTTTGGAACGAGGCAAGTCAGCAGAGGCCATTGCGATCAGCGGAAAATTGGAGAGCAGTTCGCATTCTAACTGCCTGCGCGATCACGCGTTGCCATGACGTCGCGCAGCATGCCGTGCGTGGACCACGAACATGACGAAGATGGCCTGCCCTTGGCGAAGCAACACGCAGCCTTGATGATGCCGACTGGCGCATCCAGTCGCAAGAATTGATCCTATTATCACGCGCCAGAGGCTTTTTTTCAGTCTTTGTATGGGCATGGCATCGAGCGGTTCAATTGAATAAACTCGCGGCGATATTGACGGAAAGTCCAAGAATAGCAAGGTTAAAAAAGAACGCTAAAACCGACTGAATCAGCGTAAAGCGCCGTGTGGCGGAGTCCGCGACCGCGACGTCGGAAGTTTGTGCCGCTACAGCGATCGTGAAAGCAAAGTAGGCAAAATCAACATAATCGGGATGCAGTTTGTCATCTGGAAAACGCAGCGGCAGTGACGATTTCGCAAGCGAAGCGACACGATCGTCTGATCTTGGCATTGGTGCATCAGTCCAACTATGATGCATGTAGAACAAGCGGGCGTAGTACACGGTGAAAACCGTTGGCAGCAGAGTCCATGCGCCGATCAATGCAAAACCCGAGAGGAGCAGATGCAATGCCTTCTGACTACTGCTTCCCGCGGCATGTGCGGTACCCAGTTCAAAAACAATGGCGGCGATACTGGCCAATGCAGCCACACAGGTGGTGATCAGAATGGTAGAGGCGCTTTCGTCTTCACTGTCGAGCGCGACGCGCCAACGGGCGGACTCCGCACGATACATCATCGTCCATAACAGGATCAGATAAAGCCATAGACCGACATTCCAGCCGAATAAAAACCTCTCGAATACGTGCCATTTCGAAGGTGCCAGCGCAGCGGCAATGACACCTATGACAAGCGCCCCGTAAAGGCGGTGATGAAAGCGTATCAGGCTACGAATGTAGGTCTGCATGAAAAATATGCCTAGTAGGAAGCGGCAAGGCGTTAGGGTTCCCGGCCAATAAGGGAGGGTCTCGCTTTTTGATGACCTGACGTTTCATACCCTATCACAGGCTGGTGCAACGCATGTGTGGCCGCATAAGGAAACTCGGCGTAAGCGATTGTTCCTTGGGTCGATTGCGGGACCGGTGGTACTCGCGATGTTAAGCAACAGGGTTGGTCCCGCAACGGCAAGCATCCGCACAGGTATTGAGACCAGTCACGTTTCGGCATCTTCGCAAAATGGGCACCATGCCGTAATTGAGACATTCCCCAAAGCCCGTGTTGCATGACAAAAATCGGGATGATCTATTTTGCCGACGGTGCCTTTCACTTGTTGCCCTGTCGCCGTTGTGATCATCAACGACGCAGGTCCTGTTTTTACGCGGGTTTTCCGCGCTCTTCGAGCGCCTTTTCCATGATGGAGCAGTCATGACTTGTCGAGTGATAGTAGCTGACGACCACCCGTTTTTCCTTAGTGGCGTGGAGCACGTCTGCGCCACGATGCCGAACATCGATATCATAGGGACAGCCACCAGCTGCGATGAATTGATGGCCTGCCTGAAAACGCAGGAAGAGAATAGCCAACCGCCGTGCGACGTTCTGGTTACGGACTTCTCGATGCCGGGAAGTCGGCAACAGGATGGCCTGCGACTCCTCTCGACATTACGACGGCAGCATCCGAGCATGCGGATCATCGTGCTGACGATGCACGACAATGCCGGCGTACTGGGATCGATCGCACGGATGGAGGTCTCCGGATTGGTCAGCAAAGCCGATGCCTCCGGAGAGCTGATCAACGCGATCCAGACCGTCATGGAAGGACGCTGCTATTTGTCGCGCACCATCCGCCAGACCATCGGCTGCGAGGCGATGTCCCGACTGCCCACGAAGACCCGGTTGTCGCCGCGCGAAGCGGAAGTGCTGCGGCTGTTCTCGTCGGGCCTGACTGGCAATGAAATCGCGGCGACACTTCATCGCAGCAAGAAAACCATCAGCCGTCAGAAAGTCAGTGCGTTTCACAAGCTCGGTGTATCGAGCAATGTCGAGTTCTTTGTCTATCTGCGAGAAATGCGTGGTCAGGCGGAATGGCTCTCCTCTCCAAATCGCGCGGGGACGGAAGGTGGTGTGGCGCCTTTGTCTTCGGACGCGCCGGATGCAAGTAGCACGGAAGAAGCAAGCGATGCATCAAGAGACCCTCATGGGGCAACGGAGAATGTCGCGACAAGCCCCGCGACAGGCTTGCGGGAAAGCAGCCCCAGCCTTCCGGTATGGGGCGCTCCCACCAGCGTATTGCGTTAAGGTGCGTTGCTGAACGCGGTCTTGTATTTCTCGATGGTGGTGCTGGCAATGCCGGCCCTATCTAGAGAAATGCGTGCGGGATGGCACGCATGCCTTTCTATTCACATCAAGAGCATTATTCTTTGACTCGCTCATACTTCATGATGGCCACGCCGAAGCATGCACCCCGTAAAGCAATTCTATAGGACGCCATTTCCTTCCAATTTCGAACGGCGTCGGTATGCATAGGCAAGTTCATCTCGGCACGGCGCAAACAATACACGCGCATCGGAATTACCAATCTTCATAATCGCAAAAGATCTTTATCTATATAAAATTATCAAGATTTACCATGCCCATTTCAAGAATTATAAAAAATGCGGAAAGCAAAAAACTTTTTGATGGCAATGACGATTTATTTAAAAATGTTATTACATCCACAGAAAATTATACCGAATGCGGATGCGGCATCAGCACCATCTGGGTCGCAAAAAAATACCAAAGCAAGCATATTAAGCATCAACTCCAGCCAGGAGTGGATCGTTTCAACTAAAAAGAAACTTGGCGATAGATTAGTCAGTTTTCACTGGATCGATTGTGGAGCACTCGAAAGCTGGCGAACACCTCTGAATTTTCAGAATAGACATAATTTTAAAAACTATGCGCTGGCCGCTTGGTCCAGCGATATACATCCCGACAATTTTTTTATCGACGGAAGATTTCGGGTGTACTGTTTTCTAACTTCCTTGAAATACGCAAAAGAAGGTACCAGGATTATTTTTGATGATTATACAAATCGACCGCATTATCATATCGCGGAAGAATTTTTACCACGATCCGAGACGGGTGGCAGGCAATGTCTGTTTCTCGTTCCGCCGAAAGAAAAGATAGATTCCACGCATCTGGAGCAGATGCTCGAGAAGTTTGAGTATGTTATGGCGTAATCGCGCTGTACTGCCTGATCTCACACCGTGCGAAAATGCGGCCCGATAAGGTCGATACGATCGGTACAAATCGTGTCAACACCCCACGCCAGCAGCTCTGCCGCACGTAATGGCTCGTTAACGGTGTACGCGAGTACGAACAAGCCCGCCTCCTTGATCTCGGCAATGCGCGCCTGTGTCAACTCGGTATGGTGAATATGCAACGAGACGCAAGACAGGGCCTGCGTCTGCTCGCGCCACGGATCAGACCAGTTCTCGCAAAGCATGCCACGGGGCAGTTGCGGTGCCACTTCGGCTGCCGCTGCAAGTGCCTCGTACGAAAAAGACGACAGTAACGGCGCGGCCGGACTTCCCTTCCAATGCCTTAACACCTCCCGCGCCACCGCCTGCCCGGTGTGCCGCTCCAGGCCCGGACCCGGCTTGATCTCGACGTTCGCATGCAAACCCAGCGCCAGACAGCGCTCGGCGACATCAGCCAACGTGGGAATGCGCGCGCCCGAGAAGCGGGTGTCGAACCAACTACCGGCGTCCAAGGCCTGCAAGCGATGCCACGGCATCGTGGATGCGTCGCCGGAGCCGTTCGTCGTGCGCTCGACATGATCGTCATGCAACAGGAATACGATATCGTCGGCACCGCACCGTGCGTCGAACTCGATCATCTGATGCCCGAGACGCGCACCGGTGTCGATGGCCTCCAGCGTATTCTCCGGCGCCAGCGTGCCGCCACCGCGATGCGCGGCAACAGTCGGGTAAGGCCAGCGATAACGCCCCACAGATGAGGAGGCAGACGAGTCAGGGTGGAAAACGGGTGACGAAGTCATGGCGATAAGATCGTACGACAGTGAATACGACTATGGGTTCCGTCAGCGAGGCACCGCCCCTAGCCTTCCAGCCGACGCCGACTGTCGGGGTCGAAGAAATGCAATCGATGCACCGGCAGCATCACCGGCAGCAGTGCACCCGGTGCCGGCACGACGTCATGCGGTAAACGTACGGCGATATCATGACTGCCCCAACGGCCACGTGCCAAATTATCGGCCCCCGTACGTTCGCATACGTCCACGGGCAGTGTCGCACCTGCCTGCCCGACCGTCGTTGTTGCATCCCGTCCGCGGACAATACCATGATCACCATCGCTTTGCGCAAGCGCCATATGTTCCGGTCTGATACCTAAAATGCAATGACGCCCGGCCAAACGGTTCGGCAACAGCGGGACCGGACCTGTCGAGGACATCGATGCCCGGGATGGCATGCTGTCAAATGCGTCAAGGAACAGAACCGGGCCGCCATCCTGTACTTCAAAAGCGCGTCCGTCGTCGGTCACCCTTCCCTCTATCAGATTCATCGCCGGCGAGCCGATGAAACCCGCCACGAAAACACTGGCCGGCCGATCATACACGTCAGCGGGCGTGCCGATCTGCTCGGCACGCCCTTTGTACATCACAATCACACGCTGCGCCAACGTCATGGCCTCGATCTGGTCATGCGTGACATACACGCTGGTGGTTTTCAGCCGGGCGTGCAAGCGTTGCATCTCGAGGCGCATTTGCACACGAAGCCTTGCGTCCAGGTTCGACAACGGCTCGTCAAACAGAAATACCGATGGCTCACGCACGATCGCGCGCCCCATGGCTACCCGTTGCCGCTGGCCACCGGACAACTCCCTAGGCTTTCGCGCCAGTAGTGATTCCAGTTCGAGCGTGCGCGCCGCGGTTTGCACCCGCCGGTCGATGTCGCTACGGGATACGCCGCCAATCTTCAACGCATACCCCATATTCTGCGCCACGGTCATATGGGGATACAACGCGTAGTTCTGGAACACCATCGCGATACCGCGATCCTTCGGCTCATGTTGGTTGACGACCTTCCCCCCAATCATGATCTCGCCTTCAGAGACACTTTCAAGACCGGCGATCATCCGCAGCAATGTCGATTTTCCACAGCCAGACGGCCCGACGAGCACCACGAATTCGCCATCGGCGACCTCGACATCTATACCATGCAGCACATACTGCTGGCCGTCATAGGTCTTGCGTACGCCACTCAGTGTCAATGCGGCCATTTATCGTTCCTTGAATTGTCTGGTGTGCCGTTACTTCTCGGTGTCAACCAGGCCGCGTACAAACCACCGCTGCATCGTAATCACGACCAGCAAGGGCGGCAACATCGCCAACAGGGTTGCGGTCATCACGAGATGCCACTCGGTGGCCGTGTCGCCCGTGCCGATCATCTGCTTGATACCCACCACGGCCGTCTGCCATCCACTCTGGTTGATCACCAGGATCGGCCACAGATATTGGTTCCAACCATAAATAAACGTGATGACGAACAGCGCCGCAATCGTCGTCTTCGTCAGAGGCAAGACGATGTCGATAAAGCAACGCATCGGACCCGCGCCATCGATGCGGGCCGCTTCCAGCAGTTCCGCCGGCAGCGTCATGAAGAACTGCCGGAACAGGAAAGTCGCCGTGGCCGAGGCAATCAACGGCAACGTCAGGCCCGCATAACTGTTCGTCAAGTGCAGCGTGGAGACCACCTGCACCGTCGGGAAGATGCGTACCTCCACCGGCAACATCAACGTGATGAAGATCAGCCAGAATGCGGTATTCCGGAACGGAAAGCGGAAAAACACGATGGCATAGGCGGACAGGATCGATACGACGATCTTGCCGAAGGTGATGCCCAACGCCATTGCCAGGCTGTTCAGCAGCAACGTCCCGAACGGAGCCGCGGCGTTACCGGTGCCATGCGTCCAGACATGCGCGATGTTCTCGAAAAGATGTGTGCTGGGAATCAGCGACATCGGCACGGTGAACACCTCGCTTTCGCTCATCGTTGCCGCCGCGAAGGCGATATACAACGGAAAAGCAATCACCACGAGACCGGCTATCAGCACGGCATGACAGAAGCAATCAAATCCACGCCGATGCTCGATCATACGTATTGCACCTTGCGCTCGATGAAACGGAACTGGAAGACGGTAAGCGCGATGACGATGACCATCAAGACCACCGACTGCGCACCGGCGCTGCCGATATCCAGTCCCCGAAAACCATCGGCATAGATTTTATAAATCAAGGTACGGGTAGATTGCGCGGGCCCCCCTGCCGTCGTGGCATCGATGACCGGAAAGGTATCGAAGAACGCGTACACGACGTTCACGACAAGCAGGAAAAAGGTTGTTGGTGCGATCAGGGGGAAGGCAATGCCGAAGAATCGGCGCACGGGACCGGCGCCGTCAATGGCGGCCGCCTCGATCAACGAACGCGGGATCGCCTGCAATCCGGCGTAGAAAAACAGGAAGTTATAGCTGACCTGCTGCCAGACGGATGCCAATACCACCAGGAACATCGCTTGACCGCCATTCAGTGCATGGTTCCAGATGATGCCGTGCGTTTGCAGTGCATGGGCGATCACGCCAAGGCTGGGATTGAACAGGAACACCCACAAGATACCTGCCAGCGCCGGTGCGACCGCGTACGGCCAGATCAGCAATGCGCGATAGAAACGGCCACCGCGCACGACCCGGTCCGCACACACCGCCAGCAGCAAGCCGATGACGAGTCCCGCGACGGTGACCATCGCACAAAACCAAAGCGTTGTCTTGAAAGACGCCAGGTACAACGGGTCCGCGAACAGCTCGGTGAAATTCTGCAAGCCGACGAAATTGCTGGAAAGGCCAAATGCGTCCTGGGTCTGCGTGGATTGCCAGAGCGCCTCACCCGCCGGCCACAAAAAGAAGATGGCGGTGATCGCCAATTGCGGCAGAATCAGCAGGTACGGCAACCAGGAAGTGCCGAACGGCGCATGCCCGGCACCGATCCGGGCGCGTACGCTTGCAAGCGCCCTTTTACCTGGCGGGACCGGCGCCGCCTGTACCGATGGCGCATCGGCACCGCCCGTTGGGGGCACGTTCAACGGCGTCACGTCAGCTACCGGATTTCTGGAAGCGGCGCAGCAAGTCGTTGCCGCGCGCCACCGCCGAATCCAATGCACCTTGCGGCGTCTTCGTGCCGCCCCAGACTTGCTCCAGTTCCTCGTCGATCACTACGCGAATCTGCGGCATATTCCCCAGACGCAGGCCTTTCGTGAACGGCAACGGCGGCTTGTTCATCATCTGCTTGATCGCCGTTTCGCTGTCCGGGTGCGTCTTGTAGAAGCCTTGCGCCTTCGTCAGGTCATAGGCAGCCTTTGTCACCGGCAGGTATCCGGTGTCCTGGTGCCACTTGGCGGCAACCTCTGGTTTGGTCAGGTAAGCGAGGAACTCGGCAACGCCCTTGTAGGTTTGCTTGTCCTTGCCCCCCATCACCCACAGGCTCGCGCCGCCGATGATCGCATTCTGTGGTGCGCCTTTGACACTCGGATCGTACGGCAGACTACCGGAGCCGAAGTCGAACTTTGCATACTTCCTGATATTGGCCAACGCTGCCGACGAATTCGTCGTCATGCCGCAATCGCCACTATAGAACTTGGCGTTTGGCTCGTCCTGACGACCGACATAGCTGAAAGCGCCTTCATTCTGCATCTTTTTCAGGAAAGCGATATGCGCGACCTGCAGCGGTTTGTTGAATTCCAGCACCGCGTCATCGCCATCGAAACCATTATTGCGCGAAGCAAACGGCACGGCATGCCAGGCGCTGTAGTTTTCCAATTGGATCCAGCTTTGCCACCCGGACGCGTAACCGCAGGACAGACCGGCCTTGCGCAGTGCAAGTGCGTCCTGTTCCACTTCCGGCCAGGTGCGCGGCGGCTGATTCGGGTCCAGGCCGGCCTTGCGGAACGCATCCTTGTTATAAAACAGTACCGGTGTCGAACTGTTGAACGGCATGGACACCAGATGACCGGTCTTTGCATCGCTGTAATAACCGGAGATCGTGGGAATAAACGCACTTTCGTCCAACGGTACGCCGGCATTCTTGAAGACATCATAGACCGGCACGATCGCACTCTTCGCACGCATCATCGTGGCCGTTCCCACTTCGTAGACCTGCAGGATCGCCGGAGCGTTGCCGCTGCGGAACGCCGCGATACCGGCGGCCAGCGTCTGGTCATAGGTACCCTTGAATACCGGCGTGATGTGGTACTCGCTCTGGGACGCGTTGAAATCCTTGGCTATATCGTTGACGCGCTCGCCCAATGCGGCGTCCATCGCGTGCCAGAACGGGATGTCGGTCACCGCATAGGCGGAAGCGCTTGCCAGTGCCCCCCACGTCATTGCCGCTGCGGTGCATATCGTCTTAACCGCTCGGGCCAGAGGCACGTGTTGCATCGGGCGTTCTCCTGTCGTCTACATGAATGGAATCGCGATCGTATGACGCATTTGTTGCAACAACGTGACGTCATCGAAATGACATGATTGCTTGCTGCGACAATACCGTGCATTCGCCGTTACCGCGATAAGCGTTAGTCCGGGTAAGGAACGTAATCGGCGGATGGCTTGGCCGTCGTTGTCGCTCCTGCATCCCTTTCTGGCATTTTCTGGCGAGCACGCTATACTGCTGTACATTCATACAGTGTTCAGGTGAGCCATGCAGCATGCCACGCTCCAGCATCCGGAAACCATTCACCCCTCTTTGTGGCGTGCCTCCCAGCTCGCTCAGGCAAAGCTATCCTGCATAGCGCCAGGGGATAGCCGTCTGGCGGTCGAATTACCAGGCGGCGGCTGGCCTGTGGGCAGCCTGACTGAATTGTTGTTACCGCAAGCCGGCATCGGGGAATTCCGGTTACTGCGGCCGGCGCTACAGAACGTGGCGGCACGGCCCTTGATGATGCTGTGCCCGCCGCACATTCCCAATCAGCAAGCCTTTCAGTACTGGGGGCTGCCAATTGCGCAGTGGCAGTGGGTGCGCGCGAATCGTACGGCGGACGCGTTGTGGGCAGCAGAGCAGATCCTCCGTACGGGGGGCTGTGGCGCCTTGCTTTTCTGGCAGGACCCGATTCGGCCAGAAGCCTTGCGTCGACTGCATCTGGCCGCTCAAGCCTCGTCTTCGCTGTTCTTCCTGTTTCGACCGTTGAACGCCGCCCACCGGACATCCCCGGCCCCGTTGCGGCTGGCGTTGCAACCGGCGCCGGACGGATTGTCGGTGACCTTTGTCAAGCGGCGCGGTCCGACCACAGAGCAGTCCCTCGTCTTGTCTTTATCGCCATCTCCTATTTTATTAAATCGCCATGCGTCTCTGGATCGGCGTCTTTCTGCCGCACCTGCCTCTAGAAGTATTTCGGCCGACTTGGTCCAGTGAGACGCGTGCATATTGCTCCCAACCCTTTGGTGCATCGAGCCTTGCATCGACCGTACTGGACGCGCCCAAGGCACCTGACTCACCGAACACGCGTGCCGCGCCAGGGACACCGATGCCATTGGTCGTTCTCGAACAAGGCCGAGTCGTGGCGATGAGCCGGGCCGCACGCGAGGCCGGTGTCCGTCTGGGAATGAAGCGCGGTGGGGTGTTGACCGTCGCGGAGCAGGCCGTGCTGCACGACCGGGACCTGTTGCGTGAAGCCGATGCATGGCAAGGCGTCGCCTTGGCCTTGATGCAATACACGCCACAGGTCGCGCTGCTGGACTGGGCACGCGCCTCACGGCAAACCATGACAGGTGATCCGCAGCGCCAGACGTCGACGCCGATGCAGGGCCAGACATGGGGGCAGGCTGGCACACGAATCGACGCACCGATCATCGTGGCCGATATCTCGGCCAGCTTGCGGCTGTTCGGCGGCATCCGTGCCTTGCGCAAACGCATTCGTGCGACGTTGGCCAGCAGCGGCCTGACGGCCCGGCTCAGTCTTGCACCCACTGGTACCGCCGCTGCCTTGCTGGCCCGTGCCGGAGGTGCCACGGTATTGCATCCGGCTGATCTGTCGGAAAAGACGCGTTTACCAGCTGGTAGCCACCGCCACCGTACACCGCGTACGTTGGATCGGATACTGGGCCCACTGCCGTTGCCCCTTTTGCCGGAAGCCCGGACATATGTGGAAAGCTTGAACAGCCTGGGGTGCCCGACATTGGACGATCTGCGCCGCCTCCCGCGCGCGGGCGTCAAACAACGTTGCGGCGAAGCTCTGGTCGATGCGCTGGATCGTGCGCTGGGTATGGCAGAGGAAGGGTTTGAATGGCTCACAACCCCGGAGCGGTTCGAGCAGCAGCAAGCCTTGCCCGATCGTGCCGACGATACCCCCCTGATTCTCGCGAGCGCAACCATGCTGATTAGTCGATTGACTGGATGGCTGGCCGCTCGCCAATGGGCGGTGACGCGTTTCACGCTGTTGCTCGAACACGAGCGAGGTCGAGAAGCACGGCCCCCCACACTGATCGATATCGCTTTAGCCGACCCTGCCTGGCATGACAGCTATCTACTACGTCTGGTCCGCGAACGACTGGTCAAGACCACACTGGATGCACACGTGATCGCGGTACGATTGCACGCCACCGCGGTCGAGCCGGCCACGCCACTGAGCACCAATCTGTTTCCGGAACCCGGCGGCAGTCCGGCCGATCACCGTCGACTGATCGAATTGCTACAGGCGCGGCTCGGCGTCGATAATGTCCTGCAATGCCTGATACGGGAAGATCATCGGCCGGAGCTGGCGAATCATTGGGGTCGAGACGAGACCCGTGGCGTGCCCAAACATCGCACCAAAGGCCGAGCCGACCATCCTGATTCACCCGACTCCCACGGCACGCGTAGCCTCAGTGAAGGCGCTCCATCCATCGTCAAGGCCGGCAGTCTCTCTCATGCCGCACGAGCACGCATTGCCCGACTCACGCCGCGTCCCGTGTGGTTGCTGGATGCGCCGCTGCCACTACAGACGCGTCAGCATCGGCCATTCTATCGCGGTTCATTACGACTAATGTCGCCGGGTGAGCGTATCGAATCAGGCTGGTGGGACGATGCTGTCGTGACACGCGACTACTTTGTCGCGCAAGCCGAGGACCACACCTGTTATTGGATCTTTCGAGAGCGCTTTGGGAAAAAAGCCGGGATGCTTGAAAATAAGCATACCGAAGCAAATATTGAGACATATGATGGTATAAAAACCGATCCACAAGCGGACGACCATATCAATGCCGCGTTGCAGAAGCCCCCTGCTCAACCGGGACAGAATGGCAGTGCGCCGAAAAAAAACCCACCAGAGGAAGACGCACATTGGTTTCTACATGGTTTTTTTGGGTGAATGCGTATGGTCGATCGCCTCGCACCGACGTCGCCCGATGCTTCCCTGCCCGTATCCGGCTTGACACCAATGCCCGCTTACGCGGAGTTGCAATGCTTCTCGAATTTTTCCTTTTTAAGGGGGGCTTCCCATGCCGAAGAATTAGCGCAACGCGCGGCGCAACTGGGCTACAGCGCGCTTGCGATCACCGATGAGTGTTCTTTGGCTGGCATCGTGCGCGCGCATGTGGAGGCAGAGAAAGCCGGGCTGCCGCTCATCATCGGCGCAACTTTCACCTTGGTCAGTAACGATGTCCAGAGCCCATCGCTCGAACTGGTGCTGCTTGCATGCAATATCGAAGGCTATGGCAACCTGTCCGAACTGATCACGCTAGCCCGCACCCGCACCGGCAAAGGCCATTACCGCCTGACCCTTGAGGATCTCGCGACACCGTCGCCCAAGCATGCCGCGCTGCGCGGCATGCCTGATTGTCTTGCCATTCTCGTGCCATCCTATCCGGCCTTACCTGCCGACGATGTGCTGCTGACGCAGGCCCACTGGGTTGCGCGCACCTTTCCCGGGCGTGCCTGGCTGGGCCTGACACTGCACGCGCGGGCGATGGACGATCTGCATCGCGGCACGGTGGAACGCGCCGCGGCGGCCGCAGCCATTCCGATGGTCGCCCTGGGCAGCGTGACGATGCATGTACGTTCGCGCAAGCCGCTGCACGATGTATTGAGCGCGATCCATGTCGGCCGGCCGTTATCCGAATGCGGCTATGCCTTGTCTTCGAATGCCGAATCGCACCTGCGCTCCCGGCTACGCCTGGCCAATCTCTACCCGGCGCGGGCACTGGCGGAAACCATACGCATTGCACAGGCTTGCACCTTTTGTCTGAAACAACTGAAATATGAATACCCGGACGAACTGGTGCCAGCCGGTGTCACGCCCACTGCCTATTTGCGACAGGAAACGTATGTTGGTGCGAAACGACGTTTTCCGCACGGTATTCCGCTAAAAATTCAGGAACAACTCGAACACGAGCTGGCCTTGATCGCGGATCTGAAATACGAAGCGTATTTCCTGACGGTCTACGATCTCGTGCGGTTCGCACGGAGTGAAAACATTCTGTGCCAAGGCCGTGGTTCCGCCGCGAACTCCGCGGTCTGCTACTGCCTGGGCATCACCGAAGTCGACCCCGACCGCAGCAGCATGTTGTTCGAGCGTTTTATCAGCAAGGAGCGTAACGAACCACCGGACATCGACGTCGACTTCGAACACCAGCGGCGCGAAGAGGTGATCCAATACGTCTATCGCAAATATGGCCGTGACCGTGCCGCGATTGCCGCCGCCATCTCGACCTATCGGCCGCGCGGCGCATTACGCGATGCCGGCAAGGCACTGGGTATCGATCCGGCGCTGGTCGATCGCGTGGCGAAAAACCACCAATGGTTCGATTCCAGCCGGGAATTGCTGGAACGCTTCAAGGATTCAGGGTTGGACCCGGAGGCCGCCATCATTCGGCAATGGGCACATTTCACCACCCTGTTGCTAGGGTTTCCAAGGCATTTGTCGCAGCACAGTGGTGGTTTCGTGATCAGCCGCGGCAAGCTGTCGCGACTTGTCCCGATCGAAAACGCGGCCATGCCGGATCGCAGTGTGATTCAGTGGGACAAGGACGATCTGGAGTCGCTGGGTCTGCTCAAGATCGACATCCTGGCGCTCGGCATGCTATCCGCGATACGACGTACGTTGGCACTGGTGTCCGACCGACGCGGTGAGCCTTTCACGCTGCAGGATATTCCCGACGGGGATGATGAAACATACGACATGATTTGCAAGGCGGATACGATCGGTGTCTTCCAGATCGAGTCACGGGCGCAGATGAGCATGTTACCCCGCCTTCAGCCGCGCGTGTTCTATGACCTTGTCATCGAGGTCGCCATCGTGCGTCCTGGCCCGGTACAAGGTGGGATGGTGCATCCCTACTTGCGTCGACGCCAGAAGCTGGAGCCGGTCACCTATCCCAGCACCGACATGGAAACGGCACTGTCGCGCACATTGGGTGTCCCCATTTTCCAAGAGCAGGTGATGCAAGTGGCCATGCTGGCGGCGGGCTTCAGCGCCGGTGAAGCGGACAGTCTGCGGCGGGCAATGGCGGCATGGAAACGTAAGGGCGGCCTTGAGCATTATTACGAACGCATTGTCAGCGGCATGCTCAAACGCAAATACGATCGCGCGTTTGCCGAAGCGCTGTTTGCACAGATCAAGGGATTTGGCGAATACGGCTTCCCGGAAAGCCATGCCGCCAGTTTCGCATTGCTGGTCTACGCCAGTTCCTGGCTCAAATGCCATGAGCCCGAGGCCTTTCTCTGCGCCATGCTGAACAGCCAACCGATGGGATTTTACTCGCCGTCGCAACTGGTCCAGGATGCGCATCGGCATGGCGTGGTAATCCGCGGCGCGGATGTGATGCTCAGCGACTGGGACAGTACATTGGAAGCCATCGATGCCCATACCGTCCCCCGCTCCAGGGCAGACGTTCATGGCCCTCGGCCCGCGGTGCGGCTCGGTTTGTCGCTGATTCGTGGCCTTGGACAAACCAGTGCGAGACGCATCAAGACGGCGCGTGCGATAAGGCCTTTCACCGATATCGCCGATCTGGCATATCGCGCGACGCTCGATCGGCGTGAACTGCACCTACTGGCCTCCGCTAACGCCTTGTTGCCGCTGGTAGGAAATCGACGGCAGGCGCTATGGCAAGCGATGGGGGCAGACAGCCAACCCGAGGCCGTTCGGGCATCAAGCATGCCAAACACCGATATAGCCTGCGCCGCCCACATGCCGCGCTCCAGCGGCCGGACAGGCGACCTGCTGCGTCAGGCACTTAGCGATGACGCCACTCCGGCATTTTCCCCACCCAGTGAAGGGGAGCATATCGTCGCGGATTACCGCGCGACAGGACTGACCCTGGGTCGCCATCCCCTTGCGCTGTTGCGACCGCAATTGCGCAAGCGCAAGCTGCTCGCCGCCAATGAATTGTTTCTGCTGAAAAACGGTCGTGCCGCGCGCGGTTGCGGCATTGTTACCGTCAGGCAGCGCCCTGGTACCGCCAAGGGCGTGATGTTCATGACGCTGGAGGACGAGACCGGATCGATCAATGTCATCGTATGGCCCGGTCTGCTTGAAAAACAGCGGCGCGAGGCGTTGCATGCCTCGCTGATCGCCGTCTACGGCACCTGGCAATGCGAAGGTGAAGTCCGGCATCTGGTAGCGCACCGGCTTGTCGACTTGTCCAATTTATTGGGAGGGCTGCCAACGGTAAGTCGGAATTTTTGTTGAGTGCAACGTGCGCGGCTACATAACACGTGGCGGCGCTTTCCTTTTTGGTACACGCAATCCATTTGAACACTGATCAAGCGTTAAAAGGTCACCGTGACAAACGCTTGTTGGCTCTGTTCGACATCGCCAGAGCCTTCATAATGCGACCTTTGATCCGGTTCCGGTATTGCCGCCGGGCTTTTAGGAGGTGCCGTTGCTTTTGCCGTTACCTTGCCGTCGACTCCCACCTCCTTCCCGCTACGCCATAAAACCGCCTTGCCATTGATCGTGAAAAAATCGCACCGTGAAATCTCACCTCGTTTTACATGCAAGACTAACTTCCCAGCAATACCAGGTGGAACGCCAAACTGCCCGCTTTGATAAACAGCCTCCGCGCTTGCCGATGTCTCCACACCATCCACGCAAATTAGCGCGCCGTCTATCTTGACAAACTCCTGGCCGCTGCCCGCTGTATGGGCAGTGAGCTTGCCCACTGGTCGGCTAGGTACAAGCGATACCGTGCGATCATTGATCGCCATCACTACGCGATCACCATTTACCAGCACTTCTCCAACGTCATTCATATTCTTCCCTATCAAAACCCTGACCACGCAATAGCGACAGCGTACCTTTTGATCGACCCGCAAAATAGTTGGCCAATCGATCTAATCTACCTTGCCCGAACAAACGTAACGGCCTCTCTGAGGAAGCCAGAATGCGTATCAGCATTTCTGAATGAGTTTTATAAAATGCCTGTTAGTTGCATTTATTGTTGCGTTAAAAATTGTTGTCAACAACCTCTCCACATTCTTAGCCCCCTCTCGGAACACCCATGAACACCGATATGACCACCTGCTGCTGGATCACGGAACAATGCTTTTCATTCAGCTATACTGCCAGCCATTTGCACGCATCAAGATAGACACGCCTCGACGACGCGCTCACGTTTTGGTCAATGTCACCCGTCAACTCATTTGCGCGATCCGCGCCGTTTGCATAAGGCTTCGATGAACAGCCTGCTGGATGTCACAAATCTCGGCGACACCGCCTTGCTATTGCCACTCGCACTGGTACTTGCCATCTGGATCAGCACCCGCTTTCCTGGACGCGCCTTGACTTGGTTCGGAACGATGCTCGCCGCCATGGCGCTCACCGCGCTCTCCAAGGTCTATTACGGCGTGACCAACATGCCGTTGGAACCCATTCATTTCCGGATGATCAGCGGGCATATGGTGTTTTCGTTCTCGGTATGGCCGATCCTCGCTTTTGTCGTCGGTAACACGATCAGCCAGCGCCTAGGCTATCTCCTCGCTGCGCTCGCCGCGATAGGATGTCTCTTCATCGGCTACTCCCGATTATTCGGTTACCACACGCTCTCGGAAGTGGTCGTCGGAACACTTCTCGGAGGCGCCGTCGCCTTCACAACGTTGCGACGCTGGCGTTCTCCACCAATCGCGTTGCCCCATGCCGCCGTCTTCCTCCCGCTGCTATGCGTAACCGGCTGGATCTGCTACGGCTATCAAGCACCGTCGAACGATATTATTGATACAGTTAGTCACTGGGTCCGCATGCACATCTGATCAACGTTCTCGTGGGCTGGCACAGGCGTATCGAGGTTGTGTCGATACGACCCTGGCACAGTCCAGCCAGACCTTCTCCGCTGCAGCAGACTACCCAATCTCCATCCTGTCACATAGCCGCCGGAAACAAGGCCGCGCGCCGATTAGCCCCGGGCATTTTGATTATCCCTGTGCGTGCGCATATTGCTCGCCTAACATATTAAAAACCTATTACGGGAATGCCTCGCTATGCATTCTCTCAAACCTCCCATCCCTCCTCTTCATCCGTTACTCGCGACCAGTCTTTCCAGGCACAATGCGGTCCCCTTAGTTGATTTGCATGCATTGTCAATAGAAAATCCAGGCCGCTTTATAGAGGAACCATACTATCCTTACGAATCATTAATTTATAGGTTTTTGTGTACGAAAAACATCACATTTTGGCTTCTCAATTATTATCCGGATTATTGAAACAATAAGATGCGTCCCGTTGGAGACATTTATGCAATCCGCGCAATGGCGTGACAAATGCTCCTCATAAAAATGATGAAAGGAAAATCGTGAATAAATCGATCCTGGCACGCGCACTCGGTGGTGCCATTCTGGCACTGGCCGCACAACATTCGTTCGCACAGTCATCGGTAACGCTGTATGGCATCGTGGATACCAGCATCCGTTATTTGACGAATGCCAATGCAGCCAACGATAGCCAAACATCGATGGGCGTCGGTCCGATCACCGGCAGCCGCTGGGGCTTGAAGGGCAGCGAGGATCTGGGTGGCGGCTTATCGGCGATCTTCCGTCTCGAAAACGGATTCAACCTGTGGAATGGCGCGTATGCCAGCTCCGGCACCGAATTCAATCGGATGTCCTACGTTGGTTTGGCAAGCAAGCAATACGGCACGTTGACCTTCGGTCGCCAGAACACCCCGCTGTTCGACCAATTGGGCGGTGCGTATGATCCGCTGACCGTGGGTAACTACGACCAGGACGGCTGGTTGCCAGGCGCATTGGGCTATGGACTGCGCGCGAACAATTCGGTCAAGTACAACGGCACATTCGGTGGCTTGAACCTGGACGGCATGTACGCCTTCGGCAACACAGCGGGCAGTACCGGCGCAAACAATATGTATGGCTTCACGGCCACCTACACGCTGGCCTCTCTCTCGATGCTCGCCGGCTACCAGCAAAACAGTGACGCGGCAAACCGCAAGTACCGCGTCGTCAACGTGGGTGCCACATACGCATTCACCACGGACGTGAAGGCATACGCCGGCTGGCTGCATTCGCAGGACAATACCGGCATGGTCGACATCTACATGGCGTCGTCCGGCTCGGCCGCAGCCTCGCTAGCGGTACGCCCGAACACCAACCGGATCGACGACGGCTTCTATGTCGGCGCGACGTACCAGGTGACCGCGCCGTTGATGCTGTCTCTGGCCGGCTACTACGATCACGCACGTAACGCGCAGTACGCCAATGCGACGCTGGGCCGCGCGGTGCGCTACTCGGCGGTGCTGTTGGCTGAATACTCGCTGTCCAAGCGCACCGAAGTGTACGCCACCGTTGACTTCCAACGCGGTACCGGTGCGGCAAAAACCGATTTCCCGGGTCGTAACAACCAGACCGGCGTCGCGATCGGCCTGCGTAACGTGTTCTAAAAAAATCTCAAAAAAGGTTTATCGGACGACATGCGCTACCCTCCCGGTAGCGCATGTCGTCCGCATCACGGCGTGGTCGCTCCTGGATCAAGCAATACCAGATCCGGAGTCGACCACGCCGTTTTTCTTTTGCGTGCCCGTTGACCACCTCCGCTCGACGCCGAGCGGCGTGACATATATCACCCCATGGCGTTCCGGAGTGCACCGCCGGTGAGAAAATCGATTAAACGCTAGAATTCACCGGTGCGTATTCAGTGCATACCAACCGGAGCCGCAAGAATGAGCGATTCGAATCCATATCAACCGCCGAAAGTCTGGACCCCCGCCACTTCCGGCGGCACTTTCGCCAGTATCAATCGACCTGTCGCCGGCCCGACTCATGAAAAGTCCCTGCCCGTAGGAAAGCATCCACTACAACTCTATTCCTTGGCCACACCCAATGGCGTGAAAGTCTCGATCATGCTCGAAGAGCTGCTCGCATTGGGTCACGACGGTGCCGAATATGATGCATGGCTCATCCGCATCTCAGAAGGTGAGCAATTTTCCAGCGGCTTCGTCAATATCAATCCGAACTCCAAGATACCCGCGTTAGTCGACCACAGTGGCGCTACCCCAGTGCGTGTCTTCGAATCCGGCTCGATCCTGACCTACCTCGCGGACAAATTCGGCGCGTTGCTGCCCACCACGCAGCCAGCGCGTGCGGAAACAATGAACTGGTTATTCTGGCAGATGGGTTCCGCACCCTATCTCGGTGGCGGCTTTGGCCATTTCTATGCGTATGCGCCGGAAAAGTTGGAGTACCCGATCAATCGCTTTGCGATGGAAGCAAAGCGCCAACTGGATGTGCTGGACCGCCAATTGGCGCAGCATCGCTATATTGCGGGGAATGAATACTCCATCGCCGATATTGCTATCTGGCCATGGTATGGCGGTCTCGTGCTAGGTGCCGTATATAATGCCGCGGAGTTTCTAGCGGTTCATGAGTACACCCACGTGTTGCGCTGGGCCAAGGAGATCGCCGAGCGCCCCGCCGTCAAACGCGGTCGTAAAGTGAACAGCATACGCGGTGACGTGTCGGAGCAGGTTCACGAGCGGCATCACGCATCCGACCTGGACTGACATTTCACACAAAGTGCATGCAACACCGGCGAGCGGAGACGGCCTAGCAGTCCACCGCGCTGGTGCTACGCAACTACAGCATCGCGCGCCACCGCCGCCGCGGTAACGCGCAACGCTAGCCGCGACCGACAAATGGCATATTGCTGGCCATCACCGTCATATTCAAGACATTCGTCGTCAGCGGCAGGTTGGCAACATAACTCACCGCATCCGCCACATCGCCCACGTCGCACATAGGCTCGGCCGCTGTCGTGCCATTGGCCTGCAGCACGCCTTTCCGCATTCGCGCCGACAGTTCCGTAAGCGCATTACCGATATCAATCTGACTCGCGACGATATTGAAAGCACGTCCATCCAACGCGATGCTTTTCGTCAGGCCAGATACCGCATGCTTGCTCGCCGTGTATGGTGAGGAAAACGGTCGCGGGGCGTGCGCCGAAATCGATCCGTTGTTGATGATCCGTCCCCCTTGCGGCGACTGCCGGCGCATCAAACCAAATGCCGCGCGAGCACACAGAAACACGCCGGTCACATTGGTGTCGATGACATCGCGCCATTTCTCCACGCTCAGTTCATCCATCGGCACTGCCGGAGCGTTGATTCCCGCGTTATTAAAAACCACATCCACACGCCCATATGTGTTCTCGATCGTCCCGAATAACGCGTCGACACTGGTCTCATCGCGAACATCAGCGGTCACTGCCAACGCGTCGCCACCTTGCATGCGCGCCTCTTCCACAAAGCCGTGCAGCAGCTCCGCTCTCCGTCCGGCCACGACGACCGTAAAGCCATCTCGTAATAATCGCCTGGCCGTCGCGCGTCCAATACCACTCCCCGCGCCGGTAACCAATGCAATACGACGCGCACCGTCCGGGCGAACTGGACCGTCAGAGGCCGCTTGCGTCACTCCGACTAGAATGCCGTGCTTGTTGCTGTTGTCACCCATGTTGTCTCACTCCTCGACGCTGTTTTATTATGATCTACATGGTAGCGCAATCAGTGGTACACGATGGCGTCCGATATAGTGCATCCATCCGGCGAAGCTGCCAGCCCAAACCAGATGATGCAACCCGATACTCACGACCATCGATTAAAAGGCCAGGACCGGTCCATGACGCCTAAAGGCCGATATCTGCAAGCCAAGGAAACAACCGATCTCGCCCCGGACGTTGTTGCCGGTGATAGGCAACCGGCCGATCACACTTGAGAAACTGTCCGCGCCCGAGCGCAGTACTGAAGGTACCGCTACCCCGATCCCAGACCACGTCACCGCGCGACAGCGTCAGCGCTGGCCAGGCGCGAACCGCACGCCCTTCATAGGGCGTGTAATCCACGGCATGATGCAATGCACTGTTCCGGATCGGCATGGGATCGAAGGTATCCCAGATAACCAGATCGGCATCGCAACCAATTGCAACGCTTCCCTTGCGAGGATAAAGACCGTACATCTTGGCAGGGCCGGTAGCGGTAACGTCCACGAAACGGTGGATATCGATCCGTCCGGTCATGACCCCTTCCGAAAACAGCAATGGCAAACGCGTTTCCACCCCTGGGATACCATTCGGCACGCGATCGAATGATGCATCAACGCCATGCATCTGCTTGCCGCCCTCACCTGCATATTTGTACGGTGCGTGATCCGAAGAGAACACGGTAAAGATCCCGCTGTCCAGCGCCTGCCAGACTTCGTCCTGATTCGCCGCATCGCGCGGCGGTGGACTGCAGATGCATTTTGCGCCGTTGAAGAGGTCGCCCTCGCAACCTTCCAGATCGTCCGCGGTTAGAAACAGATACTGCGGGCAGGTTTCCGCGAAAATTGGCGCGCCACGCTGCTGTGCCTGACGAATCTGTTCGATGGCTTGCTTTCCCGAGACATGGACGATCAATACCGGCGTATCCAGCATTTCGGCAAGCGAGATCGCACGATGCGTGGCTTCCCGTTCGACCAACGGTACGCGTGACACCCCATGAAACGATGGCGCCCGACTGCCGCGTGCTAATAACCGTTCTGTCAGCCACGCGATGCAGTCGGCGTTTTCCGCGTGGATCATCGTCATCGCCTTTTCTTTACGAGCGATTTCCAGCACGTCCAGAATATGACGATCCTCCAGCTTCAGCGAATCATACGTCATGTAGAGCTTGAATGACGTATAGCCTTCCTCGATGAGCCCCGGCAGTGTTTCAGGCAACTTACCGGCTTCCGCATCGGCGATGATCAAGTGAAACGCGTAGTCGATGATGGATTTGCCCTCCGCACGCCGATGGTAATCATCGATTGCCTCGCGTAGCGAGCGGCCTTTTTGCTGCGCTGCAAACGGTATGATGGTGGTCGTGCCACCGCAGGCGGCAGAACGGCTTCCCGTTTCGAAATCGTCGGCATTGATCGAACCGTCCGAGCTTGGCTGGTCCAGATGCACATGGGCATCCACGCCGCCAGGAAGAACCCAGCGACCGGCGGCATTAATCTCCCGCGTGCCATTCGCCAACCCACGTCCCATCGCAGTGATCGTACCGTCCACGATACCGATATCGGTATCGAAAACATCTGCCGCCGTCGCAACGCGTGCATGGCGGATGACCAAGTCAAATGCCGCTTTCGATGTCATTGCCTGCTCACTCATATCACCTCCCGAAAAAGCCGGCCCCAGCCCCGCACCCGCTTTGGATCTGTTCCCGACAGTAACAGGGATTTCCAGACCACCGTGGAAATCGTGTCGTAGATTGGAATGCCTGTTTCCTGCTCCAACGCCTCCACCAGTGGTGCGCCCCGCAGATTCGTGCAGAAAATCGAAATGGCATCCGGCTTCGCTTCGGCCACTTCATGCACCATACGCCGAATCGTGTCCGCATTCACTTCGGAAAACGAGAAATTATCGCGCTTGTTCAAATGCCTTTCTGCAACACAATCCCACCCGGCACCACGATACGTTTCGATGACCTTGGCCTGAACGTCATCCGTGTAAGGTGTCACCAGGCCAAAGCGCCTGACACCCGTCTTTGTAAATATCTCATTGAGCGCCAACACCGATGTACATGCCGCAATACCGGTACGTTCAGTGATACGGGCGCAAAGACGTTCGTCTGCATCAAAACCAAGCCAGCCGGACGACGTGCCGTTCCAGCCAATGACGTCGAGCTTCGCATGCGATAACAACTCGGCAGCCGCAAGAATCGGTTCATCGTCGAATTGCGCGAGCGCGTTATCGGATAGCGCGATCTCCGTCACCTTGAAGCGACCGAAATGAGCACTGGTGTCTTCAAGGCCGTCGATCATCGCGGACGTGACCGGCTCCAGCGTGGTGTTGGAAGACGGCGTCAACATGCCGAGTAGATAGCGTCGCTTCATGATTTCATCCAGTTTACATCAAGCCATTTGTTCTTCACGCAGCAGTTGCCTTGCCGCCGACGCTTCTTCCCGGATCAGTGCATGCACATGGCGCTTGAGATCGTTGAATGCAGGCGACGTGATGTCCCGCGGCCGCGGCAGATCGACCGAAATCAATTCTCGAATGCGACCGGGACGATGCGTCATGACGGCTACTTTTGTCCCCAGTAGCAACGCTTCGTCTATGCTGTGGGTGACGAACACGATCGTCGAGCGTGACTGTTGCCAGATGGTCACTAACGCTTCCTGGATCTCCTCCTTCGTCTGTGCGTCAAGCGCGGCAAAAGGCTCGTCCATCAACACGACATCCGGATTCATCAACAAAGCCCGGGCAATGCCCACGCGTTGGCTCATGCCGCCGGACAATTCGGTCGGGTAATGATTTTCGAAACCGCGCAAGCCGACCATATCGATAAACGTTTGCGATAGTTCACGCCGTTGCGCGGCAGACTTCCCTTTGAGTTTGTAATGGAAAGCAATGTTGTCCCATACGGGTAACCACGGCATCAGTGTAGGTTGCTGGAACACCATGCCGCGCTCCGCACCAGGCTTGCTCACCTGTTTTTCGCCCACACGCACGCTACCGGACGTGGCCGTCTCGAAACCGGCGATCATGTTCAACAACGTCGACTTGCCGCATCCCGATGGGCCGAGCAGGCAGAGAAATTCCTGCTGCGCCAAATCAAGATTGATACCGTCCAGTGTTGTAAGCGCGGTACCGCGCTTCTGGTCTGTAAAGACCTTACTGACATTTTTTATTTCAAGATACGCTACACCGGATGACTGCACGGTGCCTGCGGCACCTTTGTCGCAATGTTGCTGCATGAAACACTCCGATTCATCGAGCCCGTGTGCCGAGTACGACACGCAAGGGCAATAATTCTGCAATCATGGTCCGGTCGTCATTCACCACACAGGCTATCGATTTTCCAGCACCCACCAGATGTTCCCGCCCGTCGCCATCACAGGGATAGCTGCCTGACATACGGCGACGTCAATGTTGCCGCACCGCGCCGCGACGTTGCCAATGCAGAACGCGCGCCATCACTTCTCGCATCAACACATCCGACAGATAGCCAAGGACACCAATGCTGATCATCGCGCCGATGACCAGGTCATAACGCAAAAAGTAATACGAATCCCACAATGCATAGCCAAGACCGCTTTTAACGGCGACCATTTCGGCCGTTACCGTCAGCATCCACGCCGAGCCGATGGCAATCCGCAAACCGGCAAAGATACTCGGAAGCGATGCCGGCAACACCACGAAGCGCAACATCTGCGATTGCGACGCACCCATCATGGACGCAGCACGAATCAACTGGCGATCCGTGTTTTTCACACCGTGAATCGTATTCATCAGGATTGGGAAGAACGCCCCGAGGAACACCAGGAAGATCGCCGGTTTGTTCGCGATACCAAACCAGATGATCGCCAATGGTATCCACGACACCGGTGGCACCGGCCGCAGCAACTGCAATGTCGGCTCCATGGTTCGCTCGATCCAACGCCACCACCCTATTGCAACGCCCAGCACGACTCCGGAAACGGCTGCGATGACATAGCCCGCCAACACGCGCCCAAGGCTCGCAACCGCATTCGGTCCCCAGGTACCACCATAGCTACCCGAGATGCCATTCGTCCCGAAAATCCAGTCGATCAACGTCACGATTACCCGCGACGGCGCCGGAAGCAGGGACTGCGGAATAGCGCCCGAGCGCGAGAATGCCTCCCATCCGGCAATCAGCACCGCCGGAACGATAAGGCGCGTCAACCACGTCGCGCCAGCGTGAATCGCGCCTCGCCCCGTCTTCAGTCGCGCCGGCCGTGCCGCCTCTACCGGCGTGGCGACGGGTTGTCGGGACCCTTGCGCGCGTTGCGTCGTATTCATTGTTTGCATGCTCGTTCAGTACGGAATCAAAAGCCGAGCGCGGTCTTGGGTTGACCGGTCGCCTTGCTTAGGAAGTCGTAATCCATATTCGCCGAAATCTTTGGTGTGACGTCGGTAGATACGTAGTGCAAGTCACGCATCATCTTGGCGATGGCATCGGTCTTCAGGCGATACATCTTGTAATCAGGGAACGCATTTTTCAGTGACTCGGCCGCAACAGACTTGTCCAACGCGGTGTATTTGTCGATGGCACCCAGCCAGCCGGCATTGCTTTGTTTTAAACCATCTACCATCTTCACCACCGCATCCACCGTCTGCTGTACCTGTTCTGGATGCGCATTGATGTAGTCGCGACGCGTAACAATCAGATTCGTCAAGTTGCCGGCCGCCTGATCGTACGGCAGGTTGAACAGATCGCCGGCGCCGGAGAGACGTATCTGTGACGCAAACGGTTCCACCGCGCACACGATGTCGATCTCGCCACGCTGCAATGCACCGATGTCATCGGCAGGATTCGGGATGTTAATGAATTGCACGTCCTTGTCGGGGTTGATGCCATGCATCAGCAATTCGCCGCGCATATGAATATCCTGCGCGTTGCCGCGGGATGCGGCCACCTTGAGCGGCTTGCCGGCCGCTTTCGCCGCCGCCACCTTCTGCTTCATGCCGTCCCAATCGTTTTCCTTCAAGCCAAAACCCTTGCGTGTCAGGATGGCCGAACCGCCATTGACTTGCCCCGACACGGCTACGACATCGAAGCCACGGTCCAACGCCGTGACGAAGTGCAAATAGGTGACTTGTGCAATATCCACGCTGTGCGATATCAATGCGGTCAGCACGTCATTGCCGGACGTGAAGTTGATCGCATCGATCTTCGTCTTGCTGTACTGCGGCACCAGTGCCATCGACAGGCATTGCGCGCATTTCGCAAAGCCCAGTTTCACCATATCGCCAGCCGGTGCCTGCGCGTGCGCAGCCGACATCGTCCCAAGCCCGGTGAAAGCCGACGTCACCACCGCCACGAAATATTGCTTGAACGTCGTCACTCCTGGCTCCTCAGTGAAATTGAAATGAAAATCCGTGTCCTTGCCTTGGACCGACGCAAAACGAGCTGACCACCGCTCCAGCCCTTTCACCGGCACCCGGAACATTCAGTACAGAACGTCGTCATGCGAACATTTACGAGTCAGATTGTATGCAATCAAAAAAACAATCAATGACGGTTTCAAAATAAACTTTCGATGCCAGTTTTCAGGAAAACTGCCGACAATCGCGACCGTTTTTGTCATATCATCGCGGCAGCACATCCCGATGTCTTACGCGCAGTCATGGATCAAAACGCCTCGCTCGAACCTTCGCGCAACGCGGCCTCCACCGCGGAGCGGCCGCCGTTTTCAAACGACGAAATTTATCGCCGTATTCAAAATGCGGTACTGGAACATCGCCTGCCACCGGGGACACGATTGGTGGAGGAACGGTTGGCGGAAGTATCCGGCGTCAGCCGAACAAAGATTAGGGAAGTATTGAATAAGCTCGCGCACGAAGGGCTAGTGACAATAGTGCCGAACAAAGGCGCGTGCATCGCCAGTCCAACCGTGGAGCAAGCACGAGACGTGTTCGTTACCCGGCGAATGATCGAGCCGGAAATGGCGCGGCTCCTGACCCGCGCCATTACCTCGCCGCAAATCAAGGCGTTGCGCCGGCATGTGAAACAGGAGAGCGATGCGCGCAAGCGCAACGACATGCATGCGGTGATCCGCCTGTCAGGCGAGTTTCATATTCTGATTGCAGAGATGGTGGGCAATGAAATCCTGCTGCGCATGATGCGCGAGCTGGCGCCGCTGACGTGCTTGATCATCCTGCTTTATGACAAGCCGAACGCGCCGGCTTGCCCACACCATGAGCACGATCATTTCATCGACGCCGTGGAAGCGCGGGACCCCGACCGTGCGGCGCAATCGATGCTGACGCACCTGCAGCACATCGAGGCCACTATTAGCCTCACCAGCCCGCCAGCCACGCAACCCGATATCGAAGCGATCTTCAATTGATACGAGCGGCACGTCCGCGCCGTACACTGCTAGTCTGCCGTTACCTCGTCTTTCAAGACCCGCACGGAAATAGACTTTGCCGCAGGTACATGGCTGCGCTCCGCGTGATGCCAAAGCGGTAGCAATGCATTCAGTTCCGGGTAGTAACCCGCCGCACAGCCGAGAGGGATGTCAAAAGCACGCACCGACAGCCCCGTGACGCGTCGTATCACGTTATCGCCCGCGACTGTTTCCACCGCAACACGATCTCCCGGTATCAGTCCTCGCGCCGCGATATCGGCCTCATGCATCAATAGCACCTCGCGTGTGCCATGCACGCCTCGGAAACGATCGTCCAGTCCGTAAATCGTTGTGTTGAATTGGCTATCGCCGCGTGTTGTCATCAACTGCAAAATCGATGGGTCCGCCAGCGCCGGCAAATCAGGATCTGCCGCCAATTGCGAGACCACGGTGAAATTGGCTTTACCGTTAGGGGTCTTCCAGACGCGTTCACGCGCGGGCAGCGGCCTTTGAAAGACACCAGGTTGCCAAAGGCGCTTATTGAAGTCGCCGAAAATAGTAGGGAAGGTTTTCGCAATGGCATCGCGAACAAGTCCGTAATCCCCAACCCACTTATCCCAATCGACGGTCTGTCTACCAAGCGTCGCTTTCGCCATCCCCGCGACAATGGCTGGCTCGGACAGCAAATATTCGCTTGCCGGTTCGACCATGCCGCGCGATCCGTGAAAACATCCCGTGGAATCCTCGATCGATACCGCCTGCTCCCCACTTTCCTGGCGATCGATCTCGATCCGCCCGAGGCAAGGCAAGATGTATGACACCTCGCCGTGCATCAAGCAACTGCGATTCAGTTTTGTCACGATATTGACCGTCAACCGCAATTTCTTCCATGCCGCCTCCATGCGCGTGGTGTCAGGAATGGCGCGAACGAAGTTGCCACCCAGCATGATGAACGCTTTCAAGCGACCATCCAGGGCCGCCTGGCAAGTCGCCACCGTGTCCATTCCTTTATCTCGCGGCGGCGCGAAATCATATTGCTTGGCGAGGACATCCAATGGCGCCAGTTCAGGCTTCTCCGTGATGCCAACCGTCCGCTGACCTTGCACGTTCGAATGTCCTCGCACGGGGCATATTCCGGCTCCTGGCTTTCCGATGTTGCCACGCAATAGCAGCAAATTAACCAGCAATTGAATCGTATCAACGCCTTTCCGATGCTGCGTCAGGCCCATCCCATAAAACGCCATCGCAGTGCGAGCATGCATATAGGTGTGAGCCGCTTTCTCGATTTCAGCGCGCGTCACGCCACTACGATGCACGATCTCGTCCCAGTTGGCGGCGCGGGCCTGCGCTGAAAACGCTTCGAAGCCGTGGGTGTGCAATTGAATAAAGTCGGTATCGATGAGCCGCTCGCCGCCGTCGCGTATCGCCGTGTCATCTGCTTCGATAATGACCTTGCACATCCCGAGTATCACCGCTGCATCGCCGCCTATCTTCAACTGAATGTATTGGGAGCTGATGCGCGTATCCATTCCTGGCACCAGCATTTCCATTGGCGACTGCGGATTGACAAATCGCATCAGCCCAGGCTCACGCACCGGGTTAAACGCGATCAGCGGCACACCTCGTTTACGCGCGTCTTGCAATGGATGCAGCATTCGCGGTGCATTCGTCCCGACGTTGTGTCCGAAATAAAGCACGCAATCTGTTTTCTCGAAATCATCGAGTGCCACCGTACCTACCGGGACGCCAATGACAGGCGGCAACGCCACGGACGTCGTCTCGTGACACATGTTTGAACTGTCAGGCAAATTATTCGTGCCGTACATTCGTGCGAACAATTGATACATATAGGACGTTTCAAGCGATGCGCGCCCTGACGCGTAGAAAACCGCCTCGTTCGGCGCAATCGCACGGAGTTCACGCCCGATCTCCTCGAATGCACTCTCCCACGATACGGCAACGTATTTGTCGGTGGCCGGGTCCCAACGCATGGGCTGCGTCAAGCGCCCTGCTTCTTCCAATGCCATATCACGCCACTGCTCGAGGTCGGCGCAGGTATGTTCGGCGAACAAGGCAGGCGTGGCGCGACGATCTGTGATCTCCCATGCGGTGGCTTTCGCGCCGTTCTCACAAAATTCAGCAACGTGCGGGTCGGAGGGCTTGGCCCACGAACAACTGACACATTGAAAGCCGTCCAGCTTATTCTGCTTCATCAGAACCCGCGCCCCCCGCACGAGAACGCGCTCCTGGCGAAGAATCTGTGCGACAGCTTTCATCGATCCCCAACCACCCGCTTTGGTAACGCCGTTTGCACTGGCATCGCGCGAAACATCTGGTTGATCGATGGTCATTACCGTCCCTGGGGTCTCGCCGTTCCCGCCTATGCTCGGCAATGTCGCGTCGCCTCGCGGTTGTCCGTCCTCATGCATCGCGCCTTCTCCTATCGATTCTCAATACAACGCGCTATTTCACGGCGGTCACGCCACCGGCTTTTTCAATCAATGCCTCGGTGCTACGGTGTACCTTCGAGAACGCAATCTTCACGCTTTCTACCTTATCGGTCGCCTTTGCCAGCCATTTAAAATTTCCGAGAAACGCTTTTAGCGTGGCGACCGTGAATTTCGGCGCGTTCTGCATTACAAAACCCTGTCTGCGTTGACCGTCCAGTCCAATAGCAGCGCCGCGTACGTCCATGTCCGGCTGAAAACGGAGAGGCTGCGCTATCACCATGGGAATACCTGCTTGTCTTTATGTAAGAAAACGAATGGCAAAACAGATGCCATGCCTGAGCAATTAACGTTCCTCGGCAACAAGGCTGATTACGCTGCCTATGCACACGGCGCTGATCGCCTACAAGGCACACATTGCCGTTTTTAGCGTGCGATTTCGGGCCGATAAAAGAAAAGACACTTGCGTGCCGCTTGCTTTGATCCGATACTGTACATATATACAGTATCGGATCAAACGATAATGGATCGACTGAAAAAGCTGGAAATCCTTGCAGATGCGGCGAAATATGATGCCTCTTGCGCTAGCAGCGGCGCGGCAGGCCGTGATTCGCGTGGCAAGGAAGGCATGGGCGTTACCACCGGTCAGGGCATTTGCCACAGCTATACACCCGATGGTCGATGCGTATCCTTGCTAAAGATCCTGCTGACAAATTTTTGCCTTTATGACTGCCAGTACTGCGTCAACCGCCGTAGCAGCGATGTGCAGCGGGCGCGCTTTACCCCCCAGGATGTCGTCGCGCTGACGCTGGATTTCTATCGACGCAATTACGTGGAAGGATTGTTCCTCAGCTCCGGGGTCATTCGTTCATCCGACTACACAATGGAACTCCTGGTGGAGGTCGCTCGCGCCTTGCGCGAGGACCACCAATTCCGAGGTTATATCCATTTAAAAACCATTCCCGATGCGGCGCCGGAATTGATCGATCTGGCAGGACACTACGCCGACCGCCTGAGTGTCAACATCGAACTGCCGACAGCGGTTTCGATCGCCCGGCTGGCGCCCGAAAAAAACCTCGGTACGATCCGCAAGGCCATGGCGCGCATTCGGCATCGGCAGTTGGCGAGCGAAGACGAAGGGACGTATGCCAATGCACACGCCGCCGTGCCAGACGGTGGCGCACCAACGAGTGCAACGAGCCGGGCGGAGACATATGCCTCCATCGCTCGTTCAGGTCCAGGGTTTGGCACCATGCAACGAGCACGGCCGCCACGCTTTGCGCCGGGCGGACAAAGCACGCAGATGATCGTCGGCGCTGATGATGCCAATGATCGTACGATCCTGGGAACCGCAGAGACGTTGTATCAATCCTATCGTTTGCGCCGTGTCTATTATTCCGCTTTCAGTCCCATCCCCAACAGCCCGGGTACCGTTCCGCTCGCACCACCGCCGCTACAGCGAGAACATCGCTTATATCAAGCAGATTTTCTGATTCGGCAATATGGCTTCTCATCGAGGGAGATTCTTGGGCAAGCAATGGATTTGGCACTTGATATCGATCCCAAAATGGCCTGGGCGCTAGCGCATCGCGATTTATTCCCGGTCGACCTCAATCGTGCTGAGCCTGGCATGATTGCGCGGGTTCCCGGTATCGGTCTACGCAATGCCGGACGTATCATTGCGCTACGCAAACAGAGACGGCTACGGTACGATGACCTTGTCCGATTACGCTGCGGACTAAAAAATGCGCGCGCCTTTATCGTGGTGGATGACTGGCGTCCTGGAAATAGCGAACAAAGCAGCGCCGCGCTACGGCAAGCGGTAGCGGTGGCGGCAAAACCGCTCCCCGCTCAAGCAACTTTGTGGTGATGCGACGATGCATATCGTCACCATTGATAACGACTTTGGCAGTTGGCGTACGGCGGCACGGAAGTTGATAGTGGCCGGTAGGGATCCATCGTTGATCGAATGGAGAACGACAGATGGCGTTGATGGCATACCCATGACATCAGGCATGGCCCCATCGATAAATCGAACATTATTCGAGGATGCCGACACGTTCGATGAGGGCAATGACGCCAACGCATCGTCCGAAGGCGACGTCGACCGCGCGATAGGCGCCGACACCAACCCGGCAATCGATGCTAGCGGCAATCCTCACGCGGGCGCTAGCCCATCCGTTGGATTTGCGGTACCGCATGACGTACTAAAACGGCTGCGCACGGCCGCGCGGGCGTCCGACCCGCAGCGCTGGGCTTTTTTATATCGTGTTGTCTGGCGTTATGCGCATGGCGATCATGCATCGGTATTGCCTGGCGATATCGACGGTGCGAGGTTATCGCGCCTCGCACGCGATGTTTCTCGCGAATATCATCACTGGCGCGCCTTCTTGCGATTCCAGGAAACATTCGAATCGGATAACACGCCGGTCTTGATGGCGTGGTTCGCCCCGGAACACGATGTTCTCGAACCGCTCGCGGAATATTTCGAGAAACGCCTGGGCCGGTCGCGGTGGGTCATCGCGTCGCCGGATGGGCTGGCGCATCACAATGGTAAGCACGTTGTCTATGATAGGAGGGCACGCCTGGAGCCACCTCGCCCTGGCGACGATACCGAAGCGCTGTGGCGTACTTATTACCAAAGCATCTTCAATCCGGCACGGGTCAATCTGGACTTGACAAGGCAACATATGCCGGCGCGCTTTTGGAAGCATCTACCGGAAGGTGATCTGATTCAACGCCTGGCCATTGCCGCCGCGACCGGCCAACGCCGTCATGGGCAAGCGGATGCGCTACGCGGTGCGGGTGGCAAGGTGATCACGGTTTCCGCCGAAGCCGCACAGCCGCAACGGGACGTCCCACATGATATCGACGCGTGCCGACGTTGCCCGTTGTGGGAGCGTGCAACACAACCGGTAAGGGGTACCGGGCCGGCAGGTGCCGCGATCATGTTGCTTGGCGAACAACCGGGAGATCATGAAGACCTTGCCGGAGTACCGTTTATTGGCCCTGCAGGCGAACTGCTCGATCGCGCGCTGGCCAGCGCCGGCATTCAACGCCAGACCCTTTATCTAACCAATGCCGTCAAACACTTTAAATGGGCGCCGCGTGGCAAGCGACGAATGCACAAGACGCCAGCGCAACGCGAGGTGGAAGCGTGCCACGTGTGGCTCGAACAAGAAATTGCCGCGCACCAGCCACGCGTCATCGTGACGCTCGGCACCACGGCCTTATCGTCACTTACCGGTATGCGTCTTACCTTGACGTCTATGTTGAACAAACCATTTGAGCACGCAGGTGTCTGGATCGTGCCAACGTATCATCCGTCCTATGCGCTACGCGCGATAGACGCGGCCGCGCGCGACGATGCGGAACAAAAACTGACCGCCGCGCTCACGATTGCGCATCAGTTGGCGCAAGGCGTGCGTTATTAGATCACCGTGAAGAAGTGCGTGGCATCTTGCTCCAATTGCGCCACGAGACCATACTCCCATTCAAGATACGCTTCCATCGCCGCACGGGGTGCTTCCGTACCCTCGTAGGGCCGACGATAGCGATCCGTCCGCGCCGACACAAGATATGCCTCCCCCGTTTCCACTGGAAAGTTGGCCTCACGCCATGCCTGGTTGCCCCCTTCCAATACGAATACCTCCTTGCCGGAAATAGCCTGCACATCCGGCGCGGCATGGCGCGCCAATGCGCTCGTTCCGCATGTGACGACAAAACGCTCAGGCTCCGCCCCCCGCTGCGCCAACGTACGCAACGCCCCATCGAGTTGTGCCCGCAAGACAAACCAGGCACCGGGGATATGTCCCTTTACATAATTCGCCGAGGTGGTCACGTCAAGCACCATGGTGCCGCCATCGTTCCGCGCCAGCAGATCCGACAGCGCTTGCGGGCTGATGAGCTTGACATCCGACGGCGGGATCGTCTCCGACGCGCCGTCGCCCGTTTCGGTCCGTTGCGCCGGGTCGAGCGGATCGATAACGTAGACCTCCCAGCCCATCTGCGCCAACCACGACGCGGACATATCGGCACGCACGCCGTCATCGTCGGCCAGAAAAATCAGCGCACCACGTACAGCCGCGGTGTGATCGGTTTCCTGAACCAATTGACCGCCCGGTACGTTGATAAAGCCCGGCAAATGGCCATCACGGTATTCCTCGGCGGTACGCACATCCACTCGGTACACGGTCCGCGTGGAAGCGCCCCCCGGAGCGGCCAGGGACGCCGCCTCGTCGAGCGACACACGACGCACGCCCGCCCGTTCCGCCACCCTGCGCGCGTCCGCTTGCGCCTTGCGGCGTGCATCGGGGCGCGCTTCAGGAAATCGGCGGGTTGCTCCGTTGTCCAGCTTCAACCCTGCCAATAGCCACCCGATCGTGCCGTTACGCAGCCCCACCACAGGATTCGGAATACCGGCATTGATCAGTGATTGCGTGCCGATGATAGAGCGGGTGCGGCCGGCACAATTGACGACGACCGTCGTTTCCGGATCCGGCGCCAACTCACGCACACGCAGGACCAGCTCCGCACCGGGAACGGAAATCCCGGTGGGAATGCTCATCGTATGGTATTCGTCGTAGCGGCGGACATCCAGGATGACCGGCGGCTTGTCCGAATCAATCAGGCGATGCACATCTTCAGCTGGTAAAAGCGGCGTATGCCGGAGCGACTCGACCCATTCGCCAAATGCCTTCGATGGCACATTGACGTCGATAAACATTTGGTATCCCTGTCGCTCCCACGCCTGCAGCCCCCCTTCCAACAGGTGCACATTCGTATAACCCCATGTACGCAACTTGGCGGCGGCAAGCGGCGCGAGATCGCGATAGTCGTCCTCCCCATACAGCACGATCAATACATCGCGACGCGGCACGCGGCGAAGCACGTCGAGCTCGAGGCGACCAAACGGAAAATTGGCGGCCCAAAGTGGATGCCCTTTTGCATAAGGGTCTTCTTCGCGCAAATCCGCGAAGAGCATCTCGTCGCGTGCGAGCAGGCGTGCACGCACGGCTTCAGGATGCAACGTCGGGAAGGGCGACGTTGCCACGGGGGTGGTGTGCGTGGCGGTAGACGATTGAAGCGTATCGGTCATGGCAAGGAGAGCACCGGGAACGTGATCATCGACAACCCTGCTTGAGGAACGCCGATGCACTGGATAGACGAAATAAGCGACACAATGTGGTCAGAAAAAAGCACCCGTCGGCGGCATCCGGCCGTCAAGCCGGTTTTGTCCGAGGAAACGTTCCTTATATAGACGCGGATTATGGGATGCGATGACTTTGATATTACGCCAATGGCGATCCAACCCGGCGCGACGCGATACGGCTGAGCCGGAACCAAGGTCAATCAACCAACTGGCAACCTGCGGCGCAAGATCGTCGATCACGACTTTGGCTTCCGCGGCGGACAGCGATGCCGCCAGCACCGCCTCGTATTCCGCATCGGTACCGATTGCATTCCACCCCGCTTGCAGTGCAGCGACCGCGCGATCAATCGTCGCTTCGATACTTGCAGCATAGGCGCGAATCCGTCCAAGTTGCGCCTGCAATACCGCCTCATCCATCGGATGATCCGCATCGCCATGATAGTAGTTCCGGCCACGACCACGCAAGACATGCTCCGCGTCCAGCGCCACCCGCCGTACGATACCGGCAATGCAATTGGTGAGATAGACCTGATGAAAGGTGAATTTCCATGGTGCAGCGCCTTCGCGGTCCGGGGGATCTGGCGGATAGACTTGGGACGCCGGCACCGTCACGGCATCGAAACGTGCCGTACCGGACCCGGTGCCCCGCTGGCCGAAACCCTGCCAGTCGTCCTCGGTGCCCACGCCCGGACCGCGATCCAGCACATACTGGACCGTCTTGCCCGCACGTCCTTCAATCGCGCTACCAACAAAAGCATCATTATAGAGATTACCGGTTGCATAGACTTTCACACCGGTACCAACATAGCTGCCGCGCGCATCGTTCCATTCAAGACGAGACAAAACACGTGTGGGGCGCGCGCCTGCGGCCGGCGAATCTGTGACCGTATAGCTCAGACCTACCGTTTTTTTCTCGCCGGCCAGTGCCAGCACCCTGGCGTGGAACGGGTGATCAGGATGACGCAACGCCACCTCTACCTGAAAGAGATGATTGCGAAACGCGTGTGCGATGTTGGAGTCGGCGGCGGCGATATCGCGCGCCAACGTGAAGAGGTCAGCCAGAGAACATCCCTTCCCGCCAGCATTCGAAGGAAGGCGAATAGCCCCAAAGCCAGCCGCCTTTAACTCGGCGATTTCCTCATGCGGCAAGCGATTCGCGTACTCACGTTCGGCGGCACCGGCAGCAATCCGTTCGAGCAATCCGGACAGGCCGAGCGATACGGACAACGCCGACACAAGACCTGGACGGGCATCGTTACTAGATAATGGGGTATTCAGCATGACATTGGAAGAAGTGGGTGGCAATGCATCAGACCGTGCCTTCGCGATCGATCAAGCCGCACCAGCGAGTTCTCGCGCGAAAAACACTGGATCGATACCGAGACGATCACGCGCCTCATAGTGCGGAAGCCCCAGGTTATCGCGTAACGTTTGACCTTCATATGCCGTACGGAAACGGCCACGCCGCTGGAGGATCGGGATCAGTTCGTCCGCGATCAGATCGAGGCCCGTTGGTTGCACATCGATATTCAGATTGAAACCGTCGGCACCTTTCGTATCGATCCAGTGCAGCATGTCGTCGGCAAACCCTTCCGGCGTGCCGACGAAAACCCGATGTCCACCCGTGATGTTCGAAAATAGCAATGCACGAATGTTCCAACCATTTGCCTTCGCCTCTTTCAGCATCTCTTTGCGATGCCATCGCGATGCCGTGGGGACCAGATGTTCGTTCGCTTCGGTTTCCTTGTAGGGAATCGGTGCGTCGAGATCCGCCAGCAACGCTGGATCCACCGCCAGGTGACGCGCGAGTTCCTCACGCAAGGCCGTGGCGTCCAGAAGATCGTCGAGTTGACGCTTATGACGCCGCGCCTCCTCATCCGTGGATGCGAGAATCGGGAACAGGCCTGGCATCACCAGCAAGTGATCCGGGTTCCGCCCGTAGCGCGCCGCCAGGCCCTTGACTTCAGAATAAAAGCTTCGCCCGCCTTCGACGACGCGTTGTCCCGTGAAAAGCGCATCGGCATAGCGCGCGCCAAATGCGCGGCTATCCGCGGACTGGCCGGCTTGAAAGATCACTGGCCGTCCTTGCGGCGTTTCCGGTACCGACGATGCGCCTCGTGCACGGAAATGGCGCCCTGCATAATCCAGGCGGCGAACACGCGACGGATCAAGATACACCGTTCGATCTGCGTCGGCGACAACCGTGCCGTCCGGCACGCTGTCCCAAAATTGGGTAACGATCTGAACGAACTCCTCCGCACGTTCATAACGCTCCGCCTGATCCCAACCGGCGTCCACGCCATAAGCGTTTAGCGCTGGTGGATTTTGAGATGTGATGATGTTCCATGCCGCACGCCCCCTGCTGAGATGATCGATGGACGCAATCTGTCGCGCGATGGTGTAGGGATGACCGAATAGCGACGTGGTCGTACACACGAGACCAATGTTTTGCGTATGGGCGGCGAGGTGCGCGACAAGCACAGCCGGATCGAGTGCACGCCAAGGTCGGGTGTACGACTCCGACACGAGGCCGCCTGGATTGTCTGCTAGAAAAATTGCGTCGAGCAACCCACGCTCGGCAGCTTTCGCAATGGCGACAAAGTGGTCGACGTCCGTCGACAACCCATCCTTTTTCTCAAGGGTCTTCCACGCGGCATCATGCCTGCCCGATGCAAGCACGTTGACGCCGAGACGAATAGGGGGCTTCGACATCGATCTTCTCCGTTATGTCCGCTTTTTATCTATCTTTGTGAATATGAGATGGTGCTTAGACCTGGTAGCAATAGTCGGCAACCTTCACGTGCGAGCGAATGATGTTTCGATCCGACAGCCAATCCGCAGCGCGCTGAAATTGCTTGTTGAAATCCGCACTGTCCGCTTCATAGAAGTTATTGACACGCTTAAGACTCGTCAGGTATTCGCGCACGGGATCGGGATACTTGCCTTCCTGCTGCGCGATCTTCTCCGCTTCCGCCGGATGCGTCGACTGCCATTGCCCCACGGTGTAATACGCATCGATTACAGCACGGACCAAGGCCGAATTCTCCTCGCTGAACTTACGCAACGTGACCAGGGAATTAAAATCGATCAGGAACTTCAGATCACGCCCCTCATTAAAGATGTCTTTCGCATCATTGCCGTACCGGGCGATATCGACCGCCGGAGACCACATCGACCAGGCGTCGATCTTGCCTTGCGCGAATGCCGGTGCGGCGTCTGGAGGATTCAGATACAGGACCTCCACCTTCGAACGATCGATCCCATTCTGTTCCAACGCCGCCACCAGCAGGAATTCGCCTAAACCAGAACGATTCACCGCCACCTTGCGCCCTACCAGATCCTTCACCCCGTTGATGCCACTCGACTTCTTGACAATGATGGCCGTCGATCTGGGTGAATAGATATTAAACGCGTTGAATACAAGTGGCGAGCCCGCCAACATCGCGGCCAATGCCGGTGTTGTCGATCCCCAGAAACCGAAGTCCGCGCTCCCGCCTACCACGGCCTGCATGGACGGTGCATGGTTCGGGAAGGGTCCTACCCATTCAACCTTGATGCCCTTGTCCGCAAGCGTCTTCTTGAATGAATCGCTTTGCATCGCCAGCATCGACAAACTGCCATGCCCCCAGCCAATACGCACCGTATCGGTATTGCGTGTGAGCTTGACTCGCGTCGCCGCGCCAGCAGGCATTAGGCCACCCGCAATCAAACCGCTTCCGGCTGCTGCCGCACCGGCCAACAGTCCGCCGGCCGTGCGCAACATGCGGCGCCGACCAAGAATAAAGTCCTGCATTGTCGTTGCATCCTTTTCTTATTGGCACGCACACGATGTGCGTGCGGTATTGCTAGTGCGTCAGTGGGAGGTCGACATGCACGCCCAGCGCGTCGAGCAACGCCTGCCGCAACGCTTGCCGATGTCCTTCTCCCTGATACGCGGCGGGATGGTAGGTCGCCGCAATGCGCCCTGCCCGCATGATGAGAATGCGATCGGCAACCGTGATAGCCTCGTCCACATCGTGCGTGACGATCAGCGCACCGGGCTGGTGGCGCGCCACGAGTTCCTTGACGAGACCGTGCATTTTGATGCGCGTCAACGCGTCGAGTGCGGCGAACGGCTCATCAAGTAATAGCAATGCAGGATGGCGGACCAGTGCCCGCGCCAACGCGACACGCTGCAATTGACCACCAGACAAGTTACGCGGCCAGTCATCGGCTCGCCCTTCCAGGCCCACTTCGGCAAGTGCTTGCTCCGCTCCGGCACGACCGACCTTTCGTTCGTTGCCGAGCGCCACGTTTTCCCACAACCGTGCCCAAGGCAACAAACGGTGTTCCTGAAACACGACCGATGGTCGATCGGTTGCCCGGATCTGTCCGGCGTCCGGACGATCCAGTCCCGCTAGGGCACGCAACAACGTGGTCTTGCCACAACCGCTTTCACCAAGCAAGGCAACGAACTCGCCTTGATGAATCTGCAAATTCAATCCGCGGATGACAACACGATCGCCGTAATCACGCCGCAGCCCGCTGACGGAGACCGCCAATGGCGTATCGACGAAACGATCATCCACACGATCCGCAGCGTGAGTTGCACCCCGCCTATCGGTCGACTGCATGCGCAAGGTGTGCGTGCACTGCGCGGATGTTCCATCTGACAACAAAGGAGACTGGCTCATCGACGCACCCCCTTCGCGAAATTCGGATGCCAACCCAGCAGCCGCGTTTCCAGCAGTCTCGCGAATCCGTCCGCCACCACGCCAATTACGGCGTAAATAACGATCGTCAACACGATCACATCGGTTTGCAGGAACTCTCGCGCATCCATGGCAAGGAAGCCAATGCCCTGTTGCGTGGCAAGCGTCTCGGCAATCACGAGGGCGAGCCAGGCGTGGGCCAGCGCGTAACGCACGCCTGTCAGGATCGACGGCATGGCGCCCGGCAGGATGATTCGTCTGACGACAGCAAACCAGTGCAAATTGCTGACCTTTGCCAATTCCATCAACTTCGGATCGATCTGACGTATACCGAGAACCGTGTTGATATAAATCGGGAACAAAACGGCAAGGGCCACAAGAAACACCTTGGCAACTTCACCCACCCCAAACCAGACGATAACCAGCGGCAACATCGCCAAAAACGGAATGGATCGCACCATCTGCACCGTGCGGTCGAATAACGCGAAGGCAAAAGGCGAAAAACCCACGGCCACGCCGAGAATGAAACCAGCGGCACCACCAATGGCAAAACCGGTAACGGCCCGTATCAGTGAAACGCCCAGGTGAACGAACAATGCTCCCGTCTTGGCCAGGCCCCAAGCAGTTTCAAATACACGACTGGGTGCAGGCAACGCCTGAGGAGATAACCAGCCCGTCCGCGACGCGGCCTCCCATAAAAGAACCAGGACGATGGGCGTGGCCCAGGACAACAGCCAATACATCGTGTGACGCGAAGGCCCCTTGTGGCTGACCGCTTCCGGGGCATAGTCGCGCAGCGAGGTGGTGAGATCAGGCATGAGTTTTCCGCTTGCAGAACGTAAAGGACGCGACACGTCCTTCGCCCGTTGGAGGGCAAACCATATTTTTGAGATAAGGGATTGGTCAGCTGCGCGCGTCGTACGCCTTGCATGCCAACGGCAAATCGCGCTGAGACTCGATTACAACGCGCTTGCCCGACAATGGCAAATGGTCGTTTTCGATTTGCTATCCCGAAATACTGGAATACCACCGGCAGTGGAATGCGTTACGCGTCATAAGCTGGCCCAACTGCAGGATGCGATTGCGTCAGGCCGCATGCGACCATGCGTCGGTCAACGTAAGCACCTCACGTGGCACGACATCCATACGTGCAGACCAGCAGAGCATTTCCGTCAATTCGCGGCCGAGACGCCAAGGCCCAAATCCCGATGCAACATTGATATGTCCCGCATTACCAAGATTGATCAGGCTGCTGCCCCAAACCTGCGCGAGATCCTGCACTGCCTTGAAAGCCATCCACGGATCATTCTCGCTCCCCACCGTCACGGATGTCATCGGCAACCGATGCTGCAAGCGGGCCGGATCGATGTCGAATCGAACCGGGTTGGCTGGGGCCACCAACAAGGCACCAGCGACGCGATCAGCAACCGATCGCAGTGCCTCCGCAATCGCCAGGCATCCGAAACTATGCCCGACCAATACGACTGGCACTGTGCTGGCCTCGATCGAATCGCGCACACACGCGCTCCATTCCAGAAGCGATGGTTGCGCCCAATCGCGCTGCACCACACGCCGCGCCGAGGGCAGGGATCGCTCTAGCCACGTCTGCCAATGATCATCACCGCTACCGTGGAGGCCAGGCACGATCAGCACCGTGACCGCTTCGCGGCTGCTTGCCCTTGTGCGCGACGACGATCTTACCGGATCGCGGCGCGGGCACTCGCGTGTTGCCAGCTCCGCCGCGATGGCCTGCGAACTGGGCGAACTATCGCCGCATGGATTCGACCCGACCGATAACCCTGACATCGCTAGCCTCCGCGTTTCGCTCGATGTACGTGAGACTGCCGCGTTTTATGTCGATGTGGAAGGAATCAATTGTGATTAGCTAATGAACACGTATCGGGACCGCTTCTTGCTGACAGAGCGCGTAGGGCCCATCCGCCGCTGGAGCGCGCACCATATGCCCTGCTGTATTCAACCACGGTGCACGAATTTGGGGTACTGATGACAATGCGAAGCTCGTTCGGAGACGCCCGACTTGATACCGGCGCGGCCACCGTTGACGCAGGCACGATCCCGTCCTGGCGTGAAAGCCACACGCGACCTGCGTCCGGTGCAAGAAAAGAATGTGCCGGCAAGCTGGCTGGGACTTTACACGCCTACACTGATAACACCGGCGCAGCCTTGCAGAATCCGCCCACTGCACCAGACGTTGACGTGGCAACCTGGATCCGGGATGGATTGGATCAGATCCCTTTTCCGGGAAAGGGCGAAACGGTGGCGCGCTGGCGCGCACTAGCGGCGACGGGCGCCTATGACTTGTCTGCCGCAAAACTTTATGAAAGCCATACCGATGCATTAGCCATTCTCGCCGAACTCGCGCCCGACAGGGTAGCCCCCTCCGGCATGGGGGCAGTCTGGGCAGCCGAAAACGGTATCGACCGCCTGCATTTCGATGGGCATCGTTTATCGGGCCGCAAACCCTGGTGTTCCGGCGCGCATGCCACGCAATGGGCACTTGTCACGGCGTGGCCCGAGCATGAAAGCGATCACGCGCCGGGTAGACGATTGCTGGTATTGGTCGACATGCGCTTAAACGGCATCAGCCACGATACCAGTGCATGGTCTGCCGTCGGGATGACACACACCCGCACCGCGGTACTGTCGTTCGATCATGTCGAGGCAGTGCCAATCGGCGATCCGGACAGTTATATTTCACGTCCTGGTTTCTGGCACGGAGGCATCGGTATTGCCGCGGTTTGGTATGGCGCGGCGTGTGCCATTGGCGCACGCGTTGCCGCCGCGTCGCCCGGCGATGTCCACAAGTCGATGCACCTCGGGGCCATCGATGGTTACCTTACAGCATCTCGTGCGCTGCTAGTTGAAGCGGCAACGGCAATCGACGCGGCACCACTCGCCTCTTCTTATCTCTGGGCCTTGCGCACACGAACGGTCATCGATGACGCGGCACGTCGCGTCATCGACCATGCGGGGCGTGCACTGGGTGCCGCGCCGTTCTGCCAGGAGCCGGCATTCGCACGGCGCATGGCGGATCTACCGGTGTTTCTGCGCCAAAGCCATGCGGAGAAAGACTTGATCGCCTTGGGCACCCGGCTAACCGAGGCAGATTCACACGGAATATCGCCATGGCAACTTTGATTACCGATATGCAAGAGGCGGAACATCAGTCACCCTTCGATAGTCACTATTTCGCGGCATGCTACGCCGCCAGTGCCGACCCGTGGAAAATTGAGAAAGGGTGGTATGAAGAAAGGAAGCGCGCCGTATTGTTGGCCAGCTTGCCGAAACCGCGATACCACCGGGCGTATGAACCCGGTTGCGGTACCGGTGTGCTGACCCGCTCGCTCGCCGCCCGATGCGACCGATTGCTTGCCAGCGATGGTGCACAAGCGGCCCTGGATATCGCACGCACGCACCCGGAGGCCCCGCCGCACGTTGACTGGCAATCGATGACCCTGGGACAAGAATGGCCAGAGGGACGTTTCGATCTGATCGTGTTAAGCGAGGTGGCCTATTACCTGAGTAATGACGCCCTGACCTCAGTGATCGGCATGCTGAAAGACGCCTTGCTTCCCGAGGCAACAGTGGCCTGTTGCCACTGGTGCCATCCGTTCCAGGGCGCGCCGACAGTGGGCGTCGATCTGCATCGGCATATCGGCAAACTGCTTGGCCTACCCATTTCAGGTGAATATCTCGACACCGATTTCTGTCTGTCCATCTGGACCACAGAGGCCAAGTCGGTCGCACAACACGAGGGAATACGATGATGACCGCAAGACCGGAAAAAGAACCCAGGAAGATCGGCGCCGTGGAAATCACCGTTCCCGCCATGAGGACGGCCACATCGCTTTCAGGGTTGTCGACTGGGCCTGCGGCCTTCGCGGTCATCGTACCGGCACATAACGAAGCACGTCTATTGCCCCGTTGCCTGGACAGCATTCGCGAAGCCGTGCAGCATGGCACGCTCGCGCACGCAACCGTGGAGGTAATCGTCGTGTTGGATTGCTGCAATGACGCGTCCGAGTCGATCGTAGCGTCATATGGCTATCGCGCATTGCGCTCGGCACACCGGAACGTCGGTCTGGCCCGCAGCATGGGCGCCGCGTTCGCGCTGGGGCGCGGCGCGCAATGGCTCTCCTTTACCGATGCGGATTCCGCAGTACCGGTTGATTGGCTTGCCAGTCAGTATCGATTGGCCAATGCGGGGAGTGATGCGGTCTGCGGCACCATCGTCGTCGATGACTGGTCGCAACGCAGCAGTGCATGCATGTCGCGGCACGAAGCGGCCTATCAGCGTATCGACGGGCACCGGCATGTCCATGGCGCAAACCTCGGGCTCTCGGCCGCTGCCTATCTCGCCGTAGGCGGCTTCGCCCCACTTCGCACGGGCGAAGATGCCGCGCTCCTGGCCGCCCTGGAAGGTATCGGCGTGGCTATCGCCCGCCCGGGCAATCCGTCCGTGGTCACGAGCGCGCGTGAAGAAGCGCGCGCGCCGGATGGATTCGCCGCATTCCTCAACGCCATCGAACACACATCGGGTATCACGTGATGGGTATCGAGATCGCGCCCACACTGCTGGAAACCGATCAACACGTTGTCGTCATCTCGCCGCATCTGGATGACGGGGTATTGAGTTGCGGCGCGCTGATTTCGACCTGCCGCAACGCAACGGTCGTCACGTTGTTCACGGGTATGCCGACCGCGCTCGATATCAGTACGGCGTGGGACCGGGAATGCGGATTCGATAGTGCGGAACAAGCAGTCATCGCGCGAAGAGACGAGGATCGCCTCGCCATGACAGCGCTCGGCGCGCGAGTACGTCACCTTGATTGCCTCGACGGCCAATATCTTGGAACTATCGATGTTGGCACTGACGAAGCACAATTGGCATCGGCTTTATCCGTCGCACTGACGGAATTGGCACCAGACGTCTTGGTCGTGCCGATGGGCCTGTTCCATTCCGACCACATCCGTGCCAGGCGGGCATGGATACGTTGCTCCCGATCCGGCGTGGCAGCAACGTCGCGTTGGGTTGCATATGAGGATGTACCCTATCGGAACATCGATGCTTCGCTGCAATCGGCACTGCACGCCTTATATGAGGCCGGCTTCAGCGCCACGCCCGCGCAATGGCACACTATTCCAAAAACCGGCGCTTTGCCATTGCCGGAAAAAATCCCGTCGCATTCTCGAGGAAATGGTCTGCCACGACCACGCGTGCAGGATATTGCGGCATTTCAGTGCAAGCACACCGCTCTGCACGCGTACCAAAGCCAGCTCGCCGCGCTCGGTGCGGCTGCCCTCGCGGACGCATTCGAACCAGAGCGATTTTGGGCGATCGGCACGCGCTAATACTGTCACGGACGCGGAATCAGTCTATCCGCGCACAGCCTTTCGAACAGCGCAATAAACGCATCGTCTGTCGGCTGATACTCCTTGAAACCCAGGCGACGACTCTTTGACATATCCGTGACGACCTCAATGGGTCGCCCGAGATCTGCGTCAGTATGCCACGGTGAAGCGAGACGGCTCAAATCCGGCTCCACGAGATCATAGCGAGCGGCAATCTCGCGCCACTGGTCCGCGTCTCCCGCCATTTGCTGTTCGAGCGGTCTTACGGTACCGTCGAACGGCACGGCATCGACGCCAAACCATGCACCAATCCGACGCCACATCCAACTCCAGCGAAACACATCACCGTTCACGACGTTGAAATCCTGATTGGCAGCGGCAGGTGTCGTGGCCGCCCACAGTAATTGCTTCGCCAACAGGCCTGCATCGGTCATGTCGGTCAAACTATTCCATTGCGTGGCAGATCCTGGAAAAACGAAAGGACGGCCCATTTCCCGACATAGCGTGGCATACACGGCCAGTGTCGTACCCATGTTCATCGCGTTACCCACAGCCTTCCCAATCACCGTATGCGGACGATGCACGCTCCAGGTAAAGCCATCTTTTTTCGCTGCGGCAAATACTTCGTCTTCTTGCGCATAATAAAAGTTCTCGACATCGAGCCGTCCCTGGTCTTCGCGAAACGGCGTTTGCGGCAGCATGCCCTTGCCATACGCCTCAAACGGCCCGAGATAATGCTTCAGCCCCGTGACCAAGGCAACATGACGCGGACGGCTGTTCGCCCGCAGGCTATCCAATAGATTGCGCACCATCGCGGCGTTGACCCGAATGTTCTCCGCCTCGCTGTCCTGCCGAAGCCACGTCGTGATAAATACCGCATCGCATTTCACGCCTGCCAGGGCCTGCTCGGTGGCGGCCGGATCCTGCAAATCGGCCGAGAGCGGCACTACGCCGTCCTGGGCCGTCGCACGACGGGCCAAACCATATACCGACCAACCCTGTGCTACGAGCAATGCTGCCGTAGCGCTACCGACAATACCGCTTGCGCCTACCACCAATGCTGATCTCGTCATTCATTACGCTCCGTTCTCCACACGCCCGCAATACGGGTCGCGCAGAATAAAATTGCTTTTTCGAATACCACCGAAACACGCGGTGATGCCGGACGGATTCAATGGCAACGTCCGGTACTCGACCGTGCTCGATGCAAACATCATGTCGTCAACCGGGTAGCCCAGGCTTCCATGTCTTCTCCGCTACTGAACGCCGGATCAACGAGACCGTCCACCATAAACGTCGGCGACACATGAATGCCATTCTGACGTGCGTATTTGCAGTGCCATTTGACCACTTTATCAAGATCGGGCAGCGCGAATGCCGCCGCCAGCGGTACACCACTTTCCTGCTCCAGTCGCGCGATCAATTGGTGTGGCGTCACGTCCATATTGGCACCGCCCCCATGCTTCTCGAATTCATAGGCATCACGATTCGCGGCAACGGCGGCAAGCACGGCTTTCGCAGCGTCCTTACCGCCCGGTGTCGTCGACGCTGCCAGAACACAACGCACGACAACGCCTGAATAAAGATGCCAAGGTTGCGACTGCAGACGTATCTTTACCGTCAACTGCTTTTCACCAACACGATCGATCAGCGGCCAGATTTTGTTGAAGGCTTTTACAGAGAATGCGCATGTAGGCTCAAGAAAGAGTTCAAACACCGTAGGGCCATTCCCCCAAACCAACGGGTCGGCGTGCCATGTGCTGCTTGCAATCTGGCTCATGCATACGCTCCAGGTCCAAGACCATGATGAAGTCAATTACCTATTATAAGGAAATTGCCGCATCAGCTCAGGCAAGGGCCGGATATCGAAATCAACCAGGGATGCATAGGTGTCTCAGGATGAAACACCGAGAAAACGCTTACGAAAAGCCTCGAGAAATGGACAGTTCGTCATCTGAATGACGTAGTACCTGTAAAGACTGCGCGACCTCCAGTCGATTTCGACCGAGTGACTTTGCACTGTACAACGCGCGATCCGCAGCGGCCAGCAAATCCGAAAGCGTCGGCACGTCCTCTCCAAACTGTGCCAGGCCAATACTCACCGTTGCTGCAAGGCCTAGTGCATGCATCTGAGCGGAAACGGACTCGGCAAAGCGCCGTGCGACAGATTCGCCTACCTCTCTCGCCCGGAACGTTTCATACCCAGGCAACAACATGGCGAATTCTTCGCCACCGATTCGCGCAAGCACGGTACGCGAAGGCGCAACCTCCTGCACCGTCTCGGCAAACGCTCGCAAGACTTCATCGCCCGTCTTATGACCAAACTGGTCATTGATCCCTTTGAAATGGTCGAGATCGAAAACCAGCAAAGCAGTAGGTCGATCGGCTTGTCCCTTGGCCGTATGTTCACGAATGATCCGTTCACCTTCCTCGAAAAACCACCGGCGATTCCCAAGACGGGTCAGGTAGTCTGTCTGCGAATCCTGCAATAACTGGCTATGCGATTCTTCACGCACCAATCGGAGCATTGCCATCGGCAGCACCACGGAATATAGAACACCCTCATACATCGTCACCTTTCCGGCGATCGATAAGAAATGCACACCAAACGGCACAGCAAGCCACGGCAGAATACACGCCCTGAATATATAGAAAAGCGCGTGAATAGCGGTTACCACAACAACGATATATCTTGATGGTGCCAATTTGGTGCCATCGTCTCGAAGGAATTCCCGTGCCGTCAGGCCCGACGCCACCGCAATAGGGAACGCGCTGACGTATGCCCACATTACAGCCTGGCCTTGAACGCCGGCGACAGCCCACGTCAACGCCAGCAGCGCCAGCATCCCCAGGGATACAACACGATATTGGCGTCCATGCATCAATGCAACGCCATGAAGAATTAGCAAATAACCACCAACAATAAGCAGATTGCTTATCGCAGCGCCGGCGACACCCGCTTCCCCTGATAATACGCGACGCAAGACTGCGGCCGCACACCCGATCGCCAACGTCGTATAAGCGCCTGCCAGAACGCGCAACTCCTTACTGCGTTTGGGATGCGTAAGATGCTCCCAATACGTCATTCCAGCACTGGCCAGAAGCGTTCCGATCGCAAGCAAATAAAGAGTGAGGAGATCGACGTGCATCGTTGTCGTAGAACCAAAAGCGCGCTGGCAGCGCGGCGGCAGACGCATTCTACGCTGAAAATTTGCCGCTATGAAAATGTGTTGAGTGCCAAGGTTCACAATCTTATTCCGAGACATGGCAATGCATCCGCACAACGTATTTCGACAGTGGCCATATTCTATTTAATATCTCTCGCACTGAAAAATGCTTTCGCGGCCCCCCTATACCACACAGTATTGTTCGTGATTGTAATATTTAAAAATAAACAGCAAGATTATGTGGTATTTCATCTGTCATATTACTAAAAATCGCGCTCGTCATCGAAAGAAAATACCTGATTGATCAAGCAGGCATTTTATTAAAATACATCATCCTTCACGACTAACCCTCCAAATAAATAAATGAAAAACCATCATCGGCCATCCGCCGCGCGAGCAGACGAAGGCGGCGGATTGCTTTTTGAGACCCGCGTGCGCACGGCGGATAACGCGCATTTACCAGCGATGGCACACTAATTGCACAACCTAACGCACAGACGATTGAAGCAACAATTGCAATTGGTTGATCCACTACACAATGCCGCGCGTGGTGTTGCAGGCGGAGCAGTGCAACGGAAGGTGGGACGATACGAGGATTACAAGGAACCTATCAATGCCGAAACAAACAAAGCCGGGCATACGCAACCACGCAGCCCGGCAGACCATCCTCGCCCAAAAACGCAATGCCAAGATGGCCCGCTCCACCCATGCTTATGTACGCGGCAGTACCAGCAAGTTCTACGACTGGCTGAATGAGGCGGATATCCGGCGCCTGCCTCAAGGTCCGGCCATCTGGATTTGCGGCGACTGCCACACCGGCAATCTCGGACCTGTTGCAGATACACAAGGGCGTATCGAGATCCAGATACGCGACCTGGATCAAACGGTGATAGGCAATCCGGCGCACGATCTGATCCGGCTGGGTCTGTCGCTTGCAACGGCGGCACGTAGCTCCGATCTGCCGGGTATCACGACCGTGAGCATGATCGAAGCGCTATTCGACGGCTATGTCACCGCGTTCGACGCAAAACGCGCGCATGAGGGATTGGAGAAGCGGCCGGAAATGGTGCGCTTGGTCATGCGAGAGGCGGTCAGGCGCTCCTGGAAAAGTCTCGCGCTTGAACGTCTCGACGATATCGCCCCGACAATTCCACTAGGTAAACGATTTTGGCCGGTCAGTAAAACCGAGCACACCGCTATCGCTCGTCTTTTCGAGAAACGCACCGTCTCGCAATTAGCGACCAGCCTGCGGGGCCGGGCCGACAACGGCAGGACGACGGTACTCGATGCGGCATACTGGGTGAAAGGATGCAGTTCCCTCGGCCGTCTTCGTTATGCGGTATTGCTCGACGTGGATGGAGGCGCCATAGAAGGAGACGATCTTTGCCTCATCGACATCAAGGAAGGCGTTAAAGCGGCCGCACCGCGCTACGCGGGCGCGCCGATGCCGACGGACAACGCGCGGCGCGTTGTCGAAGGCGCCCGTCATTTATCGCCTTATCTTGGTGAACGAATGCGAGCCGCTGAGCTGCAGGGGCATTCCGTGATCCTGCGGGAGTTGCTGCCACAGGATTTAAAACTGGAAATCGAGCAAATCAGCGAGGATGAAGCAATGAAGGTCGCCCGCTATCTTGCCTTGGTCGTGGGGCATGCGCATTCAAGGCAAATGGATGCGACAACGCGCCGAACTTGGCTAAGTGAACTAGGCCGCTCAAAAAACAAGTCGATCGCCGCGCCACTGTGGCTCTGGCAAAGTGTCGTCGAACTTGTCGGTAGTCACGAAGCGGGCTACCTTGAACACTGCCGACGCTTCCGTCGATAACGTGGACAATCCGCTCGCTGACGCCCTTCCTGACACGTCATGCCCTCAATCGCCAAAGGTACCACTGGGAACCGCTCGAAGCTGACGCTCTCTCAGCCGCAGATTGATCTTATCGGCAACCGCGGCGGCGATGGTGTGCAGCGCTTCCACTTGCGCAGCTCCCAGCGTCCGAGGCCGACGATCGATGACACAGAGCGCTCCGAGTGGAAAGCCGTCGACGTCCCGGATGGGAAAACCTGCATAAAAACGAATATTGGGATATCCGATGACCAATGGATTTTGCTTGAACCGTTCGTCGAGCGTGGCATCCTGGACCACGAAAATCTCATCCGCTTGAATCGTATGGTTGCAGAAGGACCATGCGCGCGGCGTTTGTGATACATCCAGCCCCCAATGTGACTTGAACCATTGCTGGTCCGACGTCAGGATGCTGAGCAGGCAAATAGGGGTTCGGAGGGTCTGGCTCGCCAGCCTTGTGAGATCGTCGAATGTGGTTTCTGGCGCGGCGCCGGCCAAGCCGCTGCGTTTCACCGCCAGCAATCGGCTTGGCTCGTTGGGCAGCGTTACAAATCCAGGCATCGGCGTGCCAGGTGCAACATCGGCCATGGACGGTGTCTTACCACCCTCCTCTCCCCCGAGTGACCATCCCAGGCACTCGTGCACGGCGGCCAGGAAGGGTGTGGCATCCACGTCGGGGGGTACCAATGTCACCCGATCCACTTTCCCTACCTCGCTTCGCAGGTCCCGCTCGCTCAATGCACTCAGCGCGATAACTTTGACGTGGGAAAGGCGTGACGACGATGTGATACGGCGCAGCATCTCGAATTTCTGCCAGTCGACATCATTCAAGTCGATGATCAACACTTCCGGCGCAACCGTGCCTACCTGGATAAGCAGGTCGAGCAGATCGCCGGTACAAAGGTGAACGGGAAAGGGCGACAGGCGCAGTTGCTCGACGCGGGCTTGCATCACGTCGCTGGCGCGATGCACAAGGATGGCTTGATGCAAACGCGGATCTGATCGCTTCGCGTCCCGCTTACGCATTGCCATCACCGCACTGCGCCGTGCCCGTCTATGCCCGCCTGGTGTTTTCCAGGAGGGGATGCCGCCTTGTTCAAACCATACCTGCGCGGTTTTCAACGATACGCCGAGCAGTTCTGCAGCCTCGCGCGTCGTAACGAACGGATCGTCGCCGGCGGGATCGGGTAGCGTCATGGAAGGCCTCTTCCGTCATGTTGTCGATATTGCGCATTTTATGGGGATAAGTGATAAAAATGGCGATATTGCCGAAGCATGGAAAGACCCTATGTGGCTGACCCACGACAAGCATTCTCTGTATTTTGCGGGCAAATGGCAAAATTACGACTCTAGTGGTAGTCTCGTCGCCCGCTGAAGAAGCGTTGCGTGGCGCTTCCCCCTCGAAGGTAACGATATGACATCGAGAGGTGTTACCTAGATCGGTGACGCCATCCCTATGGGCTAGCGATTCAGTACTCTGATGGCGGCCACGCCCAATCCAAGTTGCGAGATCACTTGCGACCAGTCTTTCAGGCCGGCCATGAACTTCGTCATTGTCGTGCGCGGGTCGATCTTTTCCGGAACGACGACCGTATCTCCCGGCATCAGCTTGACGGATTCAAATGAATTGTGCCAACTCGTTGAGTCACGCGAAAACACACTGCCATCGGCGCGCAGAACAAAGCTCCGACTGGTATCGGCAATGTCCTTCTGCACGCCTGCCACTTTCAGAACCTCGTCAACCGTGCGCCCTTCCCGCCAGATGATCGCGTTCTCGTTATTTACTGCTCCCACTACCGTAACAAACGCAGGTAACGGCGGTATATAAAGCGTATCGCCATTATCGAGGGGGAGGTCTGGCAAATCTTCAATCGTCTGCGCATCCATACGTAACTCCAAAGACACGCGGCCGCTAGGTTTAAGATTTCTGAGCCGCGCAATTTGCACCTGCTGTTGCTTTGCGAATTGCGAGATCAGTGCCTCATTGTTTCCGGATTGGTTTGTATTGGCCATCAAGCTTGCCATACGCGTGCTTGATTGTTGCTCCATTCGATTGAGCGCTTCCAGCAGGTTTGCCTCCTGCTGCTTGCGCGTCTGCTCCCGAGTAAATTCCGCACCATATAAATACGCTGCCGACGTCACCCCCCCCGCACGTACCAACAACGCTTGCATGCTCTCGCCTGGTAACAACTCATACACGCCAGCGGCACGGACTTCGCCATCCACCCTTACCAGCCGGGTATGATCCTCCCGCGGCAGACGCATGTCCTTGCTACCGAAGATCGTCACGATATCGCCGGGCTCCAACGCCAGATCCTGGGTGGGATCCGTCTTATTGACCACGGCCCCCAGATTGAACGGCAGAAGCCGCGTCGTCAACTTGAGCACATCCATCCGCTCGATCACCGCATAGCGCCAGTTCGGCTCATCGATCAACGCCTGGACATGACGCGTCTGGTCCGCGATCGATATCGACCGACGCCTATCGGGCTTGTCTATCTGCACGAGTACATTTTTTCTTTTGAAATAATCCGGTGTGAGCAGCGCGGCCGGCTCCGGGAGCAGATCCGACAAGTGCATCCCCTCCCTATACGGATAGCGCAGTGATGCCGCCACGTTGCCGCGTAGCGTCACGGCATTCTTGAAGGATGGATTGATTTTTTGCAACGAGATCACATCTCCATCCTTGATAATCGTCGCGAGCCCCGCCGCATCCAGCGCATGGCTTTCAACGCTACGCGCCGGCGTCATCAACGTGGCCGAGTCGACACGCTCGATCGTCACTTTATCCGTGCTCGTCAGCGCACTTGTGCCCCCTGCGTACCCGAGCACGTCACGCAAGGTCTCCTTTTTGTCTTTCAACTCATAGATTGCAGGCGAGTCGAGCGCGCCCAGCAAGGCCACGCGTGGACCTGATGGCGGAATCACAATCACGTCGCCGGGCAACAAGCTTCGATCACCGTCCGATTTGCCTTGTGTGATGAATTTGTACAAATCCACAATGCCGACCAAGGCGCCCCGGCGACGCAGCTCCACTCGACGCATCGATCCATTTGGCCCTACCCCACCGCTTTCGAACAGGGCGTTTACGATCGTCGACATGCTCGATACCGTGTATGCCCCAGGGCGGGCTGCCTGCCCGACGACATAGACTTGAATGGATCGCAGCTTGCGCAACGATGCAGACGCATCGAAACCGGAGAAATTACGCCCGATTGCCCGGCGCAATACGGCCTCCAACTGCGAAGCCCGTACGCCGGCCACTGTCACCACACCTACCTTTGGAATCGTGATCTGGCCATTGCGATCGACAGTAAGATTCAAGTCCCCCTCCACTGAACCCCAAACGCGCAACGTCACCTCATCGTCGGGTCCGATGACATAGTCGGCTGGTGCGGGGGCGCTCTGGTTCGCGGAAAAGCGGGACATGCGCGACGTATCGAACAGGCTATGGCCGAACACGGGAAGATAGGTGCCCGTGGTGTCCAGAACAAAACGCTGAAATGCGCTCGATGGCGCGCCTGGCCTTGACGACACCCACGGCTGGCGCGCTTGTGAGGGATGCAAATACTGCTGCTGATCCCAAGGAAGCGTCTCATTCGCGGCGTCGCGTGCGTCAAAGTGCGATGACCATCTCGCCGGTCTATCGCCTTGTTCGTAGCGGTCGATCTGTTGACCTTGTCTGTCCTGGTCGGCAGCGTTACTGCCGAGGCTATTGCCACCAGGCGGCGGCGTGCGTAAAACAGGCATCGTCGGCGTGGCGCTGTCTTCGCTTTTGTTCTGTACCCACTGCGGAATAGGTGGCACGTCCGGCGACGCAGAGGAGGATGTTGAACGTTGTGCCGCCGCATGTTCGGCAACGCCACCCTGGGCCGACACTTGAATCGGAGTGCACAACGCCGAGACTCCCACGGCCACACAAGCCGCCTGTGAAAACAGTATATGGACGCGATGCATCAAATCGCGTCCATATAGCAAGATACCGAAATGGGAAACGAATTTCGTTTGCTGCTCAGCATTGACATTATTTTTCACTGTCTTCCACATTCACCGTCAAATTAACGCTTATCCATGCAAACGGCACTGATTATGAGACACAACGGAAATGTCCGATTCGGCATCAGGATGCATCTCGCGTTTGGATAGATAGAATAATTCCGCAGAATAATACTTTAGGAATACAAAGCGCAGATTGTGACGGCCAGCCTCCAAGACCAATCTCATCATTCTTCAGGAAATTTTATGCTCCCGAGTCGCTGACAAAGACGATATGAGACAAATAGATAGACGTATTTCACATTGCTCAAAAACCATCCCCGTTAATTTGTTCACGCAACGTAAATATTTTTAGTTATGACGCGCAGCATTGAAAATCATTTCATTCAAGAAATGAATATTAAAATATGGAATACTGATCTTACATCGACGATAATAATATCGATTGCCCGGGAATCCGTGGCCCTTTACGTCAGATTGGCCGAACACTCAAAGCCGTTGTGCGCTCTCCGGAAGATCAAGCGAGCTTGTCGAGACAGCAGTGCCGTATTTTGCTTTTTTAAAAAAAAGCCGAACGGTTCTCATGAGAACCGTTCGGCTAGTTCCATTCACAACTTAGCCGCGGTACGTCAGCGCCCATTGGGGCGAATCGGTCCACCGCCGTCCGTGCTTGGCGGCACTCAACGCGCCGGGCGAACCAGGTCGTCGCATTTCGACCAGCGCGGCAATCGCGGCTTCGGCGCGAGCACGGGCTTGATCCGGGTCCGACGTTTCCGCGCCCCCGGCACCTGCCGCAGCGGGCTTGTCCTGTGCTGTCGTTTTAGCCAGTGTCGATAAGCTGGATGCGTACACGACGCTCTCGAAATCAATATTCCAGCTTTTTTCAAGCTCTGTGTTGTACAGCGACAGGCCGACGGTCAGTAAACTCTGAACATCTTCTTCCGCCAGTCGCTCCGCATGCGCCGCAAGCCAGTGCACAAGGTGCGCAAGCGCATCGCTACCGCTCGGCGCCTTGCCCGTACTGGCGGCGGATCTCAACATATCAAGGATTATTGCACTCTGCATGATCGCTCAACCCGCAAAATCTACTGAACATTCAAAATCGGCTACAGCGCCACCCTTGCAACACTGCAGTCAAAATCGTATCGGATGTCGCCCGCACGCGAAAGAAGTGTCTGAAGTGGCAGCGGCTTTTTCACTGCTTTCATCGGTGGTCGTTGCAAATCCGCAATAGGTAAATCTGACTTCAATAGAACGTTTACCCGATTTCGCACCGGATCGACAAAAACTACCGTAACCGCGCCGGAAATGCAATTTGTCATCGCACGATCAGCGGTCGAAAAATCCGACGGCGTGCTCGACCCGACCCAGAACGCGGCCGATTTTGATAGGAAAAAGCTATTCAGTGTATCCAAAAACAATATTTTTCTTCTAATTAAAATTGTTACAGTGCCAGGATGACAGCCGGACAACGGGAGACATACGCCTGGCTGTATCAAGACGCGCGACCCTTCGCCTCCTGCTTCGTATAGCCATTATTTATTTTGAGATTACGACAATGGATGAACATCAGCTTCGCGTGGATCTTGCGGCCGCTTTTCGGTGTTTTGCCAAGCTCGGCATGCACGAGGCCGTGGCCAACCATTTCAGCGCGGCGGTTTCTCCTGACGGTCGGCGATTCCTGATGAATCCGAAGTGGATACACTTTTCGCGTATCCGCGCGAGCGATCTCCTGCTGCTAGACGCCGACGATGGCGAGGATCTTGCTGGTCGCACAGACATCGATCCGACTGCATGGGCCATCCACGGACAAATCCATCGCCGCGCGCCGCACATTCGCGTGGCGATGCATCTGCACCCAGTTTATGCGACAGCGATCGCCTGCCTGGCCGATCCCGAGATCAAGCCCATCGAGCAGAACACGGCGCGTTATTTCCGTCGCGTCTCACTTGACAGTGATTTTGGCGGCATGGCCGACACGGCGCACGAAGGCGCGCGCCTGCTTGCGGCATTGGGTGCGCATTCACGGCTGATGATGGGCAATCATGGCGTGCTGGTGACGGCGCCGACGATCGGCGAAGCATTCGACGATATGTACACGCTGGAACGCGCCTGTCAGATCCTGAGCGTCGCCTACGCGACGGGACAACCGTTAAAGGTTCTGTCCGCCGAGGTTGCGGAGAAGACGGCGCGCGACTGGGAAGGCATCCGCGACTTCTCCTTAGCACACTTCGACGAGATGAAACGCGTTCTCGACAAGGAAGATCGCTCCTATGCGGATTGAAAGGCGATTCACAATGCAGGTGTTAACTCTGAAAACGCCTGCCATGAGACACGTCGATGGATAATCAGCCGCTACGTTATTCCCTGCGGCAACTGCGTTATTTCGTGGTCACGGCCGAAACGCTGTCTTTCACCGCCGCCGCGCGACGGCTGCACATCTCACAACCTTCCATCTCGACAGCACTGGCGGATCTTGAAACCTCGTTTGGCGTTCAATTATTTATCCGCCACCATGCAAGTGGCCTTTCACTTACGCAGGCCGGGCGCGATTTGCTTGGACACGCGCGTAATCTCCTCAAGATCGCGGAGGAGTTGCAGGCCACCGCCACGGAGATGGACGGCGGCATGACCGGCGTTATTGCCTTGGGCTGCCTGTCTTCCATCGCACCTCCCCTGTTGCCCGGACTGATCGCCCACTTCGCCGCCGAGCATGCCGGCATATCGTTTCGCACGATCGAGGGCCACCAGGACGATCTGCTGCGTGGCCTGCAAGATGGCTCGCTCGATCTCGCGCTCACGTATAGTCTCGATCTCACCGAAGACACTGAATTCACGCCACTCCTGTCGCTACCGCCGTACGCCTTACTCCCGAAGAACCACCGGCTTGCACGCGCACGCCAGGTCGCGCTCGCCGATTTGCTGGAAGAGCCCTATGTCATGCTGGATTTGCCACACAGCAGGGAATATTTCGCGGCACTCTTTGATGCGGTGGGCAATCGTCCAGTGCCGGCGTATCGCTCCGCACAGCCAGAGGTCGTCAGAGGAATGGTAGCAAACGGCCTGGGTTACAGCCTCCTCAATTTCCCATTGAAATCTACACGGACCGTCGACGGCGAAGACTTTGTCATCAAGCGTTTCAAGGATACCGTCACGGCAACCACCCTCGGCATTGCCCGATCACGAACGATGCGGACGCGGCGCGTGGTGAACCACTTTATTGCATTCAGCGAGCACTATATCCGCCGCTTGCAGTTGGAGGCCTGAACGAACCCGTCCCTGCCATCGGCGTGACGGACGGAGGGCCAACTCGTAACGATTACAACGCAACGCTGGTACGGAACATGGTGTTGTCTGAACACCCGACCGCGCGCATTATGTCGACACCATCACTCGTTGCCCGGTACGCCATAGCTGGGGGCCGCGGTGGGGTTCAACGCCCGTGTCATGTAATCCTGCATCTGTGGCTTATAGACGGTCCAAAGACTCGCCAACCTGCCGACGGGATCATCGTCGGCCCAATCGACGCGAAGGTCGACCAAGGGCCAACATAACGCTCCCTGAACCGTCAATGCCGCCGAATGTACCGGCCCCGCCTCGCCGCCCTTTTCCATCCCGGCGTGCAGTGCGCGGAGCAGGCGATCGGGCAACAGGCCGTTCGCATTCTCGAACGCCGGGATCATGGCATCGATGACTTCGGTTCGTGCCAGCATATTTCCCCCGGCGATACACTGGACGCCTTCGCGTACTTGATGGATGCCCAGCGTCTCCGCACCACTAAAAGAAGCGGTACGACCTTGCGCATCGATGCACATCACCTGCCGATATTCATGCCATTCAGATGATGCGAGCGCGAAACTAAGCGCGTCCGCCGGCAGCATGCGTGCGTGCTCCAATTGATCGAGAATCCGCGGTCCGAGCGCGGGTAGCGTGACGTTCTGCGTTGCTACCGCACCGACGTTCGAACGGACCCAGGGACATCGTGCTCCCACCGCAATGCTCGATGAGCTGATCGCGATGCCAAGCTGTCCCGTTTCGGCGCATCGGCCGATAATCGAAAAAGTCATTGCTACCCCTTAAAGCCGCGGCGGCGTCCAGCCATCCGGTATTACCGCGACCACATCGATTTCCATCAACCATTCCGGCTGCCCGAGCGCCACCACGACAAGCCCCGTGGAAATTGGGAACACCCCTTTTAACCACGCGCCCACTTCGCGATAAACTGGCTCCCGGTAACGCACATCGGTCAAATACGTCACCGTCTTGACGATATGCATCATGTCGCTGCCTGCTTCCTCAAGCAATTGCTTGACGTTTTTCATCGCCTGCTCGGCTTGCGCGCGCGGATCACCAAGTCCTACGAGGCGACCCTCGAAATCCGTACCGACCTGACCGCGTACATAGACGGTATTGCCGGCGCGTACCGCCTGGCACAAATCGTTGTCGAGGGTCTGGTTCGGATAGGTATCCTTGGTATTGAACATTCGGATACGGGTATGGGTAGGTTGGCTCATCGTATAACCTTGTACATGCGAATGGAATGTTCATCGTCGCGCGCTGGAAACATCAATATTATCGATTTCGCAGACCTCAGGCGAAGACGATGTATCAATCGGAAGCCCGTCCTAGGCCTGACCGGACTTTGTCATACACACAGCGTTGGTATCGTAATACGCGAGGTAGTTGCGCTGGGTCACGATGTGATCGGCGATATGCCTGGCGTCGTGCCATGCTCCCCAGATAAACGCCGATCCCCGCCTGGAAAGCCAGGGCAATCCCACGAAATAAATGCCTGCTTCAGTCGATACGCCGCGCTGATGCCGCGGTTTGCCGTTTTCGTCGAAGGCATTGACTTGGAGCCACTTGAAGTCGGTCGCATAGCCGGTTGCCCAGATAATGGAGGTCACGCCAGCGTTGACGAGGTGCAATGTATCCAACGGATGCGTCATGCAATCTGGATCCGGGAGCATGTCACGTGCCTCCGGTTCCAGGGGCAGATCGAGACCATTGCACTCGGCGTAGGCATCGGCCCGCGCCAGCATGGACAGATAGTTTTCGTCACCACGGCGTATGTTGTCCGCCAGATCGGCCTCAAATCGCACAAGACCGTCCTCGAACGACTTTGTCACACCCGTAAGGATGATGCCTTGGTGCGCGAGGCGTCTGAAATCCACGGTATGGCCGCCCCGGGCACCACTGACGGCGATCGTTACATGTTCGCGGCCAGGCACCCGCATCTCGGAATCCCATTCACCCAGCACGCCGAGCCACCAACAAAAGTCGCGTGTGCGATAGGCACGCGGCGGGCGATCATGCGGTCCCACCGATAAGTAGACCTGTCGTCCGGCCCGCTGTAACTCGTCGGCAATCTGCGCCCCGGAAGATCCCGCGCCCACGACCAAAACAGCGCCGGCGGGCAACTGCGATGGATTACGATAATCCGCCGAATGAATCTGCGTGAACCTGGTATCCGATGGCGCGATCGCAGGGATCACCGGGCGATGAAACGGTCCGGTTGCCACCACGACGCGTTGCGCCATGATGACGCCATCCGACGTCTCTACCGTAAAGCCTGGACGACGAACGTTGCGAACCACCTTCGTCACTTCCACGCCAGTGCGGATGGGCGCATCGAACTTTCTGGCATAAGCGGCAAAGTAGTCCGCTATTTGCTCCTTCGATGCAAAACCGTCCGGGTCGACGCCCGGGATGCGCATATTCGGAAAACGATCATGCCAGGCGGGGCCGTTTGCAACCAGGGAGTCCCAGCGGCCGGTGCGCCATCGCTCAGCAATTCGCGCCCGTTCCAATACCAGATGCGGCACGCCGTGCCGCGTCAAATGCTCGCTGACGGCAACGCCAGCCTGGCCGGCGCCTACCACCAGGGTGTCGATTGACCTGGCCTCTTCTGTCATCGCGAATTCTTCCTTGAGGCGTGGTGAACACTTCAGCAAAATCTACGCCGCTTTCAAGAATCCGAAAAATATATTTAAAAAATGCCTTGCATTGCATTTTCCTATTCAACCATCACGCAATTATCGTATGTCGATGAAAAATACGTGATCTCGACGAGAGGCGTCTATCCGATAAGGACGGCACGCCTTCGGAGCGATAGCGCCAGGGATACTTTCCTGAACGCATCGTCGGGCAGTCTCCGGCTAAGGCCTTCCGGTCATGCAAGCACGGCGCGAGGTGCCGCCCCGCGCGCCCGCGTTGCATCCGCTTGCCGACGACTTTGCGGCTTCGCATCAAGCACGAACACCGAGACCGCATCGCGCATGGCATGACTGCTTTCAGCAAGTGCCTGCGCGGCGGCTGACGTTTGCTCGACGAGCGCGGCGTTTTGCTGCGTCACCGAGTCCATCTGGTTCAGCGCGACATTGACCTGCTCCGCGCCTGCGCTTTGCTCCGTCGATCCCGTTGCGACGTCACGCATGATGATCACGAGCTTGTCCACCGAAGACAACAAGGCATCCATTGTCTGACCGGCTTGGCCGACGCGTTCGGCTCCGTAAGATACCCGATCTGCCGATTCATCGATCAATGCCTTGATCTCCTTCGATGCCGAAGCGCTGCGCTGTGCGAGCGCCCTGACTTCAGAAGCCACCACGGCAAAGCCGCGACCTTGCTCGCCCGCACGCGCCGCTTCCACTGCGGCGTTCAGCGCCAATATATTTGTCTGGAATGCAATGCCTTCGATCACGCCGATGATCTGGACCATCTTTTGCGAGCTGGCGCTGATGCCGTTCATCGTCTCGACCACTTCGGCTACCATTAGGCCATTTTCCCGCGCGGTTTCCGAGACAGCCGAGGCGACGCTGTTTCCATGTTCTGCATTTTCCGCATTCTGCCGCGCCGTCATCGCGATCTGATTCATGCTGGCGGCGGTCTCTTCGAGCGAGGCGGCTTGTTCTTCGGTACGTTGCGCCAAATCGGTCGAGCCTTGTGCGATCTCGCTTGATGCGGCGTTGATTGTCTCGCCCGACCGTTGAATATCCCTGACGATGTCGTTTAACCGCGATCGCATGCGTTCAAGCGAGGCCATTAAACTGCCCTCGTCCGTCGCGACAACGTCGACCTTGTGTGACAAATCCCCTTCGGCGATCGATCGTGCCAAACGCACCGCAGCAGCTGGCTCTCCGCCCAATTGCCCTAATAGACTACGCGACGTGAGCAACGACGCAGCGATACCAAGCAGCACCGCGATCGATCCCGCAACGGCGATGGCGACCGTCAAATTCGATGCGGCTCGATTCGCGTCGGCCGAGACCTCGCCATTTTGCTTGCTTTCGATATCCACCAAGCTGGCGAGATTCGCTACCCATGCGCGTTGCTGCTGACGAAGGTCGTGACCGATGATCAACACCGCACCGTTGGTGTCTCCGCCATTCACCAATGAAATGATCTTTTCAAATATGGGCAACGTGTCCGCCTCGTTTTTACGCAGAGCGTTGACGACCGCCAGTTCGTCCGGGGCGGCGCCGTACTGTTGGAACATCTGGTTCAGCTTTGCATACGTCTCTCTATACTTCGCGATCTGGCTGTTGATGCGCTCTATCTCGATTTGCTTCTCGTTCTCTGATTCGAACAGCACGACATTGCGAATGGCGATCACCATGTCGATAACCGCGGCGCGAAGATCCACTGCGGCTTCCTTTTCCTTGTTATTGACCTCGGTGATCTCCAATACTTTTTTCTGCAGCGAATGAATACCGACGAGACTCGTCACGGCAATCGCGGTCAACAGAACAAGGACAAGCCCAAAGCCTAGTGCGAATTTATAAGCGATCTTCATCTTGGCGCTCGTGTAAAACGACGATGTCGGAGTGCGCCATGGCGAAATGACCAGGCGCGCTTCCTAACCTAACGGCGCGATACGAACCTGACTTTACCGAAATAAAAGAGTAATTATGCAAAACAGTCGTTTTAATGAACCAAATGTTTGCAATGAGGAAGAAATCGATCTCAAAAATGATACAGAACATACCACCTTGCAGCACGCCAACGGGCACCGCCAATACGGGCAACGGTCAGATCGCGGTCCTCACACGGATTGCAAAAGGTCATACCGCTTACGGACGCACGGCGCCATGCTGCCCACTCTCTCCAATTCGTCGATCCACGACCGACGGATCAAACAGGGTGTCCACCATCATTTGCGCAACACCATGCAACGCCGCCGTGTCGCCAAGCGAACTCGTGACAATCTGCAATTGACGAGTAGCCAAAGGCGGCGCCCGGCGATAAACCGCTTGCCGCAGGGACGCAAGGAAATGCTCCTGGACGATTTCACCACCCACGACGATCACGTCCGGATTCAACAAGCTGACCGCCAGCGTCAACGCATCGCCGAGTCGTTCGCCGGCGACGGCCAGTTTCTCCAATACAACCGGATCTCCCCGATCAGCCAGGGTCCTGACATCGCGCACGTCGCGCAGCGTTGACATGCCCCCCTGCTGAAGATCTCGCAGTATCGCCCAACCGGATGTATAAGCCTCCAGACACCCCACATTGCCGCATCGACATCGGCGCGGCAGCGCCGTTCCGCCTGTCGGCGGCATGAACCAGTGTCCGAGGTCTCCGGCCGCGCCCAAGGCACCCCGTTGCAATGCACCGGACATGATCAGCCCCGATCCCACGCCGGAACCCACCGTCAGGTACAGCAGATGATCGACTTTCGGGAAATGCAAACGATGCTCGCCAAGCGCCATTAAATTGGCATCGTTATCCACCGTCACCACTGCGTCATAGCGCGCGGCGAAATAGTCAGGGATGCGATAATTGTCCCATCCCGGCATGATCGGCGGCCGGACGATACGCCCCTCACGAAATGCCACGGGTCCCGGCACCCCGACCCCAATCCCACGGACATCCGCCATACCGTAGCCCAAAAGGGCCAATATCCGATCGAAGCTCGCACAAAGGATGGCAAGTACCTTCTCTGGTCCATCCGAGATGTCGATCACTTCGTGATAACTGTGCAAAATAGTCCCGGATGCATCGGCCAAGCCGACGTGCATACCGTTGGCGCTGGTTGCCGCGAGCAACAGCACACCCAATTTCGCATTCAGACAAAATGTACCGGGGCGACGGCCGCCGCTGGACTCGACCGGGGCCGCGGTGGCCAGATAACCAGCGGCCAGCAGCACATCCAGACGTTGTGCGATGGTCGAACGTGACAATCCCGTAAGCGCGATAAGTGCCTGGCGCGTCACGGCGCGCCCGGAGCGCACCAATGCCAAAACGGCCCCTGGTCCGTCTGGGGACGCCAACGCATGACCCTCACTGCTCCGTTGCTCCAATGTCACCTCCTACGCGACTCCGACTTTTGCGTAATAATAAAGCAAAAGTTGTCGCAAAAAGCACAAAATACGGTGTGCGCGCATTGGTGGAGGGTGCCGATCCGGCCCGATTCAACAACATGGAGGAGCAATGACAAAAATGAATACCTTGGGAGTGCATGCATTGGTGTGGGCCGGTGATTTGACCGCCCCATCAGTCGAGAAAATTGTCAAGGGAAGCAAGGCGGCAGGCTACGGTCTCGTCGAATTTTCCTTACACGACACGTCGGTTCTTGACGTTGCGGCAACGCGAGCCTTGATGGAACGTGAATGCATCGAAGTAGCATGCTCGCGCGGCCTCGCGTTCGATGCCGATGTGTCCAGCGATGATCACGAAGTTGTCGCGCGCGGGGTGGCGTTGCTCGAGAGTAGTCTCGACATCGCCCACAGCTTGGGTTCGAAATATTTTTGCGGCGGTTTGTACAGCGCATTCGGCAAATACACTCGACCTGTCAGCGCGCAAGGTCGGCGCAACGTCGTGTCATCGCTGAAGCGCGTGGCGGACAAGGCGGCGGGCCTCGGCATCACGCTTGGATTGGAGGTGGTGAATCGCTACGAAAGCAACGTGGTCAATACGACGGAGCAAGCACTTGAAGTGATTGCGCAGGTCGGCGCCGACAATCTCAAGGTACATCTCGATATCTATCACATGAATATCGAAGAGGCCGATTTTTTCTCGCCGGTCATCGCCTGCGGTGACAAGCTTGGGTATGTCCATATCGGCGAAAATCATCGTGGCTTTCTCGGCTCGGGGCATCTTGATTTCGCGACGTTCTTTCATGCCCTGGCGACAATCGGCTATCGCGGCCCGATCACCTTCGAAAGCTTCTCGTCGGCCGTAGTATCGAAGGGCCTATCGGTCGACCTCGCGATCTGGCGCAACTTATGGGATGACAGCGCGACACTCGCCACGCACGCGCGCGATTTCATGGCATTGCATGCAAGCGCCGCCGGCCTCGGCAAGGCGGCCTGATCACACCATCACACGATCTGGTTCGGTCCAAAACGACCCCTGATCCGCGTGGCATAGTGAAATATCGTTACCGGCCGTACATGATCATACGTGCCGAGGTAACGGCGTGGCTGAACCATCGATCCACAACCGGCCGCGATCGCTTATAACAGGAGGGGCATTCATGTCCTCAAGTCATATCGGCATTTTGCATCTCAATTTTCTCGACTACACGATTCTCGCCATCTATTTTGTGGTGATCGTCGTCATTGGCCTGCTGGCAAATCGCGCCACCAAGACGTCGAGCGACTTCTTTTTATCCGCGCGGTCGATGCCCGCATGGATTACAGGTATCGCTTTCATTTCGGCAAACATGGGCGCGCTCGAAATTCTTGGAAACGCCGCCAACGGTGCGCAGTATGGGGCAGCAGCCGTTCATTTCTTCTGGCTCGGCGCCATCCCGGCGATGGTGTTCCTGGGCGTGGTGATGATGCCTTTCTACTATTCGTCACGTGTGCATAGCGTGCCGGAATATCTGCGACGACGCTTCAATGCGTCCACCCACCTGCTGAATGCCCTGATATTCGCTGTGGGCCAGATATTGATTGCCGGCATCAACTTGTACGCGCTTGCGTTGATTATCGAGCGTCTACTTGGATGGCCTCTGATCGTATCGGTTGCGCTGGGTGCCGCGTTCGTTTTGTTGTATATCCTGCTCGGCGGTTTGTCCGCCGCAATGTACGGCGAGGTCCTGCAGTTCTTTGTGATCCTGGCAGGCCTCGCCCCAATCGTTGCATTGGGCCTGCACCATGTCGGCGGCTGGCACGCCGTGGCGGCGGCAATGCCGAGCCCCGAGCATACGATGACCTGGGAGGGCACGCAGGTCGGACATTGGCGCAACCCCCTGGGTGACTGGATAGGTCTGGCGATGGGCGAAGGCTTTCTGCTCGCCTTTGGCTATTGGACGACAAACTTCGCCGAGGTGCAGCGTGCCCTTTCCGCGAGTAGCTTAAACGCGGCAAGACGCACGCCGATCATTGGCGCATTTCCAAAGCTCATCTTGCCTCTATTCACGGTGGTCCCTGGAATGGTCGCGTTGGCGATGATTCCAGGATTGGGTACGCCGAGCGGGCCGTCTTTCAATCAGGCCATTCCAGAACTGATGCAACGCTTGTTACCCAACGGCGTCCTTGGTCTGGCGGTCACGGCGCTGCTGGCCGGCTTCATGGCCGGCATGGCCGCCAATATCAGCGGCTTCAATACGGTATTCACCTACGATCTCTGGAAACCTTACATTGCCAAGGCGCGAAGCGATCACTACTACTTGCAGGTCGGGCGTGTGGCAACCGCAGGCGGCATTATCGTCACGATGGGCACCGCCTTTATCGCGGCGAGCTACAACAACATCCAGAATTACATGCAGATGCTGTTTTCATTTTTCAATACGCCACTTTTCACGGCGTTTATCATCGGTTTGTTTTGGCGAAGAACGTCTGGGATGGGGGCGTTCTGGGGTATGTTGGCCGGCACTGCCGGTGCCGCGCTGGCCCACATCGCGGCACCGCATATTGCCTACTTCCATCAAGGCGGCGTTATTGATGCGGCGCATTTCAGCGAGCAGATGGCCAACTTCTATGGCGCCATCGCGGCATTCATCTGCACGTCGGTTGTCACCGTGGCGGTGAGTCTGTTCACACGGCCGCGCCCGCTCTCGGAGTTAAAGGGCCTGGTATGGGGGCTCCCCGATCCGAATTCGCCTGACGCAGCCGAGGCGATGCACATGACCACGTGGTATCGCTCCCCGCCGGTACTCGGCGCAATTGTCTTGGCGATGGCACTCGCGGCCTCACTGATACTGATCTACTGGAGAGCTACATTATGAACAAGCCAATACGCAATCCGGTTCACGTGGCACAACCCCGCGCCGACGATGCTGACGGCGGCAGCGGCTCCCGTGGCCTGTTCGATCTACGAATACTCGTCGCGGGATTATTGTTCGTGTACGGTGCGCTGCTGTTAGGCGCTGGCCTGTTCGATACCGCGTCGACGCTCGCCAAGGCGGACGGCGTACGCATCAATCTTTGGGAGGGCGTCGCACTGCTTGCCGTGTCCGCGTGTTTTGCCACATGGCGGTTGCTGGACCGCCGGAAGTAGCCTCCCGGCGGCACGTCGCACGGATGGATCTCCAACATACTGAAACATGATCGTGTGGCGTGCGTCTTCTAGGTCGCAAGCTTGAACGGCACCGCTAGGTGAGCCAACTGGCAAAGCACTTGATGCCATGACGCGCGTCGTCGGACAACCGGCTTGCGCTGCCCCTCAGTCAACCGGCGCGCAGCGCATCCTCGTGTCGAATCCGGGCTTCCTCTTCCAATCGGGTTTCTTCCAGCTCTTCCATCAAGCCTTCCAGATCCACTGGCGTCGTATCCGCCTCGACCTTGCCGGTCAACGGTACGTCCGGCGTCAACTGGCCGGCCTCGAACAATGCCCAGATTTCCTTACCGTATTCGGTGGCAAGCAGTGACGGCGCAAACCGGCCGAAATAGTCGGCGAGGTTCGCAACATCACGCTCCAGCATGGGCCCCGCCTCATTATTGCCCGCCGCATTGACCGCCTGGGGCAAGTCGATGATGACCGGACCGTCTGCCGCCAGCAGAATATTGTATTCAGACAGATCGCCATGAACGATGCCCGCACACAGCATGCGAATTACCTGCCTGAGCAACATCATGTGCAAGTCGATCGCACGCGCTTCCGTCATATCGACATCGTTAAGACGGGGCGCGACATTACCATCGGCGTCGACAACCAACTCCATCAACAATACGCCATCGCTGCAGATATAGGGTTGTGGGACACGTACCCCTGCGTTGGCGAGTTGAAACAGCGCGTCGACTTCGGCACTTTGCCAAGCCTCTTCCTGCATTTGGCGACCATACCGGGACCCTTTTTCCATCGCACGGGCCTGGCGGCTATTTTGTACTTTCCGGCCGTCGCGGTAGGACGAAGCCTGCCGGAAACTACGCTGCTTGGCGTCTTTATACACTTTTGCGCACCGGATCGAATCGCCGCTACGTACCACGTATACGATCGCTTCCTTGCCGCTCATCAATTGGCTGAGCACTTCGTCTATCAGGCCTTCCTCGACCAGCGGAACGAGACGTTTTGGGGGTTTCATGCGCTGACCACCTTCACCGAAGGCAGCGCGACGGCGCGCGTGTACTGTCCGCCGATATTGGCGCAGTGGGAAAAACAGAAATAATATGGGGTCATCCCCGAATTCTACGCGATTCGTCAGATCCTGTTACCAAACGCGGGATGGAAGGACACGTTTTACACGATTCGTGTGGCAATATTCGACGTGTTTCCGCGCGGTCCCCGATCTTGCCGACGAACGAACGCACGCGGCTTCTTCCTCACGGCATTTCAACCATACCGTTGGATTGCAGCGCCAAACGTTGCAAGGCAGCGATTGGGCGCCGGGCATACCATGCAAAAAGCGATACGAGTGCGTATGCGCCATGGGTCATAGGCCAGGCAAATGCCAATCGCTGATGCGCGTCACACGCTTTTATTTACCAGCAGCCCACGGCGATCCAGCGACAGATCCACCCGATCAAGCGACGCATACGCCTTCGCCGCTGTTGATCTCGATACGGCGAAAAACCCCGCCGTCGCTGGCGACGACCGCTTCGCCAGCGACGGCGGGAAGTTCAGCAACCAGTCTACTAACGAGGATTTGCCATCATTGTCACCAGTTGACTCGACAGTATTCATTTGCGCCACCGTTTAGGAGGAGAACCTCGCGCGCAACTCAGCGTCTTTTCAATCCCGCATGCGCACGTTCGGGTCCGGCTTGTCGCCTGGGAAAGCAGGCCTTTACTGGACAAAATTGTCCAATTAAATATTAGACAATTTTGTCCAGTAAAGCAATGCCTCGCACACTCTTTTTTGCGGCGAGGTCCGCGTTCACGACGACCACCGCATCGGCCGGAATGAAGCGGGATCACCCGGCAACGAAGCTCACCAACGCGCCGCGACAATATCGTCTGCTATCCGCAACGCCACATCATGAACCGCCTGTTGCTCAGCACGGACCAGACCGTCATAACTTCCGGGGGCGGATTTTTCGATCAAGGCATGCCCGAGAATCGGTGTATCGCGCCCTTTTTGAGATGACGTCACGCTCCAGCTGGCGTCGAGCTGCACCTCACGCCCCACCCAGGCATCCAAGCGCTGAATACGTACTGTCACCGAAATGACCGGCACACCTTGTGGGTATCGCAACCCCGTCACATCGGGCGAGCCAAGACGGGCGCCTAGCAGCGTCGCGAACGCCTGCCGTAGTTCATCGGCGAAAGGCGCGGCCCACTGTTCATCTTCCAGAATCCGGACGCCACTGGCACCCGTGCGTACGACAAAATTGCTTTGATCCAATTGTCGCGGCACGATGACGGGCAACACCGTCAATAGCAGATTGGCGTTTTTGTTCACGCTGTTTTCAGTCGACGTTGGTGCAAGCAACGTGTGGTAATGGACCGGCGCTGACGCGCAGGCACCCAACCCGATGCACAACGACGCTGCGATTGGCGAGAGGTATCTCATTTATCGGCTCCCTTTGCAGCGGCGGATATCCTGTCGCTCGCGGATGCGTCGTCTGTGTCGCCGCGGCGGCCTCGAAGCAAGGATTCCGGATGACGATTCAAGTAATCGACAAGGCTGCGTACAGACTGCGCCGAGCGCTGTACCTCTTCCAATGCTTGATTGATGTTTTGCTGCAATCGCGAATCCGGCGAGAGGAATTGTTGCGCATTACCCAAGGCCCCCTGTGCTTGCTGCATCGTGCGCGTGGTTTCCGGCAACAACTGCCCGTTGACTTGCTTCAATGTGGCATCCAGGCTCGACAAGTTGGCACTCAATTGCAAGCCGATGGTGTCGAAAGGAATCTTGTCGATCTTATCCACGACGTGATTCAGTTTTTCTTCGAGTTGGTCCACCCCGGCGGTTGAAATCGTCGGAAGATATAACGGCTGCATCTGAGGATTGAAGCTTACCGGTGCGGCGTTCTGCACGAAATCCAGCGAGATATAGAGTTGCCCCGTCAGCAAATTACCCGCCTTGGCCTGCGCCCTCAGCCCATGCTGCACCCAGATGCTCAGGAAATGCAGCGCCTGCTGGTCGGCAGCGCCGTCGAATTTTGGCAGTTTCGCCAGTACACGTCCCAGTTTTTTAGGATAAACGTCGATACCAACCAATGTCGGGAACCGCTTTTTCGATGCGTCGTAGTCGAGATCGACCGACGTGACAACGCCGAGTTCCCTACCCGAAAAGACGACCGGCGCACCAACGACAAGCCCCCGCAGTGATTGCGCGAAAAGCAGATCGAAATGTACGGGTGGTCCGTGGGGCGGCTCCATCGCGGCTTGCTGATCCTTGGCCAGGAAATACATTGGCTTCGGACTGCCACCGCCGTCGTCGGGTGTTGCAAAAGCGATGCCGCCGGTCACGACGGTTGCAAGCGATTGCGTATTGACTTTCAGGCCGGTCGCATTCAATGAGATATCGACACCGCTGGCGTTCCAGAATCGTGTATTTTCCGTAACGAATCGGTCGTACGGAGCATCGATGAAGAGCTGGAGGCTGACGTGTTTCCCATCGTCATCGAGCTGATAGGACGCGACGCGGCCGACTTGAATATGTCGATAGTAAACCGGCGAGTTGACGTCAATGGAGCCCAATTCATCTGTCCGTAGCGAGAACGAGCGCCCAGGGGTGCCGTTGATCACCGAGGGTGGCGTTTCGAGACCCACAAAATCGGTTTGATGTTCACTGGATGTCCCTTTATCAACGCCTATATAGGAACCGGATAACAGCGTATCGATGCCCGATGCCCCGCCGGCACCAATGCGCGGCCGTACAACCCAGAAACGCGTCTCCGCATTTGCCAGGCTACGCGCACTATTGGTGAGCGCGACTTTCGCAATCACATGGGTTCCACCATCGCTGAGATCCACCGATGACACCGTGCCGACCGTCACATCTTTGTACTTCACGGCGGTCTTCCCTTCCGTTAATCCAGCCGCCGTGCGAAACGAGATGGTGATAACCGGGCCTTTCGTCATCAAACCGTGAACGAGCATCGATATGCCAATCAATACGGCAATTGCCGGAACGAGCCAGACAACCGATACTGGAATGCGGTGTCGAGACGCGGGTAATGGAGGTTCCGGTGTGCCGTTCAAAGGGTCATTCATTACGTTGACGGTCCCAAATTAAGCGAGGATCAAAACTGATGGCGGAAAGAATCGTCAGCAACACAACCAGACCAAAAAAGAGAATGCCGATTCTGGGCGCGGCCGCGCTCAATGCGCCGAAATTGCCAATGGCAGCGCCCCAGCCCACGACGAAAACATCGAGCATCGACCAATAACCAATCAATTCGAGGAGTCGATACAGCGTGGTCCGCTCCTTCAGCGCATGCGAACTGCCTCCGCGAGTGCTCACTAGCAACAAGCCCAACACCAGGAACTTTCCGCATGGCACCGCAACGCTGGCAATAAAAATCAATAAAGCCAGCGCGTGCGACCCGGACGTCCAGAAATCGATGATTCCACCGAGGATGGTATTTTCGGTCCCTTCTCCCAGCAGTTCCGTGTACACCACCGGGTAAAGGTTTGCAGGAATGTAGAAAACCATCGCCGCCAAAAGAAAGGCCGTTGCCCGCGCCACACTGGCCGGCTTGCGGCGGTGCAAGGTCGCACCGCACCGTGGACAGGCCGCCGAAGGCGTGTGATCCAACACGTCCTCACACACAAGGCCACAGCCATGGCATGCCACTACGCCGAATGCTTGCGCGCGTGCGAGAGACACCATCACGCTCCGTCATCAAGAGGCCGCGAGCGTTGCTCCGCCAGCGACCACACTGCGTGCATGTCCCGATTTGCAATAACGGTCAAACCGATCATCGACATGGTCAGTGCCCAGACGCCAGAAAGCGGCTGGACATGCAGCGTGGCGGAAAGCTTGATCATCGTCACGAACACGCCGAGCAAGGCCACTTCAACCATGCTCCAATGACGCATGGCCGCGATAACGCGCATCGCACGCGCAAAACCAGGGGCGAGCCGGCCCTGCCGCGCGTGAAAAAGCACCCATGTCAAAAGAGCGATCTGGGTGGCAGGCGCGACAATGGCGGCAAACGCCGCCGGAATCGCGATCACGCCCGTATAGTCCTGGCAGAGCGCCCAGACGGCAGCCCCGAGCGTGGCATCATTGAATGCGCCTTGGAACCCGATGCGGACTACCGGACAGACGTTGGCGATAAAAAAAGCGACGGCGGTTGCAACAGACAGCGCCAGCCACGCATCCATCGAAATGCCCGGCCGCCGAAACAACGGCGCATTACACGACTGACACACGTATGACTCGCCATGCCGCAGCACCGGGCGGCGATATACCGTGTCACAACACCCGCATACGATCAGATCAGGAAAAGTTTTCAAGGCATGCTCGCGATGCGTGTCGTAGCGTCGACAGCGGCGCATTAGTTGATATTTTTGTCTATTATGTTATTTCTAGATAAATTTGTCTAATACAATTCGATAAAGAGGGCGACTGGCGAAAAAACGACAGAACGCCGGCGGACCACGGCGCCGTAACCGCTTTGTCCATATCCACGCCACGTCTGGGCCAAACATCCGTCGACGCAGTCGAAATCGCGGATAATTGTTGCTGGCATCGACGTTCGAGCACGTCGTCCAATCGGCACGATCAAGACATCGGGAAGGGAAAATGGTTGAAAAAGCAGCAGTGCCCAGTACGCAAGCGGAAGACGTCAAGCCGGCCACAGCGGCGCGTATACCGCAGCGCGCGCGCGGCAAGGCACGATTCGAGACAATATTGGATGCTGCGGCGGAGTTGATCGTCGAATCCGGCGTATCGGGTGTGACGATGCACAAGGTCGCAAAGCGCGCGGCAACCCCCACTGGATCGATGTACCACTTTTTCCCGGATCGAGAAGCGCTGGTGCTGGCCTTACGCGATCGTCACGATGCGGCTTTGGAGGAAATCCACGCCACGACGTTGCAAATCACAACCGCGCAATGGCGGGCATTCTCCACTGCCGAAGTGATCAACGCGTTGGTCAGCCCTGTAATTGACTACTTCGAGAGAAATCCGGACTGTCTGGTCATCTTCGTGGAATGCCCAAAGGATGATAAGGATCACGAAGAAGGTATTCGCAATTTGCGGGCGGTGATCGATGCCAGGGTACCGGATGCGAAACCGGCCGAACGTCAAGTCTATGCCGAGATGATCAATGCGCTCGCGGTAGGCAGCCTCAAGATCCGACTCGGCGCGGCAAAGGGCAACCTGCAAAAAGCGAGCGTGTATCTACGAGAGATTAAGCGCGCGCTGACAGCGTATCTGCACGCCATCGAATCGAATTATGCGATAGGGACGACGCGATAAGCGACAAGGTGGAGAATGCCCGCGGGCCTGTGTGCCGCCCTCCCGGGCGACTTGCCACGCGTTGTACGGTTATCGTCACCTCTTATCGATGACTTTGCCCTGGTGCTCAAGCAGCGGAAAAAACCAGGACATGGAAAATCATCGCCACCACCAGGGTCACGCCAACGCCACCGCCATACAGCATCACGAACCACAGCATCGGATGCTTGGCACGCGGTGCCTTCCCATCCGCCGCCCGCGGACCCCGCGTACCCACATCCGCTTGGAACGGTCTACGAATGGCCACCAGCCAAGGCATGTTACGGTTCATGGCATCACCTGTCAGCGAAAGAGAATAGTGAATCTGTAGAGAGCACGCCAGGCGTCGAACACCACAGGGTAACGGACGGCGTCACGTCCGACATCACGTCTGGATCAGTGATAACCGGGGTCATCGTGGCGCACCTTGCCGCGGAACACCCAATATCCCATGGTCGTATAGACAAGAATGATCGGCAACACGATGACCACGCCGATCAACGCAAATAGCTGGCTCGAATGCGGCGAGGCGGCATCCCATATCGAGACCGACGGCGGAATGATATTCGGCCACAGACTCAGAATGAACCCTGTGTAGCACAGGAAGATCAACGCCAGGCCCCAGACAAACGGCATGCGGTCGTGACGCTTCTTGACCGATATGCGCATTGCCCACACGCACAGCAGCGTCAAGATCGGCACCGGAGAGAAGTACAGCAATGTCGGCATCGCAAACCAGCGGTTGGCGATCAGATCGTTGCCCAACGGGGTCCAGATACTGACAATGATGATCGCGCCCAACAACAGCACCGTCAGCGGCAACATCAGGCGATACATCTTGCGCTGCAAATCGCCATCGGTCTTCGCGATAAGCCAAGCGCAGCCCAATACCGCATACGCGATCAGCAAAGCGAAACCACAGAACAGGCTGAACGGGGTGAACCAATCCAGCGCCCCACCGGCAAACGCGCCGTTCTCCATCTTGATGCCGGACAGATAGCCGCCCAGCGCAATACCTTGAAAGAACGTCGCACCCGCCGAGCCCAGTATGAATGCCAGATCCCAGAGGTTACGCGTACGGCGCGACTTGGCACGCAGCTCGAAGGCGACACCGCGGAAGATCAGGCAGATCAACATGAAGATCAGCGGCAGGTACAGCGCCGACAGAATGCCCGAGTACGCTTCCGGAAACGCGGCAAACAGGCCCGCTCCCCCCAGCACCAGCCAGGTCTCGTTGCCGTCCCACACTGGCGCGACGGTATTCATCAGCACGTCGCGGTCGTGGTGCTCCGGAAAGAACGGGAACAGAATGCCAATCCCCAGATCGAAGCCATCCAGCACCACATACATGAATACGCCAAGCGCGATGATCGCCGCCCAGATAAAAGTGATATCCATTTGCTTGCTCTTTATTCGCGAGGGCTGCGATCAGTGCGCTTCAATCGACTCGTTAGAGCCGGACAGTGGCCGGCGGGCAGTCTGGGCATGATCTCCCCGGCCATCATCGCCCCACTGGTGCGACTTCTCACGGTCACTGGCCATCGGCAATGCCGGACCGGTGCGGATCAATTTCAGGATGTAGTAGATACCCGTACCGAATACGAGGAAGTAGACGATCACGAACATCATCAACGATATGCCCATCGCCTGGACATTGTTTGGCGATGCCGCATTCACGGTACGCATCACGCCATACACGACCCAGGGCTGGCGACCGGCTTCGGTCGTGATCCAGCCGCCCAACAACGCCAGAAAGCCAGTAGGGCCCATCCACAGCACCCAGCGCTGGAACCAGCGCGCCGCATAAATCTTGCCGCCCTTGCGCATCGCCAGGCCAACGATCGACATCAGAATCATCAGCATCCCGAGACCGGCCATGATGCGGAACGTCCAGAAGATCAATGTCGAGTTCGGACGGTCTTCCTTCGGGAAGCTCTTCAGGCCGCGGATTTCGCCGTTCCACTCATGCGTCAGAATCAGGCTGCCCAGGTGCGGGACCGCAATGCGGTACCGGGTCTCTTCGTTTTCCATGTCCGGAATACCAAAGAGGTTCAGCGCGACACCCCGCTCCGTATCCCATATCCCCTCGATTGCCGCGATCTTCGCCGGCTGGTACTGACGCGTGTTCAAACCGTGCGCATCACCAACGACCGCTTGAATCGGCGTCAGGATCAACAACAGCCATAGCGCCATCGAGAAAGACTTGCGGATTGCCGGGTCCTGGCGGCCCCGCAGCATGTGCCAGGCGGCACTGGCTGCCACGACCAGGCCCGCCACGATGAATGCCGCGATCGCCATGTGGAACAGGCGGTATGGGAACGACGGATTGAAGACGATCTTGAACCAGTCCGTCGGGACTACACGGCCGTTGATGATCTCGTAGCCCTGCGGCGTCTGCATCCAGCTGTTGGACGCCAGAATCCAGAATGTCGAGATCAGCGTGCCGATGGCCACCATCAGCGTGGCGGCGTAATGCGCCTTTGGGCCGACCTTATGCCAGCCGAACAACATCACGCCGAGGAAGCCCGCCTCGAGAAAGAAGGCCGTCAGCACTTCATAACTCAGCAACGGCCCGGTAACCGGCCCGGCGAATGTTGAAAATCCGCCCCAGTTCGTTCCAAACTGGTAGCTCATCACCACTCCCGAAACCACACCCATGCCGAAACCCACCGCAAATACCTTCGACCAGAACATGAACATGTCCTTGTAGATCGGGTTGCGGGTTTTCAGCCAGACCCCCTCCAGCACCGCGAGAAAGCTCGCCAGGCCAATACTGAGCGCGGGGAAAATGATGTGAAACGAAACCGTGAATGCGAACTGGAAGCGGGCGAGATCCACCGCACTGAAATTCACCGACATGATGCGTCCTTAGGGCCTGTCACTGACAATCGGGCAACCCTTGTAAGATAGAGCCGTTTGTTGTACGGGGAAACCCGGGTTCGATCGCCCGGCAAGTCGTGCGTCATGCATGCCCGGACTGCCGCGCTAGAACGCAGGCCCCCACTTGCACGTCTGTTATTTTTCTGGCGTGGGAAAGCTATCAACATCATCCCAGATGTCGCGCACCAGGACGACGCGACAGGCCGCCGCACGTCACGTTACCTTTGCCAGCACAAAATTCCCGCCTAAACCCCGTTACAACACCATAACAATATGATTCTTTTGAAAGAAACAAATACTTTCGCATCACAAGGATAACGCAAGATACACGCCTGGTGCGTCAATGCGCCGCACGTTATACGCGCCGCGTAACGCGAGGTCGGATCGCTGCCTTCACGAAACTTGATATTGGTGCAACCGACGACGAAGCGGCTGTGGAGCAATGGTCCGGCACGACTTGTCGGCCGGCAGTAAAATGATCGAAAGCACCGGATGATGCGGCCCATTCCCCATGGCCGCTGGACACGTTCGCGTAAAGGGTTGGACCCGAATAAGTGGGGCTACGTACGCAACAGGTCCCGTGCCGCCCGCGCCGATGACAACGCATTACCACCTTTCCTTATGCAACACGTATGAAAGAAAGTGTCAAAACCACGTCGCTCCTACCCGGCGGATTGCTGGCCCGTGACGGTGATTCGCCAACGCCGGAGGAGCCGCTCATCGGCACGGGGACGCGAGACACCTCCGAGCGAAGGGACGATCGCTTGCCGCTCGACCATATCGTTGCCGCACTGCGCAATTCGAGGGAGTCGACGCATAACGTCCGACATCGCGGCAGCGTACGCGAATTGCCGTCGCGGACCGCCATTGGCGATACGATGGAAGCCCTCGCCGCCGCATTGTTCCCGACGCACTATGGACGCACCGACCTCACCGATCGCGATATCGATTTTTTTGTTGGCGCGACATTGAGTAATGCTTTGCGCGTGCTGAATGAGCAGATCCGTCGTGGCTTGCTCTTTACCGAAGATGCGCAGCCAGACCCGGAAACCTGTCGCATCCGCGCGGGTGAGATCACCGAGACGTTCGCGGAGCAGTTGGCCACCATCCGCGCGTTGCTGGTCAGCGATGTACGGGCCGCTTATGCCGGCGACCCGGCCGCCGCCAGTATTTCGGAAGTTTTGCTGTGTTATCCTGGCACGATTGCGATCATCTACCACCGGATCGCGCATGCACTATGGAACCTCGGGGCCCATTTCATCGCACGCCTGATCTCACGAATCTCGCATTCGACGACCGGCATCGATATTCACCCGGGGGCGCGGATTGGCGGCAGTTTTTTCATCGACCACGGCACGGGCGTCGTCATCGGTCAGACTGCCATCATCGGGGAACACGTCCGGCTTTATCAGCATGTGACCCTCGGCGCGAAACGCTTCCCCGAGGATGACAGCGGCGCCTTGATCAAGGGTATTCCGCGACACCCGATTGTCGAGGACGGCGTCGTGATCTACGCCGGTGCGACCATTCTCGGGCGCATCACGATCGGCCGGAATTCGACCATCGGCGGGAATGTCTGGCTTACGCACTCGGTGCCGGAAAACAGCAATATCGCGCAGGCACGGATGCGCAATGACTGATACCCCTCCGATCGGCACGCCCGCCATTGAAGCGCTTGCACCCGATGCGCCCTCCGCGACGGCGCTGGAAACCATGCGCGAACAATTGCGCGTATTCATGCGGGCGCATCGCCGCGTCTTCGTCATTACCGGCGCGGGATGCAGCACCGAATCGGGTATTGCCGATTATCGTGACCGCCATGGCGCGTGGAAACGGCCGATGCCCATTACGTTGCAAGCGTTCACGGCAGAACCGGCCACGCGGCGGCGATACTGGGCACGCGCCATGATCGGATGGCGTCATTTGGCCGCGGCGGTTCCCAATGACACCCACCGCACGCTGGCGCGTTGGGAGCAGGACGATAGGTTATCCTTACTGGTCACGCAGAATGTGGATGGCCTGCATCAAGCTGCCGGAAGCACGCACGTGGTGGATTTGCATGGACGCCTGGACGGCGTGCGCTGCCTGAAATGCGGGCAGCGACTGCCCCGCGCCGACGTGCAGGACGAGCTGGCGCGACGCAACCCGCATTTCGCGACCCTGGACGCGCCCGGCGCACCGGACGGCGATGCCGATCTCGAGCTTGCCACTTTTGCGCAATTCGATGTGCCAGATCATGCCGGATGCGGTGGCCTGCTCAAACCCGACGTGGTGTTCTTTGGTGAAAGCGTTCCCCCGGAACGTGTCCGTGAAGCCAGGACGGCGCTGGACGCGTCCGACGCACTGCTCATCATCGGATCGTCGTTGATGGTGTACTCGGGCTATCGGTTCGCCGTTGCCGCGGCCGAGCGCCGTATCCCCCTCGCGGCGCTCAATGTGGGTCACACGCGCGCCGATGCGTTGCTATCGCTGAAAATCGAGGGCCAGGCCGGCGCCGTGTTGCGCGATCTCGCGATCACCCTTCCCGTCTGACCAGGCGATAGTGCGACACGCCCCACTGGCTACCATTGCGATGCCCGAACAAGCCCATCGTCGACAACAGGAATAAGCGCCAGCGACGTTTCCACAGCGCCGCATCGGTGCCATACACATCACGCAATACGCCGTCGATCGCATCACTGTTCCGATCAAAGTTCGCCAACCAGTCACGCGCCGTGCGCTCGTAATGCGTACCATCCCAGCGCCACTGCTTTTCCAACTCGAACAAGTCATCGAACTGGACGATCATCGTGTGACTGGGCATGATTCCCCCGGTGAAGAAATGTTGCGCGATCCAATCCTTCTGGTCCGTGTGATCGAAGCGGTACGGCGCGCCCTGATTCGTGAAAACATGAAGGAACAACTTGCCTCCTGGCACGAGCCATTGTCGCACTTGTTCGAGCAGCCCACGCCAATTGGCCATATGCTCGAACATCTCGACCGAAACCACGCGATCGAACCGCGGCACCTGCTCGTCTACCTGAAAATCGTTCATATCCGCGGTGATGACCTCCACGTTCAGCAAACCCTGCGTCGCCAATACGGATTCGATATACTCACGCTGCGATGCCGAATGCGATACTGCGGTGATGCGCGCGTCAGGATAGTGCTGCGCCATCCAGATCGTCAGTGAACCCCAGCCACATCCCAGTTCGAGAATGCGCTGGCCGTTCGCCAATTCGGCATGCGCGCAACTGCGCGCCAACGCTTCCTCCTCCGCTTGCGGCAGCGCCGTGTCGTCGCGTTCCAGGGCCCGTTCGTGCGCAGTCTCGGATGCCGGCGCTTCTGAATCAAGCGCGCCGGCATGGTTGCCCGGTGTGGTCGCCCATGAACCGCCTATGCGATCCGCGTGCACCGGTGCATGAGTCGCCTGCTGTAATGGGTAATAGCCGCAAGAGTATTTCCGGCGCGGCCCTAGCATAAGAGCGAAAAAAACCGGAGGGAGCTCGTAGTGCTGCTCGCGCGATGCGTCGGTATGCACCGCGATCGGGAAACGTTTCATCTCCGCCGCGAACGCCGCATCGCGCTCAGCCGGGTCTACCAACCGGTCCGCGGTCTTCCGTGCGGTTTTATCGACAAGGTAGGCGATACCGGCAAGCGTCACCGCATCCGGCAGCGGAAAACGTTCCGCAACATTGATAAGTGACGCTATCGGATTCATAGGTGCCCTCGACTGGCCGTCGTGCAGTGAACGTTCGAACGAATGTGATACGGAAGCTTGCGACAAAGCGCGTGGGAAACACGGTAGCGTGATGTGGCGCACCACCCCCATCCGCAGCAACCCGAAGGGCCCATCAAGATGCCGGACGACGCGGCCAAAATGCCGATGTCCTCGCCGCGTAGGCATTCCAGACAGCACCACGTGACCGTGCCATATGGGCCTCAAGCGGCGGAATGCCTGATACATGGGCCAACAACACGTACATCAGAAGCGGCGCCAGCAGGGTCAACACCGACCACGGCGCGGTCAGCGGTGCGCAGGCAATCAGGGGCCACACACACCACAAAAGGCATTCGAAGAAATAATTGGGATGTCTGGACCAACGCCACAGGCCGACATCGCATACAGATCCCGCCGCGTGCGCACCACGGCTGAATTGCCGCAGTTGAAAATCGGCGATGGCTTCGCCGCGCCATGCAATAAGAAATACGACAACCCCCACGCCGTCACGCCAATCGGCGAATGGCACGGCCCGTCCGGCGGTCAACATCACCGCGACGACAAGCGGGACACCGGCAAGCGCCTGAATCTGCAAAAAACCAAATAGATGCATGCGGTAGCGAGCGCCCCATTCCTTCCGCAGTTGCGCGTACCGTGGATCATCCTTGCCACGCAAGGACCGGCGCGCGATGTGCGTGCCCAGCCGGATGGCCCATACAGCGACCATCGCCGCGGCGAGCGCGGCACGCGGCCATGCATCCACCGTCGTGGAAGGGCTTGCCATAGCGTACATAACGGGCACGAAGGATGCACCGACGCCAACGATACCAATACCATATGACCAGAACACGTCGATCCAGCCATGATTTCCGGTGCGTACCGCCGCGATCCAGGCCACCCCCATGACACCGGCCAACACGGCCCACGCCATGAGCGCATTCCATCCGATTTGCGCCCCCGTCAGCATATCGCACTCCTTATCATTACTCGATTATTGAAGACACGCTTCAATTTGCCTCACCACCGTGTCTAAAGTCCGACGATATGTTGCGCCAATCGCGCAAGCCACCCATCCATCACCAGAGAGCCTTCCACCGCCAGCACGCAAACACAAGGGATGCCCGAATTCACCATTGGTCGGTGTTGTTCGGTTTCATCGCACTCGGACAAATCCCCTAGCTGCATGTGGCGCGCGCCATCCTGAAATGCGCCTTGGAGAATACAGGTATATTCCGTGCCCGTGTGAGTATGCTGCGGCAAGCCGGTCCCGGGCTCCGCACGCAGCAGCAGCACTTTCGCCGATGTGTCCTCCGGAATCAATACGCGCGCCCAATGAATACCAGGTCCGACCATGCGCCAAGGCGATGCCTCGTAAGCAGAAAGCGGTGAAGGCAATGTCAGGCCGTCCCACGCGCTTCGACGACGCGTCGCAACATTACCGCGCCAGGCATTCGCAACCACTGAACGCAACGCGGATGGCGCCCCCCCTGCCTTGATCGCGGCCCCCGATCCCGCGGAACGTTGACCGCGCCGCCCCCCTTCCGCGCCAACCAAGCGCTGCCGGGCCGCGTGCTCCGGATCGGCCAGCAACGCCGACACATCCGAGGTCAACGGCATCGGTTCACCCTCATCGAGCGCCGCGCCGCCCACCCCTTCGAGTACGCGCATCACCTTACGGCAATGTGGGCACTGCGCGATATGCGTCGCCACAACCAACGCCGGACCGGCCTCCAGGTCGCCCGCCGATAATCGCGTCAATGTCTCGTCGCTAGGATGATGCTCGATCATCACAATGTCCTCTGAAACCGCCTGATTATAAAAATGCACGCCAAACACCATTTTTCGTTTCCGCGACACGGCACAACGTACATCGCACACATCGTCCGTCATCCTTCCAGGCAACAGGTACGACCAACGCGGTGCGTTACTCCGCCCACGTTTCCAACATACCCCGCAACTTCTGAGTCGCCAGCCGCAACCGCGACTTGACCGTGCCCAAGGGCAAAGCCAACTCGCGCGCCACATCGGCATGTGCCCGACCGTGGAAGAACGCCATCATGACCACTTTCAACTGCTCGTCCGGCAGCCGCTGCACGGCCTCACGAACCCGTGCGTCGCGCTGGCTCGCCTCCGCCCATCGGCTCACGTCGTCCACCGCGCCATGTTCGGCCGCCTGTCCTTCGGCCTGCTCGAGCGCGTCGTCGCTAATCGTCTCGAGCACCCCGCGTCTACCCGCGTCAATCCGCAGATTTCGTGCGATCGTATAGATCCACGTTGCGGCCCCAGCGCGCGCCGGATCGAACTGCGCCGCCTTGCGCCAGACCATCAGCATGGCTTCCTGACTCAAATCGTCGGCATTCTCCGGCGGGCTGCCGCCACGCATCAGGAAACCTTTCAAGCGCGGCGCGAAATAGTCAAACAATTCCGCAAATGCCGCCCGATCGGCGCTTTCCGCAATCCGCAGGATCAACCACGCATGACGTTCAGGCGAGCCCGGTGGCCTGCCCGGCGCAATGTTTAGCGCGTCGTTCAAGACATCACCTCGCCCACACCGGCCGTGGTCACGATAACGTTGAATGCAGAGCCCGTGATAGCCGAACAACTCGGGCCGCGCACCCGCGATCCGGTGAACGCCACCCAGACATCGGTCATGCGTCTGCGTCCCCACAGAATGCCGTCGACCAGCCGCAGCGGAATTTGCGCACGCTGAAATTGCATAGTCTTCTTCTATTACGTAATGGACGCGCGAGTGGATCACCCGCACGATGTTTTTCCCTTGATGTGATCCGCGCTCGCAATGCGAACGTATACATAGAGAGAAGCGTAGCAGTTTCTGACCCGGTCGATTGCAAATTCAGCCAAGCCGTTGTTACACCAACCGCAGTGAGACGGCACTTCGCGACTGCAGGACGTCGCGCAAAACGACTTTCCCGGCCTTCGGATCAACTTTACCGACCCTACGTGAAGCTTACCGTTTATGTAAGATAGTGACAGGGTCAAGCGAGAACGTCACGTGCCATACGCCGATTCAACCGCCATATCGTCCAACCATCCTGTTGCAAAAATGCCCGGCCAGTCGGCCATGCATCGCCCGTTGCGGGTCGCCGTGATTGGCTCAGGCATTAGCGGTATGAGCGCGGCATGGCTGCTGTCGGAACGTCATCGGGTGACGGTCTACGAGTGCGCTACCCTCGGCGGACACAGCCATACCGTCGAGGTCGCGGATGCGCACGGAGCGCAGTTGCCGGTAGACATGGGTTTCATTGTCTACAACACGCCTTGTTATCCCAATTTGACGGCACTGTTCGCGCACCTCGATGTCCCGACACAGGCAACCGACATGTCGCTATCGGTGTCATTCGATGATGGTGCGCTGGAATATGGCGGCGATAATCTGAACACGTTGTTCGCGCAACGCCGAAACCTGGTATCGCCCCAATTCTGGTCCATGCTCCGTGACCTACTGCGCTTTTATCACGAAGCGCCCCGTCATCTCGGCCGCTTTAACGACATGAGCATTGGCGATTGGCTGAAAAGCCAGGGTTACGGAGACGCCTTTCTGAATCATCATCTGCTGCCGATGGCCGCCGCGATCTGGTCGGCATCGGCGGCGCAATTGCTCGACTATCCGGCTCAGGCGTTCGTCACCTTTTGTGAAAACCATGGCTTGCTCCGGCTGCGGAATCGGCCGCAATGGCGCACGGTACGGGGAGGCAGCCGTGAATATGTGAAACGATTGACCGCCGGTTATGGCTCGCGCATCGCTCAATGGGGCGCGGCCGCGCACGTCTCCAGGCACGACTTCACGCGGACCGGCCAGGTCTGGATCCAAGGCACGGACGGGCATAGTGCGTCGTATGATGCCGTTGTCATGGCTTCACATGCCGATGAGACGCTCGCCATGCTCGACGACCCCGATGCGGCGGAAACACGTATTCTGGGCCCATTTCACTACGCCGATAACACTGTCGTGCTGCACGGCGACGCAACGCTGATGCCGCGACGGCGTGCCGTGTGGTCGAGCTGGAATTATCTGGGGCGGTCCGAGAACAGCAAGCACGCCGATGGCCCCGAGACCGTTTGCCTGACCTATTGGATGAACCGTCTTCAGCACCTCGACCCGGCCTGCCCCTTGTTTGTCACGTTGAACCCGCAACGCGCACCGGCGGATGCGTTGCGGTACCAGGAACGCCGCTTCAGTCATCCGATATTCAATCAGGCGACCGCTCGGGCGCAACCCGCGTTATGGTCCTTGCAGGGACATCGCGGCACCTGGTATTGCGGTGCGTATTTCGGGGCTGGATTTCATGAGGACGGCTTGCAAGCCGGCCTGGCCGTGGCCGAACAATTGGGAGGCGTTCGTCGCCCCTGGACGGTGGCGAACGAATCCGGCCGCATCCCGCTAGGCGCTGTCACCGGAATCCCTAAACCCGGTACCACGAACACCATCGGGCCGTCGATCATCGATCCGGCGAGTGCCGCCTTGCCCGCTTCCGTTCCCAGCGCGCCGAGCTGCGTCCTATCGCCCCCTGGGGCCCCCGCCCCTGCTACGGCGCCTTCCGAAAAGGCCCTGCCATGAGACAGGATGCCGCGCTCTATACAGGCATCGTCACACATCATCGGCATGCGCCCAAGGTACACAACTTGCGCTATCGGGTGTATTCGGTGTTCCTCGATCTGGATCGCTTGGACGAAACGGCCCGCCGTTGCCGTTTTTTCTCCCGTAACCGCTTCAATGTGTTTGCATTTCATGACCGGGATCATGGCGATGGCAGCGCCCTGCCGTTGCGTGATCAGGCCATCGCGCGGGTCATGCTCGCGCACCCAGACACAGCAAGCCGCATCCATCGTATTGGACTGTTATGCATGCCGCGCGTCCTCGGTTACGCGTTCAATCCCCTATCCGTCTATTACTGCTACGATGACGCCGACGTCGTCATTGCGATCATCTACGAGGTCAACAACACATTTGGCCAACGACACACCTATGTGATCCCCGTTGATGCCACGCATCGCCATGGCGCCGATCAACTGATCCGTCAGACATGTGACAAACGCTTCCATGTCTCGCCGTTTCTGCCGCTCGGAATGCGGTATATCTTCCGGGTGACGCCACCGGCGGCACGCTTGTCGATTGCAATCGACACCCGCCTGCAGGGGCGTGAAGGCCAACGCCCCGATGGCAAGCCGATGCTCGACGCCGCCTACGTCGCGCACCGTCGGACGTTCAGTGACGCCACGTTGCTCCGGACGTTCTTCACACACCCCTTGCTGACGTTGAAGGTAGTGGCCGGCATCCACTGGGAAGCCCTGTTCATCTGGCGCAAGGGTGCAACGTTCCATCCGCTGCCAGGCATACCTGCACCATTGAGTGTCGTGGCCGCGGACGGCACCACGCGCGACATGCCCGATATTCATCACTAGCCGGATTCCATCCACCATGTGCGCAACCCGATATAAATCACTGGAACCGCGGCAGGTCACGCTCTCCCGCGAAGAGGATGCGGGGCCTTCCCCGCGATCACGGCGCGGCGGCCTATTGCAACGCGTGGGTACCGCCGTCCTGCAACGCCTGTTGGCGCGTCTGGAATGGGGAAACTTGCGAGTGATTACTCCGGAAGGCGTAGTAGTAGCGCATAGCCCCGCATCCGAGCGGTATGGGGAGGAGCGAAAAGCAGACGCCGATGCCGACCCGCAGACGCCCGGCGCGCACGCCACGTTGGTGTTACATCGGTGGCGCATGCTGCTGCGCCTGCTACGCGACGGCGATATCGGGTTTGCCGAAAGTTACATCGACGGCGACTGGTCGAGTCCCGACATTGCTGCCTTGATCGCCTTGGCGGCGCGTAACCGTGATGCGCTGGACGGCACGCTTTCCGGCACCTGGTGGCGGCGCCTCGCCGACCACCGCAAGCACAAGCGACGTGAAAACACGCGGTGCGGCAGCCGACGCAACATTGCTGAACACTATGATCTTGGAAACGCCTTTTACGAAGCGTGGCTGGATGCATCGATGTGCTACTCGTCCGGCATCTATCCATGCGACCTGCCACCCGGGCAGTCAGCAGACATGCGGCAGACACTAGAGGCCGCGCAGGCGCGCAAACTTGACGAAATAGAACGTCTGCTGATGTTGCAGGGCGGGGAGAGCGTACTCGAAATCGGTTGCGGATGGGGAGCGTTGGCGATTCGGCTCGCGCAACGCGGCTGCCATGTGGTGGCATTGACGTTGTCGCAAGCGCAGTTCGATGAAACCACCGCGCGCGTGATGGCCGCCGGATTGATGGACCAAGTGACGGTTCGACTTCAGGACTATCGCGACGTGCAGGGTACGTTCGATCGTGTCGTGTCAATCGAAATGTTCGAAGCCGTTGGAGAAACGTATTGGTCGACGTACTACCACGCGCTGTCGCGATGCCTCCGCCCAGGCGGCGTCGCTGTGCTCCAGGTGATCACGATCGCCGAATCGCGCTTTGATGCTTACCGCGATGATGTCGACTTCATTCAACGCTACGTCTTCCCAGGCGGCATGCTGCCGGCGCCATCGCATCTTCATTCGCTGGGTGACGCGGTATCCTTGCCGCTCTTGCGAGAACGCTGTTTCGGCCTCAGCTACGCAGCCACGCTTGCCGAATGGCGTAAGCGTTTCCTGGACAAATGGCCCGTCATCCGAACGATGGGTTTCGACGAGCGCTTTCGCCGACTCTGGGAATATTATCTTGCCTATTGCGAGGGAGGATTCGCCGCGGGTGCGATCAATGTCGGGTTGTATCAATATCGACGTGGCGGCGCAATGCCCGACGGAGAAAGCGTGCCCACCCGCGCAATCGACATCATCGGGACCGCCGGCTGAACGCCGCGCCCCGTCGCTACACAGTCAGGATATGCTGCGGCTCGCTAGGGAATGCGTGTGGCATCCGCAGATGCCGCAATTCAAACTCCTCAGCGCTAACCGGCTTGCCGTACAGATAGCCTTGCGCCTGCGGGCAATCGAACTGGCGCAGGCGCACGGCTTGCTCTTCGGTTTCGACCCCTTCCGCAATGACGTGCAAGCCAAAATGCTTGGCAAGAAAGATGATCGCCTGCACCACGGCGGCGTCCGCCGCATCATGCACAAGGTTTGTCACGAAAGCGCGGTCGATCTTCAAACGCGTCAGCGGGAAATCCTTGAGGAGACTCAATGAGGCATAGCCCGTCCCATAATCATCGAATGCAATCCGTACGCCGGCATTGCGAAGTTCACGAAGCGGCTCGAGCGTGACGCTGTCACGCCGCAGAATGGTCGACTCGGTCAACTCGATCTCGATCGCATCCGGAGGCAAGTTGAAGCGTGCGAGCGGCGTCATGACCTGCGACACCAGATTGCCACTGGTCACTTGCCGACCGAACAAATTGACGCTCATCCGGAACTGCGGAAAGCCGCGATTGCGCCAGCGCGCCGCTTGCTCGCAAGCCGTGGCGATAATCCGTTCCCCGACCGTTGCGGCCAGGGCGGTGGATTCGAGGACATCCAGAAAATCGATTGGCGCGAGCAGCCCCCGTGAAGGATGCCGCCAGCGCAGCAAGGCTTCCGCGCCGAGCACCTCCCCCGTTGCAAGATCGACCTGCGGCTGATAGAACAATTCCAACTGCCCGTTTTCCACCGCTTCGCCGAGTTCGTATTCCAGAATGCGACGTCGCAGCACCGTTTCGCGTAACGACGGGACGAAAAACCGGTAGGTCGCTGGATCAGACGCTTTCGCCTGAAACAAAGCCAGGTCCGCGTTGGACAACCACTCATTCGCATCTTTCGCATCGGCCGGAAAAGAGGCCGAACCGATACACGCACTGATGGATACGCTGTGCCCCTGGACACTTGCGGGCCGTCCAATCGCGGCAATCAAGCGATCACACAAAGGGCCGATACGTACTTGCGCCAGGAAATCCTGTCCCATCATCGTCGCCTTCTCCGCGACGTTGGTTGTCGAGCGTCCGGGATGTTGCTGCGCCGATACGGTCTTATCCCCCTCGGGGACCGGCCATAACAAGATGCCAAACGCGTTCTCACCAACCCGTCCAGCCATGCACTGCGCATGATCGACCGCCTCGGGATTACACGTGATTTCCCGTACACGGTTGGCGATCACTTGCATCAATTGATCGCCTATCGTCGGCCCCCACGAGTCAGCCACCATGCGAAACTCATGCAAATCGATCAGCAGCAGGTCGCTTGGCGCGCGTCGTTCCGAGATGATGTCGTTTAAACGATCGAGAAACGCATCGCGGTTTGCCATTTCGGTCAGGCGATCGAGACGCGCCAGACGATACAAGTCCGATTCGAGCTTGCGACGGCGCGCCGGATCGCGAATCACCAAACCATATCCATCGAAGCGCTGCACGTCTACCGCTGTCGCCAGGGCCGCATCGCGATGCGGGTCGACCGTATCGGAATGAGCTACCCAACCCATCCGACCATTCCGCTCCGACGGCTGATCCGGGGCCATCGCACTGAACGGTATCGGCACGGTCTGCACCGGCAGAGACGCGACGAACATCTCGACCGCCAGCGACGTACCGTCACTCCGTGTAGCACGCAAATCGCGGGTCTGCGTCGGTGAGACGGCCGGCGCCATCTCACCGACGCAGGTGGTGTCCATGCGCAACACCATCACCGCCTGCCAGGCGTGATTGATCAGCGCGTCGATCCGCTTACCCAGCAACGCATCCGTGTCGTAACCAAACGTGGCCGCGCTGCGCGCATTGGCGTCGATCACCCTGCCGTGGGTGTCGAGTATCAAAACCGCATGGTTGGAACGGGCCGCGCGCGCGGTAAAGACCGCACCGCCATCCGATGCCGCGCGTTGCAGGCGGCGCAATTCGAACTCGTCCATCACCAAGCTGGCGAGATCACGCAGCACGCCCTTTTCAAGGTCCGATAGCGGACCTCGCGGTTGCGCATCCAGCACGCAGAGCGTCCCCAACGTATGACCAGCAGGCGCCCGCAACGGCGCGCCGGCATAGAAACGCACCGGTGCAGGGTGCGTGAACGGCGCGTTCTGCGTGACGAATGGATGATGACGGAAAGTCGGGTCGTCGTACGTATCGGATATCACCAGGACGTCGGGCTGGCGCAATAGGTGGGCGCAAAACGACATCTCCCGGGGCGTCTCCATCACGGTGAACCCGGTACAGGCCTTTAGATACTGCCGATTCTCAGCTACCAGTGTGATCAGGGCCGTCGATGTATTGAAGATGCGGGCGGTCAACCGCGTAATGCGATCGAACGCCTCCTCTTGCGGCGTATCCAGCAGGCCATACTCCCGCAACGCCGCTAATCGTGCATTCTCGTCATCAGGTATCGGATGGACCATCGGATGTCGTGCAAGCAGGATCGATTTTCAGGAGAAGACACATTCTGTACTACTTTAGAAGATACTGAACGCACAAACATTGTAAACCGCCATAGCATTCTCGCGAAACGTTATTTAAACGTGTTTTTATTGATCGCACGGTAGACGTTTCTTTACAGCTCCCGTTTCATCTTAAAAACTTGCCGCGCATCTTATCTTTTATTCGACGGGCAGGCATACAGTAAAACGTGTCGCAGCTTCATGGCAGCTTATCAGCGATGCCTATAAGATGCTATCCAGAGGAAATTAAGACAAACGATTGATTCGTCGCGCACGGCGGGTATTCCGATGGTCTTGCCGTGATACGGTAAGCCTCTGACTCCACCAGAGCGTCAAGCGGAACGATGGCGTCCGGCAAATTAACCTGCTCCATCCTGCCATTGATCGACCGTTCGTTCGTTTGGCGACATCGGGGTACAAGCTCGGATATCCTTTTACAAAGAGACGAGGACAGGATTGGCGAATGAAGACAGAGACGGAGTCCCGGCAACGCAAGACGTCGCGGAAACGCGCCAGTGATACCGCGCCGGCAGCGGATGGCGCATCCGCCGCCGTTCCGACCGCGGACGACAGCAGTGGCGCAAAGGGTGCAAAAAGTGCGAGCAGAAAGCGTAAAACGCCCCTCGCCGCCTCAAGCACGGCGCAGGTCGTAAAGGCACCAGACGTGGCAGCGGATCCGATACAGTCTGAGCAAACCGGCACGCAAGCATGGGAACTCCTGCGGCCCGATGCGGGGGATCCCCGCGCATCGGGTGACGAATGGCTGGAAGCGGATGGTCTCGGCGGTTTTGCGTCGGGTACCCGCTACGGTGTGCGTACAAGGCGCTATCACGCACTGTTGTTGTGCGCATCGCTCCCGCCGTCCGGGCGTCTGGTGCTGATGAACGGCGTCGAGGCATGGATCGAGACCGCGCAAGGCGACGTCATTGCCCTGACGACCCAGGCCTATGCGCCGGATACGCTACACCCCGACGGTTGGCGCCGGCTCCGGGCATTTTCCGCAACCCCCTGGCCAACATGGCGCTACGCGCTGGGCCCTGTCGCGTCGACGGCTACCGCCAAGCCGGGGGCAAAGGGGGGCCGCCTTCCAGACGACGGCGACAGCGTCATCTTCGAGGTATGCAGCGCGGGGCAAAGCGGCGATGTCATTTTAAGATGGTCGGCGCACGATCGAACCGGCGTGCTTGCCGGTGCCCGGTTGCGCGTGCGCCCGCTCTTGAGCATACGCGATTATCACGCGCTGCATAAACGCAACGACACATTCGATTTCACACCGTCCGGCCAGGCCGGCCGCATCAGTTGGCGACCATACAAAGACCGGCCGGCGGTATCGGTGCTCAGCAATGGCACCTACCAGCATGATCCGGAATGGTTCGATCGGTTCCGTTACCATGACGAATCGTTACGTGGCTTGGACGATACCGAGGATCTGGCTTCGCCGGGTATTTTCACGTTTGCATTTGGCGATCCGGGCGACCAAGCTTTGATGGTGCTACGCGCCGGGGACAGCCGTGACGTGCGTGTGCGAGAGTATGTACAGCGAGCCCTCTTTCTCGAACAAACGGCGCGGGCAGAGCAAGCCAGCCGCATTACCGATGTTTTGTCCCAAACGCCGCGACAAACGCCTCCCGTCGCCAAGAACGATGTATTCACCGCGAGTCCTTATCCCCTTGGCGACCCGCTCGCCGCGCTATCGCGCGCGGTCCACCACTACATTGTCGAGCGTGGCGGTGGCGCCACGGTTATCGCGGGCTACCCGTGGTTCACCGACTGGGGGCGCGACACGTTCATCGCCTTGCGCGGCATCGCGTTGGCTACCGGCAATGTCACGCTCGCGGGAGAAATATTGCGCGAATGGGCTGCCGTGGTCGATCACGGGATGCTGCCGAATCGCTTCACGGATGACGCCAATCCTGATGCGCCCGCGGAATACAATGCCGTGGATGCGTCGCTTTGGTTCATCGTTGCCGCACATGCTTTCCTGAATCACCATCCAGATGGCGGTACGCAAGACGGGCAGGCTTGGGCAATGCTCACCAACAAGGGTTCACGTTCGTCACAGGCGGCCCCCGGTCCCAGCGCCGCGGCAACCGGGACAACCCATCCGTCGGTGCATCCGCTACAGCCGGTCCTGCATCGGGCGATGGAGCAGATCGTCGAAGGCTATGCCGCCGGCACACGCTTCGGCATCCACGCCGACACCGATGGCCTGTTGTTCGCGGGCGTACCCGGCTCGCAACTGACCTGGATGGACGCACGCATAGGCGTTCGCCCCGTTACCCCGCGGATCGGCAAACCGGTGGAAATCCAGGCGTTATGGATCAACGCCTTACGCATCGTCGGCGTATGGGTCCCAAAATGGCGCGCGTTGGCCGCGCAAGCACAGGCGAGTTTCACGCGACGTTTCATCCCGGCACCGGACGCGCCAGAGGCCACCTCCCAGGTCGCTGGAATTTTGGACGACGTGCAAGACCGGGGACTATACGATAGCGTTGATGCGGACGGCGAAGCCGGCCGGGTCGACGCCAGTCTCCGACCCAATCAAATCTTCGCGGTGGGTGGACTACCTTATCCGGTTGTCGACTTACCGACGGCGCGCGCGATCGTGGCGCATGTCGAACGGCATTTGTGGACCCCGATGGGATTACGCACCTTGGCCGCGTCTGATCCGCGCTACATCGGCCGCTACGAGGGCCCGCCGGATCGGCGTGACAACGCTTACCATCAGGGCACGGTCTGGCCCTGGCTGACCGGTCCTTTTGTCGAAGCCTGGCTACGCGTGCATGCGCATGGCCATGCGCAGTTGGACCTCGATCGCGTGGCGGACGAGGCGCGCCGGCGCTTCATCGCCCCGCTCGACGCCCATTTGGCGTCGGCCGGGATCGGGCACATCAGCGAGATCGCCGATGGCGATGCGCCGCATACGCCACGCGGCGCGCCGTTCCAGGCCTGGTCGCTCGCGGAGCGCCTGCGGCTGGAAGTATTGCTGCGTCACCCCTCGGCCGCGAGTACCGTCCAGTTTATCTAGTCTTGTCTTGTCGTTTTTGCCAGAGGAGTGAAGATGTCCGCCGCACCACCACAGACCATACTGGATACCACCGAAGGACAACGCCTGCACGCCGCCTCCCCGGCGACATGGCGGCGCTGGGGCCCCTATCTCAGCGAGCGGCAGTGGGGTACGGTGCGAGAAGACTACAGCCCGGGCGGCACGGCCTGGGATAGCTTTCCCCATGACCACGCGCGCAGCCGCGCCTACCGCTGGGGCGAAGACGGCCTTGGCGGGTTTGCCGACGAGCAGATGAATTGGTGCCTGTCCGTCGCGCTGTGGAACGGTCAAGACCCCATCCTGAAAGAGCGTCTGTTCGGGCTGACAAACGAACAAGGCAATCATGGCGAGGACGTCAAGGAACTGTACTTCTTCCTCGACGCCACGCCCACGCACTCGTACATGAAGATGCTGTACAAGTATCCGCATGCGACGTTTCCCTATGCGGATCTGGTCGACGAGAATCGCCGGCGAGGTCCGACGCAACCTGAATACGAGATATTGGACACCGGCGTCTTCGAAGACGACGCCTACTTCGATGTCACGATCGAATACGCGAAAGCCACGCCGGAAGACATCCTGATGCGGGTGACGGTGGAGAACCGCAGTCCGCGGCCAGCGGTGCTGCATGTCCTGCCCCATTTCTGGGCACGCAATACGTGGTCATGGGACACCGCTCGTGCAAAGCCGGAAATCCGCCTCGATGGCGATTCCGTTATCGCACGCAATCCGGAATTGCCGCACCGCTACCGGTGGTCGGTGCAACCCCAGACCGGGAACGCATCCGGTGCACCGCCACAATGGTTGTTCTGCGAAAACGAAACCAATATCGAGCGACTGTTCGGCGATGCTGGCGAGGGACCGTTCAAAGACGGCATCAACGATTTCGTGATCGACGGCAAGACCGAGGCGGTGCGGCGAGGTGCCGACGCGTTTGGCAGCAAGGTGGCCTCGCACTGGCGCCTGGACATGCCGGGACACGAAAAACGCACGATCGGCATGCGACTGAAGCGAGAGACGAACAGCTTCGCTCCCGCCCAGTCCTTCGACGAGGTTTTCACGCAGCGCATCGCGGAAGCCGATGCATTCTATGCGGCGTTGCAAAGGAATGTGCCCGATGCCGATGGCAAGGTGATCCATCGGCAGGCGCTGGCCGGGCTGATCTGGTCGAAGCAGTTTTATCATTTCGACGTCAAACGGTGGTTGAACGGCGACGCCTCGCAACCCACCCCGCCCGCCGAGCGGCAGCAAGGTCGCAACAGCGACTGGCGGCATCTCTCGAACGCCGACATCATTTCAATGCCGGATACCTGGGAATATCCATGGTATGCCTCGTGGGATCTGGCGTTCCAGGCAGTCGCGTTCGCCGTCGTCGATCCGGATTTCGCGAAGAAGCAACTGATTTTGCTGACGCAAGATCGTTTCATGCATCCAAACGGCCAGTTGCCGGCGTACGAATGGGCATTCGGCGATGCGAACCCACCCGTGCATGCCTGGGCGGCCTGGCGCGTGTACGAAATGGATATGAAGCTCACCGGGCGGCCGGATCGACTGTTCCTGGAGCGGACCTTCCACAAGTTATTGTTGAATTTTGGATGGTGGGTCAATCGAAAAGACGCCGAAGGTCACAACTTGTTTCAGGGGGGCTTCCTTGGCCTCGATAATATCCAGATCTTCGATCGATCGGCGCCGTTGCCTACCGGCGGCCGGATCGATCAATCGGACGGCACGGCCTGGATGGCGGCCTATGCGCTGGATATGATGCGAATCGGCCTTGAACTGGCAACGACCAACGAGGCGTATGTTGACATCTCGGTCAAGTTCTTTGAGCATTTTTTATATATCTCGGAAGCCATCAACGGCGCCGCGAGTGGCCATATCAGTTTGTGGGACGATCGTGATCAGTTCTTCTACGATGCGTTGAAATTACCGGATGGCAATTCTCTGCCGTTGCGCGTGCGCTCGATTGTCGGACTGAGCCCATTGTTTGCGGTACATGTTCTAGATGCTTCAACTGTCAACAAACTGCCGCGTCTGGAAGAACGGCTGCGATGGTTTCTGCGTCACCGCCCCGATCTCGCCAAATTGGTATCACGCTGGTATGAGCCGGGGCGCGGGAATACGTTACTGCTATCGCTGCTGCGTGGCCATCGCATGAAACGCCTTCTGGTGCGCATGCTTGACGAGACGGAATTCTTGTCCGACTACGGTATCCGTTCACTATCGCGCTTTCATGAGCATGCGCCGTTCGCGCTCGATCATAATGGTGAGTCGTTCGGCATCGAGTACACACCGGCGGAATCGGTGACGCGGACGTTTGGCGGCAATTCGAATTGGCGCGGGCCAATCTGGATGCCGGTAAACTACCTTCTGGTGGAGTCGCTATATGAGTTCCACCGCTATTACGGCGACGATTTCCGTGTCGAATATCCAACCGGCTCAGGCAAGATGCTCTCGCTAAGGGAAATCGCGAACGCGCTGGCTGACCGGCTCTGTCGTTTGTTCCGAAAAGACGAAACCGGATCAAGGCCCGTGATGCAGGCCTATCCGGGCCTCAGCCTCGATCCGCGAGCGGCGGATTTAGTGCTGTTTCACGAGTATTTCCATGGCGACAACGGTCGCGGACTTGGCGCGGCCCATCAAAGCGGCTGGACAAGCCTCGTGGCATTGCTGCTCGAGGAACGGCCGAAGAAGGACTAAAGCCGCCAGTCAGGATACAAGGGAACCATAAGTAAAAACCCGTTCCTTACGAAGGAGGCGCGTCAGGTCGGCGTGCCCCATCGTAGGAGACTCCCTTGGTCCACACGCCCTATCTTGCCCTCTTAGAGGCATTGGCGCACCACTTACCCGGCATCGATCCATCGTCCCTTGTTCAAGCGCAAAGCTTGACGATCGACGGGCGCCGCATCGACTTTGCTCTTGAAGCCGATCCTCAAAACGACACCGAAAACCGCATGGTCGTGCGATGCGAAGTGGTTCGCTTGCCGGCACCAGCATCGGAAGCCGTATGTCGTCTGCTACTGCACGCCAATAACCTCTGGGCAGGTACACGGGGCGCCACCCTCGGCTTGCGCGGCGATCGTATCGTCATCGCCAGCGAGACCGCGCGCCTGGCCTCGCTGGACCCCGATCGCGTAGTCGCGATGTTGGCCGGCTTGCGCGAACAAGCGCAAGCCTGGGCCGCGGAACTGACGGGAATGTTCGAGCATAACGAACGACTGGAACCGCACGCCTGAGGACCCTTTCATGTCATTAGACCCGAAATACGTTGGCGCGCTAAAGGCGCTCGCACTGGAAATTGGTGCGGATGCCGAAGCGCTGACCGCATGCCAGACCTTGGTTGTTGGCAACGTCATATTGACGTTTTCGCCGACCGAAGACGCAGGGGCCACCACCATCCAATGTGCTTGCAAGATCGGCCCACTACCGCCCGAACCGTCGATCGACCTGCTGCGCCTGCTTTTGCAAGCAAACACATTAGGGCCTGCCACCGCTGGAGCGACATTCGCGCTTCAACTCGGCGCCGATGAACTCGTGCTGGAACAGCGGCATTCCGTGGATACGCCGCCGGCAATGCTGGCACGCGCTTGCCGCAACCAGGCCGAGGCCGCACTGGCTTGGGCACCCGCGTTGACACACGGCACGCAACGCGTGTCACGATCCAGCGCTGCCAACCTCTACGACATGCTTTCAGGAATACAGTCATGACGCGTTATCAGCAACTCCTCAAAGACTATGCGCTGTTGGTTGGCCTGGAGCCCGCAGCGGACCTCGTACTCAACCAGGAACTACGCGCGCTCGGTCTGTCGATCGGCTTGAGCGCCGAAGGCGATAAAGACAAAGGCAATGTGGTGCTCTTCACCAGCCTGGGCCAGCTCGACCCGCAACTGCCCAAAGACCGCTTGCTGCTTCTGATGCTCGAAGCAAACGCATTGTGGGCCGGAACGGGTGGATGCACGCTGGGCGTGCAATCCGGCACGGGGGCGGTGTTGCTGTGCGTCCGCGTACCACTCGCCGGATGTGACGCGGGCTCGCTCGCCGTCACGATCGATGCTTTCATCGATGTGGCAGTGCTGTGGCGAGAGATCGTTCAAGGCCGTCACACCGTCAATTTGCCAGCTATTAACGTATAAGGAATGTATTGTGGCTAGTTTTTCAGGATTACCTGGCGTCACCGACAGTACGACGTCGATTGTGTCCTCGGACGCGACGACATCGCCGGCTTACTCATCGCATTCAACCTCGCCAGGAACAGGCGCCATGCAGGGCACGATGGTGGGCGTCGGCGACGGCGGAACCCGCACGGCATTGTTGAACGATAGCAGCAACGCGCGCGGCATGTTTGGCAACGTATTGGGGCTCATGGGCAACGTCTGGGGCGCGGCAGGTGCATTGACGGGTTTCGGAAGCACGCCGAAGCACGCCGTGGCGCAGGACCCGGCACCGACGTCCAACGCCAAAGCCCATGCCGAAGTCGACGGATGGACGCTGCTGGCGTCCGCCATCCACGATAACGATACCGCCGTGAGCGCCGACTCGCAACTCGACGGGTGGACGCTCGTCTCGACAGAAGACAAGAACAAAGGCGCCGCGGTACTGACCAAGCAAGAAGCAGCCGACACCATTGCGCCGGAAGCGGACAGCGACGGCGACGTGTTTCACGACTTCCCGGATGATGATGAAGAGATTTTCGAGGACTTCCCGGACGATGACGAAACCGCTACGCCGGTGTACCAAAACATCGATGGCGGCAAACCCGGTGTGAATGGCGTACCGCAAAACGTCATTGGCGGGCTGCCGGCATCTGATGGTGCACAAAACGTCAGGCCGGTCGTGCTGCAACTCGACGACGAACTGGATATCCCGTTGATGTCGTTAAGCACCTTCATGAGGCCGGATGAAACACCAACGCTGGCACTGGGTGACAAGGGCGCGCGTGATGCCTCCGAAAACCAGATACAGGAACAGCAAGCCGGGCTGATGGCGCGGGCACTTGGTTTCGGTGGCTGGATGCTGGGTGGTGCCGCCGGTGTCATGGGCGGGGTCGTCGGTATGGCAGGCGGTGTAGTCGGCAGTGTGGCCACCGTTGCAAAAGATGCCTTGGTAGACGCATTGCCGGCAGCGCTCACCGGTCAAGAAACGGTGCAATCCTCGACCGATGCCACCCCGGCCGCCCCCGTTTCCCTGGCCAACCGAAATCTCGAGGAAGCCGAAAAAGTGTCCTCGGGTATCCGGGACAAGATGCACAAGCTGAACCTGCAACTTACCGCGTTAGGGTACGATCTCGCGACGAAGTCCGGTAAGCAACCCAAGGAACTGCTGGACGCACCGCAACTAAACTACACCGATACCGGCGTGCGCTGGTACCACCAGGCCCGCGGTGCCTTATCGGCCGTCATGCCGACCTTGGGAATCGCCGCGGCAGGCGCGGGCGTCGCGGTCGTCGGGGATGCCGTGGGCACGGTCACCGCATCATTACCGTTAAAGGCTCTGGCGTTGTTGGGCGGTGGATACTTGGGCTTGAGCGCGTTGGCCGATTATCCGGAACTCGCCACCGACCATGCCGCGCGCACGTTGATCAAGGCTACGCTGACCGACGTCCAGAAAGACATGGCGCGGTTCGATGATCTCGTAGGTCAGGAACGCGCACGGTTCACCGCCGAGGCGCGTGCGCTGGTCGTGTCGGACGCCCGCACCCCGCGCTTGCAAGCACTGCAGGCCGAGCTGTCCAACGTCACCGAAGCACTCGAGAAAATCGAGAGCGGCGAAGTCAGCCCGGTTGCACCTGTACTGCACCAAGTCGAGATCAGTGACGGCGCGGCACGCACGCAGACGCTGGGCTTGGCGGATCGCGCTCGCGCCGCATTCTCGTCCGCCTTTGCGTCGATCGCACGTGGTCTGGAAAACATCGGCCGCTTTGTCGAGGACCTCTCGAACGTCTTCGAACGCCGCGCCGCGGACAAGGCGGAGCAAGCCTATGCGCACAACGCACGGGATATGCTGAGAGCGCTGCAAAAAGCACCTCCACACACGCTGTTGAGCGGGGGTATCGACGTCCGTGCCCGGGAACGTGCGGAAGCGCACGGTGCCAGAATCGACACATTGGAAGTGCGCAAGCAATTTCACATGGGCGAAAACCTGGCGCTTGCGTTGATCAACCAGGAAGGGCAAGCGTTTGGCGCGGTAAAGATAGGTACAGAGGGCAACGCCTACGCGGCAGCAGCCACGCTGACGACCGCGCGCGCCCTCGCCTGGTACCTGGAGTCGATCGCACCGACCGGACACGCGAACGATCCAACGAGGACCGTGCCCCAAGTGACGCGCAATGCTGACGGCAGCCTTACCATCAACGATCCTGATCGCAAGCTTTACAGCTTCTTGATGAATGTGCCCTCCGCACACACCAGCGCCATGGACAGCACGGAAGGCCGGCAGTCGGTCGGCTTCACGATCGACGACCATCGCCAAGGCATGCCGCAAGGTATGCATGGCATGCGGTTTGAAATCCGGTTGGGCACCGACGGAACGGAACAATTGCACATGTCGTTCATCGAGAAGCATGCCGCGCCGGTATTCGCGGCGCTGGGTGACGAGTCGGACATGCTGATGCAGATGCACAACGCCATCCATAGCTCCGAACCGCAACCTGTAACACAGGGACAGGACCGGTCCACGTGGCCGGAGGAACGTCTGCGACTGCGGCAAGCCGAGCTGGTGAACGAATTGCAACGCGAAATAACGTTGTATAAAGGTGATCAGGCGCAGGTAGCGGCACTGGGAAATTGGCAAAACCCGACCTTCTTCTCAGGTCGCGTCTGATCGATGCGTTTATCCTGACTCATAGGCGCTGATATCGCCTGACATGCTTGATTCGGACGCCCGTTGCCACGCGTTCCGACGTACGGGGCACGGTACTAAGGGCCCGTTCAACCATCCAGCCGCTGCATCAATGCAGCGGCGACCTCGGCGATCACGGCTGGCCAATCCTGCAATGCCGGTTGCCGAAACAAGCGCGCGCTCGGATACCAGGGACTATCGCTTCGGTTGCTAAGCCAGCGCCAGTCGGCGACAAATGGCAACAGAATCCACACCGGCACACCGAGCGCCCCAGTCAAATGGGCGATCGCCGTGTCGACGCTGATCACCAGGTCGAGCGTTTCTATCAGCCCGGCGGTATCGGCAAAATCCCCTTGTTGCCTCTCCAGTAGCCCGGGACGCCAGTGCAAGGCGTGCCCGGCTTCTCGTTGTCCGTCGATCCATTGCCGATCGGCGTCGCGCAACGCGGGCTGCAACATGATCCATTCCACCCCGTCCAACGCGAACAGCGGCGCGCACATCGATAGGGGCATCGAGCGAAATGCATCGTTGCGATACTCCGGATTGCCGGACACAACCAGTCCAACGCGCAACCGGCGCACCCCATCCGGCACGACCTCGAACGGCATGTCTTCTAAAGGGCCCGAACCGTCAGGCTGCCTCGGCCGCGATAGACTCAAAGCAGGTGCGGCGGCAAAATAGCGCCCGCTGGACGGTATCGTCGACAGCGTCGTTTGCATTGCATACGGCAGGCTCATCAGCAAGGTGAATCGATCACAATCGGGCAACGGCTCGCCGCGCGGAATCACGCGCACGCCCCATGCGTCCGCACAGGCGGCAACCAGGCGCCATAGCGGAACCGGCACCTCGACGATCACGTCCCGCGCCAGAGGCCGAACCAACGGGATATAACGCAGAAATTGAATAGCGTCGCCCAGCCCTTGCTCGGCGGCGACCAGCAAAGACCGTCCAGTCAAGACGTCGTCACCATTCCAATACGCATCGCTGCGGCGGGCAGCCAGTCGCGCGCCATCGCGCCATTCATATGCGGCAAACCCACGCCGCAATTGGCCAAGACGCAAGCGGATACCGGCTTCATCGAGCCACACCTCGGGAAAATCAGGCCGAATGTCCCGCGCGGCACGTAAGCAAACAAGCGCCGCGTCATCACTTTTCTGCATGGCGAGCGCACTTGCCATATACCGATACGCCGGCGCAAAACGCGGCATCGCGCGTAACGCGGCCTCGAAGCGATCCACCGCGAAGGCGTACTCGCCGAGCGCGGACATGGCCTGCCCATACAAAACGAGCGCCGCCGGATCGTCCGGCCGCGTGACGAAAATCGTCTCCAAAGGCGCCACCGCCTGCATTGGCTTGTCCAGTGACAGGAACGCCGCCGCGCGTAACAACGCCACCTGCCCTGCCATCGCATCGACTGGCTTGCCCGGATCACCATGAGACGCCACGTCGCCTGGCAAATCCGGTGTCGGCATCATTACCTCGACTTGCTCCAGCACGCGTAATGCCTCGAGCGGCCGATGCAAGGCGAGCAGCATCCGCACTTGCGCCAAGCCGAAACGCAGCATCAGCATCCGTGCGTCCTGCTCGAGCGCACCATCGTGTCCCGCGGTGATCCACGTCTGCAAACGCGGCAGTACACTGTCCAGCGTTCGGCGCGCCTCCAGGCCGCGGCCGAGCGTGGCCTGGCACAAGGCTGCCCCGATGCCTGCCTCCATCTGCCACCGCGTGATATCTTCCACGGCACTTTCCCGCCCCTCAACCGCCTGGAACGCATCCGCCGCCTCGTCGAAGCGTTCCGCTTGCGCCAGCATGCATGCGCGCAAATAAGCGGCGCGCTGTTGCGTAACATGCAGCGCCGCGTCCCGTGACTCGCCCGCTTGCGTCGCTTTTTCAATCCCATCGCCGGCTAGCTCACCAGCAAGCGCGCAGTGTGCGACGGCGTCGGCATGGCGAGCAGCCGCGGCATACGCCAACGCCAGGTCAAGCAGTGCGTTTGCGATCGTGTCGACGCCACCATCCGGAGACAGCAAGCGCAGTCTCGCACCGGCAAGACGACTTGCTTCCGTAACCACCGTGCGCCACGACGGTGACGTCGGCGGGGCAGACACCGCCAGCGGCAGAGGTAGCACGGAAAGATCAGGAAGCATCACATTCTCTCGATGACAGACTCAAGCCGTGACGATACCGGATCAAGGCGTTAAGTGCATTGATCGCCATGCGCACGCCCGTGAATCGCAAGAAATGACCCATCGTGCTTACGTTTCGTTCCTGTTGTCGTCCTGACGCCGAGCCAAGCGCATTGCCACCGTTTACATCAGGATGTCATCAATATCCGGCAGAATCCGCACCTTTCACGACACCCTGAATACTAATCGTTGCGCGTGCGCGTAAACCGTTCATTTTCGATCGCTGTGCATCTTACTTTTTCAATAGGAATTATTCCGACAAAACGCTTGTATTAATCGAACGCATTTTACGCGGCGCATATCCTGGGAACACCCTTTGAAAATATAACTGCCGCGTCCAGTCAATCACACTTCGCGCGCTCTAAAATGATGGGATATAGGGAACACTGTCGAAGTGGCCTGTCCGGCGGGCCTGCGCCTTGCATGTTGCGTACACCGCACAACCGCGCGGCTTCGTAATTTGAGCAGTCATATTAGTCTCAAAAATACGCTATGATCCGGTCTGCCGTCGGAATTTCAGGAACAGAAAGCGAGGTTTTTTCCTACACGCCTCACTGCCTGAATGCGGTATCTTATAAATAACGGCATTCATCGGTGGCAGGATGCGCAAACGGTGGATGTCAGGTGCCTCACCGGCATGTCGTATCCGATTCACCGATATCTGCTGGAACGAACCGTAAGGATCACGTGGCAGACGCATCGATCGTGTTGTCCTCGAAAAATCAACGCATGGCGGGTTCTTTGCGCGCTAAGTTGCCCGCATCGGATGTTGCCGAACAAGCCGCCTCCGGCGCTCCCGTTGCCCCCGGCATGATGGGCGTCGTGTTGCGTGACGAAGAACGCGTGCGTCTGGCGCGCGATATCCATGACGATCTCGGCGCCGAACTTACCGCGTTGCGCATTTCACTCAGCAGGGTGGCGGTATCGGATGGTTTTGTCCCCAATTCCCAGGCCGCCCGAGCACTTACCGACGCGGAAACGGCATTGGATGCGGCATTCGCGGCAATGCGGCGCCTGATAGACGATCGACACACGCTGCCCCCGGCCACGGACCTCGTTGCCCGTCTCCAGGATTGGGTGGAGAGCTTCAGTCAGCGTAGCGGACTACACATTACTTTTGACTGCAAGACCGACCCCCGACTTGCACCAATGGACGAGGCGTCGGCTACTGCGGTATGGCGAATCTGCCAGGAAGCCTTGCATAACGTGGTCAAGCACGCGCAGGCGACATCTGCGACGGTCGCGCTGTCCGTGCTAGCAACGGGCGTACGCCTGATGGTCTCGGACAATGGTCGCGGCATCGCCGCGGCACGCAGGGCCCGTGCCGAGCGCGCGGCACAGGAAGCGTTCGATGACGTCGACGTAAAGAAAACGGCAAGTGCATCACCCAGCGACAAAACGGAAATAGTGCGACATCACACAGACGGCGTCGGCCTGGAAAGCATGCGGCAACGCTGCGAGGCGTTGGGCGGCCGGTTTTCGTTGATCGACCAGGTTGTGGCGGACGCGCCCCAGCCTGAAGCACTGCATGCCGGCAAACCGGACGTGACCGGTACGATCGTGGAAGCAGCATTGCCGTGGATCGGGCCGCAACCGAAGGAACGCCGCTCGCCACGCTGAAAACAGCAGGAACACCCAGGCGGAACGTGAGCATGTCGCGCCATCGAGCCCCGCGACAAGAGCACGGCAGTATCCTGGTACGTTTTTCTGACAAAATTGGTGAACTCTTTTACGGCGTGATACGTATAACAGGAATCGAACCACTCATGTCGCAGTGGTCGCGCAAGCGACGCGCATGCAAACAGTGAGCTGGCAAATGGGCATGTTTTCAGGACGGCCATCCATGAAGCCGTCCGGGCTATAAGCTGAATCAAACCACACACTCCACGGGGAGTCAGGTATGTCACGGATTCTGTTGATCGACGATCACTCCGCGATCAGACAGGGGATTGCCCAACTGCTGTTGGCACGCAATCTTTTTACGGAAGCAGTGGAGGCTTCCACCGGCGCGGAAGCACTCGCCCTGGCGGAACGCGGCCCCTGGGCCATGGTGTTGCTGGATATTTCACTGCCAGACATGAGCGGCGTTGAAGTCCTCCGGCGCATCAAGCGCCATTCACCTACCCTGCCCGTCCTGATATTTTCGATGTATCGCGAAGACCAGTACGCGGTACGGGCGCTCAAGGCCGGTGCATCGGGTTATCTGTCGAAAACCGCGAACGCGCATGAACTGACCTCCGCGCTTCAGCAAATCTGCGCGGGCCGGAAGTACGTGAGCGCGTCGCTTGCTGAAGCGCTTGCCGAATATGTGTCGGCCGACGCCGCGCAGATGCCACACGAAAAACTGTCGAACCGGGAATACCAGACGCTCTGCATGCTCGGGTCAGGCAAACGTTTGACTGACGTCGCGGACGTACTCTCGTTATCGGTCAAGACGGTCAGCGTATATCGCGCGCGCTTGCTGGAAAAGCTAGGCCTGGCGAACAATGCGGAACTCACTTATTACGTGATGCGTAATCAGTTGGTCGATCTCGGCGCGAACCGCACGAACGCCGCCTGAGACCACGGACGGTCGGTGCGGACAGCCATTCGCAGCCGCCGCCCCCGCATCCGTCATCGCGGCACTCGCGTCCTGCGTTGCCCGCTCCGCTCTCGACGAGCCCCCATGGGCTGCTGATCATTTCGCCGCCGCGCCAGGGTGGCGTGGTCATGTAAATAGACCGATCTTCCCCCGTTATTCCCCCTATTGCCTAAGCGCCGCCTCGGTATGATTCGGCAGTGACGGTACAGATGCATGAACGTTAGTCTATAAGCGCCGGACTCGCACGATATGGTAGTGCAAAGGTGCCTTGAGGCGGCGAGAGATTGGCAGGCCAATGTGGCAGGGCAAAAAGGATTATCGAAAAAGACTGAAGTTTTGGCATAAACAGCCGTATTCCTAGGGTACAAGGTGACGGAACTCAGGTTGTCAAGAAAAAATGTGTGCGACAACCCTCAAGCTTTTGAACAGGGTTCCGATAACCAAGACAACGGCGGCGCTGATCGGCAAAACAACGGTTACCGGTACTGCCTCCCGGATGTGGCAAACCCGCCCAACGGTCCAAATTTCGGAATTATTAGGAGCCTCTCATGCCCCAGATCATCAGCAGCAACTCGGCCTCGTTGGTTGCACAAAACAACCTGAACAAGGCATCGTCGACGTACTCGCATGCGATCAACCAATTGTCCTCGGGCAAGAAGGTTGCCAGCGCCGCAGATAACTCCGCTGCACTGGCCATTTCCGGCCGGATGCAATCGCAAATCAACGGTAGCACGCAGGCTATCGCTAACTCGAACGACGGTATCGCACTGGCACAAACGGCCGACTCGGCGCTGTCTCAGATCACGTCGAACCTGCAACAAGTGCGTACGCTGGCTGTGCAGTCCGCCAACTCGACGTACTCTGCTTCGGACCGTGCATCGCTGAATCAACAAGCGCAACAGTTGCTGACGCAGGTCAACACGGTGGCCACGCAGACGCAGTACAACGGCCAGACGTTGCTGGATGGCAGCTTCGGCACCGCTGTGTTCCAAACCGGCGCGAATGCCGGCCAAACCTCGACGGTCAACCTGAGCCAGGGCGTGAAGACATCGCAAATCGGCCAAACCGCCGCGGCGACGAACAACATCACGGGCCAGGGCCTGGCAGGCAAGACCCTGACGGTCCAAGTGGGTGCCGGCCGGACGTACGAAGTGGGTTCCGCGATCGCAGGCGACAGCGCCGGCCAAGACGCAAACAGCGCGTACGCCGCCGTGACCGCGATCAACAGCGCGAACATCTCGGGGCTGACTGCAACGGCGACGAACACGCAAATGTTCAAGCTGAACGGCGAAGCCGGTGGCGCACTGAAGGGCAGCGCGGGTGACTCCGTCAACCTGACCGTCAATGGCGTGAAGGTGTTCGGTGACCAAGGCTACACGTTCGGCACCGCCAACGACAACCGTCTGTCTGCAGGTGATTTGGTCAGCCAGATCAACTCGGTGTCGGGCCAGACCGGTGTGTCGGCTTCGCTGAACAAGGATGGCACGCTGCAGATGACGGCGACCGACGGCCGTAACATCACGGTCTCGCAAACCGGTGGCAAGGACATCATCAACGAGCACAGCGGTAGCGGTCGTCACCTGGGTGAAGCACTGCAAGGCACGATCTCGCTGTCGGCTGCGAGCGAGATTCAACTGGGTGGCACGGGCGCGCAAGCGATCGACGGCGGTGCGCCGCGTATCGGACTGGGCTCGAACACGCTGGCCAAGCTGGACCTGTCGACGGCTGACAGCGCGGTGAAGGCACTGCAATCGCTGGACTCCGCACTGTCCACGGTGTCGACGCTGCAAGGTAACGTGGGTGCGATTCAGAACCGGTTCGATTCGACCATCTCGAACTTGAACTCGGTAACGCAAAACGTGACGTCGGCGCAATCGACGATCACCGATGCGGACTACTCGTCGGTGGCCTCCGCGCTGTCGACCGCTGACGTGCTGCAACAAGCGGGCGTGTCGATGGTCAGCAAGGCCAACCAAATCCCGCAAGAAATCCTGAAGCTCGTCACGGGCTAATCAGGTTCAAGCGGTAATCGACGACGCGGCGCCCGGTATCGGGCGCCGCGTCGTCTAGCAGGTAACGCACATGCCGTTTGACGACAGGAATGGGCCGCGAATCTCGCCCCCCCCTCTCCTGTCGCGAAACGGTGGAGGCGGCAGACTGAGCAATGGTAACCATTTCCAACGCCAACAACCCGGTGCCGAGCAGCATACCGAGTGCGGCGACTTCGGCGAGAGCCAGCGGCAACAACGCAAGCGGCAACGCTTCGCGTAATGGTGCGTCCGCGTCCAACGCCGACAACGGAAACAGCACCAACGCGTCTTCTGGCAATAGCGCAAGCAGTAAAGGCGCCGAGAAGCGTGACGCTTCGTCCGTCATCTCTTCACTCGGGATTGGTACCTCCCTGTCGCTTTCCTCGTTGCTGACAGGCCTGATGCAGGTCGCCAGCATTCCGCTGACCCAGTATCAGCGCCAGCAAGACGGCGTAAAGACCGAATTGTCGGCTTTCGCGCAATTAAAGAACGCGCTGACGACATTCCAGTCATCGTTGAGCAACCTGACGCTCGCGTCGAATTTCAAGACATTGAACGCAACGTCCACGGACAAGACCGTGGCGGACGCGGATGTGTTCACCGGTGCACAGCCCGGCAACTACAACGTCGACGTTACGCAGTTGGCCCAGTCCCAGACGATGGTAAGCGCCGGACAGGCCAGCGTCAATTCCGCCATCGGATCGGGTACGCCAACCACGTTGACGTTCAATTTCGGTACCATCGGCGGCACGAATAAATCCACCGAGGATGCCGACGGCAAGTCGACGGCCCAGACCACTGGTGGCACGCCCGACGCGGAAGGTCACTACGGTGAAGGCACGACGTTCACGCCATCGACCGGCACGACAAAAACGATCACGATCAATAGCGGCAACAATACGTTAGGCGGCATTCGCGACGCGATCAACAACGCGCGGATGGGGGTCACCGCATCGATCGTCAATGACGGCGCCGATAACCCGTATCGCCTGGTGCTGAGCAACGACAAAAGCGGCGCCACGCAGGCGATGCAGATTACCGCCAGTGGTGACGATGCGGTCGGCAAACTGCTGTCATTCGATCCGACGAAGACCGATGCGCAAGCGATGTCGCAATCAACAGCCGCGCAGGATGCCAAGGTGTCGGTCAACGGTATCGCGTTGACGAGCCCGACCAATAAGGTCAGCGGTGCGTTGAACGGCTTCACGATCCGCTTGTCGCAGCCCGGCAAGACCACGCTGTCGGTCAGCAACGACACCAGCGCCATCGAGAGCAACATTTCGAACTTCGTCGACAACTATAACGAGTTGATCGGTTCGGTGTCGTCGCTGACGAACTACGACTCGACGGACCCATCGAAAAACGGCCCCCTGCTCGGCGACTCCACAGCATCGAATATCAAGGGTACGCTGCAACGGATGGTCTCCGGCTCGTTGGAAGGCGGCAATGGCTACAGCACCATGGCCGATGTCGGCATTACGTTCAACGGAGACGGTACGCTGGCGCTGGACCCGCAAAAGCTGAAAGAGGCATTGAACAAGAACCTGCCGGCATTTGCCTCGCTTTTCGCCAGCAATGGCACCACGTCGGACAGTGGCGTGAATTTCCTGGCTGCGGGCCCGAAAGCCGCTGCCGGCAAGTACGACGTGATCATTACGCAAGCGGCCACCCAGGGCGAGGCCAAGGGTGAAATGAAAGCCGACCTCGGCGCCGCCGCGAAGGCCGCGCTGGACCTCACCGTCACGCTGAACGGCAGCATGCAGAATATTTCCCTGGCCAAGGGGACATACGATACGCCGAAGGATCTGGCCACGGCGCTGCAGAAAGCAATCAACGAAAATAGTGGTTTCACGGCAAGCGGCGCGAGCGTCAACGTCAATGCGGACGAAGAAGGCAAGCTCACGGTGACATCCACGAATTACGGCAAGAGTTCGAGCGTGGCCATTAGCGGGAACGGCGCGGTTGCACTGTTCGGCAAGGATACGATCAAAGGCACGCCCGGCATGGATGTGGCCGGCACGGTGGGCGGTTTCAAGGCAACCGGCAATGGTCAGACGCTCACCGGACAGGCCGGCACACCGATAGACGGCGTGACGCTGCAAGTCCAGGGAGGGGCAAAAGGCGCACGGGGCACGGTGTCGTATTCCGTGGGTTTTGCCGCGCGCCTGGACAACCTCGTCAATGATGTGACCGGCATGACGGGGTCCCTGTCGACGGCGACAAAGGCACTCGATAGCCGAGTGTCCAATATCGACAAGCAGATCACGAAGTTTCAATCACATCTGGACGAGGTCCAGTCGAACTACCAGCAGCAGTTCACCCGCCTGAATCAGTTGTCGGTAAAGATGAAGACTGCATCGAACATGTTGAATGCGCAGTTCAATTGGACCAGCAGTCATTGATGGCGGGTCGCGCTCCGGTGAAAATGGCGCATACGGTGAAAGAGGACACCATTGCCGTAATGCAGTAGAGGCACCTGTAAGACTCATCGGAATCCGTGGTGGGCGCAGAAAATGTGCCCAAAACAGAAACCGGCTGCAAAACAGGGGTAAAGTCGCGGCCCAGTTGGCCGTTTACCTGAATGTAGGCGGCAACAACGGAAAGTAAGCAGAACGGCGCGCAATATGCACGCTTCCTCGCTGAAAATCCCCTGCCGCGAAGCCAGTTTCAGACAGCCAGGATTCTGAAGGAGAAACGCAGCATGTTTTCCACGAGCCAGTTCGGTGCCAATGCTTATGCCCGCGTGGGTGCGCAGACCGGTGTATTCGGCGCCAGTCCGCAGCGCCTGGCGGTGATGATGTTTGAAGCCAGCCGCGCGGCCATCGTCCAAGCCCGCCTGCATATTCGCGCGGGCCGGATGGCGGAGAAAGGCGTGGCCATCAACAAGGCCGTCAAGATCATCGGCGGCGGGTTGAAGGACGGGTTGGACATGGAGCGTGGCGGGGATCTGGCGGTTCGGCTGGCAGGTCATTACGACGCGATGCTGTCTCGATTGACCCAGGCGAATCTTCAGAATGACGAATTGCTGCTGACGGAAGTGGATCAGATGTTAGCGGCGCTTGAAGACGTATGGCGCAAGGCACCGTTGGATGCCATGCCGTCGCCGCAGATGAATGGACAGGCGGTCGCACAGGCCGTAGGAGTTTGAGATGCACGGTTTTGACCAGTTGATCGAGCATTACGAGGAAATTGCACGCGTGACGCGAGAAATGCGCGATGCGGCATCCTCGGAAAATTGGGACGACCTGCTGACCATGCAGGAAGAGTACTCGCGGCTGGTCGATATGTTGGAAGCGAATGATGCGCAAGCACCGCTGGATCCGCAGCAGCGGGCCCGCAAATTCGATTTGATTCGTCGTATCCTGGATGACGACGCCCGCATCCGTGATCGCCTCGAACCGCGGCTGGCGCGCCTCTCGGCGTTGCTGGCCAGCGGTCGCCAGGCACGTGCGCTGCAGGGTGCATACGGTCGCGTGGCCGAGTAACCGCACCCCCCTCGTTCAATGCTGGGCGGGACATTCCCGAGGGGCCAGGGCCTCCTTCAAAATGCGCTGTCATGGCGCTGGTGAACCAGACGATGAACGCGATCGATCGTATCGGACAAAACCCGGTCCCGCTTCGCGTCGACCCTATGACAACGGGTGCGGCGGGCAGTTTGAGTACCCGCACCGCCGGGACAGGCGCGGGTTCCGTCGCGCAGCAGCAGACCGGCGTCGCCACCGGTGGCCCATCGATGCAAGGTGCCGTGCGGCTCCCCCCGGCGCCAGCCCCGGTGGCGTCAACCTACGCCACCGTCAGCAGCGATGCGCGCGTCCTGGATGCGCTGGCCAAGATGCCGAGCGAAGAACCGCTGATCCTGTCTGACAAGCCACTCTGCCCCGTACCGCCCGCCAGCATGACCACGCAGACGGGCGAACTGCCGGTCGTAGGCAGTCAGTTCACATCCTTGCTGGCGAAGGCACTAGTGCAATCGCTGGAAAACAGCGGTCTTTTCTACGAATCCCACCTTGCGCAATGGGCAAGCGGGCAACGGCCGCTTGCGGCGATCGAGCGCGAACCCCAGGCGCGGCTCGCCTCGTTGGCGCCACCCGGACCCGATGTTGCGCACGAGGCGTTACCCGCGCACGACACCTTGATCGCCAATGCGTTGACGGCCTTTCAATCGAATCCCGGCGCACTCGCCGGCAACAACCCTGCGCCGGCCGGCGATTGGTTCTCCCGCGTTGCCGATGTATTGCAAAACACGTTGAACGGCAATGCGAACACCAGCGGCAATGGCGGCGCATCGCATGGCAATAACCCCGCAAACGGGGGGGCCGGGGCCAATAATGCAAGCGGACACACACAAGGTGGCCTCGCCGGCATGGCATCGCCACTGCTTGAAGCGCTGTCGCACCTGTCGCCGTTCTCGAACCCGTCCGCGCCGGCCGCGACAGGCACCGCCGGTCATCCCCATCCCGCAGGCATCGCGGGAGCGCACAGCGCTACCGGACTCGATCCGAATGCGCTTGACGTCAACGGCATGCCAAACGCGCTCGCCCATGCCATCCATCCGGACGCGCTGCCGACGGTACGGCAGCAAATGGAATTGCTGCAGAATCCAACATTACGATGGACTGGCGAAGCCTGGCCTGGAACGCAGATGGCGTGGGAAATCGAACGTCGTGAAGAACCAGGCGCGCAGGCCAACCATGACGGACAGACCGAACCGTCGTGGCGGATGCATATCACGCTTGACCTGCCACATCTGGGCCCTGTCGACGCGGAGCTGCAACTGACGGGCGATCGCCTGATCACGCGATTGAAGGCGGCGCCCGACTGCGCGGCTGCGTTGCTGCACGACAGCGATCATTTTCGAGAAAGAATCGCCGGCACCGGCCTGGAACTGAAAGGCTTTGCGATACGCGAGCTGCAAGCGCCGCATGGCACGAGCGAGACACCCGACCAGGCTGGAGACAAGGCATCATGACCGACCCCAAAGCCACGCCCTGGACGGCGGACGGTGGTAGCGAGCCGCGTGCGGTAAAGCGCCCGACGGAGGCGATCGACACCGATTATCAGGTCCGCAGCGAAACCACACGATTGGGGCGGCCGGCCCCACTGCAATCCTCGCCCACCGGTCCGGCGGAATATGGTCCCGCCGGTTTGCCGTCGGACACGGACGCCCCGGCCTACGTCGCGGCGGCGGATGGCCCCGACCCACGGCGCAGCGCGGTCGCGTTGTCCTATGATCGCGGCGGCACCGGTGCGCCACGCGTTGTCGCGAAAGGATATGGCTTGATCGCAGACACGATCATCGCACGTGCCAGGGCGGAAGGACTGTACGTTCACCAAGCGCCGGAAATGGTATCGATGTTGATGAATGTGGCATTGGATCGGGAGATTCCGCCCGCGCTCTATCAAGCCATTGCCGAACTGCTGTCTTGGTTATACCGATTGGAGTCGGCAAGCGGTGGGGACATCAAAGCCGCACCGGGACACCGAGGGCAAACCTTTACCCCCGCGGCCCGGTGATCGGCTAGACCTGCATCTGCATGACATCGTTGTACGCGGCCACCAGTTTGTTGCGGACCTGCACTGCTTCCTGGAACTGGATATTGGCTTTTTGCATGTCGATCATGACATCGCTCAGGCTCGCGTCGCTGGCACCGGTCTCGAAAGCATGCGCCTGATTCACCGCCTTGGTCTGGTCGGTGCTCACCTTTTGCAACGCCGATTGCAGGGCTGTGGCAAAGCTGCCACCCTCCACCGACGGCGCGCCCGCGCCGATGCCCGCCGCACCGTCCAGCGAGGCCTTGCCGGCCGCCTGGTTCGCCATGGAGCGTAACTGCCCGAGTTGGTCGGCCATGGCCGCGCCACCGCGCGTGCCGCCCACGCCGCCACTACCATAAAGGCCTCCCGTCACGCCGTTCAGTCCCGTCAGTGGTGCCGCCATCGCCGTCGCTCCCTCATTCGTTCGCCGTGCCATGTGACCCGGTCAGGTGGTCCCGCCCAGATTCACACGACGTCCTGGACCGCCTTTTCCACCAATGACCGGCATCTTACCTGTTGCATCGGGCCTGCGAACCGGACAATTAAGACCCAAAACCCCCGCTTATCGACTGATGGGCCGTTGTACCCCCCGGCCATAATCTGCTCCATGTCGAAATCGGTCCGACAAGCGTGGCGCGACGTTCCCGCCATCCTCGCAATCGGACTGACACGGCAAAGTATGGGCTCCGGACGCATGATGCCGCACAGCGGCGTGCAGCACACGTCATAGGCCCGGACCATGAACCCGTAGTGCTTGCCCCGACCGTCATCCATGGCCTTGCAACTTGATCTCCACTACCGCAGCACGGCGTTTGAAGCCGGCGCGTTCGCGCGATGAGCACGCCGCCTGTCGCCGCCGGAGCGGGTGCCATGCCGCAAGCCACGGCCGTGACTGCTCCGGTACGTCCGGGTCAGACCGTGGACGTTCAGCCGGTGCAGCAACCGCTGATCGACCGCCTGCGCGCGAATCCGAAGATCCCGTTGATCATCTCGGCAGCGTTCGCGGTCGCGATGCTGGCGGCGCTGTATATGTGGATGCGCACCCCGGACTACCGCGTGTTGTTCAGCAATCTGTCGGATCGGGACGGCGGTGCGATCATCCAATCACTGCAGCAAATGCAGGTCCCCTACAAATTTGCCGAAGGCGGCGGCGCCATTCTGGTGCCGTCGGACTCGGTGCATGACGTGCGACTGCGTCTCGCGCAACAAGGTCTGCCGAAGGGAGGCTCGGTCGGCTTCGAGCTGATGGACAACGAGAAGTTCGGGATCAGCCAATTCGTCGAGCAGGTCAATTACCAACGCTCGCTGGAAGGCGAACTCGAAAGGACGATCGGAGCCATTTCCGCGATCCAGAGCGCGCGTGTGCATTTAGCCATGCCGAAGCAGTCCGTGTTCGTTCGCGACCAGCAAAAGCCATCCGCATCGGTGTTGTTGAATTTGTATCCCGGTCGCGCGCTGAGCGATGCGCAAGCGAGCGCGATCGTTCATCTGGTGTCCTCCGCGGTACCGGACATGCCGACGGCGAACATCACGGTCGTTGATCAGAACGGCAACCTGCTGACCGGCTCGCAGTCCGCACAAGGTCTGGATGCGCGCCAACTGAAGTATGTACAGCAGATCCAGGACAACGCCCGGCAACGGATCGAAGCCATCCTGGCGCCGATATACGGTGCAGGCAACGTCCACGCGCAGGTCAGCGCCGACATCGATTTCGCGCAAAGCGAACAAACGTCTGAAACATATCGTCCAAACCCGGCATCGGATGCGTCCATCCGCAGTCAGCAGACGACCATGTCGTCAGACAGCAGCAATGGCGCGAACAGCGGTGGCGTTCCCGGCGCGTTGTCGAATGAACCACCGGCAAACCCGACCACGCCCATCACGAATGCCGGCCCGAACGGCGCCGGTGCGCAAGGCGCCAGTGCGGTCACCACCGCCACGAATCAGGCAAATGCCGCCGGTCCAACGAGTGTACGTCGCGATTCGACCACGAATTACGAACTGGACAAGACGGTTCGCCATTCGGATCAGCCGATGGGCGGTATTATTCGGATGTCGGCAGCGGTTGTCGTGAACTACATGCAGAAGGTCGACGCGAAGGGTGTGAAGACGTTGCAGCCGGCCACCGCGGACCAGATCACGCAGACCACCGCGTTAGTCAAGGACGCGATGGGCTTCGATGCCAAACGGGGCGACAGCGTCAACGTCGTGAACGCGGCGTTCGACGGTTCGGATGCACCGTTGGCGGCGGCACTGCCGCTCTGGAAGCAGCCAGGCATGATCGACCTGGGCCTGCACATCGGCAAGTACGTGTTGGGCGGCCTGGTCGCGATGTATCTGTTCTTCGGGGTGTTGCGTCCGTCGATGCGCAAGCTGTTCCGTCCGGAACCGCCGCCGACATCGGCTGCCGCCGCGCTCGAAGGTGGCGGCGGTGCCGACGGCGCCGCGGCATTGACCGCCGATGTGACCACCGGCGATCCGGACGCCCGTGTGGCGATCGAGCAGAACAGTAGTGTCCATGCATATGAACGTGACCTGGAGTTTGCCCGCCAGATCGCGCGCTCCGATCCGAAGGTGGTGGCAACCGTGGTCAAGAGCTGGATAAGTGATGAACGCTGAAGGACTTCAACGTAGCGCCGTACTGCTGATGTCGTTGGGCGAGGACGAGGCCGCCGAGGTCTTCCGCTTCCTCGCCCCGCGCGAAGTACAGCGCCTGGGCGCCGCCATGGCCGCGCTCAAGGCGGTGTCGCGCGAGGATATCGGCAAGGTGTTGGGCGACTTCGTGGAAACCGCGCAACAGCACACCGCCCTGAGTCTCGACTCCGGCTCGTATATCCGTGCGGTACTGACCAAGGCGCTGGGCAACGACAAGGCCGCGGGCCTGATCGAACGGATACTCGAGGGCGGTGACACCAGTGGCATCGAAGGCCTGAAATGGATGGACTCGGCCGCGGTCGCCGAATTGATTCGTAATGAACACCCGCAAATCATCGCCACGATCCTCGTTCACCTCGACCGGGACCAGGCATCGGAAGTATTGGAATGCTTCACCGAGCGCCTGCGTAATGACGTGGTGCTCCGGATCGCCACGCTCGATGGTATTCAGCCGCAGGCGTTGCGCGAACTGAACGATGTGTTGACGAAGTTGCTGTCGGGCAGCGAGAACATCAAGCGCAGCCCGTTGGGCGGGGCGAAAACCGCTGCGGAAATCCTGAACTTCATGGGTGGCGTCAACGAGGAATCGGTGATCGAGAACGTCAAGAAGTACGACGCGGATCTGGCGCAGAAGATCGTCGATCAGATGTTCCTGTTCGAAAACCTGCTGGAAGTGGACGATCGCGGCATCCAATCGATCCTGAAGGAAGTGGAGTCCGAGGCGTTGATCGTCGCGCTGAAAGGTGCCCCCACCGAGTTGCGCGAGAAATTCCTGCGCAACATGTCGCAACGGGCGGCAGACCTGTTCCGCGAAGATTTCGAGACACGTGGTCCGGTCCGAGTGTCGGACGTGGAAGCCGAGCAGAAACGTGTTCTGCAAACCGTGAAACGCCTGGCCGATTCGGGCGTGATCATGCTGGGCGGCAAGGCCGACGAAGCCTATGTCTGACGGACTTATTCCCAAGGAACGTCTAAGCGCGTATCAGCGCTGGGAGATGGCATCGTTCGACCCGGTGCCGGAGCCTATCGAGGACCCCCTCGAGGCGCCCCGTGCCGCCGCGCGGCTCGAAGGGTATGCCGCCGGTCACGAAGAAGGCCATGTCGCCGGCTTCGAGGCAGGTCGCAGCGAAGGCTTCGAACAAGGCTTGTCCGATGCACGTGCCCACGCCGCGCAACTGGCCGGCTTGGTCGCCGCTTTCTCCAGCGCGATTGAGACGCTGGACGAACAGATGTCGGAATCGTTGCTGACGTTGGCGCTGGACGTGGCCAAGAGCGTCCTGCGCCAAACGGTGGACCTGGACCCCACCGCCATGCTCGGTGCCGTGCGGGAAGTATTGAGCGCCGACCCACCACTGGTAGATGCGCCGGTGTTATTGGTCAATCCGGCCGATCAACCATTGATCGATGCCTATCTGGCCGGCGACCTGGCCGCGGCGGGATGGTCGGTGCGGGCGGATTCGGCCATCGAACGCGGTGGCTGCCGTGCCAAGGCCGTCAGCGGCGAGATCGACGCGACGCTGGCCACCCGCTGGGCGCGCGTGGCCGCATCGCTCGGTCGTGAACAGCAATGGTCGGAGAACGGTCGATGAAGCCGGCTCGGATGCCCACCCCGCAAGCGCTGGCCAAGGCGGCTATTCCGGCGTCGGCCGCCACGTTGTTGGCCTCGCATCGCGAGGGCCATCTGACACGCTGGCGGATGTCGCTCGAAGCCGCGCAATCGCGTAGCGCGGAAGCGTTGCCATTGCGTGCATGCGGCAAGGTGGTGCGCTCCGCCGGACTGGTGCTGGAAGCCACGGGACTGAGGCTGCCGATTGGCGCGAACTGCTATATCGAATTGCCGGGCATGCGTGCCGGCGCCCGGGCGGAAGCGGAAGTCGTCGGTTTCCAGGGTGATCGACTGTTCCTGATGCCTACCAGCGACCTCTCCGGCTTGACACCGGGGGCGCGGGTGTTCGCAATGGAATCCGCACCGGTGGTGGGAGCGCAATTGAATGCAAAACGTCTGCCGGTAGGCATGGCGATGCTGGGTCGCGTGGTGGACGCCGCCGGCAATGTGCTGGATGACAAGGGGCCGTTGAACAACGAGGCGTCGGCGCCGTTGACCGGCGACGTGATCAACCCGCTGCAACGCGAGCCGATTCATGAAGTGCTCGATGTGGGCGTGCGCGCGATCAATTCGCTCCTGACCGTGGGTCGCGGACAACGGATGGGCCTGTTCGCCGGCTCCGGTGTTGGTAAGTCGATGCTGTTGGGCATGATGGCCCGCTTCACCAGCGCACAGGTGATCGTCGTCGGTTTGATTGGCGAACGGGGCCGTGAAGTCAAGGAATTCATCGAGGAAATCCTGGGTGAAGACGGTCTGGCGCGCGCGGTAGTCGTGGCGGCCCCCGCCGATGTATCGCCGCTGCTGCGCCTGCAGGGCGCCGCCTATGCCACGTCGCTTGCCGAGTACTTTCGTGACCAGGGGCTGGATGTGTTGCTGATCATGGACTCGCTCACGCGCTATGCCATGGCGCAGCGGGAGATTGCGTTGTCGATCGGCGAGGCCCCTGCGACGAAAGGCTATCCGCCATCGGTTTTCGCGAAGCTGCCAGCGCTGGTCGAGCGCACCGGCAACGGGCCGCCGGGTGGCGGGTCGATCACCGCCTTCTATACCGTCCTGACGGAAGGCGACGATCAGCAGGACCCCATTGCCGACTCGGCACGGGCTATTCTGGACGGCCATATCGTGTTGTCGCGCACGCTAGCCGAGTCTGGGCATTATCCGGCAATCGATATCGAGCAATCGATCAGCCGCGTGATGAATGCGTTGGTCGGTGAAGACGAATTCGACAAGGTACGCAAGTTCAAGCAGATGCTGTCGCGCTACCAGCGCAACCGTGACCTGATCAATGTGGGTGCCTATCAAAGCGGGCGCGATCCAATGCTTGATCGTGCGATTTCGCTGTATCCGCGGATGGAAGCATTCTTGCAGCAACGTGTGCGGGAACGCTGCGATCATCCCGAAGCGGTTGCCCAACTGGACATGCTGCTGTCATGAAGCAAGCCCTGCCCTTCACCACGCTGATCGACCTCGCGCAGCAGGAAGTGGACGCAGCCGCGCAGGCCCTGGGCGCATTGCAAAGGCAGCGAGACGACATGTTTGGCAAGCGTAAGAACCTCGACGGCTATCGCGTCGAATACGAGCAGCAACTCGCGCAAGCCGCCCGTGATGGCATGACGATGGGGCAGCGCCGGAATTACCAGGCCTTTCTTGGAACATTGGGGACGGCCATCGATCAGCAGCAAACGCAGGTGGAGATGCTTGATCGGAAGATCGAAGTCGCCCGTCTCCTATGGCAGCAAAAGAAACAGAAGCTCAGCTCGTTCGAAACGCTGGAAACCCGGGCGCGGCAGGCGCAAGAACAACGCACCGCCCGTTACGAACAACGTATGACCGATGAATTCGCTGCCCGCCGCGCACGCGAGATGCAGCGCGGCTTCTAAGTGTCGGACGTTCCGCCAAGGCGGCGTTCGACAGGGAGTGGCAGTAGCAAACTTGTACCGTTATTTCATTTAACCGATTGATTCTGTTTTTACCAGCGGCCTTGTATCGCTGGTTCCGTGAAGGAAGAGTCCCATGCGCTCCGATACCGCCGCTTCCCCGTCCTCTCCGATGGTTTCGCCGCTGCTCACGCAACCGGTGCCCACAAGCCTGACGAATGCCGACGATCGTGCCATTTCTCGCTCCGGAGAACGCTTCCGTGATGCGTTAGACGCGCAAAAGCGCGCGGCCGATGAGGATCGTCGCGACGCGCGTCAGGCACAGGCACATGCTGACGAGGCATCGCGCCAACAGGACATTACCCAACAAAACGCCTCGCAAAACGCCCGCTTGCAGCAGCATATCGCCGACACGACCGCGTGGCAGGCGCAGGAAGCGCGTGCGCGCGGCGCGCAGCAACAAACGCAGCAAGCCACCGAAGCGCGCGCCGCGGCCGATCGCGCGCAAGACAGCGCCGACGTGCAATCCGACACCGAAAAGGCCGCCGCCCAGACGCAGCAAGCCGACACGAGCGCCGCAACGGCACAAGCGGCCGCCGCAGCCGGCGCGGCAGCACAGCAACAAAACGGCACGCAAGTCACGGATGGGGCGGCAAAGGCCGATGACAACGCCGCAAATACCGACGGTACGGCCACGGTTGCCGCTGCGGGCGGTACGGCCGCAGGCGACGGCGCCGACGCGACCACCGCGACCTACAACAGCGCGGATGCCACCACAACGGGCATCGGGTCGACAAGCGCCGGCGCATCGGCACAAACCCAGGGGGATGCCGACGCCGACGACAGCGGTGATGCAGGTACGAGCGCGGCGAATGCCCCCTCGCTGACGGCAACGTCGGGCACCGTTGGCGCGGGGGCGGCCGCAGGCAACGAAGGCGGTAAGTTCACCATAGGCAATGCATTCTCCGCAAATGCTCCGACGGGAAGCGCAGCCGGCGCGACCGACACTGTCGCCGATAAGACAGGCGGAACCGATGGCATGAAGTCGCGCGACGACAAGATGCTCGCAGCCTTGGCAGGTGGCGGAACCGCATCGGGTACGGCCGATATCAGCGCGCAAGCCAATGCCGCCGCGACGGCCGATACATCGGCGCTAGGCGCGCAAGCCAATGCGCAGCCGGATCCATCGGTCGCGGCGGCGGCAATGGCAACGCCGACGCAGCAGGGGCCGATGCAATCCGTCGCGCAGCAGGCGGTGGCGCAACAGTCGCCCGCCTTTGTGCCACAACAGCTCGACACGCCATTCGTGGACGCGCGCTGGGCCGATGCCTTCAACCAGAACGTGATGACGATGTCGCGTCCAGGCAACGAACAGCGTGCGGAGTTGACGCTGAACCCACCGAATCTCGGACCGGTGCAGGTGGTATTGAACGTTGTCGGTTCAGACGCACAGGCAACCTTCGTGTCGCAGCATGCGCACGTGCGTGATGCGATTGAAGCCGCCATGCCGGCACTGCGCGAACGCTTTGCGGAAAGCGGCATGCAACTGCAGACGAACGTCGCACAGACCAATGGTGACACGCAGGCGCTTGCCAACAGTCTTGCGAACGCCGGATCTGGCGGTGCGCAAGGTAATGGCCAGAACGGCGCTGACCGTTCCGCCTATCGCGAGTCGGCGCGCATCGGTGCGGCGGCGGGCCGCCCCGCCTGGGGCAATACCGGAGCGGCTGCGACGCCAGCCACGTCACGCGGCACCGGCGCCTTGTCCGGTGTCGACATGTTTGCCTGATCAGCCCTCTGCGCGGCTCAAGCCAACCTGGGGCGCATCGCGATTAGCGGTGCGCCAGGGTGACTGCCCTGGGCTGCAGGACCGTTGTCACCACGCCGCCAATCGGCCGCCGCCCATGACACGATGTCGCGGCACGGTATCCCCGCGAGGCTGCCGCAACCGGCAGGCTGTCATAAAACGCCAAACTGACGCACCATTGCCCGTCTGTTTGTACGTTGCATCTTGCTGAGTCTCAGGCATCATGCCAACTTGAAGATTGCGCGACACGCGATGGGCGTGATTGCGGGACAGTCATCGAGGTCAAGATTATGAGTTCATCCGCGGCGCAAGGTGGGAAGGAAGTCAAAACCGGCAAAAGCAAGCTGGTACCCATCCTGATCGTCCTGATCGTGCTGTTGCTGGCAGGCGGCGGCGGTGGCGGTTATTTCCTGTACAAGCGATCGAGTCAGCCGGCCGTGCCGGTCGTGCCACCGCCCGTCTTCTTTGCGTTGGACCCGTTCACGGTCAACCTCGCAACGGATCCGGACAGCGATGGCAGCGATCACTATTTGCACCTGGGCCTGACGCTGAAGATCGGAAGCGCCGATGAGGAGCACAAGCTGACCGAATACCTGCCAGAAATCCGCAGCCATATCCTGTTGCTGCTGTCGTCGAAGAAGCCGTCGGACCTGGCGACCGTGGCGGGCAAGCAAAAGCTGTCCGATGAACTGCGCACCACGATTGAAAAAACGTTTGACCATGACAGCCATGCGCCGAAGGTATCCGGCGTGTTGTTGACCGACTTTGTGATCCAGTAATCCCACGGCCATGTCGACCGAAGAGTTTCTGTCACAGGAAGAAGTCGATGCGCTACTCAAAGGCGTCAACGGCGAATCCGATGCAACCCCCGATAGCGGCGATGCGGCAGGCATACGCACGTACGACATCGGCACGCAGGAACGGATCGTCCGCGGCCGGATGCCGACGCTCGAAATCATCAATGAACGATTCGCGCGGCTGTTCCGTGGCGGTCTGTTCAATTTCATGCGCCGCAGCGCCGAAATCTCGGTCGGTCAGGTCAAGGTACAGAAATACGGCGAATTCATCCGTAATCTGCCCGTTCCCACCAACCTGAACCTTGTTCACATCAAGCCACTGCGTGGTACGGCGCTCTTCATCTGCGACCCGCAGCTGATCTTCCTGATCGTGGACAATCTGTTCGGCGGCGACGGACGGTTTCACACGCGGATCGAAGGACGGGATTTTACGCCGACGGAACAACGCATCATCCAGAAACTGCTGGACCTGGTACTGGAACACTACGGCGCCTCCTGGAAGCCTGTGTTCCCGGTGGAATTCCAATACGTGCGCGCGGAAGTGCATACGCAGTTCGCCAACGTGGCAACGCCGAATGAAGTGGTGGTCACCACGACGTTTACAATTGAACTGGGACCGGGGGGGGGCCAGTTGCACGTGTGCACGCCGTACTCGATGATCGAGCCGCTGCGCGACCTGCTGAGCAGCCCGTTGCAAGGCGAAGCGCTCGAAGTGGACAAACGCTGGGTGCGGCTGCTGTCGCAACAGGTGCAATCCGCGGACGTGGAACTGCGCGTGGATCTCGCCGAGATGCGCAGCACGTTCCGAAACATCCTGGCAATGCGGGCGGGTGATGTGATCCCACTCGACATGCCGGACCAGGTCGTAGCGAAGGTCGACGGCGTGCCAGTGATGGAATGCGCATACGGGATCTTCAACGGGCAACACGCACTCCGCGTGTCGAAGATGATCCGAGCCAGTGATTCGTCCCGCGAAGGCGGTGGCGATGGGCAAGACGAGGGCTGACATGAGTGATACCGATCAGATGGACGACTGGGCGAGCGCGCTCGCCGAACAGCAGCAAAGTACCGCCGCGCAGGCCACTGCCACCACCGCCGCGACGGCCGGGGCGGTGTTTCAACCGCTAATCAACACTAATACCGAAGGAACGGCGCCGAACGATATCGAGATGATTCTCGATATTCCAGTGCAGTTGACGGTGGAGCTGGGCCGAACCAAGATCGCAATCAAGAATCTGCTGCAATTGGCGCAGGGGTCCGTGGTCGAACTCGACGGGATGGCGGGTGAACCAATGGATGTGCTCGTCAACGGCTGCCTGATTGCCCAAGGGGAAGTGGTTGTCGTCAACGACAAGTTCGGTATCCGTCTGACGGACGTCATCACGCCGTCGGAACGGATCCGGAAACTGAATCGATGACGACCGATGCGGCATCGCGCGCCGCATCCGCCTCGACTCATGCGCCAACCGATGGCGCATCGACCGGCGCGTCGTCTTCAGTCGACGGCGACACGACACCGGCCAGCACCGGCGCGTCGGGTAATCCGTCCACCACCAACTCGGGTGTCATGGGGCCGGTGGTTGCGTCGCATACGCGCGTGGACAGCGCGCCCGCATTGCCGGTCAGTAACGGCACGGCGTCTACCGCCGTCATCGGAAGCGCCGTGCCGTCGATGGGTGCCGGTGCGATGTTCCAGGCCGTATTCGGCTTGGCCGTCGTTATCGCGCTCGTTTTTGCTTGCGGGTGGATCGCTCGCCGTCTCGGCCTGAAGCCGACCATGCGACGCAGCGGCATTGTCAAAGTTGTCGGCGCGGCCGCGCTTGGCGCTCGTGAGCGGGTGGTGGTGGTCGAAGTGCGGGACACGTGGCTGGTGTTGGGCGTGGCCGCCGGCAGCGTGCGCCGCCTGCATACCCTGCCCGCGCAGGACGCAGCCATGCATCATGGTACGACAACACGAGGATCCGGAAACGAAAGCAGTACGCCCGCCAATGACACCGAGGCATCCCGCGCGGGAACCCATGCAACCGACGACAAGCCGCATGATGCATTACCCTCTTTTCAAACGGCGCTCGCCCGCCAGCTGAAAGACCGCCTGCAAGGCCTCGGCCGCTCTGGCAACCCTGGCGGCAAGGATTGAACATGTCCGCAGTTTCGTTTTTTCGCGGTGTGCTGCAACGCATGCCCACTCTGGATGCGACGTCAACGGCAAGCAATCCGCGGGCGCCCGGCGACGACTCCCCTGTCCCACGGGCATTCGAACGTTTGAACACCCTGCACGCCACACCGCGCGGGACGGGGTCATCCCGGACCCATGCGCCGCGTTGGCTGCCACACGGTGGATGGTCATGGCTGCTCATAACGGCAGTGTTGTTGCTGCTGGGTGTAGCGCTAGCCGGCAATGCCGACGCACAGACCGCCACGCTGCCAGCATTGAACAGCACCCCCGGCGCCAACGGCAACACCACGTATTCGCTGTCGGTACAGACGCTGCTCGTCCTGACGATGCTGTCGTTCCTGCCGGCGATGTTGCTGATGATGACCAGTTTTACGCGGATCATTATCGTACTGTCGCTGCTGCGTCAGGCCATCGGCACGACAACCACGCCGCCGAATCAAGTCTTGCTCGGCCTGGCATTGTTCCTGACGTTCTTCATCATGTCACCGGTGTTGGACCGCGCCTACCAGGATGCTTACCAGCCCTTCTCGACCAATCAGATCACGTTCGATCAGGCGATCCAACGCGGCGGTGTCCCGTTCAAGCAATTCATGCTGCGTCAGACCCGTGAATCCGACTTGGCGCTCTTCGCGAAGATCGCGAAAGCGCCGCCGATGAACGGTCCGGACGACGTGCCAATGCGTCTGTTGCTGCCCGCCTACGCGACCAGCGAAATCAAGACCGGGTTCCAGATTGGTTTCACGATCTTTATCCCATTCCTGATCATCGATCTGGTTGTCGCCAGTGTGCTGATGTCGATGGGGATGATGATGGTCTCGCCGGCCACCATCTCACTGCCGTTCAAGCTGATGTTATTCGTGCTGGTGGACGGCTGGAATCTGTTGATCGGCTCATTGGCACAGAGTTTTCTGACGTGAAACGGAGGCATGCGAAATGACGCCGGAATCCGTCATGACAATGGCCCACCAGGCAATGCAGGTGGCCTTGTTGCTGGCCGCGCCACTCCTGCTTGTCGCGCTCGTCGTAGGACTGGTGGTGAGCTTGTTCCAGGCCGCGACCCAGATCAATGAAGCGACGTTGTCCTTCATCCCGAAGCTGATCGCGGTGTTTGTCGCGTTGGTGATCGCGGGCCCGTGGATGTTGAATATGATGCTCGACTACATGCGTGCCATCCTGACCGGCATTCCGGGCGTGATCGGCTGATGATCACCGTCACCTATGCGCAGTTGCAAGCGTGGATGGGTGCGTTCATCTGGCCTTTCGCGCGCTTCCTGGCACTCATCACCACCGCGCCGGTTCTTAGCGATAATGCGATACCGGTTCGCGTCAAGGTCGCGCTCGCCGCACTTCTGGCCATTCTCGTCTCGCCCACGCTCGGCCCGCTACCAGACGTTCCCATCGGCAGCGGGCCGGGGTTGTGGGCATTGGGTGAACAGATCGTCATCGGTGGATCGATTGGCGTGGCGATGCGGATCGTATTCGGCGCGGTCCAGGCCGCCGGCGAATATGCCGGGCTGCAGATGGGCCTGTCGTTTGCGCAACTGATTGCCCCTGGATCCGATGGCTCGACGCTGGCTTTGTCCCGACTGCTGGACATCTTCGCCATGTTGATATTCCTGGCGATCGATGGCCATCTCCAACTCATCGCAACACTGGCAGCCACCTTCCAAACCATGCCGATACGTGCGAATGCCGTCGGTTTGCTTGGAACGGCATCGCATTGGCGCATCCTTGCGGAATGGGGAAGCGTCGTTTTCTGGGCAGGGTTGATGTTGTCGCTGCCGATTGTCGTCGCGTTGCTCATCGCAAACCTTGCGTTGGGTATCCTGAACCGCGCGGCGCCGCAGATCGGGATTTATCAAGTGGGCTTCGCCATCACCTTGATCACCGGCTTTCTGGTATTGCAGCTGATTCTACCCAACGCAGCACCCTTCATACTCCGGCTGTTCAATATGGGCATGGGAACGATCAGTCGCCTGACAGGCGCGGAAGGACTCTAGCGCCTCTTCGTGGAAACCGGACGGCGACAACAACGCTGGAGGAACCACGGCGGTTGATGACGCTGACGCTCGCACAGTGCCTCGCCGCCAAGTACTGCATGTGCTCGGCCAAGGCCGGTCCGCTGCCGGCCTTGCATGCGCGTGGTTCCAACCCTTACTTGATCAAATCGAACAACGACAGGTTCTGGACCTGCATGAAAGTCTTCTCCGCGGCGGTCAGCGAGTTCTGCAGTTCACTGAACTTGCTGTACGTGGAGACAAAGTCGGAGCCGGTCAGGTCGTTCAACTGCGTTTGATACTGCGTACCGCTGTCGGTATTTTGCGTGCTGAGCGTGGCGACTTCCTGCTCGCGCGCGCCTACGCCGGCCTGCACCGTCAGTACGTTGTCCAACGCGTTTACCACTTGCTGGTTCGCCGTCGACAGTGCATTCGCCAACCGTGCGTTGCCTTCCGAACCCGACGTCGCGTTGCGGATCATCTTCGCGGCTTGCGTCAAGGTGCTGAAGATATCCATGCCGGCGCTCTGCGGACTTTGCATCCGCACCGTGTCACCAGGCTCGGGCGTGCCGTTGATCGTGATGCTTTGCCCCGCGAACACGATTGCCGAACCCGTATCGAACGGTTGGTCCTTCGCGATATCCGCTTTCGTCGTCTCGTCGTGGATTGTGTAGCGCAGTCCGCCGTCCTTGCTTTTTGCGAACGAGATCGAGAAATCGTCGTTGTACGCGGGATCGTTCATGTCGCGCGATGAAATGGGTGACGCCAGTGCGTTTCCCGTGTTCGACGCCGGTGCCGTCACCACACGCGACGCGCCTACCGAGACGCGTTGGAAAATATTGCTACCGACGTTGCCGATCGTGATCTGGCGCGTGTCAGTCACCTGTACCGCGCGCTGCCCCGGGCTACCCATGTAAATACCACGGCCATTCGCATCGGTGGAGAACGGTGCGGTACCGGTGTTGTAGCCACCGAACAGATAGTTGCCTTCGCTGTCCGTCGTATTGGCCATGCCCAGCAACTGGTCGCGCACTGATTCGAGTTGCGTCGCCAACGCGGCACGCGATGTCTTGTCCAACGACGTATCGCCCGCATTGACCAACAGCGTTTGGGCCTGCTGCACCAACGTCGTCACATTGCTGAGCGTGTTGTCCTCCAGCTGCAGTTGTGACTTCGCGATATTCAGGTTGCTGGCGTATTGCCCCAGTTTCGCCGTCGTCTCGGTCATGCGCACGGCGGACGCCGCGGCCTGCGGATCGTCCGCGGCCGTTGCGACGCGCTTGCCACTGGCGATCTGTTTCTGCAGATCCGCCAGCGACTTCTGTTGACTGTCGATCGTGTCGAGGCTGTTCGAATACAGCGTGTTCGTCGCGATACGCATGATTGTTTCTCACTGCCCGCCATCGCGGGCCTGCTTGCGGCCACATTCGCTGCCGCCCGTCCTGACCCCGATCGGGGAGGCACGGCGGGACTACCCCGTTGTTGTTATCGTCCGCCGCTTAACGCGCCAGATCGAGAATGGTCTGGAACAACGTCTCCGACGTCGAGATCACCTTGCTGTTCGCCTGATACATCTGCTGGTACTGCATCAAGTTCGCTGCTTCCTCGTCAAGATTGACCCCTGACACTTCCTGCTGCTGCGCTTTCAACTGTGACACCAGCGTCTCCTGCGTCGCGTGAGAGATCGATGTCTGCGATGCCAGCGATCCAACCTGTCCGACGTAATCAGCGTACCCGCGTGTCAACGTGTCCCCATTGACCAGATTCGCATTCTGCAGATTGCCGATCTTGACGATATTGCTGCCATCGCCGCTCAGCGCCGCATTCCGCGACACGTTAAACGTATCACCGTTACGCGGCGTGCCGTTGACCTGCATCTGCATGCCGCCGAAATCCAGCACCGCGCCCGCCACGAATGGCACGTTATTCGCGGGCGCCTTGAACGTACGCTTTTGTTCCGCACCGCCAGCACCCCCCGGTACCGTCACCGTCACGTCCGCGTCCTTCGGAAAACCGGAAAGCGATGCGACGCTGGCCCCGGTCTTTGGATCCGTCCTGGCTTCAACCGTCAACTTCACATCCGGAACGGCCCGGCCATTCAGACCTTCCAGCCCTTTCAATGCGATCGAACCAGTACCGTGGTTGCCGGTGGCGGCGGAGGTGACAACGGGTTGCGCAGCGGCAATTGCGCTGCCCTCGATGGTGGCCATCGTCAATTGCGTGCCGGCTGACCGCGTCGGCATGATCTTGAACGAATCGCCGGCCGCCATCGGGCCATGTAATGTGTACTCGACACCATCGACCGTCGCGGGCCAGTTGCTGACCTGCGTCTCCGTACCGGTACGAAGGTTGGCCAATGTGTAGGCGTGACCATCATACGACAGGATGTAATCATCGCCGGTCAGCTTGGTGGTATCGCCAAATCTGGCATCCAGCGTTGCGGCACTGCGATTATGTTCGTTCGCGGTAACGCTCGGCTTGTCCAGATTGAACAACGCGCGACCCGGGTGGCCGGTCATGTCCACGCCCTGGGCGTTCTGCTGGTTGACGCCGCCGGCAAACGCCGTTGCAACCCGGCCAAGCTGGCTCTGCGCCGGGTCCAGCATCTGCGAGCGGAACGTCAACAGGCCGCCCAGCTTGCCACCGGTCAGCGTGCTTTCATTCAGATAGCCGGGCTTGCCGTCAGTGCTGTCCGAACCCACCGCGCCACGGTAACCCACCGTCAATTCGGAGACATCGGTCGGCGAGCGCACCGCCGATAAAGCGAACGTCTGCGAGCCCAGCACCAGCGGCTGGCCGGTGCCAGTGAAGACACTGTAAGAGCCGTCGGCCTGCGTGGTCATGTTGACATTGACCAGCTTGCCGAGGTTGGCGAACTCCTTGTCACGTTCGTCCAGCAGCGTGTTTGGCGGCTGGCCCTTGGCGCTCTCCGCGGTAATCTGGCGATTCAGCCGCGCAATCGCCGTGGCGGCCAGGTTGATGTCGGATACCGTGCCTTCGATCTGCGTATTGATACTCGATCGCTGCACATCCATCTGCTCGGCGGTCTGGTGCACGGCATTCACCACGGCCTGCGCGCTGCCCATCATCGCGTTTCGCAATGCCGTATCCGACGGATTGCCGGACAACGCCTGCGCCGACGAGAAAAAACCACTCATCGTGTTGGAAATGCCGTTCGACGGATCGCCCACCAGGGCATTCAACGATTTCGCTTCGGTGTTGTAGGTTTCCAACGCGCTGTTCTGGGACTGCGCGGCATCCAATCGGGCAGACAACGCGTCACTGTAGTTCCGCTTCACCGTTTCGACGTCAACGCCGGTACCGACGAATCCGCCACCGGTATAAATGGTAAAGGACGGCTTCAGCAGTACCTGCTGCCGGCTGTATCCCGGCGTGGAGGCATTGCTAATGTTCTGACCCGTCGTGGTCAGCCCGTACTGTGCGGCATCTATACCGCTCAGTCCGATATTGGAGAGTGAATTGCTCATCGATCCATCCCGCGCCGTCGTTCGCCTTTTGCCGCCCTGGTTGCCATTCGCGCCAAATACGCGATGCCCGTGACGATGTATGACGACTCGACGGGCTCACCACCGTTATCGGCGGTGGTGCGCCGAACTTTAGGAAAAATTTTTCCGTCAGACCATTTGCTTGATGATCGCAAGCAGCTTACGTGCGTAATTCGGGTCCGTCGCATACCCGGCGCGCTGCATGCCATGCGCAAAACCGCTTGCGGTCTGCGAACCGCGCAGCGCCTGCGCGTAGCGCGCGTTGCCGGTCAAGACATCCGCGTAGTCTTGCAGCGCCTCCTTGTACGAACCATAGACCCGGAACTTTTCGTTCATCTTGTGCGGACGACCATTGATGTATTCGGTCGTCGTTGCCGTCACCGTCGGTCCCTTCCAGTCGTCACCCGCCTTGACGCCCAACACATTGTGCGTGCGCTCGCCACCGGCGCCGCGGATCTCACTCTTGCCCCAGCCGGATTCCAACGCGATCTGCGACAGGATGAAATGCGACGGAATGCCCGTTTCACGGCTTGCCGCCTCCGCCGCCGGCGTCAACCGCTGCAAAAAGGCATTCATCCGCTCCGAACCGTTACGGATCTGAATCGGTTTGGCTTCCTCGGCGTGCAATGCCGCGGGCGCCTCGGCGCCAAACGCCTGCGCATTGTCAAGCGACGCACCACGCGATACCGGGGCGTACGCCTGCGCACCGGCGGTCAGCGGACTCCCTTCGGTGTGGGACGGGCGCCAGCCGGCAGCAATGGCCGCGGCTTCCACCGCCGCCACGCGCTCCTGCGTCGACAGCTTCGAGCGGTCATACATATTCATGTCGGCAAACCGCGCCGAGATCGCCGGATTCGCCGCCGGGTTGATCATTGCCACACCGGGCCCGGCGCCCTGCATATGCAATGCGGTGGCGGCGCTCAGACCCATGCCGCCCATGGCCGCCATGCCCTGCTCGCCGCCCGCGTTGCTGCCTTCGTAGGCCGCGTTCGCCATGGCGGCGGCCTGCATCGCGCGCGACGCGGCCGCTGCCACCCCGGCCGTGCCGCTCGCCGACGGCATCGCGCCCACTTGATCGGGACGTTGCGCCGCGTGCGCGGCGTTGCCTCGCAGCGCCGGGTTGGCCCCGCGCGCCTGTTCCGCCGTTTGCGCGGCAGCCGGTGCGCCAAGCGCGCTGGTACCGGCAGCCGCACCGGCGCCCCGTAGGCCACGGGCGTCGAATGCGTCCGCGCTCTTCAGCCCTCCGGCAACGCGTTCGGACGCGCCATGGTTTTGCTTGCTGAGCTGCTTGAGCAGCGTGTCGGCCAGGCCAACGCCCTTGCCCGACAGATCCTGCGCGAGCTGCCCGTCGAGCATCGATGTATAGGTCTTGCCGTCCTGGCTGTCGAGCACGCCGCTTTGTGGCGTCGCATCGCGCATGCTTTTCAGCATCATCGACAGGAACGTCGCATCCACTTGCTTGGCGACCGCCTTTTCGGCAGCCGCCGGATCATTGTGCGCGGTCCGGCGCAGCGCATCGAAGCCCTGAACATCGAGCGAAAACCGTTGGGACAGATCGCCACCGCCGGCCGGGCTCATGGCACCCATCGCCCCCATCCCGCCCGTCCCACCGAGCACGCCCGACGACTTCATATCGTTCATCAGATGATCTCCAGATCAGCGTTCAGCGCACCCGCGGCCTTCATCGCCTGCAGTATCGACATCAGGTCAGCCGGCGTCGCGCCCAGCGCATTCAGACCCCGCACCACATCCGCCAGGTTCGCGCCGGCGCCGACGATACGCAACGCGCCGCCTTCCTGCTTTACCTGAACATTGGACTGTTGCGTCGTGACCGTGTTGCCCTGTCCGAACGCATTCGGTTGGCTGACTGCCGGCGTTGTATTGATGACCACCGACAAGTTGCCGTGTGTCACCGCGCAGGTCTGCAACGTCACCAGGCGATTCATCACGATCGATCCGGTCCGTGCGTTTAAAACGATCTTCGCGATGCCGGCGTTCGGCGTGATATCGAGGTCCTGGACGCCCGCGATGAATGCCACCTGCTGCGAGGAATCCATCGGCGAATGCAAACCGACCGTGCGCCCGTCCAACGGATAAGCGGTATTAGGACCGTAACGGCCATTCACCGCATTCACGACCTTCATCACATTTTCGAAGTTCGTGTCGTTCAATTCCATACGCATCGTGCCGTCGGCGGCCAACATCGTCGGTACGCCACGCTCGACGGTCGCGCCGCCACTGATCTTGCCTACCGCCAACTGATTGATCTGCACGCTGCTGCCGTTGGCACCGCCTCCCGCACCACCCACCAGCATATTGCCTTGGGCAACGGCATACACCTGACCGTCGGCCCCCTTCAGCGGCGTCATGATGAGCGTACCGCCCCGCAGGCTCTTCGCCGTGCCAAGGGACGAGACCGTGATGTCGATCGTCTGACCCGGCCGCGCGAACGACGGCAGCGATGCCGTCACCATGACCGCCGCCACGTTGCGCAGCTGCATGCTAGTGCCGGCCGGCACCGTCACGCCGAGCTGCGTCAGCATGCTCGACAAGCTTTGCGTCGTGAACGGTGTCTGCATCGTCTGATCGCCCGTGCCATCGAGGCCGACCACGAGGCCATAGCCGATCAACGGGTTGTCCCGTACGCCCTGGATCGTCGCCAGATCGCGCACACGTTCCGCGTGCGCCGGCGCGACGAACAGCGACAGCAGTGCCACCGATGCAGCGACCGACGCCAGCACGCGCGCGGCGAACCGTGCAAGACCGGAAATCGAAAACGAGGATGGTACGAAACGCGACATGATCCAGGCCCGCCGTCAGATTTGCATTTGGCTCAGCGTCTGCAACATCTGATCCGATGTCGTTACCGCCTTGCTGTTGATTTCATATGCGCGTTGGGTCTGGATCATATTGACCAGTTCCTCGACGACATTCACATTGGACGCCTCGACATAGCCTTGCTGCAGCGTACCGACTCCGTTGGCACCCGGTTGACCCACCTGCGGTGCGCCCGACGAGGCGGTCTCCGAGAAAAGATTGCCGCCGTTTGCCTGGAGACCGGCCGGATTGATGAAGGTCGCCAACTGCATCTGCCCGACCTGCGCGGTGGCGGCCGAACCCTGGTTGGTCACCGTTACGCTGCCGTCCTTCGCCACGGTGAACGAAATCGCCGTCTGCGGAATGGTGATGGCAGGGACAACCGGATAACCATCCGCCGTTACCAACTGACCGTTCTGATTCGTCTGGAAGGAACCGTCCCGTGTATAGCCGGTCGTGCCATCAGGCATTTGCACCTGAAAGAAACCCTGGCCTTGAATCGCCAGATCTCGCGAGTTGCCGGTCTGCTGGAGATTGCCCTGCGTGTACAGCCGCTCGCTGGCGATTTGGTGGACGCCCGTACCCATTTGCAGGCCGGACGGTACGGTGGAATCCGCGCTCGATGCCGCGCCGGGCTGACGCACGGTCTGGTACAGCAAGTCGCTGAACACCGCACGCGAACCTTTGAAACCTGTCGTACTGACGTTCGCCAGGTTATTCGAGATGGTATCCATCTGCGATTGCTGGGCGTTCATCCCGGTGGCGGCGATATACAGAGAGCGGTTCATGCTGGGACTTCCTCGCGGCGGGCCGCGTAACTATTCAATTCGTTCGGAACGCGGACAGGGTCCGCGCAACACAAAGCGCCGGCGTTATCGCCGATCACCGATGGCATCGATCAGCCGTTACTGAAATTCAGCAACTGATTGGCTTGCTGTTCGTTCGTCGACGCCATGTCCAGCATCTTCATATGCATCTGGAAACTGCGGGCGTTATCGATCATCTGCACCATCGCCGTTACCGGATTGACGTTACTGCCTTCCACCGCTTCCGGTATCACCCGAACCGTTGGGTCCGGATTCACCGCCTGGTTGTTGGCCGTGCGGAATAGCCCATCGTCGCCCCGTTTCAACTCCTGATCTTGCGGATTGACCAGTCTCAGCTTGTCTACCACCTGAATATTCGTTGGATCGCCACCCGGCGGCAGCGCGGACAGCGTGCCATCGGTGGAGATTTCGAGCCGCGAACCGGGCGGGATTGCGATCGGACCGGTTCGCCCCATCACCGAATGGCCCGAACTGTCCACGAGCTGGCCTGCATTGTTCACATGCAGGTTACCCGCGCGGGTGTACGCCTCGCTGCCATCGGCCGTCTGCACCGCCAACCAGCCGCTACCCGAAATCGCGACATCCATCGGGTTGCCAGTGCGCTGCACCGGGCCCGGCGTATAGTCGGTGCCGGGATTGGTCGTCAGCGCGTAGGTACGGGTAACGGCACCGCCCGACGTGGCCGTCTCCACCGGCACGGACCGGTAAGCGGACAACTGCGCACGAAAACCGGTGGTCGACACATTCGCGAGGTTATTCGCGATGGTCGCCTGCTGGTCGAGCGCTTGCGAGGCGCCACTCATCGTCACGTAGATCAGTCTGTCCATCTTTACGAATCCGGGTAGGTAGTACGCTGGGGTACGGCGCTTACGGCGTCAGTCAGGCACGCTGTTTATCGTTACAGGTTCATCAGCGTCTGGTCCACCGCCTGTTGGGTCTTGATCGTCTGCGCATTGGCCTGGTAGTAGCGCTGCGCCGTGATCAGCTCGACCAAGGACGAGGTCAGATCGACGTTCGCGGCTTCGGTCGCGCCGGACTTCAACGCGCCGAGCGGGCCGGTACCGGCAACGCCCATCTGCGGCTGGCCCGACGTGGAGCTTTGCGCAAACATGTTGTTGCCCAGGTTCTGCAGGCCATCGGCGTTCGCGAAGGCGGTAAGCGCCACCTGACCCAGCACCATGCTTTGGCCGTTCGAATAAGTCCCCGTCAATTTGCCCGCGTTGTCGATACCGAATGACGACAGCGAACCGGCGGCATAACCGTCGCTCGTGACCGACGTCGCGACGAAGTCCGCGCCGAACTGCGTCATTTTCGAGAAGTCGAGCTTCAACGGCTGGGTGGCGGTGGCGCCATTGTCCAGTTGCAGCTTGACGTTTGCGTCCTTGCCCGATACCAATGCGCCGCTCGTATCGAAGGCCAGATGATCGACCGGCTTCTGTCCGCCGGCCGTGCTTGTGCCACCTACCGGCTTGCCATCCAACGTCGCGTAGACATTCCAGGTGGACGCCTCGTTCGACGTCTTCTGGTAATACATGTTCAGCGTATGAACGTTACCCAGTGAATCGAACACCTGCGCCGTGGTGGCGTTGTTGTAGGAAGTGGTATCGGACGGGTCGAAATGCATGTTTTTCGGGACACGTGAAGCCGAATTCAGGTTGGCTTCCGCCATCACCTTCGTGCTCATCTTCGGATCCACCGAACCACTCGGGATCGACAACGGCACGGCCGTCGACGTATTGAGCAGACCTTTCTTGTCCGCCGCATAGCCCATCAGCTTCAGGCCTTGCGCATTGACGATATTACCGTCCTTGTTCAGCGTGAATTGGCCGTTACGCGAATAGTTCGTCGTACCGTTGTTCGACAACGTGAAGAAGCCGTTCCCGTTGATCGCCATATCCAGCGTCTGGCCGGTTTCCGTGATCGTACCTTGCGTGAAGTTCTGCGCGATCTTCGACACGCTGGTACCAATACCGGCTTGGTCATTCGTGCTGGTGTTCATCGCGTTCGCATACATCGCCGCGAATTGCGCCTGGCTTTGCTTATAGCCGACGGTATTCGCGTTCGAGATGTTGTTGCCGATCACATCGAGGTCTTGCGAGGCCGCGGACAAACCGCTCAGCGCCTGGGAGTAAGCCATGACTGCCGTCCTGGATACGTAGTTAATGCAAGTTGAACAAAACCGGACCGATGCGGGCGGCGCGACTGTCTTCAATCCGCGCGGTTCTTGGCATACGACCGGAAAATCTGAGGTGCCGCGGTACGACGGGTGCTACCGGTAATACACAATCGCCCTACAGAATCTGGGATACGCTCGACAAACTGGTGGTGCCGCCGTTATTCAACTTCAGGCCCGCCGACCCGTTCGGCTGGGCGATCACGCTTTCGACCTTGGCCTGGGACAATGCCTGGGCGGAAACCGGATCGTCGCCATTGGTGGCGCTGACCTTGAACGAGTACTTGCCATCCGGCAACGCGATACCCTGGTCGTTCTTGCCATCCCACGACAGGGTGTTCACGCCACTCTGCTCGCCCGACACCTTCATCGAACGCACCACCTTGCCGGTCTCGTCGGAGATCTTGACCTGCACGTCCTTAGCCGCCGCGTCCAGGTTGACGCCGAAGGCACTGGCCTTGCCCTTTTCCAACGCGATGTCATGCCCGTTTGCAATCACGCTCTTGCCGATTAGGTTGCTCGCCTGCACCTGTTGCCCCGCGTTCAACTGCTTGGCCAGCGAGGTCATCGTCGCGTTCAAGCCGGCAATGCCCGATACCGTATTGATCTGCGCCAGCTGCGAGGTCATCTGCGAGCTGTCCATCGGGTTGGTCGGGTCCTGGTTCTTCATTTCCGTCACCAGCAAGCGCATGAAGGTGTTCTGCAGATCCTCCCCCGTCTTGCCCGCGCCCAAGGCCTTGCCTTCCGCACTGGTTGCGGTCGCACCACCGGTGGCGACCGGTGCCGCCCCACCTTCGCCCGGTGCACGGCGACCGGCGCCGTTGACCGCGTCCAGTACTTGTGGCGAAAGACCGCCATTCGTGGCGGCCGAGGCCGCATTGGAAATCGTGTTCATTCGTGCTTTCCTTACTGACCGAGGGTCAACGTCTTCAACATCAGTGATTTGGCCGTGTTCATCGTCTCGACGTTGGCCTGGTAGGAGCGCGAGGCGGAAATCATGTTAACCATCTCGCGTACCGGGTCGACGTTCGGCATCGTCACATAGCCGTTCGCATCGGCCGCCGCATTCGATGGGTCGTAGACGACCTTCATCGGCGACGGATCGTTCACAATCTTGCTGACCTTCACGCCGCCGATATCGGCCGCCGGGTTCCCCGCGCCGCCGCGACCTTGCGCCAGCGGGTCCACTTGAAACACCACTTGCTTCGCCACATACGGCTTGCCGTCCGGACCGGCCACGCTGTCCACGTTGGCCAGGTTACTGGCCGTCGTATTCAGACGTTGGGATTCGGCATTCATCGCGGAACCCGCCACCCGGAAGATGTTCATCATCGAAGACATCGCACCACCCTCACCGTTTTTACGACCCAGACCGCTACCACGCCATCGCTTGCCGCCATCGCGCCTTACCGCCACGCGCATGCCGTCCGTCAACCGCCGTTACCGCCACTCACCGCCGTCAACATCGTCTTCAATTGCTGATTGATGACGGTCAGGCCCGTCTCGTAATGCAACGCGTTGTCCGCGAAGTTGACGCGCTCGCTATCCAGTTCCACCGTATTGCCGTCCATCGCCGATTGATACGGCGTGCGGTAGGCCGGCGTGCCGTACGTGACACTTGCCGCGGCGGCCGCGCCGGCAACCCCCGCAAGATGCCCAGGGTGGGTCGCATCCATTCTCAGACCGCCGTTGCCGGCCGCCCCGCCCATGCCACCATTGCCTTCCGGGCGCGCCATGGCCAGATAACCGGTGGTTGCCGCGCTACCGCTGTTCCAGACCGGCCCGGACTTGCCGGCCGCGTCCGTACCCAACGCACCCTGCAACGTTTTCGCGAAGTCGATGTCCCGCGCCTTGTAGTTCGGCGTATTGGCGTTGGCGATGTTGCCCGACAATAATTGCTGGCGGTACGCGCGCAAATCCAGCGCTTGTCGGCCGAAATTGAATTCCGCGTCGAGTTTGTCCACGTACCGCCCCTTTTCCTTTTCAGGTATGGAACGCATCGTACGGGGAAGGCGGTCTGGGCAATTCGAGGATAAAGGGGGGTTTGGCGCTTCATTTCGGCCGATACCCCGTTGCCCGCTCTCCCTACAATCCGCTCTAACTGAAAAACCGGAGCAGCCAATGCGCGCCGCTACCCCTGTTCACCTGATCGGCCAGACCCTCCACGCCTTGTTCGGCGCGAGGTCGGCACGTTTCACACGCACGGCACGCCGTGTGCACAGCGGGTCTGCCGCGATGGCCGCAGCACGGTTGACCGGCGCGCGGTCTGGACGGACGGCGCGTGCATTGCCGGTTGCCGCGGTACATCAAACGGGACGCTCACCGTTGTCATCGGGCGACGCGTGGGTAACGGCAGCGATCATGGGTGTCGCCGCGGCGCTGCTGGGTGTTGCACCGCACGCACACGCGCAAGCCGCCAGCGCGCAGGACCCCGCATTGATTGTCCAGGCCGCGGAACGGTTCCTGGTGCAGCAGACCGAAGGATTGCCCGGTCGCGTGACGATCGCCGTCACGCCGCCGCAGCCACAAGGCTTGGCGGCCTGCCCGGCGCTCGAAGCATTCCTGCCGTCAGGCACGCGCATGTGGGGCAAGGTCATGGTCGGGGTACGTTGTACAGATGCCCGTCCATGGACGATTTACGTGCAGGCACGGGTCGGCATCATCGGCAATTACTACGTGGCGTCCCATGGCCTGAATCCGAATACGGTCATCGGACCGAACGATTTAATGGTGCAGAACGGTGATCTGACCACGATGCCGACGGCGATCGTCACCGATCCGACGCAGATCCTGGGCACCACGACGATGAACGCCGTGATGGCGGGCATGCCATTGCGTACTGACTCTGTACGAGCGGCGGTCGCCATCCACTTCGGGCAGATCGTCAAGCTGATCGCCCAAGGCAACGGGTTCGCGATTTCGTCCGAAGGCAGCGCCATGGCCAATGCGTCCGCCGGCCAGCAGGTCAAGGTGCGTACGGCAAACGGCGCGATCGTCAGCGGCATCGCGCAGCCCGATTCCTCGGTCAATATTCCCCTCTAAACCGCGACCAGGCCGCCATCAATGTGCCCTCCCCCTTACCGGTTGTCGATGCCGATCAGCCCGCTTGCGACCACTGCCGCCATCGACACGCGCATGGCGGTCATACCCGCCCAATGCATGCGTGACCATGGTGTGTGGTCAGCGGGCGGCCTTGATTTCGCACGACAATTATTTGGCAGTCGCGGCTTTCCTGATACACTGGAGGCTCATTCAGGAGAGCACTGTTTGCCTGCCGCGTTGACGTCGATAGCTTTTCGGACGTTTTTCTCGGTGGCAATGCCTATATCAGGCGGTGCGAACCACGCTGATGGGAAATGCCGTGAAACTCAACGCGAATCCAAACGACGCGTCGTTGCGACAAGATACGCTGCAACGGCAAAACGCCCGGACGCGGTCGAATCCTTCCGGGGAGGCGCCTGCCAGTGCCGCCAATGTGTCGGCGCAACAACAGAATGCCGCACCGTTGAACACGGGTGGCACCGGTGCAACACGGACCATGGGCGGCGATGCCCGGGTATCGGGCCGCACGACCCAATTGATGGCAGCGGCGAACGATCCGCGCAACGACGTGGACATGGAGCGCGTCGAATCCATCAAGGCTGCGCTGGCGAACGGTACATATCAAATCGATTCATCTCGTATCGCGGACGGCATGCTTCGCGGTTCACGCGAATTGATGTCGCCAAGCGGCGCGATCTAACTACTCTGACGTTTGTTGTTATTCCCCAGCGGCCGATAGGGCCGCTGCAGGCCGTTGTGTTTTCGCCGCTGCCGCTCTTGCCCGCCTGTGCGTCGCATGTCACGCTGCCGCCCTTCCGTTTCCTGCCGGATTCCCTGTGATGACGCCGACACCCTCGCCAAACTACGCCACGCTTCTCATCATTCTCGATCACGAGATCTCCGCGTTGCGCCTTTTCGTCACGACCTTGCAAGAGGAACAGCAATTACTCGCGCGCAGTACCGATGTCTCCACATTACCGGATCTCGTGGCGCGCAAGACCGAACTGTATCGCCAGTTGACCGACCTTGGCCGCCAACGCACCTCATGGTTTGTCGCCGGTTCGCTGTCGGGCATGCAAGCCTTGCTGGATCGAATTCGAGAGGCCGAGCCGGCGGTTCACGCAGAAATCGCCGAAAAATGGGAAACACTGCTTGGACTTGCGCGTACCGCCCGCGCCAGCAACGAAACCAATGGCCGCCTCGTGAGGACGCGGATGGTGTACAACCGCTCGGCACTCGATGCCATCCGGATGGCCAGCGGCACGATGGCACCATCGACTTATGGTTCCGATGGACGGATGGGATGAGGGTCCCATCGCGGGACTGATGTATGAAAACGATTTTATCGTCCGAGACAAGATGTCACACACCGTATTTCTGCGTAATCAATCAGGCGTTCGTCAACCGTTAAATTACAAAATGTCTGCTCAATTAACGGCGTGTTGCTTAAATCCCCCGGAAATTACTAAAGTTCGCCTCAGGTAGGCCGTTACAGCAGGAAACGTCCCTTGGGGAACTGCTGTGAAACTCAATCCATCCTCGGCGGGCCAAACGCCCGCGGCCTTGCAAAAGCCGACTGTGGGCGGGCAGGCCAACTCGGCGGCGGCGCCCCCGCCGAGCCCTACCGTACTGGCAAGCACCACCGCGGCTAGCGGCAGTGTATCTTTCTCGCCAATGACCGCAGCGTTGTTGGCCGCCGCCAGCGACCCGAGCAATGATATCGACATGCCACGCGTGGACGAGTTACGGTCCGCCATCGCTAATGGCACGCTGCGCATCGACGCCGAGAAAATCGCTGACGGGTTGCTCGTCACCACCCAGGAACTGATTCAGATGCCGAGCTGATCAGCGCGCCAGCGGTGCTGCCGAACGCGTCGGGATTGCCCGCGCACAGCGCCGTGGTTCCAACGGCTGATGTGTGACCGCTTATCGCCCGGGGCACTCGGCGGTATAGTAGGCCTCTGACGAACCACCGCGCCGTGTGCGCCCTCGTGCCGAGATGCTAACTGCCGACGTCGCCTCCCAATTCTCCTCCATCGCGCTGCGCCATGTGACACGCGAATATCCCAATAGCCTGCTGCATGTCCTGGTCAATGACGACGACGCCGTCTCGCCGCGCCAGCTCCATCCGGTGTTTTATGGCAGTTACGACTGGCACTCGTGTGTGCATGGTTATTGGATGTTGGCGACGCTGCTCGACCGGTTCCCAACGCTGCCGCAACGTCATGAAATCCTCGCGACGTTTGACACGCATCTGACGCCGGCTCGCGTAGCCGGCGAGGTACGTTATTTCGAACGGCCAACGGCGCAAGGGTATGAGCGACCGTATGGCTGGGCATGGTTGCTGGCCTTGCACGGCCAATTGCATCGGATGAGCGGAACCGCTGACGCCGACGCGATCCGTTGGCGCGACGCATTGCAACCGCTGGCCGATCTGCTGGTGGCCCGCTTCACCGCGTTCCTGCCGAAATGCACCTATCCATTACGCGTGGGCACGCACTTCAACACCGCGTTTGCACTCGCGTTGGCGCTCGACTATGCACGGGACACCGCCAATGCGCCGTTCGCGGCGCTATTGAAAGATACTGCCGTGCGTTGGTACGGTGAGGACCGTGGATACCAGGGATGGGAGCCTGCCGGCGACGAATTCCTGTCACCCGGCTGGATGGAAGCGGAATTGATGCGGCGCATCTTGCCCGCGGACGCGTTCGTGTCGTGGTTCGACGCATTCCTGCCCAATGTACGGCAACGCCAACCGGCGGCGATGTTCGTGCCGGCAACGGTAACCGATCGCAGCGATGGCAAGCTGGCGCATCTGGATGGCTTGAATCTCAGCCGTGCATGGTGCTTACGGCAGATCGCGCAAGGGCTACCCGGCTCGGACACGCGCCGTGCGCTGTTGGCCGAGACGGCGAACGTGCACCTGACGCAGGCGTTGGCGCAAGTCGAAGGCGATTATATGGGCGAACACTGGCTGGCCACGTTCGCATTGCTGGCGTTATTGGCGGAGCGGCACTGAGACCAGCCATGCCGTACGTGCGCGCATGCGCGCACGCTCACTTTCGCCCTATGACGTCACCGGCGCGAAATCCCGCATTTTCGCGCGCAGCCGGCCCACGGCCTGGCTATGCAACTGGCAGACGCGCGATTCACTGACTTCCATCACCGCGCCGATTTCACGCAAATTCAAACCTTGCTCATAGTACAAGCTGAGTAACAGTCTTTCCCGTTCGGGCAAGCGTTCGATCGCCTCGATCAGGGATTCACGGAACGCGCCGTCCATCAAGCTTGCCAGAGGATCGGTCTTGTCCACGCAGTGACGATCGAGAAAAGATTCGTCACCGCCTTCGCGCTCGAAATCCTCGTAATAAAACAGCTGGCTACCGTGCAGGTCCTGCAGCATGGACTGGTATTCGCCTAGCGGCAGCTGCAAATGCTCGGCCACCTCGGACTCGGTCGCCGACCGGCCCACGCGCTGCTCGACCTCATGCACCGCACGCTCCACTTGTCGCGACGAGCGACGCAGGCTGCGCGGCAACCAATCGTTCTCGCGCAACTGATCCAGGATCGCGCCGCGAATACGTTGGCTCGCGTAGGTCTCGAATTGCGCCCCGAGTTCGCCCTTGTAGCGGTTGGCGGCGTCGAGCAAGCCGATCATGCCGGCCTGAATCAGATCGTCCAGATCGACGCTCGATGGCAGCTTGGCAACGATATGCAGTGCGATCCTTCGCACCAGCGGCGCGTAGCGTAACGCCGTATCGTGCATCGACTGCTCGTTTTGCGTTAATTTGCCTTGGGCAGTGTACATCCGCGACTCCTTCGTCACGCAATATGCGCAGGCACCGCGTGCCGTTGCGTCGCCGCGGCCATTGCCTGCGGACCATTCCCGTAATCCTGCTGCCGACCCGTCATGCCGTCATCTTGCTGCGCACCGCGCACGGGGGCATGCATGCCGTCCACCGCACCCACGCTTGCCTGGGACTGTTGCTGCCGCCCATTCCCGCTACCCTGCTCATCAGTCGCCACGGAGGATGCGCCGCCGTCAGCCGGAACTGCACCGCTCGACGCCAACGGCCGCCACGGCCAATGAACGATTTCCGCACCCACGCGGCGATAGTCGATCGCCGCCGGCGCGGTTGGATACGCCGTTACAACGCAACCGCCCAATGCATCGGCACGCCCCAATCGGTCCGCATCACGCGAGATGACGCCCGCGGGTGACAGGGAGATCGCGAGATACCGCCTGGCGACACCTGATAGGTTCTGGTAAGCGTTTTGCGCGTCGAGTGGTTTTGCCACTCGATTGAACAACAGCCGGAATTGCTGGATACCTTGTGCGAAATGCAGCCGCTTGATTAATCCATACGTACCCGGCATGGCCGCTGGATCAGCGTCGACAACGATCAGAACGTCGTGCGCCTGCGCCGCCAGAGGGGTCAGCGTACCGGTTTCATCAACGCGTGCATCCACCAACACGATATCGAGCGCGCCATTCATCGCCGCGGCCTGTTCATCGCCGCGCCAATGGCGCAATCCGACGGAATGGCCCTCCGCGTCAACCGGGGACCCAAGCGTCGGCACCCCACGTTGCGTTTCGTCATCGAACGGTGACAATACATCATCCAATCCGAACCGCTGCTCGACGACATCAGCGAGCGTGACGGGATATTGACCGACGCGCGCCTGTTCATCGATCACCAATGCACGCTTGCCATGAAAGCGCAAGGATGCAGCCAGATTGCGGGCGGCCGTCGTCGCGCCCGCGCCCTGCGCCGCGCCGAGAACGGTCACGATGCGCAGCGGACGGCCCGCCACCAGACGGCGTAGCCCTTCGGCCTGGTCGATAACGAACTTATCCATGCGAACTTCCGTAGTGTGCCTCGGCGGGCGACGGCTGGCCGGGCGAACGCGGACCATCGACGATTCCCTGAGTCGAGGTCGACCGTGCCGCACGGTCATTCTCACCAGCAAACAACATTTCCAATGCCTCCGCATCCGGCTGGAATGGTGATGTACGATGCGGATCGCTGAAAGCATTGTCGATCAAATAGCCACGGCGTGCCACTCGTAGATCCTCCGGCACCTTTTGTCCGTTGGACACGTAATGCACAGGCAAGCGGTGACGCATGACCGTGTCCAGCGCCGCGCCGATCCCGTTGGATTCGTCCACCTTCGTGATGATGCAGCCACTCAAGCCACCGTCCGCTTCCCCCGCATTACCGCCTGCCGCCGCATTGATCGCGGAACCGTAAGCACGAACCACCTCGTTCAACGTGTCGCCGTGGCTCGTCGCGTTCAGGAGCAGCAGGCGCTTGACCGGCATTTGCGCGCCCCGCAGCATCGCGACCTGTTCCGATACGGCCCGGTCACGCTGACTCATGCCGATCGTATCGATCAGCACCATATGCTTGTTCCGCAGTTCCGACAGCACCAGGCTCAGATCCGATGCATCCTTCACCGCATGCACCGCCACACCGAGGATGCGGCCGTAGATCCGCAACTGTTCGTGCGCACCGATACGATAGGAGTCCGTCGTGAGCAAGGCCACGCGGTCCGCGCCATGGCGCATGACCGCACGCGCGGCCAACTTCGCCGTGGTGGTCGTCTTGCCTACACCGGTCGGGCCCATCAGCGCGAACACGCCACCACGCTCCATCAACGCGTCTTCGTTGTCCAGCACCGGCAGGTTACGCTCGAATGTCGCCTTGACCCATGCCAGCCCTTCTTCCGGCGTGTGGACGGCCGGCAGTTTGTCCAACATCAGCCGCACGAGCTGTGCCGAGAACCCGCAGGCCAGCATCATTTGCGTGACGCCGTTGCGCACCGGGTCCCGGCGAATCCGCTCGCTTTGATCGATCGCCTCGAGTTGCAAGCCCAATGCGCCACACAGATTACGCATTTCCTCCAGCACGGCAGTTGCGCTGCGCGGACTCGGGTCATTCGTCATGGACGCCGTGATCGCAGGCGCGGATGCCGACGCTGGCGTCGTATCGGCAGGGATCGACGATGACGCATCGGCCGCGCTGTCACGCGCCTCCTCCACGTCTACGCCGAATGCGTCGTTCAGAAATGTTCCTGTCGCCGCCGACGCGGTGGCAGGTGCGGTATCGTCCGTGGCAACGCCCGCTTGCAAAGCCGGCGCCGCGGCAGGCACGGCATCCGCAACCGATGCGGTCGCCGCATCGCTGATATCACGCGATTGCGGTGCCGTTGCAAAGGACGCCGGCAAATCGGCGTTATCCGGCAAATGCGATGCCAATGCCGGCAACGACGGCGTCGCACGAAGGCCGCCTATCGGGTTACCGATCGCCGGGTTCGTATGGGGGAACGTGGCAAAAGACGCCTTGACACGTGTGTGCGCCGCGTAACGCGTCGCGCCGTATTCGCGTGCCGCCATCATCGGCGACGCTCCCTGTGATGTCACCGGCGTCGACGTGGCCGATATCGTCGTCCCCGCCCGGTCCGCGGCAGGTGCGGTATCGACATCGACATCATCGCGCATCGCGCTTGCCACTTGCCTGGCGACGTCGTCGTTCGACGCACCCACGCGAAGGCCCCCCGGTGGTGTATCACGCTCCATCAACGCGGATTCCGGCAGCGGCGTGCGATCTTGCTCTTCCCGCGGCATGCTCGCCGGACGCACCACCACCTCCCCCGGGTTACCGAGTCCTCGCGCCATGGCCTCGCTGGCCGTCATCGGCGTCGCCGCCGCGTCGCCATGGCTCAGGCCAGCCGCATCGCGTGCCGGCCGGATTGCCGTCGGAAGGACGACACTGCTGTCATCCCGTTCGGCACGTGACAGGCCGAGCACATTAGCCTGCATGGATTCCTCGCCATCCCGCTCCGGTCGCGCCAAGCCAGCCACACCAGACAAGTGCCGCCCGCGTTCGGCTGCGCGGGCAAACGGCACGACGGGTGCCGGATCATCCTGCGTCATGTGCGTCCCATCGGGTTGCGCCGCGTCTGCGTGCGAGACATGCCCGTCATAATAAGCCGCCTCGTCGTGCGCGGAGTGTTCACGACCACCGTACTCGTTCGTCTCAAAATTCGCGTAGGCGTCATGCCCGTAGTGCGCGGCGGCATCCTGTCCATCGCTAGCATCGCCGTAGGCGACATCACGCCTGATGTCATCCTCACGGCCATCCAACAGCGCGCCGTTCACCGGCGACGGATCGGACGACCACGCATCGGCCCCAGCAGATGCCGTGCGATCCGGCCGGCCAACGTCGGCTTCCGTGGTGACATTGTGCCCGGGTTGCCTGGGTGACCTCGCTTCGCCGGTCCAGCCGGCGTCAGCCATCCGTTCGGCCCCCGGTTGTCCCGGCCCTTCCGAAACATCGTTCGACAACCCCGCGGCGGCTTCCGCCTCCGCGCGTGCGCGACGTTGCTGAAGATACGCAGTCTGGGTCGCGCGGTGCACATACGCCAGCGCCGATGCACCATCATCACCCACCGCCTTCGCGGCCAGCACGCCTGGCAATGCACGCGTGCGATCACGGCCATTCGTATTGTCCGGATGCATCAACGGGCTATGCAGCCCCGGGGCGGGACGATATGGCGCGGGGGCGCGCGGCCCTTCCTGCACCGACACTTGCCGTGCGTCTTCCCGTGTCTCGACCGGACGCGCCAGTCGACGATCGCGGTCGCTGCGCTCGGCCATCGGCGCTTCGTCGCGCGGTGTAAAACGACGCCCCTGCTGACTATGCGACGGGCCCTCGAAAGTGGGTTGGAGCGTAGGGAACGCACGGCGCGCGAAACCACCTGGCAAACCTTCACTCGCCCCCGCCGGACGGGCCTGCTGCAACAGGCTGGCGGCCGCCATACCGGGTTGCCCGGCCGATCCACGCCCTGATTCGGGGGAAGGCAACGCACCAGACACCCCGCCACGTGAAGCAAACGCATTACCTTGGAACGGTGCGTGCGGCGCCGTGCCGAATGCGGACGGACCATAGCCCTCGAAGGGTTCGACATCGTCGAACGGATCAGCCTCGATCGGCAGCCCTGACGCGCCGCGCAGCGAGGGTTCAATGCGCACCGGCGTCTCGGACGGACTCACCGGCGCGGCGGAAGGCGCCGTCGGCGCCTCGACGATCCCGCTCAGGGTGTCTTCCGTCAAGGCGACCAGTTCCACGCCACCGTCCACCACGCGATTCGATAACACCACCGCGTCGGCGCCGAGTTCGGCGCGTACCAATTTCAGGGCCTCACGCGACGAGGGAGCGAAGAATTTACGGACTTTCAAACCTGACCTCCGATCGTGGTCGTCACGCGGATCGTACGGCTATCCGGTACTTCCGCATAGCTCAGGACCTTCAATTGCGGCATGCTACGGCGCAGGAAACGGGCAAGCAAGGATCGCAATCCGTGCTGCACCAGCATCACCGGAGGGAAACCTTGATTCTGCTGCTGCAACAACGCATCCTGCGTTTGCTGCAGCAGTGTATTCGCCAGCCCCGGCTCCAGGCCGCCACCGTTGCCATTCGACAACGCCTGGGACAGGATACGCTCCAATCCCGGCTCGAGCCCGATCACGTACATTTCGCCATTGCCCGGCGCAACTTGCTGGGTGATCGCGCGCCCCAGGGCCAAACGTACCATCGCGGTCAATTCGTACGGGTCGCTGACCTTCGGCGCGTGCTCGGCCAATACATCCAGAATAGTACGCATATCGCGAATCGGCACGCCTTCGTCCAGCAGCCCTTGCAAGACCTTCTGCAACGTCGTCAGCGTGATCACCTTTGGCACCAGGTCTTCGACCAGCTTCGGCGCGTCGCGTGAAATCCGATCCAGCAATTGCTGTACTTCCTGACGGCTCAGCAATTCCGATGCATGCGACGTAATCAGGTGATTCAAATGCGTTGCCACGACCGTACCGGCATCCACCACCGTATACCCCAGCAATTGGGCCTGCTCGCGCATGCCGATATCGATCCACACCGCCGGCAAGCCGAACGCGGGATCGCGCGTGGGCGCACCCTGCAACGGCCCGCTGACCTGGCCCGGGTTGATCGCCAGCCACTGGCCGGGAAATGCGTCGCCGGTTCCCACCTCGACGCCGTTCAACGTGATCCGGTAGGCATTCGGCCGCAATTCCAGATTGTCCCGGATATGCACCACCGGTGCCAGAAACCCTATTTCCTGGGCGAATTTTTTGCGAATGCCCTTGATCCGCTTCAGCAATTCACCTTCCTGGGCAGCGTCCACCAGCGGGATCATCCGATAGCCGATTTCAAGACCGAGCGGATCGACCAGTTGCACATCGTCCCAGCTGGCTTCCGTATTTTCGGCATTGACCGCATTTTCTATAACCGGCTTCGGTGCGGCAGCTTCCGCGGCGCGGCGCTCGGCAAGTTGGCGCATCTTGCGCGCCATGAAAAACAATCCACCACCTAGCAGGCCGAAAGCGAGGTGCGGCATGCCTGGAATCAAGCCCATCCCGGCAAGAATACCGCCAGTGATCGACAGCACTTTCGGGTTGGTGAACAACTGACCGGTGATTTGCGTGCCGACATCTTCCTCGGTCGCCACGCGGGAGACGATGACGCCAGCCGCCGTCGAAATCACCAACGCCGGGATCTGGCCGACCAAGCCGTCACCGATCGTCAACAGCGTGTAGTTCGTTGCGGCGTCGCCAATGGCCATATTGTGCTGGGCCACGCCGATGATCAAGCCACCGACGATATTGATCGCCATGATCAGGAGCCCGGCCACCGCGTCGCCGCGGACGAATTTCGATGCACCGTCCATCGAACCGTAGAACTCGGCTTCCTGCGCCACGGCGACACGGCGCTTACGCGCGTCGGTCTCGTTGATCAAACCCGCGTTCAGATCGGCATCGATCGCCATCTGCTTACCCGGCATCGCGTCCAACGTGAACCGCGCAGACACTTCGGCGATCCGGCCCGCGCCTTTCGTGATCACCATGAAGTTGATGATGACAAGGATAGCGAACACGATGATCCCCACCGCGTAATTGCCGCCCACGAGGAAGTGGCCAAACGCCTCGACCACCTTGCCTGCGGCATCCGGGCCGGTATGGCCTTCCATCAGCACGATCCGCGTGGAAGCGACGTTCAGCGACAGTCGCAACAATGTGGAGAACAGCAGCACGCTCGGGAACGCCGCGAAATCGAGCGGTTTCTGCGTGTAGAGACTGACCAGCAGCACCATCACGGCCAACGCGATGTTGAACGTGAACAGCAGGTCGAGGATGAACGCCGGCAGCGGCAGGATCATCATCCCCAGGATCATGATGATCAGGATCGGGCCGGACAGCGCCCGCAGATTGCTGCCGGCGCCACCCGCGGGAATGCCCAGCATCGCAGTGAGGCGATTCATGCGGCGCTCCGGGCCACGACCGGCATCTGTTCAGCACAGCGGGCGTGCGCGCGCGGGCGCCGGGCGCCGTGTGGCGTCTGTTCGGCATCGCGTAGGCTGGAATGGCGCACTGGGGGTTCTCCGCTGAGACGCTCAGGAGGGCGCGTTCCGCGACAATCGCGGGGTACCGCGTTCGACCGCGGCGTTAAAGACGCACTCCGACGGAATGCATTATTACGGCAGCGCGCTAGCAGCGATCGAACGATAAGGTGGCTGAAATGCCCTTACTTCTGCGGATCACGGGCAGACGCGCCACGAGAACCACCGCCTGCCGCGCCAGCTTCGCGAATACTCGCCGGATCGACATCACTGACGCCAGCGGCGGCGTCACCCATTCCTCCGGCAGTCCGTCCCGTCCGGCCCACCCCGGCACCCGCGGCGGTGCGGTTGCCAGCTTGCGTGGCGGCATCGAGGCTCGCATCGTCGAGATTGCCGTCGCTTCCAGACAACGACTCCGCGCTGACGGCCATTTCCTCAGGCACCACCACCGCGTCGGGTTGATCGGGATACTGCCCCCCTTCCGCATGCCAGCGCCGCAACTGGAACACCCAGGCCAGCACCTCCGCCACGGCCCCATACAGCGCCGCCGGAATCTCGCGATTCAACTGCACATGCTTGTACAGAGAACGCGCCAAAGGTGGCGCCTCGAGGACCGGGACGCCATTTTCCCTGGCAATTTCCTTGATACGCTCGGCAACGAGGTCGGCCCCTTTGGCGACGACGCGTGGCGCGCGCATGCCGGCGTCGCTGTAGCGCAACGCCACGGCGAAGTGGGTTGGGTTCGTGATGATCACGTCGGCCGTGGGGACCTGCGACATCATGCGGCGGCGGGCCATCGCGCGTTGTTGCTCTCGTATCTTCGCCTTGATGTGGGGGTCGCCCTCGTTTTCCTTGAATTCGCGCTTGACCTCCTCCTTCGTCATTCGCAACTTCTTCGCATGCGACCAGAGCTGATACGGAACATCGGCGAGCACCAGCAGCAGCATCGAGCCGACCGTGGCCGCGCAAACCACGCCCACCATTTGCGCCGCGTGCGGTAAGGCCGCACGAACCGGTTCACCCAGCAGCCCGATGACATCCGCTTTGTAATGGAAGGCGACCATCGTGGCCACCGTGCCGACCAACACGCATTTGGCAATGCCCATGCCGAGCTGCGCCAACGCGTGCGTCGAGAACATCTTGCCCAGGCCGGAAATAGGATTCAAGCGGCCAAAATTCGGCGCCAACGGCTTTGTCGTCAGCAGCCATCCGCCCAAGGCCATCGGCGACATCAGCGCAACAACCGTCATGGCGAGCAAGATCGGCCCGATTGCCTGCGCGGCCAGCAATACCGCGTCACTGATCCGATGCAACATCTGCATGGGGTCCTGGCTTGCAGCGCGATCGAAAATGAACGCATGCTTGAACAGTCTCTGGAACTGGCCAAGCATCGAGCCACCCGTCATGTAGACTCCGCCGAACCCGACGGCCAGTAGCGCGAACGTCGACAACTCACGCGAACGCGCAACCTGTCCGTCCTCCCTGGCCTGCTCCAGCCGTCGGGGCGAGGCTGATTCGGTTTTTTCGAGATCGCTGTCTTCTGCCACGCGCGCTCCGTAGCGGACGGAAGGCAGCCCCGATGGCCACGCTGTCTCCGTCTCGTCCTGTGCCGTCTGATCGACTCAAACATGTCGGCAACCCAATGTGCCTTGATGGGCGAGGCTTCCGACTGCTGGCATTATCAGGGGCGGGACGCAACCACCATCCAACGATCAGACAAAAAAAGACGGCGCATTTCCCGAGATCGGGCCGTGCGCCGTTGGAGTGAGAACCGGTGTTGTCATTCAATCGCCTCTTGCGATGGCCGAACCGATGGCGCATCGACGTTGAGACGAGATGAATCGCAAAGCAAAAAAACCACGTGGAACCGGCAGAGCCGGTTCCACGCGATTGATCAGAAACCGAGTTCGGTCAGTAGATCGTCTACCTGGCCTTGGTCGGTAACGATATCGGTACGTCCTTCCGTGTTGATCTGTGGACCGTTCAACAACGACGGCTCCTTGTCTTCGGTCTTGACGCCGCTCACGATCTTGATCAACTCGGCGCGACGTTCCGGCGAGATGTTTTCCAACAACACGCCCAGCAATTGCTGTTCGATGTGGTGCACCACATCCATCACTTTCTTGATCACCTGGCCGGTCAGATCCTGGAAATCCTGGGCCATCATGATTTCAAGCAATTGCGCATTGATCGTCGCCGACTGCGAGGACGTGGTCTGCAGGAATGTGCGGGTTTCCGTGACCAGCGCGCGCGAGGCATCGATATCTTGCGGCGCGTCGTACCATTTCTGCCAGCGACCATCCAATGCGTTGGCTTCCTTGTTCAACTTGTCTGCCAGAGGCATGGCGACATCCGTCGCGTTCAACGCACGCTCGGCGGCTTGCTCCGTCATCGCCGCGATGTACGTCAAGCGATCACGCGCGTCGGGAATGACTTCCGCAGCCTGTTCGACTTGCTTGTCCAGCCCCAGTTCACGCATGCTGTCGCGCAGCATCCGCATCAGTTGCCCGATACGAGCCGTCATCCGTTCGGCGGGATCCGCCGAGTCGACGCCCGTGCCCGCATCATGGCCCGCCGCCGCGGAGACCGCGGGCGCGGCCGTAGCCGCAGGCTGGGCGGCAACGCTTGCTGGCGGCTCCGCTTGCATTTCGGTTTTTACATCGCCCTTTACGGGCGGCGCCCCGAACAGTTCGTCATCGATATCCACGACCGCATCCTCGCGCTTAGTCATCTCACGCCCCAGCCTTCGCCATCTTCTCGCGGATCTTCGAGATCTTTTCGTCGAGAATCGCAGCGGTGAACGGCTTCACCACATAGCCACTCGCCCCGGCCTGCGCCGCGGCAATGATATTTTCCTTTTTCGCTTCCGCGGTGACCATCAACACCGGCAAATGTGCGAGTGCCGGATCGGCGCGGATCGCCGTCAACATCTGCAGGCCGTCCATATTCGGCATGTTCCAGTCGGAAATGACGAATTCGTACGAGCCTGCCTTCAGTTTGGCGAGGCCCATCGCACCGTCTTCCGCTTCATCGACGTTGCTGTAGCCCAATTCCTTGAGGAGGTTCCGCACGATGCGACGGATCGTCGGAAAATCGTCCACCACAAGAATTTTTATCGAAGTATCCATCGTTTGCGCCTCTAAAAACCTGTACTTAATCTCAAATTAGTGTGCGCCCTATCCTGCCGGCCGGCGGGTGCGACGTCGAATGTGTAATCCAAACCGCCTGGACTCACCCGTCTCGCGCCGTTTCATTGGATATCGGCAGTAATCCACGTGATCTTGAGAGCAAATTGCACTCAACCGCGTACTATACGCGATGTGCGCGCTCACCCATCGACAGCAACTTCTGCATGACGTGATGCGTCATCTGCTGCAATGACACTGACTCACAGGCCGCGCCGATCAACACCGCCTCACGGGGCATACCGTACACGACGCAACTCGCTTCGTCCTGCGCAAAAGTATAGGCACCGGCGCGACGCATCGCCCCCATGCCAACCGCGCCATCCTTGCCCATTCCTGTCAGCAATACGCCGATGGCGTTCTTGCCGGCAAATTCCGCGACCGAATTAAATAGCACGTCGACCGATGGACGATGGCGATTAACCGGTGCCGCATCGCTTAACGTCGCAACATAGTTCGCACCGCTGCGTGCCAGCGACAAGTGGAAGTCGCCAGGTGCGATATACGCATGCCCGGGAAGCAGCCGTTCTCCATGCTCGGCTTCCTTGACGGAAATCCGGCAAAGCGAGTCGAGCCGCTTCGCGAACGACTTCGTGAAGCCCGCCGGCATGTGCTGCGTGATCAATACGGCGGGTGCATCCGACGGCAGCGTCAACAATACTTCCTTGATTGCTTCGGTACCGCCGGTGGATGCGCCGATCGCAATCAATTTTTCCGTCGACACCAGCATGTTGCGCAAAGGCGAGATCGTCGGCGCGGCACTGCTGGCGGCGGCCGCGCCATTGGTCGCCGCGGCCGGTCGCGCCGTCAACGGACGCACCTTCGCGCGTGCTGCGGCGCGGATCTTGTCAGCGATCATGTCGCTGTAATCCAGCAATCCGTCGCGAATGCCGACTTTCGGCTTGGAAACGAAGTCCACCGCACCCAATTCCAGAGCGCGCATCGTGATTTCAGAACCACGCTCGGTCAGCGAAGACACCATGACCACCGGCGTCGGACGCAGGCGCATCAATCGCTCGAGAAAATCCAGCCCGTCCATGCGGGGCATTTCCACGTCAAGCGTCAATACATCCGGATTGTGCTGTTTGATCAGTTCCCGTGCGACCAACGGATCCGGCGCTGTCGCGCAGACCATCATGTCAGGCTGGTTGGAGATGATCTCGGTCATCAGGCTGCGTACCAACGCGGAGTCATCAATGCAAAGGACACGAATCTTCGGGGTAGACATCACATCGTCTCAATAATGGTTTTTGTTAACGGCTGCGGCGGCGTCGCACCGCCCGCGGGCGCCGTCGCCGGACGACGGATGAAAAGCTCGACGCGCGACTTCGATGCAGCCGCGGCGGCACCGGACGCGGGTGCGGCGGCGCCAGTTGCTGCCGCCGGCTTGCTGGCACCGGTCACCGCCGCCGTGGGTGGGAGAGACGTTGCCGGACGAGCAGCCGCGCGCGCCGCGCTCGCGAAGACCTGGATCGTATCCGGTGAACGGCGTGCATGCCGATCCCGCATTGCCCCCATTTCCTCGGACATCGCACGCTCGCGTTGGGCGAGCTCGATCTCGGCCGTATGGCTAACAGGATCGGTGACGCGGACGTCCAGCGGGAGCTTGCGTACCATCGCCTTGCCGCTGCTTGGCATGAAGGCGACTTTGCGCGGGTGTTCCCCCTGCAAGTCTTCGGCAACGATACGAATCCCTTCCAGCGCCAGATAGCGACGGACGAATCGCGAATTGTCATCTCCGATGTTCAGCGTGTGCATGCGCTTCAACACGGCCGCGCCCCCGAATACCTTGGCTTCGAGAGAGGCACGTCGTGCGCCGCGCTTGATGAGCTCGTTGATCAACACTTCCATCGCGAACGAGCCATAGCGCATGGCATCAGACGACGCACGGGACGGATCGCCTCCACCGTCCGGCAACATGAAATGGTTCATGCCGCCCAGGCCCGAATACGGATCACGGATACAGGCGGAAACGCAGGAACCCAGCACCGTGGTGAGCACCATGTCATCGCTGGTGACAAAATATTCGTTCATCAACAGCTTGACGCCGGGCTTGCCGAAATCCATGTCCTGGTAAAAATGATTGGCCTGCGGCAGGGCACTCATCTGCGACTACCGGCGAGCGCCGCGGCGCGGCTTTCGCCGGCCGCCAACAAATTCGAGGTCGACGCCGGTTCTTGCGTGCGCTCGTAGACGGTCTGCCCCTTCAAGCGGAACGCCGATGTCATATACGAGAAGTTTTCCGAGTGTCCCGCGAACAACAAACCACCCGGCTTGATCAGCGGTGCAAACGTCTCGAGAATGCGTGCTTGCGTTGGCTTGTCGAAGTAGATCATCACGTTGCGGCAGAAGATGACGTCGAACGGCGCTTGGCGCTGAACCTGCTGCCACGGTGGCGCAATCAGGTTGCACTGTTCGAACGTGATCATCGAACGCAAGGCATCGTTGACGCGCACGCGGCCTTCGCGCGAACCGGTGCCGCGCAAGAAGAATCGTTGCAGGCGGCCTGTCGGCAGGCCTTTGACCTGATCCGCCGTATAGATTCCGGCGGAGGCGGTGGCCAGTGCCTGTGTGTCGATATCGGTCGACAGTACCTTTGCCTGGGTCTGACGTCCTCCTGCCTCCGCCAGCGTCATCGCGATCGAATACGGCTCCTCGCCAGTGGATGCGGCACAACACCATACGTTCAACGGCGACGTATGCTTGGCGGCGAATTCGGAGAGGATGGGGAAATGATGACCTTCCCGGAAGAAGGCCGTCAGATTCGTCGTCAGCGCGTTCGTAAACGCTTCCCACTCCTGTGGGTCACGACTGCGCTCGAGTCCGTCAAGATAGTCCGAGAACGAACGGATACCGAGCGCCCGGAGACGACGCGCGAGACGGTTGTACACCATGTCGCGCTTCTGGTCGGATAACGAGATACCGGCTTCACGATAGATCAGCGCACGAATGCGACTGAAGTCCTCGGCGGTGAACGGAAAGTCACGCGCCGCTTCCAGGTCGCTGCTGGAGATGCCGGTCACGGCGAAGGCGCCGTTCTGGTTGCCACCGCCAGTCGCACCGGACGGCTGTGCATTCGTGCGGGACGAGAGGGAATTCAAGCTGGGCCGAGTGCGGAACGCAGTCATGTCAACGCATCATTTCAAGACAACCGTTAAATCGGTTCGGACTGGCGGCACGCTACGGTGCGCTTGCACCTTCACCGCCACCCGAACACATTTTTGAGCGGCCATCGGCCTGCTCATCGCATCACGCGCCTCGCTTCAGCCCCCGCCCTTCGCGCATGCGCCGGTGCCCGATGCGGGACCGATCACGCTGGTCAGCCCGCGTGGATGATCCCGTCGATGTTCTAAACCGGTCCCCGTTGCCAAGTACTACTCGTTCAAATCAGAACGACTCCCACTCACCTTCAGCGGCCGTCGGCTTGAACGCACGACTGGCGGTGCCAATTGGCGCCTGCTCGCTTGCCGGGACATCGCTGCTTGGCAACGGCGGGCGCGTTGCTTTCGCGGCGCTCGCCGGCTTTGTCGACGAAACTGGCGTCGACGCCGTCACCGAGGTAGCGGCGGCCGTGACCGCAGTCCGTGCCGCGGTTTCCGCACTGCCCGCCGAGCTACCCGCTTGCCGTGTGATACGACCGGCGACGCGCGCCTTGATCTTTGGTTTTGCCGACATTGCGGACTTGACGCCCGCCGCTGCCGTCGAACGCGGCTTTGGCGCCGAAGATTTCCGCGGAGCGGAGGTTGCCGCGGCGGGCAACGGTCGCGATACGCCCGGATGCATCGCGGCACTATCCAATCGATAATGGCCGAGCGCCGAATTCAACTGCCGCGTCTGCTCCTCCAGCGAGGCGGCCGCGGCTGCGGCCTGCTCCACCAGCGCTGCATTTTGCTGCGTGACGCCGTCCATCTGCGTCACCGCCTGATTCACCTGCTCGATGCCACCGCGCTGCTCCTCGGACGCGGCACTGATCTCGCCCATGATGTCGGTCACGCGACGCACGGCCTGCACGATTTCATTCATCGTCTCGCCGGCGCGCGCCACAAGCGTCGAACCGCTGTGTACTTTTTCGGCGGAGTCGCCAATGAGCGCCTTGATTTCCTTCGCGGCCGCCGCGCTGCGCTGCGCCAGGCTGCGCACCTCGCCCGCCACCACGGCGAATCCACGCCCTTGCTCCCCGGCGCGCGCCGCTTCCACCGCCGCGTTCAGCGCCAGGATATTTGTCTGGAACGCAATGCCTTCAATGACGCCGATGATGTCCACCACCTTGTCGGAACTGGCGGTGATACCTTGCATCGTCACGACCACCTCGCCGACCACCTCACCACCACGCGAAGCAATCTCGGAAGCATTGGCCGCCAGCTGACTTGCCTGGCGGGCATTGTCGGTGTTCTGACGCACCGTCGAGGTCAGGTGATCCATGCTTGAAGCGGTCTGCTGCAGGGACGCCGCCTGTTGCTCGGTACGCGACGACAGGTCGGTATTACCGGCGGCGATTTCCCGAGCGCCCACTTCGATACTGTTTGCACTCGACTTCACCGTGCGCAGGGTAGACGAGAGACCGTGTTGCATGGCGTCGATCGCTTCGAACACGCGACCCATCTCGTTCTGCGATCCCCGACCATACGCGTTCTCGACGCGTTGCGACAGGTCACCCGCGGCAATCCGATGGAACAAGCCGGTGGCCGTATCCAGGGGCGCGATCACCTGACGACGCATCAGCCACAGCGTGATCAGGCCGAAAGCGACCGCCGCGATCAACGCAACGACAATCGCCACATCCAGCATGACAAGGCGGGCATGCGCCGTCTGCAATGCCGCATCGCTGGATGCTTGCAACGCGCTTCCCGCGCTACCCATCTGCTGCGCAGCCTGCGACGCATCCCGCGCCATCGCCTCGATCGCGCTCGTTGCCGAGCGTAATGCCAAAAAGCCCACGGCGCTGCCGCAAACCAGCATCAACACGAAAATACCCACCACCGCCTGCAAGGTGGCCCGGATCGTCAACTTGTTCATTTCTGGCCCGTGCTCCGGTTCCGGTCCTGCAAATCACTCACTGCCTTGCGCGAAAACGCGAGGCATCGCATGCAATGTCATGGTCACAGCTTAACGCCGGGGCCGATGGACAAAGCCTCGAACAGAGAGGCTTTTCCGTTGCCTTTCAGGCGACCCGACGTTCGATCACGCCGCGACGTGGTCCATCAGCGCCATTTCATCACTGGTCATCAAACGTTCGATGTCCATCAGAATCAACAGTCGATCGTCGATCGTGCCCAGGCCCGTCAGATACTCGGTGTTTAATACCGAACCAAATTCCGGCGCCGGCTTGATCTGAGCCTTCGTCAGCGTCAACACGTCCGACACACCGTCGACGACCATGCCGACCACGCGCTGCGCGACGTTCAGGATAATCACAACGGTCTGGTGATCGTATTCGACGGTACCCAGATCAAACTTGATCCGCATATCGACGATCGGCACGATGACGCCGCGCAGATTGATCACGCCCTTGATGAAATTTGGCGTATTGGCAATACGGGTCACCACTTCATATCCGCGAATTTCCTGGACTTTCAGGATATCGATCCCGTATTCCTCCCCCCCCAACGTGAATGCGAGAAATTCTTGCGCGGCACCGTCGCCTTGCAAGTGGTGTTCGATGACCGCAAGCGGCGCAGCGCCGCGCTGGCTGGACTGGACGAGTTCGGTGCTCATATACCTTTCCTTTCCCTTGGATTGCGCCACGCTTTTCTCGTGACGCACTGTCATACCGATTGAAAATTCACTTCTACAAGGCGGCCCGACCTTCAGCCGGACCGCTGCCCTACTCGTGTGCTGAACGGCACGTCGTAAGCGTTAGCGGCATTTTCCGCATGAAACTTGAATGACTGACGAAAAAAACAGCGCTGTCGCGTTCCGCCCTCAATGATTGACAGGCAGGCTCATCAGTTCATCGCGGCCATTACGGTTCAATGCCGGCACATCCAGAATCAATGCGACACTGCCGTCGCCCAGAATCGTCGCCGCCGAAATACCAAAGACCTTGCGGTAATTGGTCTCGAGATTCTTGACCACGACCTGGTGCTGCCCCAGCAATTCGTCAACCATCATCGCGAAGCGTTTGCCCTCGGCCTGAACGATGACGACGATCGCCTTGGTAGGATCCATCCGCGCATCTTCGACTTCAAATACCTTGTGCAACGCGACGATCGGCAAATATTCGCCACGCACGCGCAGCACACGACCATCCTCGCCTTGACCGGCAATCGTGAAGATCTCGTCGTTCGTCGGCTGCATCGATTCCATGACCGAATTCAGCGGCACGATAAACGTTTCCCCGCCTACCTTGACCGACATGCCATCCAGGATGGCCAGCGTCAACGGCAGGATGATGCGAGTGGTTGTGCCGTTACCGGGGCGGGTCTGAATCTCTACATGCCCCCCCATCGACTGGATGTTACGCTTCACGACATCCATGCCGACGCCACGACCGGAGATATCCGTCACCTGCTCCGCAGTAGAGAAGCCAGGCATGAAAATCAACTGCGCCACTTCGTCATCGGTCATCGCATCGCTGACCGCCAACCCCTGCTTCTGCGCTTTCGCGAGAATGCGCTGCCGATTCAGTCCGGCGCCGTCGTCGGATACCTCGATGACAATATTGCCGCCCGCGTGCTCAGCGGAAAGCACCAATTCGCCCGCGGCTTCCTTACCGGCGGCCAGACGCACGTCCGGTGTCTCGATCCCATGATCCAGGCTGTTACGGACCAAGTGGGTCAGCGGGTCGATGATGCGTTCGATCAGGCTCTTGTCCAACTCGGTGGCCTGACCAAACGTCACGAGGTCGACCTTCTTGCCGAGCTTCGATGCGAGATCGCGAACCAGACGCGGGAAGCGGCTGAAAACGTAATCCATCGGCATCATCCGGATGGACATGACCGCTTCCTGCAGGTCACGGGCATTCCGTTCCAATAACGCCATGCCGTTGAAAAGACGGTCATGCACCACGGGATCGAACTTGGACGCCGTCTGCGCCAGCATCGCCTGCGTGATTACCAGTTCACCTACCAAGTTGATCAGGTGATCGACCTTCTCAACACCAACGCGGATCGAACTGCCCTCTTGCGCGCCACCGCTTGGTGCGTTCCGCGTCACGGTCGCCCCTGCCTGCGGCGGCGCGGCGGCCGGGGCGGCAGCCAATGCGGCCCCCGTCTGTGCTGCCACGGCCGGGACCGCCCCGGTTGCCGCGGCGACCGTATTGGCAACATCGGTCTGAGCGAATACCTCGGCGGACTCCGCGCTCACGGCGGCATCCACCGCAGCGGCCGCGGCGGCTTGCGCCTCGCCACCTGGTGCGACGTTCGCCGCGGCCGCTGCCGCCGCCGCGCCGCCATGGTCATAGCTCACTTCGATCTGGTCTTCATCGATCACAAAGCAGCAGACCGCAATGATGTCGTCAGGCGAGCAATCGCTTTTCAACCAGACACTCAATACATTGCCAGCTTGAACCCGGGCAGTGACCGTACCCAAGTTCGACAGCTCATCGACGAGCAGCGACTGGTCGCCGTCCTTGACATCGATCAGCCGGATTTTCAGATTGCCATGCTCGCCACCACCCGCCCCCGCAGGCGCGGCCGCAGGCGCCTCAGCGGCGGCAACCGGAGCCGACGTCGCGCCTGCCGCCACGGCCGGCGCAACAGCCACGTCCACGCCGGCAATTTCATGCAATTGGCGAATCACATGTGCCGGCGCGGCCGCTGGATCATCCGATTGGTAAGGATCCGGTCCCGCAGCGACAGCCGCGGCCACCGGCGCGGAGGCGACCGGCGCCGCAGCCGGTGCCACGGGTGCCGGCGCCGCCACGGGTGCCTGGCTGACAGCCTTCAACTTTTCGCCGAGCGCGACGCCAAGCGTGCGATCGGGTTCGACGGTGCCACCCGATTCGCGATATGCGCGAAGTTGCACTTCCAGCACGTCCTCGATTCGAGGAACACATCGACCATGTCCGTGCGCAGCGCTAATTCCCCTGTGCGGGCCTGATCCAGCACGGATTCGAGCACGTGCGTGGTTTCGGCAAGCACACTGAAACCAAAAGTGGCGGCACCGCCCTTTATCGAGTGGGCGGCGCGGAAAATCGCGTTCAATTGTTCCGGATCCGGATGCTGTACGTCGATGCCGAGCAGCAAGCGCTCCATCTCGGTAAGCAACTCGTCCGCTTCGTCAAAGAACGTCTCGTAAAACTGGGTAATATCGAGCGACATGACCGTTGGATCTTCCGGCTATATAACTGTTTGTTTCGCCTGCGCGGGGTGTCCGCACCGGACTGTGCCATCCGCGGCGGGAGCATCCTGTACTGCACGGACACCCCCACACCGCTGGCGCTTACGAGGGGTAACGGCACGACCGGGCAGAAACTTCAATCGCTTCGTGAAATTCTTTGCTTAAAAAAAAGAATTTTGACGTGAATCAAGAACCTATCGCGCCACGGACGCTGACCAACACCTCGGTCAGCACCTGCGGGTCCAGCGGCTTCAACAGCCAGCCCGTGGCGCCGGCCTCGCGCGCTGCCGCCTTGAAGTCCTCGCCGTCCTCGGTGGTCAACAGCAAGATCGGTGTCTCGGCATAGGGCGCCAGGTGACGCAGGCCCGCGATCAGTTCGAGGCCGGTCAGGCCCGGCATATTGTGATCGGTCAACACCAGATCGAACACACGCCCTCCCACCGCGGTGGCCGCCACGGCCTTGGCGAGTCCTTCGCGGCCATCCTCGGCCAGCGTCACCTGATAACCGGCTGCCTCCAGCGTGGCGTCAAGGATCAGACGCATCGCTGGAGAATCGTCCACGGCCAGCACCGTAGGTTTTGTCGTGATGTCTTGGTTCATGATCTGCTCGCGATCTACTTGTTTGGCGCCTCAAGGCGCGACTTGGGTTCGAGAAGCGCCGATCGCCGCCGACTGCGCCTCGGCACTACGGGTATTGTCCAATACAGCCGGACGGGCACGGTCATTGATCAACTGGCGCTCCGCGCGCCGGTTCAATACCAGGATACTGATACGGCGATTGCGCGGATCGTAGGCATCGTCCGGATTGAATTGATTGGTATCCGCCAGACCGATCACGCGCAAGACACGGTCCTGCGACATGCCACCAGAGATCAGTTCGCGACGCGACGCATTGGCGCGATCGGCCGACAATTCCCAATTGGTATAGCCGTTTGCCTTACCGGCATACGGCGTCGCATCGGTATGACCTTCCAGGATCAGCCGATTCGGCACCTGGTTCAAGACAGGGCCCAGCTCCCGGAGGATCGCGCGCATATATGGCTCCACCTCGGCACTCGCACTGGCGAACATCGGTCGGTTTTTGGAGTCCACGATCTGGATGCGCAGACCATCTCGCGTGACATCGAGGACGATCTGGTTCCGGAATGGCTTCAACGCCGCGTTATGGTCCAGGGCATCCTCTATTCGCGACTGCAGGCTACGCAAGTTATCGTCCTCGGCTTCCTTCTGCAGCACGGCGTCCGGAGAAGGCACCGCATCCGACGTCATGCCAGGCGCGGATATCGGTTTGCCGGTGGGATCATGCGATGTCGGGTCGTTGATCGCCCGCGGGCCGTCCACCTTGCGCTGCTCACCGTCACGACGGGTAATGTCGGTGCCGCCCCCCTTCAAGACGCTGCGGCCATCGGCAGCGCGGTCGCCGCCGAGCAGTGACACCTTCAATGGTTGCTTGAAATAATCGGCGATGCCGTCGAGCTTGGCGCCGTTGACGGAACCGAGAAGCCACATCAATAGAAAAAAAGCCATCAACGCGGTCATGAAATCCGCGTAGGCGAGCTTCCAGCCGCCGCCATGCGACCTGGCTCGCACCGGGCCACCGCGACGGATGACGATGGGACGTTCGGGCCGGTTGTCCATCAGCGCGACCTCAATTCTTCCTTGACTTCCTTCACATGGGCTTCCAGCTCGGCGAACGTTGGACGCTCACTGCTGAACAACACCTTGCGACTGAATTCCACCGCTACCGACGGCTGATAACCATTCAGGTTGGCGAGAATGCCCACCTTGATACATTGCAGCACCTTCGTGGACTCGTCTACCCGCTGCTCGACCAAAGAAGCAAGCGGCGCAACAAACCCATAAGCCAGCAGGATGCCAAGGAACGTGCCGACCAATGCCTGCGCCAACAAGACGCCGAGTTCCGCAGGCGGCAGATTCGCCGATGCCATCGTATGCACCACCCCCATGACCGCGGCGACGATACCGAACGCCGGCAAGCCGTCGGCGGTCTTGTGCAGGCACTGCGCGGGCACTTCCCCCTCGGCATGATGCGTCTCGATTTCCTCATCCATCAGGTTTTCGAGCTCGAACGCATTCATGCTGCCGCTCACCATCAGCCGAAAGTAGTCCACCAGGAAATCGCGAATGACCGGATTGCCGCTGATACGCGGATAGGCCTTGAAGATGGGGCTGGCGTCAGGGTCCTCGATATCGGATTCGAGCTTCATCAGCCCTTCCTTTCGCCCCTTTGCCAACAGGCGATACAGGATCGCCATCAAATCCATATATAGTTGCTTATCGTAATGGGTGCGCCGCAGCAGCGTTGGCAACACCTTGAAAGTCGCACGTATCGACTTGCCGTTGTTGCCCACGATGAAGGCGCCCAACCCCGCGCCCGCGATCATCAGAAATTCGGCGGGCTGCAGCAGTGCGGCGAGATGCCCGCCGACCAGCGCATAACCGCCGAATACCGAGACCAACGTCACCAGATAACCGACAAAAACCAGCACACCGTTCCCCTTATGGTGCAAATCCCGCGTATTTCAAGGTAGGGGGACCGCATGTCGGATTCCCCTGAACACCATCCGTCACGCGCGCTGCTCGTGACGCTCCGTGAGGCCATCAGCGTCGCGCACGGGGTCTGCCCTCAAGCGCCCGAGTCTAGCAGGGTGTTACGGCTGTTAAGGGGAATTTCTGAAGGGTGTTTCATGCCTAGAGCGGCGACAGGACTTGCGCGGTTTGTGTTACCGCATCCTCCGCGAGGTCGGCCATGGTCACCGCATCCACCGGCATCGTGACATCGGCGTTGATCACCGCACGCATTGCGGCGTCCACGCTGGCATCCATCGCGCGTCGCGATTGGGCACGAGTGGCCTTCGCCACCTTCGCGACCTGCTCCAAACCGTCACGCCTGGCGACGCCGGTAGGCTTCGCCGTGTCCGGCGTCGCCAGGGCATCGCCGAGCGCATCGTGCGGCAACAACGCAGCGATCACGGCATTTTGCTCGACCAACGCCTCAAGCGTGGTAGCGTCGCTGTCGGCAAGCGCTTCCAATGCATCGGTCGTCAACACGTGTTCCGCCATCGCGTCCTCGGCCATCGCTTCATCGGCGGCAATCCGCCCAGCACGTGTCTTTCCGGCACGTGATGGCGGCTGGCAGAGGCCACACACCATGCCGTGCTTAGGATCATGTGCATGCACGACGAATTTCCCGCCGCAGCGCGAGCACGGCGCCGATTGAAGCATCCCGCTATCGAAGAAACGCAACAGCGTCCATGCCCGGGTCAATCCCAGCACCGCTTCACCGCCATGCAGCGCGACGTGCTCCAGGTACAGGCGGTAGGCACGGATGGTGGCCTGGATAGGCTCGCAACCGGCTTCGTCCACCATGAAGCGATACGTGTTGTAGAACATTGACGAATGGATGTTCGGCTGCCACGTCATGAACCAGTCGGTCGAGAATGGCAGCATTCCCTTCGGCGGCGACACGCCGCGCACTTCCTTGTAGAGCTTGATCAGGCGCTCGCGGCTCAAACCTACTTCCGCTTCAAGCACCTGCAGTCGCGCACCCAGTTCGATCAGTTCGATCGCCAACGTGATTTCGCGCGCTTCGAGGACGACACTGCGGCTGGCCATGGCTGTCAAATGTAAAAGTTTGTTAGCCGAGCTGCTCAGCAGGCTGTCCTGCAAGCAGAATAGCGGTATGCGACGAAGCGGAGTCTACGCTTTTGGTCGTGTGCGTCAGCGATGACAGCAGTGCGTGATCGTCGAAACGGAAGCGGCAAAGCAGTTGGCTGGACGAAGCGAGACGGACCGTCTGCGACAGCGTCAAGCTGACCAGCACATCGGCGATCTGCTCGGAAACCCCCAGGCGGAACATGCCCATCGCCTTGTCGTCGCGCAGCAAACGCTGGCAGAGCATCAAGTACGACAGATTGACTTCCCTGAGTTCATCTAGTGTGGAATTGCCGTTACTCATGTTCTGTCCCCAGATGGAGAAGAGGTTGACCGTCTTCAGCGCACTGTCGCTCGGGTCAGCCGGATTCCGGACATCGCCTTGTTTGCGTCTCGTGCTGCAGTGAAGCCATTGTGGCCAACCGCACGAGCGGCGCATATCGGAAGAAGATGCCTATCTGAGTACAGCGTTTTTCTCACACGCTGTAAGAACTTTTCCTACATTTCCCTTGGACTTGCCCGGTAAAACCACGCGAACCCTTGTATTTACGGGTTCCTGACAGTCCGGACTAACGGCCTGGTTGCGCGAGACTTTAGGGGCAATTTCAGAAATTTTTTCGACATAACGCAAAATACGGTAAAACGTGCTGAAATATTTTCTAACGCAGTAGCAAATTCGCCACGTTTGTCGCTGTTTTTTCACGACATCGCGCTGGAAGCCCCGTAATACGGTCGTTTGAATGATCGTGCGACAGACGGTCGCAGCATACTCAGGCGCGCACAAAAGGTCAAAGTTACCGAAAAACGAGAATTTGCCGAGACCTGAGCGACTGCCCTTCAGAATTGCCGTGTCGCGGCCGATAAACAGCACAGCTTGGAGAACACATCCGCGAAGTTCGCAACGTGCGCCAGTATGGGGCTGGACGTTGCGGAAACTGCGTTTCGCCGAAAGGCGCCCCGCACCGGGGGTGGGCATCGAGGAGATATTTCGATCTACCAGTTTCGCGTCTCGCGACGTCTGGGCAGGCAATGTTCACACAGCGTGAAAAGCGCTGCGTGTCGGGCCACCGCCTGACGCCGCGAAGCGACATCCGCCACGCGTAAAAGCGGAGGTGGATGCGCTGATCGGGTAATGTGTGTCACGATTACGGGCCGCGCGGAATAACCATTTCCGCCAGCAGTCCGCGCAGTGCTCGTGACGCCCGTACTTGAGCGCACGCTACCCATGCGAACGCGCTTGCATGGCAGCACCCTGGCAGAAACAGTAGTAGTGGGCGAAAGAACCGCAAGCGTTCCTGGCCGCATTGAAAAGAATCGCATGCGAGAACCCAAAATGACGAACATCGATCCGGCCCGTGCCGGAGACGCGGCGAACGTCTACCTTGGCCGTCAGCCAATCATCGACCGGAATGGGTCGCTGGTAGGCTATGAGCTGCTGTACCGCAGCAGCTCGCGCAATGCCGCATTGGTTGCCGACGACACTGAGGCAACATCGCATGTGATTGCGACGATGCTCGGCGAATTTGGCATGGGTACCGTTCTTGGCGCTGACATTGGCTATATCAACGTCAACCGCGACATCCTTTTCAGCGATCTGCTGTCGGTACTGCCACCGCGATTGTTCGTGCTGGAAATCCTTGAATCCGTCGAATTGGACGAAGCGCTGCTGGCACGCTGCAAGGAATTGCGGTCTCTTGGATTCCGTCTCGCGTTCGACGACGTTTCCATCAACAGCGTCGAGGCGCTGGCGTATCTGCAGCACGTGGATGTTGCAAAGATCGATTTTTTCCGGTGCTCGAAGACGGACCTGCCCAAGGTCCTTGCGATGGTCAAGCGCGCCGGCTGCATCGCGTTAGCGGAAAAAGTCGAGACATTGGAGGCGTATAACCTCGCGCGGTCGCTGGGGTTCGACCTCTTCCAGGGCTATTTTTTCTCGCGCCCGGAAGTCTTGTCGTCGCGCCGACTGTTGACGGACCGTGTACCGCTGTTGAACCTGCTCGGGCTTCTGGGACGCGATGCTGGCGTGCAGCAGATCGAATCCGAGATCAAGCGCATTCCAAAACTGATCGTGCAATTGCTGCGCTTTGCCAACAGCGGTGCATACAGTCTTGCACGGCCGGTCACGTCGCTGCGCGAAGCCACGCTTGCCGTGGGCATTCGCCAGATCTCGCGTTGGACACAGCTGTTGCTGTATGCAAATAGCGACGACAACCCGATCCGTACCGATCCGTTGATCCAGATGATCGGCATGCGCGCCCGCTTCATGGAATTGACAACCGAATTTCTGTACCCGGGCGAGGACGACTTTGCGGATCAGGCATTCATGACGGGCGTGTTCTCGATGGCCGAATCGATGTTCGGTTCGGCGAATATCGATGTGATGCGTGAGTTGCGTATCCCGCCGGTCATCGCCGCCGCGATCGGACCGGAACGGCAAGGTAAGCTGGGCGCGTTGCTCGCCTGCGCGGAAGCGGTGGAACGCAGCGAGGCCGAAGGTATCGAAGCCGCCTGCGAGCGCATGCCAGGCATGGAGCCTGAAGATGCCGGCCGTATCAGCCTGGCGGCGCTACGATGGATCACACAGTATTCGCTGAGCGTGTGAACGGATGCGCGGCGGGGTAGGTGACGGACATCCAACCTGCCTGAACAGGCCATCGGAACGCGATGGCACTCAGCCGTTGCGGAACAGGAAACTGTATCCGTTCAGCGCCGGCACACCACCCAGATGGGCGTAGAGCACCTTCGATCCTTCTGGAAATTCGCCGTTGCGCACCATCTGGATCATGCCGTCCATCGACTTGCCCTCATAGACAGGATCGGTCAACATGCCCTCCAGCTTTGCGCAGAGACGGATGGCCTCCAACGTCCCTTCATTGGGAAGCCCGTATTCCGGTCCGCCGAAGCGCGTATCCAGAACGACATCGTCTGCCGTGATGTCTTGATCGAGATCCACCAGCGCCGCGGTGTTTTTCGCGATCCGGAGAATCTGTTCATGCGTCCTTTCCGGCTTCGCCGAGGCATCGATGCCGATGACACGCCGGGCGCGGCCGTCGTCAGCGAAACCCACCACCATCCCGGCCTGCGTGCTGCCGGTGACCGCGCACACCACGATATAGTCGAATTTGAAGCCCAGCTCGGCTTCCTGCTGCCGAACTTCTTCAGCAAATCCGACAAAACCAAGGCCACCCAAGGGATGTTCGGAACAGCCCGCTGGGATGGGGAACGGCTTGCCGCCCTCCTCACGTACGCTTTGCATCGCGTCTTCCCAACTCTTTCGTATCCCGATATCAAAGCCGTCGGCGACCAGCCTCACATCAGCGCCCATGATGCGTGACATCTGGATATTGCCGACACGGTCATACACCGCGTCCGAGTAATTCACCCAGTTCTCTTGCACCAATACGCACTTCATCCCGAGGTGTGCCGCCACCGCTGCGACTTGACGCGTCTGGTTGGACTGAATGCCACCGATGGACACCAATGTGTCGCATCCCTGCGCCAATGCCTCGGGAATCAAGTACTCGAGCTTGCGCGTCTTGTTCCCTCCGAAGGCAAGTCCACTGTTGCAGTCTTCCCGCTTCGCATAAAGCGCGACTTTCCCTCCCAGGTGCGCACTCAGTCGCTTCAGCGGATGGATGGGCGTGGGACCAAACGTCAGGGAATATTTTGGGAAGCGCTTCAGGTTCATTGGAAAGTCCTCTATGGATGATCGCATCGTGCTGGTGCGCATACGTCAAAAGCGGGTGCGTTGCCACGGTGTGGCACAGAGGAAATCCTACCGAAAATGCCGAGAAATTTGCTTGCGAAGAAATGAAGCTTTCATTAATTTATCTGCATAATATCGCTATATTTTTTTTCTAAATTTTGTTATTTCGTGCTTTCACGCAATGAAAAAATCCACAGACAAGCTTGATGCGCCCCTCTCTGCCGAATCCATGGATCGCGTTGATCGCCAGATCCTGAAGCAATTACAGACGGATGCTTCGATATCGAATGTCGCGCTCGCGGCCAGGGTCAATCTCAGTGCGCCCGCATGCTTGCGGCGCGTGGAAAGATTGAAAGAGGCTGGTTTGATTCGCGCCACCGTGGCGCTGCTGGATGCCAAGAAAGTGGATGCCGGGACGATGGTGCTCATCGGTGTGTTGCTCGACCGATCAACACCCGAATCGTTCATGGCGTTTGAGAAAGCCGCCCGTAAAGTACCGGGGTGCATGGAATGCCATGTGGTAACCGGGGAGTTCGACTACTTCATGCTGGTGCGTACACGCGATAACGACAGCTTCAACAAACTCCATGCGGACCAGTTGTTGTATCTGCCAGGCGTCCGTCAAATACGCTCGTTCATGGTGCTACGCGAAATATTGTCGACCACCGCGTTTCCGATCTGATGGTCAGCTGAAGGTCTGCACCACGAGCCAGATGTTCGCCAGCGTAATGGCGGCGAACAAGCCCCACGCAACGTGCCTTGTCAGCCAGCTGTTGGCCAGCGGACCCATCACGCTCCGGTCATTGGTCATCCGGATTAGCGGCCACAACACGAAAGGCAATTGCAAACTCAGCACGACCTGACTTGCAACCAGCAACATGCCCACCGCATGCTCACCCACCCATGCAACGCCGATGAAAGCGGGGATGAGTGCCAGACCCCGTGTGATCAGCCGACGCTGCCAGCACGGAATTTTCAGATGCAGGAAACCTTCCATCACGACTTGCCCCGCTACGGTGCCCGTGAACGTCGCGCTTTGCCCGGACGCCAGCAACGTTAGCGCGAAAAACGTGGCGGCAAGTCCCGTTCCAACGATGGGTGCCAGTAGTTTGTAAGCATCCTCGATCTCTGTCACGGTCTGATGTCCCGTCGCGTGGAACGCCGCACCTGCGAGGATCAGGATTGCGGCGTTGATTAACATCGCCAATATCAAGGAGCCGATGGTGTCCATGCGGAGCAAGCGGATCGCGTCCCGCTTCCGAGGCAGCGTGTTCCCGGCAACACGCGTTTGCACGATCGAGGAATGTAAGTAAAGGTTGTGCGGCATCACGGTCGCCCCGAGTATCCCGATTGCCAGATAGACCGGCTCGCGCGACGACAACGTGTGCCATGACGGCACGAGGCCCGCTGCGACGGACGGCCAATGCGGCTTGACCAGGATCAATTCGACCACATAGCCAATGCTAATGGTCGCGATCAGTCCTAGCATGATCGCTTCCAACTGCCGGAAGTTCTTTCCCTTTAACCCCAGGACGATGAACGTATCGAGTGCCGTCAGTGCGATGCCCCACGCCAATGGCACACCAAGCAGCAAGTGAAACGCCAAAGCACCGCCAAGCACCTCTGCCAGGTCGCACGCGATGATCGCGATCTCCGCGAGCAACCATTGCCCCTTCGCAAGCGCAGGGCTGTAGCGGTCACGAGACAATTGGGCGAGGTCCCTGCCGGTGGCCACGCCGAGGCGCATCGCCAGACACTGCAGCACCATCGCCGCCACACTGGAGAGGACAACGACAAACAGCAGGCGATATCCGTATTTCGACCCCGCCTCGATATCGGTCGCCCAGTTTCCCGGGTCCATATACCCGATAGACACGAGTAACCCTGGACCGACGAATTTCGCCAAGCGTGACCAGAACGGTGCATCCGCTGATATAGGTACGCTGCCGCGTACTTCCGAGGGACAAAACGGCGCCGTTGCCGTCGTCGGAAACTTGATGGGCAGTTTGAAAATAGCCAATTGGAAAAAGACGTTCGTTTATGAGATGGCGGTGTCGCGTCAATGACATTGCCGCCGGGTACCAACCTTATACCGAATAGCCAGTCAATCGACGATTTCGCATTGTCTTATATTGCACGATCACGCGTGGGGTTACGGTCTCTCTTCGACAACGACAACCCGACGATCGCGCCACAACGGCGTGGCGTTCTACTCCTCTGCGCAATGACAACTTCAACCACATCTGAATCCCGCAACGGTGTCGGCCAGACGACGATTGACTTACTCAGCGCGGCATTGCAAGTGGACGCGGCCGCGCTTCACGCAGTCTGGTCCGTGGAATCCGCCCGCGCGTCATTCCAGGCGGACGGGCGCCCCACGATTCTTTTCGAGCGACATATCTTTTGGCGACGACTGGTGGCATACGGCACCGATCCACAGATCCATGCCGCACGAGAACCCGGCCTGGTGTCGCGCGCACCAGGTGAATACGGCAGCGCCGCGAGCCAGCACGCGCGACTCGCCCGTGCAGAAAACATTCATCGCGCCGCGGCGCGTGAATCCGCGAGTTGGGGGGCATTCCAGATCATGGGATTTCATTGGCGCGCGTTGGGCTATGACAGCATCGATACATTCGTCGATGCGATGTACCGCGACGAGGCGGCACATTTCGATGCGTTGGCGCGCTTTCTCCGTCTAGACCCTCGCCTGCTGCCGGCACTGCGTGCGCAAAATTGGTCGACGTTCGCCTTCGCCTACAACGGGCCGGCATATCGAAAAAACCGTTACGATGAAAAGCTGGCACATGCCTATCAGCAATTCAAGGCGACAACCGAGTCTCTTTCATCCGGCGGCGCGCCCCAGCAGGGATTCAAAATAGTGTGACAGCACAGCGGCCATCATAGGCTCGGTGACGGTCTCAGGGTCGGCCAGATGGGTCAGATTCATGCCATCGCACATGGCGATCAGGCCAATGGCCAATTGCTCGGCCGGCAGTACGATCAGCGCTCGGGCCGTAGAGGATATCTCCGCCCCCCCCTTTTCGTTATTTACCGCACTGCCCCCTACGCGCTCGCGATACGCCTCGACAAAGTCGGCAATCACCGCATAGCCTTCCGCCATCAATTCGCGCAACGTTTCGCGGAAAGACGGATCCCGGATGGCCATTAGTTTGGCCTCCATCCATCCCAAAAAGCAAATGCGATTGCAGCGCAGGTTTTGGTAATACGCCAGAACGGCCTGCTCCAGATCCAGTGGTGGCAAATCCCCACTGAAGACCTGCGCCAGTTCGTCTATCAGCCGTTGCTGTTCCCGCCTCAATAACGCGAGTAGCAGCGCCGCCTTGTCGTCGAAATTCGAATAAAACGCCCCGCGACTGAACCCCGCCTCCGCGACGACGTCTTCCACCGATGCCGATGCCAACCCCTGGCGCTCGACCAGCACAGCCGCGGCGTCCAAAAGGCGTTCACGCGTCAGGGCGCGGCTGGCTTCCCGACTGAGTCGCGGATTCGGTTTTTTATTCATCGCGAGATAGTAGCGTGAAAAAATAAAAGATACATTATATTCAGATTCATATTGTATCTGAATATAATGTGTATTACTATCGAAAACTGCCGATACCCGACCTGGAGACCGACGTGCCGCTTATCCATGAAAACTCGCGGAATTACCCGCACGTTCGCCGGGACGCACGCTGGTGGGTCGCGTTGGCGGATAGCAATCGGGGCGACCTTTCGGCGAGGCGGCGGCTCCGAAGCGTCTTACCTTGGACCATGGCTTTCCTGGCAGTAGCGGGCATGACGGCTTGCGACAAAACCCCACCGCGGGAGACAAGCCCACGCACGGTGATTACGGCGATCGCCGTTGGCAGCGCCGCGACGACGGCGAGCGGCACGCAGGGTGCCACCGGCGGGAGATTTTCAGGCGAGGTGGCGGCGCAGATCGACACCGCGTTATCGTTTCGGGTGAGTGGCCTGATGGTCGCGCGCCCCTTCCAGGCCGGCGACCGGGTCGCACAGGGTGCGGTGCTCGCGCGACTCGATGCCGCGGACGCGCAAGCCCAGGCGAAGGCCACTGACACGGCGGCCCGTACCGCGGCCGACAATCTGCGGATCGCCACGATCCAGCGCAATCGTGACCAGAAACAGGCGGATGCGGGGCTGATTGCCCCCGCCGAGCGCGAACGGAGTGAGCAGCAATATCTGTCAGCCATGGCGGACAACGCACGCGCGCAACAACAAGCGACGGCAGCGCGAAATCAATTGCGCTATCAGCAGATCATCGCGGAACGGGCCGGTGTCATCACCGATGTCCGCGCGGAGCCCGGGCAGACCGTTTCGGCCGGACAGGTCGTCTACACCATGGCCATTGACGGTCCGCGTGATTTCATCGCCCAGGTTGCCGATACGACAGTGGCATCGTTGCAGGTCGGCATGCCGGCGAGTGTCGTATTGAATGCTCTGCCCGAGCGGCGATTTCCGGTCCACGTCCGTGAAGTCGCTGCCGCGGCCAATCCACGTAGTCGCACATACGCGGTCAAGCTCGCTTTCGATCGCGAGGACCCGGCGGTCCTGCTGGGCATGAGTGGCACCGTTCTGCTTGACGGCGCCGCGCGCGCGAAGGCAAGCATGGACGAAAACGCGCGTGCACAGGCCGGTACAATCCCGCATGGCGAAGCGACAGGTGTGATCGTTCCCGCCACGGCGCTGTTCCACGTACAGCAGTCGCCGGCTGTCTGGGTCGTGGACCCCAATACGCACGCGGTGGCATTGCGACCCGTGGAAGTCGCGCGGTACGGGGCGAACGAGGTAACGTTGCGAGGGGGACTTCGTGCCGGTGAACAAGTGGTGGCGCGCGGCGTCAACGTCCTGTCGGCGGGCGTGAAAGTAACGCCCCATCTGGACGACGGACGCGCGATCCTGTCAAAGCCGGCGGTGACGGCGAAGTCGGCCAGCGAGGGCGCGTCGCAATGAGTACGTCTGATCGTGGCAACCTCTCCGCGTGGACATTACGGCATCAGTCGTTTGTCATTTTCGCGCTCGTCCTCGTCACGGTGTTCGGGGTGTTGTCCTATTCGCGGCTATCCCAGTCCGAGGATCCACCCTACACCTTCAAGACCATGGTCGTACGAACGATGTGGCCAGGCGCCAGCGCCGAGCAGGTTCAATCGTTGGTAACCGATAAGATCGCACGGACGTTACAGCAGACGCCCGATGTCGATTTCCTGCGTGCTTATTCGCGTCCCGGCGAATCCACGTTGTTTTTTACGATCCTCGACAGTGCCCCGAGCAGCAGCGTGCAGGACACGTGGTATCAGGTGCGTAAAAAAGTGGGGGATATGTCCTATACGCTACCGCAAGGCGTGCAAGGACCGTATTTCAACGACGAATTCGGTGATGTCTACACCAACGTCTACGCGTTGCAGGGAGACGGTTTCTCACCAGACGAATTACGTGCTTATGCGGACGCGCTTCGCTTCCAGTTATTGAAAGTGCCAGGCGTGGCAAAGGTCGATTATTTTGGCGACCAGCGTCCGGAAATCGATATCGAAATCGACAACGCCCGACTCGCCCAACTCGGTATCGCGCCAAACGATATTGCCGCGGCGATCCGCGCACAGAATGCGGTCAGTGCGGCGGGCACCATCGATACGTCCGAGGATCGCATCACGGTACGGCCATCAGGGCAGTTCGGCCCCTATGCGCCGGCCGCGACGCCCGCCACCGCCTCGGGCGACGTTCGCCAACAACCGTACGACCCCGATGCCACCGCCCGCGCCGCGCTGGGTAACGTGCTGCTGCGCGCGCCTGCGGCCAACACCACCGCGACACAGGGTGGCGCAAGTGGGACGGCCGCAGGCGCGACATTCCGGCTAGGCGATATCGCCACCATCCGGCGCGGGTATGCCGACCCGCCGTCGGAAACCATGCGCTTCGGCGGCAAACCGGTGCTGGGAATCGGCGTCACGATGGTTCATGATGGAGACGTGATCGCACTCGGCCAGGCACTCGACGCGAAAGTTGCCGCGTTACAACCCACCCTGCCCGCGGGCTTGTCGCTGCTGCCCGTTACCAGCATGCCGCACGCCGTGTCCAGCTCGGTTTCCGAATTTATCCATTCGGTCGCGGAAGCCGTGATTATCGTTCTCCTGGTCAGCCTGGTGTCGTTGGGATGGCGCACCGGCATGGTGGTCGTCATCTCGATTCCGCTGGTGCTGGCCGCGACGGCACTCGGTATGTCGGTTTTCGGCATCGGCCTGCACAAAGTGTCACTCGGCACACTGATCCTGGCATTGGGCTTGCTCGTCGACGATGCGATCATCGCCGTCGAAATGATGTCCGTGAAATTGGCGCAAGGATGGGAGCGCGGCAAGGCTGCGGCCTTTGCCTACACCAGCACCGCCTTTCCGATGCTGACCGGTACGCTCGTGACGGTTGCAGGCTTCCTGCCCATTGCACTCGCGCGCTCGGGGACCGGCGAATACACGCGATCCATCTTCGAGGTGTCGGCGTTGGCGTTGTTGCTGTCCTGGTTATCCGCCGTCATCGTCGTACCCCTGCTCGGATACCACCTGCTCCGCAAGAAAGCGAAAGCGAATACGCCGCGGGATGTGTCGTCGAACCCGGACACGCAGGCACCGTCCGCGGCGGACCATGACGGCGCTTACGACTCCCGCTTTTATCATCGCCTGCGTCATTTGATCGGCTGGTGCATCACACGGCGCGGGCGCGTGCTGCTAGGCACGGGCATTGCGTTTGTATTGGCGCTGGCAGGTTTCAGCCTGGTATCACAGCAATTCTTCCCGAGCTCCAATCGCCCTGAATTGCTGATCGATCTGCGATTGCCCGACAATGCGTCATACGACGCCACGCTGACGCAGGTGAAGCGCCTGGAAACCATATTGCGCGACCGGCCCGCGCTCGCCCAGCACATCACCAACAGCACGGCTTTTGTCGGCAGCGGCGCGCCGCGCTTTTTCCTCTCGCTTGACCAACAACTGGCGCAACCCAATTTTGCGCAGTTCCTGGTTACCGCAAAGTCCGCGGAAGACCGCGAGGCATTGGCCGAGGCGCTGCGTCCCATCCTGCGCGACAGCTTCGGCTTCTTGCGTACCCGCCTCACGCGCCTGGAAACCGGGCCGCCCACCGGTTATCCGGTTCAGTTCCGTATCAGCGGCGACAACATCACTACGGTCCGACAGATCGCCGACCAGGTGGCCGCACGCATCGGCACCGATGCACGGGTGCGAGACATTCAATTGGACTGGGACGAACCCGGCAGACGCGCCCTTACCTTTGATGTGGACCAGGCAAAGGCACGCGCCGTAGGCGTCAGCTCGCAGGACATCGCGCAGTTCCTTGCAATGACCGTGGACGGCTATCCTGTCACGCAATGGCGCGAGGATGACCGTCTGGTACCGATCGTCTTGCGCGGTCCACGCGATGAGCGACGTGACCCGGCACGCCTGATGCAATTGTCGATGCCGACGCCACAGGGCCCGGTACCGCTCAACGCGCTCGGGCGCTTCGTGCCGGGCCTGGACTACAGCGTGATCTGGACGCGCGACCGGCAACCGGTCATTACCGTGCAAGCCGATGTGGTCGATGGCGCTTCAGGTCTGAACGTGATGGCCGTACTGGACAAGGAATTGGCACCGATTCGCGCGGCGCTTCCCGTCGGATATATGGTGAAGGCAGGGGGACCGATCGAGGAGAACGCGAAGGCGCAGGGCTCGATCTTTGTCCAATTGCCGCTGTTCGGCCTTGTCGTGCTGGTGTTGCTGATGATGCAGCTACAAAGTTTCTCCCGCACCCTCCTCGTTATCTTGACCGCGCCGCTCGGCCTGATCGGCGTGGTCGCCGCCTTGCTACTGTTCCATCAGCCTTTCGGCTTCGTCGCCATGCTCGGCGTGATTGCCATGTTCGGCATCATCATGCGCAATTCGGTCATCCTGGTGGACCAGATCGAAACGGATATTCGCGCAGGCCATCCGCGCCTGGATGCCATCGTCGATGCCACCGTGCGCCGATTCCGTCCCATCGTACTGACCGCCGCCGCCGCTGTGCTGGCCCTCATTCCGTTATTGCGTAATAGCTTTTTCAGCCCGATGGCCACGGCCCTGATGGGCGGCATCACGGTCGCCACCTTGCTGACCGTGTGCTTTGTTCCTGCCTTGTATGCAGCATGGTTCCGCGTCAAACCGGACGAAACGAACGAGGCCAGGCGTAATCTGCCTGATGACGATGGAAACGGAGGCAACGCATCACGGGCCGGGACCGCGCCCAGATCGCATCCATCCGATGATGGACTTCCCGTAAAAGGAGCGGACGCATGAAACGCACGCTACTGCCACGCCCCGGTGCACGCCATGCAGCCGACCACCGCACGGATTCTACAAGCGCGCCTCGCCCCGGCCTGTTCGCACGCCAGCGGCAAAGCCATCCCATTCACCGCGACGATGCGCCGACGCCACCACGGCAGCCACACGCCACGTACCTTGCTTGCGCGCTATTCGCGTGCGCGCTGCTGGACGGCTGTACACATCTGGTCCCCGATGCCACGCCGCCCCAGGTCACCGTGCGTGACGATCAGGGGGTCTTCCGCGCACCTGATGTCGTTGTACCCGCGGTACCCGTTATCGCGCCCGCCGCGTCGATGCCCGCCGATAGCACTGCCGCAACGAAGACGGCACCCTGGTGGCATCGTCTCGGGCAGCCTGCATTGGCAGCAACCGTCGACGAAGCATTGGCGCGAAATCCCGGCTTGGACGGGACAGAGAAACAGCTCGCGGCCGCCCGTCACGTATTGCAGGCAGCCATCGGTAATGCGACGTTGCCGTCGGTCGATCTCGGCGCCGACGCATCGCGCACGCGTGGGCCTGGCATTCCGACCATTGGGCCCGACGGGACCCTGCAGAAATCCGGGACAGCGTTCTACGACGATTGGTCGACATTCGTCAGCGCATCCTATGACGTCGATCTCTTCGGCGCCACACGCCTGGACAATGAAACACGACGTAAACAGGTCGACACGGAAGCCGCGCAGCGCGACGCGGCACGCCTGGCGTTGGCCTCTCGCGTCGCCACGACGACGATCACGCTCTCCGCGCTCCAAGCCCAATGGCAAAACGCCGTCCGCACCGCCGCGCTGTCCGACGCCGACTTGGAAACCACGCTGCGCCGTGCGGCACTCGGCGCTGTCAATGACGATGCGGTGCTGTCGGCACGGATGCAGGCCGACTCGGCACATGCAGCGGTGGCGGCGGTGGAGACACAACGCGCAACCGCTCGCCACGCCTTGGCAGCACTGCTCGGACGCACACCGGACGCGGCGCCCCAGCCGCTGCCGTTCAATACACACCGCGATCCGGGAAGCAATGGAGACGGCACACTCGCCCCGGGCGGCGCGCCCATGAATCGGACCGCCCTGGACAGCACGGGCACGAATGCGGCAAACGCGGGGCCACATGGGGCAAACGGTGCCGGCATCCCGATTCCGACTGTCGTGCCATCGGAACTATTGGCGCAAAGGCCGGACATTCGCGCCGCCACGGCAGCGTTGCAAGGTAGCGCGATGGCGGTAGGGGTTGCGCGCGCGGCGATGTTGCCGCAGTTGAAACTGACCGCACGGCTGGGCCGTGGCGGCTTTCTCCAACCTGATTTGTTGTCCGGACCCGCGTGGATCTGGTCGGCGGCAGCGCAACTGAGCGCGCCTCTGTTCCACGGCGGCGCCTTGCGGGAACAAGTGCGCGGGGCGCAGCAGACATTCGAGGCAAGCAAGGCGCAGTATCGGCAAACGGTCTTGCAGGCCTTCCAGCAGGTCGCCGATGCATTGTCAGCGTTGGACGCGGATCGCACGCGTATCGATGCATTGGAGAAGCGTACGGCGTCCGCGGAGCGCAGTACGGACCGCCAACGAGAAAAGGCACGCCTCGGGGCGGTGCCGACGACGACCGTGCGAGCCGCGGAACAACAGGCCTTGTCCGCGGAGCGCGATTTGATCGACGCACGTGCCACGCAATGGCAAGACTTGATCAAACTGTACGAAGCGATCGGCGCCACGGTGCCGGCCGCGTGACATTTTCACCATCAGACGCAGCATGGCACGTCTGCGAAAGCATGAAGCAATTGGCATCCAAGGCCGCGTAACGTCGGAACGCAATGCACATGTTGGCGTAAGCGACTAAGCACTTACGTGTTCGTTCATCCAGGTGCTTTCGGCCAGGTCGAACAGTCCGGCGCAAACCTCGATGGCCACGTCAGGCGCAACCGCGTTCATCACCGTCACGGCGTCCAACGCCGTGGCGATCACCTGCATCGCCGTTTGCTGTTGCCGCAATGCGGCGAGCCGCGCCACTTCGTGACGGCACCAACGGTTCAATTCGTCGATCGCGGCCCACACCTGCGCAGGCGCCGAGGCACCATCAAAACGTGGCATGGGTCCGTAAGCGAGTGCGGGGCCCGCGACGCCCGGCATCGCGACCATCCGCTCGCGGACGGCTTCCCACTCGTCTGCAAGCGACAGGGCAACGTCTAACGACGGGCAATCGGGCGACCCGATATCCCCTTTCGGGATTGCCAATGCCATTGCATCATGCACTAGACGGAGCCGGGGGTTGATTCGATTCGACGGCATTATGGATATCTCTTTTCCAAACATCGCCGCATGCGATCGTCGGTACGCTTCGCGAGGGCTCACTTCCCCTGTGTCGCGGATGCGGGAATAAGGTTCCAGTACTGCCTGGATTGCGCGCGTTATCGATGTCGCGGAGAGATGAGATTGCTGCCGTATGACTGCATCATCCGATTGCGCAAGCTGTTCGTCACACCAAAGACATCACGACGCTGCTCCAGCAAGACATCAGCCGACAGTGTCTCCTGGATCTTCCACACCGCCGCCTCGAAATCATGCCGTCCTCGCGGGTCATTGAACCCGATACGCGACAGCAATTCATCAATCGGTATCGACGACGCCAACAGCGTTGCCGCATAATGTTGCAAGACATTATCCCGAAGCACGGACTGCATCTCTCGCGATAAGCCAAAACGTTTGCAAAACGCGACCCACCGCTCGGACGGTGTGCGGCCGTCGGGAAGCTCCTCCCAATACGCTGCCACCTCTCTGCAAATCCATCTCGAAAAATGCATGGAGGGCGCGATGAAACTGGAGCCCTCGTCACAAAGATAGGTTTTCAGGACGGAACGCAGCGCGTCCGGATCAAATAATCCGTAGAGCGCTTGGTTACGCTGTGGGTCATAAGCACCCAGAGTATTCAGCGCCGCCCCCCAATCGGACGGCGGAAGCAAGGTCTGCATGCAGACGAATGACTCGTAAAACACGTCCCGCATGCCCACGGCATCGGCGTGGCCGAGCGTCGCCCACATTTGGAGCAGCGCCGTGAATGCCCGTCCCGCAAGCGCGGATCTTCCCGTTTCCACGCATCGCGGCACGATATTAATTGCCCAGAATGTCGCCTGTTCCAAAATGACAGTACGTATTTGTTCATCGAACCAGGCAAGATGTTTTGCGCCTTCGAGGCGGCACGCCAAACGGTGCATCAGTGCGGGTTGCGCCTCCCACTGCATGCCATTGACCATGCCGAAAGATCTATACCATTCCCGGCCATCTTGTATCTCCGCGACGAAATCATGCAGCACCAGAAAAAGGTCGACCGTTGTCTGACTCGGCAATGCCTGCACCGTGTCCATTTCCATTGCCAAGATATAGGACCGGGCAGCATGAGAAACACGCTCGCTCATCGCACCGGTCTTTTTTAAAAGAACCCGCCACGAACCGTCCAGCCGAAGATCAGGCCCGATCATTGCCAGCAGGTGCAGTTCGGCGTCATGCCAGACCGAACTTTCCGCACGTTCATCCCATTGACGGCAATGGTCTTCCAATGACAACGCCCTGCCCCGTTGGGACACGCCATCGACAACACGCTTCGCGATCCTGTACGCTATTCGGTCCGCAATTCTCGCGTGCTGCGCACGGCTGACGCCAAAGCACACCGTCAGCCTTTTCGCGATATGACATCCCCGCAGCCGAAACAGCAACATGCTTCCAATCTCGGAAGCCAGCAGATCCGACACTTTCGGTAGCTCGCCGCAAAAACGTCGGGTGAAATCGAGCACATACTTGGAAATCAGTTGATCATGGCCTCCCGCCTCCAGCAACACCTCAAGCACCGGCGGCCATTGGGCAAGCGGCAAAGGCGTCAGTTGCCGTAAGACTGCATGCACGGTTGCATACGACCTGATATGGTCTCGCGGCATGGTCGCGTGGTAGTCGGCAAGCAACCAATCAACCATCATCGCATTCATGACGTCGGGGGACTGACGTCGGAGCCATTCCCAGGATTGCTTGATAGACTCTTGCCACATCCGCCACACCACTTCACTATTACTTCCCTTGATAACGACCATCCTCGCGGCAAGTTGTCGTAGTAACGCCGGATGGCACCTATCAGGCAATTTCTGGATATTGCACAATGCACCAACAGCGTCGATCTCCTCGGTTGCGTCCTTGATTCGATGCACGACGCACGAGATATGCAATCGATTCAGCCGCTTGTCGCACAACGACAGCAGCATTCTCGCCTCCCATGGCAACCGTTTCATCAGTCCCAGCAATGCATCGTCCGACAGACCGGTGAGCGTCGCGTCTTCAGGAAACAACTCGCTCAACGGAACATCATAGGACAGTAAAACCACAGGCGCGCCATGCTTCCAATGTTGAGAGATATGGATGTCCGGCGTCGTGGCGGGCGCTTGCGGTGACGGCGGGTGCGGCGGACGTCTATTCGAAGGTAATAACACGCGCCTTCGCTTGCGCCACGGACTGACCGTTTCGGGCGTCGTACGCGATGGAGACTGGGTAAGTGATCTGATGACTGTAGACGCGGAGGAAGGGGATGGTGGTGGTGATGGTGATGACGATATCGGTATTGCTGAAGAAGCTGGCTCAGGGCTAAACGACGACGAGCGCCTTCGCGCCGGCGTTTCAATTGAAGATGGGAGAGGCGTAAGACTTGGCGATGGCTCCTTAAGTGGCGTGTCGTTAGCCGGGTCGTCCAGGACACCGGCCGGCCAGAATGGAGATGCCACTGTCCAGCTTGAATTCATGCTTAAGCTCCAATTGCAAATAGGTATCCACGGCGGCGTCTTCTAAAGGATCAGGCGGACGAACGCAATACGGCGCCGGAACAGCGCTCGACCGCCGAGTGAATGCCCGCGGCCGATTTCACACGTCTATCAGGCGATCGGACACCGTGCGCTATCGCCGCCGCCGCCGAAGCACCTCGCCACCGAACCGCGCCGTGATTCTTTCGCGTAATCGATCCGTCAAGCCGAAGACATGAAGGCGCCTTGCCAGGGTCGTATCATCCGGCAAGGCGCTCTGGACGTCCCAGCATGCTTCTTCAAACTCATGCCGTCCCTGCGAATCATGGAAGCCGGCGCGGGACAGCACTTCGTCGAACGAAGTAGGTGCCTGTGCGAGGTTGCGTGCATAGTGCTGCAACACATCGCGACGTAGCTGCGTTCTCATCTCCCGTGGCAGGTCGAATCGACTGCAGAACGCGTGCCATCGCTCGACCGGTCTGTCGCCATCGGGTAGCGCGTCCCAATATGCTGGAACCTCTTTGCAGATCCATTTCGCGAAATACGGTGACGGTGACATCAAGCAGGAATGCTTATCGCAAAGAAAACGCTTCAGCAGCGCATTTAATGCTACCTGGTCTACCAGTCCGAATAAATCGCTACCGTGCCGATGATTGAACAGGCCCACACTATCGAGCGTCGGTCCCCAATCGGGCGGCGGGAGCGCGACGGGCAAGCTGGAAAATGCCTCGTGGAAAACGTCTTCCTTTCCTTTCCGGTCGACTTCACCAAGCGCCGCCCACAAGCTCAGCAATGCAGCAAACGCTCTCCCACCCAATCCGGAACGCCCGTTTCGCGCGCAGCGCGGTACGATCTCGATCGCCCAGGCAGAGGCACTGTCCAACAAGGAAACCCGGTCTTCGTTATCAAACCAGGCACGGTGTTCGACCGGAGCGAGTCGGCACGCCAGACGGTGCATCAGCGCCGGCTGCGCTTCCCATGGCATTCCCTCAACCATCTTGTAGCTTTTCTTCCATGCATCAGCGCCCTCCACTTCGCCAAACGATTGGTGGAGCGCCAGAAACAGATTGTGCTGCGTCTCATTCGGCAACGCTTGAAGCGTATCGCTCTCCAAGGTCAGAATATGCCGCCGCGCGGCCATCATGACACGGTCGGAAGTTGCGTCACTTTTCTCCAAAAGCACCCGCCAGGAGCCGTCCGAGCGCATACGCGACCCGAGCATCGACACCAAATGGCGCTCGGCAAGACGTTTCACGTCACTTCCCACCCGCCTGTCCCACCGTCGGCATCGTTCATCCAGAGATCCTGACATGTACAACGTGCGCGGCGATTCCACGACGTGCTTGGCAATCGCATATGCAATGTTGTCGGCAATACGCGCATGTTGCGCGTCGCTAACGCCAAAATGCAAAGACATCGCTTTCGATACATTTCTGGTATGCAAACGCAAGAGCAAGGTACTTCCCAACTCGAAGGCGAACGTATCCGACACGCTTGGCAACGTTCCTTGAAAATACTTCGCAAAATGATCGATGTATCGTGTTACCAGTTGGTGATGTCCGCCAGCGGCTACGAGTACCTCCAGGATAGGGGGCCATCGGATCAGCATTAGTTTGCTCATATCCATTAATACCGCTTGCACCAAGGCATGCGGCTTGACCCGATCTCTCGGCAGAATCGCCCCGTATGCGGCTATCATCAAATTGACGATGGCTTCGCCTTGCAATTCATCAGGCTGACGGACAATCCAATGCTGAGATCGCCTGATGGATTCACGCCACATCTGGAGCACCATCTCGCTGCCGCTTCCCTTGATGCCAATCATTCGCGTTGAAAGTTCGCGAAGCAATATAGGGTGCCGTGCTTCCGCCATACGCTTGATGCCGCACATCACATCGATCATGCCAACCACATCCGTGACACGCTGGATTCGATATATGGCACAGCCCAGGCTTAATCGATACAGTCGCCTACTGCAGATGGACAACTGAACCAGGGAGTCCCATGGCAAGCCTCCCGTGACCACAATCAGACGGTCCGCTGGCAACTCAGACAGGCATGACGCTGCCCCGTATGTCGTCGCTTCCTCGCTTGGGTCGGCGAGCGGCACTGTACGTACGCGGCTTGCTTCAGGCGAGGTGATGTAGATATTCGGTTTCTTCGCGGTCGTTGGCGAATGCATCACGCTTGCCCACTCGTCGAGTTCACGGAACGAAGGGCGGATGAGCACGTCCGTCGAACCACTATCCATTTCCACACTCCCAATTGACGCGATGGCCCGGGGGACGCGTGCGTCACAACGGAGTTGCACAGAGGAACCGCTGGCGGAACGGGCACGCGAACGTTTAGTGGTATGGAGAATAACGGATGCAAAGCGCAACGGCGATGCAGTGGGCCACTTGCATTCGCGTGGTGCTGCAATACGGCGCCTAACGTAATGAGACGAAGAGGCCCGGACGGACGGAACCGCCAGTCCGGTCTTACAGTTCGCCCGGTTTCAATCCGCCAGGCGTGATGCGCACGCGTGATTACTTCGCGACCAGCACAACCTTGCCGATCATGTCGCCACGTTCCACCAGCGCATGCGCCTGCTTCAGGCTGGCGGCATCGATGCCATCGATGCGTTGCGTCGCCGTATGCCGGAGCACGCCGCGATCCACCAGTTGCGCCGCGCGTCGCAACAATGCGTGTTGCCGCGCGATCGTCTTCGTCGTATAGATTGATCGGGTGCACATCAATTCCCAATGGATCGCAATCGACTTCGACTTGAACGGGCTGATATCGAGGTTCTCCGGATCATCGATCAAGGCGAACTGCCCTTCCGGACACAGGACCTCGGCAATCTGCGGCACGTGGCGAGCGCTGTCGTTCAAACCGGCGACGTGACTGACATGCGCAAACCCAAGCGCCGCAAGCTGCGGTTGCCACGGCTGATGGTGATCGATGGTATGATGCGCGCCGTGGTCCAGTACCCAATCACGGCTTCGTGGCCGTGACGCCGTGCCGATGACGGTCAGGCCGGTCAAAGCCCGCGCCAATTGCGTCAGAATCGATCCAACGCCACCCGCCGCGCCCACTACCAGCAAGACGTTATCTTCCGTGGGGTCGGCCCTTTGCACTTCCAGGCGATCGAATAACAATTCCCATGCCGTAATCGTCGTCAGCGGCAACGAGGCGGCATCGGCGAAATCAAGTGTGGTCGGCATCGGTCCGACAATGCGCTCGTCAACCGCCTGCAGCGCCGCGTTACTGCCTGCGCGCGTGATATCGCCCGCATACCATACGCGATCACCAACCTTGAAACGGGTGGCGAGCGGGCCCACCTCCTTGACGACGCCCGCCGCGTCCCATCCCGGAATACGTGCGGTGCCTTCCGAGGGCGTGGACCCGCGACGCACCTTCGTATCCACCGGATTGACCGAAACCGCCTTGACCTCTACAAGTAGGTCATAATCGCGCAATGTTGGCACAGGCAGTTCCAAATCGACCAGCGCATCGGCGCGATCAAGGGGACCGGCTTGATAAAAACCCACTGCTTTCATCGTGTACTCCTGGTAGGCGCGCCCCAGCCTCGGGCACGGGGCGCATGTGCGATGGCACCATGATGAACGAGGCCAACGGTGAAAAACAGCCGTCTGGCACGCAAACACTTTCCGCGAATCGCAGAAAATGATCCGACTTGATGATGTTGCCATCTTTGTCCAGACCGCGGACGCCGGAAGTTTTTCACTCGCCGCCCGACAAATGCATATTTCGCCAGGTCTGGCGAGCAGCGCCGTTCAGCGTCTGGAAAAAGCACTTGGCTGCCGGTTGTTCGTGCGCTCCACGCGAACGATGCATCTCACCGATGACGGCGCACGCTATCTGCCGCATGCGCGTGCCATGCTGGCGGCGCAAGCGTCGGGCCAGCACGCGGTTCGGCGGGACGGTGCACGCGTCGCCGGACCGCTACGGCTGTCAGCACCATCGGATTTCGGTCGCAACCTGCTTGCGCCATGGCTCGACGCATTCCAAGCACTTCATCCCGAAGTCTCCATTCAATTGCGGCTGAGCGACCGGGCCGTCGACCTGTTCGCACAACCGTTGGACGCGGCGATCCGCTACGGCACCCCGTCCGATTCAGGCCTGGTTCTGATGCCTCTGGCGCCGCAGAATCGACGCGCACTCTGCGCCTCACCCTCCTACATCGCACGTCATGGCCCGCTTGCCAACATCACGGATCTGGCATACCACAATTGCCTGCGGTTCATATGGGGTGATCAAGTGCATGAACGCTGGCGTTTCCATCCGTCGGCGCGCACGCTGACGCCTCCCCGGACCGGGAACGCCGTGCAAGACGCTCGCACGCCATCGTCCGAGGTGTTCAAGACGGTCAGCACCGGCATGCCGGACGAGGCGGGCATGTCGTCGTCGGATACGCGTTCCAGCTCGCAGGACTGCGTGGTGGAAGTCCGGGGGGACCGGATCTGCGACGATGCCGATGTGGCGCGCCGCTGGGCCATCGACGGCCGCGGCATCGTCTACAAATCCCGTATCGACGTGATGGACGATTTACGCGCGGGCCGCCTCGTCGAACTGGTCCCCGGCGATTGGTGTGAACCCGCGCCTTTGAACCTGCTTAGTGCGGAACGGTCAACACTGTCGCCCTCCGTGCAACAATTACGGGACTTCCTGCGGTCACGTTGCCTTGAACACCTTTCGCGAGCCTGATGCCATGCCCTCGTCACCGTCGCTGACATCGTTGAAGGTCTTTGAAGCAGTCACTCGCCATGGCTCGATCCGCCAGGCCGCGCTCGAACTGGACCTGACCCCACAGGCGGTCAGTCATCGCATCAAGACCCTCGAAGAGACGCTTGGACGCGCGTTGTTCGTACGCCGTGTCAGCAGCGTCACACCAACCCCGGCCGCGCGCCTGTTGCAGGAACATGTCAGTGCCGCGATGAAATGCATCGACGACGGCCTGGCGGCGCTGACGCGAATGGACAGCACGCAGAAGCTATCGATTCAGGTAAGTCCGTTTTTTGCATCGCATTATCTGATGCCCGACCTGAGTGCTTTTACGCAGCGCTATCCTGACCTGGACCTGCGCATTTCCATTGCAGTCGAGATGCCCGACATGAAACGGGCGGAACTCGATGGCGTCGTGCTATGGGGATACGGCGGCGCAGGCGACATGTTTTTCGAAACCACGCTTGTCGACGATTTGAAGGTCATCACCTATAGCGCTGACCTGGCCGAAAAAAAACCCATCCACACACCGACGGACCTGCTGGATCACACGCTGATTTCGCCTTTGGCCGATACCTCCCTGTGGCGCCATGTGCTGTCATTGATGCAACTGCAGGATGCGCCGGCCAGGCATCTGCTGCAGATTCACACGCACAGCGCGATGCTCGACGCCACGGTGAGTGGGCTTGGCGTTGGCTTGTTGTCATATCCGGATGCCATCGCGCTGATCCAGCAAGGCAGGTTGCTGGCGCCGTTTGGACTCGACTATCTGAAACGCCTGCCGGCCACTGAAATGCCGCGCTTCACCCTCGTGCAATTACAGGATGCGCCACCGTCGGAGATCATGCAGGCGTTTGTGGCCTGGCTGCGGGAGATCGTACAACGCGACGCGGCGCGCGACCATGCGGTGACCAAGACCCCATGACATGGTCAAAAAACATGGGGGTAGTCATGGACGGCTTTTTCCCGAGAAAGGTAGCCGTGATCGATATCGCGCTGTACCAAAGAGGCCGGTCGGGCGGCGGCATTGCCATACCCGCCGCCGCCAGGCAACGCCAGCACGAGACGACGCCCTTCCGGTATCCGCTGCGTGCCTTTCGCGCGCAGCGGGGTACCATCGTCCAGGCTTACCGTGCCCGGAGCGCCGGACGCTCCACCATGATGTCCCCGTGCGGGATAGACGACGCGTTCGAACATCGCATTGAGGCTGAACACGAACCCCTCCTTTGCGCCGATCTCGATACGCTGGCCCAGTCCGCCACGCCACCGCCCCGCGCCACCGGAATCGGGACGCAACTCCTTGCGCCAGACGACAATCGGCCCGATGCTTTCGGTCACTTCGACGGACATCGTCTGCACGCCGCTCGGAAACGCCGTTGCACTCAGGCCGTCGCTCGACGGGCGGGCGCCGGTCCCGCCGCTATTGAAAACGAGCATCTCATGTCGCAGGTTACGCGTCTCAGGACGCACCCCTTCGAACTTCATCTGCAGATTCCATAAGGCGCTCGCGCCTTCCGCCGGCACCAGGTCCGACACCAACGCCTGCAACGCACCCAGGGTCACATCAGGCAGCAGATGGCCCAGGACGTGACGCACGGCCACCGCATGCGGCCGCGGCGCATTGAGAATGCAGCCCTCCGGGGCGGTAATCTGAAACGGCCGCAGCGATGCCCAGTTGTTCGGAATCGCCGGCGCGATGGCACATTTCAACGCGTAGCAGGTATAGGCCTTGGTATAGGTCAGCGGAACGTTGATGCCATATGCGCTGGGCCCGGAAGTGCCGGTATAGTCGGCGCGCATCGTGTCGCCTTCCGCGCTGACAGTGACCACCAGTTCCACCGGCTGGTCGTAGCCATCGACGGTCATGCTGTAGGTATGCGCGCCGCGTGGCAGTGCGGCAATGCGCTCGCGGGTGGCCCGCTCGCTGTTTTCGAATATGAAGGCGGCGAGTCCCTCGATATCGTCGAGGTCGAACTCGTTCATCATGTCCATCAATCGGCGACGGCCGGTGTCATTGCACGCGGCCAGGGAATGGAAATCGCCCACGACCTGATCCTGTTCACGCACGTTCGCCCGCAGGATGTCGATCAGGTCGCGGTTGATCTCGCCGGCACGGAACAACTTCATCGGCGGAAAGCAGATGCCTTCCTCATACACTTCCCGCGCATCCGGACCGAAACCACGGCCACCAATATCAACGACGTGCGCGGTGGAGGCGAAATAACCGATCAGCGTGGGCGCGCTTCCCGAGGCACCACCACGCGGCGTACGGAATACCGGTGTCACGACCGTAATGTCATGCAGATGCCCGGTCCCCATCCAGGGATCGTTGGTCATCAATACATCTCCTGGCGACAACGTATCAACAGGGAAGCGTTCACAGAAATGGCCCACCGCATCCGCCATTGAATTGACGTGCCCAGGCGTGCCGGTCACTGCTTGCGCGACCATCCTGCCCTGGGCATCGAACACGCCTGCCGACAAGTCACCAGCTTCGCGCACGCTAGTACAGAACGCGGTACGAATCAACGTGATAGCCTGCTCCTCGACCACCGAGATCAGCCGGTTCCACATGATCTGCTCACGCACCTTGATGGCCGTACCGCCTTGGCCGCCCGTCTTGCCTGCCGCGTCACCCATACTGGCGGTACTCCCCGTTCCGTTGCTGTCCATCGCTTTACTCCCCGGCCAAAGCCGTCTTTTCGGTCTTTATCAGCCACATCGATGTGGCGACGATCCCAAGGGGTGTCCGATGACACCTACCGCCATATCGCGGCAAGGTCCCACACTACATGCCGTGACGAACTAATCATCTCGGGCCTGCCGGGCCACGTCAGGCCTGATGGCGTTGAATCAATAGGCAACGATCCCGTTGCAGCGTCACGCTGAAGCCCTGGGGCACCAATGTCGACGTCTCGTTTTCCAGGACAATTGCCGGCCCGTCCAAGCGCCATCCCACGCGTAGACTATCGCGATGATGGATGGCGCACTCGTGGAAACCCCCGCGTTTCGCGTCGAATACGGGCCGCCGTTCGAGCGGCCGCGGCGCCTCTTCGCCGTCACATGCCACACCCGCGATCTCCGTCACGCGCGCGGGCACGGGGACTTCCGTGCGAAGCGACAATGCCCAGCTGACCACTTCGACATCGAGCCCTTCAACCTCATGTCCGAAGAGCTGCACATACACGGCGATAAAGGCCGCACGCAGGGCTGCAACGTCGGTACCCGCTTGGAAATACCCCACCGCAACCGGAACGGGAATCTCCCATCCCTGCCCCGCATAGCGCATGTAGGCGCGCAATTCACGTACCGTGGCGCCGCCATGTCCTGTCTCCGCGACGAAGGCGGATACCTCGCGTTCCATCTCATCGATCAGCGTATTGACCATCGCCACATCAAACTCGCCGAGCCGCATGACGGCGCTACGCAGCGATTCATAGCCAAAAGGGGCACGCAGAAACCCGATCGCGGAACCGACGCCGGCTCCCGGGGGCACCAACAGTCGGTCGATGCCGAGTTTCTCGCAAAGGCGGCCGGCATGCAGCGGCGCGGCACCGCCGTAGGCGATCATCGTGTAGCCGGCAAGCTCGCAGCCGTTTTCGACCGCATGAACACGAGCGGCATTGGCCATGTTCTCGTCGACCATCTCGGCAACGGCGCATGCCGATTGCACCGCGTCCCCGCCGAGTTGCGTGGCGATGGCCTGCTCCAATGCGCGACCAGCGGCCAGCCCGTCGAGGGCCATCGTACCGCCGGCAAACCGCGCCGGATCGAGTTTGCCCAGTACCAGATCGGCATCGGTCACCGTCGGCTTCTCGCCCCCGCGACCATAACAGGCGGGACCGGGCTCCGATCCAGCGCTTTCCGGCCCCACCCGGACCTGGCGCATTTCATCGACATGGGCGATCGAACCACCGCCAGCGCCAATCTCGACCATTTCGATGACCGGAATCGAGATGGGCATGCCGCTGCCCTTTTTGAAGCGATAGGTCCGCGCAACCTCGAACGTCCGCGCGGTCTTCGGACGCTGGTGTTCGATGAGGCAGATCTTCGCCGTGGTGCCGCCCATGTCGAATGACAGCACATGATCCAAGCCATAACGCGCGGCTACGTCGGCGGCATAAATTGCGCCGCCCGCGGGTCCGGACTCAAGCAATCGAACCGGGAACATCGCCGCGCTGCGTAGCGACATCAGTCCCCCGCCCGAATGGATCATGTACAGCGGGCAGCCAATGCCCTCCTTCTGCAACGCGGCGGCGAGCCGGTTCAGATAGGACGCCATCAATGGCTTGACGTATGCGTTGGCGCACACGGTATTGAATCGTTCGAATTCGCGAATCTGCGGTGATACCTCCGATGACAACGACACGGATAGGTTCGGCAACGCCGCCAGCAAGCGATCGCGCACCGCCCGCTCGTGTCCGGGATGCCGATAGCTGTGTATCAGCCCAACGGCCACGCTGTCGAAACCCTGCTCTGCAATCCCGGCGATCACCTTGTCAAGGCCATCGAAATCGAGCGGCACCAGTTCGTTCCCTTGCGCGTCCATTCGTCCAACCACCGTGAAGCGGTCACAACGCGGCACCAGCGGCGCGGGGAGCATGATGCCGAGATCGTACTGTTCGAACCGGCTTTCCGTGCGCATCTCGATGACATCGCGGAACCCTTCGCTGGTGATGAAAGCGGTACGCGCGCCACGGCGCTCGATCAGCGCATTCGTCGCGAGGGTGGTGCCGTGAATGATCGACTGAATGGCGCCGGGTGCAATGCCCGCGAGCGACGCAGCGCGAAGCAGCCCCGCAAGGATGGCCCGTTCGGGACCCGCGTAGTCCGTCAGGACCTTAGCCGAAAACAATCTGCCGTCACACTCAAGCGCGACATCGGTAAATGTCCCACCGATGTCGACACCGGCGCGAATCGATGTAAAGGCGGTTGTCTTAGCGGCGGCGGATACGGAATGGGAACCTGCTGTCGTCGTCACCGGTTGCTCCCCTGCATAAGTTTGTCTGATTCGAATCCATCTTGCTTCGAGGAACGGAATCAGGCAATCAACGACAAAATTCCCCGGGGGTAAATTAAATTTGCCCTATAGCCTTGCAACGCGTCGAAGTTGTCATTTTCCCCAGCACGTGTCGGCACTGCCCACGTCTTGTCGAGGTGAGCCGGCAGCGCTTCGCGTGGCACGTCGATGCGCCCACACTTCCGGATTCACCAGATGTCGCGGCCGTTCGTCACGCAATACGGCGACAACCTGTTCTACGGCAACGGTAATCGTCGCGACCAATGCTTCCTGCGTGGCGCCACCGATGTGAGGGGCGCAAACAAGGTTGGTCTCGGGCGACAATGCAAGTAACGGTGAATCCGCAGGCGGCGGCTCCTGTTCGAAGACATCGAGACCCGCGCCGAACAGGCGTCCCATCCGCAACGCCTCCGCCAGAGCAGCTTCATCGATCAGCGTCCCGCGCGAGGTGTTGAGCAGAATGGCCGACGGCTTCATCAGCGCCAGCGTGGCGGCATTGATCATATGCACGGTATCCGCACGTGCGGGGCGATGCAGGCTGACGACGTCCGCACGCTCCAGCAGTTCCGGCAGCGTCTCGACCCATTCCATACCGTCGGTGGCAAGCTGCGCACGCCGCGTGGCATCCAGACTGGGAGACCAGACGCAAACGCGCATGCCGAAGCCATGACGCGCTATATTGGCAAACGCGCTGCCAATCGCCCCAAATCCGGCTATCCCAAGAACCTTGCCGTACAATTCATGCATGGTGTGCGAAAAACGGAACTGCCAGTCACCACTACGGCTGGCATGATGCGCTTGCGGCACCTTGCGCGCCACCGCGAGCAACAGCGCCATCGCATGTTCGGCAACGGATCGCCCATTCGCGCCCGGCGTGTTCGTCACCGCAATGCCGCAATGCGTGGCATGCGCGACATCCACTTTATTCGTACCCGCGCCATGGTTGCCGACGACCCGCAACCGCGGCGCGTGATCCAGAACCCATGCCGGCATCCCGGCATCGCGGGTAATGACGGCGTCGGCGTCGGCGATTTCCCCCGCGATACCGTGCATTGTCGTGGCGCTTGCCTGTCGTACCGCAATGCCCGCCGCCGCCAGTAATTCCCACCCGATGGGATGGACCGGTTGTGTAATCAGGCACGACCACCTCTCACGCATGATTCGGCGTTTCCTTGTTTTCAAGTAAATGCATCAAGTCAACAGCAGGCACGCCAGCAAATGCGCGCCTTTCTCAAAATCCGGGAACAGCATGCCTCGCTGGCAGGCGACGACGGCGTCGCCGCGAATGAATGGGGCAGCGATGACACGGGAGAGGAAGAAAGGGACATCGTTTCGTTGGGCGCTCCGATAAGGCGACGTAGTTGCGTTACGTTGTTTTTACGTAAGTGAGTAAGGGCGTGTTGCAGGGATGATAACGTCGAAGGACCGCTGCCGCGCACTAAAAACAAAATGCGTGCTTTGCCATTCAGATATTGTCGGATGCCGTCCTCCGTCGTCACCGGGTTATGATGCGCTATGCGATTTGCTCGTGCCACACCGTTTGAAAGCTCATGAAGACTGGCTATACGTTGCACCAAGGCGACAGCGCCTTGCTGATTTCCATTCCCCACGTGGGTACAACGATCCCGGAAGTGCTGAAGCCCGTATATTCGGCTGCCGGTCTGACGGTTCAAGACACCGACTGGCATCTGGATAGGTTGTACGATTTCGCCCGGGAGATGGGCGCCACGATATTGTGTGGGGAATACTCCCGCTATGTCATCGACCTGAACCGCCCGCGCAACGACGAAAGCCTCTACCCGGGGAAGGTCACCACCGGCCTGTGCCCGACGGAAACATTTCTTGGCGAGGACATCTACCTGCCAGGCCAGGCGCCCGACGCCGCGCAAAAAGCAGCGCGGGTGAACGAATATTGGCACCCGTATCACCATACCTTGATGCAGCAAATTACCCGTCTGCGCGAACGGCATCCACACATCGTGGTGTGGGAAGGACACTCGATCAAAAGCCATCTACCACGCCTGTTCGATGGCAAGCTATGGGATTTGAATCTGGGTACGGCCGATGGTCGTAGCGCGGCGACATCGGTATCCGATGCGGTGATGCACGCGGCGGGATCAGACGGTGCCTATACGTCGATACTGAACGGGCGCTTCAAGGGCGGCTACATCACACGCCATTACGGCAAGCCTGACCAGGGTGTGCACACGGTGCAGTTGGAGAAATGCTGGTCGACCTACATGCACGAAGACGCACCCTATGACTACGCGCCCGCCATCGCGGCACGCCTGCAACCGCTGCTGCGCAAAATGTTGCAGGCCGCCGTCGACGCCTTGCCGACAACGCACGTGCCGCCACCGGCCTATCCGGACTGATGCCGGAAAAGGCAGCTGTGCAAAGGGGATGGAGAGAGGACATCGGTGGACGCGCGCCAAGTCTATGCGGCAAAGCACGTGATACCTTCATGGCTTCCCGTGATGGCTGCAGTGGCCGTCCGATTGCCGTCACTCGCCGCCATATTCACGCCATTGTTCGCCGCGCGCATATCGTTGCCGATACTCGCAAGATCGTAGGCGGCACCGAATCGATTCGCGAGGAACACGTCCAGATCGACCTGCTCTTGCGCAATGAAACCCGATTGTGGCAATAGTTTTCGCCGGAAAAGATCCACCGCCGCGCAGACACCCGCCGCGGTCGTGATCTGGATGGCGCTCATCGAATGACCCGATGGCGCATCGGTGCTCACCGCCGTCGCGCCCGAACCAAACCATCCCTCCTGGCAATGCCGCGCGACGATCTTGCGCGTAAAGATCTGCTCCATGTAACGCCCGTTGCGTATTCCATTGACCGCCACGAAGACCAGCACGATATCCTGCTCGGTTGCCGGCACCGCGTCCTGCAATAGCGCCTTCAATGCCGCCGGTTTTTGCGACAGCTTCATATCGTCCAACAAGAAGCGCATCAATGCGCAATGTCCAGGGTAGCGAACTGATTTATAGTCGAGCGTCCGGACCTTGCCCGCAAGCGTTTCGCAAAGCGTTCCGAGTCCGCCTGACGTGTTGAAGGCTTCGTATTCCACGCCATCGAGCGAAAAATGCTCCAGCCCTTCCATCGGTGCCGCGTCGGTCAGGATGCCATCGCGAATGGCTGCACACGGGTGCCGATATTCGTTGATCAGCCCGTCTATGCTCCACGTGAGGTTGTATTTCAACGCGTTGGTCGGAAACTGCGGCAACGCGCCGACGCGCATCTTGATATCGTGCACCACATCGAATCGACGACTCAAGCTGTGCGCCGCGATGCCGATAAAGCCGGGTGCCAGTCCGCATTGCGGCATGAAGGCGGTCGTCGCATCACGCGCAAGCGCACGAATGGCGCGGGTCGCCTGCACGTCCTCGGTAAGATCGAAGTAGTGCGCACCCGCTGCCGCCGCCGCGTGCGCGGCGGTGATCGCCAAGGAAAACGGCAACGCATTGATAACGGCGTCGTGCTCTCGCGCAAAGCCCGTCACCGCGGTTCCATCCGAAACGTCGATTACCGTCGTGCCGACGTTGGTGTCCGCGAACGCGCCCAAGGCCGTCTCATCCCGGTCCGCCACCGTCACCTGATAGTCACCGCTGTCCTGCAGCAACCGCGCAATCGTCATGCCGATGTGGCCCGCGCCCAACAATGCGATCTTCATGGCGTTCTCCATTTTTCGGGTCAAGGAGTGATGAAGCCTGTATAGGACCGACTTACGGGCCGACACGACTGGATGACTTCATTCTACGGAGAAACATTGACGGAAAAAATGCTGAAATTGACGAATAGACGAGTACTTCTCGCCATTTCGACGACTAACATCGACGTTTTGTCAGAAACGGATCGAAATTCGTCAATTGATCGATGTCTTGCTGTGCCGCCGACAGAACAAGACGATATTGATCGGCGAGGCAAAACGGGTAGTCATTGGAAAGAAAATAGGCGCACGGAATACGCTCGAACGAGCGACCGGTTTACATCGTGAAGCGTGTTTCCGGGCCGGCTGCGCCAGCAGTGCGACGCGACGGTCGCCGGGAAAAACAGCGGGGGCGTTCAGCGGCGCGTACGAAGCTGTTCCATCAACTCGGCAGTGACACGCGACGCAGGTCCCGGACGCTCCATCCGCGCATCCATGCCTTTTTCAAACAAGGTCGCCCCGACGTTCAGCAGACACTGGACGTCTTCGAGGGAAAGCTTGTCTTTATTCTCGGCGATCCAGGTCGCAAGATCGGAGATTGCATCATCGACCAAAGGCGCCTGATCGTTTGCGAAGCGGCGCTCGAACATCCTGATTACATCGAATGGGGTCATGCTCTGGCCTCCTGCATCTTCTTCCTAGCGTAGCACAGCGAAGCCCGTATTAACGCTCGATCTTTCGCGCCAGGATAATCGAGGTCGTCGTGCGAGCCACGCCTTCGATTTCCGCGATGTTGTCCAGCAGGGTGTCAAGCCTTTCCGGTGAACCGGCACGCACCCAAGCCACATAGTCGAACTCACCGCTCACCGCGCAGAGCAGCGTAATTTCCGGCATCCGCTCAAGCTGTTTCAACACATTCCGGCCGGACTTCGCCTGTACGACGATGCCTACATGCGCTTGCAGTGCGTGGACGTCGATATCCTTTCCCAAACGCACCCCATACCCCGCAATGATGCCATGACGTTCCAGACGGGTGATACGCGACAACACCGTGGTGCGCGCGACACCCAGCTTGCGCCCCAGGTCAGCAGCGGATTCCCGTGCATTGGCCTGCAGCAGGGACAGCAGTCCGAGATCGATGTCGTCCAATTCGTCGAAGCGCAAACTCATCGCGCGCAACCTTTCAAGATCACACCTGGGACCGTACGAGGCGGGCCGGCATCCCGCATGCCGTAAGGTGCGTCGCGCAACGCGATGCGCGGGACAGGCGTCATGCCGACCCCTCCGGCACCAGCACGTCGCGGCTGCCGTTATGACCCATAGACGACACGATCCCCGCGCTCTCCATCTGCTCGACGAGCCGAGCGGCGCGGTTATAGCCAATCCGCAGTTGCCGCTGCACTGCCGAGATCGAGGCCTTGCGCGAACGGATGACGAAGGCGACCGCTTCATCGTACAGCGGGTCCGCCTCGGTATCGCCGGTACCGCTTTCCCCGTCGCCGGACGCGCCCTCCGTGCCAGGCCCTTCGAGAATGCTGTCCTCGTAATTGGCCTCGCCGAACTGTTTCAGATATTCGACGACACGATGCACTTCCTCGTCCGCGACGAACGCGCCATGCACACGCTGCGGGTCACCACTTCCCGGCGGCAAGAACAACATATCGCCCTGCCCGAGCAGACTCTCGGCCCCCATTTGATCGAGGATCGTCCGCGAATCAATCTTCGACGAGACCTGGAACGCCACACGGGTAGGAATGTTGGCCTTGATCAGCCCCGTGATGACGTCGACCGAAGGACGCTGGGTCGCCAGCACGAGGTGGATACCGGATGCCCGTGCCTTTTGCGCGAGACGGGCGATCAACTCCTCGACCTTTTTGCCGGCGACCATCATCAGATCCGCCAGCTCATCGATGACGACGACGATCATCGGCAGCGGCGGCAACGGTTCGGGGGCATCAGGCGTCAACGAGAAAGGATTCTTCACGCGATTCCCAGAGGCGATACCGGCCCGGATCTTCTGGTTGTACCCCGCCAGATTACGCACCCCGACCGCTGACATGAGACGATAGCGCTTCTCCATTTCCCCCACGCACCAGTTGAGCGCGTTGGCGGCCAGCTTCATATCGGTGACCACGGGCGCGAGCAAATGCGGAATACCCTCGTACACCGAGAGTTCCAGCATCTTCGGATCGATCATGATCATCCGTAATGCTTCAGGCGTCGCCCTGTACAGCAGCGACAGGATCATCGCGTTGACGGCCACCGATTTACCCGAACCGGTCGTACCGGCCACGAGCATATGCGGCGCCCGGGCCAGGTCCACGACGACCGGCGCCCCGGTGATGTCCTTTCCCATGGCAATTGCCAACGGCGAATCATGCCGCTGGTAAACATCGGCGGCGAGGATTTCCGACAAGCGAATCATCTGACGCCGTGTATTCGGTAATTCGAGACCCATGCAGGTCTTGCCAGGGATGGTCTCCACCACGCGGATGGATGTCAGTCCCAGACCGCGTGACAGATCCTTCATCAGATTGACGATTTGGCTGCCGCGCACGCCCGTTGCCGGCTCGACCTCGAAACGCGTGATGACCGGTCCGGCGGAGGCACCGACCACGGTCACCGGCACCTTGAATTCGCGCAAGCGCTGTTCGATCAGTTGCGCCGTCTCATGCAACGTTTCATCGGACGCCTGTTCGACCGCTTCGGCCGGTGCTTCCAATAGGTCCAGTCCCGGCAATTCCACCCGTGGCGCTTCCGGCAACAGGCTCGAAAAAGCATCGATCGTCGCAGCGCGCGGCGCTGGATCTGCTGCAGGCGCGGCAGGTAAGACCGCCGCACCATTCGTGGACAGCCCGCCACGCGCCGCCAATGCCGCTGCATTGGCGGCCTGAATAGCCGCCGCATCGAACGAGGCGGCATTGACAGCCTCAGGCAGTCCGCCTCGGGCGGCAAGGGCCGGCGTCAACGCCGCTCTATTTTCAAGGTCGGCGTCGCCACGCTCTTCGTCATGCGCTTCGCCGGCAGGACGCACCACGCGCGCGATGCCAGGCGCCGCCGCGGCAACACGGCCTCGCCAATCGGTCGCGCCGGGATCGCTCGCGAGGGAAGCTGCCGCATCGACAACCCCGGTGACATCCAACGCAGTGTCAACATCAGGTGCGGCAGGAACGTCCGGCTCATCCCGCGGTGGCACGTCGATGCGCGTATCGGTGGACGCGCGCGACATCGTTACCTCGGGGTCGGACGAGCGCGGTGCGAACACCTGGCTCACAGGCTCGGGTATAGACAGCGGTCGACTGACAGCGTCCGATTCGCGTGGATTTTCCCAATCACCGTGCGCATCGTCGGATGCCGCATCGGCTGTTGTCGGCGCTATCGCGGACGTCGGCACCTCTGACGAACGCAAATAAGACGAGCCGGTCGGCGTCGACGTTGGAACAGATCCGGCGAGCGGCGAGGGCGATACATTGACAGGCGACGCCCTGGCAGGAGCCGATGCGCTCCCAGCCCTTTCGGACGATGACACCGTCGGCTCATCATCCGGCGGACTGATCCAGACGTATGGCACGCGCGCATCGGCCTCGTCCCCGTCCGAAGAGAATGGCGCCGACGCACCGACCGTCATGCCGCCAAAACCAGGCTCACGTTTCTGATCTGGCCGTGCGGCAACCGTGTCCCCGGCTGCGGCATGCGGCGCAACCGCGGACACATTCTCACGGATCGTTGCATCCACGGGCCGCACCCCTACTGCTTCGGACCCTGTACTCACAGCAGGCACGGTACCTTTCCGGAACGCCGTGACGCCGTCCTGGTGGACCATGATCGGTGGACGCCAGGTGGGCTCACGTCGTACTTCGGCGGATAATGGGACACCCGCCACGGCCGACTGGGCGGTGGTCGGCCCCATGGATGAACGCGATGGCACCCCAAGCCCGGGCAGCACGCGGCCTGATGCGTCGACCGGCCCGCCCACGGCCTTGCCGTTTGCCACACTGGCGTTCCCGACAGTCGCTAGCGTCGTCGGCTTGCCCACCAGCGATTTCGCCTTCGACGTCCCGGACTCGGACGACTTGCCGGCATCTGCCCGCATACCGCTTCCCGGTGGCGTGAAATGCGCAGGCGCGGCCGCGCGTTGCGGTTCGCCGTATCGGCTTACGGCGGGGTTCGATGGCAACGGCATCGGTTGCATCGATGTGAGTGTCGCCGCACCATACCCATTACGTGCACCATGCTTCACCGCCTGACCTCGCGCGGCCGTGGCGCCTGGTGCCCACGGTTGCAATTTGCTCGCACCGGTACGACGCCCCGCGGCATCCTTGCCCCGCGCCGACTGCTGTGCCGCGCGACGCCAGTCATACACGCCCGGCGGAACCGGCGATGCAACCGTGCGCCCGCCCGACGACGCGGTCGATCCCACGGTGCCGCTATCAAAGCCGCCATGCTTGGTGCTAGCGCCAAACACCCCGAGACTTTTCGAACCGGACAATGCCGTTGATCCAACGCCGATAGGAGGCATGTTTGCAGTTGTGGCGGCTGCCATCCCAATGCCGGCAGCCCCCCTTCCCGCGGCGCGCGCACCATGCGGGGACGGGTGCTCCCTCTCCGAATCCCCCCCACCGCGCTCAGCCCATGCCTGCACGCCCGCCGGCGCCCCGATGCCTAGCGAGCCAGCTAAACGCACGATCGCGGTCGCTGTACGACGCCACCCCAAACCGAGAGACCAAGGCAGCATGGTGATCCAGACTCCGAGACTGACGGCAAGCGCCCCGGGGCGGCTTAATACGATGCTGAGCCAGACAGCACTGCCCTGGCCGACCGATCCGGCACCGGGACCGCGCAACAAGCCATCGACGATACTGGCGCTGAGTACCGTGAGGATCAGCGTCGACGCGAGGCGTATCACTGCAGCGGCGCCATAGCGCGCATCGCCGCGCATGGCACCCAGGATAAAACGACCCAGATGCCATAGGAACGGCAGGAAAAACACGGCGGATAGGCCAAAAAGACCAAGAACGACTTTGAACATGCGACAGAGAGACGTAGCGGAAGACGCGGCAACCATGTGACGGTGGGCGACGGGACCGCGAGGCAGCACGAAGGTGCGCAGCAACACGAACAGCGAGTTTACCCGTTTGGCTCTCGTTTGACTTCCGACCCGTGGAGAAATTGTCGGACGCACCTGATTGCCGAAGCAGTTACATTTTCCGACTTTCCAGAACCAATCATCGATGGATTTCCGAAAAACCGTAAAAAAAGTGGCATTTATGCATTAAATGTTCGATGTGACAAGGGTTTAGCCCGATTCGTGAAATACCATAACGTTTGTTCAAATAGCGCCGCGCCATTGGGTAATGCGGTTTTTTGGGACAACGCCCCCATGGCCCGTTCCATTCAGTGGCAGCGCCCGAAACGCAGCGGCAACCGGGGAACCATCCGGACGCGCGGTGGACTCAGCGCCTATTGACCTCATTGGAGTTGTCGTGAAACAACCGTTCTACAAAGTCCTGTATGTCCAGGTACTGGTCGCCATCGTGATCGGCATACTGCTGGGCCATTATTCACCCAACCTGGCCGTTGATATGAAGCCGCTCGGGGACGGTTTCATCAAACTGATCAAGATGATCATTGGTCCCGTGATCTTCTGTACGGTTGTGACCGGTATTGCCGGCATGCGCGACATGAAGAAAGTCGGTCGCGTCGGTGGTAAGGCCTTGCTGTACTTCGAAGTGGTCTCTACCTTCGCCTTGGTGATCGGCCTGGCGGCAACGCACATCCTGCGCCCAGGCGTTGGCTTCAACGTCGATCCGAAGACGATCGATGGCGCGGCGGTGGCTTCCTATGCGGCCAAGGCGCATGGCCAAACCACGACGGACTTCCTCCTGCACATCATCCCCGACACCCTGGTATCGGCGTTCTCACAAGGTGAGGTGCTGCAAATCCTGCTGGTGGCCATCCTGTTCGGCAGCGCACTCGCGGCGGCAGGCGAAAAGGGACATGCCTTGACCGAACTGGTCGAGAAGTTTTCGGCCGTTTTCTTCGGCATCGTCCGTATCATTACGAAAGTCGCCCCGATCGGTGCATTCGGCGCAATGGCGTTCACGATCGGCAAATACGGCGTGGCGTCGCTGATCCCGATGCTGAAGCTGATGGGCACGTTCTACCTGACATCGATACTGTTCGTACTGGTCGTGCTGGGTGCGATTGCGCGCGCCGTCGGTTTCAGCGTGATACGCTTCGTTGCGTATATCAAGGAAGAAATGCTGATCGTGCTGGGCACGAGCTCGTCGGAAGCGGCGTTGCCGCAACTGATGCAGAAACTCGAACGCCTGGGCTGTTCACGCTCGGTCGTCGGCTTGGTGGTGCCCACCGGCTACTCGTTCAACCTGGATGGCACCAACATCTACATGACGATGGCCGTGCTGTTCATCGCACAGGCGACAAACACCGATCTGAGCTGGGGCCAGCAGTTGACGCTGCTCGCGGTGACGATGCTGACCTCCAAGGGCGCCAGCGGAGTCACCGGCGCAGGCTTCATCACCTTGGCCGCAACGCTCGCCGTGGTGCCGACCATCCCGCTGTCCGGCATGGTACTGATCCTCGGTATCGATCGCTTCATGAGTGAGTGCCGCGCGTTGACGAACATCGTCGGCAACGGGGTGGCAACGATCGTCGTATCGGCATGGGAAAAGGAACTGGACCGCGAGACATTGAATCGGGAACTGAAGCACGAAACGGCGACACAGCGCGCCTGACGCCTGCCGACCCTTCCGTGGTCGATGACGCCGGAACGGCGTCGGCGCCGGGTGGGCGCCCTCCTTTGACGTCCATCGCCATGCGCCCGTCCTCCTCTCCTGAAAGCGCCGGCTTGCCGGTGCCCTTCATCCGGTCTCGCGCACCGCAGCGCCGTTTCCACATCACTGTCCTGCTGGTGCTGCTGCTCCTGCTGGCGGTAGCGTGCACGGCAACGTGGTCGATCAGTTGGCACCGCGGCATCGATGCATTGCGCGAGCGCGCGACGTTCCGCGCGGAGCGCGTCAACGCCAACCTGAAGGCGACACTGGACCGGTACGCGCTACTGCCTTATCTCGTTTCCACGCACCCGTATATTGAGACACTGCTTGCCAGTCCGCCGGGCAGTCCCGCCAGGCAGGCGGCGGTCGCGCGTGCCAATGCTTTCCTAAAGCGGGTGAATCACGAAGCGAAGGCCAACGCGACGTATGTGATCGACGCCAGCGGCGTGTGCGTCACGGCGAGCAATTGGGACCAGCCCAACGGATTCATCGGCTTGCACTACACTTTCCGCCCCTATTTCACCGATGCACTGAAGGGGCGCACCGGTCGCTTCTTCGCCATCGGCACGAGCAATGGCGAACCCGGTTATTACGTGTCGCAACCTATCCGGGCGCCCAGCGCGTCAGTCGACCCCGACGACGCGCACAGCGGACCGATCCTCGGCGTGGCGGCGGTGAAACTGGATCTCCAGTGGTTCGAGCAGACTGATACACAGGATCCCTTGATCGCAACCGATGAACACGGCGTGATTTTCCTGTCATCGGAACCGGACTGGAAATACCATACCGTGCAACCCCTCAGCACGCCGATCCGCGAGTCCATCAGGATGTCACGACAATACGCAACGCAACCCTTACCGGCGCTGCCAGTTGTCGTCGACCGCGTCCTGAGCAACGACACCGAGTTGGTCCATATCGGCCCGAACGCCCGCTATCTGGCGAGCCGGAGCCGCCTGGCCGAGCCGCATTGGGAGTTGACCACGTTCACGTCGCTGGACCCGGTCATCGCGAACGCGAACGATGCGACGGTGATCACCGCGTTCAGTGGCATCTGCCTTTACTTGCTGGGTTTCTATTTGCACATCCGCCGGGCGCGCGTGCGGGACATGATACGCAGCGGGACCCTGCTGCGTGCGGCCTATGCAGAGTTGAACCGACGTGTAGCCGAACGTACCGCCGACCTTTCGGCCGCGAACGCGCTATTGCAGACGGAAGTCTCCGAGCGTACGCGCGCCGAACAGGAACTGCGCAGTGCGCATCGCGAGCTGATGCAGACCAGCAAACTCGCCGCCCTTGGGCAGATGGCGGCGGGCATTACCCACGAACTTAACCAGCCGCTGGCGGCGTTGCGGACATTCTCCGACAACACGCAAATCTTGTTGCAACGAGGCCAGCAAGAAGCGGCGCAAGAGAATCTGCGCGCGATTGGCGCGCTGACGGAACGGATGGGGCGCATCACCAATCAACTGAAACTGTTCATCACGAAAGCGCGACCGCGCGACACGAGCGCGCCGCTACCGCGCGCGATCGCCAATGCGTTGATGTTGCTAGAGGCACGGCTGCAAACCGTGCGGGTGAGCGTCTGGTACGATCCGGTGTGCGTGCTCGACGATCACGCTCCGCACACGCCGGTCATTCATGACGGCCTCATGCCGCTACCGCTCGACACCCGTCATGGTGAAGCGCAATCGGGCGCCCCGGACTGGGTTGCACGTTGCGACCAGTTACGGCTGGAACAACTGCTGATCAATGTAATAGGCAACGCGGTGGATGCACTACGCGGTCACCCCGATCCATCGATCGATATCGTCACGACAATCACCCCGGCACATGTGCGGATCGTTATTCAAGATAATGGACCTGGCATCGATGACGAACACTTGCCGCATTTGTTCGAACCGTTCTACACCACCAAGGAGAACGGTGAAGGCATGGGATTAGGGCTGGCCATCTGCGCCGCCATTGCCTCCGAGCACGGCGGCACATTGCATGCCTCGAATCGGCCGGCCAATCAACACGGTGGCGACATGCACGGCGCGATTTTTGTACTGACACTGCGGCGTGTCGTCGATGTGGCCGATGCCCCCGATACCAAGTGAAATGATGCAAGACGGTCTGACAGTACTATTTGTGGAAGACGACGAGTTCGTTCGCCGAGCCAATATGCAGAGCCTGCAATTGGCCGGCTTCGACGTCAGCGGTTTCGCCAATGCGGAAAGCGCGCTGGCGCGCATCGACGCGACCTTGGCCGGCATCGTCGTTTGTGACGTCAAACTTCCCGGACTCAGTGGGCTGGACTTGTTGGCGGCATGCCGTGAACGGGCACCGGATGTCCCGGTGATCCTTGTCACCGGCCATGGCGATATCACCATGGCCGTACAGGCGATGCGTGACGGAGCCTACGATTTCATCGAAAAACCGTTCTCTGCCGAGCGGCTTGTCGAAACGGTCCGGCGCGCACTGGCGCACCGACAGCTATGGCTTGAAAATCAGGCCCTGCGCCGTCAATTGATGGTCAACGATCCCGTCGGTGCTCGGCTGGTGGGACAAAGCATTGCCATGACCCGCGTGCGGGAATTGATCGCCAATGTAGCGGACACCGATGTCCCCGTGCTCATACAGGGTGACACCGGCACGGGCAAGGAGGTGGTCGCGCGGCGATTGCACGCGCTATCGCCGCGGGCGGAACGCCCGTTTATCGCACTGAACTGCGGCGCGTTGCCCGAAGCGCTATTTGAAACCGAGATGTTCGGCTATGAGCCTGGCGCGTTTCAAGGTGCGGTGCGGCGGCGCATCGGCAAGCTCGAACACGCCTCCGGCGGTACGCTTTTTCTCGATGAAATCGAAAGCATGTCTCCCGCATCGCAGGTCAAGCTGCTGCGGGTATTGGAAGACGGCCTGATCGAACGGCTGGGCGCGAACGATCCGATACGCGTGGATTGCCGCATCATCGCCGCGGCCAAAGGCGACATGGCAACGCTTGTGGCCACGGGCACATTCCGCAGCGATCTGCTGTATCGATTGAACGTGGTAACGATTCCCTTGCCGTCCCTGAACGCGCGGCGCGACGATATCGGCCCCCTGTTCGACTATTTCGTGCTGGAGGCAGCGGTGCGCTACCAAAGGCCCGTTCCGGTGGCCGCCGAACAACGACGCGCAGGCTTGATCCAGCGGGACTGGCCTGGCAATGTGCGCGAGTTGCGCAACGCGGCGGAACGTTTCGTATTGGGTATTCCGGACGGACCGACCACCGATGCCGCGCAAGATCCGGCCTTGTCCTTGAAAGAGCGCACCGAGATGTTCGAAAGTGCTGTTATCGCCGACGCGTTGCGTGAAAACAAGGGCTCGGTCAGCGCCACTGCCGCCGCCCTGCAGTTACCGAAAGCCACACTGTACGAAAAGCTGAAGCGCTACAGCCTTCAGGCCAAGGGGGATACGGGCTGAATGGTGCTGCGGCGGCATTCCGCTTGCAACACCCACGGGACCATTCGCCAGGGCACGGCGAGGACGACGATTTCGCGGCCTCTGGTCGCATCACGTCGCCTTTTACTTGATCGCACCACGTCAAACGGTAATAATTCTCATTTTCTTATACAGCAACCCTGGCCTGCGGTCGGCCGGTGCTGCCATCTCGCCAGGAGTCGGATCGCCTTGTCCCAATCTCGCCCGTCCACCGGCCGCCCCCCGCCGTCCACGCGTCCGGCCGGCATCACGCCGCACTATCGTATCGGCGTGGTGGCACGCATGATCGCTGCGGTCGGTGGCGGATACGCCATTGCCGCGCTGAGCGCCGCGTGCCTTGCCCATTGGGGCGGGTTGCCGCGCGGCGATGCCGTTGCATTGGGGATGGTCGCGAGTTTCGCCGTGATGGCCTGCGTCGTCGTCTGCGTATTTGCAGCCCGATCTGCCGCACGTGCCTGCGTAGGCGTGGTGGTCGCGTGCGCCCTGTTGTTCGCGCTGTTGCACCTGCTCCGATGACCCATGATGCATCAACGGCGCGACCCGCGATGAGCAAGAAACCGAAAGCGGCAGCGGCCGCCGGCGGAGAAAAGCCACGCGGCTTCCGGCAATCGATGGCCTGGCTACATACCTGGGCCGGGTTGCTCGTGGGGTGGATATTGTTCACCGTATTCGCCTTGGGTACGGCGTCGTATTACCGCACGACCATCACGAACTGGATGCAACCCGAGCGACTGCTGCCGGCAACCACGCCGGTGCATGGCGACCCGGTCACGTCGACTGCCGATAGTCATGTCACGCGACCGATGAACCAGCAGGCACAACTGCAGGTGACCACGCAAGCAACGCGCTGGCTCACCCGTCACGCCGCCGCCGCGACGCGCTGGACGATTGCCCTGCCGGGTAGCGGCGTGACCAACGCCACCGTGTCATGGGAAGGCCCTGACGGCTATCATTCCCGCATCCTTCCGGGCGTCAAGGGGCTGACGCCGCGCCAAACGGAAGGTGGGGATTTTTTCTATGACTTCCACTTCCAGTTGCATTACCTGCCCATCGGTGTTGCCCGTTGGATCATCGGCATCTGCGCGATGTTCATGCTGGTTGCCATTATCAGCGGCATTGTCACGCACCGACGCATCTTCGTCGACTTCTTCACGTTTCGGCCGCGTAAGGGACAACGCTCCTGGCTCGATGCGCACAACGTGACGGGAGTGCTGGCGCTGCCCTATCACCTGATGATCACCTATACTGGCTTGGCAACATTGATGACGATGCTGATGCCATGGGGGCTGCAAGAGCGCTATGCGGCGCAAGACGGCATGCTTCCGTTCTATAGCGAGGCCTACGACTTTAGGTTGGCCGGCATGGCATCCGGACAAGCCGCGCCGCTGCCGCCAATCGCGCCGCTGTTGGAACACGCCATGACGCGCTTCGGCGAGCACGAGGCCGCGACGATAGTCATCGACAACCCCGGTGACGCCGCCGCACAAATCAAAGTCAGTCGCGGCAGTGACGCTCGCCTGTCGGCCGCTCCCCAATCCATCACGTTCGATGTCCACGGCAAGACGGTGACCACGTATGACGCTGACAACGCCGTGGCCGACACGGTGGGCGTCATGTATGGCCTCCACGAAGCGCGGTTCGCATCACCGGGGCTACGCGCGGTGTTCTTCCTGTCGGGTCTGGCCGGTACATTGATGGTCGCCAGCGGGCTGATCATATGGACCAACAAGCAGCGTCAGAAACGCCTGTCGCACGGCAATCGTTTTCACCTCGGGCTGTGGTTCGTGGAACGGCTGAATCTTGCCACGATCGGAGGGTTGCCCCTGGCCATGGCCGGCTTCTTCTATGCCAATCGGTTGATTCCGGCGCTGCAAGCGCATCGGGCCGCACTGGAAATCCAGGCGTTCTTTGCGGTCTGGGCCGTTGCCGCAATGCATGCCTTTCTATGTCGCGGCCGCGCTGGATGGATCATGCAAAGCGTTGCAGGTGCCATGGCGTTCACGTTGCTACCGGTCATTGATCGCTTGACCGTCGGTGCCTGGGTCATGCCAGGCTTCGATATCGCGCTGCTGGCTGCCGCGGCGGTGCTTGGTGCCATGGCATGGTTCCTGGTCAAAAAATCATCCGGACCGGACCTAGACCGCATGGCACGTGCCAATCAAACCGATCGCCACGAGGCGTTATCAGGCCCTAACGCAACCGAAGGCCGGCGGCCCGCAAGCTCGGCACTCCCCCATTTACCGGCGCGCTCCGCGTCCGAATCACGATGAACGACGCCATCGCGCTCGCCCTGGCCCTGACACCCGCCATTGGCGGGTTTGCCGTATTGAGCATGACGATGAGCCGCCACCAGGAAACCTTGACCGGCACCACGCTGCGCAGGCCGGTCAACCGTACCCTGCAAGCCGTGGCCTCGATCCTGCTCTGTCTCGCGCTGGCGGCCTGCATCCGGCATTGGGGCGGCCCGATCGGCGTAGTGGCATGGCTGGGGGTCCTGACCGCCGCCGCGCAAGCGCTTGTCCTCGTACTGCGCTACGTGCCTCGCATAGCGCTTCATCTCGCCTGGCTATTGCCGATCTCAGGCGCCATCATATGGCTGGCCGTCCGTTGATCCACCGTTCGTCGTCCCGATGAAATCGGGTCTGGTATCCGTATAAGGCTTTGCTATACTCCCGCTGCATGCCAGCCTTACAGAAACGGCGTGCATCCCGGAGACATCAACGATCATGGGTTCGCCCAACCAGACATCCGGTGCGGAACACGCACCCGGCACCGCGCATTCGCGCGAGACGCCAGAAGTTTCGCCTTCTGTTCACGTATCGGCATCCCAGCCGGGGCAAGACCAGCATCATGCGGCGGTTGCGGCCAGCCTTCTATCCGCGCGCCTGGATCGCCTGCCGGCCACGCGAACCATATGGCGTTTCGTCGTGCTGCTCAGTCTCGGTTTCTTTTTTGAGATGTACGACCTGCTGTTCACCGGGTATATCGCCCCAGGGATTGTCAAGAGCGGCATACTTTCCGCCACCACACCCGGCTTGTTCGGCAATAACGGCGTGGCAGGCTTTATCGCGGCGTTGTTTTCGGGACTGTTTATCGGCACCATCGCGTGCGGGTTTCTCGCCGACCGTTTTGGTCGTCGTGCCGTCTTCACCGGGTCGTTGCTCTGGTACAGCGTGGCCAATGTCGTCATGGCCTTCCAGGACACGGCATTGGGCCTGAACCTGTGGCGCTTCATCGCCGGCATTGGCATTGGCGTCGAGCTGGTGACCATCGGCACCTATATCGCGGAACTGGTACCCAAGCAGATCCGTGGCCGTGCATTCGCCTGCGAGCAGGCGATCGGCTTTGTCGCGGTGCCATGCGCGGCGATCTTGACCTACCTGCTGTCCGAGGTGCACTTCCTCGGGCTGGAAGGCTGGCGCTGGGTCGTGCTCATCGGCGCCCATGGCGCGATGTTCATCTGGTGGATTCGACGTCAACTGCCGGAAAGTCCACGTTGGCTCGCCCTGAAAGGCCGTACGGCGGAAGCCGAGCGCATCGTTGCCGATCTGGAGACCCGGGTAGCCAGCGAATATGGCAAGCCGTTACCGCCGCCATTGGCCCCGGAACCGGTGGGCGAACGCAAACGCTTCCGCGATATCCTGCAAGGCGTCTATCGCAAACGTACGACGATGCTGGTGCTATGCAATGTATTCCAGACCGTGGGGTACTTTGGTTTTGCCAATTGGCTGCCAACGCTACTGATCTCGCATGGCGTGACAGTCACGCGTAGTCTTGCCTATTCGAGCATTATCGCCGTGGCCGCGCCCATCGGCCCGATGATCGGGCTATGGATGGGAGATCGCTTCGAACGCAAGAGCATGATCGTGTTCATGGCGGGTGCGATCATGGTGTGCGGACTGCTGTTCAGCCAGGTCACCGGTAGCGTGCCGTTGATCGTGACCGGCGTATTGATCACGCTGGCGTGCAATATGATGTCGTTCAATCTGCATGCCTACCAAACCGAATTGTACCCAACCGCAATTCGTGCCCAGGCAGTGGGTTTCGTGTACTCGTGGAGCCGGTTCTCGGCAATCTTCACGGCGTTCGCCATCTCCGCCATCTTGCACGGCTTCGGCGTTGTGGGTGTTTTTGCCTTTATCGCTGCTGCCATGCTGATCGTGATGCTCGTGATCGGTCTGATGGGGCCCAGAACCCGCGACATTGCGCTGGAAAAAATCTCGCACTAATCAATCAACAGCGTGGTGGTTCCAGCCTATCCGGCGCGGCAGATCGCGAGAAATACGCATACAATGTGTCATATATCTCGATTTGCCGCACCGCACAACCGGTATGCCCGACGCTCCACTGAATTCCTTTTCTGACTCTGAGGCCACCCCGCCTAGTGTGACGCGTGCGGACGCCCCATCCGGTGCCGCGACTGCCTCGTCGAACCCATCGCAGGATTCGTCCGACCCCGTTGTCCCGCCACCGACCACGGCAAAAGGACGTCCCAAGCGAAAGAATGATCCGGAGTTGACGAAGCAGAATATCCTCGAAGTCGCTACCGAGGAGTTCGCGACGAACGGCCTTGCCGGCGCGCGCGTGGATGCCATTGCGGCAAAGACCCGCACGACGAAGCGGATGATCTATTACTACTTTGGTAGCAAGGATGAGCTTTATCAGGCGGTTCTCGATCAAGCCTATGGGGGTATCCGGCATAACGAGGAGGAGATGCGCCTGATCGAACAACCGCCGATCGACGCCATGCGCGCCTTGGTCGGATTAACCTTCGACTATCATGAAGCGCATCCCGATTTCGTGCGGCTGGTCAGCATCGAAAACTTCCAGCAGGCCACTTTCCTGAAGCGGTCGGAAACGAGTCGGGGACGCAATGCCACCGCGATTCAACTGCTTGAGCAGATTCTCGAGCGTGGGGTGCGTGCCGGCTGCTTTCGCGCGAATGTTGATGCTATCGATCTGCACATGCTAATGAGCAGTTTTTCTTTTCACCGGGTCTTGAACCGATACACGTTCGGCACCTTATTTGGCCGCGACCCATTGCTGCCGAGTCAGCGCCCCGCCCATCGACAGATGTTGATCGAAGCAGTGCTGGCGTACCTCCGCCCCGATGCGATCATACCGTCCCAGTCGGCATCATGATGGAAGATCGACGCATCCCGCATTTATCGGGATATTTTTGCGGAAAACCCGCATCATAACGCTATGGATCTGGCATTTTTCGCAAAAAATGCGGCGTTCGTACGCAACGCGCATTTCCCTTGCCATCACAGTTCTTTATAATCGCCGCGAGGTCTTGCTTTGCGGGGGCCGCCTTCAAGACGTAAAACCCGGCTATGACTAATAAAGATTGCGGGACGAGATACCAGCCGATGGAAAAGTCGATGCGCAGCATAGCAACCCAAAGTCCCGCGAACGCGACCGATGGCTTGATAGCGAGCGCTGACAGCGAGACGGGAACCGTGGGCGTACCGATGAAGGCGGCATTGCCGTCGCACAAGGAACGTGTCCAATCGGCCGTGGCGGTGGTGGTGGGTAGCGCGCTGGAATGGTACGACTTCTTCTTGTACACATTGCTCGTGGGCAGCGTGATGTCCGCAAGTTTCTTTCCGGCTACCGATCAGTTTGCTGGCACGGTAGCCGCTTATGCCACGTTCGCCGTCGGCTTTGTGGCGCGCCCCTTTGGCGGCTTGCTGCTGGCGACATTATCGGACCGCTTTGGCCGGAAACGCATCCTCGTCGTCATCCTGTTGCTGACCGGTGGCAGCAGTTGCCTGATCGGCCTGCTACCCACCTATGCATCGATCGGCCTGGCCGCGCCGCTCTTGTTATTGTTCTTGCGCATTATTCAAGGCGTGGGCGCTGGCGCTGAATTCGCCGTGGCGGCGGTGTATGCCGTTGAAACGGGCGCAGCAAGAAACAGTGGTGTGCGCGGCGCGCTGCCCGCAACGGGTGTGTATGCCGGCATGTTGTTGGCATCGGCAGCGCTCGGAGTGTTTTCCTGGTTGACCGGACCGGCGTTTGCGGACTGGGGCTGGCGCATCCCGTTCCTGTTCAGCGGGTTGCTGCTGCTCGCAGGCGTCTGGATTCGACGCAACCTGAGTGAAAGTCAGGCATTTCATGCGGCACAAGTTCTGCAACCAGACGCAACGCGGAAAAGCACCGCAGTGCGGGCACTATTGCGAGACGAATGGCGCGGGGTCGTGTTTGTGGTAGGCGCGCAGTTCGCGCAAGCCGGTCTCGGTTTTCTATTTTTGACCTTCACTTCGTACTACCTCACGGCCACCCTCGGCATGCCGCGCGCAGTCGCGTTGCACGCCACGTTGATTGCCGCCGCGGTGGCCGTGGTCACTGCGCCGTTATTTGGCGCGCTGGCGGATCATATCGGTGTACGACGTTTCTTTATGGTTGCATTATTGTTTTCGATCGCTGCCAGCGTGGCGTATTTCCCGTTGACCGCCACCCGCTCGCCCACGTTGATCTGCCTGGCGATGGTCTTGACGATCGGCATCGGCGTGAACGGGTTGCTCGCCGTACAGGGAGCGTTGTTCTCGGCGCAATTTCCCGCCGCGGTACGCGCCAGCGGCGTGGCGCTGGGCCGCGAACTCTCCACCGCCGTTGTGGGTGGGCTAACGCCAATCCTGGCCATCTACATGTTGCGCGGGGCCGGTGCGACAGGCGTGGCCGCCTTGGCCGTCGGACTGACGTTGATATCCTTGCTTACCGTGACGTTCTGTCATGGAAAGAATACGATGCGGCATGGCGCGTAAAACGCTATTCATCCTTGCTTCTGTGTAGATAGCCATTCACCGCTACCAGGTAAGTGGGATCCCTGTTCCCACGTTCATATAATACTTACACCTCTAATATATTAGGTGTACTGACTTAATTTGCCACTACCCATTTCTCTTTTTTTGCAGAGTTAGACGATCTAACGCGTGCACGGTACTTTTATTAGTCAAGGCTTAAAAAATTTGAAAGCTCGCGCGGCTTAAGGTTTTGACGGGTAATGGCGATTGAGTGATTTGCGAGGTACATCATTGCAAGGTGCATCTGTGGTATGACGGCGAATCCTTACACCAGCAAAATCCAGAGCAGATACAAAAAAAGCACCGTCGCTTAAGCGGTCCTATTTTTCAAGCACGAAAATCTTTACAGGTTCTTGATACATCGACCCGCGATTTTTACGCCAATTTGATGTGCGTTGGCGCTACGATTTCACTATCGCATCGTACTGCGGCAGAGAAAGATTAATTGAAGTGATATTGGGGTCGCCGTACCAATCCCAATGGCAAAGCGAGGAACGGCATCATGCATTTGTCGAGCAAAACCAATTCAGAAAGGCATTTCCTTCCTACGGTTCCTATAACGCCATTTGATGCATACGTCGTTGAAGTGGTGGTCGAGGAGCACGAGGGAGATAAGAAACGCGCCCAACTCAAGAAAGTGTTTGGATCATCGATGGGTGCGCGAGTACGCCACGCAACGCTCTTTCCAATACACATTCACTTCACGTTCGACATTCCCGCAGCAGGCATGAAATCAACTCTTCAAGCGCTGATGACGCTTATCCCCAACGCCACTATCAACCAAATTTACCCGCGGGAGTTCGAGTACAGTCCGCGACGGAAAAAGTAATGATCTCAGGTATGTGGTTACCCTTAGTCACGCCATTCAAGCATGGCAAAGTGGACGTTGCTGCATTACGACATCTGGTGCAGCACTATGCCGGTACAGGTATCAGCGGGTTTGTCGCGCTGGGCACGACAGGTGAATCAACCCTTTTGTCACGGATTGAGCGTAGCGAGGTATTGGACACGATCTTCGACGCTGTCCCGTCCGGTATGCCGGTCTATATTGGTGTCAGTGGATTGAGCACATCGGAGATGTGTGAATCGATTCAAATTTATGACCGCTTTCAGCCTGATGGGTATCTGGTCCCTGCTCCTGCCTACATCCGGCCCGATCAAGACGGCTTGATCTGGCACTTCTCGACAATCGCCGATGTCGCAAGGAAGCCGATCATACTGTATGACGTTCCACTGCGCGCAGGCGTCGCACTGGCACCAGAAACCGTAGAGAAGCTGCTGTATCGGCACGAAATCACGGCGATCAAAGCATGTGTGCCCAGCAGCTTCAGCGCCTTCGGGAAACTCCCTCTCAGCATGCTGTGCGGGACGGATAATGCACTTATCGAATGCCTGCAAGCAGGCGGCAGCGGCGCCATTCTCGCCAGTGCCCACGTCTTCCCGGAAGAACTCGTTTCCATTGATCGAGATATCCGAGCGTCGCTGTCGGGCAGGACCTCTTCCGGCCTTGAACGTCGAAGAAACGAAGCATGCCTGGACTTCGATGGGCTCTCGGACATCATCCGCCTGCTTTTCTCGACGACCAACCCTACCGCAATAAAAGCATGCCTGGCATTGCAAGGACTTGCGAGCGCGGAGACGCGCGCACCGCTGGCCACCGCATCAGAAAAGCTCATGAGGCAGTTAGCGCACGCGCTCGCTCAGCTAAACAACCTCGAACCGTTACCATTGGCTTTCTCGGATAAATGATGAACTTCCCAACCCTGGCCTCGCACAATCAAGAAGAAGCAAAATCGATTCTCTCGGACGATGCATTGCCTGCAAACGCATTGCAGCGACGCGTATTCCTGGATGTCACGCTACTGAACGATTATCACGGTAAGGTCCATACACCACGCGAAAGCCTCAGCCAATTACTGCACTCCCCCCTCGGCGTCTACATTGCCAGTATCAGCGTTGCCGGAGAAGACTTGATCGTGCGATTCGACATTGCCGCATCGGACGTGGACTTTACGTTGCACATGCTGATCAGCGCATTACCAGATGCCATGATCGGGCGCCTGCTTTCACGCAGCGTATAGGATGTCGATGCATCGACAGTTGATGCGACCTGCGACGTCGCATCAATTTGTCACCGGATCGAATTACTCGGAACAAACTTAATAACATCAGCGTTTGGCCTGGAAAGTCTTTTCGGATCTCATAGAACTAATGTCCAGATGACCGGCGACATATACTGGACGATTGAGTTTATAAAGACGGATTTAGAATTCTAATGTAAATAACTCTTTGTTATCGTCCATGCGATCTTTTTTTGCAGAGCTTGAAAGGCTTCATGTAGCTCTTGCGCTTGTTCTATATCACGGTTTGCGACCCCACTTTGCAAAACATAAACCAGTCCTTCGTCTGGCATGACGATTATTGCCTGACAACTGTTTCGAAGCGAAACGTCGGCAGTCAAGTCGATACAATCATTTTTGTACCACGCATTAGGTAAGATGCTGCTGTGCTTTTTTTTCATTTCTTCGACCATGCCTTGTGCGAATCGCGCAGTATCAGAAAGTGAGAGCGCAATTCCCGGAAAAATCAATTCCCCACTATTTTGCATTTCCGACGCCCATGCGCCGCCCCCCATTTTGAATGGCTGCATGACCTTCACAGATAAGTAATCACTTAGCCCGTCATAGCCGTGCCGGCGTACAGTAGCGTCCAACACTTCAGCAAGAACTTGAAAATCACCGGGATTGTAGTTATACGTCTCTCCATCAGCCAATGAAGGGTCAGCCGGAAAGGTTGCAAGAAAGGACAATGTGGCACCACGCTCACCGAGCTGGCCGGATCGAATAAGTTGTTGTAAATCATCCGCATCCTTCCCGCCACTCTGCCATTTCACACCCGACTGCATTTTCAGCAATTGGTACACCGTTGCCATGCTGTAAATCGGCCCCGCGTTATGCCCTATTACATCACCCGTCCGCGTATCCAAAGCAAGCAAACCATCCTGAAGCGCCGCCCCCACCATCGTGGCTAGGATAGATTGCGTGACGTCGATAGTTTGCAACCTCATATTGACGCTACTGTTCATGCCGTATTTCTCAATTAATGCTTCTCCGTTCAACAGCACCATCAGCCCTGCAACTTTATGCATGTTCATAAACTCGCGTATTTCATTCTCGATAGACGATATATGAGCCGCGCTCGGGCTTCGGGTAAATGTCCGAGCTTTCCCGACGCCAATAATGCGACGATGAAAAAGAAACTGCCCTAAACCCGGATCACCTTCTTTTTGATCTTGTGCCAGGGTTTCAGACTCATCCAAAGCTTTCTTTGGTACTGCCTCTGATGGCCCCGATACTGGAATCGATGTTGAGGCATCCATAGGCTGCGCCTTGGGTGTGGGTGTGGGTGTGAGTGTGGGTGTGAGTGTGGGTGTCGGTGTCGGTGTCGTTGCTGGTGTCGTTGCTGGTGCCGTTGCTGGTGCCGTTGCTGGTGTTGGTGTTGGTGTTGGTGTTGGTGTTGGTGTTGGTGTTGGTGTTGGTGTTGGTGTCGGTGCTAATGCCGTTGCTGCCGGTTCCGCGTCGCGACTACCAGGAGAACACCCAGTCGATACCAAAACGCTCAACACTATCCCTAATGATGTCCGAAATTTTCGGAACGTCTGCCTGTTGTCATCTATGTTCATATTAAAAACACTTCCTCAAGAAAAATCACCCATATGCCTGAATACATCGACATCAACATATAGAAAATAATTTTATATATAGGATAACTAATATATTTACTTTCTATTAAAATCCGTACATTTCGCACTCTTGCCATAGAGCGTTAGGCATATTTCGGTAAACTCATGCTACTAACGCGAAGTACACTTCCATTAGAAATAGTTGTCCCGGCGTGAGGAAACAAAACCGTACAAGTTGTACGTCATCACAATCCGATCAGTGGCACGCTAAGCAGTAAATTTGTGAACTAAGGTGTCAAAAAGTCATCAACACGTTCCGCAGATATTTTCTTTTCAATATCTAAATTTAGTTTAAAAAGATCAGCAAACAGCGTTGCTATCTGCACATCGTCTTCAGCAGCCCATGCACTTTGCAAGACATAGATCAGTCTCTTACTTGGGAGGATAATGATTGCTTGCCCTCCAATCCCTTGAGCATAAAAAAGAGCATCTGGCGCAATAAAGCTTGAGCCATGCGTTTTCCAAAGATAGCCAAACTTCGGGTTCGCACCGTGCCTATCACGTGAACTAAGAGGATGAGGATCCAGATAAGCGGCATACTTCCATCCCAGTGGCAATATGCTACTGTCGCCTTTCTTAAATTCCTCAAGAATGCCTTGCGCAAAGCGTGCATTGTCACGCAGCGTCAAGCTGATTCCTGAAAAAATCAGCTCTCCGCCATCCTGCGTCTCCGACACCCATGTGCCGCCCTCCATCTGAAACGGCTGCGCAATCTTCTTCGACATGTAATCGCTCAAACCATCATAACCTCGCCGTCGCACCGTCGCGTCAAGCACTTCAGCGAGCATTTGCACATCACCAGCGTTGTGGTTGTATATATTTCCACCAATCAATGCGGGGTCCGCATCAAGCGATGCAAGGAACGCCAACGTCGCGCCACGTTCGCCCTTCTCACCTGCCCGGACCATATCTCCAATACCGCCCGGCCGCGCCCCATCGAGCTCCCATTTCACGCCTGACTGCATTCGCAGCAATTGCTCGACAGTCGCCATGCCATACACCGATCCAGCCTTGTCGCCCAAGACATCGCGTACCCGCGTTGTTAAAGAAAGCAGATCCTCCTTAATAGCAAGCCCCACCATCGTGGACAGAATAGAGTATGTGACGCCGAACGTCTGCCACCTTGAATCGGCGTAGTTTCCCAAGCCATATTCTTCCACCAGCGTTTTGCCGTCTTTTAGGGCCATAAAACCTGCAACCCGGTTCAAATCCATAAAACGACGGATTTTATTGTCGATGCTCAGCAACTTTCTCGCATTTTCACCTCGCGAAAATTTTCGCCCTTTCGGCACGCCAACGACGGGCCGGGTAATCAAAAACTCATGCGCGCTTCGATACGTTTGAGGGCGTTCTGCAGGAGTTGCATTCCAAAGCGAATACCCCAATCCTGGTGTTGGTGTTGGTGTTGGTGTTGGTGTTGGTGTTGGTGTTGGTGTTGGTGTTGGTGTTGGTGTTGGTGTTGGTGTTGGTGTTGGTGTTGGTGTTGGTGTTGGTGTCGGTGTCGGTGTCGGTGTCGGTGTCGGTGTCGGTGTCGGTGTCGGTGTCGGTGTCGGTGTCGGTGTCGGTGTCGGTGTCGGTGTCGGTGTCGGTGTCGGTGTCGGTGTCGGTGTCGGTGTCGGTGTCGGTGTCGGTGTCGGTGTCGTTACTGGTGTCGTTACTGGTGTCGTTACTGGTGTCGTTACTGGTGTCGTTGCTGGTGCCGTTTCTCGTGCCGTTGCTGGTGTTGGTGTCGGTGCTAATGCCGTTGCTGCCGCCGTGGCTGCCGGTTCCGCATCGCGACTACCAGGAGAACACCCATTCAACACCAGAGCAGTCAATGCCATCCCAAATGACATCCGAAATTTCCAAAACGTTTGCGCGTTGTTAACAATCTTCATATAAAATAATTTTTTCAAAAAAAATCTACCGGGAGCATTTTTCTTCATCGTGAAAATGATATTTTTATATTGATCACCTACCCTGGAATTATTTTCAAGTAAAAAAATAACTTCCACGACAAAGAAAGTGAATGCGAAAATCGGAGACCACTGCATGATTGACGAATACACAAAAATACGAACCCATCACGTCCACCCTGACCCACCATCCAACAAATACTCAAATAATCGCGTGATTGACATGCGAAAACTTGTAATTGCAGCTATATCGTTGCTTACCTAATTCGTATTTCTCCATAGGGAAAGATTAACCCCCCCTAATTCTTCTAACATTCACGACCATTTTATTAAATAAAATAAGATTTTATATATTAATCCTATCATCAATATCGCGAATATTATATCCAAATTGATAAATTACTTCCTCAATTGTGGATGCATCGCCGATCATTGCTCTTTCACCAAAATCGAAGCCTGGCTCGATCTCAGTTGTCGCGTATTCAGCAAGGATCACAAAGTCCGGATCGTATGGACGCCATCTCGAACACTGTTCATCAAAGGCTGCACCGGGTGCAGATGGAAGCTTCAAATGAAGCTCCCTTGCGATGCGAATATCTATCTCGGATTTCTGTTCTAATGTATTTAGGCCAAAATGCGTTTGCATCCTTGCTCTGATCGCTTCCCCGTCAAGCTTTGAGCGAAAAAATAATGCCGATGCCAACTCGCACGCGAGTAATTGAGGTATGTCGCTCAAGGTTCCATCAAATTCTTCAGCAAACAATTGAATTTCCTTTCTTAGCATATCATAAGGAATGCTATTTATTAATGAATAAAGCATTTCAGGCCAAAAAGCTTTGTCGTTTCTCTTTAACAGGTCCAGAGGCGATATCGCACAATCTTCGAACGATCCAGATGCGATATGACGCGCAACGACCAAATCAATTAAAGCAATAGCTTCCGATAATTTTTGCGGTGTTGCCCCGATGCGAGCTTCATTTCCTGAAATAACTTCGTATAGCTTCTTTCCATCAAAGTTATCGCAGTTACCAAGTTTCCAATGGTCGGAAATTGATTTATTGCGAACAGACATGCACGACACCAGCGCTCGGAGCAAGCCCGGCTGCTGCGCAACTATGCGAACAGCCTCAATACTGGTGATTGCCTGGATAAACAACAAGCGCACCGGCGTTCCAGTCCGGAAGCTTTCGATCTTCGAGATAGCCGTAAAAATTGATTGGAATTGAGAGCGCAGAAGATCGTAAAAAGGCTTGCTGACCAAGCTAAGGGTAAATATTGAACGCGCAGGAAGCAAGTTAGCTAGGGCGCAAATAAATCTACCAGGGAATTTTTCAAGATCTATGCTAAGTGCGGAAACGACCACTTCCGGACCTTTGACGGGATTTGCATACGCATGCCAAGGATTCAGAAAGTGAAATGCCCGATTAAACCAGCCTGGAGATTTTTCAGACTTCCGTATTGGTAAAACATCGATTTGCGCTCTCTCACCGAAGTTATAATGAGGTTTTATGGCGAGCGTCGCCTGTTCTGCCTGGATTACAAAACGCGTGTTGCAAGCACGCCATCTCGAACATTCCAGATCAAAGTCCGGCCCTGGCGCTTCCTTACAATGCTCATGAAGTTCCGAGGCAATACGCTGATCGACAATAGACCACTGCTTGTCCGTCGTCACGCCAAAACGCCTGCGCATTATCGCCTGAACCATATCCCCTTGATGCTTTTTGTTAAAAAACAGTGCTGATGCCAAGGCCCCTGCAAATGAATCAGAAATATTTTCTGGCAGACCGTCATAATTTTCAAAAAATAACGTTATCGCATCTTTCAGATCATATGCTGGAATGTTCTCAGTAAGGGAATTAAGCACTGCCACCCAAAATGATTTTTCAGTTTGCTGCAGCAAATTAAAAGGTGTTATCTTGCAATGCTCAAAGGACTTAAATATGGCATAACGCGCAACGATCAGATTAACTAAATCAAGGGCTTGCGATAAAGAACATGGTGGAAGTTTTATCACGCTTTCTTGTTCGGAAAGAACAGCGCTAAAAGCTTTTCCTTTAAAGAAAGCTAGATGCCTATGCCCGTGTCGGTCATCTGAACCACTCCGGTTACCGTCTGGTATTGTCAACACAAGCGCTCTTAGCAGCGCTGGCTGCTGGGCACGAATGCGAACAGTCTGAATACTGTTCAGCGTCTGCATGAACAGAGCCTCTAGAGGCTCACTAGTCCGAAATCTTCCGATGTTCGATATAGCCATAAAGCTTGACTGAAACTGCGACCGCAACAATGTATAGTATTTGTTGCTAACTAGACTAAGGCTGAATAGTGAACGTGCGGAAAGCAAGGAAGCAGACATGCAAAAGACATCACTGGGCAACTCATCCAGCTTACCCTGTCTCACAGCCACAACCTTTTCTTCTAATTCTTCATCGTCATCCGTATTCCCTAAATACAGAGGTGCTACGGCATCAAATAACACTCGCATGATCTGCATTCCAAAATAAATAGATAAATAAAGAAAGCGCTTACATCGCAAAACTATAGTTGCATGACTTGGGACATTCGTCTCACTGCTCATTTGCGGATTAGACCATGTACAAGGTTTGACATGCCGCTTTTACGAATCAAGCTTCGTTGGAATAGTGACGTCTTCGCCTTATCAAGTGAAAAGCCGAATCTGCCTACAGTTACGAACGCAAAGGCGACATCTTGAGGAAAACACTAAATAGTAGTCTTGACAAACATGAGGCCTCGACCAATCGGCGTTACCTCGACATGCCGCGCCTTGCGCAAGGCCTTTTCAAAATCGAATAAGGTTAGTCCATTCCCGGTCGACGATTGGCATTAAGTCCGATCGCCTTGAGAAGATAGTCAATAACGAGTGCCATGCCGCAACCGATCAGCGTTGCGCCAATCCGCTCCTGGTACAAAGCGATCTCCGGAGCAATTTGTCCGGGATCGACCAAACCAAGCATGCAAACGATGTAGGCAGTCAGGGCCGCGCTGAAGAAGAGATAGCTGACGCGATTCAACGCGTAGGCAGATAAGGCGCACAGACTCGTCGCGATAATCAACCATCCCGGACTCGGGCGAAGAAAAAAATCGCGAGTGTTACTAGCGTTGCCCCCGTGACAGTCCCTATACAGCGCTGCAGCACACTGTGGAACTCTTCCTTCAAAGATGGTTTGAGCACGACCAACGCGGTCATAGGTGCCCAATAGCTATGTTGTAGCTTCAACATATGCACGGCCAGACTGGCGGCAGTACAAGCCAGCGCCGCGCGCAATGCCGTGGCCAGCGCACCACGAGTATCACTTCTTAAAGATTGAGACGGTAAGATCGGCGGGATCGCACGCGGCCAGAACAAAAAGCCGCCCCCAGAAATCCGATCTGAACCGCCCCGCCGATACCCACCATTAGCGCCCGTTGCGCCGCGTAGTCGGTCGATACGCCGAACGTTCCAGAACCATGAACGAGTTCACCGAATTGCGGCAAGATCGCCTGCAGCATTAGGCCAAAATCAATTGGAAAAGATGAGTTAGCAACACTGGCATTCCCACTATTGCTACCGGCAAAACTACCTGCGACGAATAGCGCGATCGCGGATTGCTGACAAATCCAGGTCAATCCCGGCCCGCGTATCGCAGCCCACCCGCCCAGTGCCGCCCAAATCGCGCTTGCCAACAGCATCGCCGTCAATGAGGCACCGATGCGTGAACCAATCCACGTGGACAACATCATGCCGAGGCACGCAAGTAGCATCGGCATGATCGAAATTCGCGTAAAACGTTGCAGCGCCCCTAAGCCGACAGTGAACGCGCCCCCGGCGACGACCAGCATCGGTACCATGTGATTTGTAATCTGACCGATCCACAGGCATACAGCGATGGTCGGCCAGGCCATTAACCCCGTCCGCCACAGGCACTGCTGCCATTCGGGCGAGAAAAGATTGTCCCACGGAGCCTGGGACGGTGCGGGAGTCTTGTTCGAATGTTCGCGCATGTCGGAAAAGAAGACAAAAGCAGCGCATGCCGCCTTCGTTGTTCACCGTAACATGTATTTTGACAACACAAGCCTTGTGTCTTTAAATCAAGAGATTGATTACATCGCTAGCGTCGGCCTGATGGCATTGATCAATACGAAGGTCTTGTTTTCCGGATCATTATCGTACTGCTTCTCACGCCAAGCACTTAAAGACTACCGCAACGGTATCTGACTGGCGCTCGACGATAAAGTACCGCCCCATCGTTCCCGTGCAAAGGAAATAGGTTGCGGTTCCGGCCAATATGACTCGTTTGGGTCCATGACCCAATACTGATACCCGTAACCATGGCATCCTCTTCACTCGTGGCCGTACACGCCAGCAGGAATATACGCCTGCCTATCACAGCCCTCGTGCAATACGCTCGCACCGTCGATAAAAACGCAGGTAAAAAAACCCCGATATCGCTATCGGGGTGTGGTGTGTCGCGGCTGCTTGCGTCTCAAATTTTAAGGTTGTGATCCTAACTGCGGTGGCGCTTTCAGACGCGTACGCAGCTTCGTTGCATCGGCGGCCGTAATCGCATCGGCCGCGTTACCCCAACTATTCCGAATATACGTCGCCACGGCCGCCACCTCTTGGTCCGACAGTTTCCAGGCAAACGCAGGCATTTCCGCGCTCGTCGGATTGCTCGCTGTAGCGGCACCGCGCCCGCCCATCAAGATCGTTCGGATCACGTTGTTGGCACCCGGCGCTTGCACGCCCGGATTGTTTGCCAGGGATGGCACCATCGCCTCGACACCCTCGCCGCTCGTCTTATGACAGGCAGCGCAATTGCTTTGATAGATGTCATGTCCCAACACCATCATGGCGTCCGTTTGCTGCAGCGGTGTCGGCCGCTTTCTGTCAGACCCGGGCAAGCTCTTCAAGTAAGTGGCAATTGCGCTCAGGTCACCTTCGGTCATATGCTGCGTCGAATTCGTCACTGCCTCGCCCATCGACCCTGCCGCGACGCTGATGCGATTACCCCCCGTATGCAGGTAAGCCACGACGTCCGCGTTGCTCCAACTGCCAATACCGGTATAGGTATTGCCGGTGATCTCGGGTGCATGCCAACCCTCGAGGTCATATCCTTGCAGATAATCCGTATCGCCCCCGAGGAAGTTCTTGCCGCTGTGGCAAGCCGTGCAGTGACCAAGACCGTCAACCAGATAGGCGCCACGGTTCCACTCGATCGACTGTTTCGGGTCCGGCGTGAAAGGCGTCGGATTGAAGAACAGCAGATTCCAGAAGAAAAGTGATTGGCGAATATTGAACGGGAACGGCAACTGGTTTGCGGGCGGTGCTTCGGCTACTGGCGCAACCGTCTTCAAATAAGCAAAGACGTCAAGCAGGTCCTTGTCGGTAACGCGCGAATACAAGTTGTACGGCATCGCCGGGTACAGCAACTTGCCATGCGGCGCGACACCATCCTTGACAGCATGCAGAAACTGCGCGTCCGTCCAATCGCCAATGCCGTACCGCTTGTCCGGCGTAATATTGCTGGACACAATGACGCCGAACGGGGTATTCAAGCCCAAACCGCCAGCAAACGGCTTGCCGCCCTTCGCCGTATGACAAGCGATACAGTCCCCCGCTTGGGCCAGGTACAAGCCCCGCTTGATCGGATCGGCCTCCTTACTGCCATCATTCGCGCCGTATTGCGTGATCTGATCCAGCAGCGCGGTATCAACCGGCGCATTGGCACGCTGGTGCGAACGCCAGGCAATCAAGCCGCCAAGAATCACGGCCGCAAGGATGATCAGGATAAAAATCACGATCCCGATGCGGGCGGCGCCAGACCGGCGTGGCGAGTGTTGAGTAGGTTGTTGCGCCATCGTCTAGACCTTCACCAATGCGCCAGGTGCCTTCAGATACTGATCCCGAATGGCTTGCGCGGCATGTAACGTCAGCGCGGCCACCGTACCCGTCGGGTTGTAGCCGGCATTGTTCGCGAACGCCGATGCGCCGCAGACAAAGGTGTTCGGTACATCCCAGCTCTGCAAATACTTGTTGACCGCGCTGGTCCGCGGATCATCGCCCATGCACGCCCCGCCCGTGGTATGCGAAGACAGATTGGTCATCGGCGTGTACGGCGCGGCCGTCGGCTCTGAACGCTCGATTGTCTCGGCGTTCATCGCCTTGGCGATCTCCATGGACTTATCCGCCATGAACTTGCCCGAACGCTTGTCGTTCTCGTTCCAATCAAACGTCACTCGCAGCAACGGCTGGCCATGACGATCCTTGTATTCCGGATCAAGGTCGAGGAAGACGTCTCGATGCGGATAGCTGTTGCCCATTACATAGATCGAATTGTAGTTCTGGTAGGCCTTCTGGTAAGCCTTCTTCCAGCTTGAGCCCCACGCCGGCGTGCCCTTGGGCACCCCTCCCGACAAACCGATCGGCCGGCCATTCGTCGAGTGAATCAGCGCCGTGCCGCCGCCAATGAAGTCGAGATTCGAATGATCAAAGTTATCGCCATTGAAATCGTCGATCGATTGCGCCAGTGCACCCGCACCGATAAACGGGTTCAGTTGCTGATCCTTCAGCCAAAGTGATGCACCCGAGATGGTCTGATACGCATAATTGCGACCCACGACCCCTTCACCGGTATCGCGGTTATAGGGTTTGCCGATGCCCGAAAGCAACATCAGTCGAACATTATCGAATTGATAAGCCGATAGCACGACGATATCTGCGGGCTGTTCCCACTCCTGTCCGTCGTTATCGATGAAGGTCACGCCAGTAGCCATCTTCTTGTCGCCAGTCAGGTCGACGCGCAACACTTCGGAATCAGGAATCAAGCTGAAGTTCTTCCGTGCCATGAGTGCCGGTAACACGCACGCTTGCGGGCTGCTTTTAGACCAATTGCCACAACCGAAGAATTCACAATAGCCGCAATATGTGCAAGGCGCCATCTTCACGCCAAGCGTATTCGTATAGGCGCCGGAGGTATTCCCGGCAGGTACGGCGAACGGATGATAGCCGAGATCCTTGGTC
>NZ_LAQU01000004.1 GCF_000970345.1 Robbsia andropogonis | reverse complement strand
AAAGCAGTGGATGCGGCGCTGACGACGGGCACGAAAGTGACGTGGTCGGCACGCTGATGCTCGCGACACCAGCGTGCCAGTTGATTGGCGTTGACGCCGTTGGCCAAGGCCAGAGCTGCACGAGAAACCTCCGGCAGCATGGACTGGCGCACAAGCTCTCGCTTGAATTCCTTGGTGAAACTGCGTCGCGCAGTGCGCGGCGTCACGGGTACCACTTGCTTACCTTCCATCGTCTGCATCCGTCGAAAAATCCGACAGCATGAGCACGTTCATGTCGCGACGAAAGATGCCTTGGGTGGACGCTTACGTTTCGCGGGAAGAAGGGGTTAGTGAAGCGACGATCTACAACAGGCGCAAAGCTGCGCGCGAGCGTGGCCTCTTGCTACCGGTGAACGCGACCGACAGCGAGGGCTGGCGTTCGCGAGACAAGTTCAACGCGGTGTTGGAATGTTCGGCATTATCCGAGGTGGAGTTAGCCGAATATTGCCGCCGTCGGGGTTTATATCCGGAGCAATTGCGACGTTGGCGTGAGAGCGGTGAAGGAGCCAACGCACGCAGCGGGCAAGGCAGTCGCCAGGACAGCGAGGCGATCAAAAGCGAGCGCAAACGTAACAAGGCGTTGGAGCGCGAGCTGCGGCGCAAGGATGCGGCCTTGGCCGAAACGGTGGCCCTGCTGACGCTGAGAAAAAAGCGCGGGCGATCTGGGACGGCGAGGAAGAATGACCAATGCCCAAGATCGCCGCCCACATCAACTGCGATCAACCGAATATTGAGGCTTGATTTTAATAAAGAATCTGGTGCGTCCGGCTGGGATCGAACCAGCAACCCCTGCCTTCGGAGGGCAGTACTCTATCCATTGAGCTACGGACGCAGATGAGGCAAAACGAATTGTTGTGTAGCGGCTGTGGGTGCGAATAGGAGAAAGCAAAACAACGCAGCGCCGACACACATGTTGGTTGCCAAAAAACCACACCAACAATAAGACCGCTATTCTAACACAAACCACCACGCCTGGATCATTTTTGTCTCTTTCCGGTCTACAAGGCAACGCCCAACAAAGCGACAAACGCACACCCTCACCACCAACCCAAACCGCCTCCCCCTACGCCCCTCCCCCGCCCAGCAATGCCTTCAACGCAGCCATCCGATCCTTTGGCGTCATCGGTGCTTCTTCAGCGGTCGGCGGTGGCGCTTCCGCCAGTCCCATTTCCTCGATAAACCGCGACGCCTCGCACACAACCGTCTCCCGCGCCCGCTTACGCTTCTTGCACCACGATAGATGCAGGCTCCGCTGTGCGCGCGTGATCGCCACGTACATCAACCGCCGTTCTTCCTCGATCCGCGCATCGTCCGCTGGCGCATCGTCACTTCCGCGATGCGGCAGAATCCCTTCCTCGCAGCCGACCAGAAACACGTGCGGATACTCCAACCCCTTCGATGCGTGCACGGTCGTCAGCCGCACCGCATCGGGATCTTCTTCTTTGCCTTCCAGCATCGACATTAGCGCAACCGTCTGGATCAGCTTCATCAGGTCCTTGCCTTCGTCCGCCAGCCCATCGGCGGTGTCATACCCGGTCGCCTCCTCCGCCCCCTCGACCGTAGCCTTCGTCCCTTTACGTTTCAACCACTCCAGGAACTCCAGCACGTTCTGCCATTTCGACTGCGCCGCGCGGTCATCGAACGCGTCGTACAGATAGGCTTCGTAGTGCATGCCCTCCATCAACTCGTCGAGCAGGGTATTCGCCGCTTCCTTCTTGGCCCGGTCGGTCAGACGCTGCAGGAAATCGCAAAATGCGCGCAACGGTTCAAGCTGGCGCGGACTCAACCGCGCCTCGATCCCGCCCATGTAGACAGCTTCGAACAGCGACACTTTCGACTGCCCCGCATAACTGCCCAACACCTCCAGCGTCGCGTTCCCCACCCCACGCCGTGGCGTGGTGACCGCACGAATAAACGCCGGATCGTCATCCGCATTCGCGATCAGCCGGAGATACGCGCACACATCCTTGATCTCGGCCTTGTCGAAAAAAGACTGCCCGCCCGACAACACGTACGGAATCCGCTCACGCCGCAAAATCTGCTCGAAAACCCGCGCCTGAAAATTACCGCGATACAAAATCGCGTAATCCCGGAACTGCGCCCGACGCTCGAACTTGTGCGCAGACATCCGAAACACCACGGACTCCGCCTCGTGCTCCTCGTCGTTCGCCGCATTCACGGTGATCGTGTCGCCCATCCCGTGCTCGCTCCACAGCTTTTTCTCAAAAAGCTTCGGATTGTTCGCAATCACGTTATTCGCGGCAGTCAGAATGCGCACCGTGGAGCGATAGTTCTGCTCCAGCTTGATCACTTTCAATTGCGGAAAATCCACCTGCAACTGCGCCAGATTCTCCAGCGTCGCACCGCGCCAGCCATAGATCGCCTGGTCGTCGTCACCCACGGCGGTGAACGCCGCGCGCTTGCCGGCAATCTGCTTGACCAGTTCGTACTGGCAGGCGTTCGTGTCCTGGTATTCGTCGATCAATAAATAACGCAGCCGGTTCTGCCACCGATCGCGCACTTCCTCGTTGCGTGCGAACAACTCGGCGGGCAGGCGGATCAGGTCGTCGAAGTCCACCGCCTGGTAGGCATGCAGCGTTGCCACATAGTTCCGATAGACGATAGCAGCCTGATGCTGGTCGACGTCCTCCGCCACCGCAGCCGCCTCCTCAGGCGTCAGCATCGCATTCTTCCAGAGCGAGACCTGCGTCTGAATCTTGCGGATCATCCCTTTGTCGGTACTGCCCACCTGCTCCTGGATCATCGAGAAGCAGTCGTCGGAATCCATGATCGAGAATTGCGGCTTCAGCCCCAGGTGTTGCGCCTCCTGCCGCAGGATCTGCACGCCCAGCGAGTGGAAGGTACACACGGTCAACTGGTTGACAGGCACCTTGCGGCCTTCCTTGCCCGGTGTGGTCAAGGTCTTGCCTTCGAGCAACGTCGCGATCCGCTCGCGCATTTCCGCCGCGGCTTTATTCGTGAATGTCACCGCCGCGATATGCTTCGGCTCGAAGCCCTTTCGCTCGATCAAATGCGCGATCTTCTGCGTGATCACACGCGTCTTGCCACTGCCGGCACCCGCCAGCACCAGGCACGGACCGTCAAGATAGTGCACGCCTTCACGCTGTGCGGCGTTCATGCCCGACATGGGTAACTCTCTGAAATAATGCGACATCGCCCTCGTTTGACACGGCCAGGGCGATCACGGAGGGATCAGGAAGAGTGTCGATGTTAGCACGCGACGGGCGAATTTCCAGGGAGGCGATGCGTCTCGCACGGACATCCTTCCTATCCGGCCGATCGGTCGAACGGCCTCCCCCTTTTCTCCATTTGACAACCCCGTCCGGCTGCCTTACAGTCGCCGGGCGCATCGGGAGAGCGCGACGTCACGGGCCGGCAGGCATGCGCATTGCGCGGATGCTTGCATAGCCGACGTCGCCGCCGAAGGGGTAACACCCATAAACTCTCAGGCAAAAGGACCGATCGCGCCGGAAGCTCGGGCTTCCGCATCTCTGGAGAGCGGCAGCGGGCGCATTGCATGCGCCTTGCCTGCCCACCGAAGGGGCGCGCATGTGACCGCCGCCGGCCTTGGATGGTGCAACGGGACCTATCCCAGCACCATCCGCCGGCAGTGACGTCCGTGCAATCTCTCAGGTATCGAGGACAGAGGGGTCGGCACCGCGCGCCTTTACGGGCGGCACGGCGTCGACCCTTTTACGTTTTCCGATGCCGCTGGGGGCTCCAAATGACCGAACTGAACAAGACTGCGTTGCATGCCGTCCATCTCGCCGCTGGCGCCCGGATGGTCGATTTCGGAGGCTGGGACATGCCCGTCAACTACGGCTCCCAGATTGAAGAACATCGCGCCGTGCGTACCAGCGCCGGCATGTTCGACGTTTCCCACATGCGCGTGGTCGATTTGACGGGGGAAGCCGTCCGCCCGTTCCTGCAGCGCGTGCTCGCCAACGACGTGGCAAAGCTTCAAACCTCCGGCCGCGCCCTTTATTCCTGCATGCTGAACGGTAACGGCGGCGTGGTCGACGATCTGATCGTCTATTACTTCGACGAAACGTCGTTCCGGCTGGTGGTCAACGCGGGCACCGCGGACAAGGACATTGCCTGGCTCGGCCAGCAGAACGCCGAGGGAGACTTCAATATGTCCGTCGTCTCCCGTCCGGACCTCGGCATCATCGCCGTGCAAGGCCCGGAAGCGCGGGCCAAGACCTGGGCGGCGATTCCCGGTTCGCAAGCGCCGTCCGAGCCGTTGAAGCCGTTCCATGCCGTGGTACTGACCGAATCGCCATTCGGTGAATTGATGATCGCTCGCACCGGCTACACCGGCGAAGACGGTTTCGAAATCGTATGCGACGCATCCGCAAGCACCGCCCTGTGGCAGGCTTTGGCCGCTGCCGGCGTGCGCCCGGCCGGCCTGGGCGCGCGAGACACGCTGCGCCTGGAAGCCGGCATGAACCTGTATGGCCAGGACATGGACGAGACCGTGTCGCCGCTGGATGCCGGTCTGGCCTGGACCGTCGATCGCTCGACCGACCGCGCCTTCCTGGGACGCGGGCAGCTCGACACGGACGGCCAACGCGCCGCCTTCGTCGGCCTGTTGTTGCAGGGCAGCGGCGGCGTGCTGCGCAGCCACCAGAAGGTGTTGACCGCCTCCGGGGAAGGAGAAATCACCAGCGGAACGTTCTCGCCGTCACTGCAACGCTCGATCGCATTCGCGCGGGTGCCGGTGGACGTGAAGCCCGGTGATACCGTGCAAGTGCAGATTCGGGACAAACAATTGCCCGCGACCGTGGTTAAATTACCGTTCGTGCGGCAAGGCAAGACATTGGTCACGCTGTAGCCGCGCGCCGGTTCGGGCGAACCACACGTTTTCGAGCACCGCTGACAAGCACATTCAGCGCAGCAGACATGCTGCACAACACCATTTGATTTTACAGAGAGGATGCCATGACCACCCCAGCCGACCTGAAGTACACGGAGTCGCATGAATGGATCCGCACCGAAGCTGACGGCACGTTGACCGTGGGTATCAGTGACCACGCCCAGGAAGCACTAGGCGACATCGTGTTCGTCGACCTGCCGGAGGCGGGCCGTCAGGTCAGCGCCGGCGAATCCATCGCCGTCGTGGAATCGGTAAAGGCCGCGTCCGACATATACGCACCGGTAGCCGGCGAAATCATCGCCTCGAACGGTGATCTGGGCGATGCACCGGATTCCGTCAACGCGAAACCGTACGAGGCATGGCTGTTCAAGATCAAGCCGACCGACGCGGGCGCCACGACGGCGTTGTTGAGCGCCGATCAGTACAAGCAGTCGATCGGCGAGTAAATCGAGGACGATCTCGGGTGGGGGCCATCCCCTCACCGCCGTAACAAACGCATTACCCGTGACGATGTCTGCAACGTGCTTGGTTGACACCGTCCCGGTTTGGACCGTTATTTTGCTGCTTTTTAGTGAAGTCGCGCTCGTGTGAGCGCGGCTGTGCTCTGCCCCCTCCGCCCGTTCCATCATGACCGATCTTTCCGTCCCGTCGGCATCGCCGGCCCAGGATATTTCCTCCGCCAACGTCGCGCCGTCGGCGCTGCCGCCTTTGTCGTCCGTGTCCCTCTCGGCGCTTGAACGCCACGATGGCTTCGAGGCGCGCCATATCGGCACCATCGATGCCGACGAACGCGCGATGCTCGACGTGCTCGGCTACGCTGATCGCGGCGCGCTGATCGACGCCGTGATCCCGCAGGACATCCGCCGCACCGATACGCTGCCGCTCGGCGACTTCACCGATCCGCGCGATGAAGCGCAGGCGATTGCCCTGCTACGCGAGCTGGCGGCGCAGAATCGCGTGATGCGCAACCTCATCGGCCAGGGTTACTACGGCACGCATACGCCGAATGTCATTCTGCGCAATATTCTCGAGAATCCGGCGTGGTATACGGCTTACACGCCTTATCAGCCGGAAATCTCGCAAGGCAGGCTGGAAGCGCTGCTGAACTATCAGCAGATGATTACCGACCTGACCGGTCTGGACGTGGCCAACGCATCGATGCTCGACGAGGCCACCGCCGCCGCCGAAGCGATGACGCTGGTCAAGCGCGCGGGCAAGTCGACGTCGACGGTCTTCTACGTCGCGGATGACACGCTGCCCCAGACAATCGAAGTGCTGCGCACCCGCGCGGAACCGTTGGGCATCCACGTGGTGGTGGGTCCTGCCGCCAACGCCGTGCAAGCCTCGCCGTTCGGCGTGCTGCTGCAATACCCAGGCGTCAATGGCGATGTACGCGACTATCGCGCGCTAGCCGAAGCGTTGCACGAGGCCGGCGCGCAAGTCGTGGTGGCCGCCGATCTGCTGGCTTTGACGGTGCTGGCCGCCCCTGGCGAATGGGGTGCCGATGTCGCCGTTGGGAACAGTCAGCGCTTTGGTGTGCCGATGGGCTTTGGTGGTCCCCACGCCGCATTCATGGCCGTGCGCGACGCGCTGAAGCGGCAATTGCCGGGACGGCTCGTCGGCGTGACCGTCGATGCGCAAGGCCAACCGGCGCTGCGTCTCGCGCTGCAGACCCGCGAACAACATATCCGCCGTGAAAAAGCGACGTCGAACATCTGTACCGCGCAAGCACTGCTGGCGATCATCGCCAGCATGTACGCCGTCTACCATGGCCCGGCAGGCCTGCAAAATATTGCCGCGCGGGTGAACCGGATCACGGCGATCGCCGCGCAAGGACTTCGTGGCCTGGGATGGACCGTCATCAACGACACTTTTTTCGACACGTTGACGATCCACACGTCGGGCGCGACGGCGCAACTGCATGACGCCGCGGTCAGTGCCGGTTACAACTTCCGTCGCATCGACGACGCGCACCTGGGCCTGTCGTTCGACGAGACCACCACTCGCGCGGACCTCGATACGCTGTTCCAGATGTTCTCGAATGCCGGAACGTCGGCTACCTCGAATGTCGATATTTCAGCGTTGGACAGCACGATCACCAAGGCGGCCACATTGACCTGGCCAGCGGCACTGACGCGCCGCACCGCCTTCCTGACGCATCCGACGTTCAATCGCTATCACAGCGAGACCGAAATGCTGCGCTACCTGCGCAAGTTGGCCGACAAGGATCTGGCGCTCGATCGCACCATGATTCCGCTCGGTTCGTGCACGATGAAACTCAACGCCACAGCGGAAATGCTCCCGGTTACCTGGCCCGAGTTCGGCTCCATTCATCCGTTCGCGCCGCCTACGCAAACGGTCGGCTATCAGACGATGATCGCGCAGTTGGAAGACATGCTGGTTGCATGCACGGGCTATGCCGCCGTGTCGCTGCAACCGAATGCCGGCTCCCAGGGAGAATACGCGGGCCTGCTGATTATCCGGGCGTATCACGCCTCGCGTGGCGAAGCGCACCGCGACGTCTGCCTGATTCCGGCATCGGCGCACGGTACCAACCCGGCGTCGGCGCAGATGGTGGGCATGAAGGTCGTGGTGGTGGCATGCGACAGCAACGGCAACGTCGATCTGGATGACCTGCGCGCAAAGGCAACGCAGCATGCGGACAGGCTTGCGGCAATCATGATCACGTATCCGTCGACGCACGGCGTGTTCGAATCCCGTATCCGCGAAATCTGCGACGTGGTACACGAGCATGGCGGCCAGGTGTATGTCGATGGCGCGAACATGAATGCCATGGTCGGCTTGGCGGCACCGGGCGCATTCGGCGGCGACGTATCGCACTTGAACCTGCACAAGACGTTCTGTATTCCGCACGGCGGCGGCGGACCAGGCGTCGGACCAGTGGCCGTGGGCGCGCATTTGGCGAAGTTCCTGCCAAACGCGACATCGGTCGGCTATCAGCGCGGCGAAGACGGCATCAGCGCCGTATCGGCTGCCCCGTACGGCTCGGCGAGCATTCTGCCGATCTCATGGATGTATATCGCGATGATGGGCGCGGCCGGGCTGCGCCGGGCCAGCGAGAATGCGATCCTGTCGGCAAACTACATTGCAAAGCGCCTGTCGCCGCATTACCCCGTGTTGTACGCCGGCCCGGGCGGCTTGGTGGCACACGAATGCATCATTGATCTGCGTCCGATCAAGGACAGCAGCGGCATCAGCGTGGACGACGTGGCAAAGCGCTTGATCGACTACGGCTTCCACGCACCCACGATGAGCTTCCCGGTGCCGGGCACGCTGATGATCGAGCCGACCGAGTCCGAATCCAAGTACGAACTCGACCGCTTTATCGATGCGATGATCGCCATCCGCGCGGAAATCAGCGCGGTGGAAAGTGGCGCGCTGGACCGGGAAGACAACCCACTGAAACACGCACCGCACACAGCACCCGTGGTGACGAGCGACAACTGGACCCATGCATACTCACGCGAGCAGGCGGCGTATCCGGTGAAATCGCTGCGCGCGACGAAGTACTGGTCGCCAGTTGGCCGTGCGGACAACGCGTATGGCGACCGCAATTTGGTGTGCTCCTGCCCCGACATCACGTCGTATCAATGACGTCCGACGTGATGGCCGCGGTTCCGCTCAACGTGACCGCGGCTGGCTTTGCTGCTTTGATCAAGGGGTAATCACCATGGCCGTCAGCGTTTTCGATCTTTTCAAGATCGGCATTGGGCCGTCCAGCTCGCACACGGTCGGGCCCATGCGAGCCGGTCTGATGTTCGTGACCGCCCTGGCCGATGAGGGCCTGCTACCCCTCGTCGCCCGCTTAGATGTCGGCCTCTATGGATCGCTCGGAGCAACCGGGCGAGGACACGGCACCGACCGTGGCGTGATGCTGGGGTTGATGGGCGACGCGCCGGATACCGTCGATGCCGCATCGATTGCGCCGCGGCTCGATGCGGTGCAGCGCGACCGGCAGTTGGCCTTGCTCGGCACCCATATCATTCCCTTTGTCCCACGCGAGCGCATCGCGTTCTATCGGCAGTCGCTTCCAGCGCATCCGAATGCACTTCGCATCAGCGCATTCGATGCCACGGGCACCGTGCTGCGCGAGACAACCTATCTGTCGGTCGGCGGCGGTTTTGTGGTGACGGAGGGAGCGGCGAATACGCAGGTGTTGACTGCTCCGCTGAAATTGCCACATGTTTTCCGTTCAGGTGCCGAGTTATTGCAACTGTGCTCCGATTCGGGCCGGTCGATCGCCGAGCTGATGTGGGAAAACGAACGCACCTGGCGTGACGACGCCGAGATCCATGCGGGTCTCGCCCGCATCTGGGATGCGATGCAGGACTGCGTCCGGCAGGGATGCAACGGTGGCGGTGCCGCGGACGCGAGCACCGATCCCGCACCCATTCTCACGTTGCCAGGGCCGCTTCAAGTCCGGCGCCGTGCACCGGAACTCTATCGCGGCCTGATGCGCCGCGAGGCGGCACGGCAAGCCGGTGTCGCTGGCGATCCATTGGCGCAGCTCGACTGGCTCAATCTGTTCGCCATGGCCATCAACGAGGAAAACGCCGCGGGCGGCCGCGTGGTCACGGCACCGACGAATGGCGCCGCGGGCATCGTTCCGGCGGTACTGCATTACTACATGCGCTTCATCGATGGCGCGAATGTCTCGGGCGTGGAGACGTTTCTGCTAACGGCCGCGGCAATCGGTATCTTGTACAAGTTGAATGCCTCCATCTCGGGCGCGGAAGTGGGCTGTCAAGGCGAGGTGGGTGTCGCCTGCTCGATGGCGGCGGGTGCCCTGGCGGCCGTGCTCGGCGGCACGCCGCGACAGGTCGAAAACGCCGCTGAAATCGGCATGGAACACAATCTGGGGCTGACCTGTGACCCGGTGGGCGGGCGTGTCCAGATTCCCTGCATCGAGCGCAATGCGATGGGCGCGGTCAAGGCATTGAACGCAGCCCGCATGGCATTGCAAAGCGACGGGGACCATTACGTGTCACTGGACTCGGTCATCAAGACCATGCGTGAAACCGGCGCCGACATGAAAACCAAGTACAAGGAAACGTCGCGCGGTGGCCTGGCGGTCAATATCATCGAGTGCTGACGTAAGCCGACGCAGCGTCCTGCGTTCATGCATCGCTTAGTGCAGCGTGGAGCATCGGCACCTTGGACAGGGCCTTGACGAGCCTCGGTTCGTCGATCTCCTCGATGCTGATCCATTTGACGGGCAACTCCGGCGTGGTCACGCGCTCGACCGGCGCGAATACGTACAGGAAGTCGTAGTGCCAGTGCGCGGGTTCCCCCTTTTTGGGATTTTCCGGTATCGCATGGATGTCGATATCGAGCAGTATCGGTTGGCCGCATGCATCCACCACGGGCGCGACGCGCCATCCCGTCTCCTCTTCCGCTTCACGTGCCGCAGCCACTTCCGGCGCCTCGTTCCCCTCGAGATGACCGCCAGGCTGCAGCCACCGCCCGATAATCGGGTGACGAATCAATAACGCCTGTCCATCCTTGGCAACGATCCCACTGCCGGTCACATGACCAGGAAAGAGCCTGCGCGACCCAAGCGGCAAAGACGGCACCGTGCGCGTGGCCTCCATGCTATCCGTCAGCCGTTCGAGCCGCCCCTCTTCATCAGGAAAGGCTCGCAGATAGGCGCCCAACCTCAAGGCCAGGCCTTGCTCCCACGGCATCGCGGACACATCCGATGCGGCTCTCGTTTCCTTTATGTCTTGTGCGTCGGCCCGCGCAAGGGACGACGCATCGTTCGTCCCTTCCAAAGCACCCTTGACAGGGAACGCATAAGAACGCCCCTGCACCTTTAGCTGAATGTCTTTCATTCGTTTTCCGTATCTGGCATCACGCTCATGCGGCTTCCGTAGACCCGTACCTTAACTCACTCTCAAGCACGCTGAGATATTCACGCATATAGTGCGTGCGGCGCTTCGCTTCCGCAGCGCCCACCTCGGTCAAGAACTCGGGCTCCAATCGCAGAAGCTTCTCGTGGAAATGGTGAATGACCGAACTGGCTTTCCCATGACGAAACTGTCCGGCAACAGGATCGGCCGCGCTAAGCGGTTGCCCCAGTTTCGCGCCGAACATCATTGCGCGCGCGATACCGACCGCACCCAGTGCATCCAGCATATCAGCATCCCGTACGATCATGGCCTCTCTCGGGATCGTGGCATCACGTATCTCATCACCGGCGCAGGTAAAGCGCTCCGTAAAGTCAACACACCGACAAATCAATTCGACATCCTCGTCCGGCGCACCGGCCTTCGACAATACGGTGCGCACGAGCGGCTCCGCCACGCAAGGTGACACATGCTGTCCGGTTTTGATCTCGAGAAATCGATGGTAGTCGTGTAACAAAGCGGCGCTGCGCACCACCTCGATATTGACAGGTTCTTTCTCGGCGATACGACGCGCATGGTGCTCCACCCGCAGGAGATGCGCCATGTCATGTGCGACGACAGTACTATCAAAATCTTCCAGGACCTGCGCTCGAACTTTGTCGAGATACGTTTTTTTCATCCTTGTCTCCTCCCCTCGGTTCAGTTCAGCGTGCTCACATGATGCTTCAACCAGACCTTTGATATCGACGTACGACTCGATCTATCCAGCTCCGAGATGCGACCAGGAACAAACTGGTCAATACGCGATGCGGCAACCAACAACTCCGCCTGCACCAATTTGACATATGGCCCGACACTTCCGTTATGCAAGAAATTCACCGAATTTCCACGATTGCAAAAATAAATCATGCCGCGATTACCGGTGCGCGCGACACCCCAGATACCAGAGGGCTCCATAATGCGGCGAATGTCTTCGAAGTCCTTCAGCTCGTCATCGGCCGATGTCGCACAAAACACATACTTCCTGCTGTCGGTTCGGCCGAAATCCTGCATTCCGATGCAATGATTGCCCGTGGCGCAGAAGATGAGTTCGGCGTGTGACAATGCGTCGTCTTTCCCGAAGACTTGAAAGCCATGCGCCAACGCGAGCGCCTCGCGCGCCGGGTCGCTTTCACATATCGAGACGATCGCGCCCCGCATTTTCAGACACTGCGCGATGCTGGAACCTACCTTCCCATAACCAAAGACAACCGTTTTCATCGAGGGAAGAATGACATTGCCTTGTCGCAGCGCCGCATCAGCCGAAAAGACAACGGCTTGCCCGACAAGGAAATCTTCCGGGTCTTTCAGTGCACTTCTCGCAACGGATATAACGGGCTTAGCAACGCGATCGTCGGCATCACCCAGGCGGGCGAAGGCGCGTTCATATCGCTGATGGCCGTTCTCGGTATCTTCGACAATGCCGATCAAGTTGCGCTTGATGCTGTCCGGAAAAGCAGAAACCGCTTCCGCAAAATAGCCGCCCATATCGATAATGACGAACTTTCCTGCTGCTTCCAGATGCGAGAGCAGGGTGCAATAGCTGTCGTTGCGAGCATCGATGTCTTCCCTGCGCACGTTGAAAACCGGCGTTATCTCGGACACTGCCTGCAGTGTCTGTGGGTCGATCGTATTAGGTTTGGGTATTACGCCGATGACTCTGTCCCGACGGGACATCGCCAAAACATAGTCTGTAACGCCAGGGACGGCATGCGTCACCAGCAAGACTTTCGCGCCACCAAGACACATCCCGTCTAGGATATCCAGGAAAAAGTGCATGGCTTACCTTTGTGGTGGACGTTATAAAAGTAATTATCGATGCAAATCTCCTATTAATATATAGGAGGATTCCTAAATAGAACCAATAACGCAGATCGACCATGTAATGCAGTCACGCTATCCTGTCCATTTGACATATGGGCGGCGACACGGCGAAGTGGTACTTTATTCGTACGGCATGAAAACGCCGATAACCCGTGATAATGCTCACGCAATCGCTCGCTCCTTGACACCATGCATGCAAACAGTACCGCCGACGTGACGACTTCGGCATTGAAAAAACCGCGTGCGTCGGAAAACAGGGCCGTGCCTTACCTATTCCATTACGCCTGGGAAGGCGGTGCGATGCCGCCACGCTTCCTCGCGAATATCTTGAGCGGCTACGATTCGAGGTTTGTCAGCGCGATACCCGGCACCGCTGCGGATGTCGCGTCGCTCGTTGCGGCGGACCGCATCATCTGGACAACCCGCCCTGCGCTGATCCAGCACACATTGGATGCCATGTCCGATGGCGACAGCGACTGGCAACCGCGCGAGCCTGACACCTGCAATGGACTCTACAAAGCGCTAACGGCAAATAATCGCCGATCATCATGCGCTGGCGGACGATTGGCTATCGGAGAATCCGCGCTGCAGGCCTTTCAGAAGCAGAGCGTTTATCGTTATCTCGCACGCACCCAGGGGCACCGTCTCGTCGTACGGGATGCAGAGGCCGTATTTGATTGGCTAGTCGAACTGTGGCGTACCACCCCACCACTTATCGACACGGCGCATCGCGCGACGGCAGGAAGAAATCGTGGAAAACGGCAACGCCCGATATCGACAGACTTTGTCTCAGTGGCAATGGATTTGAAGGCACGCTTCCATCGCGAGATTAGCGGACCTTACGCCAACATGGCCGCGGCCAGCGACCTGACCCGGCTTGTCGTACTCTATCTTTTTGGCGGACACTGGCGTGATGTCGATGTCGTCGAAGCAAATGGCGGTGACATTGACGCACCGCGAGGGTTGCGAATCCTGCAAACCATCGTAGGCACGCGCGATCCGGCACGCCTCACGGCAAACGGGGTGTTGGCCGCCGCACCGCATTCGCCACGTGTGGCGGCATTGCTATTGGCGGTGCACGCGGCCGCGACGCGTATGGATCAATGTCATTTAACAACCTGGGGAGTCAAGCGCTCGGATCTCGATATGTGGCCCGATCAAACCAAGCTCGATATCGTGGACCCCGAGATCGAGGCGGAGACACTGTCCGGCGATGTCGTCCGTCACATGCCGCGCGTTGGCGTCGGCGCCTGGTCGTCACGGCTTTTCGATACCTTGCATATCAGCGGGCCGGAGCGCTACGTAGAGGAAGGCATGGGCGAATCACCGCACGATCAATTTCCGCATACCTGGCGATGGTTTTCGGATGCCGCGCATGGCGCGGATGTTCCCGCCGTCGATCTACAAGACCCCGTCGGTTCGGCGATGTCTGCCGCGTCGCGTGCTATATCGTGTCGCGAATACGTAAAGCGGTCCACCCATGGCTGGGCCAGGACGCCGCACGAGATGCTCTTCCCAAAAGGGCTGGTTATCGATCTCGATGCGAGTGCAGCATGGCAACACGTACGGCCAAAACGCAGTGCTCGTGGCGAATGGCCGTAATGTCCGTACAGACGCCGCGCCATCGGGCCTACGCGCCAATGTCCAACCCCGCCGGATCTTTCGGCACGGGCACCGTCATCAACGCCGGCGCGACCAATTGCGCAAACACCGCCACCGCGGAAAGATCGACGCCCTGATACCAATACGCATCATGCAACAGGTTAAGCGACCCAACCGTCTTTCCTCCCCAGCGCACCGGCATGTTCAGTACACTTTCGCATCCGAGCGAGCTGATCAATGCGTGATCGGAAAACACCTCACGTAAATCCGCCGCCGTATTTCCGATAAACGGCACGCCATCGCGCACCACTTGATCGGCCCAACGTCGCGAGACGATCTTCTTGCGCCCCCCGAGCGGATAATCCCCTGCCCGGTTCGAATAGACCCGGATCGACTCGGTCACCGCGTCGTCGTACAAAAGGATCGTGAAAAGCTTATAACCAATAGCGCCTAGCAAGGCCGCGTCAACAGCCTTGAACACCGCCTCGATCGCCGCGTCTTGATCCACCGCGCGATGCGCCGCAGCCAGTGCCTGCAGCAACGGCGCCGTCGCCTGGACGTGCGTCGAGAGTTGCCGCCGCGCCGTCATGCCTTCAGCTCCTTGACGGCGATGGCTTCCAGGGACAGGCCCTTTGTCTTCACGCCCATGACCAACACCGTCACCGCCCCGGCGACCAGCACGACTGTCGTCACACCGAACACGCCACCAAAACCAAACACCGGGAAGATATAGCCAACCAGCGTCGGCGACAAGATTGCGCCCAGGCGGCCCACAGCCGAGGCCACGCCGGTACCCGTCGTCCGGATGGCCGTCGGGAACACTTCGGACGTGTATGCATATACGCCAGCGTACGTGCCGTTCATGAAGAAAGACAGGCAGATACCGGCCATCATGATCGCGGTGTTGCCATGCAAGACCGTCATGGACAACGCCGCGCCCCCGCCCAGCACCATGTAGCTTGCGATCGTCTTTTGTCGACCAAAGCGCTCGTTGCACCAAGCCGCCGAGAAATAGCCGGGAATCTGCGCGACATACATCGCCAGCGAATAGGCAAAGCTTTTCGTGATACTCATTCCATGCTGTATCAGCAGCCCCGGAATCCAGGTGAAGAAAGAGTAATAGCTGAACGTGATCGCCAACCACATCGCCCAGGTCATCGCCGTGACGCGCGCCTGCTTGCCCTGCCACAACGAACGGAAATTCGCGACAAAGGACCCACGCACAGCGGGACTCGATGCGGCCAATGCCGCTTCCGCCTGTGCCACGGTCTGCTCGTCGATGCGCACGCCGGCGGCGCGCAGTTCACGTTCGATGCGATCGACGGTGTCACGTGCGGCCTGATGTCGACCCTGGCTTTCCAGCCAGCGCGGCGACTCCGGCAACGCCCGACGCCACCACAGCAACATCACCACAGGCAATGCCGTGATCACCATGACGATCCGCCAGCCATCGTCGCTGGCAGGCACGATGAAATATCCGAGAAGCGCCGCGGCGACGAAACCGAACGAGAAAAACCCCGCAAGTGATCCGACAAAGGCGCCGCGATACTTTTTGGCGACAAACTCGGTCAAGTATGGCGCAATGATCACACTTTCCGCACCACTGCCAAAACCAGCGCAGATACGTGAGGCCAGGAATGTCGGCCAGTCGTGCGTCATTGCGCTGCCGAGCGATGCCACGCAGTAGAACAACAGCGCGTACATCATCACGCGCTTGCGGCCGATCAGGTCGCCCAGCATGCCAGCGCACATCGCGCCGAAGAAGTAGCCAACGTACGTCGAACTCCCGAGATAGCCGGTCTGGATACTCGACAGGTGCCATTGCGTGCGCAACACGGGCAACACGAAGGCCATGACCGCCGCATCCATCGCGTCGAACGTATAACCCAACCCACCAATCAGCAATAGGCGTTTATGAAAGCCGCTGAAGGGCCAGCTTTCGATTCTGGACGAGATCGACGACATCGAACGCGCTCCGCGCAAAAAGAAAAGTTAAAAAGATCTGACATCCGCCACGGCAGACATGCCCGAGAGAACGCCGCGTCAACGAGTCAGACGATTTGCATGGAAGCGGCCATCCTTCATGACCGCGCGCAGTGCATCAGGCGTCTGGAACAACGCCAGATCGGCTGTCGGGTCCCCGTCGACGACCAGCAAGTCCGCCAACGCGCCAGGAGCGATCACGCCAAGTCGGCCAGATTGATGCATCAACTCCGCGTTGACCGACGTGGCGCTCATCAGGATTTCCACCGGCTTCATTGCCTCCTGCCGCAAAGTGAATTCCTCATATTGCGCACTGTGCATATCGCCGAGCAGATCCGACCCCAATGCGATCTTCACGCCGGCACGATGCGCGATGCGGACCGCCTCGATGCCCTGGCTCTTTACCCGGTCAGTCTTCTCCAACATCGATTCAGACCAGCCCAGTGCCTTGCCGTGCCGCGCGATGGCGGCGTAGGTCGAGAGCGTGGGCACCAGGAAAGCGCCATGCTCGGCCATGACCTTCGCGCTTTCCTCATCGAGCAAATTGCCGTGCTCGATCGACCGCACGCCGCATCGCACCGCGCGGATGATCGCTTCCGACGCATAGGCATGCGCCATCACATAGGTGCGCGCCGCGCGCGCCTCCTCGACGATGGCCGTCAATTCCTCGATCGAATACTGCGTGCCCTCCAACGGATCGTTCGGCGACGAGATGCCGCCGCCCGCCATCACCTTGATCTGCGTCGCGCCATTGCGGATCTGTTCGCGCACCGCGCGCCGCACTTCCGACACGCCATCGGCGATATATCCCAGCAGACCAACCGCGCCGCAGCACGCGCAGTTCATGCCCTTGAAATAAGCGGGCCGCGCGTCCCCATGCCCCCCCGTTTGCGTCAGCGCCTGGCCGGCGATGAACATTCGCGGACCGGCAAAAATACCTTGCGCCACGGCCTGGGCAAGCCCGGAATCCGCGCCACCCGCATCGCGTACCGATGTGTAGCCGCGATCGAGCATGCTTCTCAGAATGTCGCTCGATTGCGCGGTGATCAGCGACTGCGGCAGCATCGACAATTTGAAGAAGTCCGGAATCGTCGCGGTGACATGAACGTGCGCATCGATCAAGCCCGGTAGAACGATGCGACCATCGAGGTCGTGCACCTGGGTACGGTCGTCCGACGTTTCAGCAGCGCCGCCAACGTGCGTGAAAACGCCTTTTTCAACGACGATCGTCGTGTCAGGACGCAATCCCCCCGTGAGGCTGTCGAAAACCGTGGCGCGGCGGAAAACAATGCGGTGGGGTGTATTCATGGTGTCGCTGTCGGTCGGATACGTTTCAATAAGTCGTTCGCTGATTTTGGACAGTCAATTTTTTGACTACAATGACGGCGCTTCGACAATATCGTTGCCTTCAAGGCAACATCCTTTTAAAACGACATCCGTATCCACGACTCGACCCAACGCGCCCATGGAAGGATTGACCATCACCCGGTTGCGCTACCTGTTCGAGGCGGTTCGCCTTGGCGGCATCCGTGCGGCGGCGGACCATCTGGACGTGGCGCCGTCGGCTGTCAGTCGCCAGTTGGCGATTCTAGAGCGCGCGGTACGCTCACCGCTGCTGGAGAAAAATCGGCGTGGTGCAAAACCCACCGAGGCCGGCGCATTGTTGATAGAGCATTACCGCGCGCACCTTGCGCGTGAGGAAGTGCTGGTGTCGAAGCTGGAGGGCATTCACGGACTGGAATACGGCACCGTTTCGATCGGCGCGATCCAGGGGTTTACCGAAGATCTGATGAGCCGCGCGTTGCGGGTGTTCCATCAACGCTATCCGAAGGTGTCGATCACACTGGAACTGGGCGGGGTCAGTGATATCCAACAATGGCTGGAAGAGGATCGCGTCCATCTAGGCCTGACCTACGGCCCCCCATTCGACAGCCACGCGATGCGTTTCAAGGAAATCACCGCCGCCGACCAGCCCGTATGCGCGATCGTCCGTGGCGATCACCCGCTAGCACTCAGGTCACGCGTCACCATCCGCGACTTGCTTGACTACCCGTTCGCACTGGCGCGTCGGGGCTACGGCACGCGCGATATCGTGGAACGGATAGAGTTGTCGGGCGATCTCGGTACGTCCGGTGCGTCCGGCGCGTCGGCATCAGCATCCACGACGGCATCGAAAGCCACATCGGGGTTGCCGCCTTCGTTTGCCTCGGACGTGTCCGCCGCCGCGATGTCATTGCGCGAGACGGCACCCGCGCCTCGATCCGACGCGCGATTTTCTTCTGCGCCTACGCCAGTTCCAGCATCGACGCCGATGTCACGCCTGTTTAACGTACTACTGGAAACCGACCATCTGATCGGACTGGCCGGCTTCGTCCGTGCCGGCATGGGCGTCACGTTGCTGCCGGCGTTCGCGGTGGGAGACGATATCGAGCGCGGCACGCTTGTCGCCGTGGAGATCGACCACCCGCTGATGCGCAATGTGCAAGCCAGGGTGATCAGCCGGCGCGGCAGGGAGCTGCCGTTGGCGGCGGTCGCCCTGCAGCGTCTGCTGATCGAGCAAATGCGCGCGTTCCATCCCGGTGCCATGCGTGCGCAAACGACTTGATACGTTCCTGTGTCCGTTGCGCGGGAAGGCAACGTACACTGATCGGATACGGTGTATCGTCGCCCTGCTCTGACACAGCCGACCTATCCGACGCCGACCTTCCGCCGCGCCACTGCGAACCGCCAATGTCCTCTGTCTCCGCTTTTGAAATCGTCCTGCTGTCATTGGTTGCAATGGTCGCGCTGCAACTGCTTGCCCGGCAATGCAATCTGCCGCCCGCCGTGGCACTGCTTGCCGGTGGCATCGGCATGGCCTTCGTGCCGGGCTTGCCGCCCATCAACCTCGACCCGGACCTGGTGCTGGTCGTGATCTTGCCACCGTTGCTGATGTACGGCGGCTATTTCACGGTATGGGATGACCTCAAGCGCAATTTCGGCGGCGTGATGATGCTTGCCGTCGGAGCAGTGACATTTACGACGTTGACCGTCGGCTGGGCGGCGCATTGGCTGGTACCCGGATTGCCTTGGGCCGTATGTTTCGCACTGGGGGCAATCGTGTCTCCGCCGGATGCCGTCGCGGCAAAGGCGATCCTGGCTCGACTGACGTTACCGCGACGCCTGATGGTGCTGCTGGAGGGCGAAAGCCTGCTGAACGATGCGGCGGGGCTGACACTGTTCCGATTCGCCTTGGCCGCGGCGTTGACTGGCAGCTTCAGCATGCGCGAGGCATCGATGAAATTCGGCGAACTGGCCGTTGGCGGCATGCTGATCGGCTTGTTGTGCGGCTGGCTACTGCTGCGCGCCTGGCGCTATATCAAGGACGATTATTTGGTCATGGTGACGTCCCTGCTGGTGTCGTGGGGCAGCTATATCATCGGCGAAAAACTAGGCGTCTCGGGTGTCATCGCAGCGGTGTGCTGCGGCCTCGTTATCGGTCGCAACCAACATGGCGTGTTCAGCGCCGCCGCACGCCTGCGGGCAACATCGTTCTGGCAATCGATGGTCTTTATTTTCGAAGCGCTCGTTTTCATCCTGATCGGGCTGTCGCTGCATGGGGTAATGCAGCGCGTGGCGCACGGGACCGATCACGAGGCGTGGTATCGGCTGGGGATGACATCCGGAGGGATCGTAATCGTCGTGATCGTGTCGCGATTCGCGTGGATCTTCGGTGTGGAGGCGATGAAGGTGATCCTCGAATTCCTTCGCATACGCGTATTGCGTCGTCCGCCCATATCGGAACATTCGTTCGCGTCGCCGGATTGGCGCGCCGCCACGGTCATGAGCTGGGCGGGAATGCGTGGCGTGGTGACCATCGCTATCGCGTTGTCCTTGCCGGAAAACCTGCCGGGACGGGATCTGATCCTGGTTTGCGCATTTGCCGTTATTCTGGCCACGGTGATCGTCCAGGGCGTCACGATTGGCGTGTTGATCCAGTGGCTGTTGCCACCACGGACGCACACCCGCGAGTCACGCTATATGAGCGAACCCCAGGCATGGGCCTATATTCATGAGGCGCAGTTTGCCGCCATCGAGCCGCTCGTCCATGACGCGGATGGCCAGTTGATTCATCCACGCTTGTACGAGCAGTATCAATATCGTGCAAACCTCGCCAAGCGTCATAGTGACCAGGAGGCGTTTCCGCGCGAAGCGCTGGAGGCGCATTACGGTATCGTGCTGGCCGCTATCGCGTCGGGACGGCAGACGCTTCTGAAACTGCATGACGAAGGACGTATCCACGACGAGTTGATGCACGCGCTGGAACATGACCTCGATCTGCAGGAGATGAGCACGCGGCATCAGCGCGACGGCTGAGCGCGTCGGACAGCATGCCGCCAGGCAATGCGTCAGAAATAATTCAAGCCCAGCACGCTTTTCACTTCGTCCATCGTCTGAGCGGCTACTTCACGCGCCTGCGCGGTGCCGCGCTTCAGCATGTTCATGACCTCGCCACGATCCTTGGCGAAGTGCTCACGGCGCTCGCGAATGGGCGCCAGCATTTCCTGCAACACCGTATCCAGACGCTTCTTCACCACGCTGTCGCCCAGGCCGCCGCGCTGGTAATGCGCCTTCATTTCTTCCAGCGCCGCTTTCTCGGTGTCGAACGCATCCAGATAGATAAAAGCGACGTTGCCTTCCAAATGGCCGGGGTCCGATACCTTCAGATGCAACGGGTCCGTATAGACGTTCTTGACCTGCTTGCTGATCTGCTCCGGCGTATCGCCCAGATTGATCGTGTTGCCCAGTGACTTGCTCATCTTCGCCTTGCCATCTACCCCAGGCAGACGGCCAATATCAGGCACGCGTGCCTCGCATTCGACCAGCACGTCACGGCCGGCCATCCGGTTCAGGCGCCGCACGATCTCGTTGGTCTGCTCGATCATCGGGATCTGGTCTTCTCCAACCGGCACGATCTTCGCCTTGAACGCGCTGATGTCCGCCGCCTGGCTGGCGGGATAGGTCAGGAAGCCCGCGGGGATGTCGCGCTCGAAGCCGCGCAGGATGATCTCCTGTTTGACCGTTGGATTGCGCTCCAGGCGTGCCACGGTAACCAGGTTCAAGTAATAGAACGTCAACTCCGCCAGCTCGGGAATCTGCGACTGGACAAAGATCGTCGTCAGCGATGGATCGATGCCGACCGCTAGATAGTCCAGCGCCACTTCCATAACGTTCCGATGCACCTTGTTGGTGTCATCCATGTTGTCCGTCAGCGCCTGCGAATCCGCCAGCATGATGAATTGTTTGTGGTCGTGCTGGAACGCCACGCGGCTACGCAAGCTGCCGACGAAGTGGCCCAGGTGCAGCGCACCAGTAGGACGGTCGCCGGTCAGGATGACAGGCTTGCCCGCGGGCGAAGCGGGCGCGGCGGAGCCGGAAGCGGCCGCCGTGGCGTTCAGGGGATTCATGGACTCGGTCATGGCGTGAAATTCTGCTGTTTTTTGCAAACGAGAGGCGCGGTCATGGTACCACCGAACGCCTTTCCCTCCGACGCCACCCAGCGATGGCCAGCCAACCGGCCAGGGTCACGGCCGCATCCGGCATCCGGCGTCTGGCCCCGCTGCGGCGTCAGCCCGCCAACAATGCCATACGCCTGCACGCTCGACGCGCGGGCGATACCGTTCGACAAGGCATCAGTGCACCGTTCGGGCGATGCCGGACGCTTGAAGCGGCACGTCCCACTGCCCGCCGGGAGCCAACGCACGGAACGACGCCAACGGCAACCCACGTCGGCGCACTGTCTGCTCGAACAAGCGCGGCGGATCGAACTGACCCTCATCGGTCAGCCGGAACGTGCCGAAGTGAATGCCGAGAACGGACTGCGCATCAAGCGCCTGCGCCGCGTCCACGGCCTCCTCGGCCGACATGTGGCTACGTTTCATGAACCAGCGCGGGGCATAGGCGCCAATCGGCAAAGCGGCGAAGCGCATCGGGCCGAAACGCTGCCGTATCTGCATGAATTGCCCGCCGGCACCGGTATCGCCGGCGAACAAAAACGGTCCGTCCGGCGAGGTGAAGACGAATCCCTCCCAAAGCGTCGCGTTGACGTTCCATGGCATCCGCTCGGTCCAATGCCGCATCGGTACCGCCGTTACGGCCACATCATCGCGCAATGGCACCTGTTGCCACCAGTCGACCTCATGGACATCATGAAAGCCCACCGCGCGCAATGGCGCACCATTCCCCAACCCGGACACGACGATGGCATCGGGCCAGCGCCGCGCCAGTCGCTTCAACGTCGGCATATCGAAATGGTCGTAGTGATTGTGGGACAGCACGATGACGTCGATGCGCGGCAGTTTGTCGAATGCAATACCAGGCGGGGTATGCCGTTCCGGTCCAAACAGGCCGAAAGGCCCGGCATGCTCGCTATAGATCGGATCGGCAAGGATATTCAAGCCGCGATGCTGGATCAGCACGCTGGCATGATTGATGAAAGTGACCACCATTCGACTGCCGTCGACTCGAGGCGGCACGTCCGGGACAAGCGCGGGTTGATCAATCCAGCCGTCGGGCGTGCGGTGCATCTGCCAGCGCAACAGGTCGCCCATCGTATTGCGTGGGGTGGGCGGCACCGTGTGAAAGCGCGAGCCATCGAAGTGATCGGTGACCGGACCACGATACGGATGCGCGGCGATACCCAGGCCTTCCGTATCCAATGTGCCGGTCTCGATCGCAATACCAGCGATGACCAGCACCGCCAGCAGCACCGCCAGCACCCATGTCATGGCCTGTCGCACGCGGCGGTGACGTGGTGTCGCGGGTGTCATCGTCGGGCCTTCTGCGAAGGCGCATTGGCCGCGGCGATATCGACGATATGCGAACGCGCGATGCCGGTCATCCTGGCCGGCGCCATCGCCCCGTCGTCGCCGTGGACCGGCAGCCAATCGACCCGCCCTTGCCCACCTTCGTCCACCGCTGCGATAAATGCCGCCGCCGTGTCGGCCGGCAAACGGACGGTAAAGCCAACCACGGACCCGTGCGTGACCGCTTCGAGTGCCGCATCGGCCAAAGCCACCTGTCGACGCATCCAGCCTTCCTGCGCATAAGGCACAGTGCAGCAAAGCGTGCGCATTGCCCGCAGTGGCACCTTGTCGGCAGCGAGCAGCGCTTGCGCGACGGCATCGGTATAAGCGCGCACGAGCCCGCCCGCGCCCAGTTTCACCCCGCCAAAGTAGCGAACGACCGTGGCAAGCACACCTTCAAGATCTTGATGCCGCAATACATCGAGCATGGGCCGCCCGGCCGTGCCACTGGGCTCACCGTCGTCCACCGCCGCCGACTGACCACCTGCCAGTAGTGCCCAGCAGACGTGCGCGGCGCCAGGATGCGCGGCGCGTAATGCACTCACCCGCACCTGCGCCTGCCCGCGATCAGCCATGGGTCCGACGCAGCCAAGGAAACGGCTTTTCTTGATCAGCAGATCACTTTCGACAGGGGCGGCTAGCGTATGGGGCATACGCCGATATTACCCCAGACACTTGAGACGCTCGCCATGCATTCGTACGGAGCAGTCAATGCATTCGAGGAAAACGCATGCGGGTTATTGGTAAGCAAGGAGGACCCTCTACAACGGGAGAAGGCCTGTGAATAACATTGGGGACAAGCAGCCGAATAGCTTGTGCAAACCCTGTTGATAACTTCCGAACAACAAAACACACGATTGAACGACCCGGTATAAAACCGGGCGCGCAGGTGGCGGATAGCCTGTGAACAAGCAGGGGATAAGTTTCCCGCTTTCAACAAACGCGGGCGGGACAGAACCTCGACGAGGTGAGCATTGTCCCCTGCAAGATCAACTGACGGTTTATTTTGCGCCAACGCTCTGCAATACCGTCCATTCGCCGTTGACGACCTTGTACATCGTGATGCCGCCGTTCTTCAGGTCGCCCTTGGCGTCATACTCGAGCGCCGGTGTGGTAACGCCCGCCATCTTGATCTTTGCAAGAACCGGCAGGTACTTGCTCGGCTCGGTCGAATCGGCTTGCTTCATCGCGGTGAACATCGCCATCGCACCATCGTAGGCATAGGGTGCGTACGTTTGCACGTCCGAACCAAAGCGCTTCTTGTAGTCGGCGGTAAATTTCGCACCGCCTGGCATATCGGCCAGCGGCACGCCGGCGAGCGAGGCGATCGTGCCATTCGCGGCATCACCACCGATTTTCAGGAACGTCGGCGTCTTGACCATCTCGCCGCTCATCAATGGCGACTTGATCCCCAGCGTGTGCATTTGCTTGACCATCGGTGCGGCCTGCGCATCGGCGCCGCCGTAGAAGATCAGGTCCGGACGCGTTGCCTTGATCTTCGTCAGGATCGAACGGAAGTCGACGGCGCGGTCATTCGTGAATTCGCGATCGACGATGCTGGCGCCGGCGGCCTTCGCGGCCTTCTCGAACTGATCCGCCAGACCCTGACCATAGGCAGTACGGTCGTCGATGATCGCGATCTTCTTGTACTTCAACGTTTTCACGGCAAACTCGCCGTCAACCGCACCTTGCTGGATGTCCGACGTCATCATCCGGAAAGTCGTCTTGAAACCCTGCTGCGTGTATTCCGGTGCCGTCGCCATCGCGATTTCAGGAATGCCGGCCTGAGCATAGATGCGGGATGCCGGAATCGTCGTGCCGGAGTTGAAGTGGCCCAGCATACCCTTGATGCCGCCATCCACCAGGCGCTGCGCCACGGACGTTGCCGTACGCGGATCAGCCTGGTCGTCCTGCACGTCGAGCACGATGCGTACCGGCTTGCCACCAATCACCGGCTTCGTCGCATTGAAGTCCTCGACGGCCAGCGTCAGGCCATTGGTGAAGTCGGCGCCGTAATGCGCCTGCGGACCGGTCAATGGGCCTGCCGCGCCGATATGAACGTCTTCCGCATGCGCTACGTTGGTCAACGCCAGCGTTGCACCAACCGCCACCGCCGCGAACGTCGCACCACCCAGCCGATTATGCTTATTAATACCTTGCATCCCTGCTCTCCTTGAGGGCTACCGGTTCTTCCGGCGGCCACACTTCACGAACGCCGGCGAGACACGCATCGTCGAATCGCATCATCGCCGTCTCTCCCTGCTTGCCCGCATGCCGAACCGACCTGTTCGACAAACGCGGCAAGCTTACCGCAACGGAATAGCGGTCGTCTCCTGCCCGCTTCCCGGCCCTGCCCTCGGCGTGTCGTCGCTTCCGTAACCGCACCCCTTGCCGCGACTGGTCATCCTAACGCCAACACGCCAGCCATCCGAAACGATGTTTCACCCAATGGTCATCAAGTTCGCGTTGCCGCCCGCCGCTGCGGTATTGACGCTGACGGACCGTTCGAGCAGCAGGCGCTCCAGCACATAATCCTCGCCTTGCTCGATCGCCCCGACGTTCAAGCCTTGAAGCGTTACGATCGGGCCGTCGCGCCGCGCCAATTGACGCGACAACGCACGCAAGGCATCGCCATCGCCTTCAAACAGCGCCGCATCAAAGGCCGCGCCAGCGAGTCCCTTCCCATCCACGACCTGTAGATACGGTTGCAGTGCCGCGTCGGCACGCAGGCGTTCGGCAAAAGCGATACCGGCCGGCCCGTCGAACAACGCACGATTACCGCTACCCAATGCCGCGGCGAGCTGCGCACGCGCGCCCGTCTCCGTCGACGGGACGCATAGTACCGTGCCGCGACCGGCGAGCGCATAGGTGTTTCGCTCGCCGGTCGGACCCGTCAACGTTTGCGTGAGTCCGTCCACGGCGCGCGCAAGATAGGCATCACAACGGTCGGCGATAGCGGCATCGCCTTGGGTACGCAGCCAATCGCGATACCGCGTCAATGCCACCGTCCTACCGTCTCGGCGATTTTCAGATGTCGACGTGGTCTCGGCGGCGGACGATGCACTCGTCGATCCTGTCGTATTGCCCTGACCGACAGAGCGCGTCGACGCCGAGGCACCGTCGAGCAACGCCGGCAACCGGTTCGGACGGGTGGACAGCAGGCGGTACAAATATAGAGGCCCACCTGCCTTCGGTCCGGTCCCGGACAGGCCTTCGCCCCCGAACGGCTGCACACCGACAACCGCGCCGATCACGTTGCGGTTCACATAGATATTGCCCACGTGCGCGTTCGCGATCACACGATTGATCGTCTCGTCGATCCGGGTATGGATACCGAGTGTCAGGCCATAACCGGTGTCCCGTATTCCCGCCATCAACGCATCGAGCGCGCCACGGGAATAACGCACCACATGCAGCACGGGGCCGAAGACTTCGCGCTTCAAGGCGGCCAGATTGTCTATCTCGATAAGCGTCGGCGGCACGAAGGTGCCATTGGCCGCGTCTTCCGTCAGTGGTACCTGATGGACGGCGAACCCTTTCGCGCGCATCTGGTCAATATGGGAATCGATACCGCGCTTGGCTGCCGCATCGATGACCGGGCCGACATCGGTGGACAAGCGATCCGGATTACCGACGCGCAACTCCTGCATCGCGCCCTTCAACATCGTCAGCACGCGATCGGCGGCCTCTTCCTGCAGGCACAATACGCGCAATGCCGAACAACGTTGTCCAGCCGAATCGAACGACGATGCCAGCACGTCGCCCACGACCTGCTCCGCCAGCGCCGACGAGTCGACGATCATCGCGTTCTGCCCGCCTGTCTCGGCGATGAACGGGATCGGACGACCGTTCGCATCCAGGCGCTCGGACAGCGTACGGGCGATCAAACGCGCCACCTCCGTCGATCCGGTGAACATCACCGCGCGCACGCGCGCATCGGCGACCAGGCGCGCCCCCACGGTCTCGCCATCGCCTGGCAGCAGTTGCACGGCGCCGGCCGGTACGCCCGCATCACGCAAGATGCGAATGCCCTGCGCCGCGATCAACGGCGTCTGTTCCGCCGGTTTGGCCAACACGGTATTGCCGGCGGCCAGTGCCGCTGCCACTTGGCCAATGAAGATCGCGAGCGGGAAATTCCATGGGCTGATACAGACGACGGGGCCGAGCGGACGATGCGTGTCGTTCGAGAACTCATTGCGGATCTGCACGCCGTAATAGCGCAGGAAATCCACGGCCTCTCGTACTTCCGCCACCGCATTCGACAAGGACTTGCCGGCTTCGCGAACGATCAAGCCGAGGAGCACCGGCATCTGCGCTTCGAGCAGGTCGGCGGCGCGCGCCAGACAATCGGCGCGCTCGGCCGGCGGCGTGGCTTGCCAGATAGGCGCCGTGGCGAGTGAATGTGTCAAAGCGATCTCGACATCGCGCGCGGTCGCCTCGATCACCTGACCGACGATGTCACGATGATCGGCCGGGTTACGCACTGCCTGCAGTGTCTGACCGTCGCGCGGCACGGTGTCGACGAGGTCGGGTTCGTCCGCGCGATCGAGCATCGGCGCGGCACGCCAGATCATGCCGACGCCACTCAGCAGCGCCGACGACAACGAGGCGAGCCGATGCTCGTTCGACAAGTCCAACCCCATCGAGTTGGCGCGCGCGTCGCCATACAATTGGCGTGGCAGCGGGATTTTCGGATGGGGTGCGCCCGGAGGCGCGATCCGTAACGCCTCCTCGACCGGATCAGCGATCAGGTCTTCCACGCTGAGCGACTTGTCGGCGATTCGGTTGATGAATGACGTATTGGCGCCGTTTTCGAGCAGACGGCGCACCAGGTACGCCAGCAGCGTTTCATGCGTCCCCACCGGGGCATAGACACGGCATGGCCGATTCAGCTTGTCACGGCTCGTGACCTCTTCGTACAGCGGCTCGCCCATGCCGTGCAGGCATTGGAATTCATATTGACCGCTGTAGTAGTTCTGACCGGCGAGGTGATAAATCGCCGACAGCGTATGCGCGTTGTGCGTGGCGAACTGCGGATAGATCGCATCGGTCGCACCGAGCAGTTTCTTCGCGCATGCCAGGTAGGAAACGTCGGTGTAGACCTTGCGCGTATAGACCGGATAGCCCTCCAGCCCGTCCACCTGCGCGCGTTTGATTTCGCTGTCCCAATACGCCCCCTTGACCAGACGCACCATCAGACGATGGCGACTGCGGCGGGCGAGATCGATCAGGTAGTCGAGCACATACGGGCAGCGTTTCGAGTACGCCTGCACGACAAAGCCAATGCCGTTCCAGCCTGCCAAGGCCTCGTCAAAGCACAGCGCGTCCAACAGGTCGAGCGAGATTTCGAGACGATCCGCTTCCTCCGCATCGATATTCAAGCCGATATCGTAGCGGCGTGCGAGCAGCGCCAGCGCCCGCACGCGCGGCAGCAGTTCCGCCGTCATCCGATCATATTGGGCACGCGCATAACGAGGATGCAGTGCGGAGAGCTTGATCGAGATGCCGGGACCTTCGTAAATGCCGCGACCGTTCGACGCCTTGCCAATCGCGTGAATCGCTTGCTCATACGATTCGAAGTAATGTCGTGCGTCTTCCTCGGTGGTGGCCGCCTCGCCGAGCATGTCGTACGAATAGCGGAAGCCACGCGCCTCGAATTTACGGCTGTTCGCCAGCGCTTCCGAGATCGTCTCGCCAGTGACGAATTGCTCGCCCATCAGGCGCATCGCCATATCCACGCCCTTGCGGATCAGCGGCTCGCCGCCCTTGCCGATCAACCGCGTCAATGCCGCGGAGAGACCGGCTTCGCTATTCGTGGCCACCAGCTTGCCGGTCAGCATCAGCCCCCATGTTGCCGCATTGACGAACATCGACGGGGCATTACCCATATGGGACTTCCAGTCGCCATGGCTGATCTTGTCGCGGATCAAGGCATCGCGTGTCGCGCGATCCGGAATACGCAGCAGTGCCTCGGCAAGGCACATCAGCGCAACGCCTTCCTGACTCGACAACGAGAACTCGTGGATCAGCCCTTCCACGCCGCCGCCCGATTGCTTGCCACGCAGCGCCGTGACCAGACGCGCCGCCAGTTGCCGCACCTGGCCGGCCAGCGCGTCCGGCAGCTTTGCATGACCGATGAGAAATGGCACGCACTCCGGCTCGGGGCGCCGATAGGCGGCTGTGATTGCCGCCCGCAACACCGACTGGGGTTGCACCCCTTGCGCGAAATCCATGAACGGGTGGTGCGCGGCCTCCTCGACCGCCGGGTCCGTACCGCCGTGATCGGCGCTGTCCCCGGACGACAGGATCGCGCTCAATTCGGGTGGCATCTGCCCGGCCTCGATCCGTTCCAGATACGCGAATATCGCCTGCTTGATCAACCAATGTGGCGTTCGATCGATACGTTGAGCGGCCTCTTTAAGGCGCGCGCGCAAGGGTTCGTCAACCTTCACGCCGAGCGTGGTGCTGGCCATGTGTAGTGAGTCCGGAGTGAATCGGTGAGCGATGCCAGCGCGCAAAAAGCGTATGGCAATCCAACGGACTTGCCTTTTCCAGCATCGTACTGACTGCGATCGTACTAAACATAAAATAAAGGTGCAACCCATCTGCTTCGGGTTGCACCCTGGCCCGGCGATGCCTTCATGTCGCACGATTTTGGGAGAAGTCCGAAAATGCGATACGGACCAGGAAATTACTTATTTAAAAAGCGCCGTCTTATTTAATCGCAAGAGGGAGCTGCCCATAATCGATACCGCATCCTTTATAGCGGCATAGGTAGAACCGTTATGGAGCGCCAATAATGTTAGTCAATCTGGCCAGACTTTACGTCCAACTTTATATGCCCAGCGCATTACTTGATTCACCAGATTTGCGAAGATTCACGAACAACCTCGCACTCGATAATCTGATCCGGAGTTACGGGGAACGCCTGGCCAAGCTAGGCGAAGATAAAATTCGACTATTGCGCACGCACAAATTGAACAGCATGAATGCCTCCAGGATGCGCCTGGAAGAGGCACGATCGCGGAGAGTTAATGCGCACTGCCCTGCCGCTCGAGAGCGGGAACGGCGCCTTCTCCAGGCATTCACTCCGATATTTCCGCCGCCGCTTGCCAACACAGCACTGATGGACATCATGTTGAAGCGCGCAAGGGACGGCTTTAATGCTGGCCCTCTCGACAAATTTCCCCCGATCGCCATACGCATCCTGGATCTAGCAAGGGCGAACGGCTATCAGGATGCCCTCGAATCGGAGGACTTCATCAAAGAGATGGCAGATATCGTCAAAGAGCTCTGCACCTACAGCGAAAACGGTGGCGTCGCGGAGTCGGCAAATTCGACAAAACGGGATGGCAGCGGTGGCGAGTTTTTCGATTCAAGCAAAACGCGACTGGCCGGTCGGCATTTATAAAGGCAATTGATCCGCGTACGCGCGCGCCGAATCAAATATCCAGCGGATCCACTTCCACCGCCCACCGCGCGACTCCTGATTGATCGCCGCGCAATGCCTGCTGCCAAATGGGCAAGAATCGTTGCAACGCCGCACGAGAGGCACTCTCAACCAGTAACTGCGCGCGAAACGTATTAGCGATCTTGACCAACGCCATCGGCACGGGGTCAAAGCGATGAACATCCTCGCGTGGCGCGTTGCCGTCGCCCGGCACGGCCGCTACTGACGCCTTCACCACATCGAAATGCCCAGCCGCCCGCTGCAGAAAGGCCATTGCCTGCTCGAGCGTCTTCGCCTCGGCACGCAGCAAGGCCTGATGGATAAACGGGGGCAATCCTGCCTGCCGACGCTCCGTTAACGACGCCTCGGCAAAACCCGGATAGTCGTGCCGCGCGAGTGCCTGAAACAAGGGATGCGTGGGATGGCGCGTCTGAATCAACACATCGCCGCTCTGGCCACCGCGCCCAGCACGGCCTGCAACCTGCATCAATTGCGCAAACAGCCGTTCCGTCGCGCGGAAGTCGTGGGAAAACAAAGCCGAGTCGGCGTTTAGCACGCCCACCAAACTCACTCGCTGGAAATCGTGGCCCTTCGCGATCATATGCGTGCCCACCAGGATGTCGACATCACCGGCGTGAACGTTTGCAAACAGCGCGGCAGCACTGCCTTTCTTGCGCGTGCTGTCGGCATCAATGCGCAGGACACGCGCACCCGGCACAAGTTCGGCAAGCGTCTCCTCGGCGCGCTGCGTGCCGCGCCCCATCGGCGCGATATCGACGTTACCGCATTCAGGACAGGCCGGCGGAATGCGTTGCTGCCATCCGCAATGGTGACAACGCAACGCCCGATCCAATTTGTGAAGAACAAGGTAAGCGCTGCAGCGCGGACAACCGCAGACCCAGCCGCAGGCATCGCACGACAATACCGGCGCATAGCCGCGTCGATTCAGGAAGATAAGACTCTGCTCGCCTTGTGCCAGGCGCTTGCGTAAGGCCGCCACCAAGGGCACGCTGAAACCGTCGATGCTCGGACGTCTTCGTTGACGCTCCAGCTCCATATCAATCAACGTCATGCGCGGCAGAACGTGTGCCGGTGACAACGCCTGCGAAGCCATCGCGGCAACCGCCGGCCGCGTCGTCATAGACAGGCGGCGATAACGCCCCTGCTCCGCCTGTGACCAGCTTTCGAGCGATGGCGTGGCGGACCCGAGCACGATCGGCACATTCAGCTGTTTGGCACGCCACACGGCCAAGTCCCGCGCCGAATAGCGCAGACCTTCCTGCTGCTTGTAGGCCGCTTCGTGCTCTTCATCGACGATGATCATCGCAAGCCGGGGAAAGGACGCCATGACCGCCAGTCGCGTCCCCAGGACGATGCGCGCGCGACCGAGATGGGCTGCAAGCCAGTGACGGGTCCGCTCGCCGTCGGCGAGGCCGCTATGCAACGTTGCCACCGCACCGTCGCCCAGAGATGCGAAGCGCCGCCTGAACAAGGCATCGAATTGCGGCGTCAAGTTGATTTCGGGCACCAGGACCAGCGCCTGCGCCAGGGGATCCCGCGCCAGCAGCCGCGCCAGGCTCTGCAGATACACCTCGGTCTTACCGCTGCCGGTGACGCCATGGAGTAGAAACGGCGCAAACCCCCCCGCTCTCGATGCAGCGTCGATCCGGGTGACCGCTTCCTGCTGCTCGGCGCTCAAGACCCGCGCCGGGACAATCTCGGGTGTCGCGTGCGCCAAGGGCGTTGCGCGCTCGCCAGCATCATCCCCCTCGATCTCGTAACGTCGCACCTCTCCGGATGCGCACCAGGCATCCAGTTGCGCGGCGGCGCGGGGGTGCAGTCGACGCGCCGCCGATAGCGTCAAAGGGGCGGACGCCAGTCCGTCGACCAAACGACGAAGCGCCGCTGCGCGCCTTGGCACCCTGGCATTCAGTTGCGCCAGCGCCTCCGGGACATCATCACGCAGGGCATAGACCGCTTGGCGCGGCAGGAGATGCCCCCAACGGGACGGATCCCGCAGCCCCTGTGGCAAGGCGGGCAGTGCCACTTCGCCGATACCACGCTGGTAATACCCTGCCGCAAAAGCGATCAGCGCCCGCCACCGTGCATCCAGCGGCGGACAGTCATCACAGATTGCCTCGATCGATTTCAAACGATTCGGCGGCACATCGGTCTGCTCAGCCACGGCCCAGATGACGGCTGTGACGCGGCGCTTACCGAACGGTACCCACACAAGCATTCCAGGAACAGGAAGCACGCCTGCGAATTGGCCGGATCGATAGCGATAGTCGAAAAGGGTCTGGATTGGCTGATCGAGCGCGACCCGCACGTACAGGACATCGTCCTCGCCGGCATCGTCGCCCTTTTTCCCGGTCTTCTCGCGGTCCGGGACGTCGTGCGAGACAAGCGTGAAATCGGGTTCCTCACCGATCTGATTGCCGGGTGAAAAGGTTGTCCCCAATCCGGCGCCGCGCACTGTGTTTTGCAAGGCATTGCCAGAGTTAAAGTGGAACATCGATTTCAACGCTAAATCTCGGTTTACAAAGTTTTTTTCAGGCTTACGCACTGCTGTGGATAACTTTGTGGAGAAAGCCCGCATTGTCATGCGACCGTCATGCCAAGATCAGGGTTTACAGCATCCTTCGCCCTAAGAAATTCGATCCGGACTTCACCCATAACCTCATGAAAAACCGCATTTTTTATCGCCAATGCCGGGTATGACATGCGGGGTTTTCCTTATTCCCCGCCCCCCTTAGAAGAGAGGCGATTTTGTGCATAAGTCAAGGCTTGACAGGCGAAAAATGATCACGCCGCACGCTGTTTGCGGCTATAGGCATGCACCTCGTCCACCAGCGCGATCACGTGATCCGGCGGCGTGAATTGAGAGATGCCGTGCCCGAGATTGAAAACGTGGCCCGGCGCGCTGCCATAGGCATCCAACAATCCACGCGCCTGGGCACGAATGGTCTCTGGCGGCGCAAACAAAATGTTCGGATCGAGACTACCTTGTAACGCGACACGTTGTCCCACACGCTGACGCGCCGCCCGGGGGTCGACGGTCCAATCGAGACCCAACGCGTCCACGCCGGTCTCGGCCATCGCCTCCAGCCACAGCCCGCCGCCTTTCGTGAAAGCAATCACCGGCACGCGACGTCCTTCGTGCTCTCGAATCAAGCCGGCAACAATGCGTTTGATGTAGGCGAGCGAGAACGTTTGGTAGGCGCCGTCCGCAAGCGCACCGCCCCATGTGTCAAAGATCATCGCGGCCTGGGCGCCCGCGAGAATCTGTGCGTTCAGATAGGCGATCACCGCGTCGGCATTGACCGCCAAGATCTGGTGCATCAGGTCCGGACGCGCATAGAGCATCGTTTTCACATTGCGGAAATCCGTTGATCCTCGGCCCTCGACCATATAGCACGCAAGCGTCCACGGACTTCCCGAAAATCCGATCAGCGGAACGCGTTGACGCCCCTGACCATCAACCAACGCCTTGCGGATGCTCGACACCGCACCGGTCACGTACCCCAGCGTCTCGTCGATATCCGGCACGTATAGCGCCGCTACATCCGCTTCCGTGCGCACAGGCCTGGCGAACTGCGGCCCCTCGCCTTGTGTAAACGCCAGGCCGAGCCCCATCGCATCCGGAATCGTCAGAATGTCCGAAAACAAGATGGCTGCGTCCAGCGGATAGCGCTCCAGTGGCTGCAACGTAACCTCGGTGGCATAGTCCGGATTCTTTGCCAGTCCCAGGAAACTGCCTGCACGGGCCCGCGTTGCATTGTATTCGGGCAGATAGCGGCCGGCCTGACGCATTAACCAGATCGGCGTGTAGTCGGTAGGTTCCCGCAGCAGCGCACGCAGGAAAGTGTCGTTGGCCAGCGGCGCGACGTTGGGCATATCGGACGATTGCATCGGCATCTGTGCTTCTGGTTGCGGATCGCGGGGACGCTTCGGCCCGGCATCGGTGGAAAAGAACGAGCGGAACCCGCGAGGCGACCCCGGCACGACATGAAGCGGCATTCTACCGGACCCCGGGGGACGGGAACACCGACATATCGACCCGATTGTCGAATGACGTCATTCCAAGGCCAGGGGAAGCGGCCCGATGTAGTGACAGACTGTTACCTTCATTCCGGCAACAGGCTGTCCACCGTTCGCCACTCGAACCGCCATCGGCGCACGACCGGCGCGCTTGCGGAAAGTCGCCGGTATACAACGATTACACCGCTTCGCTGGCGCGCGAAATCGCAACGTACTTGCCGAAACAATATTCCCCAGCTTCCGTCGAAATCAGAGCAATTACGCGTAAGTGTCTGATTATTAAGCAGAGTTTAGTTACAACCAGATACACTTTGTTACGGCCACATTAGAATCGATGGCCCACAATGATTTCAACGGTCGCAACGCAGCCTACTTGGCGAGTCGTGATAGCCGTAGTTCGCAGGCGGAATTACTCGGGTTCTCACGCATGCGGTACTGCAGGTCACGACGCAAATTCAGGTATGCAGCGTTGATATCGTCACATCGGGGCGGGAATGCCGCAAACGCTGCGATCGGGTGAATCAGGCCGATCCTCACGTTTAACACGGCATCGGTGGGAAGCATCATCGGGAAATGTGATGCTTCGCTGTTCCAGCGATAGTGCCAGGTTGCATCACTCGAGTATAGCGCGCATCGCGGTTGGGGTGCCGCGCGCCACGCCGGGATTGGCCGGCGTCGGGATTGATCGATTGGTGCGAAGAGTGGTCCAGGCAGCATTCGTTGGACGCCCGAATGTGTTTGTCCCAAGTGGTCTCCTCGCGCTAACCCCGTAGCGTGTGGTTTTAAGCGGGCGCCATGCCCGCTTTTTTTTATCTACGGTTTGTCGACGGCAATCGATCGATGAACGTCGTATTACGCGTTGCGTGCTTTTTCTCTCTCTGGCTCCGCCAGTGCAATATAGGCGGCGATCAATTTCCCCTGGGCGTCGCGGTCCGTGTACAAACGGGTCAACGACATCAAGCGGGTTGCGGGTCCTCCAAGGAAAAAAAACCGCCTTCGATACCGAAAGCGGTTTTTCCGCGACTTTGAACTTGCGCCACGCAAGATCAGTCTTATCGCACCATACGATTTGTGAACACCAATCGCATGGCTACATCCGAACGGCTCGCACTGCGTAATGTTAGTGCCGACGCTGACGCAGTTGCTGAATCGCCGTCAATTGCGCGACGGCGGCGGCCAGTTCAGCCTGGGCAGCAGCGTATTGCAGATCCGACCCGCCATTTGCCAGCGTTTCTTCCGCCGCACGACGTGCTTCCTCTGCCTTCGCCTCATCCAGATCCTTGCCGCGGATGGCGGTGTCTGCCAACACCGTCACGCCTGTCGGCTGGATGTCGAGAATGCCCCCGACCACGAAAACAAATTCTTCCTCGCCGTTTTCGGCCTCGATGCGTACCGCACCGGGACGGATGCGCGTGATCAGCGGCGTGTGGCCCGGCAAGATACCCAGCTCACCCGACTCGCCCGGCAGCGCGACGAACTTCGCCTGCCCCGAGAAAATCTCGCCTTCCACGCTGACGACGTCTACTTTGATGGTTGCCATATCGATTCCTGATCGTGTGAGCGGCGCCAGGCGCCTGTTCCGCGCTTGGCCAGCCCGCATATATGTCGCATGCCATACAAAGCGACCATGCGGGTTGGAACGACGCATCGCGCCGCCCACCCTTCGTCCTGCATCGCCGCCCCGCATCGCGCAACGGCGATCCAGCATGACGATGCGCGCCGCATTACATCTTCGACGCCTTTTCGAAGGCTTCGTCGATCGTACCGACCATGTAGAACGCCTGCTCTGGCAGGTGATCGCACTCGCCGTCGACGATCATCTTGAAGCCGCGGATTGTTTCCTTCATCGCGACGAACTTACCCGGTGCGCCCGTGAACACTTCCGCCACGTGGAACGGCTGTGACATGAAGCGTTGAATCTTACGGGCACGCGCGACCGCTTGCTTGTCTTCAGGCGACAGCTCGTCCATCCCCAGAATCGCGATGATGTCGCGCAATTCCTTGTAGCGTTGCAGCGTTTGCTGCACGCGACGGGTGATCGAGTAGTGTTCTTCGCCAATGACCAGTGGGTCGATCTGACGCGACGTCGAATCCAGCGGGTCGACGGCCGGATAGATACCGAGAGAAGCGATATCACGCGACAGCACGACCGTTGCGTCCAAGTGACCGAACGTGGTCGCCGGCGACGGATCGGTCAAGTCATCGGCCGGCACGTAGACCGCTTGCACGGACGTAATCGAACCCTTCTTCGTGGACGTGATCCGCTCTTGCAGACGGCCCATTTCTTCGGCAAGCGTCGGCTGATAGCCCACCGCCGACGGCATGCGGCCCAGCAACGCCGACACTTCGGTGCCAGCCAATGTGAACCGGTAGATGTTGTCGACGAAGAACAGCACGTCACGACCTTCGTCACGGAACTGCTCGGCCATCGTCAGACCGGTCAATGCGACGCGCAGACGGTTGCCCGGCGGCTCGTTCATCTGGCCATACACCAGCGCGACCTTATCCAGGACGTTCGAGTCCTTCATTTCGTGATAGAAGTCGTTGCCCTCACGGGTACGCTCACCCACGCCGGCGAACACGGAGTAACCGCCGTGCGCCTTTGCGATGTTGTTGATCAATTCCATCATGTTGACGGTCTTGCCAACACCGGCGCCACCGAACAGGCCGACCTTACCACCCTTGACGAACGGGCAGATCAGGTCAATCACCTTGATGCCGGTTTCCAACAGTTCGGTCGACGGGGCCAACTCGTCGAATGCAGGCGCTAACTGATGGATCTCTCGGGTAAATTCGTGCGAGATCGGGCCCGCTTCATCGATCGGACGGCCCAGCACGTCCATGATCCGACCCAGCGTTGCCGCGCCAACCGGCACCGTGATCGGCTTGCCGGTGTTCTTGATCGCCAGGCCACGGCGCAGGCCGTCCGCCGAACCCAGGCAGATCGTGCGGACCACACCATCGCCCAACTGTTGCTGCACTTCCAACGTCAATTCGCTGCCTTCCAGCACGAGTGCGTCGAAGATCCTCGGCAACTGGTCGCGCGGGAATTCCACGTCGACGACCGCGCCAATGCACTGAACGATTTTGCCGACTGCGGCAGTCCCACTTTCAATCGCGGTACTCATCGATTTTCCTTTAGATGCTTTGATTCGTGCGTGGGTCAGACAGCCGCGGCGCCGCTGACGATTTCCGACAATTCCTTCGTGATCGCTGCTTGCCGGCTCTTGTTATAGACCAACTGCATTTCGCGGATCACCGTCTTCGCATTGTCGGAAGCCGCCTTCATCGCGACCATCCGCGCCGACTGCTCGGACGCCATGTTTTCTGCCACGCCTTGGTACACCAATGCTTCGACGTATCGCGTCAGCAGGTCGTCGATGACCGTCTGCGCGTCCGGCTCGTAGATGTAGTCCCACGGGTGGTCTGCACGCTGTTCCGCGCTGCGGGTGATTTCCGGCAACGGCAACAACTGCTCCAGCACCGCTTCCTGCTTCATCGCATTGATGAACCGCGTGTACCCGAGGTACACCGCGTCCAACTCACCGGCCGCGTACGCGTCCATCTGAACCTTGATCGTGCCGATCAGCTTGTCCAGGTGCGGCGTATCGCCCAGATGCGTTACCTGCGACACGATCTTCGCCTTCAGACGATTCAGGAAACCGGCGCCCTTGCCACCGATTGCCGTCGCTTCCAGCGTGATACCCCTTGCCTCGTTCTCGCGGAACTTCGCGAGCGCAAGACGCAGGATGTTCGTGTTCATGCTGCCGCACAAGCCCTTATCCGTCGTGATCAAGATCAGACCTGCGCGCTTGGCATTCGCCGGACGCGACATGAACGGATGGTGATACTCCGGGTTCGCTTCGGTCAGGTGCGCAACAATGTCACGCACGCGGTCCGCGTACGGACGCGATGCGCGCATGCGCTCCTGCGCCTTGCGCATCTTCGACGCAGCCACCATCTCCATCGCCTTGGTGATCTTGCGCGTGTTTTGCACGCTCTTGATCTTGCCGCGGATTTCCTTCATTCCAGCCATTGCTCAACTCCTGTCGGTACCGTCATCGCCGTGCCATTCGGTGGAACCGGACGCCTGGATCATCACTCGCTTCAATCACGCTTCGAGCGAATCCCAGACGCGTTGCATGCCTGTCGTTCACCGCAGACGCATGCCGCACTGCGTGGCGGCTTAACCCGCAACGTGTCAGTAAGCGCCGGACTGCTTGAAGTCCTTGACCGCGGCATGCAGCAACGGCTCGTCGTCCTTCGTCAGTTCCTTCTTCTCTTCGATGCGGCCGATCAGGTCTGCCTTGTTCGCCTTCAGGCTTTCGCGCAAACCCTTTTCGAACGGCAGCACCTTCGCCACGTCCAGATCATCCAGGTAACCGTTGTTCGCCGCGAACAGCGAAACAGCCATTTCCCATACCTGCAAAGGCTGATATTGCGGCTGCTTCAGCAGTTCGGTCACGCGACGGCCGCGCTCGAGCTGGCGACGGGTCACTTCGTCCAGATCAGAGGCGAACTGAGCGAATGCCGCCAATTCGCGGTACTGGGCCAAGTCGGTACGAATACCACCGGACAGCTTCTTGATGACCTTCGTCTGGGCTGCACCACCCACGCGCGACACCGAGATACCGGCGTTGATCGCGGGGCGGATGCCCGCATTGAACAGGTCCGTTTCCAGGAAGATCTGACCGTCGGTGATCGAGATCACGTTGGTCGGCACGAACGCGGTCACGTCGCCCGCCTGCGTTTCGATGATCGGCAATGCCGTCAACGAACCGGTCTTGCCCTTGACGGCCCCGTTCGTGAACTTCTCGACGTAGTCAGCCGACACGCGTGCAGCACGTTCCAACAGACGCGAGTGCAGATAGAACACATCACCGGGATAGGCTTCACGGCCTGGCGGACGACGCAGCAACAGCGAGATCTGGCGATAGGCGAACGCTTGCTTGGTCAGATCGTCATACACGATCAGCGCATCTTCACCGCGATCACGGAAGTATTCACCCATCGTGCAACCGGCATACGGTGCCAGGTATTGCATGGCGGCCGGCGCAGATGCCATGGCGGCAACGACGGTCGTGTATTCCAACGCGCCGTTTTCTTCCAGCTTGCGCACGATGTTCGTGATCGACGACGCCTTCTGACCGATGGCGACATAGACGCACTTCACGCCCTTGCCTTTCTGGTTGATGATCGCATCGATCGCCACCGCGGTCTTGCCGGTCTGACGGTCACCGATGATCAACTCACGCTGACCACGGCCAACCGGTACCATGGCGTCGATCGCCTTGATACCCGTTGCCAGCGGCTGGTCCACGCCCTGACGCCAGATCACGCCCGGCGCGATCTTTTCAATTGCGTCACGCGCTTGCGTCACGACCGGACCCTTTCCATCGATCGGGTTGCCTAGCGTGTCGACGACGCGCCCCAGCAGTTCGGGGCCCACCGGCACATCCAGTTGACGACCCGTGCACTTCACCGTGTCGCCTTCGGAGATGCTGTCGTATTCACCCAGAATGACCGCGCCAACGGAGTCGCGTTCCAGGTTCAACGCCAGACCAAAGATGTTGCCCGGGAACTCGAGCATTTCACCTTGCGTTACGTTCGACAGACCGTGGATTCGCACGATGCCGTCGCTCACCGAGATCACGGTGCCCTGATTTTGCAGATCCGCGCCCGCTTCCAGACCCTGGATGCGGGTCTTGATCAGCTCGCTGATCTCAGATGGGTTGAGTTGCATTTTGCTGCTCCTGATAGTCAATTCTTTGCCGCCGGCAGACCCATTGCCTGCTTTCGGCTTCATGTCGGTCATATCACCGACGGCATCAGCGCGTTCGCGCCCCGAGGCCGCAATACCGCGAAACCCTGGAGCGCGAACTCAGTCAGTGATCGTCGCAGCGAATTACGCGGCCAGCGAGGCCTGCATCCGCGTCAGGCGCGCACGCACCGACGTATCGAGCACTTCATCCCCGACCGCCACACTGACGCCACCGATGAGCGCCGGGTCGACAACGACCTGTGCTTGCAGCTTGCGTCCGAACTTCTTCTCCAGCGCCGCCACCAACTCCGTCAGCGCCTTGCCTTCAAGGGGGTAGGCACTGGTGATCACGGCGTCGGAAATGCCTTCGCTGGCGTGCTTCAACGCCTCGAACTGCGCGGCAATCTCCGACAGCAACGCAATGCGCCGGTTATCCACCAGCATCTGCACGAAGTTCTTTACCGGCGCCGCGAGCGTCACGCCGGATGCACCGGTGATCAGCTCGAAGATTTGCGCACGGCTGATCTTCGGGTCGTTCGCCAGCGTACGGACGTCAGGATGACTGGCCACTTGCGCCAGCGCCTGCAATTGCGTCAACCATGCGTCGGTGGACACGGCGGCCTGGCCATTGACCGGGGCGCGCGCGACGTCGAAAGCAGCTTCGGCGTAGGGGCGGGCGATTGTCGCGAGTTCAGCCATGATCAGAGCTCGGCCTTCAGTTGGTTCAACAGGTCGGCATGGGCATTGGCGTCGATCTCGCGGCGCAGGATCTGCTCGGCGCCCTTGACTGCCAGGACGACGACTTCACCGCGCAGCGCTTCGCGTGCACGCACCACCTGCTGCTCGGCTTCGGCCTTTGCACTCGCGATGATCCGGCTTGCCTCGGCTTGCGCATTCGCCTTGATTTCCTCGGCGACCTGCTGCGCACGCTTTTCCGCGTCAGCAATACGGTTTTGACCTTGGTCGCGCGCTTCCGCCAACGACTTGTCGATGCGCTTTTGCGCGTCGGCCAGATCGGCCTTGCCCTTCTCGGCGGCGGCCAGGCCGTCGGCGATCTTTCTCGCGCGTTCGTCGAGCGCCTTGATCAACGGCGGCCACACGAACTTCATCGTGAACCACGCAAGGATCAGGAACACGATCAACTGCGCAATCAGGGTTGCGTTGAGATTCACTGTGTTTCCTTTACGAGTACTGCACCGGACTGGAGAACGCGCTGCCGCCGCGCCCGATACCTGGTTTACCACTTGCTGCAGCCCATTCCGTCAGCGGACCAATATTCCGATAACAGGGCCCGGCATCGTCATCGACGGGGCACAGAGCCGGCGGCCAGCGCAGGATCGGAGGCGCCTGGGAGTCGACAACGGCACCGGCATCCCGGCACCGCCGACCACGTCGGCACCATCCTCCACTGGACGTTAAGGCGTCGCGATTACGCGCCTGGCGCGCCCAGCGCCGTCAGCAGCGGATTTGCGAACGCGAACAGCATCGCAATACCCACACCGATCAGGAATGCCGCGTCGATCAGACCTGCCAACAGGAACATCTTCGTTTGCAGCGGGTTGATCAGTTCCGGCTGGCGTGCGCAGGCTTCAATGTACTTGCCGCCCATCAGGCCGATGCCGATACAGGCGCCAATTGCACCCAGGCCAATGATGATACCGATGGCGACTGCGGTGAAACCCTGGATGTTGGCGATGAAAGCTTGCATGGTTACTCCTGTGGAAAAGTCTTAAAAACGGGATAAATAACGACTAATGGTGAAAAACGCGATCGATTCCGCGAGGAGCTCGATCAATGTTTATCGTGAGCCTGGCCAAGATACACCAGCGTCAACATCATGAAAATGAAGGCTTGCAGCAAGACGATCAGGATGTGGAAGATCGCCCATACACTACCGGCCAACACGTTTCCGACGAAGCCCAGCACACCGGCATGTGCATCGAAATGCCAGATGCTGCCCAGCAAAGCGATCAGCAGGAACAGCAGCTCGCCCGCATACATATTGCCGAACAACCGCATACCCAGAGACACGGTCCGCGCAACGTATTCAATGATGTTCAGTGCCAGATTAGGTATCCACAGCACGAAGTGATTGCCGAACGGGGCACTGATCAATTCCTTGCCCCAGCCCGCGGCACCCTTGATCTTGACGCTGTAGTACAGCATCAGAACCAGTACACCGAGAGACATGCCCATCGTCGCGTTGAGATCGGCGGTAGGCACGATCCGATGATGGCTGATCACGCTGTTCATTCCGGTCCATTGAATCAGATGGGCCGGCAGATCGACCGGGATCAAGTCGAATGAGTTCATCAGTGCTACCCAGACGAAGACCATCAGGGCCAGCGGCGCAATGAAAGCACGGTCGCCATGCACGATTGATTTCGATTGGTCTTCGACCATTTCGACGAGCATTTCGATCAGGCACTGGAAACGCGTCGGCACGTTCGGCGATGCGCGGCGAGCGGCCGTGATCAGCAGGGTCAGCGTAATCACGCCGGCGACGATCGACCAAAACATCGTGTCGAGGTTGATGATCGAAAAATCGATCAACTTCGTCTGATGGCCCGTCGCAAAGTTTTGCAGATGGTGCGCAATGTATTCGGAAGGCGTAAGCGCAGTTTCGGATCCAGCAGCCATAGATTCAAGCACCAATTTTTAAGAATTCGGACAACCACCCGGCAGGCAGGGCCTGTCGGGTGGTGGAATACGGCGTTACACAGTGCCACGTTACCTCCGTGCGAGCCGCTCATCGCGCTATCACGCAGGTCGGCTCACAACCAGCCCTCCACTTACCGCCATGCCAGCGCGAGCCAATAAGTCTTCAGCGCCAACACATAGGTCAGGAGCAACGGCACCCACCGCACTTCCCGGAATAACACTGCCACCGCGATAAACATCGCGATCGTCAGTCCCAACTTGACGCCTTCAGCCAGCATCCAGACCGCAACCGAATCCCGCCCGCGCCGGCTAAGGTAGCCGGCAAACGCAGCACTCGGGATCCAGCAGATCATCCCTCCGATCGCCGCCGAAAACGCCGCCGCTGGCGCATTCGCGCTCAGGACCGCTGCAACGCATGCCGCCACGATCGTCAAAACGATCTGTGCCAGCACCACCCGCAGCGGAGTCACCCGGGATGGTCGCGCGACATCCGGACCAAACAGCTGTTGCGCCTGCCCCCGCGTAAGCGGTACCACCGGTGGTGGCACCTCTTGCCAATCGTCCCAGTCGTTCGTGACGACCGCCTGGTCTTCACGGTGGAACGCGTCGGAAACGGAAGCATTGCTGCGATGGGCGCTTTGCCCCGAGGAGTCGTGCCCGGCCGCGAACGGCACGCCACGTTCAGTGCGATCGGAAGGCGCGCTCCCCGCGTCGCGCGCCTTTTGCGCGCCGGCGTCGTCCGCCGTTCCAACCATACACATACACTCCCGCAGCTTTCGGAACGCTTACAATTAGACCTGACTGACAGATAAATCCGGGCGATTGTAAGCGATTATCCCAAGCGATTCAAGCGATTATCGCCCATCACGCATCCATCATCGATTCCGGCGAAAAGCGTTATTTTTGCCGTACTGCAGCAATACCGATGTGTCGCGTCAAAATCGGCATAGACATTGATCTATGTAACGCGCATCAATGCAAAAGGTCCCGTAAAAGCGCGCCATCGCGTTGAACACGAATTTCGCGAGGGGCAAGCGTAAACGTTTGGATAAGTGAACCCTTGCGGCGTATTGCCACATGTCTGTTCTTTCAGACAGATGGATATTTACAGAGATAGTCGAGGCAATACAGGAAGGACCAAATCAGCTGTAGGCGTGAATCGCAAGCCTGTACAGAAGTTCAGACTGCAGGGTCACGGCACAGATAAGATCACCACCTCACTGTTTTCTTGACCATACAACTAGACGACGTTAGCGCGGCGACGCATTTTCTTCCGGGGCAGGTTGACGCAGCCTGGCGATAATCCCTTCCAGCGCGTCGAGGCTGCCGAAACCGATCGTCAACTGTCCTCTACCGCTGCGCCCTACTTTGATATCGACCGATGCAGAAAGCATGTCTGCCAGTTCATCTTCGAGTCGGGACAAATCTCGTGACTTCCGTACCTTCTGCGCCTTTGGCGCCGCCTTATCGTCGCGCGCAGTCTGCGTCACCAGCTTTTCCGCTTCGCGAACCGACAATCGCCGATTGATAATTTGATTTGCCAGGGCAACTTGTGTCCCGGCATCAACTGATAACAGCGCACGCGCGTGCCCCATGTCGAGATCGCCCGCCAATAACATCGTCTGCACGGGCGTCGCGAGATTCAACAATCGCAGCAGATTCGATACGGCGCTACGCGAACGGCCAACCGACTCGGCCGCTTGTTCGTGCGTGAATTTGAACTCATCCAGCAAGCGTTGAATACCTTGCGCTTCCTCCAGAGGGTTCAAGTCCTCGCGCTGGATATTCTCGATCAATGCCATTGCCGCGGCAGCTTGATCGGGGACATCCTTCACCAGCACTGGAACTTCCGTAAGCCCTGCCAGATTCGCTGCTCGGAAGCGGCGTTCACCAGCAATGATCTCGTATATATCGCCGCCAATCGGCCGCACCAGAATCGGTTGCATCAAGCCTTGCGCACGAATACTGGATGCCAGATCCTGCAGGGCACCTTCGTCCATCCGGGTACGCGGCTGATACTTGCCGGGCACCAATTGCCGCAATGGCATCGTGCTGGGGTGGGCCTCCCGTTGCATTGCGTCGCTGATGTCCGCGTTACCGCCGAGCAACGTCTCGAGCCCGCGTCCCAAACCCTTCTTTTTTGCGACCATCGGTTTCATATCGCTCCTGCGGTACCGGTTTCATTGCTCATCGTGGCCTTCGTTGCCGCGTCGGCGGCTCCCGGCGCGCCGGTTTTCCGCGATCCGGCAGCGCCATGGCGACGAATCATTTCCTCTCCAAACTGCACATACGCCTGTGCGCCACGCGAACCGGGATCGAACGTCGTGCCAGGCAAACCATAGCTGGGGGCCTCAGCCAACCTCACATTGCGGGGAATGACGGTATCGAACACCTTGTCACCGAAATGCTGCTTCAGTTGTTCAGATACCTGCTGCTGCAATGTAATTCGCGGATCGAACATGACCCGCAACAAGCCAATAATCTTTAAATCGCGATTAAAGTTGGCATGTACCTGCTTGATCGTATTCACCAAATCAGATAGCCCCTCCAACGCGAAGTACTCGCATTGCATTGGAATGATGACGCCATGCGCGGAAACAAGACCATTCAGCGTTAACAGCGACAGCGCGGGCGGACAATCGATCAGAATATAGTCATAGCGCGACTGGATGCTCTCCAATGCGTCACTGAGACGACGATTACGTCGTTCTACGTCGACCAGGTCCACCTCCGCCCCTGCCAGTTCGCGATTTGCCGGCAACATGTCAAAGCCCGTGTCCGCCGCCGGAACAATCGTATCCTCGATCCTCGCGTCCCCAATCAGCACCTGGTAGACGGTATGCGTAACGGCCTGTTTATCCACGCCGCTACCCATCGTGGCATTGCCCTGAGGGTCCAGGTCGACCAACAACACGCGTTGATTTTGCGAGGCAAGACTCGCCGCCAGATTGACTGCCGTTGTTGTCTTTCCTACCCCACCCTTCTGGTTTGCCACGCAAAATATCTGTGTCATCTTCCTTTTCCTGCTCTGCGGAAATCGTATTGATTTCCTGCTACCGCATTACACCGCATCAATCAGCAACTTGCCAGTGTTCCGTTCGATCTATCATGAGTATCGATCGAAGATCCGCTCAGCGCATTCGATACGCGCATTGGCACCACTGCCATGCCAACATAGACACCCCTGTTTCACGTGAAACAGTGTCGCGATTTTCGGTGAACAGTACCTCCGGTTGGCGCCTTGTTCACTAGGTTAACGTCACCACGTCTACCTGCGATCGTGTTACAGCGCGGCCTGATCCTCGTCCCTATCGCGCTGCGCACATGCCTGCGTGAACGTCACAACGACCAAATGGCGTTCGGCATGCAGGTGCGGGACCGTTAACGGCGTAACACCACGTACTGTAGCGTTAGTAGGTAAGCGTGCGATCTCGTCATCCGGTTGCAGACCTTTCATTGCATACATCGCGCCGCGAGGCGCCACCAGATGGCCCGCCCAGCGCGCAAAGTCTGCCAGATCGGCAAACGCCCGCGACGTGACGGCGTCGAAACTTTCTGGAAAATGCAGTTGCTCGACACGTCCATTCACAATGGCCACATTATTCAGGCCGAGTGCGCTCTTGGCCTGGGTCAGAAAGGCAATTTTCTTTTGAACAATGTCATTCAAGGTGATCCGCCAATCCGGACGCATGATGGCCAGAATCAGACCCGGTGTGCCGCCACCCGTGCCAACATCTATAACCGACCTCACGCCATCCGCCTCCAGATGCGGTAGCAATGAAAGCGAATCCAGCACGTGCTGGATGCGCATTTGCTCCGGGTCGCGGATTGCCGTGAGGTTGTACACCCGATTCCACTTGGACAACAAGCCAATATAGGCAGCCAGATTTTCAGCGGTGCCAGGTTCGATCGTGATGCCCATTGTTGCAGCGTCCTGCACGATGCTTGCGGCAGTGTCACCAACCTGAGTGACCGTCCGTGGATCCCTCCCTACCGTATTCCTAGCTGTCATGCTTCGTCCACTCGCATTGCGGTTTTCTCGGCTGACGCTGCCGAGCGACCTCCACGCTTCTTCATATGGACCATCAGCAACGAAATGGCAGCGGGCGTTACGCCGGATATCCGAGAGGCTTGGCCGAGCGTTTCTGGACGATGGCTATTAAGCTTTTGCGACACTTCAAAGGAAAGCCCACGCACGTCACGGTAGTCGAGATCACTAGGCAAGCGTGTAGTTTCATGCGCGTCATTCCGCGCAATTTCACCACTTTGCCGCTCGATATAGCCTTGATATTTGATGCCGATTTCGACTTGTTCTTCGATCTGCGCCAATAGCACAAGGTCATTCGCCAACGGCTTGTCCGGCGAGGCCTGAGGGAAGCCTTGCGCAGCCAGCGCGACCAGTGCAGGATAACGAACCTCGGGACGGCGCAACAGTTCGGCCAAGCTGTATTCGTGATCGATCGCCTTCCCCAGAAGGGCGACAGCGGCCTCGGGCGGAAGTGTTCGTGGTGTCACCCAAGTCTTTTCCAAACGCAAGGTTTCACGTGAAATCGCTTCCCGTTTGGATTCGAATACCCGCCACCGCACGTCATCGACCAGCCCCACTTCTCGGCCGATTTCGGTCAGGCGCAAATCCGCGTTGTCTTCACGCAGGCTTAGGCGGTACTCCGCTCGGCTCGTAAACATACGATAAGGCTCGGAGACGCCCCGGGTCACGAGATCATCAACCAGTACGCCTAGATAGGCTTGGTCGCGGCGTGGTACCCACGCCTCCGTGTCCTGAGCGTAACGGCCGGCATTAAGCCCTGCCAGCAGTCCCTGTGCAGCTGCTTCTTCATAGCCGGTCGTCCCATTTATTTGTCCCGCAAAGAACAATCCGCCAATCGCCTTCGTCTCTAATGAGGCCTTCAATGCACGCGGATCGAAGTAGTCGTATTCGATGGCATAGCCGGGGCGCAAAATATGGGCATTTTCCAGGCCAACCATCGAATGTACCAAGTCAAGCTGGACGTCGAAAGGCAAACTGGTCGAAATACCGTTCGGGTAAAACTCATTTGTCGTCAGCCCCTCGGGTTCGAGATAGATCTGATGAGCGTCCTTTGCGGCAAACCGATGAATCTTATCTTCTATCGAAGGACAATATCGTGGGCCGACCCCCTCGATAACGCCGGTATACATCGGGGATCGATCAAGACCGGCGCGTATGATGTCGTGCGTGCGAGCATTCGTGTGCGTCACCCAGCAAGGCATCTGCCGCGGATGTTGCTCGGCACGTCCCAGGAAGGAAAACACGGGAATTGGGTCCATATCACCCGGTTGCACTTCCAATTTCGAGAAATCGATCGACCGACCATCTATCCGCGGGGGCGTTCCCGTCTTCAATCTTCCCTGCGGTAGCTTCAACTCCTTCAAGCGTGCCGAAAGTGAAACAGCAGCGGGATCGCCAGCACGACCTCCGGTGTAATTGTTCAAACCCACGTGAATCTTGCCGTCGAGGAAGGTCCCCGCAGTGAGAACGACAGACTTAGAACGGAATTTCAAACCGATCTGCGTCACCGCACCAACAACCTTGTCCCCTTCTACCATCAAGTCATCCACGGCTTGCTGGAACAGCCAAAGATTAGCCTGATTTTCCAAACGGGAACGAATTGCTTGTTTATAGAGCAATCGATCGGCTTGTGCTCGTGTAGCCCGCACGGCAGGCCCCTTTGACGAGTTCAAGATGCGGAATTGAATGCCTGATTCGTCTGTTACGGCAGCCATCGCTCCACCGAGGGCATCGATTTCCTTGACGAGATGCCCCTTCCCAATCCCGCCGATCGATGGATTACAACTCATTTGACCGAGCGTCTCGATGTTGTGCGTCAGCAATAGGGTCTTGCACCCTATCCGCGCGGCTGCCAGGGCCGCTTCCGTACCGGCGTGACCACCGCCAACCACGATGACATCGAATTCGCTCGGAAATTGCATCGCTATCAGGCGCCTACGCGCCGACCTCTATTTGATCAGTAGATGACAATCGCCTTGTAAAAGACGATCGACCAAAGGGCGCGATTATACGCCTTAGATGTCGTACAGCCCGGCAAACCCGCGTGCGGCGCACGGAATGTGGCGACACAGCAGCATTATGGATCGAGAGGCGAATCTGTTACTTGGTGCCTCACGTATCACAGTGAAAACACGAACACTGCATCGTGGCTCAGTCCCTGTTTCACGTGAAACATTGCTTCGGGTGCAATACTAGCAAACTGCACATCAGGCGATTTGTTGGATGTTTCACGTGAAACATCACGTATCCCGGGCGGTATCCCAGCGCAGTCTTAGTCAACGCCATATCTACGGTGTTTCACGTGAAACGTAGTCACGAGATACAAGAGAACGCGCGCATGCCGAGCAGCACCTATGAACCTTCACGTTCAAGCTTACGTGAAACATATGACACTACGCGTGAAAACCAACCAACGCTTCATCCGGTCAAGGCTGGTATTCAGCCTTCCGTATCACATGGATGCTGCACATAGCGTGAGACTGTAGCATCTTCCATATACTAGCATGCCAGATCTAAGCAGTTGATTTGCATGCACTTCATCAATGAAAATGATGCGTCCGGTGCCGGAGATTTTTGACATTGGCATATGCTGCAGCAAGTATTTCATTTAACCGAAGCTGATAGCTGGTTGCTACCATCGCGCAGAGATGGGGCATGCGGCGACACGATAGCCAATCGTCTACTGCAAATGCGGCGCACAAAATAAAAGCGCCATCGGCAATCCGATGGCGCTTCGTTTTTATTGGTACTGAGTACCTTTTGTCTCCTCGTTCTCCACCACAAATTCTGTGTCGCGAACTAAAATGAAGTGTAATCAGACGGACCCACTACAACAAGATAGCATTTACCCTAGGCGCTGATCGATACGCCTACGCGCTATCGCAAATGATCAAGCGGCAATGGACCGCTGCGTTTCAACGCTTTCAACACGATGTGGGAGCGAACGTTATCCACGCCCGGCACCAGCATCAACTTCTTCATCACAAAGTTCGACAGCGTATTCAGATCCGGCGCAACGATACGTAGCAGATAATCGGCATCGCCGACCACGGCGTGACACTCCAGCACCTCCGGCAACCGGTCCACCGCCTGCTGAAACTGTTCAATGCTCGAATCGTTCTGATGCTTCAACTTCAAGCTTGTGAAGGCCATGACACTAAGCTGCAAGGCTTCTGGACGTAGCACCACTTGGTAGCCGTCGATCACGCCAATCGATTCAAGCCGCTGGAGACGACGGCCAATTTGTGACGGAGACAGCGGCACCTGCTCACCCAATTGTTGGTGCGTTGCACGCCCCTGACGTTGCAAGACATCCAAAAGCGCCAAATCGAAATGGTCCAACTCGATCATCGTGCAATCCCGCGTAAAAGAGAGGTTTCGTGCATGCTTCTTGCATAATAGCGCGAAGCCGCTACTGCCGCTATGGAACACTCACGACACGTTGCGCCCTTCTCCCCATTCGTCCGTTGCGAAAACAGCCTGTCCAAGGCGCCGGAATGGCAATCAGCCCTGCCTACAATGCTTGCCTTGCCTAAAAATACAAAAAACAGATTACCGTCTGTTAGGGACATCACTGTATGCCTTGATTTATGGAACAATGCCTAGAAGGGTTCGAGGGAGGCTTAAGCGCTTGCACCAAGGCGTCAGGCAGGCGAACCCAGGATGCGGATTTGGACGAACAGGACTACGACCATCATCATGCTGGAACTGCTTTCGACAGACGCTCGCGCCGCCTTGGCGGCGAGCGGGTGGGCACCCACCGCGGGACGCGATGCCATTCGCAAGCGCTATCAATTCGCCGACTTCAATGCTGCGTTCAGTTTCATGACACGCGTTGCACTGAAAGCAGAACTGATGAATCACCATCCTGAATGGTCGAATAGTTGGAATGTGGTCGACATCACGCTATCGACGCATGACGCTAATGGACTGACCTCGCATGACGAGACGCTGGCGCATTTCATCGATAAGGCCGCTCGCATCGCAAATTAAAGCTGGCTGGGCCCCACTCGAGCATTGGCGCGGTGCGACATTGCAATGAAAGGAGACAAATGACTTACTGCTGTTTAAGTCAGTTTTAAGCCAAGCGTCGCACTATTCACTATTAAACGCTGTAAGTGCATTGATAAAAGCCAGTGGTCAACCGATTACCCACGGTCGGCGTTATGTCATTGCATCTGCCGTTGCTTTAGTCGGTGGAAGCACCGAGTTACGGCGCCGCCACGCTTCCTAAAACCTAGCCACATACCTGATGCCGCCGTTTATCTGCCACGCTTCATTCCGCCATGCGATGCGTCGCATCCTCGGCGGCATGCGGCCGTCAGGTGGCGTGGGGTACGTATCGGATGCCATGGCAATGATAGAGGTAGGCTTACACAGCGCTACAGGCTGTCTGAAAAACATGCCACGCATCACGCGCAGTGGAATCCATTTCATCGAGCAGCACGGTGGACCGGTGCTCGTAGATCATTCGCGCATAAGTACCGCCGAGCGCGCTGGCTTGCGGGCACAAACGCAACTCGTCGCCTGTCGCGGGCGAACGATTGCGCCAATAATTGATCGCCGATTCAATCTGGATCACGGTCAGTTCCATCTTTGCATCATCCCTGCTTGCGGTGTGAACGCTACGGGGAGCATCTTTTGCTCACCGTTCCCGCCAATGCCTGCGCATCGGCATCGCGTCAGCATTGGCACGAGACCAATGCCGAACGTGAAACGTGGTGCGACGGTACGCATCCCCTCTAGCCTAAATAGAGCATAAACGATGAGACTCCTTCTAGTCGAAGACGACCGGCCAATCGCACGCGGTATCCAAAGCAGTCTCGAGCAAGCAGGCTTCGTCGTGGACATGGTCCATGACGGCATTTTTGCCGAACATGCGCTGACACAAAACCGGCACGATCTGATCATTCTTGATCTCGGCCTGCCGGGCATCGATGGCATGACGCTGCTGAATCGCTTTCGCCAGACCAATCGCCATACACCGGTGATCATCCTGACCGCACGTGACGAGTTACACGACCGTGTTCAGGGTTTGACCAGCGGTGCTGACGACTATATCGTCAAACCATTCGAACTCGCGGAATTGGAAGCCCGCATTCGGGCCGTGGCGCGTCGCAGCGGGCCGCAACAAGATGCGCCGCGTCCGGAAGTCTCGTTGGGTGGTTTGCGCCTCTCGGGCGTTGATCGCCGCATTTTCAATGACGACAAGGCCGTAGAACTGTCACCACGCGAATTCGCCGTCCTGGAACTGCTGTTGATGCGCCATGGCCGTGTCGTGAGCAAGGCGCAGTTGCAAGACCACCTGACCCATTTTGGTGGTGACCTAGGAGACACGGCCATTGAAGTGTATGTTCACCGTGTACGGAAAAAACTCGAAAATTGCCGCGTCGAAATCGTCACAGTGCGTGGCTTCGGTTATCTGTTGCAGGAAATACGAAGCTGAGTTGCTCTCCACCGAAGCACGCCGCGCAATGCCGACGGGCGGCATGCTTTACCTGAAGGAATGCCGATGACGGACCGCGTCCCCGATCAACATAGCGATCAACGCGATCCCGCCAGCGCGCGCCATTCGCCTCCCCCTTCCCTCGCGCCGGTGCGCAGCCTGCGCCAGACGATGTTGCGCCGGCTGGCTGGTCCGCTTTCAATCCTGGCGCTGGCAAGCGGTACGTTTGCCTATTGGCTCGCCTGGCAATATACCGCGCATGTCGTCGATCGATCATTGGTCGATCTGGCGAATGCGGTGGCCCAACAAATTCGTATTTCCGGCGACGATGCCACGCGAACCGTGCCACCGCTCGCCGAAGCCATGTTCTCAGACCCCGTCGACCAACTCGTCTACCGCATACGTCGTGACGACGTCGAGTTGGCAGGCAATGCCGGCTTGCCGAGCGCGGGCTCGGGCATCGTCCGTATTCACAACGCGACTGTTTTCGATGCCCGTTTCCTGGGTACAGATGTTCGCATCGCACAAGTTGTCGTCACCCAGCCCGACGGGCATAACGCTGTGGTAGAAGTGGGTCAGCGCATTGAACGCCGCTTACGACTGGCCGCCGAGTTCCTGATTGCCATCATGACGCCACTGCTGCTATTGCTGTTCGCAGGCTGGCTCATCGTCTGGCGCGTGGTCAATCAGCAATTGATTCCACTGACAACGTTGGCCGACACATTGAACCGGCAGACTCATATGTCGCTGGAGCCTGTTGACGAAACCGACGTTCCTGTCGAAATCCGGCCGCTGACAAACGCCTTGAACGCGTTGCTTCAACGACTGGGACAAGCCTTGGATGCGCAGCGGAAATTCATCGCCGATGCCGCGCACCAGCTACGCACGCCATTGACCGCGGTCAAGCTGCATGCCGATCAGGCCGGCACTGCAAAGGACCCCGAACGAATTACGCAAGCCATTGTCGAAGTACGTGCATCCGCGGACCGCGCTGTCCGCTTGTCAAATCAGTTGCTGTCACTGGCGCGCGCTGATCCAAACGAACAGATCGCACGCTTCGTCGATGTCGATATCAGCGCGCTGGCCTTCGAAACCGGCGCCGAATGGGTACCGCAGGCGTTGGACAAAGGCATCGATCTCGGTATCCAATTGCCCGGCGAGCCAGAGCCGGCGCTGGCCGATTTAGATCATGTGCTGGAAGACGACGCATTGGCGCTGCGCGTAGCTGGCAAGTCGGACGAGCCACCGCACGATCCGATGATGATTCGCGGCAATCCTGTGCTGCTCCGGGAAATCATCTCGAATCTTATCGACAATGCGCTGAAATATGTCCCGCCGCATCGGCCGCGTAATGGGCGCGTCACTGTCAGTGTGGTTCCGACGATGCGACGGTTACCCATTCCAACACCGTACCCCACCACCACGCCAACACTTGGGCCAAGACGCTCTTGCGTCGACCTGGTCGTCGAAGACAATGGCCCTGGCGTACAGCCATCTGCACAAGGCGAATTGTTCGAACGCTTCTTCCGCTGCGATGCGCACGCGGGTCGCGAGGGTGGCGCCGGACTCGGTCTGGCCATAGTTCGCGATATTGTCCGGCTTCATGGTGGCTCGGTCAGATATGAAGATGCCCGTGGTGGCGGTTCCCGTTTTATCGTCAGCCTGCCCCTCAGCCATCGGCCGCCGCATGGGGCGGTGCGTATCTGACATTCCGTCAATGGATAGCAGTTTTTACGACACGCATCGCACATACCGCAAGGTACACCGCCAAGCAATCGGAAAGTATCGACAAGATCCGCCCCGCGCTAACAGTCTGATGTTCTGTATGTAGCAGTGCGACCCACGCCATTGCGGCAAGGCGCGGATATCCACATGGTCAGGCTTTCTCGCCCTTTTTTTTCTTGCCGGATTTATCGGACTTTTCTGCCTTCACCGATTTGCCTGTCGACTTATCAGCAAGCTTGCCGGATTTGTCCCGCTTGGACAACTTCGCTTTTTTGCCGTCCTTGTCCGCTTTCTTCGCCGATTTGCTGCCGTCTTTCGGCGCGAGCATCGTCCCACGGCAATTCGGCGCACCACACAAGCAAAGGTAATCTCGCTTCACTTTTTTAGTGTGCTTGCCTTCCAGTACGAGTCCGTAGTCGTAATACAGCTCTTCGCCCGCGGCGATATCGCGTCCGGCGTGTATGAACACACGTCCATCGATTTCTTCGGCTTCACAATTCGGTGCGCACGAATGATTGATCCAGCGGGCGCTGTTACCGCCCACCAGGCCATCGATGACACGGCCGTCGTCCAACGCGAAGTAAAACGTGTGATGCGGCTGCGACGGGTCGTGCGGATGACGCCGCAGCGCTTCCTTCCACGAAATTCGCTCGCCTTCATATTCAAAGATTCGCTCGCCCTTCGACAATGCCGCCAGCGCAAACACGCCCTTGCCGTGAATCCCAGACCGCTTTACCGCGATTCTGCGTCCGCTCATCGCACACTCATCACTTGAATCAATAAGACGGCTTCGCCGTATCGAACAACCCCTTAACCCCATGTGGCTGCGACCGCCAGTATTGCGGCGGCGCAATGACTTGCGCGCCTAAAGTGGCGGCCGCATGCCAGGGCCAACGCGGATCGTACAACATCGCGCGGGCAATAGCGACCATATCCGCCTGTCCGGTTGCCACGATTGTCTCCGCCTGGGTCGGTTCAGTGATCAACCCAACGGCCATTGTCGGCATGCCGACGTCGCGCTTCAGGCGTTCCGCGAAGGGAACCTGATAGCCTGGTCCCACTGGAATGCGTTGCGCACCGGATAGGCCTCCGGACGATGCATCGATCCAATCGCAACCGCGCGCTTTCAATTGCTTCGCGAATGTTACCGTTTGCTCGATATCCCAACCGCCATCCACCCAGTCCGATGCAGAGACACGCACGCCAACGGGAATCGCTTCAGGCACCGCCGCACGTACTGCATCAAATACCGCCAATGGGAAGCGCATGCGATTTTCCAATGCCCCGCCATAGGCGTCATCTCGTTGGTTGGACAGCGGCGACAGAAATTGGTGCAACAGGTAGCCATGGGCGGCGTGGATCTCGAATGCATCAACACCCAGCGACACGGCACGCGTGGCGGTATCCACGAATCGCTGCACTAGTCGCGCGATCTCCTCGACACTCAGGCGTCGGGGCGCACGATCACCTTCCGCGAAGGCCAGTTCCGATGGTCCGACGGTCTGCCATCCACCGGTTGCCTCGCCGACTTGCGCTCCCCCCTCCCACGGCACCGCACATGATGCCTTGCGCCCGGCGTGACCAATCTGCATGCCTATCGGCATATCCGAGTATCTGCGCACGGATGCCAGCACCGAGGCCATGGCCGCCTGTGTCGCGTCGTCCCACAGCCCGAGGTCCCGCGATGTGATACGCCCATCCGGCTCGACCGCAACGGCCTCGGTGATGAACAAGCCTGCGCCTGAATACGAAAGATGGCCCCAATGGGTGCGATGCCAGTCATTGGCAGCGCCGTTGTCGCAGGCGTATTGGCACATAGGGGAGACAATGATGCGATTGCGCAGCGTCAACCCTCGTATCGACTGCGACGAAAATAATGCGCTCATGACCGCTCCAATGCAGACGATTCGTGAAAAACCAACCGTTATTCTGCGGGAGAAACCGAATGCGCGCTGAGAACGAAATGAATCGTCTCATCGCTTTATAAAAAAGGTATTTGGGACAAATCGTGATGCACGGTGCCGATAGTCGCGACCAAGGCATAAATAAGTCGACACTTCCAGGAATGGCACCGCCGTTCGTCCGGTGCGACGATCGCCGTCGCATCGGCAGAATGCGCCACCCTAATGGGCGGCGCAACATTTTGTGTGGGGATAAATCAGCGTACTTGCGATGAAATACCGCACCGTTTTGACGGTCGGTCGTGTGACCGTCGGCGGCTTACGCCGTCTGGACAAACAACTTCCAATGTTTCTTGCGCTTGGATTCGCTGGCTTCTTCCCACGCCGCGCAATCCAGTCGTATGCCCGTGTCGGGATAATCGATCTTCAAGGCGGTGCAATGGTGTACAGGCGCGACAGCACGAACCTTGGCGCTACGCGCCGTCTTCTTCGCAACCTTGCCTTCTTTTCCTGCCTCGCCCAACGGCTCGAAATGCTCGCAACTCAAACACATCCGATGCGTCGGGATATGTGCCTTGACCTCGAGCTCGTTGATTACCTTCAACAAGGAACGATACAACGCGCCCTGCTCTTCCACCGGCAGTGATGACGCCGCGGATTGCAGAAAATTAGGCCAGAGCGCCGCGCGTTTGGCCGCAGTGCGCCCCTTCGCTGTCAAGCGCACGGCCAACGCGCGCCCGTCATCGACGGCACGGCGTTTTTCCACCAGACCCTTGGTTTCGAGCGTGCTGACCGCATCGCTGGTAGTCGCCGCGGTCAACGCGGTCTGACGTGCGATCTCACCAAGACGCAACGCCGACTTACGTTGCATCAGCAACACGAGAATTTCGCCTTGCGTCGGTGTCAGGCCCGCGCCTTCTGCCCAACTCCACGCTTGGCTGCGCATGGCTGTACTCAGCCGCAACATGCCGTGGGTGATGCGTCCCATCACCTCTTCGCCGTACACTGCTTCACTCATCAATATTCGCTCTTATCTCTGTTTAGCAGGTCTAATACGTTTTCATGACAGCCGCTTTGCGTTGACGGACCCCTTCGCAACACCAACTATGTCTACACAAAAGCCGAAGGAACCGAACCCGTCACATCGAGCCATTTTCCTTCATTCGACTATTTAGACACAAACGCATATTTGGGCAAATCAGCCATTCAATCCACATACAACCCTGCGCAATCGCTACCTCGCCCGAGTATCTCCATTCCGACAATCCCACGCGCGGGATGAATATCCGGATCCATGCCGATTCACTTACGGTCTACCCACACCATCAAACCGATTTGGCAAAGCTTATCTTAAAAAGGACCAAAAAATATTACGCCATCTCGCGGTTCTACTTGATGACGTTTATGCAGGCACAGCACGCCACATCATCCGTCCGGCATTTCATTACACAAGAAGAGAACAACAACCGTCCGCACGACTGACCAAATGCCACTTAGTTCCCGCGTGCCTTTTTATACAACAATATCGCGCTCTAGTGAAACATCGTGACATAAGCCGCAAGAATTCACCACCAAGCGCATGAATGGACCACCGGATCCAGATCGAACCTTCCGATGCAACGCTTTCGGCAATTCTTTCATTCACCGTCATATTCCAGCGACCACATCAGAATCCTGTCGCAGTGCGACTATTTTAAGCGAGTATTGAAAAATATTCAGGCTTGAAATGCGTATTTCAATTGTGGAAATTTGCAACAACGCATTTCCTGGAACGCGACTTATCAATCTTCACGCCCGCACGCGACGCCAGTGATCGCACTGCTGACGAACAGCCTCGTCCAGCGCACCTTCCCGCAATACCGTCTGGCGCAGACGGGTGGCATCATTCATGCGCGCGTTCGCCGCTTGCTGAATCACCGCCAATGCCGCCTGGCCTCCCAGCGCCTCGGCATGCGGCGTGATCTGATCAATGGTCGCCAGTACCGCATCAGCGATTGTCATGCGCACATGCGAACGTGGATCCACCATTACACCATCCAGCCCAAACCGGCACGCTTCAAAACGGTTGAATGTATAAACCAGATAGTCGTCCTCGATGGGCACAAAAGGCCGATCATGCAAAATCCACCGGGCAATGGCCTGGATATAACACGCAATGGCGGATGCATGTTCTATTGTGAAGGGTGTATCCATTACACGCACTTCGATCGTGCCAAATCCCGGCTTTGGCCTGATATCCCAGTAAAAGTCCTTCATACTGTTTACGACCCCGGTCTGGCGCATCTTGTCGAAATAGACAACAAAATCGTCCCAGGTCAAGACAAAAGGCGCACGTCCGCTGAGCGGAAAGGCGAAGACAGAATTCAGCCGTGCCGAATGAAAACCGGTGTCCTCCCCCTGCACATAAGGTGAGGATGCCGAAAGCGCAATGAAGTGTGGGACGAAAGCCGAAAGCGAGTGCAGCAGATAAAGCGCATCGTCAGCGCTTGGGCAGCCTACGTGAACATGCTGCCCAAACACCGTAAATTGCTTGGCGAGATAGCCATACAGTTCTGAAATATAGTGGAATCGAGGGCTGTCGTAGATTTGTCGATCGTTCCAGCGCTGAAACGGATGCGTGCCGCCACCGGCCAGACCGACATTCAATTGATCGGCTCCCTGCACCAATACATCGCGTGCGGCGCCAAGCTGCCGCAAAACATCCTGGTAATCCGCGCAGATACCCGTGGACATCTCAATCATGCTTTCCGTGATCTCTGGCGTGATCAAGCCATCGATCGGCTCGTCTTTTACCAAGGCAAGCAAGTCCGAGGCTGCATGGGTCAAGTCATAGTTCAAGCGATCGACGATCTGGATTTCCAGTTCGACGCCAAGCGTAAACGGACGCGATTCGACAAAAGGTTCCAAGGCCATAGACTATTCGGATTACATAATGATGTGACACGGCAAACCGCGAAAAATAATGCACACGACAACGTGTTCGCCGATTTGAAAACCATCGAAGGCGTTGCGGCGTACAGCAATGCCTTCCATGTACGATACCCCACCGGTCAAACCACGACGATGCATTCAACCGGCGCTGCCTGCCTCACCGGCCGCCCTTTCCTTACCGCCACGTCGTGCCCGGCCGGCCTCGGCCGCCCGTGCAGAAACAGGGATTCGCGGCGCCTCCTGGACCCACATCAGCGCCCGGTAAATACAAACCGGCAAAATCAACTGCGAGGCTACCACCGCGCACATCACGATGGCCTTCAGCCCGGGGTCGAATGACGGGTAAAGAAGGAACGTGTCACTCATCAGCACAAAGGCGAGGGACGACATCGGGGTCAGACTGATCCCCAAGGCCAGTCCTTTGCGCACGCCTATCCCGGAACGACGCGCAAACAAGGCGGTCATGCTGATTTTCGCCATGGCACGCGCGGCCAGCACCACGACGGCGACCAGCGCTCCGGAAGACAAGTCGGACCACCGGAACGTTTCCGTGGTAAGGACAAACAGGATCACCGTGATCAACCAGGTCGCCGAACCCGACTCCCTTGCCCATCCACGCGGACGCTCTCCGTGATTGCCGAAAATCATTCCCGCGACCAGCATCGCAAGAATGGGAGACAATTTCAACAAATCGCAGACGCCGATACCTATCAGCACCGGACCGTACAACATGACGACACCCGCGGTCCGGTCACGCGCGCCCGCCGGCACGAACTCGGCACGTTGCTGGGCTGGCCCGCCACCCCACTCCGCGCGCGCGACCACGTAGGTGCCGAGGAAGTGAAACGCCACCGCTAGCGCCATGCCAACTATCACGGAACCGATAATCAGGTAAGCCGGTTGCAACAACGACGCCGCCAGGTCGCCATAGAAGACTTGGTGGGGCCAGGCCGAGCCTAGTTTGACGACCAGCACGGCATAAATGCTATTGAGGCCGCTAAGCACCAACATCCGCTCACTGACCTGCCCTTGCGCACGCAGTTCGCCACGCAGGTGTAGCAACATGGCTGGCGCGCTTGCCATCGCCAGACCACCGAGTATCCATGCGGTCATCGGCGCCACACCACAAAGTAATGCGAGGCCTGCGACCAACAAAAGGGAAAGCGTCGCTTCAGCCAAGCTCATGACAATCAGCCAGGGGTTGTTCCGTATCCAGCGCAGTGATACATGACCGCCCAGTTGAAATAGCAAGACACCCAGCGCGACATCGACAAGCAGGCGCGCATCCGGCAGTAGCGTCGCCACCGCGCCATGGTCTTTGTTGAAAACCCCGCACAGCCCGGCGAGCACCCCCACCAGCCCGTATCCGCTGACGCGCGGAATGTGCCAGCGACGCCAGCCCAGCTCGCCAAAGATGCCGGCAAACAACAAGGCGATCCCAGCCCAAAGTACGTCGTCAGCCATCCAATTCGATGACGACGGCAAGAAAGAAAAAGCGGCATTCATTTGGTGCTGTCTCCCATGACATCCGGGGACTCGCGCACAGGGGTGCGGCGTCCCTCTTGCTATTGACCTGCCGCGTTACCCCGAATTAGGTGCAAACGGCCTCAAACACCGTACGCGGCCCGAGAAGCATCAAAGACACCCCAATGGCCGCTCAATGCTTGGAACTGGCTCCTGGACCCCTTGGAAGGCCTCCAGATCGATTGTACCGATCGACTGAACGATGACTTTCGCCGCCTATCGACGGATGGATTCACTCATTTCGATCCGGCGGGCAGTCATTCTGCCACAGCATCGCGCTGCTATTTGCGTTCCAGACGACCATCACGGCGAGCAAGGGCAGTAATATGAATTACATTCATGCTGCAAATGCACCGTTTGGTGCGTTCTGCCAAATACGATTCTTTCGTCACATCACGATCGGCGACTCCACGTCATGGCGAAGACGCCGCCCAGATCATTCGCATTGGTGTCACGACATCCTGTGAAATATCGGGGACATCGCTCGTGCCCCATATTTTTCGCCTGTCTTTTAAACGATAGCGTTTACTTTGTTTACGTATGTATACGTAGTAATAGTTAACAAAGGACCGTGATTTATGTGGATAACCCCGTTAACTTCCCTGTTAACAACGTGTTGAATATGCTGTATACCCCGGGACAAACACGGTATGACAAGTGCATGTTATCGCGTTCTTTCGATGGAAGTAGGGTGAAACGCCAGTTCTTCAAGATCCGTGCACATGTAATCCCCACCTTTTGCGCCCAAATCGCTTTTTACGCAGGCTCTTTGCATCGGCGATCCCGGTTTTTCACAGACACCGATTTCACACCAACGAACGGTCCTGATCGACAAGGGCTGACTTTCGCCAATTTCGTACGCAAAGCAATTGCTGCAAGGTTGCTTATTTTATAAGCGGGCACATCGAGGGCTATCTCTTGAGTAGATGGACATATTTACTGCCTTTTTTGAAGTGGCAGTGATGAAGTTCAGTGGGTTCTTCACATTGTCAACAGAAACGGAATACCTTCCATATCGTTAACTCATGTTTACCTTAAGTAAACATAGTAGTAGTTAACAAAGGTCGATATTTTCTGTGGATAAGCCTATAATTATCATATTTTTCATATAGTTATAGTATTCATAAGGTCGGTATGCTTCGGGGATTGTTGCATGGAAAAGGCGCTTCCCTCGACACGCTTATCATTCTGTTTCGGGGTTATGCAGAAATCGTCAACGCTGCACCGCCCCATTACTAACAAAGTTATCCACAAGATTGCAGCGGGCTTTGCCTGGCAAGTGCTTTTATTTTGTGAACAAGATCGGAACGAATCAGCGAGAGTCTGGTCGCATTGCACGAGGCCATGTTCGGCTGATGGCTTCAGGGTGGTAAAGCAGTCGTTCGCTGGAGGAACACATCCGTCGATAAACGTCCGCTTGAATCGCTGCGGCTGTCCAGACCCAGTCAAGAAAGTATTTTTTACCGAGGCTCGCTTGACGAGCGCCGCAGGTGTCGAAGAAGAAATCGCGCCGGATCCATCGCGTCTAGGAGATCGTTTTCGATCGGCGCGGGCTCTCCTTCAATGAGGCTGGCAAGGCATTCCGCGGCGAGGGCGGACCACAGAATGCCACGTGAGCCCAGGCCGAATATGCCGAACAGGCCTGGCATTCGTGGCACATCGGCAAGATGGGCGCCGCGTAGGGCGGACGCTTTAGCCAGCGCGACTTCTGTGTTTGGCAATTGCCCTACAAACGGCATGCGGTCGCCTGTTACACAACGAATGGCGGCACGGCCACCAATCGTATTGTTTAATAATTGGTCATTGGATGCGCAGGGGTCTGCTGACAACGCTAGAAATGTGTCTGGTGGGAGATCCAGCAATAAGGCCAGGCGTGCAAGGTTATCGCGGTGTTCCGCATCGCGGATAGCGGTACTTGTGTCGCCTATTTGATAGCTTGCACCTGTCAGTAAGGTTGCTCCAATGTCAGACGGATTGCCTGTCCTGCCTTCATGTTTCGCATGCGCGGGTGTCGGCAAGGGAATCACGTAGGCACCACCGATCAGTGGCATTTTCAATGCCTGCAACGTGGCATGAGCAGCGGAAAGCGGCGTGTCTTCAAAAGTGTCCGCCCGTGCATGGACACTCCTGATTTGAGGCACTAGAGGCAGTACCGTCAATTGACCTCGAACCGGCTCCGTCGGCAGAAAATTTATACCCGCGACACGCTCCGCGTCCGATGCGTTCGCCAGTACGACAATATCGGCGGACGCGATGATCGTATTTTCTGCGTCGTACGCGTGCCACGTACCATCGTGTTGTGATACGCGTGCGACATGCACGCCGAATCGGATATCCAGTGGCGACACGTCATGAGCGGTGTGGGTATCGATGAGAGGAGCATCATCGGGAGCCCTTCCTGTTGGTGTCTTCGCGTGCGCTGCTGATCGCGCGCGGTGAAGCATGCAATCGATGAGCGACCGCGGATCGATCCAGCCGCCCTCCTTGAACCACCATCCGTCGCCTTGAAGGGAAACGCCTGTAAGCGCATGGATAATGGGGGAGGTTACTCGTTCGGCGATAGAAGCAGGCAGCCCTGGTGCTTCTGGCACATCTCCGCCCTCATCCTCTGTCACCGACAACGACGGCGCACTGGCCGGAATCTCCATTGCTTTATTGGGATTAGCGAGGTCGGTTACGATTTTTTGGGTTCTACCGCGTGCATCGAGATCGTCAGCGTTGGGAACGCTGGTGCCGCTGACGCGCGCGATCCGCTGCACCAACCCGGTGTCAGACCAACGCAATCTACGATGTGTGCTGAGCGTGCCAATGTGTCCGGCCCCGTCAGTGTCGTGACGGTCGAGATTTCGCCAATAGCGCAACGCATATAGGAAAGCGGCACGGCTCCATCGGGTCGCGCGACCTTCGTCTCGCGTCACCACAGGATGAAAAATGCCGGCAGGATTCCCCGAAGCGCCTTGGGCTGCCCGCTCGGACCGCTCTATCAGCACGACGTGCCAACCGCGGCGTGTCAATTGGTCTGCAACCGCGCTGCCGGCAACGCCAGCGCCGATGATCATGGCCGTACGATGTTTGCTTGTCGCGTTGACCGGGCTATTGGTTCCTGTATCGCCTGACTGGCAAACGGCGGGAATCGGGGGCGGATGTCGACGAACCCGCCAGCGTGGCGCGAAGGGGCCGGCGCTCATTTGTCGTTTGCCGCCGAAGCCGGGCAGGCGACGCACGGCGAAACCCGCATCGATCAGGTCGCGCCGGACCTGTCCCGCACTTGTATACGTAGCAACCGTGGCACCCTCGTCAGCCATTCGAGCAAGCGCTTTGAACAAGCGGGGTTGCCACATCGCTGGATTGCACGCGGGCGAGAAACCATCCAGATAGAATGCATCGGCGCGCAGCCGCATCTGGCCCGCGCATTCGCAGGCATCGCCGAATACAAGGGTGAGTACCACCCGGTCATTGTCGAATGACAGGCGATGCACCCCGTTCGTCAGCACCGATGGCCAGGCATCCACGAGGGCGTGAATCAAGGGTGCCAGGTCGGCCCGGTCTTGCGCATCGGCATCGCGGTCCGGTCCCCCGTCGCGGAAGGTGCCGTTTGTAGCGGTAACTCCTTGATGCTGCATCAATGCGCGCTGCATGTCATCCCGGACCAAGGGATAACGTTCAAACGAGACGAAGTGCAATCGTGGACCATCCGGTCCGGTCGAAGACACGACACCCTGGGGCGTGCCTTCCGCTCCCGGCGCGTGAAAGCCGCCTTTCGGAGTGGCAATGGATGACGATGATGGCATCGCGGCGCCGTGGAAGGTGCGCCAGCCGAGCCAGGTGGCCAGGAAATTTAAACCGGTACCGAAGCCGGTTTCGACAATTGTGAAGCGCCGCCTGCCCCGCCAACGCCCTGGTAAGCCATTTCCAGCCAGGAAAACGTGACGGGCCTGCCCCAGCGCACCTGCCGCACTATGGTAAATATCACCGTAGGCTTCACTGAATGCGGTGCCGTCCGCACGGAATGACACGGCCGCCGGTGTAAGGCCATGTTGTGTCAAACTAGGCTTTTCAGCGGTCATTTCGGCGATTTTGACAGATGTTGCCCGATTTTATTGGTTGCCAATGGCAAGCTGAGGTTATCGATTGCATTGGCTGGGCCGCTGCCAGGAGGTGTTCTGAGAGGCCGAAGCTGGGCCAAAACCGCCGCAAACGGTACGATATGATAGCAAGCGGCCCTATCCACGGGGCGTCCAGCGTGTATCATGTGTCGCTGAGATCGGACTGGTTGGTACTCGCGCCCCGGTAGGCTGGACGTGGGATACAAGTTTTCCGACTGTCGATCGATTTCGAACGACAGGACCAAGACGGTCCTGGACCGGTCCAAGTTTTACCTTAATCCGAGAAAGGAGCCTTATGAACAAACAAGAACTGATCGACGAAATCGCGAAGAAGACTAGCCAAAGCAAGGGTGCCGTGACGGAAACGGTAGACGCGTTCATGGAAACCGTGAAAAGCGCTGTTGCCAAGAGCGACACCGTGCAATTGGTCGGCTTCGGCAGCTTTGGCTCCGGTCAGCGCGCCGCGCGTGAAGGGCGTAACCCGAAGACTGGCGAAACGCTGCAGATCGCAGCAGCCAAGACGGTGAAGTTCACTGCGGGCAAGGCGTTCAAGGACGCTGTCAACGCGAAGTAATTCGCTGCCTGGCTGCAAGGCAGGGAGGTCTGCGATGACCTCTCCGGCGCACGATGCGATGGCCTGCCCGAGACGGCGAGTGGCGCTTTGCGCGCGGCGCCCTCCTCCGCCACGTCATCGCGTGCTGCGCTTGCCGTACGTATTGCCTCTCCGAAGGGGCATTGCGTCCATTTCAATCCTCCCGCATTAATCGCTCCTTCTCCGCGCCGCTTTATTTTTCTGTAGCCGGCATGACATTCCATCGTCGCAAGATCGCGATGATCTGACGCGCGTATTGGTCTCGCAGTGTCGGCGTCTCCGAATGGTACGCGCCTACCGCTGCCCAGCTATTGCCGTACTTGTCCATCTTCTGGCGCAGATGCCAGGCCGCCACGTAAACATTGGCGCATGGGTTCATCAGCTTCTCTGACGAGACCCCGTATTGCGCCAGCCTTGGCAGGTGGATCGAATTGATCTGCATAAGGCCGTAGTCGATCGACCCATTGTTGTTGACGTGCTTGGCGGCAACGTTGTCATGTGATTCCTGCCATGCGATAGCGCGCAGGATCAGCGGATTCACCTTCTGATACTGTCCGGCAGCGGTGAAGCAATCCGCCGCGTATGCAGGACAAGCTTTCATCGCAAGTAATGGCATGCTTGCGAGACAAAGCAGTTGCGGCACAGTCCAGTGTCGGGGCGAACGGGTCATGCTTCTTGTGTCGTAGCGTCAGCGGTTGGCGTTATTGTTGGCACGGTTATTTTAACGCCGTTACGACTTTCATTAACCTTGCATGCCGAATACGTGGTGCAGTACGAACAGGCATGTCGGGCGCAAGATCCAGACGAGGATGTATCACGGCGACAGCGCGCAACAGGGCTGTACTCAGGGTATTCGCCAATGCACCCGATCAATTTCTTAGATGTTCAAACGACTGACACAAACAAACGCATAATGAACGGTTACGCCGAACGGAATGATAAGAACGGTCCAAAACGGCGGAACGTTGGCGCATATAAACGTTACTAGGTCTGGCGGTATGGACGGCTAGCGTTTATCGTGTGCTGCCGAGTCGCTTAGCAATAATGACGTATTCCACTCACATACATCCGCGCCAGTCTCCGATTGTGAAAAAATTATCGCTGAAACCTGATAATGTTTCGCTGAATGTACACGCCCGCGTGTTCGGGGGCGTCATCCAGGCCGCCGATGTTCCTCCTTCCGGCGGCCGGGTGTGCGCCGTGCAGTTAGCCCTCTGTTGCTTGACTCTATGACGACTCATTCTTGGACGACACTGCCTGCGCGGCGTGTCGTGCTGGCCGCCTCGTTGCTGTCGGCACTCGTCGTGGCGCCTCATGCCCGCGCCGATGTGACGCTGAACTTCGCGAATGCTGATATCGACCAGATTGCTCGTGCGATTGGTGCCGCCACCAATCAAACGATTGTGGTGGATCCCCGGGTCAAAGGCCAATTGAGCCTGCAATCTGACCGCCCTGTTTCCAATGAGCAAGCACTGAAAACCTTACAGGCCGCGCTGCGGATGCAAGGTTTCGCACTGCTTGAGGACCACGGCATCTTGAAGGTTGTACCTGAAGCGGATGCAAAGTTGCAGGGTGTCCCCACCTTCATCGGCAACCAGACGCAGGCGCGGGGCGACACGGTGGTCACGCAGGTTTTCCAACTGCACAACGCATCGGCGAATAACCTTCTGCCGGTAATACGGCCACTGGTATCGCCGAATAATACGGTGGCGGCTTATCCGAATACCAACTCGATCATCGTCACCGACTACGCCGACAATGTGCGTCGGATTGGCTCGATCATCGCGGGCATCGATAGCGCCGAGGGCACCAATATAGATGTGATTCCATTGGCAAACGCCAATGCGCAAGACGTTGCGGCGGAAGCAAGTAAGCTACTCGACCCGGGCGCGATAGGCGCCACCGACGCAACGCTAAAGGTGAATGTCAGCGTCGACAGCCGGACAAATTCCGTGATTCTGCGCGCGAGCAACGCGGCACGGATGCGGATGGCTCACGCTTTGGTGCAGAAGCTTGATTCGCCCACGCGCGAACCAGGCAATATCCATGTGGTGCCGCTGACCAATGCTGACGCAACGACTTTGGCGAAGACGCTGCGCGGGATGATGGGACAGTCGTCGGATAGCAAGGGCGCGACGGCTGGCAACAGCTTGTTCGGCAACAGCGGTGGTCAGTCCGGAAGCGGTGGCGGCCTGGCCAACAACAATGGTTCGTTGCCGCCATTGCCAAGTGGGACGAGTAATAGCAGTAGCTTTGGCAGCACCAGCGGTTCCAGCGGCAATAGCAGCGGAATGGGCGGCCTGGGTGGCAACAACGGGACCGGCAACGGCAATAACGGCAACAACAGTGACGACAGTGCGGACCAATCCGGTTCTGGGATGATCGTTGCAGATGCCTCGACGAACTCGTTGATCATCACCGCACCGGAGCCGGTGTACCGGAACCTGCGCAACGTCATCGCGCAACTGGATCAGCGCCGCGCGCAGATTTACATCGAGTCGATGATCATCGAGGTGTCGTCGACGAAGACCGGGCAATTCGGCGTGCAGTGGTTGTTCGGCGGCAGTGGGAATAACAGCGTTTTCAGTATTGGGAACGACTCGAGCAATTCTGCGACATCCATCGCAAACGTCTCGAGCACCGTTGCCGGTTTGTCCTCCGGTACGACGTCCTTGTCGAGCATCACGAGTAACAGTGTCTATGGCATCGGGATCATGCACAACTTCGGCAGCCTTCTTGGCGTCGGCGGATTGTTGCAAGCAGTGCAAGGGGATAGCGATGTCAATGTTCTGTCCACGCCAAACCTGATGACGATGGACAATCAGGAGGCTCGCATCCTGGTGGGTTCGAATATCGGTGTGCTATCCGGGACCATTGCCAATACCTCAAGTACGAGTACCAGTTCGACAGCAGCCTACAATACATATAACCGCATGGACATCGGCACCATGCTGAACGTGCGTCCCCAGATCAATCAGGGCGGCACCATCAAGCTGCAGATCTACCAGGAAGACTCCAGTCTGGCGTCGGCATCGGGGGATACCAACCCCACCATCAACAAGCGGTCGTTGCAAACCACCGTGCTGGCGGACAATGGTCAGATCGTTGTGCTCGGCGGGCTGATCGGGGATAAGGTCACCCAGAGCAATAGCCGTGTGCCTTGGCTCAGCGCAATACCGGTCATCGGTGCGTTATTCCGCAATGAATCAAAATCGCGTACCAAAACCAACCTGTTGCTGTTCCTGCGCCCCGTTATCGTTCGCGACGAATCGACGATGCGCGATATTTCAATGAACCGTTACGATTACATGCGTGCCCTGTCGGCGAACTACACGCCCAACAACTGGGTCATGAAAGAGAAGACCAATCCGGTACCCGCGCCGATTGCGCCGAATACGGAAGCCCCTATCGGCCGTGCAGTGATCAACCCGGATGGCACGCCAGGCAACCAGATCAATGGCCTGACCGATCTGCGCGACCGCGAACGCGCGGTGGGTGCCCCGATGGTGTCGCCGAACGTCAGTCAGCAACCGCCGTACGTGTCGGATAATAGTGTGCCGTCGCGCGGACAGATCGATCCCCCCGCGCCAATGCCGCCGGCCTACGTGACGCCAAATGGGGTGGTCGCCACGCCAGTGCCGTCAACCACCCGCCCGGTAAACGGCGCTGAGTTGCGACAACATTCGCCGTTGACCTATCCGAAGGCACAGGTGCCTGGCACACCGGCCTACGTCCCGTCTGATAGCACGTCATCCGGTGCGGCCGCGCCATGAACACGACCGATGTTCCGTCCCTGGACGCCACGCGGCTGATTGGCTATAGCTTCGCGCGCAGCGCGCAGGTGCTGGTCGCGCATCGGCATCCGGACGGACTCGAAGTATGGATCAGCGGCCGCACGCGACCGTCGGCGCTGGCTGAAATGGGTCGGCGTTTTGGCACCATGCGGCTGGTGCGCAAGTCCGATACCGAACTCGCCGACCATATCAACCGCGCATATGCGATGCAGGACAGCAGCGCCGCGCAGGTCGTGGGCGAAGTGGAAGGCGAAGTGGATTTGTCCCGCCTGATGCAGGACATTCCCGAGATCGAGGATCTGCTCGAGTCTGAAGATGACGCGCCGATCATCCGGATGATCAACGCGCTGTTGACCCAGGCAGCGCGTGAAGGCGCATCCGATATTCACATCGAACCGTTCGAGCAGTCGTGCGTGGTGCGCTTTCGCACCGATGGCACGCTGCGCGATATCGTTCGCCCTAAAAAAGCGCTGCACGGTGCGTTGATCTCGCGGATCAAGATCATGGCGCAGCTCGATATCGCGGAAAAGCGCCTGCCACAGGATGGCCGGATCACGCTGCGCGTGGGGGGGCGTCCGGTGGATGTGCGGGTGTCGACGTTACCGACGGGCCACGGCGAGCGAGCCGTGCTGCGTTTGCTGGAAAAGGATGCGCAGCGGCTGAACCTCGATGCGCTCGGCATGGCGAAGTCGACGCAACAGCGTTTTGACAAACTGATCGGCAAGCCGCATGGCATCGTCCTCGTGACCGGCCCGACCGGGTCGGGCAAGACCACGACCTTGTACGCGTCGATGAGCCGTCTCGAGACCGCGTCGACCAATATCATGACCGTCGAGGACCCGATCGAATACGATCTCGCAGGCGTGGGCCAGACCCAGGTCAACGATCGGATCGGCATGACCTTCGCTCGGGCGTTGCGATCGATTCTCCGTCAGGACCCGGACATCATCATGATCGGGGAAATCCGGGACCTGGAGACCGCGCAGATTGCAGTGCAGGCCTCGCTGACGGGCCATCTGGTGCTGGCGACGCTCCATACGAACGACGCGGCATCCGCGGTGACGCGGCTCGTGGACATGGGTGTCGAACCTTATCTGTTGGCGTCGAGCCTGCTTGGTGTGCTCGCGCAGCGGCTGGTCCGGCAGTTGTGCCCTGCGTGCAAGGTCGAACGCGACGGGCAGTGGCATCCGGTGGGGTGTGACCGCTGCGCGCGAACTGGTTATACCGGACGGCGCGGTGTCTACGAGTTGCTTGAGCTGGATGAAACCATTCGCAAACAGATCCACGATGGAGGCAGCGACGCGGCGATTCTGGCGACGGCGCGCACCCGCGGCATGCAGACCTTGCGCGAGGACGCCGAGCGCTGGTTGTCGACCGGTGCGACCTCACTGGAGGAAGTGCTACGCGTGACCGGATCCTAGCCCCGCTTCTTTTCATGGCGTCCGGGTGCATCGTGGAGGTGCCCGGTCTGCCTCAAGGTTTCTCACCATGCCAGCATTCCGTTTCGAAGCGATCGACGCAAAGGGCAAGACCCAGCGCGGCGTCATCGACGCCGAAAGCGCCCGTGGCGCGCGTGGGATATTGCGTGCGCAGGGACTGACGCCGCTCGTGGTCGAACTAGCCGGGCGTCATACGTCCGGCCAGGGCGCCGGCGGTGCATCGGCTACCGCCGCCGCGGATGACCAGGTCAAGCGCAGCCGTCTTGCATTCGGCCGGCGCTTGTCGCCACGCGAGCAAGGGCTGTTCACGCGTCAGCTCGCCAGCTTGTTGGTGGCGGGACTGCCATTGGGCGAGGCGCTTGGCGTGCTCTCGGAGCAGGCGGAACGGGATTATGTACGGGAACTGGTCGCCGCCATCCGCGCCGATGTGCTGGCGGGACAGTCGATGGCCGGCGCGCTGGCGCTGCACCCACGCGACTTTCCCGATATCTATCGCGCGCTGGTATCGGCGGGTGAACATACCGGGCAGTTGGGGTTGGTGCTGACGCGGCTTGCCGATTATGTAGAGCAACGCAATGCGTTACGGCAGAAGATCCAGTTGGCGTTTACGTATCCGGTGGTGGTGACCTTCATCGCCATCGGCATCGTCAGCTTCCTGCTGAGTTATGTGGTGCCGCAGGTCGTCAGCGTGTTTTCGAACAATAAACAGGCGCTGCCTACGATCACGTTGGTCGTGCTGGCGTTGTCGGATTTCGTTCGGCATTACTGGTGGGCCGCACTGCTGGCCGTCATCGCCGTGACGTGGGTGGCGCGCAAGATTCTGCGTATGTCGGGACCCCGCCTTTCCTTCGACCGCTGGTTGCTGACCGCACCCCTGGTGGGGCGGCTGGTGCGTGGCTATAACACCGTGCGGTTCGCTAGCACGCTGGGCATTCTGACGGCGGCGGGGGTACCGATCCTGCGGGCATTGCAGGCGGCCGGTGAGACGTTAAACAACCGCGCGATGCGTCGGGTCGTTGACGATGCCATCGTCCGCGTGCGCGAAGGCACGGCGTTGTCGCGAGCCTTGCACGGAACACGCACATTCCCCCCGGTACTGGTGCATCTGATTCGCTCCGGCGAGGCGACCGGCGACGTGACGACGATGCTGGATCGTGCCGCTGCCGGCGAAGCGCAGGAATTGGAGCGCCGGACGATGTTTCTGACAACATTGCTGGAGCCGCTGCTGATCCTGGCAATGGGCGGTATCGTGTTGGTGATCGTGCTGGCGGTGATGATGCCAATCATCCAGCTCAACCAGATGGTGCAGTGATGAACACGACCACCTGGAGGGTATCAGCGCATGTACGCCACACCGCCGGGACCACCGACGGGTGCGGAAACACGGATATTGCTGCGCACGCCGTTCTGTTCGACGACGACGTGATCCGCGTAGACTTCGCGAAGGACCGTCTGGTTGTCGATGGCCTGGTTCAGACCGATCGCACGGCCAACCGCGCCGTTCTCGCTGATGATGGCCGCTGCGCCGCGACCCACGCCCAGCGACAATACACCGGCCACGCGCAGACGCGTCTGCTGCTGTGCATCACCCCCGAACAGTTGCGCGGCCGCCTGGACGGACGGCGGCGCTTCCACTGTGGCGGCGTCATCGGGCGCCTGTCGCGACGCGGTCAGTTTCACGGTCCAATAAGTGGCGCTCGCGCAAAACAGCGCGCAGGCGGCCAAGGTAACGAGGGGCATCAGGAGTCGGTTCATGAATGGCATTCTACGGTCAAAATCATGACGGCAAATACGATGTGCCTGCAGAGGGAGGAAATTTCGGAATGCTAGCTCGAATGAATCGCTTTTTTGTGTCACCGGCGCATCGCGCCGTTCCGGATTCAATGATAGACGTGGAAGTTGGCACGGCGACGGATGCCGGGCGTTCCGTTCGTCTTATTCAGCTTACGGGTCTGCGAAAGGTTCAGGCAGCGCGTGCGGTCGCGGCGGGAGCCCGTGCCCGACGCCCTGGCCGGCTGGCGCGCGGTTTCACGCTGATCGAAGTGATGGTGGTCATCGCCATCATCGGCATCCTGGCAACGTTGATCGTGCCGAAAATCATGAATCGTCCTGATCAGGCGCGTCGGGTGGCGGCAACGCAGGATATTGCCACGCTGATGCAATCGCTGAAACTCTATCGCCTGGACAACGGCCGTTATCCGACGACCGAGCAGGGCCTGCGTGCGCTGATCGCCAAGCCCAGCACGGACCCGGTGCCGAACAACTGGAAGGACGGCGGTTACCTGGAACGATTGCCGAACGATCCCTGGGGTAATCCTTACCAATACCTGAACCCGGGTGTCCACGGTGAAGTGGATGTGTTCAGCTATGGCGCGGATGGCAAACCAGGCGGCGAGGGGAATGACGCCGATATCGGTTCGTGGCAGTGAACGCCTGTCTCGACTCCCGTTACTGATCGATCCGGTCAAGGCAGACTCGCGTGCGCGCCCGTGGCTTTACATTGCTCGAAATGCTGATGGTGCTGGTGATCGGCGGGCTGCTGGTCGGCCTCGCATCACTGTCGCTGTCGCATAACGCGCACGGTGCGCTGGACGAGCAGGGTCAGCGTCTGGCGCTGGCTTTCGAGACGGCGGGCGATGAAGCGCAATTGCGCAACGCTCCCATCAACTGGGAACCGGTCAATGGTGGCTATCGTTTTTCGGTTCGCGAAGGCCGCCGCTGGCGTGCGTTGAATGACGACGTGTTGGGCGGCGCGCGGTGGATGACGGGCGTCACCGGGGTGGCAATCCGTTATCCCGGCGTATCACAAGCGGTCGGAACACTGCAATTCAGCACCGAAAGCATTGGTGACGCGGTCAGTGTCACGCTTTATTCGGACAATGGCGCGGTGACGATTTCGACAAACGGTGACGGACATTTCGTGGTCCGTAATGGGGCACTTTGATGGGGTGCATTGCATCCACGCGTCGCGCGTCGTGCAGTGGGTCGCCGGCCCGCAAGGGACGCGGCAGGCGCGCGCGTGCCGCATTCGCCGCCGGCTTCACGTTGATCGAAGTGCTGGTGGCGTTGGCGATTATCGCGGTGGGTCTGGTCGCGGCGCTGCGCGCAGTGGGCAGCGTGGCCACGAACACCGCGGCGCTCCATGCACGATTGCTGGCCGGGTGGAGCGCCGACAACACGATCACCCAGTTGCATTTGCAACGCGCGTGGCCATCATTCGGTACGACATCGACGCCTTGTCCGCAGGGCGGACTGGCATTGGTGTGCGATATGACGGTGACACCCACGCCCAATCCGGGTTTTCGGCGGGTAGAAGTGTCGGTTCGCAGCGCGGTGACGGGAAAAACGATGTTGGCCGATCTGGTGACGGTGGTGGCGGATGAAACGCACAGACCGCTCTAATAGGTTCTCCGGCCGACGCAACGGCGTCTCCATGGCGAGCAAGGCTCCGCCTGTGGCCGGCTTCACGCTGATCGAATTGCTGGTGGCCATCGCGCTGTTGGCCGTGGTGGCATTACTGAGTTGGCGGGGGTTTGACCAGATCGTCCGGGGTCGGCAGATCGTGGTGGCGGCGATGGCTGACGAGCGGGCCATCGCGCGCGCATTCGATCAGGTTGGCTACGATGCCCGTGCGGCGGCCAGCGACGACGATGCGCAAGGCAGCGCGATAACGCTGCAACGCGATGGTTTCACGATCGTGCGTTATCTGCTGCGACCGGAACAGCCGCAACGTTTGCAGGTCATCGTGTACGCGGTGCGGGACGGTAATCTGGTGCGCCGCGCCTCCGCGCCGATTGGTACGGTGGGAGCGTTGCGACAAGCGCTATCAGGTGAGGGCAACCAGGGCGACTGGGGCGAAGTGGTGCTGCTGCCGCAGGTGCAGGGTTTGCAGGCGGCTGTCTGGCTGGAGGCGCAGGGATGGACCAGGTCGCAGCAAGAGGTGGCCGCGGAGGTGACCCGTGCGCAGCGTGCGCTACGCGATCCGGCGACGAGCGCCGCACCGCTGGACCGTGCCGCGGAGGGGTTGCAACTGACGCTGACGACGAAGGGCGGCGGCGTGCGCCGATATGAACGCGACTATCTGGTGGCGCAATGAGAGCACACCCGATGATGATGCGATCAACTGGACGATGCGCGTTTTGTCGGCCGCGCGCCGCGCGCGCGCGGGGCGCGGCGCTGATCACGGCGCTACTGGTGACCACACTGGCGGCGGTGCTGGTCTCAGGATTGTTGTGGCGACAGCAGGTGGAGATCCGTCGGGTGGAGAACCAGCGCGAGGCGGCGCAAGCGCGGTGGGTTTCGCGCGGAGTGTTCGATTGGGCGCGACTGATCTTGCGCACGCAGGCGGACGCGTTGCCGGTGACCTATCTAGGTGGTGCCTGGAGCGTGCCGATCGCGCCGACGCGCCTCTCGGACTTTCTCGGCAAGATCGGCATTGCCCGGGCGGAGCAAGGCGCGTCCACCTGGTTGTCGGGTGGCGTGGTGGATGCCCAGTCGCGTTTCAACCTGCGCAACCTGGTCAATTCGAAGCCGGCGACGGGATTGCAGGTGAATCCGCAGGCGCAGATGCAGTTTCAGAAGCTGTTGTCGTTGTTGGGCTTGAGCAGTGATCTGGCACCGCCCGCCGCGCAGTATGTGCTGACGACGTTGCTCTCGTCCGTGACGAAAGGACAGCAGGCGCAGACGGGCGACGTGGCGTCGGATGCACTGGCAGCGGCTCAGTCCGATGGCGATGCGGTAAGCCGTGAGAGTGGCTTGACGAACACGCCCGGCATGAGCGCCGGAGACGTCGCAACGCAGATGACGCGACCGATTCAGTTGCACGACGTCGACGATCTGGTTGCCGTGCCCGGTTTTACGCCGGCGGTCATCGCTCGATTGCGGCCGTTTGTCACGATCCTGCCCGTGCCGACGCAGATCAACCTGAACACGGCCGGTCCGGAGGTGATCGCCGCGGCGCTGCCGGCATTGTCGTTGACCGCGGCGCAGGCGATGATCACCACGCGCGACCAGGCGTTCTTTATCAACCTGGGCGATGCGCAGACGCGGCTGGCGCGCTTCATGACGACGGGGGAGACGTTGGATGGACAATTTTTCGATGTCACCACGCACTACTTTGAAATCCACGCGCGCATCACGCATGAACGCGCCGTGGTGGACCGCGTGGCGCTGGTATATCGCGATCCGCGCACCCATTCAACACGCATCATACGGGTGCAAGATGCGCGGCAATGAAGAACTGGAGAGTGTGTGAGCACATTGACCGTATTGATTCCGCCGCGTGATGCGGTGGACAGCGCGGAGGACGGTGCGGTACCTGGCACGTCCGGCACGGCGAATGGACCGGACGCATCCGCGGCCGGCGGCTTGCGATATGTCCTGATGGACCGGCGCGGCGCGTTGCTGCAATCGGGCAGCGCGCCGCTGCACCTACTGCCGGTGGCGCAGATGACCTGCCTCGTTCTCGCCGCCCGCGACGTCTTGCTCGTGGATGCTCCGGTCCCGCCGCTGCATGGCGTGCGCATGCAGCAAGCGCTGCCGAACATTATCGAAGATTGGCTGCTGCCGGACACCGCGCCGGTACATCTTGTCGTTGGTCCCCTGCCCGGTGCCGGTCCGGCGTTGGCTGGCGGCACGCGCCGGCGTGGCTTCGCGGCGCGTCGCCCGCGTCTGGCCGAGTTGGGCAAGGCGGCCTCCGTGCGTACCGTGGCCGCCGTCGATCGAAACTGGCTGCGCAGTCTGCTCGACCGGTTCACCGCCGCCGGGCATAAGGTGTTGCGGGTCGTGCCGATGACGGGATGTCTGCCGCTGCCAACGCTCACGGACCGGACGTCCGCAGGCGCTGGCGGTACGCCTGTCGAGGCATTGGAGGGCGTTGTTGACCGCACGGGGGCACCGGTGTCGGTGTTGATCGATATCGCACCGGGCGTCGCATCGACACCCGGTGCGCCGGATGACGCTCACGATGAGGTCGTCGAAGTGACGCTGCGACGCCGGCCTTCGTTCGACGGCGAACGGGTCGATGTGGTGGACACCGAATCGAATGCCTTAGTGACGTCGGCGGCCAGCGCGGGTCTCGCCGATGCTGCCATTTCCGCCGAGTCGACCGTTGACGGGCGTGATGTCGTGCTATTGCCGGACGGCGCGGGCGGTGACGAGGGCAAGGCGATCGATGGCACCGGTTTGCAAGGACACGGGGGCGCGGCGGACAAGCTTGCGGAGACCGCGCACGCGCAGGCACTGACGGAGGCCAGTGGCCGGGCGCGAATCGATACCGACAATCGCGTGGACACCGAGGCGGAGACCGTTGACGCGGCAACGGCTCATCGCCTGTGTGGCGAAGGTTTGCGCATCGCGGTTGCGGATATGGCGACAACGCTGGATATGATCGCGCCAAACCGCGTGTCGTACTACCTGGCCAGTGCGCCCGACGGCCAATCAGCGTCAACGCTTGCGCCGGCATTGCGCGCCGGGGCGCGGCCGTTCACGATGGAACAACTGGCGTTGGCAGCGCAGCGTTGCCCGATCGATCTGTGTCAGTTCGAATTCGCGCCCAAGGGTTTCCGTCTCTCTGGCGAGACGTGGCGGCAAGTGCGTTGGCCGGTCTTGCTGGTGGCGGCGAGCATCCTGGTCTGCGTCATCGGCGTGAACCTGCGGTGGATGCAATTGGTCCACCAGCGTAACGCGGTGCAAGCGGCGATGACCGAGCGGCTCTTGTCCACATTCCCGTCGACGACGGTCGTACTCGATCCAGTCGTGCAGATGACGCGCTCGCTCGATGCCTTGCGCGTGGCGGCCGGGGAGTTGTCTCCCAATGATTTCTTGATGCTGACCAACGGATTGTCGCTTTCCATGGGGGGTATTTCGCCGAATGCCATTGCCACGATGAAGTATGACAACGGCAACTTGGAGGTGATCTTCCGCGGCGATGCGTCGGTGGATCAAGGGCTGCGCGAGCGTCTGTCGCGGCAGGGTTTGGAGGCCACGACAGAGACACGGCCGGACGGTCAGCATTGGACGATCAGGAGCCGGCGATGAGTACGTTGCAGATGATGGTCATGGCGTGGTGGGCGCAGCGACAGCCGCGTGAGCGCCGGCTATTGTCGATTGGCGCCGTGGTGGTGTTGATCGCCCTGTTCTACCAGGTGCTGATCGCGCCGGCGGTGGAGGGGATCGGACGGATAGAAGCAAGCTTGCCGGGCCTGCAACGCCAGCTCGGGCAGATGCAGGCGCAGGCGCTCATCGCGCAGCGGCTCTCGAGCGGGGCCCAGGGTGTGGCGCCAACTGGCGATGCGTTGCAAACCGGGTTGACCGCGGCACTGACCGACGCCGGACTGGGTGATGCCTCCGCGGTGGCGCCAGCCGGCAATGGCGTTCGCGTGACGGTAAAACAGGTCTCGTTTGCGGCGCTGGTGCGTTGGCTCGACCAGATGCGCACCCAGTTGAAGGTCAAGGTGGCCGATGCGCAGGTCACGCCGGTGCGCGCGCCCGACGGCGCCATCGATGGTCGGGTCGACGCCGTGGTGACGTTGGAAGGCCAGCGAGGCAGTAGTGGTGGCGGCCAATACGGCGGTGACGGTGGTGGCGGGAGGGTGGCGCGATGACGTTGATGCGCGGCCGTCGCGTGGCGGTCGATGCGACCGCGATACGACCCACTCGCACGAAGTGGGCGGGCATCCATCGACGTGACCCGCTCGACAGCCCGCCGTGGGGAGATCGGCCGCCCATATGGTGCATGGCGTTCATCGCGGTAGTGACGGTGGTGCTGACGATCCTGGTGCTGCTGCCCGCCGCCTGGGTGACGCCGCTCTGCGCGCGCTACACGCAGGGGCGCGTAGCATTGGTCGACGTGACCGGTTCGCTGTGGCGCGGGTCCGCGGTCCTGGTGCTTGCGCCCGGTGGCTTGCCGGATGCGTCGCTGCCCGCCGGATCCGACGATGTCATGGCGCCCGGGAGTGCCGCCTTGAAGGCGGCGCGCTTGCCTTATCGCGTACTGTGGCATGCGGCGTTCTGGCCCTTGTTCGCCGGCGAGGTCCGGTTGGACGTGCGGGAAGATAGCCCGCTGTCCCAGAATGTCCGAATCGTGGCCGGGATGAATGGCGTGACGGTCCACGCCGGTGGTATCGCGGTGCCGGTCAGCTTGCTGAATGGGCTGGGCGCACCCTTCAACACGCTGGATTTGCAAGGTGAAACGCGTCTGGAATGGACGGACTGGCGTTTGTTACGAACCGGTGCCTACGGTCAGATGACGGTGCTCCTGGATAACATGTCTTCCAGTATTTCGCGCGTCCGTCCGCTTGGTAGCTATCGGGTGCATCTGCAGGCAACGGGGAACGGTGTGCGGCTACAGTTGGCGACGGAGACGGGGCCGCTTTTCCTCAGTGGCAGCGGTGAAGGTAACGGGGAAGGCTTCCAGTTTACGGGGCAAGCCCGCGCGGAAGGTCCCGCGCAGGCAAACCTGGTGTCGGGCCTGCTACCCTTGTTGGGACCAAAAATCGAATCGAACACCGTTGCCTTGCGCTTCCCCTGACATATTCACCTCCCGACCTCGCCGGCCTTTCTCGCCCAAAAGGGGCGGGTGCGCCGTATCTTCTTGAAATCTTTGGAAATGCAAGGAGATGCGGCGAACAACGCCGTCCTCGCGCGGATGCGGCGATAATCAAGGGTGGCGTGAAATGCGAAGGAAGGGGCTATGAGAATGGATGTCCGCGGACCATCGTCGTCTTTGCTGGCGCTATGCGCCGCATTGGTCATGGCGGGTGCCTTGGGTGGATGTGCGGTGGGACCGAATTACAAGACGCCGGCGATGGCCGTGCCGGCCGCCTTCAAGGAGGCGCCGCCGGGCTGGAAAGTTGCGCAGCCGGCCGATCATGATCCGCGCGGTGCATGGTGGGAAGTGTTCGGTGACCCAACGCTCAACGCGCTGATCGAGAAAGCGAACCAGGCGAACCAATCGATCGCGGAATACGAAGCCGCCTACCGCCAGGCCACCGCGCTGGTTGCTCAGGCGCGCAGCAGTTATTTCCCGACGATCAGCCTTAACGGCAGCGAGACCCGGTCTGGCTATGGCAGCGTCGCATCGGGTACGGGTCAACCCAGCGTCTCGACCAGCTATTCCGCGAAGCTGGACGCATCGTGGGAGCCGGACCTGTGGGGCAGCGTACGGCGCAAGGTGGCGTCGGAACGCGCCAGCGCGCAAAACGCCCAGGCCAATCTCGCGAATGCCCGCCTCTCGGTCCAGGGGACGCTGGCGGAAGACTACTTCCAGTTGCGCGCGCTCGATTCGGCGCAGACGTTGTATGACGACACCGTCCGCAGTTACCAGGACTACTTGAAGTTGACCCAGAACCGCTATGCACAGGGCGTGGCGGGCCGTTCCGATGTCCTGCAGGCGCAGACGCAGTTGCAAAACGCGCAGGCGTCCGCGGTGGACAATCAGGTCGACCGTGCCCAGTACGAGCACGCGATCGCGGTGCTGGTGGGAGAGCCTGCCTCGGTCTTCTCGCTCGCCGCCGCGCCATTGCAGTCCGTGCCGCCGACGATTCCGCTCGCCTTGCCGTCGACGCTCCTCGAGCGACGCCCCGATGTGGCCGCGGCGGAACGTAGTGCCGCTGCCGCGAACGAACAGATCGGCATCTATCAAGCGGCTTTTTTCCCGACGCTGACCTTGTCCGCCACGGGCGGCTTTGCCAGCAGTATGTTCTCGAACTGGTTGACCGCACCCGCGCGGATGTGGACGATCGGCCCGCAGTTGGCCGCCACCTTGTTCGATGGGGGCTTGCGACGCGCCGAGGTAGCCGGGGCGCGTGCTGCGTACGACCAGGCCGCCGCGACCTACCGCGCAACGGTGCTGAGCGCGTTCCAGGACGTCGAGGACAATCTCTCAAGCCTGCGAATCCTGGCGAACGAAGCCGCCATCGACCAGCAAGCCGTGGTGTCTGCTCAGCAGTCGTTGACCGTCACGACGAACGGTTACAAGGCCGGTACGAATCAATACCTGGACGTACTGACCGCGCAGGCGACGTTGCTGTCGACGCAGCGTAGCCTGATCGATGTCAATGGGCGACGCATGGTCGCCGCGGCGGGTCTGATCAAGGCGTTGGGCGGCGGATGGGAAGGACTGTCTGCACCGGTTGACCAGAACGGCGAGCCGGTCGTCGCGGCGGCCGGTCCAGTTCAGAATAGTGCCGGAAAATCCCCTGTTCATTGAATGTGATGCGACATGATGCGTGCCGTGCCGCCGGCTCAGCCTGCGGTGACATTCAGCGTCTTGCCGAAGCGGTGAACGAAGGTATCGAAGTCGATATCGTCGGCCGCTTCGATGTGCTGTTGTTTCTCTATCGACGCTAGCGCCAGTGCATCCAGCGCGGCGGCGCACGCCGCATCCAACGGTACGTTCATGAACAGGGCCGCGTGTGCCTGGCTTTGCCGCAGGCCGAATGCGGCGTAACTGCCGGCCGTCCGCACGGCGTCCAGCACGCGTGCCGACGGTAGCGTTTCGGGACTCGCCAGGATCTGCCGTTGCCGCTGCAACGCGGCGACGTGGGACAGCCCGCCGCGGTGCTGGCCCGCATCGTCCAGCAGCGCGGCCGTCACGCCGATCTGATCCAGTAATGCCTCCGCCCAGCCTTGCAGCGTCACCGTTTCCCCGGAGCGCTGCAATTGCTTGCCCGGACGGCGACCATCGCGCGCGACGGCCAGGAAGTTGGCATCCGCCTCGCGCTGCAATGCCTCGTCGTCGGGGCTATCTTCCAGCGCACACATGACGAGGAAGGCATCGAGGAAGCGCGTCGTGCTTTCGTCGATGCCGATCGGATCGTAGGGATTGAGGTCCAGGCAGCGTATCTCGATATATTGAATGCCTGCCCGCGACAAGGCGTGGACGACACGTTCGCCTTCGGCGCCAACGCGCTTCGGGCGCACGGTGGCGTACAGCTCGTTTTCGATCTGCAGGAGGTTCGTGTTCAACTGAATCCATTTCCCATCGCGATGCGTGCCAATGGCGGCATACGGCGCGTAAGGCGCGGCAATGGCGTCCTCCAGGCCTTGGACATAGCGTGCCAGGGAGACGAAATCCGGGCGGCGTTCTCGCATCGCTTCGTTGTGGTAACCGAGATCGCTCATCCGCAGGCTGGTCGCGTATGGGAGATATAGCGTCTGCTCATCCAGCAACGCCAGGCCGCCCGGATAGGTCCCTTTGTCCACGGCGAGCGTCTGCTGGTTGATGCGTTCGGCGAAGAAGCTGCGATCCAGCGTTGGCGATGCACCGAACAAATAGAGCAGCAGCCAACTGAAGCGCCGATAGTTACGCATCAGGCGGATATAGCCTTCCGACTGCGTGTCGTGCGGTGGCGCTGCGTTATCGGCGACACCGACTAGCGGTGCCCATAGGGCATCAGGCAGTGAAAAGTTGTAATGGATGCCCGCGATGCATTGCATTGCCCTGCCGTAGCGCACCGCCAGCCCTTGGCGATAGACATGCTTGAAGCGGCCCTGGTTCGAGCGACCATAATCTGCGATGGGGATATCGGCATCGCGCGGCAGCACGCCGGGCATCGACAAGTCCCACAACAACTCCCCACCCAGGCGTTGATGGACGAACGCGTGCAGCGTGTGCAACCGCGACAACGCGTTGACCGGATCGGCATCGGGTGGCGTGATGAATTCCAGCAGGGCTTCGGAGTAATCGGTGGTCACTTCCGGATGCGTCAATGCCGCGCCCAATGCGCTGGGATGCGGGGTGCGCGACAGCGTACCGTCGGCCCGCACGCGCAGGCTTTCCTTTTCAATACCTCGTCCGCCTGTCGCCAGCAGTCCCGATCGGGCCGCGTCCTGCAACACGGCAAGCCGCTGCGAATAATCCGATGTGCTCTTGTTCATTCAATGACAACCTTAAGCGGGTCATCCCGGCATGACAGCATCGTGCGGGATCCCTGATTCACCGGGCACTGTATCATTTTGCCGGACCCGCCGCTGACGCCATCCTCGGCGTCCTTCGGACCACGGCATCGCGCCAGATTCTCGTGCCGCGGCCAGCCACCATGGCCAGCGTACAGCGTTGCACTGTGGCTTTGATCCCACAGCAGGCTGCCGCCGGTGATCCGGCGTTGGCATACACGCGATTAAGGCTTATCAGGGTCAACCCTTTTAGAGTTAACCCTCTATCGATTCCATTGCGTCCCGCTTTTGGCGGCACTACATTGAAATCGTCTCCTCTATGTCCTCCTGATATGGATTCCACCCGCCCGATGGCGGGTTTTTTTTGTCTCCGGGAGGGCGCGACCGTCCGCGGCGGACTTTCCAGTCGCGACTGGCACCCGCGGTTGCAGGGGGACGTCGCCAACATCGTTTTGGCGGCCGGCGGCCGCCGTATAATGAATCTGGTTGTGCTTCGGTCAACCGTTTAAAGTGCCTTTATTATCAGCAGGCGGATGCCAGGTCCGTCTTTTTGGGAGAAGCCTCGATGAAGATCGGTAGCATAGTGCGATCCAACCATATCGCGGTTCCCTCCGGCGCGCTTGGCATCATCAAGCGCATCATTGGCGACATGGCGATGGTGACGTGGTACGCAGGGACGCCGGGCGCGTCACGCGAACTCAACACCGAGCCTTTTTTTGTTGCCGACCTGATCGACTCCGGCGACGCGCTGCCGCTGAGTGCCCTGACCTCCCATGCCGCGGCAGGCGGTGCCTTGCACTGAAAGTAAGCGTCCCGCGCAGCCGCACGTGACGTCAACAGGCTGAAGCGGTGCCTGTCCGAAGGGGCAAGCCTCCCGCGGCAGCCGCTTTTCGAGAATGACCGTGCAAGACCCCACTGGCAGGAACGACGTTGACGACGCCTCCGAGGCGCCGTCGATGGGCAAGCCCTACGCCACCCTTAACCCGGACCTTGTGCTCGATGCGATCGAGTCGATCGGCATGCGCGTGGACGGCCGTCTTCTTACCCTGAATAGCTTCGAGAATCGCGTGTATCAGGTGGGCATCGACGATGCGCCACCGGTCATTGCAAAGTTCTACCGCCCGCACCGCTGGTCCGATGCCGCCATCCTGGAGGAACACACTTTCCTGCAGGCGCTGACGGAGGCGGAAATTCCGGCGGTCGCGCCTCTGTGTTTGCCCGAGGGCGATGCAAGCGCCACGACGCTGTGCCGTTATCGCGATTTCCGTTTTTCCGTGTTCCCGCGCCGCGGTGGACGTCCGCCCGAACTGGAGCAGTCCGATACGCTCGAATGGCTAGGCCGGTTCATCGGGAGAATTCACCAGGTCGGCGCCCGGGAACGGTATGTCGAACGCGGCACCATCGATCTGGCGACATACGGCGTCGCATCGCGCGCGTATTTGCACGATAGCGGCATCCTGCCGCCATCTCTGCGAGAGGCGTATTTTGCCATCGTCGATCTGGCGCTGGCGGCGGTTGCGCGCGGCTATGACCGCGCGGGGGACCTGACATCGCTGCGCCTGCACGGTGATTGCCATCCCGGAAATGTCCTGTGGACCGATGCAGGCCCGCATTTCGTCGATTTCGATGACAGTCGCATGGGGCCGGCGATACAGGATTTATGGATGCTGTTGCCCGGTGATCGCGACGGTCAGCGCCGTGCGCTCGGCGACGTGCTGGCAGGCTATGAAGACTTCCGCGATTTCGATCAACGCGAGCTGTACCTGATCGAGCCGCTGCGGACATTACGCTTGATTCACTACAGCGCCTGGCTCGCGCGCCGCTGGGATGATCCCGCGTTTCCCGCTGCCTTCCCCTGGTTCAATACCCAGCGCTACTGGGAGGACCGCATTCTGGAACTCCGCGAACAGGTGGCCTTGATGGATGAAGAACCACTCTGGCCCGTGTGACGGCGAGGCCGGGGATCACGGGCTCATGAGGCATTCGTGGCGAAGCGGACGACAGCCGCCGCTTCCACGGCCCGTATGCGACAATGGTGGCGAAAAATGTCCTGTGCATCGGTATGTTATTTGCCACTTATCCCCATTCTTTCCTAGTCTTATCCCGTAGTTATCCAGTGGTTGAGACTGCGCAAAAGGCCCGTGCTTCGGCCGTCTCATGGTCTATGCAACGCTGATCCTGCATCCCATGTCCGTCATGGCGTGCCAGTTGCAACGCTGCCCTGGAGAGGCGCGGAATGGGCATGTTATCGACACGCTGTCGACAGCTTATCCCTGCCTTTCTCGCGGTGCTATCCACAAGGATATCCACAGGCAGTGCCTTCGAAATGATCGCGCGTTGATCGCGGCGACGGTCGGTGTGCCGTTTCTAGATCAGTGACACTTCTTCCTTCGACGTCGAACGCGTTCCCGGTACGGGGGGATTGCTGATGCCGTGGTAGGTGAACACCAGGGAAAACTTCACGGCGTCGGTGACGTTCTTGCCAGCTGAATGCAGCGTATTACAGTGAAAGAACAGGACATCGCCGGCGGCCAGCGTGGGACAAACCGCACGTGTGATGAGGGAGGCGTTTTCCGCGTTGTTCGGCACGAAGAATTTCGCATCATCGAAACTCTCCGGTGCGAATTGCCGTTGATGTGACCCGGGGATCAACCAGAGCGCGCCATTGCTGGCGGTTTCGTCGCCCAATGCAAGCCAGACCGAAACCAGGTCGTCTCGTGAGAAGGACCAATATCGCGCATCGCGGTGCCAGCCGGTCAGGCTGCCGTACTGCGGGTGCTTTGTCATCAGGCAGTTATGGTGCGCCCGTGAGAGCAATGTCTGCTCGCCAAAATAACCGGTCACCCAACCCGCGATATCGGGGGAGGTTGCAAAGTCGGCGAAAGCCGGCTCGCGGCCATAGGCATCAAGCAGCCGACGCACGGTTTTGCCTCCCGGCGCATCGATGGACGCCGGCGCACCCGGATACTGCAACTGCGCCTCGAGTTCGTGCGGTGCCTTGCCCTCGGCCAGTTGCACTTGCGCTCGCTCCCGCATGGCGGCACAGGTTGCGGGCGGAACGAGGCCGCGCACGATGACGAAACCGTCCTGGCGCAATGCCTCGATTTGTTGAGTCTTCGTTTCTGCTGACATGCACGCAATTTCCTGCTTGGGCACGCCGTGTGTCGACACGGCTTGAGCGATCGTTGCATTGTAAAACCCCGCGCCGCTCCGTGCATCATTTGCCGGTCGAGTGATCAGGACGCGGGGGTTTGAACGCTTCCGGCCCGCCGATGATCGTTCATTAATCGTGATCGCGCCGAGGGAAACGGGTGGTTCATTCGCTTTTCATTGCGGTGACAGGAACAGGGATTGCTGAAGGAGTGGTTCCTTCCCCACACACCGGTGTGTGCCGAGCCGGATGCAGAAATCGATCCTCAATTCGATCTCATGCCGCACGCGCCGCATGCCAAGGAGCAATACATGGCAACAACGCCACCCTCGCAATCAGCAAACCAGCCAACATCAAAAGATCGGCAACTCGACACGTTCAGTGTCAGCGTCGATAACGAAGCGTTGAGGACGAATCAGGGCGTCAAGGTCTCGGATAATCAAAATACGCTGAAGGCCGGCGCACGTGGTCCGTCACTGCTGGAAGACTTCATCATGCGTGAAAAAATCACGCATTTCGACCATGAACGCATTCCGGAGCGAATCGTGCACGCGCGGGGCGCTGCTGCGCATGGTTACTTCCAGCCATACGCGTCGCACACCGCGCTGACAAAGGCCGGGTTTCTTGCCGATCCGGCCACGCGTACGCCGGTCTATGTGCGTTTCTCGACGGTCCAGGGTTCGCGCGGTTCGGCCGACACCGTTCGCGATGTGCGCGGATTCGCGGTCAAGTTCTACACCGATGAAGGCAATTTCGACCTGGTCGGCAACAATATGCCGGTCTTTTTTATCCAGGATGCCATCAAGTTTCCGGACTTTGTCCACGCAGTGAAGCCGGAACCGCACAATGAAATGCCACAAGGTGCGACGGCGCACGACACATTTTGGGATTTCGTCACGCTGGTGCCGGAAACCACGCATATGGTGATGTGGGCGATGTCGGACCGCGGCATTCCGCAGTCGTATCGGCTGATGGAAGGCTTTGGTATCCACACCTTCCGCTTCGTCAACGCCGAAGGCAAGGGCCGTTTTGTCAAGTTCCACTGGCGACCGGTCCTGGGTTCATACTCGCTGATCTGGGATGAAGCACAGAAGCTGTCTGGCAAGGACCCGGACTTCCATCGCCGCGACCTCTGGGAGGCCATCGAAGCCGGTAATTTTCCCGAATGGGAGTTCGGTGTGCAGATCGTGGAGGAGGAAGACGAGCACGCATTCGCCTTCGACCTTCTGGACCCGACGAAGATCATTCCGGAAGAATTGGTGCCCATCACGATGTTGGGCAAGATGACGCTGAATCGCAACCCGGATAACTACTTTGCCGAGACCGAACAGGTCGCGTTCTGCCCGGGGCATATCGTGCCGGGCCTGGACTTCAGCAACGACCCATTGCTCCAAGGCCGGCTGTTCTCTTATACCGATACGCAGATCAGCCGCCTGGGCGGCCCGAATTTTCATGAGCTGCCGATCAATCGCCCGGTCTCTCCGAACGTGAACAACCAGCGCGACGCCATGCATCGCCAAGTGATTCATCGTGGGCAGACGTCGTATGAGCCAAATTCGATATCGGGTGGCTGGCCAAAGGAGACGCCGGCGGCGGCGCGCGACGGAGGCTTTGAAACCTATCCGGAGCGGATCGATGCGGCGAAGATCCGCGAGCGCAGTACCTCTTTCGGCGACCACTATTCTCAGGCGACATTGTTCTGGAACAGCATGAGCGATCCGGAAAAGGATCATATCGTCGCGTCGTACCAATTCGAACTCGGCAAGGTCGAGCGCGAATATATTCGACAGCGGATGGTGGATAACCTTGCGAACGTCGATCCCGATCTGGCCGCGCGCGTGGGCGACGGTCTCGGCTTGATTCCGGCGAAGGCGACAACCCCTGGCGCCGACGTGCTGGCCAAACCTGGCAAAGGCAAGAAATCCGTTTCTGCATCACCGTCGTTGAGCCTGATGTCCAAGGTGCAGCCCGGTATCAAGACGACAAAGATCGCGATCCTCGCGGCAAAGGGCGCCGACCCGGTCAGTATTGCCACCGCCAAGATGGCACTGGAGAAGGCCGGCGCGCAAGCGAAGGTTATTGCGCCGATGTTGGGTGAGGTGGCGCCCGGCGTCTATGCCGATGCCACCATCGCCGGTATGCCGTCGATTGCGTTTGATGCCGTGTTCGTGGCGTGCGGTGCCGACAGCGCCAAGCTTCTCTCGAAGAATGGCGATGCGCGTCATTATCTTCTCGAGGCGTATAAGCACCTGAAAGCCATCGCCGCCGTCGGCCATGGCCGCGATGTCCTGGCGGCGGCCAATCTGCCCGTGAGCGAGGAAGGTGTCATCAGCGATGACACGGCACATATCGATAAGGTGCTCCCAGCCTTTATCGACGCCATCGCGCACCACCGGGTGTGGGGTCGTGCAGCGAAGGCGGAGACGGTGCCGGCGTAAAGCCTGCCGCGCGTATCACTCTGGCCTGGATGAATTATTCAAACTGCCAGTGCCGCGCTGATGGATGAAGAAGGGCCCGTGATCGATGCGACACGGGCCCTTCTTTCATGGCACGTCTATTTATTGATGCGTTTATTTTCGAGATGCGGGTTACTTGCTAGGTACAAATCCCAGGAAAGACAAAAGTGCCATCACAGAAGGAACGTTTTGAGTATCGGCCCGGCCGGCCTCGCAGGAATTCGCGAAGCGTGATCGCGCGTTCTTTTCCCCCTGCCTCCTGTCTTCTATAATTAAGGCGTGTTGAATAGATTCGCCAAAAAAACAGAGCAACAATGACGGAGACAGGAGGTGTGAGATGGACTTCCTTACGCAAATGAGCAGCTTGCCGCTGACGGTCGGGAACTTGATTCTATTGGTCCCAATGGCACTTGTCGGTGTCGTACTGGCTAGCGGCATCCCCTATCACCATCGTGCCGCGCATTATTCGATGGAAATTGGCGGGGCCGTATTAGGTGTGCTGGTCGCGGTGCTGCTGCTCTCGCTATTGAATGTCGCCATCTGAGCGGCACAATCGCAAGCCGCAGCGGGATCACGGCGGGACATATCGACGCCGTTGTGTATACCTCGCCACCTGGCGCGGCGAGGCAGTGTGACTTCGAAGGTCGTGGTGCCGTTGCCTGGAACCGAACGTGCCTCGATGGTTCCCGTATGCAGTCGCACCAATTCATAAACGATGAAAAGGCCCAGGCCGAGTCCTTCGGATTGTCCGCCGTTTACGGGCCCGGACGGGTCGACGTCCTTGCTGTTCGCGGATTGTGAGGGATATAGCGGCATAGGCGCGTTGGAAGTGCCTGCCGCCGCATCAAACAACGTATCTACCATGATGTCGGTAGGGGCGTAGTGCGTGTTTTTTCCCGAGCGAAATGGTGTGAAGAGGTGTGGCTGGACCGTTTCCGGAATGAGTCCGCCATTGGACACGCGCAGGCGGATGGCTTCCGCGCCGGATCCATCCAATTCGATGCTCACCGGCTGCGTATCGTCGCCGTGCCGCAGCGCATTGCCAATCAAGTTCGACAAGATCTGTGCAAGGCCGCCACGGTCCCAGACACCGTGCGTGTCGCCCATCACCATGAGACGTAACGTCGGCGGGAACTCGGCAGATTGGAATTCGTCGATGATGGCCTGCGTGACGGACTGCAGATCGAGCGGTTCCGGTTTGAACTGGAGTTGTCCGGATCGCACCCGTGCGACGTCCAGCAACTGATCGATCATATGCGCCATCCGCTTGCCGCTCGCGATGATACGTTCGGACGCGGTAACAAGGCGCTCGCTATTTTGCGCGGGTACGTACGGCGCACTGGCGATTATGCCCTGCTCTGTTTCCGTCAAACGTCCCTCATTCGGCAATGCCAGGGGAACCGCGCGTCGGACGATCTCTGCATTGGTCATGATCGAGGCGAGCGGATTGCGCAGGTCATGACCGAGTACGGCAACGAACATGTCGTTGGTCCGGATCAACTGCTTCATTGATTCCAGCTGCGCCGCCAATTGCCGCTTCTGCTGGTGCAGTTGAATAAAGACTTCCGCCTTGCTGCGGAGGATATGGGGATCGAACGGCTTGTAGAGGAAGTCGACGGCACCCGCCTCGTACCCTTTGAACATCCGCCTTGTATCGCGGTCCGTTGCCGTCAAGAAAATGATTGGCACATTGCGGGTACGCGGACTGCCCCGCATCAATTCGGCCAATTCAAAACCATCCATCTCCGGCATCTGCACATCGATCAATGCCAGCGCGATGTCATGCTCAAGCAGCAACTCCAGCGCGGCCGTCCCGTTTGTCGCGTGTAGCGGCAGCACGTCTTCCCGACGTAGCAGCGCATCGAGCGCAACCAGGTTCTGGCCGACGTCGTCGACCAGCAGAATCTTGATTGCCGCTGTCATCTCGGCCCCTTCCAGGGTATATCTGCGCAGTGTGATACGGCGTCTGAATTCGGGGGGGCGCCTGCGTCGGGTCGAGTGGCATCGACAACTGCCTTGCGTGCGGCATCGTTGGCCCGGCGCAGCGCTTGCACGATCTGTTCGATGGACAGCACACGGTCCATGGCCCCCAGGGCAATGGCGGCCAGCGGCATGGTATCCGCCTGCGCGGTTTCTGGTGACTGTACCCATGCCTTGCCGCCACGTGCGCGGATCTGTACGAGCCCCATCGCGCCATCGGCGCTCGCGCCGGTGAGCAGGATGCCCAGTACGCGCGACTGGTATGTCCACGCGGCGGATTCGAACAGCACGTCGATCGACGGGCGCGAGAAGTTCACCGGCTCGTCCACCGACAGCGAACACGTCCGGTCCTCGCTCACCAACAGGTGATAGCCCGGCGGCGCGATATGCACGGTCCCCGGCAGCAAGGGTTGGCGATCGATCGCTTCCTGCACGCGCAGCGCGCAGCGGGCGTCGAATAGCGGAGCCAGCTCGCTGTGCACGTCCGGCAAGAGATGCAGCACCACGAGTATCGGCACCGGCAAGGTGGCCGGCAGCGCGGGCAATAGCCGGTTCAACGCATCGACGCCGCCGGCGGACGCGCCCACGACTACCGCGTCGATCGCGCTGAACAGCGCATCATCCGTCGCGTCGGCACCGTCTGTTTCGTGGAAAAGAGGGGGAGGCTGCACTCGGCTCACCGCTTTTGATAGATCCGCTCGGTGTCGGCGAATTCGTCGAATTGATCCGCGTGCGCGTTGAAACGCATGCTCTCTTTGCTGCCCAGGCCCAGGAAACCACGGCGCACCAAGGCATCGGCGAACAAGCCCGTGGCGCGGTTCTGCAAGTCGCCATTGAAATAGATCAGCACATTGCGGCAAGACACGAGATGCACCTCGGAAAATACGCTGTCCGTGGCCAGGCTGTGATCGGCAAAGACCACGTGGCGCTTCAGGGTCCGCGCGAATGTCGCCGCGCCATAGGCAGCATGATAGTAATCCGACAGGGAACGCTTGCCTCCCGCGGCGATGTAGTTTTTTGAAAAATTGGCGATGCGTTCAAGTGGGTAAATGCCTTCGGCGGCGGTCCGCAATGCTTGCGGATTGACATCGGTGGCGTACAGCACGGTGCGATCGGCCAGGCCCTCCTCTTCCAGCAGGATTGCCAGCGACCATAGTTCCTCGCCGCTGCTGCAGCCGGCCACCCAGATCTTTACCGACGGGTAGGTTTTCAGGATAGGGATAACCTTTTCGCGCAGCGCCTTGAAGTACGACGGATCACGGAACATTTCGCTGACTTGTACGGTCAGGTATTGCAACAGGCGCGCGAACGCTGTGGTGTCGTACAGGACCTTGCCTTGCAGCTCGGACAACGTTTCGCATTTGAAATCGTGCCGCGCCTGCGTCATCCGGCGCCGTAACGATGCCAGTGAATAGCTGCGGAAATCGTGCTGGTACTTCAGGAAAATCGCTTCCAGAAGCAGCCGCAATTCGATATCGAAATCGTGCATCGCGCGCGGGGTCATGGCGTACGGGGTGGATGGATCAATGCGGCATCCATACTCGGCATAGCGACAGGAGCTTGTCGACTTCGATGGGTTTCGAGATGTAGTCGTTGGCGCCGGCTTCCAGGCAGCGCTGTCGGTCGGACGACATGGCTTTCGCGGTCAGCGCGATGATCGGCAGGCTGGCATGCGCCGCGCGCTTGCGGATTTCCTGGATTGCCGTCAGGCCGTCCATCTCGGGCATCATGATGTCCATCAGCACCAGCTCGATGTCGGGGTCCTGCGCCAGTTTTTCCAGCGCTTCGCGGCCATTGCGAGCGATTTCCAGCTTGGCCCCGAGCGGTTCGATCACATGCGACAACGCGAAGATATTGCGCACGTCGTCTTCCGCCAGCAGGATTTTGCGTCCTTCGAACGCCGCATCGCGCTGGCGTGCCTGGCGCAGCATCCGCTGCTGGTCGGCCGGCAGGTCCGACTCCACGCTGTGCAGGAACAGCGTGACTTCGTCGAGCAATCGTTCCGGCGACTTCGCGCCCTTGATGATGATCGACTTCGAGTAATAACGGAGTCGCCGTTCCTCGTCCGCGGTCAATGACCGGCCGGTGTAGACAATCACCGGCGGATAGGTTTGCGGTGCGCGATCGGCCAGTTGTTTCAGCAGGTCATAGCCTGAACCGTCCGGCAACGTCAGGTCCATGACTACACAGTCGAACGGCATCTCGAAAAGCTTGTCCAACGCATCCGCAATGGTGCCTACCGCGTTTATCTCGACGCCGTTCGCATTCAACAGCAACGTAATGTTTTCGCGCAGCAACGGGTCGTCCTCGACCACGAGGATGCGCCGGACGCTCTGGTCCAGTTTTGCTTCCAAATGCTTCAGCGCAGAGACCATGTCATCGCGCGCCGTGGGCTTCAGGGAATAGCCGATTGCGCCAAGGTGCAACGCCGCTTCCGTATGATCGTTGATCGAGATCATATGAATCGGCAGGTGGCGCGTCTGCGGATCACGTTTCAAGCGTTCGAGCACCGTCAGACCTGAATCATCGGGCAGGCCGACGTCCAGCAGGATGCCGCTGGGCTGTAATTGCCGTGCGAGCGCGATGCCATCGGCACCGGTGCTGGCATGCACGCAATCAAAATCAAGCTCGTGCGCAAGATCGTACAGGATGCGTGCAAACGCGAAGTCGTCCTCGACCACCAGGATCAACCGGTGCTCGCGTGTGCGCTGGTCGCGGTCGTCGTCAATGCCGGTCCGCGTTGGTAGCGCCTGCCGCGCGTGCGCCACTTTCGCAAGATGCGCCGCGCCCGCACTCCCACTGTCCGTTTCCGCCGCCGCTTCATACGCAATGCCCGCCGGGGCGGTGGCGCCAAAAGACCTTCCCCGGGATATAGCGCCGCCATCTTGTGGACGGGAATCGGCGCGGACTGAGGACGGGGGCGTCGCGAACGCCTGCGGTGCCGGCGTCGCGAACTCGGTCGTCATGCGATCCGGAGCCTTGCCATCGCCGGTGTAGACCACGGGCAGTGTCAAGGTGAACGTGCTGCCCTTGGCCAACTCACTGGTGACATCGATATCGCCGCCCAACAAGGTCGCGAATTCGCGCGAGATGGACAAGCCCAGGCCACTGCCGCCGTACTTCCGGCTGGTCGTGCCGTCCGCCTGACGAAACGCGTCGAATATCGCGCCGAGATGTTCGGCGGCGATACCGATCCCCGTGTCCTGTATTGCAAACTGGACATGCGCCGGCGCCGCGCCGGTGATCCACAGGCTTACCTCGCCGGAAGGGGTGAACTTGAAAGCGTTCGACAGCAAATTCTTCAGAATCTGCATCAGGCGCTGGTGATCGGTCGTCAGTGACAGGGGCGCATCCGGACCGCGTTCGATTCGTAACGCCACCCGGCGGTCCTGCGCGATGGGGTCGAACGTCCGGTGCAGTGACTGGATGATCGCTTCCAGCGTAATGGGCTCGGCCTCCACCCCCATATGACCCGATTCGACCTTGGCCAGATCCAGGATGTCATTGATCAGGGACAGCAGGTCCGTGTTCGCGGAGTAGATCGTGCTGGCATAGCGCACTTGTTCCGCGCTCAAATTGCCGGGTTTGTTGTCTTGCAATAGCTTGGCGAGAATCAGCGAACTGTTCAGGGGCGTGCGCAGTTCGTGCGACATATTCGCCAGGAATTCGGACTTGTATTGGTTCGCTCGCTCCAACTGTCCGGTCTTCTCCATCAGGTCGCGCTGCGTGTCCAGCAGATACCGTTTCTGCTGTTCCAGGCGCTGCGTGTGCTCTTCCAGCTGGACGTTGGTCTCCTCCAGCTCCGTCTGCTGCGATTCCAGGCGCGCCTGGGAATCCATCAAAGCCCGTCCGCGCTCCTCCAGTTCTTCATTGGAAACCCGCAATTCCTCCTGCTGCACCTGCAGTTCTTCCGCCTGATGCTGCGTTTCCGCCAACAAGAGTTCCAGTCGACTGCGATAGCGCGCTGTCTGCAGCGCGATGCCGGCAGGTTCGGCTGACATTTCCAGCAACTGCACCACGCGTGCAAGCATCTCGTTTTCGCTGCCATAGCCCAGCGTGCTGCCGGCGAACCCGAGCTCGATGACGCCGACGATGTCCCCCTCGGCCGTCAGCGGCGCGGCGGTGACATGCGCGGCTGGTGAACTGCCCACCGTTGTACCGATTTGCAGATGACTGGGGGGAAGGTCCCGAGCGGTGAGCACGCTTTTCGCGACAATGGCTTGCCCGGCCAGGCCATCGCCGGGCTGCAGCGTCAGCGGCGCGACATTGTCTGGCAGTGCCCATGTCGACAAGCGGCGCAGTTGCCCCTTTTCCAATTGGTACAGGGTACCGACTTTGGCGCCGGTGTAGGTCAGCAGGGATTTCAAGATACCGTCGGCGGTGTTCTGCGCAGTGGGCGCGGCGCGGACGGCCGTCGCCAACTGCATCAATCCGGCCTGCATCCACGCGAAAGCCTCCACGCGATGCCGGGACAGAATATAGCGGTACGCCACCACCGCGATCAGCCAGGTGGTGGCGCCACCGACCATCCGATTCGGTATCGCCCATGTGCCGGTGATACCTGTCGACGCCACGTAGCTGATGATCAGCAATATCGAGGCCACGAAGGCGATGATCAGCGGCATCAGGGCGTCGGCGGCAAACAGGCATAGGGCAACCGGGAACATGTACATGATCCAGATGGCAAAGCCATTTGGCGTGTACAGATCCACCAGGAACACCACGGTTAGCGAAGCGATGATCGCTGCATAGAGAAGCGCGATGCGGTTACGGCTGGTCTGCAGCATAGTTGCTCTTTGCTTCGGCGGTAATTAAGGTCAGAGGCTGCCCCGGAGAACCCAGTGACGTTGCCGCGCATGTCGCCGATGGCCATCTTTTTGCGCAAGCATTGATCATCATACTAAACGTTCAGACTTTCCATTCGGGCGGGTCCAGTGGCGCGAGCAGCGCGATCCGCTCGTGCAACCAGCGCGTGGCCGGCCCGGGATGGGTATCGGCGCGCGTGATGCGATGCAGTTTGTATTCGACGGCCAGCCGGTCGGCGGGACGAATGCGTTTCAGCCGTCCTTCGGCGAGATCCGTCGCCACCAGGTGGTGAGGCATGCTGCCCCATCCCAGGCCGGCGATCAACAATCGATGTTTTGCCCCAAGGTCGCCGATACGCCAGGCCCGCGTCGCATAGACGCCATACATCTGGCCCTCCGTGCGGTGGGTGCGATCGGTCAGGATCAACTGTGTATGGTCGCGCAGCACGCGTGTAGGGATCAAGCCGTCAAGGCGGGACAGCGGATGCTGGGGCGCCGCGACATTGATCAGGCTGATGGCATCGAGGTAATTGGGGGCGATCGGATCGGGCCAGGATTCGCTCGGACCGGCGATACCCAGATGACACTCGCGCTCCAGTACCAGTCGCAACACGCCGCCCATCGGGCCCATTCGCAGCCGCAATGTCACGGTCGGGAACATGGCCGCGAAGTCCTCCAGGACCCCCACGAGCCTGTCGATCGGGAACATCACGTCCACGCCCAGCGATACCTCCGCTTCCAGGCCCATCGTCAGCCCTTCGGCCCGAGCCAGCAACTCGTGCATGTGCCCGTCCACGCGGCGCGCATCGGCCAGCACGACCCGGCCCGCTTCGGTCAGCACCGGACGCCGACGCGTGCGCTCGAACAGTGTCAGGCCCAGTTGTGCTTCGAGATTGGTCACCGTATAGCTGATCGCGGACTGGGCCCGGCCGAGTTGTTGGGCGGCCAGCGAGAAGCTGCCGGCGTCCGCCACGGCGGCGAAAACGCGGAGTTGATCCAGCGTCGGGGTGCGTCCCCGGTCCCCCGAGTCGCTCATTTGTTATCTATGGATTCGATATCGATAATCGATTTTAAACGATTGCTTCGATGGTTGTCTTAATTTACATTATGCCCCTGACACTATTCCGAGCAGGCGAAACGCCGCGCTGGATAGGGGAATGCCCATTTTGATGGCCGCGCGACAGCCGGATAGCGGTGCCATACGGCATCGATGTCGAACGATCGTCCCCGGCGGCGTGCCTTGCTTGCCGAGACAGGGGCCCCCGCTTCGATCAACTGTTCCGGCGAACCGATTAAGACGTTCCGCGAAGGCGGAGAAACGCGATGACCATGCCCTCGTCCCCCACTCCCACGACCGGCGCTACCCAGGCGATGCCGGTCGCGCGCAAGTACTCCGGTACCGCGATGGCGCTACACTGGCTCATCGCCCTGTTGATCATCGGTGGATTCGCGCTGGGCTGGGTGATGACCGATATCCCGGGTTTCACACCCGCCAAGTTGAAGTACTTTTCGTGGCACAAGTGGATTGGCGTCACGGCGCTGGTATTGATCATTATCCGTCTTGCATGGCGCGCGACGCATACGCCGCCGCCGTTGCCGGCCGGCATGGGGCGTTTATCGGCGGTCGCGGCGCACGGCGTGCATCATCTGCTGTATCTGCTGATGGTTTGCGTGCCGGTTTCGGGCTATCTGTATAGTTCGATCGCCGGTATCCAGGTGGTGTACCTGGGCATGGTGCCGTTGCCGACATTGGTCGGACCGCATCCGGAACTGCGCCATTTGTTCCGGAATATTCATGTGTACCTGGATTGGACGCTTTTCGCGGTGGTGGTCCTGCATCTGCTGGCTGTGGTGAAGCACCAGTTGCTGGATCGCGACCGTTTGCTGTCCCGGATGTTGCCGTTTGGCGATTGACGGCGGCAGTTCGCAGCACCGACGCGTTACTTATTCATTAAACGGAAGACAAGATATGCTGAAGCTTCGCTCGATTGTTGCCGCTACTGCTGTTGCCAGCCTGGCCGCAGCCGCTTTGCCCGCTGTTGCCGCACCGGCAACGTACAACCTGGATCCGACGCACACCTACCCGAGCTTCGAAGTCGACCACTTCGGCGGCGCGTCGGTATGGCGCGGCAAGTTCCTGAAGTCGAGCGGCACGGTGACGCTGGATCGCGCGGCGAAGACCGGCAGCCTGGAAGTGACGACGGACACCAGCTCGGTCGACATCGGTAACAAGGCGCTGGACGGCGAGATCGTCAGCGACAAGATGTTGGACTCGGCCAAGTTCCCGACCGCCACGTTCAAGAGCACGAAGTTCATCTTCAAGGGCGATACGCCATCGAAGATCGAAGGCGAACTGACGCTGCATGGCGTGACAAAGCCGCTGACGTTGACCGTCGATTCCTTCAAGTGCTACCAGAATCCGATGCTGAAGCGTGAAGTGTGCGGTGCCGACGCGAAGGGCGAATTCGACCGCTCGGACTTCGGCGTCGACTTCGGCAAGAAGATGGGCTTCAAGATGTACACGCGCCTGCAAATCCAAGTTGAAGGCGTGCGCGCGGACTGATTCCCGCCAAACCGTGTTTCCGGTGTGCGGTCCGTGGGCCTGACGCCCGCGCGAGTGCCGGCACACCGATGTTCCCCCTGCAGCTCCGGGTTTGCGCAAGCGGCCCGGGGCTGCACTTTTTTGTGACGCGCACTCGCCTATAATCATTGCATGCCCCGGTGGCTCGCCCGCCTTCATGATTCAGTGACTCCGTGATTTCTTCCCGTGCCGACGCCCCTGCTTCGATGATCTCCGCGCACCCTGCCGCCGGCGATGCCGTCGCGCCCAGCGTCGACGTCGGGCGGCTCTCCGACACGGATCGGACTGCCGGTTCGAGGGCGACGCCTGATGCACGTCCGGTCGTGCTGGTGACCGGTGGTGCCAAGCGCGTTGGACGCGTCATCGCGCAGCGCTTTGCACGGGCGGGCTATCGGGTGGCCGTACATTACGGGCAATCGGCCTCGGACGCCCATGCCCTGGTGGCATTGCTCGACGCATCATCGACGGATAGGGATGTCACCGGACCGCATGCGGTGGCGCTGCAAGCCGATCTGGCGGCGCCATCGGCTGCCGAGGCCTTGGTGGACGGCTGCCACGTGGCGTTTGGCCGACTCGATGTTCTGATCAATAGTGCTTCGGTATTTCCCGATGACCATCTGGACAATTTCACGCTCGAAACCTTCGATCACGCCTGGGCCGTCAATGGCCGCGCGCCATTACTGCTAATACAGGCGTTTTATCGCCGCGCGCGTGCCGCTGGCACGACCGGCGTGGTGATCAATGTGGTCGACCAGAAGGTTCGCGATAATTTTCACCCGGACCACTTCTCCTACACCGTGGGCAAGGTCGCCATCGGTCATATGACGGCGATGCTGGCGACATCGGCCGCGCCGGTGTTGCGCATCAATGCGGTCTATCCGGGCCTGATGCTGGAAAGCGGTGATCAAACGCCGCAGGATTTCGCCCATGCGAGACAACACGCAACGCCGTTGCATCGGATCGCAACGCCTGATGATCTCGCGGCCGCCATTCACTTGTTGACCGGACCCGCGTATAACGGCGTGGACTGGGTGGTCGACGGTGGACAGAACCTGCTCCCGGTGACGCGCGATGTCGTGTTTTCATTGCGCGCCCCCGACCGCTGAACTGGCCTGAGCCTGGGACACGGCGTCGAGCAGCAGGACCGTGGCCGCGTCGCGCGGAGCGCCTTCGCGCGTGACGCCATAGACGGTGTCCAGCGGGGGGAGCGGCACCGTTGCCGCCCTGTCAGGCGCCGGCGACCGCTTCTTCTCCGAGGTAGCCATCACGGCCAGTTGCGCTGACGCTGACGAAGCCGCCATGTCATTCATCGCATTCGACGCGCCCGACGCCGCTGACGCGCCGGGCGTTGTCGTGGTGGCTGGCGTGGAGACAATCCGTACGCGCTCACGCGCCAGCGCGTCGTCCAGCATATAGCATGGCACGATCGACAGCCCCCGACCCGCCGCGACCAGAGCGATGGCTTCTTCGATTTCGCTACAGCGGCCGCGCGTACGCAGCGTCGACGGCATGGTCCCCAATTGGGTTTCGAACCAGCGCGTGAAGGTGATCTCGCAATCGTCGTATGTGATGAAATCCGACGCCGCCAACCACGCTGCGAATGAGCGGGAATCCGCACCGACATGCGCTTCGGCTTGAACGTGTGTGCCCGCGGCGATCAATACGAGCGGATAGCGGTAGGCCAAGGCGAATGACAAGGTATTCGACGCGGTGACCGTGTATGCAAAGCCGATATCGGCCCGCCCGCTGGCCACCGCTTCCCAGGTTTCCTCATCCGAACCGAAGCGCAGATCGACGACGGTTTGCGCGAACGCCGGCTGCGCCAGGATCGGCGTCAGCACATAGCGGCCAAATGACGAACCCGTGGCCACGCGCAGCACTTCGCGCGGGGTGCCCGCCTGACCCCGCGCGGCGGCGCGCAAACTACCCATCTCGTCGATAAAACGTCCGCAGATCGCATACAGCCGATCCCCCAGCGCCGTTGGCAGCACGCGACGGCCACTGCGTTCGAACAGCGGCGCCCCTACCCATTCCTCCAACTGCCGAATCTGATAACTGATCGTCGATGGGGTCACATGCAACTGTTCCGCGGCGCGTACAAAGCTGCCCGCTTCCATCGCGGCGACAAAGGTATCGATGTATTTGGTTTGCGTACGCATGTCGCCCATTATGATGCAAAAAATTCGAACGATGCATGCTAAACGTTTCGCTGGATTCGATCGAAAGCATTTTCTATGATGCGGGTCAACGCAAAGGAGAATCGCCATGGACGCGACGACGATGCACGACCGAAGTGCGCAAGATGCGGCGCAAGAAAACACTGGGTCGCCACGCGGCGCGGCGGAGGCGGACGCTTTGCTGGCGCTGGATGCGCGGGTCAATGCGCCGATCTATACGTCGTTGCCGCTGGTTGCAACGCGTGCGCAAGGCGTCTGGATCTGGGACCTCGCCGGAAAGCGCTATCTGGACATGATGAGCGCCTACTCGGCCGTCAGCTTCGGACATGCTCATCCTCGGTTGCTTGCGGCCTTGACCGATCAGGCGTCGCGGCTCTCGGTCACGTCGCGGGCGATGCATTCAGACCAGTTGGCGCCATTCCTTGCGACGCTGGTCGACATGACAGGACAAGCACGTGCCTTGCCCATGAATAGCGGGGCGGAGGCGGTGGAAACCGCGATCAAGGCCGTGCGCAAATGGGGCCATACGGTAAAGGGCATTCCCGACGGACAGGCGGAAATCATCGTATTCGACGGCAATTTTCACGGCCGCACCACGAGCATCGTCAGCTTCTCGTCGCATCCCGAATACCGCGCCGGGTTCGGACCGCTGACGCCGGGTTTCGTCAGCGTGCCGTATGGCGATATCGATGCGGTACGTGCCGCGATCACGCCTCGTACGTGTGCCGTTCTCGTCGAACCGATCCAGGGTGAAGGCGGTGTCAATGTTCCGCCGCCAGGCTTTCTGGCAGCGCTCCGGGCACTATGCGACACGCACGACGTCATGCTGGTGGCCGATGAGATTCAGACCGGATTGGGGCGCACTGGCGCCATGCTTGCCTGCGATCACGAAGGTGTGCGGCCGGATGCGGTTTGTCTCGGCAAGGCGCTTGGCGGAGGCTTCCTTCCGGTTTCCGCGGTAGTGGGCAGTGAAGCGCTGATGACGGTCTTCCGCCCAGGCGATCATGGCAGCACGTTCGGCGGGAATGCGCTGGCGGCGCGGGTGGGTCATGAGGCCTTGCAGGTGCTGCGAGACGAGGGATTATGCGCGCGCGCCGAACAAGGCGGCGCCTTGCTTGTCGGGCTGTTGCGCGACGCGGCGCATCCGTTGATTGCGGACATCCGTGGCAAGGGACTGATGATCGGTGTCCAGTTTGTGGCCTCCGTCGACGCCGAAGCGGTGTGCCATGCGCTGATGGATGCCGGCATCGTGACGAAGGTCACGCATCACAACACGATCCGCCTGTCGCCACCGCTGGCGATCAACGATGAGACGTTGCAATGGGCCGTAGGCGTCCTGTTGCGTGTACTAAACGATTTTCGATGAATGGGAGTTCGTACCATGACCCTGCTCCGCCCGGCACTGACTGCCGTTACACCTTGCGCGGCATTGCCCCCGCTGGAATTGGTCCGCGCGTCGATCGGCACCGGTGCGCAGATCATCGGGTGTCGCCTGGGACCCGAGGCGTTGATCGAGGCGGGTATCGCGACGGACCTCCGCGCGGGCGGCTCCGGTGTCGGCCGGGATGTCCGGCTGGGGGCGACACTCGTGGATACGCACTATCTGGCGCATGAAGGCGGCACGCGGCACGCGGCCGATCCGGCGCATGCAGTGCCGTCGAAGCTCGACGCTGTGAGCGCATTCGCGCCAGGGATGGCAGCGGTCACGGCCGATATCATCACGCGCGGCCTGTTTCCGTTGATCCTGGGCGGTGACCACTCGGTTGCGGCAGGCACGTGGAGCGGGATTGCGGATGCCTATAAGACGCGACTGGGCGAGGCGGGCCGGATTGGTCTCATCTGGATTGATGCGCACTTGGACAGCCATACGCCGGAAACGTCGGAGAGCCAAGCCCCGCATGGCATGCCGCTGGCAGCGTTGCTGGGCCATGGCGCACCGGCGCTGACGGATCTACGCGGCTGGCGCGGCAAGGTTCGCCCGGAGAATGTCGCGGTGGTCGGCGTGCGGAGTTTCGAGGATGGCGAGGCGGCCCTGCTGAATCGACTGGGCGTCAGGGTATTCGGCATCGCGGAGGTGCAGGCGCGTGGTTTGGACGCGTGCCTGGAAGAAGCGGTGGATATCGCGACACGGGGCACTTGTGGCTATGGCGTCAGTTTCGATGTGGACGCGATCGATCCACGGGAAGCGATGGCGGTGGGTTCGCCAGTGGAAGACGGGATCGCCGCACATGAGGCGATTGCGGCCATGCCACGCTTTGCCGGTGATCCGCGTCTGATCGGCTTCGAACTCGTGGAATACAACCCGGAACGCGAAGGGGCGTCGGATGGGGCGACGCTTGGCGTGGAAGGGCCGTCGCATGGCGCCGAACCAACCGCCGCGATCTGTCGCGCCTTGCTGTGCGCGGCGTTATGCCCGGGCTGGCAGGAGGCGGACACGCATCGCATGCTGCACGGCGTGCATCCGGACGTGGCGATAGCGGTAGTGGCGTGACGGGGCGCCGGTTGATACGCCTCGCGCGTGCCGAGCCGTGTATTCGGGCGAACTGCGGCGGGATATTCGGATTGAGTGGGGCTGTGGATAACGCTGTGTGCAATTGAGCGAAATAGACGGGCAAAGCCGGTGGATAACGCGGTGGATAACACGGGCGTGATCGCGGTTACCCCGCAGTCAGGGTCTGCCCGCGTTTTGAACGGTGGTCGTAAAACGTCATTTTTCGCGCCACCCTCACCAACGTGACAATGCCGGCGAAATGGGAGAGGCCCGACCGTCCACCAACTTGTATGTTGTTTTGGCTCGTCGATCGCACGGGTTTTTCCTGACAAACGCCTTGATTGAAGCACGCTTGTCGAGCAGTTGTCCGGTCAGCGATACGCTCACTCACCGTGGCGTGCCCAAAACTCGGCTGCTGTCACGATCGGATATCTGCCGGGCAATACAAGCAGATCTTTATCACCTGTTATCAAGTAATGTGCTTTGGCAGCGACCAACGTCCCCAGTACGGGCTGATCAGCGGTATCTCGTAAATCACCATCCTCTTTGGCGCTTGGCTCGACGATATCGGCCAAGAACATGAAGCTGTCCGCAAGGTCACGAATTTGATTGGCGCTATAAGGATTCTTGGAGAGCCGCGGAAGAACCCTCACCATCTCGTCAAGGATGTAACGTGAAAGTGCCACGTCAAGGATGCCTTGCCGCCAAGCGCCTACGATTCGGCCCGGAACGCTCCCGGGATAGACCATTCCATATACCAAAATATTGGTATCCAACACCACGCGCATGCCCGGCATCAGCGCTTACGTTCTTCGGCTAGCAACGCGTCGATTTCAGCGAGCCCCTCAGCCTCGGGAGTTGACGCATATGCGTCGGTGAGTTGTTCGCTCAACCGGTCAAAACGCGCTTTTAACCGCCGAATCCGCGCAAACAGTTCGGCATCGACCAAGGCCGCAACAGCCTTGCCATCCTTGTTGATGACAATACTGTCGTTCCGGTACTGAACTTGGTTCAGCATGTCGCCCAGGTTTTGCCGAAAATTTACTGCGCTGACTTCAGTGATCATCTTAACCTCCGCCAATTACAGGTGCCGACAAACCATATTGATCGATATGGTCATTATGGTTAAAACCCATGTGGTGTCTAGCGCCGATGATGCGGCTGTTAATTTTCGGCGCGTGACGGCACCGGTCTAGCGGACAACGGCCCTTCGCTATCGGGATATTCGCCGCGGGCTTCATACCATAGCGCGCTAACCACGCCGAATGACAATGCCACGCCAACGCCCAGAATCCAAGTGAAGTACCACATGATCAACGTCCTTCGGCGGCCATGCGCCGTCTGCATGAATGGAAAAGGGTCTTTGCAGGTTGCCGGCGGATGACGCCGGCAAGCCAATCGAATACGCGCACCGATCGTCGCGTCAGTACAAGGAATGGCTGTCACGGGCAATGTCGGCGCTGGTAACGCGGCCCCGCATCACCCGATACACCCAACCGGTATAGATCAAGATCAGCGGCAGGAACACGATCACGGCCACCAGCATGATCTGCAGTGTCAATTGGCTCGACGTCGCATTCCAGACGGTCAGGCTGCTCGGCACATCGATCGACGAGGGCATCAGGAACGGGAACAGCGACGTGCCTGCGGTAAAGATCACGCCGACGATCAAAAGCGTACTGCCGGCAAATCCCGCCTTCTGCGCACCGTTGCCGCTCTTCAGCGAAGCGAGCGCGGCCAGTATCGCGCCCCCGAACCCGACGATCGGGGCAAGCCAGGCCAGCGGCCAACGCGCATAGTTGTTCATCCAGAAACCCACGCCGCGGCTGATCGTGCCGTCGGCCGCCAGGCGCAATCCCACCACATGATGCGAGACCGCATACCCGGCAAGGGCGAATAGCGCGATCGACAGCAGGGCCGCCACGCGTTGTACCCGCCGTGCCCGCAACAGGAGCACGCCATCCGTTTTCAATGTCAGAAAGCCGGCGCCGTGAGTTACCAGCATCGCGACCGACAGCAGTCCGGACAGCAGCGCGAACGGTGACAGCAAGCCGAACAGTGTGCCTTGATAGGTCGAGCGCATGTCCGCATCTAGCGAGAACGGCGTGCCAAGCAGCAGGTTACCGAAGGCGACGCCGAACACCAGCGCCGGTACCGCGCTGCCGGCGAAGATGCCCCAATCCCAGAAGGCGCGCCATGCCGGATGGGCGACCTTGCTGCGGTAATCGAAGCCGACAGGCCGGAAGAACAGGGAAAACAGCACGAGCAGCAACGCCGCGTAAAAACCCGAGAATGCCGTGGCATATACCTGTGGCCAGGCGGCAAACGTGGCGCCGCCGGCAGTGATGAACCAAACCTGGTTACCTTCCCACGTAGCGCCAACGGTATTGACGACGATCCGTCGCTCGGTATCGGTGCGTGCGATGAAGGGCAGCAGGGCACCCACGCCCATGTCGAAGCCGTCGGTCAGCGCGAAGCCGATCAGCAGGATGCCGATCAGCAACCACCAGATGATTTTGAGTATCGTGTAGTCGATCATGCCGGGCTCCCGGTCAGTGGTGCGGTGCTGTCGTCCTTGTCCGTGCCTGCGGTTGCTTGGGGACCCATACCGAGGCCGTCAGGACCCTTGCGCACGTACTTGACCATCAGATACATCTCAAAACACAACAGCAGGGTGTAGAAAAAGACGAAGCCGGCGATGCTGGCGTACAGATCGCCTGCATGCAGCGACGAGACCGACAAGTGCGTGGGCAGGACGCCTGCGATGGTCCATGGTTGACGCCCCATCTCCGCGACGATCCAGCCGGATTCGCTGGCCAGCCACGGCAGGGGCAGCATCCACAACGCCAGGCGCAGGAAGGCGCGCGTGCGTGGCCGCAACAGCCGGCGCCGCGCCGCCAGCCAGACGGCAGCGATAAACGTGAACAGCATCAGAAAGCCGAAGGCGACCATGATCCGGAACGAGAAAAACACGGGGGCGACGCGTGGAATCGTATCGTTCGCGGCGGCATCGATCTGCGCCGGGGTGGCATCGGTGACCTTTTCCGTATAGCGTTTGAGCAACAGGCCATAGCCGAGGTCCGCTTCAACATGCTGGAACGCGGTGCGAGCGGCGGGCGACGTATCGCCACCGCGCAGCCGCTGCAATGCCGCGAATGCCTGCATGCCACGGGCGATCCGCTGCGCGTTTTCCGCCTTCAGATCTTTCAGTCCGGTCACTTGCTCATCGAGGGAACGGGTGGCGATCAGGCCCAACGCCCAGGGAATGTGGATCGCATAATCCGTACGTTGTTCGGCCTGGTTCGGCAAACCGAACAGCGTGAACGATGCCGGCGCCGGTTGCGTATCCCATTCAGCTTCAATGGCAGCCAACTTCATTTTTTGCACTTCACCCGTGGTATAGCCGGACTCATCCCCCAGCACGATGACGGATAACACGGCGGCCAGGCCAAAACTGGCGGCGATGGTGAAGGAGCGCAATGCGAAGGCGATATTGCGGCCGCGCAACAGGTAGTACGAGGACAAGCTCAGCACGAACATTGCCGCGGTTACATAGCCGGCCGAGACCGTGTGCACGAACTTCACTTGCGCCACCGGGTTCAGGATCAGCGTGGACAGGCTGTCGAGCTCCATGCGCATATGCGTGTAGTTGAAATGCGCGCCTACCGGATTGTTCATCCAGCCATTGGCGACGAGAATCCATAGCGCCGACAAATTGGAGCCCAGCGCCACGAGAAAGGTCACCAGCAAGTGCTGTCCCTTGCGCAACCGTTGCCAGCCAAAGAAGAACAGCCCGACGAAGGTGGATTCGAGGAAGAACGCCATCAATCCTTCGATGGCGAGTGGCACGCCGAAGATATCGCCCACGTAGTGCGAGTAATACGACCAGTTCGTGCCGAACTGGAATTCCAGCGTGAGGCCGGTGGCCACCCCCATCACGAAGTTGATGCCGAACAACTTGCCCCAGAACTGGGTCATGTCCTTGTAGACGGTCTTGCCCGTCAACACGTACGCCGACTCCATGATGACCAGCATCCAGGTCATCCCGAGGGTCAGGGGAACGAATAAAAAGTGATATAGCGCCGTCACGGCGAATTGCAGCCGGGACAGATCGACGACCTCATGGCTGATCATGATCGACATCCTGTTGTGCGGGCTTGCCGCGCGGTGCTGGCAGTGCAACGCGCGTTGGCAGGCCGGCGGGTAATGAAGGGACGGGCCCGATGATCGCGGCGGCCACCACGTCGTCGGGCATATTCATATCGGGTGCGGCAGGGTGGGCAAAGCACGTCACGCGCAGTATCTGGATCAGCACGAGCTTGATCACCAGCACGATAACCACATCACGCATCAGGCCCTGCCGCCGCAGCAAGGTCCGCGCTTTATCCTTGGTCGATGCGACGCTTATCGCCAGGCGCGCCGTGGGCTTCATGGCAATACTCCGTCAGAATTTCATGCCGACGCCAAATCCCACCACCCACGGATCGATCTCCAACGTGCCGATAGGTTGGCCACCGAGTGTTGCGTCGGTCTTGATCCACAGTTTCTTGACGTCCAGGTTGACGAAGAATCGTTTGCTGACTTGTACGTCGACACCCGCTTGCAACGCTGGACCGAAGCTGTGATTGCGCACGCCCACGCCTTCACCGGCGACGTTCAGGTGGTTGTCATAGAACAGCGTGTAGTTGACGCCGACGCCCGCATAAGGGCGAATCCGGCCAGCCGGATTGAAATGCCATTGCAGCGTCAGCGTGGGCGGCAAATGACTGATCTGACCGAGACTGCCAACATTCGACGTGACCTTGTGCCGCGCGGTGCCGAGGATCAATTCGACACCGATGTGATTGCGCACCATGTACGTGAAGTCAAGTTCCGGCACCGTCGAAGGATTGACGCCCACGCCCAGCGTGGACAGCGTGCCGCTGGTCTTGACGTCGGGCAGAATACTGACCGAGCGGATGCGGGCGATGATGTCGCCCTGGGCCGCGTCGGCGCGGTGTGGGGAAAAGAAGCCCAAGGTCACCAGGACCAATGGCGCCAGCATGGTGGTGAGATGCGCTTTCCAGCGCCTGGTTGCTGCGGACATGTTTGAAAACCCCCGATTGCGGCCGGTCCATCCGACCGTCGTGCTGATCATCCTGCGAGGGGGCTTTGCAAACATTGACGCGCATCAGATAAACACGCGTTTCAAACCGGACTGCGGCAATACGGCGCAAGGCGCGTGACATCAAGCAACCTCGCGACACACGGGATCAATCGATGCCGTCCGGCCCCGCAAGAGAGGGGAGATTCAGATGGCTTCCAGGCGGGGGATATCGAGCAAACGCACGCGACGACCCGTCGCGGCAATCAATGCGTCCCGCTTGAAGCGTGAAAGGGTGCGGCTGACCGTTTCAAGCTTCATGCCCAGATAGCTTCCCAACTCTTCGCGGCTCATGCGCAGTTGAAATTCACTGGCGGAATAGCCACGTTGTTTCATCCTGTGCGAAATATTTAGCAGAAATGCAGCGACGCGTTCATCGGCGCGCATATTGCCCAGCAGCATCATCTGCCCTGACTCCCGGACGATCTCGCCGCTCATCATCTTATGCACATGCCGCTGCAGCAGTCGCACTTCACGGCATAACAGTTCGAGCAGGTGGAACGGAATGATGCAGACCACGCTGTCTTCCAGCGCAATGGCATCGCATGTGTGCTCGTCCGTATAGACGCCGTCCAGCCCCAGCGCTTCGCCAGCCAGGTCAAAGCGCGTGACCTGTTCGCGACCGTCGGGGTGGGCGACAACCGTCTTGAACGAACCGAGCCGAACCGCATACAAATTGTGAAACGCCTCGCCGGAACGATACAGCGCCTCGCCTCGCCGCACGCGCCGCGAGGTGCAGATGACCGCGTCCAGTTTCGCGTAGGCATTCGCGTCGAGCCCTTCCGGCATGCAGATATTGCGCATCGCGCAATTGGAACAGCGAACACGGGACGTGGTCACCAATGTCGAGTCGGATGGATCCGCCTGCGCGGGGCGCGTCTCCGATCGGCGATGAATGCGTATCGGATGTTCGGTGGTCCCGATCGATTCGGGGGCGGCGAAGCGGTGCGCGGTTGTCATCGGCTATCTCGTCAAATGCGAAGGCGAACGCAGGGCATGCAGCCAGGCATCAAGCCTTGATGGAGTAGGCGCGTAAAGGCCCTGCATCGCAGTATCCGTCCGCGCTTGGCGCGCTGCCATCAGCAATGGACGGATTGGACGTAGGAAGATTTTCCTTCGTGTCAGGAAATCCCTACGGGCAGCGCTATAGCGGACCGTGAAGGGGCATGCGCAGTCGGGCCTGCTTCACCGCGTCGTCGAATACCATCGCGATACTGCCGGCAATCAGGCGGCCGGCATCGGTCAGCTCGACCATCGCGTCGTCGAACAGCATCAGCCCGACCTGTTCGAATGCGCGCAATGCTGCGGTTTCCTCGGCAAAACCGCGGACGAAGTCGATGCGATGCGTCGTTTCGATGGCAGCGATGTCGATGAACAGATCCGTCACCAAGGCCTGGATGATCGCGCGTCGCGCCATGTCGTTGGCACCGAGGACGGCGCCGCGCTTGACGGGTAACTGATCGTGCATCAACGCCTGACGGTAGCGCGTGGGATCGGCGCGGTTTTGATAATACGCATTGCCCACCGTCCCGATGGCATCCGGGCCAATGCCCAGCACCAGCGATACGGGGCGCAGTGACGCACCGTGCGATTTGCGCAACAGGCGTCCCTGGCGATGGGCCACGGCAAGGGGATCATCGGTGCGCGCATACAAGTCCTGGCCGATGCAGCGATAGCCCGCGGCGGCAAGGATGCGTGCCGCGCAGACCAGCAGGCTCATCACCTCAACCGTCGAGCGGTCGCTATGCGAGCGGTCAAGTACCGGACGGAAGCCGCGCCGACAGTCTTCCGCGTGTTGCAAGACGACGTAGGACGGCCCTGCATCGAGCAGCGCGGTCAGCGCTTCACGCATGGCGCCGGCGGTCTGGCCTGGCGCACCGTAGACGAAGCCCGCGCCGATCGACGCAAAATTCATTACGGCCGCTGTTTGCACCCAGCGGCGTACCCCTTCGGACGCGTTGCCATCGTCCACGATCTCGATCCGCTGGAAGCCGTCGCCACGCAACATCTGGATTGCGCCGGTCCGTCGGCATGAGGCTGGCACCGTGACACTGCAGTGAGCATGGGGCGACATCGCGAAATGGTCGCGCAACAGGGTCATCAGCCACGGTGGTGACGTGCCATCACGTTCGGCATAACCGCCGTGCGGCGCCTCGTGCCAACTGAGCCGGACTTCGTCGACCGGCACGGCGCGGCCGACACCATCGGATGCCAGGCGCGCCACATGGAGCGCCATATCGCGGCCGAGTAACGCGGGAAGTTCGCGCCAGTCGCGGCTGGACCAGCCCATGCCCGGCGCGGGCAGGCGCAGATCCATGGCGACGCGCACGGGACCGAGGGACGAGCAGGCGGCTAGCGTGGCATCCAGCGCTGCCGCGTCGAATGCTTCCACGAACCAGTCGCTGGCGGGGTAGATATCGTATCGCGGCGCGCACCGGCGGTGCCGTTGGATTACGGCGGTATCGACGTCCATGGGGAGGTATACTCGGGCTCAGGCAAACGGAAGGGGTCGTGCCCAGGACCATACCGCGCCGGTGCCCTCTGTCGATTGACCTGCATCAAGGAACATTCTGGCTCATCGTCATGTCCGATCCCGTTTCCGCCGCGAATTCGTCACGCCCCGCCGTCGCATCGTCGTCTTTCGATGTGCCGTCGGCGTGCACGCCGCATGCCGCGTTGCCGCTCCCGCCCTTTGCCAACGCGGGCGATATGCAGCGCCAATTCGAAGGCATCATCCGCTCGGCATCCGAGGCCATCATCACGATCGACGAGGCGCAAACGATCCTGATTTTCAATCCGACCGCGGAAAAGTTGTTTGGCTGTACCGCACAGGACGCGATAGGCACCTCGTTGGAGCGCTTCATTCCGCAACGGTACCGGCATGCGCATGCACAGCAGGTGCGGCAGTTCGGCGTGACGGGCATTAGCGAACGGCAAATGGGCAAGCGCAGGCCGTTGTTCGGCCTGCGTGCCGATGGCACCGAGTTTCCCATCGAGGCATCGATTTCCCAATTCGTCGAATGCGCCGGGCCGGGTAGCCAGGATGGGGACGCGAGCAGGCGCGGTGGCGAAGAACACGGCGACGGTGACGGTTCCGGCGATACCGGGCGCCGTGTGTACACGGTGCTGTTGCGCGATATCACCGCGCGTTTGCAGGCAAGGGCCGAACTACAAGCATCACGCAATGAATTGCGCCACCTGTCCGCCAGTATTCAAGCGGCGCGAGAAGATGAGCAGTCGCGTATCGCGCGCGAGCTGCATGACGATCTCGGACAACGTCTCACGGCGTTGAAAGTCGATCTGTCGTTGTTGGAGGCGGATCTGGACGAAGAAGCGTCGCGTTCCGAGACTGCGTTGCACCGATGGCGAGGTCGCACGTCGGAAATGAAGCGCCTGATCGACGATACGGTGCAGGCCGTCCGTCGAATTGCCGCCGATTTACGCCCGGTGATGCTCGATGACTTGGGGTTGGTGGCCGCCATCGACTGGCTTGCCAGTGAGTGGCGCCGGCGGCATGGCATCGTCGTGACGGTTCGTTCGGGAGCATCGGGAGAGGGCCTCGCCGTCGAAGGAAGCGAGGCCTCTGCCGACGATGCGGACGACTGGCCCATTACCGATAATGCCACCACGGCGATCTTCCGGATCGTGCAGGAATCGCTGACCAATATCGCACGACATGCCAACGCGACGCGCGCCATCGTGACGCTGCAACGGACGACCGCCGCGCCGTCCCCCGACGCACCGCTCCAGCCGTGTTATCGCATATGGGTCGCGGACAATGGCGTGGGGGTGGGCGGATCGAATACGCCGCCCCATGCGTCGTCGGCCGGGGGGCCGCATGCGCGCGGATCGTTCGGCTTGATCGGCATGCGTGAGCGCGCCACGTTGATGGGCGGCGTCTTGCGTTACGGCAGCCCTGCCGAAGTGAGGCAAAGGGTGTGGGAGATGGACGACAAAGGCGTCCATGAACCATGGCCAAAGGCGGCATGGGACACCGCGGTGATGTTCGATAATGGGTTTGTGATCTGCGTGACGGTGCCATCTGCGGCCATTGCCCGCGAGGAGACGCGATGAACGGCGGGACATTGGCCGATGGTATCGGTGCCCCGGATAACAAAGGCACATTTGATGCAATCGGCACTGATCCCGTGGTTATTCGTGTGCTGATCGCCGATGACCATGCCTTGGTCCGTGAGGGGCTGGGTCATATCCTGCGGAAAGCGCGGTGCTTCGAGATAGCGGGCGAGGCGGCGGATGCGGAAAGCACGCTGGCCATGGTCAACCAGGCCTTTGCACAGGTCTTGTTGCTGGACCTGTCGATGCCTGGCGGGAACGGACTGGATTTGATTCCAAAGATCCGCGCGATGCGGCCGGCGTTGAAGATCCTGGTATTGACGATGCATGCGGAACGCCAGTACGCGTTGCGGGCTTTTAAGGCCGGAGCGAATGGCTATCTGACGAAGGAAAGCGCATCGACGGAATTGGTCAATGCGGTATCGCGTGTTGCCGGTGGACATCCGTATGTGAGCATGGCGATGGCGGAAAACATGGCGGTGGCGCTGACGCGCGGCGCGAACGATGCTGACGGGCCGCCGCCACAGGACACGCTGTCGGACAGGGAGCTGGACGTGTATCGACGGTTTGTCGCGGGCCAGAGCATTAATGAGATTGCGGCGGCATTACACGTCAGCCCGAAAACCGTCAGCACATACAAAGCGCGCATTCTTGAAAAAATGGCGATGACGACCGATGCGGCCTTGATCCGCTATGCCGTGAAGCACGGGCTCTTCGACGATCTGGGCGATTGAGGAGACGGTGGAAAACCACGAGCATGCGGGCCTATCGGGGGCCGGATGCTTCTTGCCGGACCCATGAGCCGTCGATTCGCGCCACGCGATGCGGGATCCGCGTCTATCTTGACCCATATCAACATCGCTGTTGCACCCTCCCGCTAGACTGACAGTCATGTCCTTTGGCGAGGCGCCGTTTTGCGGCGCGTCCGATCATGTCCGTGCCGTCCGCTTCGTCCTCCGTTCGCCGCACCGCGGCCTTGCAATCACGGCGGGTCCAGCCCGCCGTGGTGCTGCCGTCGCGTGGCGCCCGCGTCTCGTCGGGACCCAATTGGCTCGCGGCCGACGTGTCCCCGGCGGACACGTCGATACCGGACGCGTCGCTGACCAGCGCCATACTCTCGCCCGACGTCGCCGCTGTCCGTGCCTACCTCTTGCAACTGCAGACCCGTATCGTCGATGCCTTGACGCAAGCCGATGGCCAGCCGTTCCGCGAGGATGCCTGGACGCGACCGGCAGGTGACGTGCTGGAGGGGGATGGCATTACCCGGGTGATCGAGGAAGGGGGTTTCTTCGAGCGGGGCGGCTGCAATTTCTCACAGGTACGTGGGGCGGCATTGCCGGAATCCGCCAGCGCCGGTCGTCGCCACCTGGCGGGCAGGCCTTTCGAGGCGCTGGGCGTTTCACTGGTGCTGCACCCACGCAATCCTTACTGCCCTACCACGCATATGAACGTGCGGATGTTCATCGTGCAGCCGGAGGCGGGGAGTAGCAAAGCACCGACTTTCTGGTTCGGTGGCGGGATGGACCTGACCCCGTTCTATGGTTTCGATGACGACATCCGGCACTTTCACCAAACCTGTGCCGACGCGTTGGCGCCGTTCGGCGCGGAGCTTTATCCGGCATTCAAGCTATGGTGTGATGCGTATTTCCATCTGCCGCATCGCAATGAGCCGCGCGGTGTGGGCGGCATCTTCTTCGACGACTTCGCTGATTTTGGTTTCGAGGGCAGCTTTGCGCTGCTGCGCGCGGTGGGCGATGCTTTCCTGAGCGCCTATCTGCCGATCATCGAGAAGCGACGCGATCGTCTCTATGGCGAGCGCGAACGCGACTTCCAGGCCTACCGGCGCGGACGGTATGTTGAATTCAACCTGCTGCAGGATCGCGGCACCATTTTCGGCCTGAAAGGCGGCGGGCGCACGGATGCAATATTGATGTCGATGCCCCCGAATCCGATTTGGCGGTACGACTGGGCGCCCGAGCCGGGCTCCGTGGAAGCGCTTTTTACCACCCGATACCTTCAGCCGCGCGATTGGTTGACAGGGGAGGGACTGTCCACGTCGTGCTGAAGATCACACCGCCTAGAGATTCCGGTCCAGCTCATACGCCGCGCTGATCAGCGCGAGATGCGGCAGACATTGCGGGAAGTTGCCCAACGGTTCACCGGCGGCCGATAGCTCCTCGGAATACAAACCGAGGTGATTCGCATAGCCGAGCGTTTTCTCAAAAATCAGTCGTCCCTCATCCACGCGTCCGGCCCGCGCCAGCGCTTCCGCATACCAGAAACTGCAGGCGAGGAAGCTACCTTCGCTGCCGTCCAGGCCATCGCCGCCGTCTGGCGGATAACGATAGACCAGCGGGTCCACGACCAGTTCGCGTCCGATCGCATCCAGTGTGCTGAGCCAGCGGGGGTCCTTTGGCGAAATGAATTTGACGAGCGGCATCATCAATGCCGCGGCATCCAGTCGGTTACCGCCTCGGGATTGGACGAACGCTTTCAGATCCGGATTCCAGAAGTGGGTGAAGATATCGTCGTAGATGTCGCCGCGGACGGCGGTCCAGCGCTCGACCGGCGCCGGCAATGAACGCTTGGCCGCCAGCCGCAGCGCACGGTCAACGGCCACCCAGCACATCAGCCGCGAATGCAGCAGGGGTTGGTTGCCGGGGCGGAACTCCCAAATGCCGGCATCCGGTTCACGCCAATGTTCGACGACATACTCGATCATCTTCGTCACATTACGCCACCCGTCGTGGGAGATGGGCGTACCGTACTTATTGTCCAGGTAAAGCGCGTCCATCAACGCGCCATAGATATCCAGCTGCAATTGGTCGGCCGCGGCGTTGCCGATAAGCGGTGGCTGCTGAGCGTGCCCATCGGCAAGCGATGCCAGTGCCACTTCCTCCGACGGACAATCGCCGGCCAGGCCATAGACCACCTTGAGACGGCCATCGAAATCCGGATGATCCACGCGCCGGTTCATCCAGCGCACAAAGGCATCCGCCTCGTCCGCGTGGCCCAGCCGGATCAGCGCATAAATGGAAAATGCCGCGTCACGAATCCAGGTGTATCGATAGTCCCATCGCCGATGGCCTTCGGTTGTCTCGGGCAGGCCGAAGGTCCCGGCAGCGATGATGGCGCCGTGGTCGCGCGAGCTTAGTAATTTCAACAGCAACGCCGAGCGCGTCACCATTTCACGGTAGCGGCCGCGGTAGGTTGCGCGATCACTCCAGGCGCGCCATCCGGCAATCGTCGCATGCAGGCACGGCACGATCGCCGCCAGTGTTTGCCGTCCGGGGGACATCATGCCCTTTTCGTCGTTCGCAGGCGACCGGCGTCCTTCGCCTTCCTCGTGTGACGATGCCTTGCCGCAGGCTGGGGCGCGCGATGGTGAGGGCATTGCCAGTGACGCATTGATATCCGCTTCCGGGCTATGAATCGCACGGGCAATGTCGCCCGTTGCACCTTGCCCGAGGCCGTCGTCGTCGGCACCAAAAACGAATGCCACGCGTGTTCCTTCGCTCAGCGCGAAGTGCGCGCAGGCGTCGCCGTTGGCGATCGACAGCGGCACCGATGCACTCAGCCGCAATGGTGGTTGCCGGATGCGGTCTTGCGCGGGGGCGCCCACGCCGTCCGATGCGGCCGCGACGTCCTGTGGTGGCGCGTCGTCGTAACACGGGATGAACAGTACGTCGCCGTGTGCGTCTTGCGTGGTCTCGTGCGGCGTGCGGGCATAATTGAAGCGGGGTGCGCAAAGCAAGTCGAATCCAATCGTGCCGCGAATGATGGATACGATCCGGATCAGCTGATTGGCCTCGGTGCATTGCGGCGCGGCGTGCCCTTCCTGCGGCACACTCGTGCCGGGGGCATGATTGCCGTCGTTGCGTCCGGTATGCAACGGCATGAAATCGACGATCTCGACAACGCCTTCTTCGGACATGAAGCGCGTCAACAGCACGTTCGTCTCCGGCAGGTACATCTGACGCACGCGCGGCCGTTGCAAGCGCGGTGCAATGGCGAAATGGCCACCGCGCTCCGCATCGAGCAGTGACGCGAACACCGTAGGGGAGTCGAATGCCGGATAACAGAGAAAATCGATATGTGCTGCCGTGCTGACCAAGGCAAGCGTGCGCATGTTGCCGACCACGCCATGGTCTCCGATGGCGGCGCTTACCGGTGTGATGTTCGCCGGACCGCGCGGCGTGTCATCCGGGGTGCCGAATGACGCATCGGATGCCGAATGGTTATCCGTGGCGCCGTCTCGCGCGGCGGGACCTTTTTGCGTGGATGCGCCTCGCGGCTGGTTTGTATCAGCCATTGTCTTCAAATCCCGGATACAAGGTCATGCCGCCATCAACGTACAGGGTCGTGCCAACGACATAATCGCTTTCGTCCGATGCCAGGAACACGGCGGCATTACCGATGTCTTCCGCCTCGCCGATGCGCTTGTACGGCACCAGACGCAGTAACTTTTCCAGCGCTTCCGGCGTTTCCCATGCCTCCTGGTTGATTGGCGTACGGATAGCGCCTGGCGATATGGCGTTGATGCGGATTTTCTTCGGTGCGAATTCCTGTGCAAGCGTGCGCATCATCATGTTGATCCCGCCTTTGGTAGCGGCATAATTCACGTGCCCTGCCCACGGGATGACGTCATGGACGGAACTCATGCAGATCACCTTGCCCAGCGCCTTCGAGTGCGGCGGGTGCCCATCGGGAAACTGTTGCTTCCGTTGCCGTGCCAGAAAGGCTCGCGCCGCGGCCTGGACGGTCAGGAACTGGCCGGTCAGGTTTGTCTCGATGACTTTGTGCCAGTCTTCCAGCGTCATATCGATCGATGGCGCGTCTTTCTGGATGCCTGAATTGGCAACGACGATATCGACGTCCCCCAACTGATCGTGGACGGTCGCGAACATGCGTGCGATATCGTCCGGCTGGCCGACATCGGCCTTTATCGAGACGGCACGGCCACCTGCACGTCGGATTTCGTCGACCAACTCATGCGCGCTGTCGGCATTGGCGTGGTAATTGACGGCGACCGCGGCACCCTCCTTGGCCAGCGCCGTTGCCACGCCAGCGCCGATGCCGGAACTGGCACCGGTCACCAGTGCCACCTGGTTGGCAAGTTTGCCGACGGGTTTGGGATCATTCATCAGTCGCTCCTGGAAAATAAGGTGGCACGGTCAGGCAAACGGCTGCCATCCGCACGGGGGACGTCCGTTTGCCGAGCGCGGTTGATGGTGCGTGTGGCCCGTCACGGCGCGCCCGCGCCATCGATGAAATGCACAGGAATGCAGCATTCGTGCCACGACGCCGCACGATGTAACGGACAGGGGCATCGCGATAGGGCTAGACTTAATGCAATTTGGGCAGTTCGCTGATGGTGTTTATCTGGCTGATGGGCAGTATGTGCGGCGACGATATGGCAAACGAGAACGGCATGAAGCACAGCGTAGGGCGTGGCAAGGCAGGTAAAAACGGTCGTGTGGATGGTCGTATTGGCGCATCCGGACGCGCTGCCGCCGACGTATTACCGCTGCTGGCCGGTTTGTCTGCCTGTTCCGGGCGGCCAACCCGCTCAGGGGCGACCCATGGCATGCGTTCGCCAATGGTGCCGGGCGGATTGCCGCGCTGGCGTTCGGCGGTGGTGATGGCGCTCTTGACCTTGGCGTTCATCGGTTTGGGCGCCCGGGCATTTTGGGTGCAAGTCATCGATCAGACTTTCTACGATGCCGAGGGTCGCAAGCGGTTCTCGCGCGAGCTGGCGATGCCGGCGGCACGTGGTGACATCGTCGACCGGCATGGCCGGTTGCTGGCGATGAGCCAACCGGTACGGACCGTGTACGCCATGCCGTCGGCATTGGCGCGGCCATTGCCGGCCGACAAGCGGAATGCGCTCGCCGCACTGCTCGACCTGTCGCCGGATCGGCTGGAGGCGATGCTGGCAGTGGACCGGCACTTCATTTATCTCAAAAGATTGGTGCCGCTGGACGTTGCCGAGAAGGTGCGGGCGTTGGGGATTCCGGAAGTGCGGACATCGGAAGCGTGGCAACGGGTATATCCGGACGGCATCGCCAGCGCGCAATTGCTCGGCTTTACCGATATCGACGGCATGGGCCAGGAAGGCATCGAGGCCGCATTCGACAAGCAACTCCAGCCGCGCCCAGGCGCGCGCGCGGTGATCCGCAACCGTTTGGGCGAGATTGTCGATAACACGATATTGCGTGAGCCGGTGATGGGCGAGCGGTTGCAACTGACGGTGGATGCCCGGTTGCAGCAGGCCAGTTATGAGGCACTGGAACAAGCGGTGCATGCGCATGGTGCGGCAGGCGGCGGCGCCGTGGTGCTCGATGCCCGCACCGGCGAGGTGTTGGCGATGACGAACTGGCCGTCTTTCGATCCCGGGAAGCCGCGCGCCCGCACGGGTGATGCGTTGCGCAATCGCGTGATCACCGATCAGTTCGAACCGGGTTCCACGGTTAAGCCGATCCACGTGGCGAATGCGCTGGAGCGCAGATGGGTGAACCCGGAGACCGTCATCAATGTATCGCCCGGTTGGGAGCGGGTGGGGCGTTTTGTCGTGCGTGATACCATGCCGCGCGATGCGCTGAGCGTGGGCGGTGTCCTGCAATATTCGAGCAATGTCGGCATGATCCGGCTGATGTCGCGTGGTACCGCGGAGCAAGTCCACGAGGGGCTCGAGGCGGCGGGATTCGGCATTCGCCCGGATTTGCCGTTTCCCGGCGCGTCCTCGGGGCGTTTGCGCGCATCGTCGGCCTGGAGCGGGACGGACAAGGCCGCTTTCTCGTACGGCTATGGTTTCTCGGTATCACTGCTGCAACTTGCGCGCGCCTTCACGATGTTCGGCCCTGAGGGCCGCATATTGCCCTTGAGCCTCACGATGGCGGAAACGATGCCGACGGCGACGCGGGATGACGCGGGTCGTGGTGCGCAGGCCGATGCCGCGCAGAGACGATTGTCGCCAAAGACGACCGCGGCGGTACGGCGGATGCTGCGAGAAGGCGTGGATGGTGATGGTTCCGCCAAGCGTGCGCGCGTGCCGCATTACGCGATTGCGGCCAAGACGGGTACCACCCGGAAGCTGGCGGGCAAGCAATACGCGAAAAACGCCTATCTGGCCACCGCGGTGGGGCTGGCACCGGAAACTGATCCGCGCTATGTGGTGGCGGTGATGATCGATGGCCCGACGGGCGCGGTGCGGGGAGGGGGTACCGTCGCCACGCCCGTGCTGTCGGAGATCATGAGCGAGGCGCTGAGGCTTGGCGCCGTCATGCCGGACAGGATGCCGCCGAGGGAGGTGACCGTGGCGCCGGCCGAGGTGGAGGGATAAAAGGTCGCCGCTGTGTGGACGATCTCCGCGTGACGCGTGGGTGTACCAGGTCGCGGCTTGCCGTTCCGGCAGGCCAGGGTTTTGCTGGCCTTTTGGTGCGACGCCAGCATCCGGCGCGGATGCGCGGCTAACGGTAGACTGACGGGTGAATGACGATCGCGCCGGAGACACGCGCTGGCGATGAGTTGGTTTGGCCGGGTTTGGCGATCGTTGCGGTACCTGTTGATACCTCGATGCCGGATAGCCCATGACGACTGCTGCAAACGACGATGTCACCTTCCCCCATTTCGCCGATGGTCAATTGCCGGTAGGTCATGGGCACGCCATCTATTGGCGTGCCCATGGCCGCCCCGATGCACCTGTGGCATTGATCGTTCATGGCGGGCCGGGTGGTGCGTTGAATCCGTCGTGGGCGCAGTTTTTCGACCCGCTGAAATGGCGCGTGGTGTTGTTTGACCAGCGCGGCTGTGGTCGGTCGACGCCATTCGGCAAGACCGAACACAACGGACTGAGCGATCTGGTCGGTGATATCGAGGCATTGCGGACCGCGCTGGGTATTGAAAGATGGGCGCTGTTTGGCGGTTCCTGGGGTACGACGCTGGCGTTGGCTTACGGCATCGCGCATCCCGAGCGGTGTACCGGCTTCCTGCTGCGCGGCATCTTCCTGGCGCGGCGTGAGGATATCGATTGGTTCCTGTGGGATGTGCGGCGCGTGTTTCCGGAGGCGCACGATCGATTCCTCGATGCGATCGAACGCGCGGACGGGCGGCGGCCTCGGAATCGCGACCAGATTCTCGAATATGCCGCGGCGCCGCTATCGCGCTTCGACGCGGCCGGCGTTGCGCTCGCCAAGGCGTGGTCCGGGTTCGAGGCCAAGCTGTCGTCGGTGGGAAGCGTGAAGCCGAAGCCAGCACCGGCCGCGCCCGTGGAGGAGGGCAGTTCGCGAGAAGCCGAGCAGCGTGCGGTGTCGATGGCATTGCTCGAGCATCATTACATGGCGCATGAACTGCCCGCGCCGGATTTTCTTTCACGCGTGCACGCGTTGCAGGATCACCCCTGCATCATCGTGCATGGCCGCTTCGATATGGTGTGCCCCGCCGATCAGGCGGTGGCCCTGCACGCCGCGTGGCCGTCTTCGCAATTACGGATGATCGATGCGTCAGGACATTGGACGTTCGAGCCGGGAATCGCCGCGGCGTTGCACGACGGGGCCGATGCGTTAGGGCGGGCGATCGGTGGGGGAAGATGACAGCACCCAGCGATCAAAATAAATATCTTTGGCGTAGCTTGCCGCATAGTGCCACTGCGAGTGGTGTATTCCAAAGAAATACAAGCCTACAGGCGCGGGATGCTTTATTTCACAACTGTACGGAATAAAGGACTACGTGCGATAACGCACGTGGACGGATCGTCTCGCGTGCAAACAGTAAGCCAAGTCGACAACGGCAAACTGCACAAATTACTCCAAAGCTTCAAACTAGAAACGGGTGTTGGCGTACTCTGTAACACGTCTTTGAATTTCAACGGGAAAGGGTTTATTAACCGGACTACGGATCTCGTTGCGTATGCTGAGGAGGTAGGCCTCGACGGGTTTGTGATCGACGGTGAAATATACGTACGAGATGCGCATCGGTTCCAGCAATTCAGATGAAAGAACCGTCACCGCTCGCCTGGCCGCGAGGATATCGTTACCTGCTCCTCGCTCGCGCCAATAGTTCCGTCATACTTCGGGTTGATTTCACGTTGATATTTTCAGCGTTAACCTACTTTTGGCACGCGGAGGCAACGACGATCGGCATTGCCTCCGCACTTTATGGTTTGCCTGGCCTGCTGCTCGGCCCGTTCTTCGGACGTCTTGCAGACAGGCATCCACCCTTGATCTTTTTGCGCTACAGCTATTTAGCCAGGAGCATCACATCGCTTTGTTTGCTGCTTGCGCCCAATGCCTGGATTTTTGTTTTCTTTGTGTTATTGAAAGGGCTAAGCAATTTGGGAGCCATGCCGGCAGAGCAGGTGCTTATTCGGATGATGCTGACTCCCGGGCAGTTTGTGGATAACGCGCGTTGGATGACGCTTATCGATCAAGGTATCAAGATCATGGCACCATTACTTGCTGCTGTCATCGCCGGTCTTCACGTTCCCCTGCTAGGATTTGCTTTCTCCGCAACGCTCGCTTTATTTGGGGTCATGCTCCTGTTGCTATTAGCGCATGTCGGCCTGTCCGCCGACGACAACACGGTAAAACGCACGCAACCTCGTGTCCTTGATCTTTGGAATTTTCTCGCGCGGCATCGCGAATTCAGAAACGCCTTTATTGCATCGCTTGTTCAAACGTTGACACTAGGTTTATACGATCCGATGCTCGCGTTATTTCTCCGGGCGCAGGGATTTGCCGCGTCGACATTTGGCGAGATCGTCAGCTGTACAGCAGCCGGGGGGATTATTGGAGCACTGTTATTTAGGCGAATCTTGGCTACCTGGAACATGACATGCGTTTCCACGGCCGGCCTGATCGGTTTTGGCGTGACGGTATTGCTACCGGGAGCAGCTGCGCTTGCTGGCGCTCCGTTAGGGAAAGAGGCGCTCTTTATCATCTGGCTGGCAAACGGCGCGTGTTTTGGTATCACCGAGATGTGACGTTCGGCGTCGTGATGCAAACCGCATCGCCGCCACAGGCGCTGGGTACGATTAGCGCGACTGCACGTAGTGCACAGCTTGCTGCATTGGTTATTGGACCTTTGATTGGATCAAGTGCAATAAGTGTCGTATCGCTGCCAACGCTTTTTGTTATTAGCGGCACATTTGCAATTGGTTCGGGCGCGCTTGTCGGATTGATGCGATAGATAAGGGAAGACGACAGTTCATGCGATCGATGATCGTTCTGTCCGGTGGTAACGCACGTTGGTCATATGCTGGGCTTTATACCGAAAAAGTGCCGTATCTAATGCCAAGCGCGCGGTTCACATTCAAGTCACGACCGCGTTCGGTTACTGGTCTGGCGGGAGGCTGCGTAATACCGTCAGCAGACTGGTCAGGTTATCGGCAATGCCACCCTGGGAGACTTTCTCGGTGGCTGCGGCCCCGGCCATGGTGTTCTCGCTATAGATTTGCATCACACCTTGATTGTCGGCCGCCTGGGCCAGCGTGTTTTGCTGTTGCTGTGCAGACACCGCATTCTGGAACAGAATACCGCTGGAGTGCGCCATCGTCTCGTAGACCGATCCCAGCGCCATGGCCGGGGCCTCACCCACGACCTTTACATTCGACTGCGTGACGGCATCGGTAATCTGGTTATTGACGGAAGTCGGAAAAGTCATCTTGTTTCTCCTATCGCGGAATGTTTAGCGCACGCGGCGCATTAACGGTTTTAAAACGCTTGCAAGGTAGCAAGCATGCTCGTGAGGTTGTCCGCGATCCTCCCTGCGATACCTTCTCCGTTCCAGCCGCGCCTGCCATCATGTCCATACTATATATCTGCATCACCCTCCTATTCGACGCTGCCTGCGTCAAGGTGTCTTGTTGTTGCTGCGCCGATACAGCGTTCTCGAAGAGGATGCCGGTCGAATGCGCCATCGTTTGATATATCGACCATGTATCGAGGCTGCCTGGTATGCCCTGGCGAAGGCATCAGGGGTTGTCGCTTTATACGGTTGAATGAATTGCGCCCCGTGAAGAATCGGGGCTTGCGTTGTCATGCTGGTGGGTTATCACGTGTCATCGCGTCTTAGCTTACGCCGACGAGCTGCAGTGGCATTGCCCCAATCGCGGTTACTAAAGGGCGTCGGCGCATCATCGGGCTGACCCTGCGCCGCTGCTTGCTCCGCTCAGAAGTCGGAGCAGGGTGGCGTGCCGAACGTAAAGCCGGTCGGCACGTATCAACGTTTCTTGGTCGACCCTCCTTATGCGAGTGCCGGGTAATCCGTATAGCCCTCAGCGCCTGACGTGTAGAACAGATCCGGCCGTGCTTCATTCTGCGGGGCACCGGCTTTCAGCCGCGCGGGCAGATCCGGATTCGCGATAAAGGGCACGCCGAACGCGACCGCATCTGCGTCACCTGCATCAATTACCTGCTGCGCCGTATCCCGGTTGAACTTTTCATTCGACACATACACACCGCCGAACGCTTTCTTCAGCGCAGGTCCGATACGTTTTTCACCCAGTGATTCGCGGGCGGCGATAAACGCGATACGACGCTTGCCCAGTTCGGTGGCCAGATACGAAAACACTGCCAGGGGATCACTATCGCCCATCGTGTGCATATCGCCGCGCGGCGACAAATGCATCCCCACACGATCCGCCCCCCAGACATCGATACAGGCGTCGGTCACTTCCAATGCCAAACGTGCGCGGTTTTCAACCGAGCCACCATAATCGTCATCCCGCTGGTTCGTGCTGTCTTGCAGGAACTGATCAAGCAGATAGCCGTTGGCGCCGTGCACTTCCACGCCGTCGAAGCCGGCCGCCTTGGCATTTTCCGCAGCGCGCCGGTAATCGGCGACGATCCCCGGCAATTCCGACGCATCCAGTGGGCGCGGCGTTTCGAACGCGGTGATTGGACGCACCAGGCTCACGTGTCCGCCCGCCGCAATCGGGCTCGGTGCTACCGGCAACGCGCCATTCAAGAAGCGGGAATGCGAAATGCGGCCGACGTGCCAGAGCTGCATCAGGATATGTCCGCCCTTCGCATGCACGGCGTCGGTCACCTGACGCCAACCGCCCACTTGGTCATTGTTCCAGATGCCAGGGGTGCCGGCATATCCGACACCCTGCGGACTGATGGAGGTCGCTTCAGTGAGGATCATCCCCGCCGACGCACGCTGCGCATAGTACTCGGCCATCAAGGCATTCGGCACGCGGCTGTCGCCTGCGCGCGAACGCGTCAATGGCGCCATGAAAACGCGGTTCGGCAGGGACAGTGCACCTACTTGAATCGGATCGAATAACGATGTCATTGCACACTCCTTTAGGGAAAACTTAAAAGACATACGGTGCCAATAGACACCGCGTCACATGCCACAAGGGAATACTTTTCAAGCAAGCAAGCAAGGCATACGCCACGCCTATTGCCGCATTTCAATCTAATTCACGCGCCTGTTGCTACGGCGAGGCCCGTGGATCGTGCAATCCGCAGTGACTGCAATGTCGCCAGCAATGCGCAAATGGCGAGCCCCGCGGCTGCAATAGGTACATAGTGCAATTCATGTGTTCGCGCGATGACGGTCCCACCAACCCACGCCCCTAACGCATTCCCGATATTGAACGCGCCGATGTTCAGCGTGGCGATCAGGTTGGGCGCATCCTTGCCGAATGTCATCACATTGATCTGCAGCGCCGGCACCGCGCCGAACGTGACAATGCCCCATAGGGCCAGCGTGATGATCGCCCCCACCATCCCGACACTGGTCCAGAAGAACGCGACGCTGGTCAACACCATGCCAATGAAGGCCAGGATCAACGTGCGTCCCAGTGACGCATCCGCCATGCGGCCGCCGATGTAGTTTCCAACCGTCAGGCCGATACCGATCACGAACAAGGTCCATGTCACCGTCCGCGGTGATACATGCGTGATCTGCTCCAACATCGGCGCGATATACGTGAACAGCGCGAACATCGCGGCCGAAAACAGCGTGGTGGTCAGCAATGCGCAATGCACGCCAATGCTCTTGAGCCCACCTATCTCGGAAAGCAGATCGATACGAGGTTCGTTCTTGTTGACCGGCAACACGCGCCACAAACCAAGGAGTGACATCACGCCGATGACGGCAACGGCCCAAAATGGCGAACGCCATCCGGCTGCTTGACCCAGTCCGGTACCAAGCGGCACGCCCAGCACGTTGGCCAGGGTCAGCCCGGTGAACATCAACGATACTGCTTGTGCGCGACGGTTGGGTGCCACCAGGTTCGCTGCGGCCACGGAGCCAATGCCAAAGAACGCGCCATGGCAGAGCGACGTGATCACGCGCGCGATCATGAGGAAACCATAGTCGGGGGCGACCGCGCACAGAACATTGCCTATGATGAAGATGCCCATCAGCATCAGCAACGCGCGCTTCCGAGCTAGCCGGGCGGTAAGCAGCGCCATGATCGGCGCGCCGATGGCAACGCCCAGCGCATATCCGCTGATGAGCCATCCGGCGCTGGGAATCGAGATATCGAGGCTGCGCGAGACGTCAGGCAGCAAGCCCATGATGACGAATTCCGTGGTGCCGATCGCAAAGGCGCTAAGGGCAAGGACAAATAAGGCAATTGGCATGATAAGGAACACTAAAAAGTGAAACAGACTAACCACGCGATGTTGCGATTGTGACAGCCAGCTCAGATCAAATCGTCGAGCCGCTGTTTGAAGGCGGCTATCGCATCATCATCGCGGCGGAAGAAATGCCATTGCCCGAAGCGGGTTGACGTAATCAGGCCGGCGCGAACGAGCGTGGCCAGATGCACGGAGACGGTGGACTGCGAGATCCCGGCACGCGCGTCGATTTGGCCTGCGCAGACCCCGAGTTCACGCGCATGCGTCTGCGCTGGAAACTCCTGGCCCGGGTCTTTGAGCCACGCAAGAATCTGGCGTCGCAACGGATGACTCAACGCCTTCAGCACCACTTCGAGATCGGGATCGTTTGCGTCCGCGTGCTGTCGTGCAACCGAGTTGCCATTGCCCGATGCCTTCGCGGCGCTACCGTTGTCTTTTCTTGTCATGCCTTTCGTTATTACCGTGGAACGCGCCATTTTGGTGTCATGTAATCGCTTTGAAAGATATCGCCATGGTTCGGCACCGCGCTGTAGCCCGCGGATGCCACCGCCCGATGCAAAAAGAATGACGGACCTACAACTTTTTCCATTGCACTCGTGGGGACGCAGGCGGCCGAAGCGCAACGCGATGCGACGTATATCGTTAAGTCACGAAGTTCATATCGTGATTCTACGATATAAGTGAAAACACCATCGGCGTCAGGGGATTCTCTCGCTATCCGATGTCGGTGAAGTGTAAGAAAACCTTCGCCATACCTGCCGAAGCCTTTCACTCAAGGGCACGATTCTTGAATAAACGTCGCACAACTGTCAGCCAATGTGCATTGTTAGAAAGGATTGCGTCAGCAATTCGTCATGAGGGGGCCTTTTATTGTCGATACCCTTTCCGCGCATTTCCCCACAAGACGCTCTCCAGACATCGGGAATCCGAGGAAAACATGCCACGCATTAAAACGACTGCCATTGCGGCAGGACTCTCTATCGCCATGGCGGCGGGCATTCTGGCCGCCTGTGGTGGTTCGAATGGGCATCCTGCGACCGTGAGTCTCAGCGCGCAAGACGCGCTGGCGACAAAGACGCCGATCAAGCACGTTGTGGTGATCTTTGGCGAAAACATCTCATACGATCACTATTTCGGTACGTATCCGAATGCGTCGAATCCAGAAGGCGAGCCGGTGTTCACGGCGTTGACGGGCACGCCTGCGGCGAACAACTACACGGCGAATGCGTCGCTGTTGACCGCTAACCCGAACTACACGAACACGGCCAACGGTACCGGCGCGTCAAACCCGTTCCGCCTGGATCGGTCGCAGGCCTACACGGCGTCGATGAATCATAACTACGGTCCGGAACAGCAGGCATTCGACAATCTGGCAATGGACCTGTTCCCGAAGTACACGGGCAGGGCCGGCGCGATCGGGTCCGCCACTTATGCCACCACCGGCCTGGTGATGGGTTACTTCGATGGCAACACGGTCACCGGGCTGTGGAACTACGCGCAGCATTTCGCGATGAACGACAACTCGTTCAACACCCAGTTCGGCCCGTCGACCCCTGGTGCGCTGAACCTGATTTCGGGTCAGACGAACGGCGCGACGGCTGCTTTGTCGTCCTCCACCACGCCTGCGGCGGCGTCTGTGACGTCCGGCTACACGGTGGCGGATGGACAAGCCGGTTATACGGTTATCGGTGATCCGGACCCAACCGGGGATGCCTGCTCGTCGACGACGAACGCGACCGTGTCAATGAGCGGCAAGAACATCGGCGATGTTTTGAATGCATCCAACATCACCTGGGGCTGGTTCGAGGGCGGCTTCGACCGCACGAAGACGAATCCGAACGGCACGACCGGGTGCCAGCGCTCGTCGTACTCGTCGGTGGTGGGAGGCTACAAGAGCGATTACGTGCCTCACCACGAGCCGTTCCAATACTACGCCTCCACCGCGAACCCGACGCACGCACGGCCGACGTCGACCGCGATGATCGGTTATACCGATGCCGCGAATCACCAATACGACACCGATGACTTCTTCACGGCCGTGGCGGCGGGCAACTTCCCGTCGGTCAGTTTCCTGAAAGCCCCCGCGATCCAGGATGCCCACGCCGGCAACTCGGACCCGCTGGATGAGCAGGTATTCGTGACCACGGTCATCAACTTCCTGCAAAAGCAAACGGACTGGAGCAGCACGGCGGTGATCCTGGCCTACGACGACTCGGACGGTTGGTACGACCACGCGTATCAAATCGTGAACCCGTCGTTCTCGACGCTGGATTCGCTGAACGGCACGTCAACCTGCGGGTCGGGCTCGCCACTGAACGGGGTCAATGGTTCGCCTGTCAATGGCCGTTGCGGCTATGGCCCGCGCCTGCCGCTACTGGTGGTTTCGCCGTATGCGAAGTCCAACTACATCGACCACACGCTGACCGACCAGACGTCCGTGCTGCGCTTTATCGAGGACAACTGGCTTTCGGGTCAACGTATTGGTCAAGGCTCTTTCGATGCGAAAGCCGGCACGATCGAGAACATGTTCGATTTCTCGAACAACGGCGCCACGCAGAAGTTGTTCCTGGATACCGGTACGGGCCTGCAAGTTTCGAGCTGACAACAATGATGATTCTTGCTCGGCGGCGCATCGCCGTCACCCTGGGCGCCATGCAATCGCTACTTGTGAGCGTCCTGCTGGCGGCCTGTGGGCAACAACATGATGGCGGCAACGCGGCGCCGCAATCGGCTGTTCGTGCCGCGGCACCCTCGTCGGTCTCGTCCGACGTGACATCGAACACGCAGGCCGCCGCGCCCTCCGCATCCAAGCCGTCGACCGGCGATTCGGCCGCGCCGTCCGTGGCGCCGGATGCGGTACTGCGCGCTGCGGCGCCTGCCAAGGGCGCAAGCGTGCCATACGACGCGGCGCCTTGGCGGGATCACCCGGTCCCGCTCAGCGCCATGGCGCAGTTGGGCAAGCAGTTGTTCTTTGAGAAGTCGCTGTCCGGGTCGGGCAAGATGGCCTGTGCCTCTTGCCATGATCCGTCGCATGCCTATGGACCGCCGAATGGCCTTGCCGTCCAGCTGGGTGGTCTCGATATGCAAAAGCAGGGTGCCCGCGCGGTGCCCTCCTTGAAGTATCTCGAACACAATCCGGATTTCACGATCGGACCGAACAGTTCCGTGCCTGATACCGATGTCGCCACGGCTGCACCGGCCGCGCCGGTGAGCGACGTCAAGGTGGCGTCGGTGGCGAAGGGGGGGAACCCGACTGGCGCTGCGGCGGCGGCACAGCAGGCGGCAGCGAACAATGTGCCGCAGGGGGGCTTCGACTGGGACGGTCGCATCGATACGTTCCAGGATCAAGCCACCGGTCCCCTGCTCGATCCCCATGAGATGGCAAACAAGAATGCCTCGGAAGTGGTCAGCAAGCTGCGTGACTTGCCGTATGCGGCCAAGTTCAAGCAATTATTCGGCGACCGTATCTTCGATGATGAACATCTTGCCATCAGCGAAGCATTGTTTGCATTGACGCGATATCAATTGGAAGACCCGAGTTTCCATCCATACGACAGCAAGTACGACTACTACCTGGCCGGCAAGGCCACGTTATCCGAGCAGGAGATGCGCGGGCTGAAGCTATTTGAAGATCCGAACAAGGGAAATTGCTCGTCATGCCATATCGACAAGCCATCGGTGGACGGTAAGTTCCCGCCGGTTTTCACGGATTTTCAGTTCGAGGCATTCGGTGCGCCGCGTAACATGGAAATCGCGGCTAACCGGAATCCGCATTACTACGACCTTGGTTTGTGCGGTCCGGTTCGCAAGGACTATACGCATGTGGATGCCTACTGTGGTCTCTTCAAGACGCCGACGTTGCGCAATGTGTTATCCAGGAAGGTCTTTTTCCACAACGGCGTGTTCCATTCCATTGACGATGTAATGCACTTCTATGTACAGCGCGAGACCGATCCCGCGCGCTGGTATCCAAAGGGCAAGAATGGCAAGTTGGACGTGTATAACGACTTGCCCGCCAGATACAAGAAGAATGTCGATGTGGCCGACGCGCCGTTCGATCGCAAGCACGGCGATGCGCCGGCGCTGAATGACGGCGAGATCAAGGATGTGATCGCCTTCCTCGGGACGCTGAACGATGGCTATCAACCGGAGCAGGCCGCGAAGTAACGGAGCGGGCAGCGCTTGATGCCGGGGCGATCGGTGCCGGTACCTTCGCATGAATGAAAACGGGCCGAACGGATGCTGCTTTCGGCCCGTTTTGCCTGCGTGGCAGGTTCGGTGTTGTCGACGATTCAGTCGCGCAACAATCTGACGCGCACGGTCTTGCCTTTGATCGTGCCGGCATTCAGCCGCTTTGCGGCCTCCTTGGCGATGTCCCGGCCTACGGCGACATAGGTCGAGAACTCGGTGACGTTGATCTTGCCGATCTGGTCGCCGGCGAAACCCGCGTCCTTCGTCAATGCGCCCAGCACGTCACCGGGCCTGATCTTTTCCTTGCGTCCGCCCAGAATCTGCAGCGTCGCCATCGGCGGCAGGAGGCGGGTCGAATTATCGGCGGGCAGCTGGTCCAGCGTTTCCCATTTCGCATCCTGACCGCTTTGCCGCTCGATCGCGGCCACGCGCGCGATCTCCTCACCGGCGGCCAACGTCACGGCAGTTCCTTGCTGGTCCGCGCGTCCGGTCCGGCCAATGCGGTGGACGTGTATTTCCGGGTCCGGCGTCACGTCGACATTGATCACCAATTCCAGATCCGCGACATCCAGTCCGCGCGCGGCGACGTCGGTTGCCACTAGCACCGTGCAACTCCGATTCGAGAACTGGATCAATACCTGATCCCGATCCCGCTGCTCCAGGTCGCCGTGCAACGCCATCGCTTCCAGGCCTGTGCCGCGGAGATACTCGACCACCTCGGTACAGCGCCGCTTGGTGTTGCAAAAGGCAATCGCACTGACCGGACGGAAATGCATCAGCACTTGCGCGATGGCGGGAAGACGCGAGTCGGCATCGATCTCGATATAGCGCTGGCGGATCTTCGTTGGTGCATGCGGGGCATCGATCTTGATTTCACGCGGATCGCGCAGAAACTGGCGGCTCAGCTTGCCGATGCCTTCAGGATAGGTCGCGGAAAACAGCAGTGTCTGGCGTTTCGCCGGACACTGCTGTGCAATGCCGGCGATGTCGTCGTAGAAGCCCATGTCGAGCATCCGGTCGGCTTCATCCAGTACCAGCGTGCGCAACGAATCCACTCTGAGCGAGCCGCGTGCCAGATGATCGATGATCCGGCCCGGCGTTCCCACGACGATGTGCGCGCCGTGTTCGAGGCTGGCCATCTGCGGCCGCATCGTCACGCCGCCACACAGCGTCAGCACCTTGATATTTTCTTCCGCTCGCGCCAGACGCCGGATTTCCTGAGCGACTTGATCGGCGAGTTCCCGCGTGGGACAGAGCACCAGCGCCTGTGGATCGCTCATGTAGCGGGTCTCCAGGTGCGCGAGCAGGGCAAGCGCAAAGGCGGCGGTCTTGCCGCTGCCGGTCTGCGCCTGCGCGATCAGGTCATGCCCGGCCAGTGTCAGCGGCAAGCTTTGCGCCTGAATGGGCGTCATGGCGTGATAACCCATTCGCGCCAGATTTTCGCGCATCGAGGCGGAGAGTGGCAGCGTATCGAAACGCAGGGCCGCCGGAACAGCGGCCAGGGTGTCGACGGGCGTGGCCGAAAGGTCGGTGGTGACGGGCGGGACGGGGGCGGTCATGATGGTCGATTCTCGGACGGGCGGCGAGGCGCCGCGACGGCTGCGGCAAAGGGCGGCGGTGGCCACGATGGCAGCACACGCCGCGCTGTCCGCACACCTCAAGGCCGCAAGGGTAGCAGATTCCCCGAACCGCCCGCTATTTCCCGATGGATGCCAATTGCCGCAAGCGTCGCGCCAATGCCTTCGATACCACGGCGGCGTTCGTGCCGCCGGCCCGTGACGCCGCTTCGCTCTCGCGCAGAAATACAACGATTTCACGAGCAACGATCTCGCGTTCGTTGTCGACGGTGACCATATGGTAGGAATCGTCGAGAAAAATCATTCGCTGAAATGCCGAGCGTATCGAGGCCGTCACCATTTGCGCATTCTTCGGGCTGGCCGTCTCGTCGTCGATCGCGTGCACGACCAGGCAATCGCGCTCGATCGTCGGCAGCACACGCTTTACATGTCGCGCCAGTTGGTTCGCCGTATGCAACGCCGGCATCGAAATCGTGGCGGGCCCCACCTCGCTGAGCTGCCCGCTTTCCATCGCTCGCGCGACTTTCGTCCGCAGCGCCTCGTTCTTCAACCCGAACGGTTCACTCTCACGATAGCGCCAAAGATGACGCAACGGCGTGTGATAGGCCCAATCGAGGAGGAAGCGATACCAGGGAATGGCCCAGCCGTCGTAGTGAATCGTCGTGGACAGCAAGGCAAGTGCCTGCGCCTGGGGACGCGCATGCAACAATGCAAGTGACAACGTGGCGCCCATCGAGAGCCCGCAGACGGATACGCGCTCGCAGCGGGCAGCCAGCGCATCGTAGGCTTGCGTGGCGGCATCGATCCACCGCTGCAGCGTAGGGGCATCCGGGTCCAGGCTGTAGCCGTCGAGGACGGGCACGTCAACGGTGAAGCCTTCCCGATGCAATGCACGGGCAAGAAAGCGCATTTCCAGCGGCGAGCTCGACAGCCCGTGCAACAGCAACACGCCGTGACCGTCGCCGGTATATTGGATGGGCGCAATGGTGTGCTTGGCCGCACGAATGGAAGCACCGGTCATGACTCAGCCCTCCAGGCGCAAGATCAGAAATTGCCCGTTCGGGGTGGTATACCGCTCGCAAATCGCATCGACAAGGTCGGCTGGCGCGGCGGTGCCATCAGGGGCTAGGTCCTCCTGCGTCGCCGCGCGGCGTAGTCGCACTTTCTGCGCGCCGAGCGTCGGCAGGTTGCCCAGTCGGGCGATGTCGTCAGGATGCACGTCGTCAAAGCGCGCGCATGGCTGCATGGCCGCCGCTGCGCCGGGCATCTGATCCGGTGTCGTGACCTGAATGAACACGAGCTTGTCGTTTTTCTCGGTAAGCATTCGTAGCAGCCGATGCGTTTCGCCGGCATCGCGCCGCGCCAGCAGACGGTCATTGTCCGCACGCAGCAGCATCTCGTAACGACAGCGCGCCACCGCGGCAACCATCTCGGAATGATATTGGCCGCGCCGTAGCCGCTCGATCAGCCCGATGATCACCGTCCCCAGCAATGGATAGCTGATGCCGAGGATGATGTCGTTTCTGTCGATTTGCTGAATTTGGCCGTACGGCGGCACGAACATGACGTCCGTAATGACGAAGCCGGTGGTCATTACCGCGATGGCGGGCCAAAGACCGAAGTAATACTCGATGATCGCAGCGGCGATATAGAACGCGAAATCCGGGCGCGCCGGACCAAGCAGTGGTTGCAGCGACAGCCGGACGCCGGTCGCCACGATAACGGCGATGGCGGCGAAAAACCAGCCGCGCTTGCCACCGGGCGCCCAGCGCCGGGCATTTTTGATCGAAGACGTGGTCATGCGCAATGTCACGGGAAGTACAGGAGCCTCGGCACAAGCACAAGTGGCGCTTGAAAGACAATGAAAGGAATTGGAAGGCAAAACGGGATGTACCCGTGTCGCGTTGCCCTACTTCGCGTCAGCCGAGATTTCAAGATTGCAATCCGGCGATGTCCCACAAGGATCAGTGCAGGCCGAGAGGACAGGATAGTACGATGTCGCGGTTGATGCTCCGGAAATCAGGGAAAGTAGGGACAATCGCCGCGAATTGTTAGAAATAGTGCGTAATCATCGCGGCGTGGCGGTCCGATTGCAACATTTTTGAGACAGCAGGCCCCTTGGCTTGTCGCCTGATCATGAGCCGTTCAGCGACCGCGCCGTGCCAGCCGGATTTCGAGTACGCGCACCAGCAACGTGGCCGGGAACAGCACGACGAAATAGCAGATCGCGACGATGGTATAGATTTCCAACGGTCGGTAGGAATCGTGCGCGGCCGACTGCCCTTGGTACAGCAGGTCCGGTACGGCCAGTACCGATAGCAGCGAAGTGTTCTTCAACTGCATGATGGATTGGCTCATCAGCGGCGGCAGCATGCGTTTGAACGCTTGCGGCAGGATGATATGCCACATCAGTTGCCAATGGCTCATGCCGAGCACCTGGCCCGCTTCGGTCTGGCCACGATCCAGTGAATTGATACCGCCGCGGACGATCTCGGAATAAAACGCGCCACCGTAAAGCGACAACGCGAGTACTGACGCCATCGATGGCGTCATCGCGATGCCGGTCAGAATGGGAAGCGCGTAGTAGAACCAGATCAACTGCACCAGTAGCGGCGTGCAGCGAAACAGTTCGACGTACGCGTGCATCGGCCAGGCGATGCATTTCCATTTCGAGCGGCGACCCATCCCCGACAGCACGCCGGCGGCGAAACCCAACACGACGCAGACGAGGGTGAACAGGACCGTGTACAGCAGTCCTTGGGCCAGCAGCCAGCGATAGATCCAAATGGACCCGAAATCCCAGTGATACACGACAACTCCTACGCGACAACCGGATGGGGGCAGGGGCGGTGCCTCCCGCGCCCAAGACGGGACAGCGAAAATTCGCGCGCATCAGTCGCCAGACCTCGAATGCACGCGTCAAGCAACCGTCAGAACGACACTTCCTTCGGGAAAGAATCTGGCGCGATATTGGCCAGTTTTTGCATGTTGGCGAGGATCGTCTTGCGAATATCGCCGCTTGCATGTGCTTTCGCCAGCCAGGCATTGATGACGTTCGTCAGGCCTGGATCGGTTTCCTTTTGCACCCCGATAGACGTTGGCGCGCCGCTGGCCGGCTGCGGAATCACCAGGTGACCGATGGTCGGCGCCTTCGCCAGTACATTGGTCGCCAACAGCACCACAAGCACTTGTGCGTCGACTTGCCCGGTCTGCAACGCCAAGGTCGCGTCTCCTGACGTCTCGAAGCGACGGATGGATGCTTTTTTCAAATTATCGGTCGCGAACGTATCCTGGTTCGAGCCCACGTCCACGGACAGCTTGACGCCTGGCTTGTTGACGTCATCCCAGCTCTTCGGATCGAAGCCCTTGCGTGCCACCAGCGTGAACGTATTACGAAATAACGGCTCCGTGAAGCCAACCGTCCTCATTCGTTGTTCAGTGGGCGCGAGGCCGAACATGCAATCGATCTTGTTCGATTGAAGGTCCAGCACCGAATTGCCCCAGGTGGTCTCCACGACTTGCAGTTTCACACCGAGCGATTGCGCCAGTTGCTTCGCGAAATCGACGCAGAAGCCCTGCCACTCCCCGGTGGCGACCGACTTGACGAAATAGGGCGATGCACCTGCGATGAACCCGGTCCGCAGCACCCCGGTGCGCTTGACCCGCGCGAGCGATGTTTCGCCGGCCGCGCCTTGCGCCCATGCGGCTTGCGGCAATAGCGCGCCTGCGCCCGTAGCCGCTATTGCCGCCGCCGCGCCGAGTCCCGAAATACATCGCCTGCGTGTCACCATCTGAATGCCTCTTCGTGTCTGGTTGGAGCGTGCCGTGCCTGCCGTTGCCGTCAGCCCGGCCGATTTTCTCGAAAATGCGCACATTGCCACACCTAGGTCACGGATATCTGCCCGCGGCGTGGCGTGAAGTCGCCCGCGCCATTGTAGTGCGTTGGAGCGCCCTGACAAAAAGCATCGCTGGTGATACCGTCGGGTCATGGCAGGTCCGCTATCGGACATGTCGTGGCGAAACCCGCGGCGCAAGTTACTCGGTGCGCGTCTTTCGACGTCTGTTTGCGCCTGCCACCGGGCCGCGCGTCGCCACGCCACAGGCCAGATTGATACCCGCTTCGCAGGAGTGATCTTGTATGACCGACCGCACTTTTCCTTCCGCCTTGCCCGAGTCGCCGCCGCAGGACGACGCTCCGGCCCTATCCGCCGGCTCTAGCACCACCGGACAAGGAGAGGCCCCGGTCGAGAAGACCGGGCCGTCCGGGTCGCAACTGGGCACACGTTTTGTTCTCAAGTCGGACGACACGTTTATCGTCAACGATGTTTTTGGTGATATCGGAGGGGGCGAGGATGGCTTGTTTGTCGACGACATGCGGGTGCTGTCGCGGCTCAGTTTGACGGTCGCGGACGAAATACCGGCGTTGCTTTCGGGCAACGTCAATCACGGCAATACCGTCTTTACATCCCATTTGACGAACGTGCCGCTCCCTGGCTTGGGTGACGAGCGCGTGGCGAAGGGGGTGGTGCACATCAAGCGCATGCGGGTATTGACGCCCTGCGGCGTGCATGAGGCCATCGCGCTCTCGCATTTCGGTAGCGGGCCAGTAGCCGTGCCGCTGTCGATCGCGTTCGGGGCCGATTTCAAGGACATGTTCGAGGTGCGGGGCCGACTCCGCGCTCAGCGCGGTACCCAGTCCGCGCCGAAGGTAGAGACGGATGTGGTCACATTGCACTACGCGGGCCGCGATAACGTCGAACGGACCGTGCGACTGATGTTTTCGCCGGCCCCGCGGACATTGTGCGCGGATCGCGCAGACTACCTGATCGAGTTGCAGCCGCATCGCTGTACCACGCTGTATCTGACGGTGGACGTAGCGATGCGCCCGGTGGGCAGTGACGTCACGCGGGCGGCGACGATCGGCGGGAATGTCGTGCCGGCGCCGACGGGCGTGTCACGTGTCACGCAGGCTTTGGCGACCGCGGCACATCATCATCCACACCGTGGGCGTCGCGCCTTTCGAGACGCGCTGGTCGAGGCGCATCGGACCATGCGCAATCGCCGCCATCAGTGCGCCATCGTGCGCAGCAGCAATACGCTATTCGATGCATGGATCGCCCGGTCAAAGGCGGATTTGGACTTGTTGACGTCGGACCTGCCGACAGGTCCCTATCCTTACGCCGGGATACCGTGGTTTTCCACGGCTTTCGGCCGCGACGGCATTTTGACCGCATTGCAGATGCTCTGGCTGCAGCCATCGCTGGCGCGCGGGGTACTGCGTTTCCTGGCGTCGCGGCAGGCCAAGGAAACGTCGTCGTTCCAGGACGCGGCGCCGGGGAAGATCCTGCACGAGACGCGCAAGAACGAGATGTCGGCCACCGGCGAGGTGCCGTTCGCGAATTATTACGGCGGGGTGGACACGACACCGCTGTTTATCGTGCTCGCCGGCGCGTATGCGGCCCGCACCAACGACCATGCGCTGATTGACGAATTGTGGCCGGCGCTGACGTTGGCGGCAAAGTGGATCACACAGGTGTGCGATGAGAGCCCGCTCGGCTTGCTCGCGTATGCGCGCGGCGAGTCTTCCGGCCTGGCGAACCAAGGCTGGAAGGACAGCCAGGACTCCGTGTTTCATGCCGATGGTCGTTTTCCGGATGGGCCAATCGCGCTGGTCGAGGTGCAGGGCTATGCCTGCGCGGCGCTGGAGACGATGGCGCGCTTTGCGGCCACGCGCGCGAGCGCGGACCAGGGTGATGCCGATATCGCCGACGACGCGGGCGCGGATTACGCGGCGCGCGCGGCCGCCCTGCGCGAGAAGATCGAAACGCTGTTCTGGATGGAGGAACAGCGCTTCTACGGTATCGCCGTGGATGGCCATGGCGCATTGTGTCGCGTTCGTGCGTCCAACGCAGGGCACCTGTTGGCGTTTGGGTTAGTGCGGGAAGACCGGGCGCAGGCGGTGGCCGCGCAATTACGCGCCAGTGCCTTCGACAATGGATGGGGCATCCGCACCCTGGCCTGGGATCAGGCCCGCTATAACCCCATGTCCTATCACAACGGCTCGGTGTGGCCACACGACACAGCCTTGTGCGCGAGGGGCATGGCGCGCTATGGGGACAAGCGTAGCGCGGTGACGTTGTTGCAGACATTGCATGAAGCGGCTACTGGCTTCCAATTGCGGCTTCCGGAATTGTTCTGCGGTTTCCCGCGGATGCATGGTGAACCGCCGACGGCCTATCCGGTGGCGTGCTTGCCCCAGGCGTGGGCCTGTGGCACCCCGTTCATGCTGTTGCAGGCCTGCCTGGGCGTGGAGATCGACGCCGCGCGTGAGGAGGTGCTGATTCAGCGACCGGAGCTGCCACCGGGCGTCGAACAATTGACGATCCAGGATCTGGCGGTTGGCACGAAGACGGTGTCACTGCGCTTTACGCGGATCGACGGTCGCGTCGTGCCGTCGGTGCTGACCAGCGCGGAAGCGACCGCTGCCGAGCTGCACCGCGATCCCCCTGCCGATGCGCCGCGGGTGGTGACATTGCTGTAGCACGGCCCGAGGGACGGTCGATACCCCCGGTATCTGCGGATACCGGTGATGTGCTCTTACGCCATGATCGGAGCCGCCGTCGACGGGATCGGCACATCCGACACAACCCGATTACGGCCTTGCGCCTTCGCGCGGTACAGCGCCTCGTCGGCGGCTTTCACCAATGCATCAATCGAGCGATCCGACTGTACCGTCCAACTGACAATGCCGATGCTGGCGGTGACGCAGGCATGCACGCTCAGTTCATGCGGAATGCGCAGCGCGCGGATCGACTGCAGGACTTTATGAGCAATGGCGTTCGCCGCCACCGGGCCGGTGTTCGGCAAGACGATGACGAATTCCTCGCCGCCGTATCGCGCCGCGCTGTCGACGTGGTCACGGATGCTCTCGCGGATGCAGCGTGCAACCGCGGACAACGTGTCATCACCGGCTTGGTGCCCATACGTGTCGTTGAACATCTTGAAATGATCGATGTCGACGAACAGCAAGGAGAAGGCGCTACCGGTGTTATGTGCGTGCAACCACTCCCTCTCGAGGATCTCGGTCAACATCCGGCGATTGCTGAGGCCTGTCAGGCCATCGGTACGCGCCATCACTTCCAGTTCGACTTCCGCGGCCATCCGTCGGCGTAATTGCTTGCCCAACGTTGCCGCCATTGCCACGAAACCCAGGCCACTCAGTAGCATCAGCATGCCGATCGTCAACGTTCTATGCCACCACGTGGCATAGATCTGATCCAATGACGACGCCACTGCCACGACCAGCGGCAACCCCGGCAAGCGACGATAGGCGTACAGCCGGTCCGTGTTGTCGGAGCGCGAATGCGCGATAAACGAGCCTTCGTTCGTCGCATTGAAATGCTCGAATGCCTGGCTTCCGGCGAATGACTGGCCGATGATTCCTGGATTCGGCAGCGGCTCACGCATGATGAATTCGCCACTGTCCTTTACCAATGCAACCGATGTTTCCGGCCCGAGGCGCAAGCTTGAAAACAGGTAATGAAAGTATTCGAGCCGCATGCTCAGCGTTGCAACACCGGCAAATGAGCCATCAGGGTTATTCAATCGCCGGGACATTGCAATGGTCCACGCTTCGTTGCTCAAACGCGACTTGAACGGGTCACTGACGTATAGCCCGACGCCTGTGTTCTCGCGATGCACGAGAAAGTAATCGCGATCGGCGAAGTTCCCGGCGCGCGGAATATCGTGTTCGGAGTCGATGATGATGTCGCCGGCGGGATTCAGCACCAGCATCGAGCCAAGGAATTGCGCGGATGCCGCCCGATCGAACAACACTTGCCGTTGCAATCCCGGCGGTAAACGGAGCACTTGAGGCTGTTGCATGCCGTCCACGACGGCTTCGAGTGACAGCGAATACAACTCGAAATTGCGTTCGATGTCGCGCTCGACGATCGACGAAATATTCTCGAGATGCGCTCGCGCGTTGTCGAGCGTATCCAGGCGACTTTGATATAGCGACCATCCGCAAAGGGACATCATCAACAACGCGCATACCGTTCCGCCCGCCACGACCAGATGCGACCACGCCCACAACATCCAGCGGCGATGCGTGGCAAGACGTGCACGGGCTTGCTCGCGTACGCCGCGTAAGGAGCCCTCGCCAGATGGCCAGCGCCACCGCAGGCCACGCGCGGGCGCACCATGGTTGGTGCTGCTGTCCATGCCAGGGCGCTCCAGATGTTGCCGATGTATAAACGAGCCGAGATTCATTTAATACATGCCATATCAGTCATTTTTACACGGCGGCCGCCATGTTGTTTACAGCATATGGCATAACTGACTCATTTCTGAAGCATTCCTGATCACACCGGTGCAGTAAGCGTTTTCCGCGTAACGAAGTGTCGCGTGGCGCTCACCTTCGGCCGTCCGATTCAATCGGGTGTTTGTAGTATCCCCGCGATATCGAGGCCTTTTTGTGCAATGCGGTACCTTTAAAGCTTGGCGCGGGGTCGATGCAAAAGGGCACAAGCGGTGCTTGCCTCGACGACTTTCTTCGTCATGCTGCAAGACTGGGAGAACACGAGGGGAAATCAGGCAGTGGGACCAACGGATGATTCATGGCACATGCATCGCCTCATCCGTGGTGGCGCGAGCGCTGGAACGCGCTCGGCAAGGGGCAGGCTAAGACCGTTTAGTGAGCGAGCGAGGGTGCGCCTGCTTCATCGGGATTTTGCTCGGCATACGCCTTCGCCTCCGGAGACACGCTGAGGAAGAAAGTCAGGGCGGCCGAGATGAGGTACATGCCCGAGAACACCCAGATCACGCCGCCGATCCCGATCGAATCCTGAAACAACGTCACCACGAGGGGGCCCAGCCATACGCTGATACCGGCACCCAGGCCAAGGATCGACAAAGCCGGGCCCTTCTCCTTCGGGCACAACTGCGGCACGAGCCCGGACAGCGGAACGAAGCAGGCCAGCGTTGCGCCGTAGAACACGCCGAACACGGCGATCATCGTGAAATCGCCTTTGAACAACAACGGCATGTAATACAGCAGCGGCACGCTGATTGCCGATCCGATGCCGCCGGCAAACCCGATCACGCGGCGATAGCCGATGCGGTCGGCCATCATGCCGGATGCGAGGTTAAAGACGATATTGCTGAGGAAGATGATCGACAACAGGTGCAGCCAATCCTCGAGCGTCAGGCCGATGACCTTCGTGAAAAAGGCCGGCATGATCACCAGGAATGCGTATTCCGACGACGTATTGATCGCGCGCACCACACCCGCCATGGCGATCTTCGGTTCGCGCCAAAGGATGGTGACGCTGCCGAGAACAACCTTGACCGGGTGCGTATCCGGATTGGCCATGCGAACCATTCCAGCTTTGTCACGGCACCCCACCAATGTGATCATGCCGCCTACGACCACGAGACCCAGCGACGCCCAGAACGTCTGAATCTGGCCGATCAGCGGGATCGCGATGCTGGCGAACAGGGACCCGAGCGTTGGCAGGCCCGCGGAAAAGGCGAACCAGAACCACCCCACCGCGGAGCCCATCTGCCGCGCCGGTGTTGCGGCGGCGATCCAGACCAGAAAGCCGAACGCGAACAACGGATAGCCCAGACCCCGCACCGCGTAGGCCAGCAGCATCATCGGATAGCTTTGGGTTTGCACACCGGCGGTGAGGAATACGACTTCGAACACCATCCAGATCGCGAGGCCAATCGTCATTACGCGCTTCGGGCCCCATAGGTCGGACAGCGCGCCAGAGAGCCAGGATGAAATGGAGACCGTCACACCGTAGATCGTGAACAGCAGGGCGACCTTCGCGTTCGAGACGCCGTGGCCATGCAGGAACGGTGCGAGGTAGCCGGCTTCCACGCCATCGCCAATCATGAACAGCAGCAGGCCGACAAAGCCCACGGCCAATGATCGCGGCATACCGATACGTTCCAGTATTCCGACGCGGACGGCGGGTTCATGTTGCACGCCGCGCGGCACGGCAGCGGTGTTTTGCTGCGGCCGCTGCGTGGACGCCTGCTTCGGGCGTGCATGTTGTGCGTTGCGCGCGGGCCGGGCGTGCGACCGGTCCAGCGTGTGGTCTTGATGAGCTGACATCAGCGAGATAACTCCGTGTTGGGGTTCCAGGACGCGTCACGACAATTCGGGACGAGCGAGGCCACACTCGGCAAGGCGCGCATTCGCGAGCAATGGACGAGCACGGGCGTGCCACGCGATCGGCAATGAACGAAACCACGGCAAATATGGCCGTTGTTTGTCCCGCACGATGGCATGACGGTACTGCGCATCAGCGGCAACGCCTCATAGTGGGGGCGCTACTGCCGTGGAACCGGTTTCGACATAAGGCAAAGCACGGGCCGCGCGAGGCGAATGGCGATGCTGAGCCGATAACGCCAAGCGTGGCCTGACCCGCGACATATCGAGGGTTGACGAACGATTGAGCACGATCTGAAGCCGCACTTCGGAGAAGTTGCCAGTGTCTCCGCTGGCCCTTCACCGCCTGCATTGCAGACGACAGTCCAGTCGCGGCTATTGCAGCGCTGAACAAGTGGCGTACCGAGCATGCGCCCGTATCAATTCACGGACGGGCGTCTCACGCGGTACAGGTGAGTGACAATGGTCCCGCTCGTGTCGCGGCTGGCGTTAAAGCACCATCCGGCGCGACAAACAAGACCGATTGACGATGGTTGCCACACGTACGCCGACCGGCGATGCCCGTCGCGGTGTATGTATGGCGCGGCAAGTCATTGCCGTTTCCATCAACCACAGCGCTTAATTATACAGACAATTGACTTGGCATCAAAAACGCCGATAGCGGATGCCAGCGAATTAACCGACGATCAACGGATATTCGCCAGGGTTATCGCAATGCAGTTTGCATCGTTGAATATTGCGCTTGCGGCACGTTGTCACAGCGGGGATACTGTAACGTCAACGTAAGGCGACGATCAGTGCAACTTGCACGATGTTGGCCCACCTAAGTGAAGCGCCCCCGCATGTTGGGCCGTGCTTTCCGTCATGACTTGTAATGGAGCCACCGATGACCCCCGAAACCCTGTCCTCGCTCATTTCCCTGCTGATCACATCGCTGGCGTTTGCGGTGGTCGGCGGCTTTATTGCGCGAGACAAAGGCCGTCACGTGACGGTGTGGACAATCGTCTGTGTGATCCCGCTTGTGAATTTCTTCTGCATTCTTTATCTCGTGGCGGCGTCGAACCTACGCCTCGAGCAGAAACTGGATGCCCTGTTGGCACAGGCCGGTCGAATTGACGAGCGTGTGGGCACGGCCGGTTCCCTCGGCGCCGGATTGCGTGCTGAGACAGTGCTGTAATGACCGCCGCGCCATGAGGCACGGTGTCCCGCTCGGGGCATCCTGCGCCGTGGCGCAAAGGGCCGATCAGTCGTGCGCGATACCGTCGCCGACGCGTGCAACGGCCAGCATCAGATCGCTGGCGCGGCTGGACAGAAACTGTAGTTCCGCCAGCATCAGGTAAATCGGGCGGCCCACGCCGCCGCCATGCGCGGCATTCGAGGCGCGGCGCGCGACGATATCCGTCTGTTGCACGAGGGTATTGATTTCCGACACCAGCATCGTCAGAGCATCGACGTTCTCGCTGATCTTCCACTCTTCGGTGGCGGCACTACGCATCATCTCGATCAAGCCGAGCAGATTGTAGATATGGTCGTTAAGTACCGATTGATCGTCGGGTACTTCTCGAACGGTGCATTCGATGGCGTCGAGCGTTGCCATCACGGTACGGACTTCATCTGGAGCGAAGGGCCACATACGCGTCATCCCGGTCGGTTTGCTGGAAAGAGGCGATATGTCGCATAACGACCGTACGTTTTCGCCCGTCCTGATGAGGTAAACGGCGTGTTTCCCGAAACCTGAAGAACGAACGTTCGATATTTCCATGATCGAGAAACGAGCCTGGCGCGCTCGGACAGGCGCCGAGATGGCCAATTTACGAACCGACCTGCAGGATATCGACAAAATTTCGCAGCGCCGCCATCACGCTTGGCGCGACGATTCGGGAGGTGCGCGGATTGCGCGAGGGGCGATTGCGACTGATCAGCGTCAAGTCGGCGGCGTAAGCTTTGACGTCGATTTCTTGCACGGCGCCTTCGACGGCGCCATCGACCCACACTTCGACATCGGTCTTGTCGAAGCCAACGCCGCAAAGGCTCAGCGCGATGGCGACATTGAAATGACGTGGAAATGCGGCGGCCGCTTCTCGCGCGGTGCCGGCAAACACTTTGGTATTCGGCACCGATGCAGCAGGCACACTGCCGAAATCGAATCCCAAGCCGCGCACGAATGGCTCATGAGCAAGGGATTCGGGACGAAAGGTTGTCTTCAGCCGTATGGTGTCGATGCCATCCTCCTTGACCGCTCGTACCGCATCGAGGCCGGGCAGGCCACCGCTGGCCACGCGGATGCGGCCGCCATGACGCAACGCCAGGTCCATCAGGTCCGGTGTGTTCGGCAAGCCCGCCACGCTGACGGTGATCATCGTCTTTCCCGCGCTCACCACCGCCCGAGCGATGGCGGGGAAGGATTCCGCGGTGGCACATTCGCAGACGATGTCGACCTTGTCCAGCATCGCATCCAGGCGCATCGCAGGCACCGTTTTACCGGCGCCCGCCACGTCGTCCAGTGCATCCAGGCGCTCGCGGGCGGCGTCGAGCCGGTTTGCGCAGACGGCACTGAGCACCGCGCCCGGCAGATCGCCCCGCAGCAGTCTGCGAGCGAGGTCCTGGCCCACCGCACCAAAGCCGGCAAGGCCAACGCGCAGCGGTGGACGCGCAACGCCCACTGAAGATGCGTCCTCCTTGGCTGGAGCAGGGGCCGATTTCATTGGAAGATCGTGTGTATCTCCTGCGGTTTTTGAGATTACCTGGCTCATTTCACCGCCCCATATTGCGTGAAGTTCTTACGGTTCTTGCCGTGGATATAGTCGGACGTCGTCACCGGCGGGTAGGTCTCGCGGCCGGCAGGGAAGCCGAGATCCGACGGATCGATGACGGCGTCAGGATCCGGATCGAAGAACACGACCAGGGAATGCCGGGCGTTGCCGGAGCGATTGATCACGCGGTGGAGATTCGAGCGTAATGTCGCGTTTGACCAGCGGTGCAGTAAATCGCCGATATTACACACCAACGTCCCTGTTATCGGTTGCGCCGCAATCCATTCGCCATGGCGGTTGCGCACCTGCAGTCCGCCATTGGCATCCTGCAACAGCAAGGTCAGCACGCCGAAATCGGTATGCGGGGCGGAACCGAAGCGTTCCTCGCGTTCATCAGCAGGGGTGGAGGGGGGATAGTAGACGAGTTGGCCGCGCGCCATCGGCGATGTATAGCGGTGCGAGAAGAACGCCGGGTCCTGGCCTAACCCCTTGGCAATCGCCGATAGGAGCGCGTGACCGACCTGTTGCGTTGCCAGGTAATACGGGATCAAGTCCTGGCGCAGCCTTGGAAAATCCTCGTCGGGCCAGACGTTATCGGCAATCAACGAATCGGCCCGTTTGCGTGCGGCCAGTCGGTCGGCCCACTGTTCCGGGCCCCAGAAGAAGATCTCTTTCAAGTCATGGGTTTTCGAGCCTTCCAGGCGCGCAACACCGGTCGCCATCCAGCCGCGCTGGCTGGTATTCACGGGGTGCTTGCTTTTCACCGCTGGGGGCAGCGCGAAGTAATCCCGCATCGCCGCGGTTGCCCGCGTCGTGACCTCCACGGGGATACCATGGCCGCTGATGTAAAAGAAGCCGATACGTTGGGCTGCCTCCATCACTTGCGCCGCCACTGCGTCAAGCGCGCCGGGCTGACCCGCCACGAGGCCGCCGATATCGATAACCGGGATATCCTCTGTGTTGACGGCCTTGGCGTGGTAATACGTGCCGGAGGGGACGTTCGGGGCGTGGGGATCCATGGTGGGTGGAGGCGGAGGCATGGTTTCAAGGGAGGCAGAGGGGAGCGGGCGGCGGGCGCGCGAAAATCGTCGCTCAAAAAAATAGTCCGCGCAACCAAAACCGGTGGTGACGTGTTCCGACATCGCGTGGAGGCGACGAAGCGGTGTCATCGACAATCGATGAAGATACGATCTTTCGTTGGACTCCGAAGCGTTGCAAGCAATACATGCCCCAAGGCCGCTGTCTGGCTGTGCCGACATCGAACCCGGGGCTGCGTTGTGGACCAGGGTAGAATTGTGGCAATCGGGACGTTGAAGCACCTCTTCGGCGCCTGTAACAACCCGCGCGCTACGTTGCCTCTGGAGCGGTTCCGGCAACACTGACACGTTGGCGCGTGTTCTGACATTCACCGTTTCATTGTTCCCGTCGCGGCGGCCAGGCGTTTGCACGCTGTAGCGACGATGGCGTCTGGATCATGCTGCAAAGAAATCAGTCGGTGGCCATTGTCGGCGCCGGAATTGTTGGTGTCTGCACCGCCTATCATCTGCAACAGGCAGGCTATCGCGTCACATTGATCGATCGCGATGCAGTGGCCGCCGGCGCCAGCCATGGCAATGCCGGCTGCATCAACCCCTCATCGATTATCCCGGTGGCCATGCCCGGCGTGCTGAAGAAAATGCCGTCCTGGCTGTTGGACCCCGATGGGCCGCTGGTGCTCCGGCCGGCGTATCTGCCGACCATGCTGCCGTGGTTGATACGTTTCCTTGCCGCGGCCGATGCGGCGCGGGTCGCCCATCATGTGACGGCGCTGCGCACGCTTGCCGGGAGTGCACTGCGCGAAAGCCTGGCGCTCGCGCAGGCCGTGGGCGCGGGCCACCTGCTGCGCTCGGCCGGCCATCTGATCGCGTATAGCACGCAGGCGGCCTATGATGGTGACATCGATGCGATGCAGCGACGTATTGTCGAAGGCGTCGTCGTCGAGGACATCGATCGTGACGCATTGCGCGCCCGGGAGCCGCACCTTGCCGATCAGTTCCTGCGTGCGCGTTACATCGGCGAAACCGGGCATGTCATTGATCCTGCCGCTTATGCACGGCATATCGCACGGCATGTGCTTGCCAACGGCGGCACGTATTTGCGTGTGAATGTGCGGGGCATTGCCATGCGCGACGGCCGTGCCATTGGCGTGGAGACGGATACCGGCGTGATTGCCACGGATGCCGATACGATCGTCGTGGCCGCCGGTGCGTGGTCCGGAGCGCTCGCGCGTGGTGTGGGCGATCGGGTGTTGCTAGATACCGAGCGCGGCTATCATATCGAGATTCCCCATGGGAGGCCGATGCCCGCCGACGTGGGGCGTAAGGTGCAAGGTGCTGGATCGGTGGCGTCAGGTGCGCAAGGTAAGACGTTTTTGGCACAGGACGAGGTAGTCGGGGCGATGGAGGCGATGGGCTTGCCGCAGGACCTGGCCCCGATCGGACCCCGGATTCCCACGTTGTGGGCCGAAGCCAAAATTTTCGCCACACCGATGGCCGGGCGCGTGCGCGCGGCGGGGACCGTCGAGCTGGCCGGCTTGAAAGCGCCTGCGAACTGGCGTCGTACCGATCTGCTCGCGCGCCAGTTGGCGCGCATGTATCCGGCGCTGGCGCCGACGATCAGCAAGATTGCCATCTGGGAGGAGAGCCGGGTCGACGCCGCGCCGCGCGATGCCGCGTCGATTAATACGCCATGCGGCAAGGGGAATACGAGTACGGAGACAACGCAAATCGACGCACCGTGCATGCCCCGTCGCTGGCTAGGGTTCCGTCCTAGCACGCCGGATTCGTTGCCGGTGATCGATCGTTCACCGCGTGCGCGTAATCTGATTTATGCATTCGGTCATGGCCATATCGGTCTGACGTGCGGCCCGGCCACCGGTCGTCTGGTGGCGGAACTTGTCGCCGATGAAACGCCGACGATCGATCTGCGACCGTTTGCAATCACGCGATTCCAATGATTTCTCGAAACAGGAAAGACAGCATGAATATCGTTTTTATCGGCGGCGGAAACATGGCCAGCGCGATGATCGGCGGCTTGCTCAAGCAAGGCCATCCGGCGAGCGCAATCCACGTCGTCGATCGTAACGAGGAAGCGCGCGCACGGACCAGATCCGATTTCGGTACGCCGGTCAGCGAATCGCTGGCGGATGACGCGGCGCGTCAGGCAGTCAGCGCCGCCGATGTGATCGTGTTGGCGGTGAAGCCGCAAGTGCTCGAAGGGGTGGCCGGTGAATTGGGGGGCTTGTTGCAGCATGCGCTCGTGCTGAGTATTGCCGCAGGTGTGACGGTGGCATCGTTGCAGCAATGGCTGGGTGGCCGCTATACGAATTTGATTCGCGTCATGCCAAATACGCCCGCGCTGATTGGCAAGGGGATGACGGGGGGGTATGTGCCGGAGGGTGTGCCGGGCACCAGCCGTGACGCGGCGCAGTTCGTCCTGGAAGCGGCCGGTGAGGTCGTCTGGTTCGACAATGAAGAAGCGTTGGATGCCGTGACGGCCTTGTCCGGAAGCGGCCCGGCGTATGTGTTCTATTTCATGGAAGCGATGCAGCAGCAGGCAATCGAACTAGGGTTGCCACCAGAGGCCGCGCATCAGATGGTTCGCGCGACCTTCGTCGGCGCGGCGGAGATGGCAAGGCAGTCGCCGTTGGACCTGGCGCAATTGCGCCAGAACGTGACCTCGAAGGGCGGAACAACCGCTGCCGCAATCGCCGCGCTGGATGCAGGCAATTGCTTCGAGACCGTCAAGTCGGCATTGGCGGCGGCGCATGCGCGCTCGGTGGAAATGCGTGGGAGGTAGGGTTGCAGGGCGTTGTCGGTCGTTTTCCAACTTATCTGGATTGACCGACTTTTGCGGAGATGAATGAATAAATTGCAGTCGTAAGGGCTAGGTGCCTAGCCTGATAGACGCGTGGTTGATGCATACTCAGAAACTGTCGAATCGACAGCATCTCACTGCATGATATTAAGCCATGGCTTGCACTTTTTCACGGCAACTTCTTTCCAGGCAAATCCTTTTTTATTCATGCATGCGTTGGTAAGGGATTGGCTGATATACCAATAATATTCTTTGCCCTCCCCCCCTCCCAGAGCGCCTTTGCAATAGTCCTGAATCGAATCGCTACGCGCTTGCCCAATGATTTGGGTCCCATCAGGCCGGAAAAATTCAGCGCTCCTGAATGGACTCGCACTTTTGCATTCCGACTTGCTTAACGCTTCCGTCGCTTGCTCACATTTAGACAATGCCGCGTCTGAGTTGGCAAACCAACCACCGCCAACCCAACGAAACTCGGTTGTCTTATACGAGCCGCTCAAACAGACCGTAAATGCCAAGGCATTTACGGGTGACAGGGATGAAGCGAGGAGTGACATGGCAAAAAAGCGTCTACCCAAGACACGAAGAATCATTAGAAAGCCGGCCATGTCGCTCTTGTTGTCTGGTGGGGTTCGAACGCTTAGTTAAGAGAATACTATATCACTAGGTATTGGTCGATTCGCCCAGGGCATGTGAGAAGGGTCTTTTTCGCGAAAGCCGGGCAAAAAGTGGAAATACCAGTACCAAGAGGCCGATGACATTCTCGGCGGGCGGCGGGAACCACGGTCGGGAGAAGAGGGAATACCGCAAGCTTAACCGATCGTTTTTCTACCGGTACAATGCCGTGTCGACTAACCTGACTGTTTTACAATGCGCAATAACGCTCTCCCGCCACTTGCCGAACTTACACGAATGCTGCCATTCATTCGTGGCGCCCGGCCATGGAGGCTGGTGCGTTATGCCTGTGTCGACTGGCTTTGCATTCTCGTCTGCTGGCTGACGATGGCGGCTACGTCAAATCTGTTGGTTCGTATAATTGGCATCGTGCTGATTGCCGGAAGGCTGCAAGCGCTAGGGGTGATTTTGCATGATGCCTGCCATCTCCCGATACGCCGCATGACGCTACCACTTGCGCTTGTCGACGTGTTGGCCGGCTGGTCGATCGGCTCGTCGATCGCGGCAATGCGCTATCACCACCTGCGCCACCATCGCGCGGTCGGCACACCGGAAGATCCCTATTTGCACCCACTCGCCGAGCGCGGTGGCTCCATTCGACGTGTGATGATGTTGCGCGGAGCACTACTGCCCATCTGGTGGCCATTGCGCGCGATCACTTCTCCATTTGCTTTGATTTTTCCGGCTTATCGGCCTATCTACGCACGCTACTTCATGCAGGACCGTTCCCGTGACAACCTGCGTCAGCATCCAGAAGTACTCTCCTGTGCGAAACGCGATATGCCGCATTGCATAGCTTATCTGCTCGCAATAACAGCAGTCGTACACTGGGATCTGCCGTTTTTCAATTACTACGGCTTATCGTGGATACTAGGTGGCATCATGAATGCGAATCGCGTGCTACTTGAACATGAACACGAGACGATCACTCATCGCTCGCCCGAAACGATATGGCGCATGACACGCACGCTCACGCTAGGAATGTTCGGCAAGCTTGTGTTGTACCCACGCAATATTGGCTTCCATCAGGTCCACCACGCGTATCCGTCGCTTGCATTAGAGTATCTGCCTGCCGTACATCGCCATCTGCTTGCGCGGGCTTCCGCTGAAACGGCGGAAGCACCTCGCTGACATGTCGCGATACGCTTTTTACTATAGTTCGAAGCGCATTGGCTTCTCCCCGCAATGCTTGTCGGGCAGGAGTTCACCGCGCTTGACCGCATTGAGCAATCTGTCGATCGATAAGTGCACAATATCCGCTTGCACACTGTGCTGCCGCATATCGGGCGCATTGTCGAGCCCTTCGCGGTGCGCCCGAATGATTCGCACGTCCTGCAGAATGACGAGGCGAGTATAGAGGTGCAATAATGGGCGCAACGCGCGCAGCAACCAGCGCGGCAGCCTGAAGCGATAAGCGATATAGGTGTAGACGCGCGAACGGCGCGCATCGATCGGCGTGATTTGGCTGACGATCAATAATCCGGAACGTTCGCCCCACCGGTACTCGCAGTGCGTGACGTTTGGCGCGATGAAGCAGTCAGTATGCGAAAGCGGCAAGCGGTCGGGATTGATCAACCAGTCGAGACCGAAGCCAATCCGATCATCTCCGTCGTGATAGGTGACGAGCACGCTATCCGGGCGCGTCGTTACGGTGGTGTCCATTGGCTTTCCGCGGCTGCTGCGGAAGATGCCGTGATGCACGAAGACAGTGTGCGGCACGTCCATGAAATTCTGCGCAAGCATGCCGATGTCGCCATCGAAAATGTTGATCATGTAATACGATTGCCACGGAGCCTCATCGCGCAACGGCATCCTAAATATCGTTCTTGCGGCCGGGTCGTCTTCGCCGAGATAAACCCAAACCAGATCGTCAAGTACTTGTACAGGTAGCGCGCGTTGCCGGAACGGGTGGTTGCGCGGTGTCAGAAGTGGCCGCGTACCATCTATGCTGGGTACCTGAACCACTTGTCCTGTACCGCTGTAGCGCCAGCCATGGTAAGGGCAGACGAGCTGGCCATCATCGATCTTGCCAGCGGACAGACGCGTGCCTCGATGAACGCACTGATCAATCAGGGCAACCACGTTTCCTTCGTGCTCACGGAAAACGACGATGCCGATACCAAGCACTTTTGCGCGCAGTGGCTTGTCGCGGTGCAGTTCCTTTACAGCGCAGGCGACAAACCATTGTTCGTGCAGACCATCGGTCTGCATTCTCGCGTTTTCTTCTGGCTCGTGAGCGCAGGTACTGGAGGCTTCGCAGCGTGCATTGACGCCTTCCGACTAAAGCGCATCAGCGGTAATGGAGATCGTTCGCTTAATCATCCGGCCACCGTTGACTCATGCTAAGAACAAGTTCGGCCATCGGCGGTCGCGTTATGAGCAAGCGCGGCTTGACGTCCCCAGCACGCAGGCCGGACCGCTCTGCCGCATACTGCAGTAAGTCCCCAAGTCCTGTAGCGGAGTCGGATAATCCACGCACGCGCAGCGGGCCTAACTGCCCCATCCGGCGTGCGTGCGCATAATGAAAAACATGGTTGAGCCTCGCTTCAATGGCGTCGCGCAACGTTTCCGCACGTTCTGGCGTTATGCCTGCCAGCAACGTGACGTAATGCGGGACATCCGCTTTTGCATCAGGAACAAGACACGCGCTTGCGCCGATCGCAAACGCGGGGCCTAGCGCCTCCTCTACCATGCGCTCATCGAGCTTCTCGCCTACCAGGTCGCAACTCGCGCCCGCACGGCCCACAAACGTAATGCACGGCGTGCGCCCTGCGAATCGCGTCACGCGTATGCGATCACCAATTGCATAACGATAGAGGCCACCGCCTGTCGTGAGCAGCACGGATGCCTCGTCCCCAAGGGCTAGGCCGGAGACATCTGAGACACGGCCATCATCGAACACAAATTCAAGGTAGTGACTGTTGATAGCCAAGGGGCATCCTGCGCCTTCCCCATACGGAATGCTAACGATGCCTTCGGTGGCAAACAACCCTTTGGGTAGCCATTGCACCGCCGCAGGGAACCGCGTGCGTAACGACTCGGCATAGACGCGGCTAGGCCCATCCATCCAGCTACTGACAGCAGCAAGGCGCGGCCACAGCGCGTCGCACCGGCCGCTGGCAGCGGCCTTGCGCAACGCCGCTGCACGGGCTGCCGGCAGGTTCTCCTCGATCCATGCGAGGTCACGCATGCTGTCGGGCTCGCTCGGCGAAAACAGTGGCCGCAGAAGGCTCGTCAGGAATGTCGGGCTCCAGACGCTGAGCATCGCGAGCGTCTCGTCAGCTACCAGCGCGCGCAGCGTCTGTCGCCGCCAAGCTACGGGGGCGCTTTCAAGCGGCGGCACAAGGAGCGTGGCTGCCAGCGCCGCAGCGCTGCTGGTGCCCAAATAGTCGAGGTCACTGGCGGAGCCTATTGCAATGCCGTTTGGTGTGCTGCCTGGCGCTTGCAACGCCGGCGACATGGACCAGTACGCGCGGCCGGTCGTGATGCCCGGATGCTCGCGAGCCATGCCTGCCAGCCAAACGATCATTGCCCTCTGCAATTCACGTAAGAACGCGGGCGTATAGGGAATGAGTTTGTTGTGCGCGGTGCTGCCGCTCGTGCGCTCAAAGAACATAGGCCGATCGCTCGTCAGCACTGGTTCTGGATCCAGCGCCGCGCGCTCAAGCCACGGCAGGAATGCTGCGGTATCCCGAATCGGTACGTGTTCGCGATACTGCTCGGCAGACTCGATCTCCGCGAACCCGTGCTGCCGCCCGAATGCGGTGTCGCACCCGGCTTCGAGTAATTGCGCGAGCCTGCGCGTCTGCGCGGGCTCCGGCATATCGAGAGTGGCTTCCCATTGATCAACCTCGGGTTGTGCCGTGCTGATGAATTTGACCCATGCATCACTTGGCGCAAAGTTCCTGGTGTCCATTAGAAGTAGGTCTTGTCGAGTTGCGAAAGATCGTCGGGCAGTCGGCGGGGCGGGAGAAAAATGCTGAGCCAACTGTACCAAATAGGCCTTGTTTCGCCAGGATCCGACGCAAGATGCAACTGCTGCCAGCGTAACGCCGGATGCCGGTGATGCGTAAGGTTATAGTTGAAATTGAGTAGCAGCAATCGAACGAGCCGAGGAGCGCGTAGATTGTAGGTGCCTTCGACCACATCAAGTGGCGTACGCATATGATAGATCCATTGCATCGACGACCACGAAAACGCAAACGCGGCATAGCTGATCAGTACGACGATTGGCGACCACCCGAGTAGACAGCCCAGCACGAGCCAGATGATGACGATGCCTAGCGTTTCGGCACGGACGCGCCGGAAATCGGCCGCGCTGAAATCGCCAAACGCGATGGCATACGTGTTATCGCTACCGTGCGTCGACCAGCGCTCCGTTACCGACGTTGGCAGCAATGAAAGCACGATACTTCCGACGCATGCACTAATCCAGATACCGCCGAGAATGGCGAGGTAGTACTCGATGCGCTTGCGAGCCAACGACTCTTCGCACAGCGCGAAATCGGCACGTTCAGCATTGGTGCGATTACGGACATGATGGCCTAGATGGTTCACGTGGATCAGCGTCGCGGCCGCGCCGAACATCGTCGACGCCCAAAGCATCATCGTATAATTCACCGTGGGTCGCTGATGCGCCGAACCGTGGAAACACTCATGCATCATCGAGAACACGCCCTGCATCATCAGGCAGAACGGCACCAGCAAGAGCCACTTGATCGGCCCTGCGTCGGTGCGGGAAAGCCAGGTCAGCGTGCCGGCCCACGCGCAGGTCTGCAGCCCTACGATCAGCAGGTTCACCCTGTCGTGGCGCTGGAGTTGTGCAGCGTTAGCTGCAGGGGGCGGTAGGCTCATGATTTGAAATTGCGTTGTATCATCCTGGAGAATACAACAGATGCCGGACCGATTGAGAAGCGCGCCAACCCGATCCCTGATCTGGCTGCTCGGACGTGCGCAGCTGCTTCGCCAGAGCCGGTCCAGCGCGGTCCATCTCGCCCAAGTGGATTCGACGCGTTGAAACGAGCTGCTTGGTTACCCGACGGGTTTGACGACTGGCGGACTTTCTATCCAACAACGCCATTCTTTCGCCCGGCTATCGGCCTGGACCTGACGTCCCGTTTCATTGAAAGCTGGGTAAGCAAAACGGTGCGGTTGCCCGCCACCACTACCATTGTGCTGATAGCGGGACTGTATTCCGAATGGTTGCCAGGCTGTCATCGCGCGGCACGCCGAACCTTACAAGCGGCCGGTTATCGTGTGTTGACAGCCCCGGTCAGCTCGGCGCGCAACGTTTTTGAGCAGGGCACGCATATAGCCGCTTTTTTGCGCGCGCGCCTGCCTGCAAAGGGCGATTTTGTCGCGCTCACGCACAGCAAGGGGGGGATCGATGCGCTGGCCGCGCTATCTGGCGATCCGATGTTAAGGGCGCGTTGCAAAGGCATTGCGCTGGTACAGCCGCCCATAGGGCCGTCTGCGATTGTTGATAGGATCTTCGGTTATTCCGCTGGACGATCCAGTCTTGTGATGTTCGAGCCGGATCGTCTGGCGCATCGCCTGTTGAATTCACGTTGGGTAGGAGATGGCACGCGGGATATCAGCAGTCAGCGTGATCCGCGCGTCGGGGCGATGTTGGCCGCGATTCCCGAAGATCTCCATCTCGTGCATGCAGTCAGTTGGTCAATCACGGCGGCCACGCACTTCGATTCGCATCATGCGCAGCTAAATGCCTTAAGGCCCGGCTGTGCACACGACGGACAGTTCTATCTCGAACATCAAACGTTGCCGGGCTATCCACAAATTTGTCTACCGCGCCTCGACCATGGTCAGCCCGTGATCGGGGGGCTTGGTTTTGACGCCGGCCGTTTCTGGCTAGCGCTTGCCGACTTGCTCCACATTACGCTTGGCCAGAGCCAGGGACTTCACACCAGATAGATTTCAAATCCGGGAATTGTATTGGCTGCTGGAATATAGGCGGGCATGTTGCTGTCGGTGTCTCCAGTCGGCAACGTGTAGAGATCCATTGGAGTTCCGGCATAGCGGTAACCACCCATTGCCTTCCAAAGGGGATCGCCGTCGTACAGGCAAAACTGCATCAGCGAATGCCGATGGCGCAGGCGTGACCATGCAGTGTCGATCAACGCCGCGAAGATCGCGGGGTCCCGCCCCCGCACCTGCAAATGCGTAAGGTACACGTCACTCAATGGCGCTCCCGGTGCCGGGATTCTTGGTCTGCGCAACAACGGGGAGAGGCTGTTAAACACGGCACGCACCGCACGCAGCGATGCCGGCAGTTGCTCAAGCACGATTTGCTTGATCGCGGCTGCATCCCAGGGGGCAACGCAGCCAACGAGTTGGTCCCGTGCATCAAACGCGAGCAGGAACGAATGAATACCAAAGGCGGGCCAAATATCGAGACGGCGTGCAAACTCTTGCTCGGTGAACACGCATCCGAACGGCTGCAGGCGCGACTGCGCGTCGAGGAAGGAGCGCAACAGGTCGGCATGGTGCGTTTGTGCCTCGACGATGCGAACGCCCGCCGGTAGTCGACTCGTATTCCGCAGGACACGCCTTCCGTAGATGGAGACGTTCTTGTAACCGCGCCAGTGCGAGAAGTGCAAACGGTCGACGCGCCTGGATTGCAACAGCGACTGCACGGCCAACCGGTTATCGCGAATCATGCAGCAATACGCATATTCGACACCCGCTTCGTTTCGCAGCGCCGCTAGACGATTGCGCACCATGGTCATCCATTCGCGCGATAGTTGTCGATCTGGCATCAAGCGTAAGTCGCCAAGGTAGGCCACCGGCATGGAGACTCCGCCAAGGTATCCGTCCCGCACTACAAGGCTTGCAATCCCTTTCAAGGTGCCCTGTCCGTCCTCGGCGCACCAGACTTCATGGCGCGGACTATGGCAACGAGGCAATGCGAAATAATCGGGCGACCGATCAAAGCGCATTGGCAGGCTGCCTTGCATCGCGTGACGCGCCTGGAATTCCAGGATGCGCGAATTGTCGTTGGGCAGCGCCTGGCGAATTTTCATTATCAGCTAAGGCTTACACGCTATCGAACAGTCGCCGCGCAAGTGGCCGCAGGTTTGCCGCCGACAGCTCGCAAATGCAGACGAGTTCGTCACCGCGCGCATATCCGGGATTGCGCTGAAGGAAATATGCGACACTGTTGATGCGGCGATGCGCGTCGGATACATGGGCGAGTGATGGCGTAAGTCGCCCTTGTGGGACGTCGAAAGCTAAGATGCCAGTGGCAGGGTGGTAGGCTCGACCGTAACGCTCGTTTGCGAGATGGTCGAGCAGTTCTTGCATCGCTTCGTCAGTTGAATCGTACTCTTCAGCAAGTCTGCCGGGGCGCGGCAGATAATGGCGCGCGAAAGCACCAAGATAACGGAAGGTGCGATGACCCTTGCAGATCAGAAACCAGTAAAGCGGCACCGAAGGCGCAGCTCTTTGGACCTCGCCGGCAAAGCGGATCCATGCGAAGGCCAGCTGTTGCGTGCCCCAGTGTGCGGGGTCGACGATCGTATCACCCGAGAACATCACACGGATTGATGTTTTGCGCCAGTACGTCTCATATAGCTTCAGCGTAGAGAATCCCTGGATCGTCTCGTCTTGATCCCGCAGAACAATACAATGCGTCTTGTCGCCGAGATCGTCGAGAAAGCGTGCGCGGTGGGTGTCGTTATACGAAGCCGCGTATAGCGCGTACATGCGTTCAACGTCGTCGGAGCATAAAGCCGCACGCGTGACTACGTTGGCGTGCAGATCCATCGCGTGCCTCTCCCGGCTCGAACAGCCTATTAAACAGCTTGTTATGATATCAGTTCACTTATGATAGCGGCTCACTCGCGTCCGGTTCCGAACATGCAGTCTGCCTCTCAACGCCCCAGCGCTAACGCGGTACCACCGTCCCGGCCTTGGCTCGTGCTCGCCATTTATCTGACTGTCACCGGCATATTCTACGGTTTTGTCACGCACTATCCGCTCGCCCCCATCGAGTCGATCAAACCGGGCCAGCTCGATGGCGGAATCCCGCACTTGTCATTCACTGTGCCGCTATATCTCAGCTACCTGCTCGTGATGCCGGCACTCGTGGCGGTAGGGCGCGATCGTGTTTACCTATTGCCGGCGTTCTTCGCTGGTGCGCTAGCTACCATCGTATGTCTGTTCTGTCATTTGTTTCATCCGTCCGAGGTCGTGCGGCCCGAGGTAGCTGACGGATGGCTTGCGTGGTTGTATCGGATCGATTCACCGTTGGCTGCATCGCCGAGTGGGCATGTCGCCCTGCCTATCGCAATCGCGGTAGCACTGGCAGGCCTGAGAGAGCGCATCAGTGTCTTGTTCATTGTCTGGAGCGGCGTATTGGCCGTGACTGTGCTCACGACCGGGCAGCACGTGGTGGTCGATGTCGGAAGTGGTATTGCAGTGGGTTTGACCGCCGGGATAGCTACGCTTACCTTGCTTAAACTTGAGGTCGATCTACGGACCATGGGTGCACTGCTCATGGAATGGGGGGGCATCGTCATTACGATACGGCTTGCCGTTTTTAGTGGAAATGGTTACCTGTATGCGTTGGCGGCGCTCGTGATTGCAACCCGTCAGCATGCACTCTTTATCCTTTATCACGACGCGACACACTACCATTTGACCCATCGCCGAAGCGCCAACGATTTTCTGATCAACACTGCCATCGGCGTACCGGGCCTCGTGCCGGTGGAGTTCTATCGCCCGCTGCATCTCGCCCATCATCGCGATGTCGGCACAGCGCTTGACCCCGAGCGCCAATTCCTCTATCACAGCCAGCCATGGCGTTTCCGGCCGCTCGCCACACTCGCGCTCATGCGGCAACTGCTCGGGGATGCGCTCGTACTGAACATGGTTCGGAACATGATTGCCTATCGCCGCTCCAATCCCAATCCGATTCGCCTTGGCAAACCGTTTCTTGCGGCACTAGTGGTCTGGATCATAATCGTTACGACGCTACTGGTTACCTGTTCAAATCATACGCTAGCGGTCGTTGCGCTACTTTGGTTCGGACCACTGCTAACGCTGACCGTTATGATTCAAAAGATCCGCAGCATGGCCGAACATAGCGGCGGCCCACATGCTACGCCGGGTTGGGACGATTGGACCTATTCATGGCGCACGGGATGGATCGGACGGGTGCTCCTGTGGCCGTATCACATTAACCTGCATTTGCAGCACCATCGGGCGCCATCGACTCCCTGGCATGCGCTGCCTTTTGAGATAAGGCAAAACGAAGCGCGATTAGACGCCGGTACGTTGCTGTCCCTACTGTGGGCGCGACGCAAGCCAGATCGATGATCTGCCCCGCAAGCTTCGACATATCGTCTAGTTAAGCGTGAGATACATGTATGAAAGAGGTCTTTACATTTCCTTGATCGTTATCGCTTAATGGCTCGAAGTGCAAGAGCGAGGCACAACCCCCCGTGACTTGCATGCTTGCACATACAATAAGTAATTTTCCAGCGTATCTTATCAGACCTGCCATATCAGCTCTCTTTGTTTTGTAATCCAAAAGAAATTACGGTAGGCGTGCGTTCGAATCGCGAAAAAGGGAAGTACATAGCTGCACGGCTCACCTATGCATCGCTTTCAGACAACTTCAATTTTAGGTAGGATCCTTTGAGGTCAGTTACATGGACTACGTCGATGCTGACAGCGCGGGATCCCATCAAATCTGAATTAACTTTGAAGCATTGACGATCGAGGTTAAAAAATCTGGCTCGGACATCACTTCGATGTACAACAGGAACAGCGCAAAGTGGATGGCCACAGTAGCTGCTATAAATCAGCTAGTAAAATAAATTAAATCCGTATATCCAAGCCGCTATTTCGTCTCGTTGCTGTTCCATATCACCGAACTTGAAATGAAGCGGCGAGCGTCTCCCATAGCTGTAACGCGTCATCCGTAGACGAAATAGTGCTAACTCCCTGGTGTAAGTTCGGATCAATACGAAGATCGAATTGAATAACTGGTTTGAGCGGATCCCCTGTTTTACCTGGGCCAACCCATGTGAAGATGTAAATCGGTTGGTGTTCAGTTGCTTCGACTTTTACCGCAATTTCGTATCCTGATTGCCCGACAAGCGTCCTCTTTCCTTGTTTAAGCACTGTCACATGCCCGCCAGCATCCTTCAAAAGCTGTATCTCACCCTCGGCATTCTTTTCAAGATCGTTGAAAGCTTGACTGTCGCTCGTTCGCGTTGTGGTCTCCACGCTCAGTTCGGCATCCTTATGACCAGCTAATGTGGCCGATAGTCCGGCGTGTTCGTTGGTAGTAGAGTGGGCGTTGTCATCAAAGCACCCCTCCTTTATGCAAAAAGCGTGAGTAGGCAGAGGGCCACCGTTCTCTGCAAATTTGAACACCGAGGCCGCATGCCGGATGTCGTTATAGGACCCGGTGACGCCCGCGGCGCTACGGTTGTTGATTTCGAACGATGCTACACCTGCTGGCCCCAGCTTTGTCAGTCGTGCAATGGCATCGCTTGAATCTGGTGTCTTTCTGTAGGCGATGAAGGCTTCGTTATTCGCTTGGTCGTATTGGTATCGTATTAATTGTTTAGATCCAAAGTCTTCGTCGGGATTCAGCCCAGCGGCCTTCCAAAGCTTCAACGAACTCGCAGATACCTGCATCTGAGAGTTTTCATATTTATGCGCCTGGGCATCTTGTTCTGCTTTGAACTGTGCTGGAGTCGGTTTTTCATGATGAAAAACAACGCTAACCCCTAGGTATTTAGCATCAATCGCGACTGAAGATAGTTTGGGAATATCTACGGAGAACCGTCCAAACCGAACTTCCTGACTGTTATAACTCATAGGGGCTGCACCTGTGTTGATCGTGATAAATGCCGGCGCCAATAACAACAAGATATTTTTGAATAACTTCATCTAGCCCGTCCGGTCATTCCATTGTCGATAAGATTTTACCGATAGCGTAAAGAGTAGACCATCTTACATCGTCATTATCGTAGGACCCTTGATGATCAAATCCAGGCATTCGAAAGCTTTGCTTGATATTGCTCCCACCATTCTTAAATGGAGCCTCTCCAGAGCACGCGGGAACTGTGCCATCACCTATTTCTGATGCCGGCAAATCTTCGGCTTCGGGGATTTTGAACGTTACGCCTCCTAAACCTTTCTTCGCGTCAATCGAAACGCTGCTACCAGGTGATCCGGAACGGTTCGCTGAAACAATTTCCGCATCTTTTATTGGATCTCCAAGCCAGTTATATTTTCCCTGCCATGTAATTGTATTCCATGTCCTCATCGCCGGGTCAGCACCATATGAAACGTAAGTCACCGGATGATATTGATTTGCAAGCGTTTCGTGAAACTGCATTGCTTTCATGAGGTTATTTACATACGATTTCCAACGTTCGGTGTCGTCGGGAAGCAGTTTTGCCGGGTCTATGTAACTTACTGGCATGAGCCCATACCATTTATCTTTAACTGCATAAATCTCGCTATATGGATCATCAACCGGTAGCGCTAAACCAGACACTTTACGACCATTTATTTCAGCCTTCAGCCAAGCCTTTTCACCACCCACCCTATAAAGAGCATTCGGTAATAGCTCCATTGCACCAGGACCGTTTGCGAACACGGCTGAAACACGATCGCCCGAAGACCCGAGCACGTTTGCAGTAGCACCGCTACCGTAACCGACTATGCAATGATGATAGGCTGCCGCAGCCCCCGTTGCAGGTTGCACGCCGTGCACTATACCAGCTACTAAAGATGCGGCGTTTCCAAGATTACTACCGCTCGCGATCGCTGACCGAGTCACCAAGCCGCCCATGGAGTGACTCACAAGAATAACCTTATCGCACTTTGGTTTGTGCGGCATATTTTGGCACTCTTCAATGATGCTCTTAATTCGATCGGCTAGCCTTTGCCCATTTACCGCATTACTTAACGTCCAGTTATACCCTTGAACGTACACTGGGCATAGAAACTTTGACCAAATCTTCCTCGCATCAATTAGGCTGAACGGGGCGAAAGCTTTTTGTGCATGCCACGGCTCACCTGACTTTGGAGTATAGCAATACCGAGCCCAAGGACTGGCATTTTCGCTGTGTTCATCAGTTGTACTATTAAGCTGGTTGTCCAGCCAAACACAGAAGTTTCCGTAGAATTCTTTCGAGGTTGTCCCTTGGCCGCGTTTGAGCCCCTCTGCTTCGTTATGGACTGTTTTGCTTACCCCGTACCATGGACCTGTGTGATCTAAATCCGTGACATTCGAGGATAGTTTGATTTGCCTTGTGTCTGCGCCCCGGAAAGCCCACTTTGCGGCGAGCGATAGTCCGCTGTACGCTGGCCAGACTTTTTCGTCGCGGTTATTGATGTTTACCAAATTCGAACCCATGATTCCTGGGACGAAGATCACCGGTACGACATGATCGGGGGGTATATAGAAATGGTAGCCTTTTGTGTCCGAGGCAGGTGTCAAACTGAACTTCGCTTCGACGTCACCGTTGCTCACATGCTGCGACTGTAGTGGATTTGTCGTGGTATCAGTCATGCTTTTAGTATTAGTCTAAGAAAGTTGCCTATCGCACATCTATGCGCACCGATGTTCGGCTATCGCTCATATAAATGCTGACCGGATTCGATGCTCACTCGATAATTTTGAATGGAAAGGGACTACGCTTTGCCTTTCCACACGATACTTGCGCCTTCCATTTTTACGCCCTTTTGAATCTGAGCCCAACCTCCGCCGTCCGTAACTCCTGATATAACCGCACCATCAGTGCGTCGAATTTCGTACTTCTGGTTAGCTGCGGGTGAGCCATCGCGCATCATCATGCGGACACGCTGGTCATATCCAGCGCTCGACCACTGATTCATTTCGCGCGATAAATGTGTCGGGCCTTCGAAGCTATGCTCGGAGGCCTTCACGATCACGCCCATCTTTGTGCCGATTGTCACACCGTCGCCGATGATGATGTAGGACCCATCATCCGCGATCAGCTTGATCGTTTTGCCGCTTACCGTGATTTCATCGCTGTTGCTGGCGATTCGCAATGCTTTCTCAGAGGCGACTTCGAGCGTGTCGGATTGCGCCTGGATCGTAACCGGCCCCTGATTCGCTATTGCTTTTACGCCACCGGAATTAGCAAAGACACTTGCTCCCTTGCCGGCCACCATGTTGAGCGACTGACCACTTGTCACTTGAAAGTTCGCCTGCGCGACATGGTCGATGTTTTCACCGGCGTGTACGGCGTGCGATTTGGGTGTCGCGTGTACGGTCCCATCCAGCGAGTCGGTCGCAAGCACGGCATTACCAGAGGCGGTGCTTGCGCTGTCCCATTCCGAGACAGACTTCACCAAGGCATCCTGTCCCGATAAGTCGTGGGCCGCACCGCCGTGTTGCGCCGCGTAGCTACTGAGTTGTTTTGCCAGATTCGCTGTGAGGGTCATTAACTCAATAAGCTCTGTGCGATCAAGGTGCGTCCCATTGGCTTGCGCGCGGGCATGCGTCGAAATCAATACCCCGTTCGCCGCGCGAATGGCGGCAGCCGCGTCCGTTCGCAACTCTGCGCCTTCCCCTCGCGCATCACCCGCACCGTCGGTCCGAGGGTGCGTCAAATAACCCATATTCAACTGCGTATGGGCGTGCTCGCTGGCCAACTGCGTGCTGATCTGCTCGGGCGTATCGTCAAACCGCAATTGGTTATATCGTTGCCCACTGATTTCCTTGGTCTTCGTCCCGGAAACATACCGATTGCCGGGCAGCGATCCAACATGACTAAACGCGGCAGGCGCGTTTCTGCCGTTCGCCATGACACCAGCAATAAACATCTTATCCGGATCGCCGTTCAGGAAATCGATAACCACCTCCGTGCCAACCCGATAAAGCGGCGTATTCCCAAAGCGATCCCCCGCCAACGCCCCGCTAGCACGCACCCAGGCGCTGTCGATGTCGGTGCCACTGGTACCGGCGCCGCTGGCGTGCTCGTGGTCTGCCGAATCCAGTCCTTGAAGTTGTACCTTGATTCTTCCTAGCGCATCGGTATGCACTTCCTCCCCTTCAGGGCCGACAACGATGGCAGTAAGTGGGTAGACCCGTGGCAGGTGCACCTCGGGTATGAAGCTGGGCCGAATTGGAACGTCGAGTTGCACTGCCGTGAAATGATTTTCATATCTCGTTTCAACGGACTGTGTGGAACTGACACGGGTGGAGGATTTCGCCCCTGAGTCACCTCCCAACGGGGATGCCCAGCCGGTTGCCTTGAACAATGCCTGGGCTTTTTCGTTCAGTTCCTTCGGCAGATTATTCTCGCCCTTGTGGTGCACGGAGACGACCACGAACAGCTTCTTCTTGGCATCCAGCGATGTCAGATCGGGATGTCCGACCATCTTGAACCAGGTGCCAACAGTCAGGTCTCGCACGCTACTAGTACCCGATGCGAGCATGGACTCGAATTCGAGCGCGGCAATGCGTGCGTCGGTCATACGAGTCAAATGCGCATTGCTGTCCCCGGCGTGGGGGACATCCCACAGTCTATTGGTGAGCAATTTAGCCAGGTCATTTCCGGTCGTACCCTGATCGATGGTCGTTGGGCGCTCAACGCGCGACATGCGGACATCCTTACCGCACCACGAGCCGTTGTCCACGGCCGCGGGGATCAATTTTTGAGACAGCGAGAATTGCGTGATCGCGTCTCGCTCTTCCGTTGCCGCGTTGCGGTGATAACGCACTTCCGCGACGCTCCCTTGTTTCAGCGTTGCGTTCGAATCAAACAGCACCAGCGTGTGTACTGGAGAACTGCCTGTTGATGCGTTTGCCGTGCCTTGATCGCGCGCTCCAGCGGCGATGTACCAACTGATCCCCTCACGCCGACACAAGCGCTCCACGAAATGCCTGTCGGACTCGTTAAGCTGCTGCGTGCACTCTCGTTTTGGGTGGTTGTCGGAGCTCAGGCCCGATAGGTCGAAGTCGAACGCCGACGCGATGGTCGTGCTCCGCGAGCGCCACTCGCTAAACAGCACCCCCAGGATTTCCGGAACGCTCTTGGCGCGAAATACTCGGGTATTGACTCGGCCGTCCATGATGGACAGGGCATCGCGAACCGTGACCTGGTAGCTGGCCAACGATCCATCCGACTCGCCCGAGCGGACATCCGTAACGATCGCATTAATGGAATGCAGATTCCCGAGATCCGTCACGAGCTGCACCGAAATAGGCATGCCGATGAAGGAATTCAGGGGCAGGTCGGATCGCGTGGCCAGGCAGGTGATGTGCCCCTCGATACCCGTAAACATCCCTTCCCGAATATCAATCCGCTGAGGCAACAGGGCCTGTCCGAGGGCTTTATTCTGGCTACCCCAACGGAGCTTGATAGGACTGTTGATTTGCGTCAGTGACGACGACTGAATCGCACTAATTATCTCAGATAGGTTCATGCTGCATCACCGAATGGATCGACATCCTGCAAGATTTACGGGATTGACTGTCAGAAAATCCCTTTGGAAGTAAGAAATACTTCTAAGAAGTGCTGATTTTCGAGATGATTGTACCAAAGTATTTGTAAGAATTTCGATGTTGACAGACGTGTCGACAGAGGTGATACCGATAGGTATTTACGATATGGGACACGTATTAAGATAATTCGTGGCGTACCAGCATTGGCGGGATGTAACAGAGCGAACTGCCAGCATTGGGGCGAAGATCTGGTCCTCGGAATGCAATTCACTCCTTGGACTCTTGCCCAGATCGGCTTGGCAAACTGCCGTTGTCCGTCGGCTACCGATGCCACGGATTCACCACCGCTGCCGGATAGCGTGCATTTTTAGCCGCGGCAATTATCGATGGCGGGCGAGAGGTCAGGGCATGTGCCAAAAAGGCATGGCGACGTACTCAAGCCGCTAGCTTGCAAGCGCGCGTTCTATCTCTTCGAAGACTGGCACCCATTCGCCGCGATGTGTCTGCCGGAAGAGGCGCGCTTGTGGATACCAGGGTGTATCGGCACGATCCAGTAGCCAGCGATAGTCCGGTGTGAACGGCAGGACAACCCATACCGGCTTTCCCATGGCGCCGGCAAGATGGGCCACGGCACTGTCCACGCTGATCACCAGATCGAGCTCCGCGATTTCTCGCGCCGTGTCCGCAAACGACGTCAATGCAGGGCGGACATCGCGTAGAACGTCTGCTTCATGAAGCCGTTGTAGCAACGGCTGCTCAACATCAGGAACGCGATCATGCAAGGCAGTCCATTCGATACCCGTATGTGTGGCCCGCAGCATCGCTTCCCACTGTGCTAGCGTCGTCGATCGATTGGCGTCGTTGACGTGGTGCGGATTACCGCGCCAGACCAGACCGATACGCTTGCGGTGCGTCGTCGTGGGCGCGGTGATCTTGGTGGACAGGCCCGCTGCCGACGCTGCCGGCACCGACAGATACGGTATCGGCGCCGGAATGGTCTGCACGCGCAGGTTCAGCAGATGCGGCAGACTCATCAACGCGGCCTGGACATCGAAGAGGGGCACCGGTGCGTCATCGGACAGAATTTCGATCCCCGCATCGGCGAATCGAGGGGATTGCAGGAAAAGCGATGCCAGTGCGGCTTGCACGCGCATCACGATCCGGGCGGGTTTCCGGTGGGCAACATCCAGGGCCAGCCGGGCGAACTGCATCGTGTCGCCAAAACCCTGTTCCGCGAACAGCAGGATTGTCTTGCCTGCCAAAGCCGCTTTGCCATCCCATTGATTACGATCATCGGCAAATGCGGGCCGCGTTGGCGGTCCTTCGCGCCAACGCCATTCATATTCACGCCAGCCGTGTTCGAATTCGCCACGCATCAGGTTGGTCTGCGCCCGATTGGTGCGTGCTGCCGCACTCGATGGGTCCAGTTGCGCGGCGCGCTTGAATGCCTGCATTGCATCATCGAAACGATGGAGATCCCGCAGGGCAACGCCTAGGTTCACATGTACCGGTACCGCGTTCGGTGCGAGTCGCAGTGCGTGGCGATAAGCGGCTATTTCATCGTCATAACGGCCGCGCATGCCGAGCAACCTTCCCTTGTTGTAATGCAACTCCCAGGCGTTCGGCTGCGCGCGAATCGCGCGTTCAAGCAATGATTGCGCGGCGTCCAGCTCTTGTAGTGCAATATGGCCCATCGCCAGGGCGAGCAGGTTTTCCGGCGTTGGCGCGAGGGTGAGCAGTTCGACCAGCAAGGTGCGGCTTTGGATCAGATTCCCCGCATGCTGGTGCGTGAACGCCGCGTCTCGCAGCAGCCCGATGCGCTCCTGCGTTCCCGAAATACCTGGCCGCGCTGATTGCGCCGCAAGCGCCCGGTCGAACCATCGTGCCGCTTCGGTGAAGGCGTCGATGTCGTGCCCGCGACGCATTGTGAGATACGCCAGGCCGGATAACGCGTCGACGTGTTCCGGCGATTGCATAATGACATCGCGCAATAGACGCCGCGCTTCGTCGAGGCGACCTGCCTGTGCGTGCGCTTGCGCGTCTGTAATCGCTTTTGCGATAGACGACGTGCTGACGTGCATCGGCGGCATATCGTCGCCCGTGGCTGCGAAATCGGAAGAAGCGGCGTGCGTTGGGGAGGAGGACACGGATGATATCGATGCGGAAGAGGGCGGCGCCCGGCAGGTGCCGACGATAGCCGCAAGGTAACACGTAACGGCAAAAAGGGTGGCTCGGCTCCAGCGAGCCTACCATCGCCCTGGAACCGCATGCCTCCGCATGGGCCAACAACATTCCCGCCTACCGCCAGAGCCAGAATGCCATCCCCAAAAGCACCACGGCCTGCGCCGCTGCACAAGCCGCTGTTCATACGCTTGCCTTGCCGCCATGCTAAGCGGTCACGGTCGACCCCAGCAGTGTTTCAACATGCACGGGCAAATCCCGCACGCGTACGCCGGTGGCGTGATGCACGGCTGCGGTCACCGCCGCGGCAAAGCCGGCAAGACCGATCTCCCCGATACCGCGCGCGCCGAGTTCGTTCAGCGCGGTATCCGGATAATCGAGAAAGGTCACATCGATATCTGGCGTATCGGCATTACTGGCGACGATGTAGTCGGCAAGATTGCTGTTGATCGGCGCGCCACTGCGTTCGTCGTATTCGGTACGCTCGAACATCGCCATGCCCACGCCCATCATGATCGCGCCTTCGATCTGGTTCGCACCCGTCTTGGGATTGATGACCTTGCCACCATCGATCACGGTGACCACGCGCCGCACGCGGAGTCGCGCGATTTCCGGTTGCCAGCCCACTTCCACGAAGTGCGCCCCGTAAGAACGGATGGATACCTGTTTCGCGCCGGGGTCGCTGGCACTGGCGCCCGATTTGCCTTCGCCTCGCACGCCATCCAATTGTGCCGCGCGCAGCACCTGCGCGAAGGGCATGCCCGCCGCAGCCGGTTGCCCGCGCAGATGCACGCGCCCCTCGCCGAAGCCCAGATCGGCGGGCGTCTTGCCGGCAAACGGTGTCCCGGCGGCCTTGCCCGCTACCTGCAGCAACTGTCGCACCGCGTCGCGTGCCGCGAGCGAGACCGCTGGCACCAGCGATGCGGTTGCCATCGATCCACCCGATAACGGACCTGATGGCAACTGCGTATCACCGATGGCCACCACTACTTGGGATAGCGGAACCCCCGCCTGCTGCGCGGCCATCTGTGCGAGCACCGTGTAGGTACCGGTGCCGATGTCCTGCGTACCGCTGGACACGCGCAATGTGCCGTCGGCACGGAAGGCGACTGCCGCCTGCGCCGGCACGCGCATCGCCATCCATGAGCACGACGCCACACCCCAGCCTAGGATCTCGTCACCTGCCACGCCCGTGATCGGGTTGGGTGCGGCTGACCCGCGCATCGATCCGATGGCCGGATCGCGCTTCTCCCAGCCAAACTTATCCGCGCCGCGTTGCAGGCATTCCACCAGATGTCGCGACGAGAATGGCACGCCGAGACTTTCATCGTGGGTGGGCTCATTCTTGAGCCGCAACGCAACCGGGTCCATGTTCAGCGCCAGCGCGAGTTCATCCATTGCCGACTCGACGGCGAACAGGCCGGGCACCGCACCCGGCCCCCGCATCGACGTATCGGGCGCGATATCGCGCCGGGCGGTGGCACCGGTCACGCGCAGGTTCGGCGTGGAATAGAGATACGGCGTGGCTTCACCGCAGTTCTCGGTACGCTTGTCGAGCGCCGGAGCATGGCAGATATAGTCCTGCTGCAATGATGTCAAACGCCCATCCTGCGTTGCGCTAAGCCGCATCCGCTGCTGGGTGTTCGGCCGATGCCCGACCGTTTCGAACATCATCTTGCGACTGACAACGAGCTTGATCGGGCGGCGCAACTGGCGTGCGGCACCAGCGGCAAGGATCGTATGCGTCCATGGCCATAGCTTGCCGCCGAAACCACCGCCCAGGTACTCGGTGATGATGCGGATATGATCTTTCGGCACGCCAAGAATCTGCGCCATCACGCCCTGATGATTGACAATCGCCTGCGTCGACTCATACAGCGTGTAATGGCTGCCATCGAAGACCGCCACGCTGGCATGCAGTTCGATCGGGTTATGCGTTTCGATCGGCGTGGTATAGGTGGAGTCGATCTTCACGTCGGCGCGGTCGAATGCGCCGTCTACATCGCCGCGTTCGCTACCGACCTTCGGCTGCTCGTCGGGAGTCATCCGCATGGCGACGTTCGGCTGGCCTGCCGTTTGGTACGTGGCATGCACGGCCGACGCGGCGGCGCTGGCTTCTTCGAATGTATCGGCCACCACCAACGCGATGTATTGACCGTAGTAGCGGATGGTTGTGTCATCGAGCGGCGGTCGCGTTTCATCGATCTTGACACCGGTCTTCTTGTCGACGCGATGAAAGCCTCCGATGTTCTCGTGCGTCAGGATCGCGCGCACGCCGGGCATGGCCGCTGCCGCGCGCGTATCCAGCCCGGTCAATTCGCCCTTGGCAATCGTGGCGCTCACCGGCACGGCAATCAACATGCCTTCAAGGCGGCGGTCGGATGTGTAGTGCGCACGGCCTGTACACTTCAAGGGGCCGTCCACGCGCGTGATCGCGCTGCCCACGGCCATTGTCATGTCGCGATAGGAATCTCTCACTGTGTCGCTCCTTTCTCGGTTCATACGCTGGCTGCGCCGGCAACGCGGCCGCTGGCGATGTTCAGCGCGTGTATCAAGCAGCGACGCGCCATCTCGACTTTGAAACCGTTCTGCGATTGCGGCTGTGCATGCACCAGCACGGCATCGGCGGCCGCGGCGAATGTTGCGTCGCTTACCGGCGCATTGTTCAGCACCCGCTCCGCTTCCACCGCATGCCAGGGTTTTGTGCCCACACCGCCCATTGCCACGCGGGCGAAGCGGATCCGATCCCCATCCAATGCCACGATCGCGGCAGTGGACGCCAAGGCGAACTCATAGGACGCGCGATCACGCAGCTTCAGGTAAATCGATTTCGTACCTGTCAACGGCGGCGGCAGTACCACCGCCGTCACCAACTCCCCGGGTTGCAGCACCGTCTCCTGCGACGGTGTATCCCCAGGCAGAAGATGGAATTGATCCATCGGCACCTCGCGTTCACGTTGCGGCCCCCGGATCACGACCGTCGCACCCAACGCCACCAACGCGACGTTCATGTCCGAGGGGTTACTCGCGATGCATTGCGCACTGGTGCCAAGGATTGCCATCATCCGATTTGCGCCGTTGCGCGCGGCACAGCCGCTGCCGGGTACCCGCTTATTGCACGGCATTGTCGTATCTCGAAAATACATGCATCGGGTGCGTTGCAGCAGATTGCCGCCGGTGCTGGCCATATTGCGTAATTGCGCCGACGCGCCGGACAGCAGCGCCTGTGACAACACCGGATAGCTGCGCTGAACGATCGGATGATGGGCGAGCTCCGCATTGCGAACCATTGCGCCGATGACCAAGGCGCCGTCGGTGCGCTGCGTCACTTGGTTGAAGCGCGGGTCGGAGCTGCCCAGGCGATTCAGGTCGACCAGTTCATGCGGTTGCTCGACGTCGAGCTTCATCAGGTCGATCAGCGTGGTTCCGCCTGCAAGAAAACGGACGGTTGCGCCTTGCTGCGCGGTGGCGGACCGGGCGGCTGCATGGATGGCGGCCGTGGCGTCCGCGGGGCGGTTGAAGGAAAAGGTGCGCATTCTGGCACTCCTGGATAGATGACATGGTGCGGAGCGGAGCCCCGCCTTCCTGTCGGCGCGGCGTTGCGTGACGACGGGACGCGCAGCTGGTGAGGCCGTCTGCCGTTCAGGCCTTGCGCATGATGCGTACGGATTGCACGGCCGATACGATGTTCTTGTAGGCCCCGCAGCGGCACAGATTGCCGCTCATCGCTTCGCGCACCGCACCGTCACTGGCACCGCATGGCTCGTTTAGCAGGGCCGCGCCGGACATGATCTGTCCGGAGGTGCAATAGCCGCACTGGTAACCATCGTGATCCAGGAACGCCTGCTGCATCGGATGCAGGCGCCCCGGCTCGCCAAGGCCTTCGATTGTCGTAATCGTGTCGCCGTCATGCGCGACGGCAAGACTGAGGCAGGCGTTAACGCGTCGACCATTGACATGGATCGTGCATGCGCCGCATTGGCCGTGGTCGCAGCCTTTCTTGGTGCCGGTCAGCGATAGCGATTCGCGCACGCAATCGAGCAGCGTCGTGCGCGGGTCCAGCTTGAGCGCCGTGTCCTTGCCGTTCAGCGTGAAGCGCACGGGAACGGCATTGTCGCCTACCGGGGCCTCGGCTTGCGTGTGCGTGGCGATGTCGGGTTCGGATGGCAGCGGTGCATCGGCGTGCATGGTATCGGCGTGCGCCAGATGAGAGACGGCCACGCCGCTGACGCTGACCCATGTCATGAACGAGCGACGCGTCAATGTAGGTTGATGGTCGTCGCCGCTCGCCTCAGGAGGCGCGTCCGACAATGGCGCGTGCCTGTGCGTGTCGGCACCACCTTGTCGTGATTCCGCATGCGGTCCGAGCGGGGTGCGAGAGACAGCGGTGCCGGCGTGGTGTCGGCGAGTGATGTCGTTCGACATAGTCGTCCTGGAATGAAGTAGAGCGGAGAGAGGGGTACCTCGTGGGAGCCCTCATATCAGGCCCGAAGACAACATCGGGCCGTGTCGCCGTTCGCTGACGGCTTTCAAGGATGACAGGGAGCAAGTTCGATGCCTGAGAGGCGGGACGCGGGCGCGTCAAACCGTTGTATCTTAAAAAGAATAGCGATTTGTGCGATGACCGGCGGAGAAATATTGGCGGTAAGGACCGTGGCGCCGTGGCCTGGCACCGTGATGTGCGCTTGTTCGACGCCGCCCGTCAGTCAAGGATCGACTTGAACGTGTGGCGACAACCCGGAGGCAATGAACGACAACAGCGCGCGTGCTTCCGTCTTGTGGGGCGATCGGGTGGTGACCGCCGCCGCGTACCGAGTGAAATATTGCACGGTTCCGGGCAGATCACCGACATATTGCATATCGGGCGCGTCACGCAGCAAGCGTGCTTCTTCTATTGCCAGGTCCGCGCCGGAATGGGTTAAAGCATGTCTGATATCGTCAGGCGGAATCATCCTTGATCGCGATTTCATCTGGTCCGCAATGCCGAGCCGGTCGAACAACTTGACCACATTCGCGCCGCTGGGACCGCCCATCGCCGGATCTTCGAAAACAACCGTATGGGCAGACAGCAGTGCGTCGCGCAGTGCATTGACGTCGTGGATGTCGGGAATGGCATGTCCTTTTGGCACGGCCATGCCGATGCCGATCTTGGGTAGCATCGTGCGACTGTCCGCCGCGAGCAAGCCTTGCCCTGTCATCTGTGTCGTGTCGGCAGCGGAGGCAATGACAACGTCATAGGGCGTGGGCGAGCCTTTGCGTAAGCTCCCATTGTGCCGCGCCTTGCCCGCGCTTGCTGCCTGCGCGGTAACCTCAGCGCTACTCGCGGCAGCGCCCGTATTGGCAACCATCTGTTTCACGCCGTCGCTTTTCGGAGCGTCATGCGCATTGTCGCGCACATTGGCGGGGATATTCCCGGCAGTGGCGACGTGTACGGCAACCGGTATGCCGGTACGCGCAGTGAATGAGCGGACGATATCGTGCACCGAGTAGGCGAAAGCAGTCGGCACGATAACGCGTAGCCGTGGCGCGGCCTCGTCGGCGTGCGCGGACGACGTCAATATCGCGGCCGCCGCAGTCACGGCCGCTGCATACGTCCTGAAGGCGGCATGGCGCCTCGCCGGTCTTGTACGCCGATGTGTCGCAGTTCCGGTGGTCGTCAGATAGCGCATGGAATCCTTTCATTCATCGATCTTGTCATTGTGCCCGCCACGTACGGGAGCGTGTCGCGCGTCATTTCAGTGAACAGGTCAGCCAGCGGCGGATCATGATGGCGTCGTTCACATCGCCTTGCGGCGTTGGTGCGCCGAGCAGCACCATTGTGATCGGTCGGCCGTCCACGTCCAGTCGCATCATCATCGAATGGCCCGCTTCGTTGATGAAGCCGGTCTTTTGCAACGCCACGGGCCAATGATTCAAACGAACCAGTCGATTGGAGTTCACATACACAAGCTCGCCGTGTCCTGGATGAACGATGCTCCACTTGTCGGTGCTGAAGCGCCGCAGCAACGGATCCTCCATGGCATGGTCGACCAGCTTGGCGAGATCGACCGCGGTAGAGATATTACGCGGCGACAGGCCGGTGGGATTGTCGAAATGCGTATGGCGCATGCCGAGTGCGCGGGCCTTCGCATTCATTGCCTGCATGAAGGCGGGGCGTCCACCCGGATAGTCGCGGCTCAACGCGGCGGCCGCCCGGTTCTCCGAGGACATCAACGCAATATGGAACATATCGTTGCGTGACAAAGTCGATCCCACTTTTAGGCGCGAATGCGTGTGCTTGATGTCGTCCAGGTCGGCATTGGTCACGGTCAGTTTGCTCGACAGCGGCCGTTGCGCATCACGCGCCACCACCGCCGTCATCATCTTTGATAGCGACGCGATGGGCCGCACGCGCGTCGCGTTCTTCTCCAGCAGCACCTTCCCGGACCGCACGTCACGCACATAGATGGATGCAGTTTGCAGCCGATGGCGTGCGTGTGGGGTATAGCCGCAACGTGACAGAAGCGCCGGACCGGCGCCGGAGCGGTTATCGGCCGCGGTCATTTGAACCCGGCCGCGTGCTTCCGCGGTCGCGCCGAGCAGGGCCGCGGCGGCCGCCGCGGATTTCGAGACCTGCGGCGCCGCGGTGTCGGGCGAATGCCGGCGATGCGCCGCATGCTGGCGCGCGCGGCCGTGCTGCGCCGTTTTATGTTTCGTGGATGCGCGCGTACGAGCCGATCGTGCCGTTGCCGCACGCGATTGTGGAGACGTTGCGCGTGCGGCGCGGGAAGGGCGTGCTTTGGGAGACTGATGGTGATGCGGTCGCGGCGGACGCTTGACTTTCGTCGTTGGCCTCGAGATCGATCGTTTGACGCCGTGCCGTGCGCTGCCCGAATGGGTTTCGCGCGTCGACCGACGCGCGTTTTCAGGCGCGACCACGCGCGGCTTTGCCGGGCGAGGATGCGCGCGCGATGCGGTGCGGTGGTCCTGCGCAAACGTCATATGCGGCCAGACCATTGCGGCGATCGATAAACAGAGGGACAACGAGAGTAGTACGGCGGAGGGGGCGGCTAGGCCGGTCAATGAGAATACTCCTGGAGGTAGGCGCGTGGCGCCGTTGCTTGGCGTGATCGCGCTGCCACGATATGAGCAGGTAAAAAAGGAGATTCTACGCTGGGTTTTTTAGGTGCTTTCTCAAATGCCAAATAGGCGGGGCAAACGCGCGGTGGCTCGCAACCGAGGGTGTTGCTTATTCGCGTTTTAAACAACTGGCCAATACGTAGCGACGCCTTTTAAACGAAAGCCTTCGGGTACACTCGTGTCATTGGTCGAGGAGCGGATAAGCCCGGCTGTATTGGCAGAAGCGGACATATCCGCTTCCGTGAAATGAGAAGCGGGGGCAGGATGGAGACCTTACATCGTCAGGTAATCAGGCGTCTTGGTGAACGCATTTGTTCCGGGGATATGCCCCCCGGGAGCTTGTTGCCGCCGGAACCGCTTTTGGCGCAGCAATACGACGTCAGCCGCATCACCATCCGCGAGGCTGTCAAGGCCCTGACAGCGAAAGGCATGCTGGTGGTGCGCCGCAAGTCGGGCACCCTGGTGCTGCCTCGTTCCGAGTGGCAATTGTTCGATCCGGACGTCATGCGCTGGCGTGCGGCAACCGGCGCGATCGATGCCGCGTTGGTTGCGGACCTGCTCGAACTGCGTCGTCTGATCGAGCCGGCCGCCGCCCGAATGGCCGCCATCCGTGCAACGGACGCGGATCGTATCGCCTTGCGTGTTGCCTACGACGCGATGGCGCGCGCGGTGGAAAGCGATGTCGACAACTATGTGCCTGCTGATGTCGCCTTCCATGGGGTCGTGCTGAAAGCGTGCGGCAATCAGTTTGTCCAGCAGATGCAGAACGCCATGTCGGCCATTCTCCAGGCGAGTTTCGATATCGGCATGAAGGTACCTGGTGCGGCTGCCCGCTCACTGCCCATGCATCAGGACCTCTGCATCGCCATCGAGGCGAAGGACCCCGATGCGGCGGCCAAGGCAGCCTTGACTGTCTTGCGTCAAGCCGAGCTGGATCTTGAATCGCACTTCGGGTTGCTCAGCGCGGGTTCTGCGGAAACCGCGGATACGGAGGCAGGCGCCGTTTCGTGATCCCGGATCGACGTCGGGGCTTTTTGACAGACCTGGCAAAAGGGCCCCACAGTATCCATTGCGCGGTCCTGGCACCGGATCGGCGCGCAATGCGTGATGCGGAAAATATCTTCTCCTTCGACAGCCACCGCCTTTTGTCCGGGGAACACGGCTGCTGAGGCAATCGTGTTGATTTGCCATGGCACATGAAATAAGGGAATGTGCCGAAAGATCAGGCAAAGCAAATGACGCTACGTGTCGTGTGTGCGTCGGATACATTTCATAACAAATCGGTTGCTCCGCCGCATTTGTCTTTCAAATCAAATTCCTATTGCATTTATCGATGGCAACGCCGTAAGTAGGGGCGGGATGTTTTTCGGGTGCCGTGCCTATGATGTACACAGACGTTCGGAGTGGATTGGCCAAAGGACGTTTTCAACGCGCGATCCGCATCCTCCAAAGATTCCAAGAATCAGGGAAGCCCGCATGACTACCCGTATCCTGTCGATCTTCGGGACGCGACCGGAGGCCATCAAAATGGCGCCGCTCGTCCATCGCCTCAGGCAAGAGCCGGACATCGAGTCCATCGTGTGTGTCACCGGCCAGCATCGCGCGATGCTGGACCAAGTGCTGTCTATTTTTGAGATAACGCCGACCATCGACCTCTCCGTCATGACGACGGATCAGTCCTTGAACGCACTGGCAGGCACGATGTTAGCGGCATTGGACGATGTGCTGGTCCGATACCGTCCTGATCGTGTATTGGTGCATGGGGATACCACCACCGCCACAACAGCCGCAATGGCGGCTTTTCACAGACAGATTCCCGTGGCGCACGTGGAAGCTGGACTACGTACCGGTAATCTCGCCTCGCCGTGGCCGGAGGAGATGAATCGGCGCGTCGTGGATGTGATCAGCGACCTGATGTTCGCACCTACGCCATCTGCTCGGGACAAGTTGGAGGCGGAGTCCCTGAATGGCCGGATCGTCGTGACAGGCAATACGGTAATCGACGCATTGCGGATGATCGGAAAAAAGTTGGAATCCGATACCGCACTGCGCGCGCGTCTCGACGCCGCGCTCCCGGCGCTTGATCCGTCACTGCCGGTTGTATTGGTCACCGGCCATCGCCGTGAAAACTTCGGCGACGGGTTCGACCAGATTTGCGGTGCGCTGCATGATCTTGCGCAGACCCGGCGTATTCAAATCGTCTACCCGGTGCATCTGAATCCGAATGTGCAGGAGCCTGTGCGGGCCATGCTTTCGGATGCACCGAATGTGCATCTGATCGCACCGCTCGACTATCTGGCCTTCGTACGATTGATGCAGCGCGCCGCGCTGATCCTGACGGATTCCGGCGGCATCCAGGAAGAGGCGCCGTCGTTGGGCAAGCCGGTACTGGTGATGCGCGACGTGACCGAACGTCCGGAGGCCGTTGATGCCGGCATCGTGCGGCTAGTAGGCACGAACCGCAAGGCCATTCGCAACGGTGTGTTGTCCTGCCTGGAACGCATGGCGATGGCGGACCCTGATGCGACGAGCGCATCATTCGACATCAACCCGTACGGGGATGGTCACGCCTGTGAACGGATCGCCGCGGTGCTGGCCGGACGTGATGTGCGGGAGTTCGTCCCGGTGCCAATGACGGCGCAGAGCAACGTCGCGCCGCTGTTTCGCGCTATCGCGTAAGCATGGTCCTCAAGAATTGCATGCCGGTCACGAAGAGCGGTTTGCCTTTCGTCGTATGGCAACGTCCGTTGCGTCGTGCCGGATCAAATCGCCCGTGCCGCCCTTGCGTTTTTGAGATGAGGCAAGTGTCGGCATGATCCAGAGCCACGCTGATAGTGGGCGTTAGCCTCGTTGCCTAACCTTTTGCCAATGAAGGAGTCTCCTTGAAAGCTGTTTTCCTGTCTTCGCAAGCACGTTCGGTCTTCAGAAACGCGATTGGCGTGACATTGGTATCGGCGCTGTGCGCGGAGGGTGTGGTCATGGCCGCGCCAAGCCATGCACATGAAGGGAACAGGAAGTCGGTACAGGCACGAAGTGCATCGGCACCGACCGCGCTCCCGGCGTCGACGATCGGTTCGGCGAGCAATCCATCAGGGGCGCCATCGCCGTTGTCGGCGATAGCGGCGGCCGACATGCGGCCAAGCCCGCCGGTCGGTGGCAATGGCAGTGTGGCCGATGCCTTCGCCGGGGTCGGTCAATCCCTCGTCAGTCGCTCCATCGCACTGCGGCAACTCGGCGTGCCGGACACGGACCCGCTGGACACCACTAGCAGCGTGCGCGAATACTATTTCCCCGTACCGGAAGGCGTGCCATTGGGCAAGCCGACGTTGCAGTTCGACGGCAGCTATCTGCGTGGCGACGGTGGCCGGACCACGTTGGTGCTGTCGTTGGATGGTTCCCCGGTATCGTCCCGCGGGATCACCGCGTCGGATGGCGATGCCGGGCAGCTATTGGGTGTCAGCGGTGCCGCGCGTGATCGTGGCTTTTTGCGTTTAGGGGTGCGCTGGTGGACGATCCTAGATGTCGACCGCTGCGTGAACCAGCCGTTCCGCGGCAACATCCTGCGCGTGGATACGAACACGCGCCTGAACTACACCTACGACACCAACGCGATCCGCGACCTCCGTGGCGCATGGAGCGCGCTGCCGCGTGAGCCGTCGGTTGTCGTGGGAGCGAGCCACGTATCGTCGGGTGCGTTTGACGCTGCCTGGCGTATCGGCACATTGCTGGAGCAGGACGGCAACGCACCACGGTTCCACGCGTTTCCCAAGACCGGGGACACCATTAATCTGTCAAACGTGACGGTTCCGGCCGCGTTGCGTGCGATCCCGGCGTTTGCGGCCTTGAACGGAAGCGGCAACCATACGCTGGCAAACGACGCCGAAGCCGCGGCGTTGCTGGTCGTTGGTTCTGCTCGGGCGTTTCCCGCGGACTTCGTCGTCATGGACGACGCGTTGCGTACGCAGATCAACCGTGAATCCGATGCACTGCGCTTGCAGGTTGGCGTGGCCGGTCCGCAGGCGACGGCCGCTTATGACGCGTGGCGTAGCCGGGCGTTGGGCGGTTTGACGGCGCCGCTGGATCCGGGGCAGGCGCGGGTCGCGCATGTGGCGGGCCAGGCGATCATCGTGCTGGCGGACCGTAAGGCGGTGGATACGTTCTCATCGATCTGGCGTCCGATCAATGTATCGAACAATCTGATCGTGCACGACGCGGTGAATCCCATCGTCGGTCGGAGCGACCGTATCTCACTGGCGGCGCTCGGCGCGCAACCTCAAGCGGTAAGCGTTCAACGCGTGACCGATTGGTCGGCGTTGTTCGATCTCGGGGCCGTCAGTTCGAAGGGGCGAGCGCCAAAGCAAGTCGTCCTCGACCTTGCCGGCACGCCGGATAGTGAAAACACCCCGGTGGTCGCATCGGTCTTCATGAACGACACGCTGATTGGCGCGAAGCTGTTGACGATGGATGGTCGCGAGCAACGCCTGAGCGTGGACATCCCGCAATACACCTTGCGGGCGCGTAGCCAACTGCGCATTCACTTCGAGCGCGAATCGAACACAGGCTGCCGTAACTCAGAGGGCGGGCCGGTTGCCATCCTGCCGACGAGCCACCTGCAACTGGGTACCGCCACGCCAACCGCGGACTTCACCGGCATGGCAGCGCGCTTTGCCGATGGGGTCGACGTGATCGTCCCGCAGGCCTATCTCGATAGCGCACCGGACAGCCTCGCGCGCGTGAGCCGCTTGGCAACGGTATCCATGGTCTCGCCACACCACGCCACGTTGACCGTCGTACCCGCGGGTCAAAAGGCGCGCCTCTCCGGCACCTTCCTGGCAGTGGATGCGCCGATGGATGATCTGACCGACTCGCCGCTGGCGCTGTCGAACGACCGGATGAAGATCACCGCACCGGACAACCGCGTCATATGGGACGCGAATGGGATGGGTCGACGTGATGGTGCGGATGCCGGTGTCGGGATGGTCGATGTTGAACATGCTGGGGATTACTACGGGATTGTTTATCGTCACGCCGGTCCGGGAGACGTGCGTATCGCCAATAACCTAGATATCGGTCCTGGCAATGTCGCGATCTTTGATCATACCGGCCTGCTGAAGGGGCTGGACACGAATAACCTGGATGGCATCAATGCCAGCGGGCTGGCCAAGGCCGCCGCATGGGCCCGTCTGCGCTTGAGCTGGGTCATCCCGCTGGCCTTGCTCGTCGCGTTCCTGATCGTCCTGCTCGTGGCGGCGGTGGCACGTGGTCGGGCCAGCCGGCGCCGTGAGCTGGCGGCACACAATCGAGGCTTGGCGTTCGACGATGTTGCCGAGCCGCGCAACGGCAATGGAAATGGCAACGGCAACGGCGCGCGGGACAAGCATGCCGCGTCGGGAAGCGCTGGCAATGCGTCGGCCCGTCCCACGGACCGCAAGCCGTAAGCGGGGGCAGCGATGACAGGTCTCGATAGCGGCCGGGTGGGCCGCGTACTGGACGGACCCGCGTATGTCCCTCTATAGCGCCTATTACGTCGCGGAGTACTACAAGGTCCTTGCGTACTGCGCGTCCGTTCTCGCCACCCTGATTCTGTTTTCCAGCATCGACGATGCGTTCATCGATGCCTGGTTCTGGATCAGGGAGCTGTATCGTTCGCTGACGATCAAGCGGACCTATCGTCCGCTGACGGTCGCGCAACTGCGAGGGCGCGATGAGCAACTGATCGCGATCATGGTGCCCGCGTGGCACGAACACGATGTGATCGGTGCGATGATCGAGGATGCGGTGCGCGTGCTCGAATATCGCAACTACGTTATTTTTGTCGGTACCTATCGAAACGATCCCAGGACGATTGCCGAGGTCGAGCGGATGCGCCGCCGCTACAAGCAATTGCGGCATGTGGAAGTGCCGCACGACGGGCCGACCTGCAAGGCCGATTGCCTGAACTGGGTGGTGCAGGCGGTGGTGCGGTACGAGCAGCATCATGGAACGCAGTTCGCCGGCATGGTCATGCATGACAGTGAAGACGTCTTGCACCCGCTGGAACTGAAGTTTTTCAATTACCTGCTGCCGCGCAAGGACATGATCCAGTTGCCGGTCGTGTCACTGGAGCGGAATTGGTACGAACTGGTTGCCGGTACGTATATGGACGAGTTCGCCGAATGGCACGGCAAGGATCTGGTCGTTCGGGAGAGCATCACCGGCACGGTGCCGTCTGCCGGCACCGGCACGTGTTTTTCGCGGCGCGCGATGCAGGCCTTGATTGATGCAACGGATCGCCAGCCCTTCAATCCGGACAGCCTCACTGAAGATTACGATGTCGGCACGCGTCTGGGGCGCATGGGCATGAGCGCGATTTTTGTGCGTTTCCCGGTGCAGTTCCGCACGATGCGCACCCGCCTGTTCGGGCTGTTGCCGTCAAAGGAGATCACGCTGACGATGCCGCTGTGCGTGCGCGAGTTTTTCCCCGACAACCTGCGCGCCGCGTATCGGCAAAAGGCGCGTTGGGTAATGGGGATCGGACTGCAGAACTGGCAGCAGACCGGCTGGACCGGCTCGTTCACGCAGCGCTATTTGCTGTTTCGCGACCGCAAGAGCATCGTCACGGCGTTCATCGGCATCCTTGCCTATGTGGTCGCCTTGCAATACCTGGTGTTGATCATTCTCGCCGGCATCGGCTTTGACTGGCTGCCGATTCCGTCGCCGGTCATCGAGGCGGCGTGGTTGCGCGTCGTGCTTGTCATCAATGCCGTGATGGTGATCCTGCGGGTCACGCAGCGCGCGTATTTCGTATCGCGCCTCTATGGGTGGGAGCAGGCACTGATCGCCATACCGCGAAGCGTGGTCAGTAACTTCGTCAACTTCCTCGCCGTCACACGCGCGTGGCGGTTGTTCGGCTATCACTTGCTCACCGGTAAGCGCCTTGTCTGGGACAAGACGATGCACGACTTCCCTTCAACCGATGGGCTTGCCGCCGGCCGGCATCTGCGGCTGGGGGAATTGCTGGTGTCGTGGCAGGCCATTGCGCCGGCGCAATTGGAAGAAGCCTTGAAAGACGACTTTGCGCGGCAGGTACCGTTGGGCCGCGTCTTGATGACGCGCGGATGGCTCGACGAGGAAACGCTTGCCGAGGCCATTGCGTTCCAGGGTGACCTCGAACGCGTCCACTTCGATCTTGCCAAGGTCGAGGCCAGCAAGGACCGACTGCCGTTGGACGTGGCGACGCTGCACAGCGTGCTGATTCATGGCGAGGATGCCTTGGGACATACGATCATCCTGAGCGCGAGCGTGCTGCCGGATGACGTCATGCTGGAACTCGCGACGGCGATGGGCTATGAGGATACACATCACGTGGTGCAGCACGTGGCCAGCGAAAGCGAGATCAATACCGGTGTACGAATGTTGCGTGGTGCTGACCGGGACGAAGTCGTCAAGCAGACGCGCGTGCCGCTGCTGGGCGATCTGATGATCGAGTTCGGCTACGTGACACGCGAGCGCTTTTTCGAAGTGCTCTCGCGCTATCAGCCGGAGCGTCATGGGCGCATCGGTGATTTCATGGTGGCGCAGGGTGTCATCACGCAGGAGGGGTTGCAGGCGGCCATCGCGGCACAGGCGCGGGCACGAGAAGTCACCGCCGCGCAGCCGGCGCCAGTCTGGGCGGTGCCGCACTCTCCCTCGGACATGAGCGAGCCGCTTACCGGCGCGTCATCGGGGGCCGTGTGAAGCCGGCGCGCCGTGCGGCATTGCGTACCATGGGCCGTCGGGGTGCCTTCGCCTGGCTGATGGCTCGCGGCGGGGTGGGGAAAATATTCACGGGCGCACCGCTCGGGATTTCAGCAGCGTCGGCCATCGCGGCCTCCAGCGCGACACCGATACTGAGCGGCTGCCAGGGACCTGGCTTGGCGCAGGGCGTGGTCTGGCAGCTCGACAATGCGCATATCGATCCGGCCGGACGATGGGATGCATTAGGCGTGACAGATCTGATGGTGCAATGGAGCGCGGTGGACGGCGTCTGCTTCGTGCCCGCGGAAGGTCATACGGTGCCCGAGGGATGCCAGGCCGCGCCGCGTTTTCCCGAATGGCGACGGATCGCGACAATGCCCTGGGCGCGGCGCGTGTTGATGGGGCTGGCCGGCCTATCGAGCGAGCCGCGTGCACGAGCGGAAGTGTCGACACTGGCGGCGCAGTCGCGCCAGCTGGCGGCGCTGATCCAGCAACAGCAACGCGGTAACGGTGGCATGCCGTTGGCGATCGACGGGTGGTATTTCCCGGTTGAAGTCGACCCTACCTGGAAGCAGGTTTCGGCGATGCGTGGATTGCTGGCGTCGCTGCCCCGCCCTCTATGGATCAGCGTCTACGATCAATCGAATATCGGAGGCGCCGCACTGGCGCGCTGGCTTGCCTCCTGGCTGCCCGACGATATCGGCGTGCTGTTTCAGGACGGGGTAGGCGTCTATGCTCGCGAGGCGCGCGTCGCGCGTGGATATGCCGATGCGCTTGTCGGTCACTTTGGCGAGAGCCGTGTACGGATCATTGCCGAAGCGTTCCGTCCTTTACCTGCATCGCCCACTGTAGACCCGCATGGCGCCGCATCGGCATCGGCCGTGACCGCGGCCGGTGCGTCCTCGGCGGCTGGCACGGCGTCGCCCTCGGCCCCACCGGCACCGCTATTCCGTGCGGCGACGGCCGAGGAACTGAAGCCGCAATTACTCGCCTATCAAGGCTATCGCGTCTATCTGTTCGACGGACCTCATTATGTTTCCAATCAGCTCGTCGAGCGGCTGCTGCAATGACTGAGCGACGACGCACATTCTCCAAGAGGGCGGCGGATCGGATCGCGCCAACGTCGGCGCAAGTTACCGGGTGCGTCCCTCGCGCGACGACGCGACGCAACGGGATCACGCCGCTCAGGTTGGCCATGTCGTCGCTCATGTCCGTGACATCGGTCTTGAAGACGGTGTCACGCGTCGTACCGCTTTTGCTTGGCGGGGCCATGCCGTTCGCGCACGCTGACGCGGTATTGCCGTTACCGCTCAGCGGTCCGGCATACGCGGTGGCGCAGGAGGCGCAGCGCGACTACAACGCCCGCCGCTATGACGAAAGCGCCACGCAAGCGCGCGAAGCCATCCGACAGCGTCCGGATGTCATCGATCTGCGCCTGCTGCTTGCGAATGCGCTGGCGGCCGGGGGGCATCAACGCGAGGCAATTCACGTCATCGACGACGCACGCAGGGACTTCGGCGACCAACGGGTATTGCTTGCTCGCCGTCAGCAAATCCTGATCGCCGGACGGCCCTACACGCCAACGCCCGCGTTTCTTGCCGCGCAGGAAGGGTATCGCGCGTATGCGCGGCAAGACTATCCGGCGGCCGAGGCGGCGGCGAGCCGTTCATTGGACCTTGATCCCCGTTCAATGGCGGTGCGGTTGTTGCTGGTCGATACGCTGGCCGCGCAACACAAGGATGCCGAAGCTTATGCGGCGATCCAGGCCGCGCTCGAAATGGACGCATCAGGTGGGTCCGACATCGCTGATACATCGAGCGCCCCCTTCACCGCCGCGGCGCGGGCCGGCCACGATCGTGCGGACGCTGCCGCTATTTCTCGTGCCGATGCGGAGCGCGACCTCAACGACCGACGCGCGGTGGTGGGTGCCCGGCTGGCCATTCCGGATGCGACGGCCGCGGCACTGGCGCTGAAGAACGGCGATGACGTCCAGGCCGTCAAGCACGCGAAGGCCGCGACACTGTTCGCGCCGAATGATCCGACGTATCGCGAATTGCTGATCGCGGCGCTGTTCGCGGACCGGCAACCACAAGCGGCCGACACCGAGGCGACCGCCGCAATCGCGCTGCACGGCACAACTGGTGCGAGCGACAGTGATCCCTCCGGGGCGATATTTTACGTGTGGCGTGCGTTTGCGCGGGCGCAGCAGAACAAGCCCGGCGAAGCGATTGCCGATGCGCAGTCGGCGTTGCAGCAACTGGCCGTGCGCGATGCGCCATCGCTCGCCCCGACTGATTCGGATGACAATCTGGCATTGGCGCGCCGCACTCGCGCCGTCAATGCACGTCTCAGCATTGCCGATCTCGCCTTATATCTCGGAAATGCCGGGGTGGCGGAGGTTGCCTTGCAGCCATTGCACGATGCACTCGGACAATCCGATGGCGAGGCGCATCCCGCGCCAACCGATATCAACGCGGTTGCCGTGGCGCAGCGGTGGCGCGAAGCGCAGGCTTTGGCAACTGGCAAAGCGCCGACGCTCGCACGACTGTACCCGCGGATACCGGCGACAACATCAGACACCGACGCTGGCGGCGCCGCACCCCTTCTTGTCTCATCCTCCGCGCTACGTGCCGTTACCATTCCGGAGCCGTGGTCGGGCACTGGCGCCGCATCGACGCAAACGGTGGCCCGCGGTCGGCCGGCCCCCCCTATCCTTGAATGTACGTTGAGCACATACGGTCCTGCCTGCATGACCTATCCCTACGATCCCGCCTATGCCGCGTATCAAGCAGGTGCACGCGCTTTCGATCGACGTGACAACACCGCCGCGGTACTGGCGGCACGGGAAGCCGTTCGTATCGCGCCGGACGACGCCACGCACGTGTTATTGCTGATCGATGCCTTGAACGCCGATGGCCGGCAATCGGAAGCGCGTCGGGTCGCAACGAACGCAGTGAACCAGGGCCTCCTCGATCTGGTACCGGATCTGCAAGGCGCCTACCTGGCTAGCGCCGCCAACCGCCCCAAGCTGGCGGCACAACGCTTCCAGCGCGCCGATGCCAACGGGGATTTGCCGCCCACCGGTTATCTCGATGCTGGCTATGCGACGCTTCAGGCCGGAGACGCACCGGTGGCAAGCAGCTATTTCAAGCGGGCAATCGATGCGGACCAGGCGGGTACGATTGCCCTTCCCCCACCGACGCTGCTCGACACGCGGCGTACCGAAAGCGAGATCGATCGCCGTGGTGGCCTTACCGTGTCCACGAGCTACCGACCGGGCGTGGCCGCCGGCTTGGAAAACAATCCGAGCGCCAGCACCGCGAACAAATCGCTGCAGACTTCGGTGGAAGGATATTGGCGGCCTTGGGGTTATATGAGCGGCCATACCGTCGAAGTCTACGCGCGCGCCAGCGGCACATGGTGGGACGATCGATCCGGCTTTGCCTCGGCGTCGAACAGTGGCGCGCGCGATGCCGGGGTTGCAAGCCTGAGCGGTGCGGTGGGGGTGCGCGGGCGCCCGTTTGCCACGCAAAACGCGGTATTGGCTGTGGAGCGGGAAATACCACTCGGCCGCAACGCCGTGTCGGACTGGCTTGCGCGTGCGGCGTATTCGAACGGCTTTGGCACGGCTATCCGCTACGACGTGCCAAGCTGGTGGACTGGGACCTTCTACGGCGAAGTGGGGCGATATTTACAGGCCGGCAAGAACTACTGGACCACCGAGGCCGACCTCGGCCGCACGTATCGCATTGACGCGATCAAGCCGGAAGCGACCATCTTCCCGTATGCGGTGGTTGGCGGTGATTACAATCAATTGACCAATAACGGCTACGGCGTTGGGGTGGGCGCAGGCCTTACCATGCGGTGGCAATTCCGGCAGGATCGGTATCACGCGCCGCGATCGTATTGGCAAGCGAGCGTCCAGTACCGTTTCCGCATCGCTGGCGATGACCGTGCGAAAGGCGTATTTATCAACCTGACGTATGGGTACTGACGAATCCAGACGCGCGCGCCAAGCTTGCTCAGCGAGCAAGCTTGGCGTGGCAAGACGCACGGGCAGGTGCCGATGGCCTGCTCAGCCAGCGGCACCCGGCTTGACTTCAATGAGTTTGACCAGCGCGTGCAGCGTGCGATTCACCGGGGTATCGATGCCGTGCATCATGCCTTTGCGAACGATCAGCCCGTTCAGATGATCGATCTCGGTCAGCTTTCCGCGCGTCAGATCCTGCGCGGTGGAGGAGCGTTGACCGGGCATCGTCGCCGCGGTCCGCGCGATATCGGCATGGATATCACGGGTGATGGCAATGCCTTCGGCATTGGCGACGGCCAGGCATTCACCGACGACGGCCCGCAGCGTTTCCGGAATGCCCTCGCCACGGGACAGGGGGCCATAGGGCAACTGCGTGATGGCCGACAACGCGTTGTAAGCGCAGTTGATCATCAGCTTGATCCAGAGGGCCTCTCTCACATCAGGCGACACTTCCGTCGGCACGCCGGCCGCGACCAATGCGCTGGCCACGGCGTCACTGGCGGGCGATGGCTCGATGACGAGTTCACCGCGACCGTGGTGTATCACATGGCCATCACCACCCATCGCCGACGCGACGTACACGACCGCGGCGGCTACCGAAACGCTGGCCGCACCTTTCGCGCCATCGCGTGCCAACTGATCCGGGTCCAGTAGGGCCGCGCGCAGGGTATCCACGTTCTCCACGCCATTCTGCAGCGACAGCACCAACGCGCCGGTTTTCAGGAACGGTTTCATGTCGCGTGCCGTGGCCGGTGTATCCATCGACTTCACGCAAAACAGCACCAGATCCGCCTCCGCCACGGCGGATGTCTCGGTGCTGGCGCGCATGGGAATGTGCATGTCGAACGTCGCCGTTTGAAAACGTAGCCCGTGGGCGTTGATCGCGTCCACGTGCCTCGGCCGTCCGATCAACACCACGTCGTGACCCGCGCGGGCCAACAGGCCGCCGTAATAGCAGCCGACCGCGCCGGCGCCCATGACTGCCACTTTCATGATCGAGAGCTCGCAAGAAAAATTGGAGGGAAACGTTCATTGGCGACGATATCACTATTCCCCCTGCACGGCTTTGGAGGTACGATCAAGGCCGCGCGGAACACTGCCGCACAAGTGTTGCATCCTGACCGCGCGATGCTCCCATGACGCACGGATCGGGCACAATAAGCAAGCCGTCGACAAGGCGATATGGAACACGCGTTTGATTTCGCTCAGGACGGTGGAAAAATTTCGAGATAGCTGTCACGCAACCGTCAGATATGTAAAAGACATTTGCCACGGCTTCTTATTTAGCAGGTCGTACCGATGAATTTTCTCTTGATGCTGTCTTCCCGCACGCACCGCCTTATCACCGCGCCGCCATATCCCGGCATGGCGGGCTTTGCAGTGGCCTGCGCGCTTATGTTTGGCGCGGGGGTCCCGGCGCATGCCGATCTGGGGGGCGCACCCCGCTTACCGGCATCGGCGACGCTGTCAAGCGCGGCGGTGCAGTCGTTCCAGGCGCGCACCGGCACGACGGCACTGGCTGCAACGACTAGCGGCGCGGCATCCGCGTCCACTTACTCGGTAAGGGAGTCGACACAAGCTGACGGTACGGTCGAACGTGAATACCTGAATGTTGATGGAACGGTGTTCGCCGTTGCGTTTTCCGGGCCGTTCATACCTGATTTGCAATCCATTCTTGGCAGTGGCGCGTTTACGCAATACGCGGACGCACGAGAGGCCGCCAAGACCGCCGATACCGAAAATGGCATTCGGCGTGGGCGCAGCGCGCCCGTCAACGTGCAAACAAGCAATGTGGTGGTTCAGATCACAGGCCATCCCGGCGCATTCAATGGGCGGGCCTGGGTGCCCGCGCTCGTGCCGTCCGGCTTGGATACGGCCAACATCAAATAAATACGCGTGCGTGTGTGCGCGTTTTCCCGTGCCTGGCGTACCGCTGTTCAACCGTATCGAATCATGCGATTTCTGTCTTTTCTTACCGTAATTCGCCCGCGCCCTGTCGTGATAACCGGCTGGCTTGCCGGACTAATTGCCGTTGGCATGCTAGCCGGGTGTGGTGGTGGTGGCGGTTCGAGTAGCAGTAGCAACAGCGCGACGTCCGCTGCTGCAACCAGCACGATTGCCGCGGCGGATACCAATGTTTCGACCATCACGGTTCAACAGGGGCCGAACGCTAATCTGGCCAATGCGCCGTTTGTGACAGTGACCGTCTGTGCACCGGGTTCGAGTACCTGCGACACCATCAATAATGTGATCGTGGACACCGGGTCGGTCGGATTGCGGGTTTTGGCGTCGGCCGTTCCCAACTCGCTGAACACGCTTACGCGGATACAGTTGAGTTCATCCAGCCAGTATCTTGCCGTTTGTGGCCAGTTTCTCAGTGGTTACACGTGGGGCACCGGCCGGCTCGCGGACATCAAGATGAGCGGGCAGTCGGCCTCGAGTGTACCGATCCAGGTTATCGCCGACTCCGCGGTGGGGAGCGCCCCCAGTCAGTGTTCGAACGGCAGCGCCACGTCGTATTCGACGGCAGCCACGCTCGGAGCCAATGGCATACTGGGTGTGGAGGGGCTGATTCAGGATTGCGGCGCAACGTGCGTCAGCACGGCAACGTCGGCATGGTATTGGGGATGCTCGTCGACGACAGCATGCAGCAGTCCGTCGCAAACAACGGTACCGCTCGCGCAGCAGATCACCAATCCCGTATCCAAATTCGCCACCGACAACAATGGTGTGATTATTGAATTGCCGGTCATCGCCAGCACGGGGGCCGCCACCGCAACCGGGGCACTCGTCTTTGGTATCGGGACGCGCACCAATAATGCGCTGGGTAGCGCCACGGTCGTTCAGACCGACAGTGCTTTCAATTTCAAGTCGACCTATAACGGCACGACAAATACAGGCGCGTTTGTCGACACGGGTTCGAACTTCCTGTATTTGGACGACTCGTCCATCGCCACCTGTACCAGCGGTAGCTATAGCGGATTTTTCTGTCCGTCCAGCACCGTCAGTCGGAGCGTGACGTTCTCGTCGAACGTCTCGGGGGCGACCAGTACATACAGTACAACGTTCAATATCGCGAACGCCCAGACGCTTTTTAGCAGCAACAATTATTACGCGTACAACGACATCGGGGTCCAGCAAACCAACCAGATGGACTTCGGCTTGCCGTTCTTTTATGGCAAGAACGTCTTCGTGAAGATGGAAACCGCGGCGAATCTGCGAGACGGCTATCTCGCGTTCATCTCGAATGTGAATTGACGGCCAGTTCCGGCGTTCCAAACCGCCGATTCGCCAGCGAGGGCAAGCTGGCACGCGCCTGGGCAATACGCTCCGGCAGCAACTCGGCGAACAGCAGCGTTGGCGTATCCGCGGCGCGGGCGATGCAGACGCCGAGCGGATCGACGACCATGCTGGCGCCGATATTGCGCGGCCCACATTCGCCACAGGCCACCATATAGCAGGTATTTTCCAATGCCCGGGCGGTGCATAGCACTTCCCAGTGCCATTCCTTCATCGGTCCTTTTATCCACGCCGACGGCAACACCAGGGCATCGGCGCCATCGATGGCCAGGCGCCGCGCAAGTTCAGGAAAGCGCACATCGTAGCAGGTCATCATGCCGATTTTCATGCCGTGAACGTCGAGCAAGGGCGGCACCGCATCACCCGGCGCGATGCGCTTCGATTCCTGCATATTGAATGCGTCATACAAATGGATCTTGCGATATTCGGCGATCAACTTGCCGTCACGCAAGGCAACCTGTGTGTTGTAAGCCTTGCCGCCGTCCTGGGTGTTGTCGCCCAGAACCGGCTCCGGCATTGTGAACACGATGGTCATGCCGGGGGCGTTGGCGCTGGCATGGCTTAGCGCGGTAACGAACGGTCCGTCCAATGGCTGGGCACTTCGGCGGGCCAGATCGGCATCAGTGGGATCGAGCGCAAGCGCCATCTCCGGCAACACGAGCAAGTGCGCACCGGCGAGATGTGCTTGCGCGATCGATGCCGAGGCGCGTTCCGTATTGACCGCCGGATCCTTGTCGACGACGTACTGACCGATGGCTGCTTTCATGGAGGACGCTCCTGGCGTACGCCGCGCGTGCCGGCTAACCGGATGAAACGGCCGGGTAGCTGCGCGGATGACGGTAGTGAGAAGCCCTATTGTCGCCTATGTGCTGGCCGAACGTTCACTCTAGAACAGCGGGTGAGGGAACGGCGCATCCACGTCGTTTTCCAGAGAAGGCGTTGTTTCCAATGCCGACACCGTGTTGCCACCCGGCGCATGGCCGTCGTTGCCCATATGGGTGTAGTCGCCGTCGTAGAGTCTCCGTTCCTGCGTTTCCCAGAAACTTGACTCCGGGATGGCGCGCCGCTTTTCCTTGACGACCTCAAAATGAACATGGCCGTTCATACCGGTTTTTTCGAGCAGTTGGAAATACGCGCGTGCGTTATCGAGGCATTTCCAAAAGGCCGCCACCTGGCTTGCAATCTCTTGGCCCGAGAGTGAAGTGATGGAGATGTCGTGACGAACGATGACGTTCGAGCCCTCGGTCAGCTCGACGACCAGTGGTGCAAATTTTTCAAGTCCGTCATGGAAAGATGGCCAATCAGCGGACTGTATTCCGTGTATCAGGCATCGGCACGCTTTTGCGTAAACGGTAACGGTTTCGTCGTTTCCCGGGCCGGAACGCAGTCGGGTGACTGCAACTTCGGTATGATCCGCATGCCAAAAGCTGAGAGTGTCTTCACGGTCGAATCGCTTCACGTCCATCGTCGATTGACGCATGGACGAAAAGGGGCGCGTATCACGCTCTCGCGACTCGCTCATCAGGAAAATCACGAAAGATCGAAAGCCGCCCTCGGACAGCGGACGGACCGTCTTGGAAAACATATCGCTCACCAAGGCGCGACGCCTGCCGACAAACGCGGTAACGGTTGATTCGCAGTTAGCGGTAAAGGCGGTGCGTTCAGGCCTCGTGAGTTTGTAGGGCGGGAGTTGCTGTTTTACCATCAGTTGCGGAATTTGATGCAGCATCGCTTCCGCTTGCTTGATGTTTTCTTTCAATAATGCGATGCGTTGGCGAAATAGTTCCGGCTTGATCTCGCTGAGAATGGTGCTTTGGTAGACCACGATTTCATGGCCATTGGCTTCGCTATCCTGGTCGCCGAAAACGCAAGCATCTGGCGGAGGGACGGCGATCGCCATTGTGCAATGCGCCAGATGGAGCTTGAAGTCATGTATTTTTGGCGACAGGACAACGAATGACGCAAGGCCGCCGTCGACATGTCCGAGTTTCACCGCGATGACGACCCAAGTGGATGCGTCAGGAAATACGGTGTTTTTATATAAATTTCCCGACTTTCTTTATCCCAGTACGAATAGTCGCCGTTGTCGCGGCGTACGAGAGCGTGTGCGGGAGTGGTATCCCAGAAGCGCTTTTCATCCCATATGCCGGGGAATTGTTGTGTGAGCTCATTCACATTCATGGAAAGTCGTTCCGTAAGCCGCGCTATTAAACCGATCAATTCTGGATATTGCGGTCAACCGCCCCCGGTCTGAATCGTTGTGCCGAGAAGGCGTTCAATATGACGAAGCAATGGACATATTTGCCCGAAGCAGTCAGCTGATATACGGAAGAGGAGGAGAGCGACACTGCAGTGAACGAGTGGGGCAGTGTCGTCGATGGAATCAGCGAAGCAGGCGGTGACGATGCACGCCGAGAGGAGAAATTAGATGCTGCCGCGCTTTGCGATCGATTCCAGAACTTGTTTATGCAGCCAGACGTTCATTGCGGCGCTGTCCGCTTTATCACCGGAGTACTTCAATTCGTCCGCCATCTTTGTCCGCGCATCCAAGCTGCTATCCATGCCGACCAGCTTCATCAAGTCGACAATCGAATGTTCCCAGTCAAGCTTTTCCGGATGTTTGCTTGCGCGCTCACGCAGAAGCACCATCGGGTCGGTCTCGGCGCTCGGTGCCTCGCCGGACGGGGCAGGATTACGGGATGCATCCGGGCCTTTTGCATGCGCAGTGCCGAACAACTTCGATGTGAGGGTATCAAATAGTCCCATTTGGCTTTTCTCCGATAGGATGCCACCGAAAGGGTGGTCTTGGCGGAAGCCTATCGGGAAATAATGGGGGGCGCGGGTGCTGCTTCGTTTGTTGCGTGTGGGAATCGTAATGCATAAGCGGCGCTTCGTACGTGCGTTATTCCGCGCCGCTTTCAAGGTCGAACCTGCTGGGCTCAAGCCAAGCGAAACACGCCCACGGTGTTGCGCAGGCGATCTGCTTGTTGATCGAGCGACGCGGCAGCAGCGGCGGCTTGCTCGACGAGTGCCGCGTTCTGTTGCGTCACCTCGTCCATTTGTGAGACCGCACGGTTCACTTGCTCAATGCCATTGCTTTGTTCCGACGACGCCGCGGCAATCTCATTCATGATGTCGCTGACGCGACGGATCGATTGCACGATTTCGGTCATCCGCTCGCCGGCCACTGCGACCTGCCCGGTTCCTTGTTCAACGCGTGCGATCGATTGCCCGATCAGATCCTTAATGTCTTTTGCCGCACTGGCGCTGCGTTGTGCCAACGTACGTACTTCGCCGGCCACGACGGCAAAGCCGCGTCCTTCCTCGCCTGCCCGCGCCGCTTCCACGGCGGCGTTCAGGGCCAGGATATTGGTTTGGAATGCAATGCCCTCGATCACCGAGATGATGTTGCCGATGCGCTCTGACTGTTCCGAGATATTGCGCATGGTGCCAATCACTTCATCTACCGCTTCGCCACCGCGCGTGGTCGCGCCGGACGCTTCCGCGGCGAGACGGCTTGCCTGCTGCGCATTGTCGGCGTTCATTTTAACGGTGGAGGTCAGTTGCTCCATGCTCGAAGCCGTTTCCTGCAGCGAGGCGGCTTGCTCTTCGGTGCGTTGTGACAAGTCCGTGTTGCCCTGGGCGATTTCGTTCGAGCCGGTGGCAATGGAATCGGTGGCATGCTTGATCTCTTCCACGAGGTCACGCAGGCGTGTACGCATGCCGTGCAACGCGAACATCAGGCTGCTCTCGTCGCCATCGGCGAGCGGCACATCGGCGGCGAGGTTGCCGGCGGCAATCTGGGTCGCAAATGTCGCGGCTTCGTTTGGCTCGCCCCCCAGGGTTTTCTGGACGCTGCGCGTCATGAGCCAGGCGATCGTGCCGACGGCGATGATCAGCACGACGGTGATGCTGATCAGCACGCGGGCGACGCGCCAGAAAGCGGCATTGATATCGTCATAGAAGAATCCGGTGCCTACGCGCCACTTCCAATCCGGCACCTGGAACACGCCTTGCAGTTTTGGCACCGCGGGGGTATCGGCGCTGCGTTTGACCAGCAGGTCGATCATCGCGAAATGATTGTTCGCCAACCCCTGACGGTAGGCTTCGTCGTCGCTCATGCCGCTGGTGGTTTGATTGCCGGACAGCTTCTTGCCAATGAGGTCCGTGTTCGGATGGACGATGTTGACGCCACCGCTATCGGTAACCCAGAAATAGCTGACGCGATCAGGATTGGTTTGGACCAATGCCTGAATGGCTCCCGCTTGCGCCGCTTCCTGGGTCATACTGCCCTTTGCCTGTTGGTCACGGTAGTACTGGATGATGTGTTCCGCTTTTTTAAGCAGTGTGATCACTTCGGAACGACGACTGTCGAGCAACGAGGTATTCAATGAGTAGAGCGCGATGCCTGCAATGGCGACCACGCCGACCAGGGCCGTGACGACAAGGGACATTAATTTTGTAGAGGTCTTCATCGCTGCGCGACTCCGGTACAAGGTATGTCTGGTAAACGGGTCGAACGGTCGTTTCTTTAAGAGTAATTGTTTGCTCGTAAACCCCGTTGAGATACGCGGGATGTTGACATTCATATGTCGTGCGGCCTCCCCCGTTTCTGAGCAGCCTAGATAACTGATATGACACTTGCCATGTTATGTACGCCTCTGTCTTGGTGATGTGTTAAAGCGACTGTTTGAGAAATTTAAAGTTTCTGGTTACAAATTCTTACTGTCTCGTTTATGCTGCCGGCTGCATCTCCACAACAGCCCGTTATTCATAGGATTCCATGCCTTCCCGCGCGCGCTTTTTTCTTTCGTCGACTTCCCTCGTACCTTTTGAAGATGCGTATCGGCAGAAAAATACCGTTTGTATCCAGCGTCTCTTTTGGTTAATTGCAACGGCGTTTGTCGCGGCCATGGGTGTTTCCATAACGGCCCACGCCGGCACTATTTTCCAAAGTGTCAACACCCAGTTGACCGCATCGGCGGGCGGGCAATATACAAACTACCGTGAGTCCTCGAACAATCAAACGCTGGATACGGAAACGGGCTTTCAATCGGCGTACCAAGGGAAACTATCGATACAGCGCGATATGGCTGGCATCAAGGATGTCTATCTCAGCGCGAGTTTTGCTTATTCAAAGGGGCGTACGGACTACGACGGTCATCTGAACAGCGCCAGCGGCGCTTCCATTCCGTATCAAGCGGGCACTCGGGTGAACTCGACGGATGTCACAGTGAAGGTCGGTAAAGCGTTTCCGGTGACGAATCAGGGGCAGGTCATTTACTACGTGTATTACGGTTATCACCAATGGCTCCGTGATTCCACGAGTTACTATGGCTATGATGAGCATTATAGCCATCACAGCGCGGGGCTTGGCATGATCGGCCAATATGCGATCACGCCAAAATTGGTATTCAGCGGAGAAGCGTCGGTAGGCGGGACGTTCGCGGCCAGTATGAAGACCGATATCACGCAAGGTAAATTCAGGCTTGGTTCCGACCTCACGGTGATGGGGTCGCTTGGCCTCGATTATGCTGTCACGCAACATCTGCATGTGAACGCCGCCTATCAGATCAGCCATTTCAAATATGGCCAGTCAGGGACCGTAGACTATTTCTACTATGAGCCCAGCTCGACCACGACGAATCAAACGCTGCAAGTAGGGATGGGGTTGTCGTTCTAAGGCGAGGCGTGGTGATGCGCGTTGTACAACGCGCATCACCACGCATGTACAAACCACAGTAATACGTATCCCGGGCGCGCCTGTCGACGATTTGGTGCACGGAATCCCTGTAGGTGCACGCAGAGACGCGCTATGGGCCGATTGCGTCGGCCTCTAGGTCTCGTTGTTCCGCGCCGACTGCTGCGTCGCCAGCCATAAGCCAGCAAAGGTATTGGGGCCAGCGCTTTGCTATAGCCTCCAGCATGTCGCCGTTAATTCTCTGCTTGCCAATATAGGCGTTTCGCCACCGCAGGCGAGATATGCCGGTGGCACGTTCAAGGTCGATCCAGCGTCGACGGCTATCAACAACGTGATCGATGAATTTAACAAGTCGTTGATGCATGTCTTATCTAGACGTGAATATTGTGGCGACGGATGATCCGCGGCAATCCAATGGCGCAGATTTCGCTATCAATGCGTCGACCCATGTTGCCGTATGAAGATCAGCGGAATGTATCGGCGTCTGGAAATCATGACAATCAGACTGGGACTAATCGTTCTTGCAACCTGGGTGATTTGCTAGCCCTGATCGGTCGATGCCTGTCGCGATGTATTGCGTCACTACGGTGTCTTCCGTGGCCCAGATCGCGCAGGGGGGGCTGACGGTGCAAAGCTGGATCGCTGACGCCATGATTGCGTTTCACTTCGCTGTGGCGTCAAAGTGCGGACCGACGATTCGCGGCCTCGCGGAACGATCCTTGCGTACCTGTAATGTGCTGGACCACGTTCCAGGAGGAACTTTATGCTACAGCATACGCAATCCGCTAATCAGCCCCATCCCAGCAATGTCGAGCCTGACGCGATCCCACCGGCGCGGAAAGAGAATGGCGACATCGAAAGCGATGGTACCGAGGACAGGGATGTGATTGGCAGCCCGAATGACCCGACGTCCGACCCCAAAAAACCATCGACGGAAGCGTCGTAGCATCGCCCCACGAGCTAAATGGACGTACCTATGCACACTATTGATGCAAAATCAGATTTTTCGGAAGACGATCTCACTGATACCAAAGCCTTGGCCGCCCACAATGCGGAATTGGCCCAGGCGCAGCCTAATCCTATACCGAAGGCGGAGTGGGAGGACGGTAGCGATGGTAAAGGTCTGGTCGATCCTGTAAAGAATGCCGTCATGCCCGCAAAGAGTAAAATTTGACGTGTTCCGTCTCCAAAACAGCGGTTTGAAAAAGCATCTGACGTCATGAGAAGCGGCGATGTCGTGCCCTTAACCCGCCAAAATACCAGGCGTCCCTAAACGACGTGGAGCGTGAGGTTAGCAAGTACCGGGTCTGTGTGAATTTCTCAGATCTCTGAGAATTCGTCGGATTAGAAGTGCTCTGTCTGTCGATCTGAATCTCGCCCGTTTCCTCCGAGGTTAGAAAATGAAGCGACCTATGTATGCGATAGGTATTGGTGCCTCGGGAGTCGAGGGGTTGGATGATATCTGCCGACTTCTTGAGCGCTGGCCGGAGTCCATTGACGCTTCTGTTTTCGTTGTGCTGCATCGCTCAAGCGACAAGGTCAGTTACTTGGCAAAGGTTCTTCGGCGAAGAAGCCGACTCTCCGTTGTCGTTGCCACGAACGGAATGGCAACTCAGGCTGGAGTTTGCTATGTAGCTGAATCGAGTCAGGTATTGTACATAGACCAGAATGAAGCAATCGCCTGTCTGGACGGTTCAAGTAATCGCTATCGAAATCGTACCGTTGATGTTCTGTTCGCGTCCTTGGCTGCAAGCGTGGGAAGACGGGCCATAGGCATCGTATTGTCTGGATCGCTTGCAGACGGATCGAAAGGATTGGCGGCAATCCATCAGGCAGGTGGTTTAACGATGGTCTTAGATCCAGGACGTAAGCCGCGCGGCATGCAACAAAATGCCATCGACTATGACGGGCCTATCACCTACATCGAAAGCGTAGACGGGTTGCTGATAGCGTTGGACGGTGATTTTAGCAATCGCGGATCCAGAAGATAAAAGCACCGTGACATCGTAGAAGGAGCGCGTATGAGTATCAGTTACCTTTAAAAATACGAATACACATCATAAAAGTGCATTTTATAAACGTTTTATTTTAACAAGCATTGCTTATTATTTTAAAAAATCTGCTCTTTTTTCTTCATTAAGTGTGCGCGATGCGTGTCGCTTGTCTGACACATTGCCTTTTGCGCATCCGTTGATTGCCCACCCATCCCAGGGTGGTTATCTCTTTTACCACTAATAGCACGACGACATTGTTGCCAGATGGGGCGCGGGCCCGTTTGTGAAGATGGCGGTGAAATGATCGAAAAAGGGTAGTTGGCCCCTTCTATCGCGATCACGCTCACTGCGAATCTGGTGGAGGGCACTGATATGTACAAGACGGTCCGCGACAAGGCGGATGGGTGTATTGAGGCTGTGTTAAAACGCTGAACGTTATTTCGGGATGGCTGGTTTTCTGTGTTTGATATCCGGCTTCACGGCTGTTGCAAATATTGCAATGTCTTTGCGTCGGCTGATGATCGTTTTCTTTGCGGTTAATCACGCATGCGGCAACGCGTACAAGGATGCGTTTCGTCCGCGTAATCGCGTTGCTTCGGTTTTTGATAGCGACTTACTCGCGCTGGTTCGACAATATTGCCATAGCTATTTTACTTACATGAAATTTAAGACGCGAGATTGCAGGGGAAGGAATGATAAAACTGACAAAGGTTAATGTGAGTGGTGGATTGCCTGCTATATCAACCGAAAACATCGAGAATGTAAGTGAAAGTCTAGCTGAAAAGATAGATAAAGTAACCAATGCCTGTTTTTATACAATTTCAAGTAAAATTTCTGAAATAAGAAGTTCTGCAATAAATAATTTAGCGGAGTTGAAAATTTCATTAACACCAGATGAAGTAGTGTTTGCTGGTGAGTATAAAATATCCAAGAGTAATTCTAAGCCACTAAGTTATCTGCTTTCTTTCGGTGCTGAAAATGGAGTTATCGTTTCCGTTGTTTGTTCCAAAACAAATAATATTGGCATTTATCATATTGATGATATGAATTTTCTAGATAGGAATTTGAAAAAATTTATAAAAAAATTTGGTGATATAAAGAATTCCGATAACTGGAAGGTAACGATGGTGGGCGGTCAATGGCTTACCGGTTCTGGTTTAAGTTCAAAGGTCAAAGCGATTTTGCAGAATGAATATAATATTACTCCTGAATGGAATAAATGGTCGTGGTCAGGTTGTAGTGCTGCGATGTATGGTGTGTTGCTTAATGTTCAAACGACAGAACAAAAAACTTTCCAACATACCAGGCAATTTTCAGATAGCGTTAATAAGGATATTTTGCAACAACTTCGAAAAAGAAGCGATGTGCAGAGTGATTTATTGCATGCCAAGAATGACCAAGTTACGCTGTTTGATTCACATGAGTTTTCGATGGAAAAGAACAGAAGTATTATTGAGGAGCATGGTTTTAATGATGTTGTTTATCATGTAACTGCCTCGGGAATAAGGGCAAGGGATCATATTGATGGGTTTGTTCGAGAATTAAGTAATTTTCAAGGTGAAATGTTTTTAAGTTCGCGAAAGGAGCAAATAGTAAAAATAAATGAAATTTACCAAAAGCGCAATCTTCAAGACGTTGTTGGGTTGCATATTGAGAAAAATCGACGGCATTATTCTGAAGATGGTTCTTCGTTTAGTACGCGTAGCACTGATATTTCTCGGCAGAGAAATAGTAATTCAAGTTTGCGACATGCGCTCTATCAATCGTCACATGAATCAAGTAGTACGGGAATATCTGAAGGAAAAGAGGGGGCGAAGCAATTTATCGTTAGTAATTCTATAATTTTTACGAACCAAAAAGTAAATTTCACAAATCAGCAGCATAAACTGGCTGAAAAAGCAATTTCTGAACTTGAGAATGGACGTCAACACAAAAGTAGTCACCCCATGGTGAATACCCGGTTTTCGTCGTCCGTTCTAGCTAAATTAAAACAGGAATTTCCTAAAGTTGCGCTCGACAGACTCTACAGTAGAGACCTCGGGGATTGGGAAGGAACAGGCAAGGGAAGAGGACCCTGGCGCGTCGTGTCGGCACGCTGTGCTGATGACAAATTAATCATTGTCGGTGTATTTGATAATCATAAGAATCCTTATCAGCAGTGGTGAGAAAGCGGGAATAGGGTACTACGCTGATGATGATAATCTTTTCCGATGTTCAATGCCGGCTGGCGAAAGCGAGCCGAGCGGCCAGTCCGGCAAAAATCGATGCGAGCAGGTATTGAGGGGCCCGTGACGGTTTCTGCCGGGTGGCCCACCTCTGGCTAAGTTGACTTGCGGAAAGTATTACGACGCCGTTGACGACCAGACCGATGCCGTTGAGCACGGTCGCAAGGGTCATGATTTGAACGGCTACCCCAACTACATTGCAGTCACTGGACCTCGACGGACTGCTCGAGTTTAGAGTTATTTGATTAATAAAGTATCCTTTGTGTCTTTATAGACACTTTATTAATCATCTGTTGACAGAGTTGCGCGAAAATAATAAAGTATCCAAATAGGAAATTCGGATACTTTATTACTCTAATGCGTACCCTTGGCGAACTCAGCGCTGTGCTCTCCGACGCCGTGCAATCGGGCTCTACTGACAAGTCCGACCTTGCCGCAGCGGCTGGCGTAACTCGCGTCACGCTTCGGCGGGCGCTTACGGGTTCAGACTTCAAGGTCTCCACCCTTTTCGCAATAGCTGACCAGCTCGGGCTCGAGGTAGTGTTGGTGCCAAAAGAAGCTGCGCGGGGGTTAGTCGCGGAGTCGCTGGTCGCAGCCCCTCACGTAAAAACCCGGGTCGAGGCTGCGCTTGAGCGCGTCAAGAAGGTAGGTGACGCATGAACGTCAAAGCGCTCGAAATCCTGCTCGGCACGACCCGCGTGGGCGTTCTGTTCAAGTATGGTGATGACAATCCCATCATTCGGTTTGTGGCGGATGATGCTTTTGCCTACCTGAGCGCCCCCCCGACCCTGTCCCTTTCCATGGTTGCCGACGACGCCGACGCGCAGCGCGCACTGTGGGCGACCGTGACGGCCAAGGTGTTCAATGGTCGCTATTCCCCTCGCAATGGCTGGCTGCTTCCCTCGTTCTTTCAGGGGCTGCTACCGGAAGGGGTGTTCCGGGCGCACATTGCGGACGTTCGTGGCTGCGATCCTAAGGACCATTTCGAGATGCTGGCGGCCACCGGACGCGACCTCCCAGGTAACGTCTATGCGCGCCCTGCTCATCTTACGCGCGAGGAGTTGACGCATCTGGTCACCCAGAATGCCGATTCGCTCGAGATGACGGTGACTGAGGAGCCGATGGATGACGGAGTGTCGGTATCCGGCGTTCAGCCGAAACTTGCCGTCATCAAGGATGGCGACCGGTATGTCGGCCGCACCAAGATGCAGGACACCCATATCATCGCCAAGCTGCCGGTCGTGGGATACCCTCGCCTACCCGAGCTTGAAGAGCTGTCCCTGCGCCTGGCGCGCGCGGCGGGCGTCAGCACCTGTACCGCGCAGCTTGAGCCGCTGGAAAAGCTCGCGGTCGAGCACGGCTACGACTTGGGCGACGCTGATCAGAAAACGGCCTTTCTCGCCGTCACGCGATTCGACCGCCAACCTGGCAGCCGGATTCAGGTCGAGGATTTCGGCCAGATTCTAGACGTGCAGCCCGAGGACAAATATACGAAGAGCTATGCAGAGGTTGCAGCCGTCATGCTTGCGATACCGTCGCTTGGCGAGGATGCCGTGTATGAGTTGCTTCGCCGGCTGACGGTCAATGAGCTGCTCGGCAATCCCGACATGCATCTCAAGAACATGGGCGTGATTTATCGCGACGGCCACACGCCAGCGTTATCGCCAGCATATGACATTGTCGGGTACAGTGCATACGCCAACCGTGAAGGGCATGCGTTGCATATTCTGCCGCCGGTGGGCGAGAAGAAGCCGAAGTTGCGAGCACACAATCCAGGAGATGAGAAGCAAGCCAAGGCGCAGCTCTCTCCTGCAACGCTGCGGTCTTTCTGTGACTTGCTGGGTTTGGTCGAGAAGCCGGCCGCTGCTGTCATCCAGCGCACGGTCGCCGCTGCGGTAGACGTCTGGCCGGGAATGATTGCAGACTCGAACCTCACGGACATGCAGAAGTCGCGCTTGCTGGCACACTTTGATGCGCATCCGATGGTGTTTTCGCGTCGTAAGCGCTTACGCAAGTAACTTTTTAGCTGTATTTCAACTCAATTTGTAGAGCGTGGTTGCTTAACCGATTAACGTGGTCGTCAAAGGTGAGAGTGGCGTGAAGTCGCCAAAGCTGGTGTTAGGCACCACTGCGGCCGATGATCAAAAAGTGCCGCGAAGCTAGACGGTCGCATTCACCGGCAGGGGAGGGCGGCAATCGGCTAGGAAGCGACCTTCATGGTGATCGTTCAATTCTCTGGGTCAACCGAAACGGATCGACGGCCCACATTTCGCCAGCGCGGAGGTGCCGCTGTGAGAGGGCCAGCCACTTTCCGAGCGGCGTGAGACTTATTCCCGATGAAACCGAACCGCCGAAGGACTCGGAGACAAATGGCGCGTCATCTTCCGGGCGACGAATAACCTGAACAATGTGAGTGATGCCGCGTAGACGGGGATGGTTACTCGCCCAGGCGGGGTCTCCCATTTTCAGCCCGATGGTGGCGCAACGCGGAAGACTGAAGGCTGTGATCTCTCGCCCCTCAAGAATGAAGCCTGTCCGGGACTCAATCTCCTGAATGATCCGATCCGACCACGCTTGCAGGGCGTCTACATAATCGAAACCAAATACTGTGCAGCCAGCGGCTTCGTTCTCTGCTCGCATCGCTTTCGTGAGAAGCAGTCTGGTCCACCCCGAGCAGTCAATGACTGGAGGGTCTGCAGATAGTCCTTCTGACTTCACACCGCGCTGGTATCCGACTCGACCCGTGTAAAGTTGCACCAACTGCCACATCGTCATCTCGCCGGCATTTAAAGTCATTGTGCAAACCTTCGTACTGTTGACTGTGGGTGGCTATTCATGAGTCGAACCGAGATCGGTTTAGTCGTATCCCATGGAGAACGGTAGCCTGAAACGGATGCTGTTCGGCGTTGACTTGATGGAGAGGCGGAATGGCGCACTTTTGCATTCCGCAGGGATCGACTACCCCCCCACAGTCGCTAGCCTCAGGTGTAAGAGCCACGTAGTGCGAAATAGCCTTCGAGCGTAATGGAAAAGGCCGATTTGCCGGCAGCAAGTTGCAGCAGCAGAATCGACCCAAAGAAAATTGCCTGCTTAATGGTGCAACGCGACCAAAGTGACTGGGGCGATAAGCAACGAAGGCGGCCTTACCGCTTACGCAGACCGATGTCGTCGCTCATCGCGTACACCCTTTCCTTTAATCTACGATGCATCGATGCCCGTAGGGACCAGGATGCGTCCCCGGTGGGCAGACAAGTCCGGTGCGAGGCGACACCGTGCATCCTGACATCATGACAACAAAAACAGCGCCGAACGCAAGGAACGCAAGTTTTTTCATGATCATCCCTTTAGGGGAAGCAACGGTGGCCGTGGGGTCCCGGATGCGTGCCGGGCGGGCACATTGGGGAGCCGCGCCAGTGACCAGGGACCCACGCATAGGCGCGCCCGTCCCACTGCCAATGTCCGCGAACCCACGCGTATCCGACCCGTGGCGGTGGTACGACTTCCACGCGCAGCGGCGGTGGCGCCGGCCGGGCAACGATCACTTCCTGTGCGAACGCAGCGACATTACCGCAAACAGCCACCACAGCGACGACCCCTGCCGCCGCCAACAATTTGTTCAGACCTTGCATGACTCCTTCCATCTCAAAACACATAAGCGAGTTGCTTACTGAATTAAACGGGCGGTGCCGCAGGATCTGTCGGAAGTTTTTGTAACGATTGATTTCTCCGGGCGCGCTTGATGGTCGCCATCGTTGCGCGGCGTCGGCTTGCCGTTGGCGAACAGCGGCGTCAGCGCACGGCGATCTGCTTCCCAGCGCCCCTGTGCGTCGACGTCCTGGCGTGTCGGAATAGTCACGCGCCCCTTGGCCCAGTCCAACAAGGGCCGCGTCCACCAAGTCATCCGCCGTCATCGCGCCCCGCCACGTGCGGGTAGCGGCCTCGAGTCATGAATTCGCCATTGCACACCTTGTCCAGGGGCTTAGGGTCTCGTTCGAGGCATGAAGGACGTAGGGCAGGTACGGTATAGCTAGCGAAAAATTGTTTTCCGGCGCAGATCCGACGGCTGAACGTCCGCTCAATCGCAACCGCGAATGTCGCCGCATGGGCGGTTACTGCCCTGCAATGCCAGCTAAAAAATATTCAACTAGATTGTCTATGACCGGCTATCAAAGGACGTTCGTGTGCTTCCGCGATTAGACATTGGAATGACCGGTTGAATCCGCCGGGACTAATTCCGGGGTAGGGTCAGAGCGAGCAGTCAAATGAACCGATAAAAGTTCAATGGTGGCGTTGCGTGCCGACATTGCATCGGCGTTGGTTTACTAACTTAGGCATTAGCTTAGGTTTTTTCAAGCTAGCGGAATGTGATATTCCACTAAGCGGTTCGCTTGCCCCTTGCGACTGTTGCTATAGGTGCGTGCTCCTCGCGCATTGTTCTGCTTCTGACCAGATATCACTCACAGCCGTTGCTTTGGTTCGACGGGTGTCGTTTGTACCGCAAAGACATTCATATCAGTTATATTAACGTTGTGATGGCAATGTTAATGGACTATAGCGTTAACGATGCCCGCGATAGTACCCATATCGGGGTGGAGACTGTCTGTGCGTTGCACAGCCACTTCGAGGAAGTCGAGGAGCGACTTGCCATAGAATTTCGGCAGATTGTGGAGAACGGATAATCGTTTGCGGAACGCATTGTAGTCGCTCGATTTTAGGGCGCGGAAAGATGCAATAACGTTGACATTGCATAATGTTGGCGTTTTTATTAAATCGTAATGGGCGTACGGGAATCGCACATGCCGTCACTAGATGATGCAGTCATACAAGATTTAGAAAAACGTCTGGTAGCGTTTTTAAAGAAAAAAAAATGAGTGTAGCGTACCCGAACTTCTCGACGCGGGCGGCTCAGCCGCAGTTTTCAAGGTTACGTGCGCCGGCGAATTACGCGCCTTTAAAGTATTCGACCCGAAGTTTCTCAGCGGTCCATCTGGACCGGCAGAACGTAGACGATTGGACGTTCAGCGGCGCCTGGTAAGTCACGATTGCCCGAATTTAGTAAAAGTATTTGAAATTTCAGAGGCAGAAGATACTGCATTCACGGAGATGGAGTTTATCGACTGGCCTCAACTAGCTAAGTCGCTGAGTTCTGTACCGGATGAGCATGTGCATTCGCTAATTTCTCAGTTAGTGGTGGCCGTTCAATACCTAGATGAACTTAATATCGTACATCGTGATATTAAGCCTGAGAACATCCATGTATCCCCGGATTTCAAGCAGTTAAAGCTTCTTGACCTCGGTGTGGCGCGTGCGTTTGAAATGTCTGATGGGGACGAAGCGAGCCTTACCGATACAGGCCAAACGCGCCCCTTTGTAGCGACTGCGCAATACAGTTCACCCGAATACCTGTTCCGCTTAGATGCACCGACGACTCGCCTCTGGAAAGGTTTGAATATTTACCAAGTTGGAGCAGTTCTTCATGATTTAATCATGAAACGGCAGATTTTCCATGATGAAGTGACGATGGGGAATCGATGGCTAGTTGCTCGAGCCGTCATGACAAACATTCCATCTTTCGGCGATTCTGGTGATGGACGTTTAGCAACATTAAAGGCTCTTTCAAGTCGTTGTTTAACAAAAGACCTCGATACGCGGTTGGCGATTGTTGAATGGAATGACTTTGCTAGAGATGTTACTGACGATGCCTTGTCGCGTTTGAAGGGGCGTCTGTTGAAATCTGTGCCGAGTGCAGCTAAGCAAGCGAAAGTGGCTCGCGATGCTCAATTGCAGTTTCAAAGAAATTCATTTGAAAAGCGATTTTCGGAGTCTGTGAGAGCAAATTTGCTTGGTGTTTGCGAAGGCCGGTTTGTTCTTAATATGCGGCCGCCTAAGCTTGTGGAACATCCAGTCTATCAGTTCGAGTTATCGGTAACCGATACAGTATGCATTCTGTGTTTGGTGTGTTTTCGATGGTGCGACGCTTTGCAGGAAAATACCGCTACGTTGATGTACGGTGCGTATATCGTAGAGGCGGAGAAAGGAATCGATACTAAGTTTCAAGCCGACGCAATTGCTTGTTCTGTCACTATTCAGGAGGGCGAGGCTGAGGGCGAGCATATATTGACTAATACGCTAGCAGAAGTATTTTTAGCTGGCCTTGATATTATCGATGCAAATCCTGGCGACGCTTCGGCTATACACGGCATGACTTTGAGCAAGCAGACCCCTTAAGAGCGAGACCGAAATGAATTCGATGTGGTGGCGAAAGTTGGAACAGCTCGATAATACGCAGCGGGCATTTCTTGAAATGCCCGTGCAGGGGCGTTATTTACTTGAAGGGCCTCCTGGTTCAGGTAAGACGAACTTGCTGTTGCTACGGGCGCAATACTTGGCTGGAACAGGCGAAAAGAACGTCCTAATTATTACGTACACGAAGACGTTAGCTAATTTCATACGAAGCGGCCCTATCGCTAGCCAGCTAATCTCAACATCGCAAATTAAAACATATCATTCGTGGGCGTTTGACCACATACGTCAATATTTAGGAAACGTTCCGATAAAAAAGACCAAAGGCGACGATTTCGATGAGGCTGACAGGGTCGCGATGCTTGAGGCCGTCATTGAAGCGAATAAACGTCTCCCATCGCCAAAGTTATACAGTGCCATATTCGTTGATGAAGCGCAGGACTTGACGGTGCGTGAGCTTGATGCATTGCTATGCCTGAGCGATAGAGTCTGTATTTGTGGCGATAAGCGGCAAGGAGTTTATAAACGTGATGGATTAGATATCGGGGACAGTCTAAATCTTGCTAGGTACACGCTGAAGGCTCATTATCGAATTGGTCAACGCATTGCGCATGTCGCTGATAGGCTTCTAGAGCCCTCGCCTGGGGAGAGGTCTCTTGAGGAGACGTCTAACTACAACGCTAAAGTTGAAGGTGCCTCCACCGCAGAAATGCATCAGATTGATACCCGAGATGGCCAGTTCGCATCGATGTTAGATTTAATTCGGGTTCAGTTAGATGCATTTAGCGAGGATTCAATTGGAGTATTCTGCGGCAAGCGAGAAACTCTGGCCGAGCTTAGGGAACGTTTTGACGGTACCGATTTGGCGAGTCTAGTTTGTGTGCATGGGGTCGATAGCGATTCGAATTTCGGCGATGAAAAGCGGATTCATGTGATAACGATGCATTCTGCCAAAGGAACCGAATTTAGGTCGGTCCACATGTTTGCTGTAGAAGAGCTAAAGGGGTACGGCTTGAATCATCGAGAGTTGGGCTACACGGCAATCACTCGTGCACGAACGGCATTGAATGCATTTCGAACGGACGAAACCAATAAGCCCTTAGAGGCAGCATTTGCGCTTCCTAGCCCAATGACATCGGCAAGCCTATTCTCCGGTCTATCATGAATCTACAAGATTTTCGTTGGGTTGGCGTTCCTCGGCTAGAGTTGCCTTCGCTTCTGTTTAAGTACCAAGTATCAGTGATTGAGTTCTTTGCTAGTCCAGAAGCTTGTATCAAGCTTTCCGGTATTGCCGTCGGTTTGGATAGCGACTTGTTAAAGCAAGGTTACGCAGTACCCCGACTTATCGTTCTTGCTGATGAAGTGATGGCGGAGACCTTGTCTTGGCTCAGAACATTCGCGCCAGAAGCATTTCCGATTAGTCAGTTTGGGCGGGTGCTCAGTTTTTCGGACTGTGTCTCTTTCTTCGAAAAAGGGAAGAAAAGAGGTGCTAAGACAAAAAATATTTTGAACCGCTCGTATCGTTGGGCGTCGATAGTACTGGGCGAGTTGCTGAGTCAAACCGAAGGTGCAACCAGGCTCGGCTCATTAGCGTATGGGCACGCATCTTCGTGCTTTTCTATGTCGTTTGCGAAGGCGCAATTACTTCACGATGCCGATAAGGTAAGAGACACCTGCGCTGACCGGCTTCATTTATTTCAAGACGACCGGCGCTTTGCGAAGCGAACGTTATCGCTCAACGACCTTTTTCCGATTTGGTCATTGCTCGAGATGACCGTTCCTGAAAACGCGAATCCTGTGGAGGTCGTGGAATGGGCGCTTGCGAGGATGGCCGGTTTTGTAACGACAAAGGCCGTAAGAGGCAATAGTATCGCCGCGCTTATGGGAGCGGAGAGCGGTCTACTAAGTGATTCTGTTGAGGACCGTGTTAAAGCGTTTCAAAAACTTCTCATACGTCTTAACGCGGAATATGGTGAGCGATGCGACCCAATGCCGAACTTGCTGGTGGCAGCCGGAGCATTTCTCGTAGGCCGCTCGACTACGCACGTTTTTCTGCTCCAACGAGTGAAGGATAAGTGGCCGGTAGCGATGGCGTGGTTCGGGATGCTCGCGGCAGTAGGTGGTCAGGAAATTTGGGACGGAGAATGGTCTCGTGTCACACGCGGGGTAGAGAGAGTTTTACGGATTGGAATGGATGACCGTGCTACCGCTGCAGACCTTTCGTGGGCTGAGTATGCTTGGCTTCGGCACGTTTTTGAGGGGGAGGATGCGTTCTCAGACTTTCCTAAAATGCAGTCGAAAATGTTGTCGGTTGAAATCGTTCCTGGCGCGGTATGCCAGTTACGCATCGCATCTGGCTCGAGTAATCAACCAATCGATGCAGAGCGAGCATACGTAAGTGAGATGGAGCAGCGTATCCGAGCGCTTGAAAGCGTTGTCGAAAATTTTGTAATGTTGGGAACGCAGAGCCGAAAATTACTTGAACACAAGCATTTGGCGCAAGAACCGATTCGACCGAAAGAGCAAGGCAATTTGTACTTCGATGAAATGGACGCGGCCAGATATAAAAGCGCAAAAAAGTACGTAAAAAGATAAGTCCTTCAGGGCCGTCGCAGTTACGTGAACACGCTATGCGGCACCACTCATCCCGGCGGCTGTGCAATGATTAATACGGCGTGCACAGGACTTAAATTTGCGCTTTATAAACTGTGCCTATCAAAAAAACGGACCTATAAGTTTCTCAACTTATGGGTCCGTTTTTCTCAGCTTATGGGTCTAGCTACAACTCACTCAAACATCAATATTTCCCGCTCTTAGCGCATTACTTTCAATAAACGCGCGTCTTGGCTCGACTTCATCGCCCATCAGGGTATTAAAAATCCCGTCTGCCGCAATCGCATCTTCGATTTGCACTCGGAGCAACCGTCGCACTGCCGGGTCCATGGTGGTCTCCCAGAGCTGCTCGGGGTTCATCTCACCCAGGCCCTTATAACGCTGGATCGCCACATTCCGTTCCGCATCGGCCAGCAGCCATTTCATGGCGCTCTTGAAGTCGGTCACGGCTTGATTACGTTCACCACGTGCGATCAGCGCGCCTTCACCAATCAGCCCCTTGAACGTCTCGGCTGTCGACACAAGTTGCCGGAAGTCCGCTGTAGCGAGGAACTCACCATCGATCACGGAGACTTTGATATTCCCGTGATGCCGACGCGAAACCCGAAGTGACCACGACTCACGCACATCATCGTGCATTGTCGTCACGCTGATCTCAGGCTTCAACGGCGTAGCAGTAATGGCAGCCTGCAGCGCGGCGGCGCTCGCGTCGGCTTTTTCCTTGCTATCCAGGTTGATCTCGACGCCATCCATGATGGCTTCAAGGGCGGACGCATCAACATGCCGACGCACCCGGTCGATGACCGCTTCTGACAGCAAATAGCTCCGCGCCAGTTCCCCCAGTGCATCGCCCGTGATCGGTTCCGCGCCTTCGTGCGTTGTCAGCCCGGCACCATTAAGCGCCAGCTTCAGCTTGTACTGCCGCAGTTCCGATTCATCCTTGAGATATCGCTCTTCCTTGCCGTGCTTGATCTTCAACAGCGGCGGTTGCGCGATATACACATACCCCTTCTCGATCAGGTCCGGCAACTGACGATAAAACAGCGTCAGCAACAGCGTCCGAATATGCGCGCCGTCCACGTCCGCATCGGTCATGATGATGATGCGGTGATAGCGGAGTTTCTCGACGTTGTAATCGTCCTTGCCGATCCCGCAACCCAGCGCGGTGATCAACGTGACGATCTGTTCCGACGAAAGCAGCTTGTCGTAGCGTGCTTTTTCAACGTTCAGCACCTTCCCGCGCAACGGCAGAATCGCCTGGAACTTCCGATCCCGGCCTTGCTTCGCCGAGCCGCCTGCGGAGTCACCCTCCACCAGGTAGACCTCGGACTTGGCCGGATCTTTTTCCTGGCAGTCGGCCAGCTTACCGGGCAGCCCCACGCCGTCGAGCACGCTCTTCCGGCGCGTCATTTCACGCGCTTTCCGCGCCGCATCGCGCGCGCGCGCCGCATCGATAATCTTCGAGACGATGATCTTCGCGTCGTTAGGCGTTTCAAGCAGGTAGTCTTCGAGTGCCTTCGCCACCACTTCTTCCACCGGCGCGCGCACTTCCGAGGACACCAGCTTGTCCTTCGTCTGCGATGAGAACTTCGGCTCGGGCACTTTCACCGACAACACGCAGGACAAACCTTCGCGCATATCGTCGCCCGACGTTTCGATCTTGGCTTTTTTCGCCGCGTCCGTTTCAACAATGTACTTGTTCAGAACGCGCGTCATCGCCGCGCGCAGGCCGGTCAAGTGGGTACCGCCATCGCGCTGCGGAATGTTATTCGTAAAGCACAACACGTTCTCGTTGAAGCTGTCGTTCCATTGCATCGACACTTCGACGGTGACGTTATCCTTCTCGCCAACCGCGTGGAAAATCGTCGGATGCAGGACTTGCTTGGCGCGATTGATGTATTCAACAAAGCCTTTCACGCCACCGGCAAACGCGTAATCGTCTTCCTTGCCGGAGCGCTTGTCCTGCAGGCGGATACGCACGCCATTGTTCAGGAACGACAGCTCACGAATGCGCTTCGACAAAATGTCGTAGTGGAAATCGACGTTACCAAAGATATCCTCGTCCGCCATGAAGTGGACTTCGGTGCCGTTATGCTCGGCATCACCCACCACCGGAATCGGTGACACTTCCACGCCATCACGCGTTTCCAGCGTCCGGTTGATGACCACGCCGCGATTGAATTCCAGGAAATGCTTCTTGCCGTCACGCCGCACGGTCAAACGTAACCACTTCGACAGCGCGTTTACGCAAGACACCCCCACACCATGCAGACCGCCGGAGACTTTGTAACTGTTCTGATCGAACTTGCCGCCTGCGTGCAGCTCGGTCATCACGATTTCAGCGGCGCTGCGCTTTGGTTCGTGCTTGTCGTCCATCTTGAGACCGGTCGGGATACCCCGGCCGTTATCCACAACGGAGATCGAGTTGTCCGGATGGATCGTGACCAGGATATCGTCGCAATGGCCGGCGAGAGCCTCGTCGATCGAGTTGTCCAGCACTTCGAAGACCAGATGGTGCAAGCCGGTGCCGTCGGACGTATCGCCGATATACATGCCAGGGCGCTTGCGCACCGCTTCCAGTCCTTCGAGGATCTGGATCGACGAGGCGCCGTATGCATTGTCGGCTTCCGGTACTTGCGGTTTCTGCTGTTCAGTCATGTTCTATTCCGGTTCTGCTCGACGGTGCAAGGCAATTGCCCTGCCCATCTATAGGACGCTGCGATCGGCAAACGGAGCGCAACGGATGCGGCACGCTGCCAGTGCCGCCCTGCTCATCTTCCTGTCCCGCAAACAGCGCTTCTCGCGCCAGGAAGGAAACACAAGCCAGGTGTTTTCCTGGAAAGTGCTACCGCGGCAAGCCATCCCACTCCAGTCGAATCCGCTCGGATATTCGCGTGGGAGGGGAGGTCGCGCCGTGGTGGCGCCTTTCCGGTGCGTCGAGGGAATCATTCCGCGCTGTCCCGCGGGCAACGTGCTTGTCGCGAGGCTTTACCGCGGCCAATGACCGGCCGGGAAAAAAGGCGCGAGCAGGACACCAGCGGTCCCTCCCTCGTTGAGCCTCCCGGCCACGCACCAGCGGACGTCAGATGCGCATTGGCATCACCACGTACTTGAAGTCATCGTTCTCGGGAATGGTGATCAACGCGCTCGAGTTCGAATCGCCCAGGCCGATGTTCAGCATGTCGGCCTTCGTATTCGCGAGCACATCCAAGAGGTAGGTAACATTGAAGCCGATATCGATCGCGTCGCCGTCATACGCAATCTCCAGCTCTTCGCTGGCTTCTTCCTGGTCGGCATTGCTGGACTTGATGCCCAGCACGCCCGGCTTTACCTCCCAACGCACGCCCTTGAACTTGTCCGTGGTCAGGATGGCGGCACGCTGCAGCGAACGCTGCAATTCGTCGCGACCAATCAGGAAGAGATTCTTCTGCGCTTTCGGGATCACGCGCTGGAAATCCGGGAACTTGCCCTCGACCAATTTCGAGATCAATTCCACCGGGCCGAACGAGAACTTGATCTGCGAGCCGCCTAACGCGATCTCGACCGGCTCATCGATATCTTCCAGCAGCCGTTGCAGCTCCAGAACCGTCTTGCGCGGCACGATGACGTCCTGCTTCGGGAAATCGCCTTCGATCGTCGTCGAGCAATAAGCCAGACGGTGGCCATCGGTCGCCACCGCCATCAGCTTGCTGCCTTCGACAACGAACAGCATCCCGTTCAAGTAGTAACGGATATCCTGCTGCGCCATTGCAAAATGCACAGCCGACAGCAACTGGCGCATCGCACGCTGCGGCACCTTGAAAGTCGCGCCGAATTCCTCGACCTTCGCCAGCGTCGGAAACTCGTCGGCCGCCAGCATCTGCAAGCCGAAACGGCTCTTGCCGGACTTCACCACCAAGCGCTTGTCTTCCAGGGTCAGGCTGACGTCGCCGCCCGGCAAAGCGCGCAGGATGTCCAGCAGCTTGCGGGCGGCCACCGTGGTAGCGGCCTCGTCGGCACCGGCGGCGCAATCGGCCGACGTCGTGATCTGGACTTCGAGGTCAGTCGACAGGAAGGAAAGCGACGCACCCTGTTTCTTTATCAGCACGTTTGCGAGAATCGGCAGCGTGTGGCGCCGCTCGACGATACCGCATACCGTCTGCAGCGGTCGCAGCAGCGTATCCCGTTCAGTCTTGACCAATAGCATTCGACATCCTTCGTGTGTAGAGACAATCAACCACCGAGACCCATGGCAACACCGCGCCACGGCGGTTGACCGTTCAGGTCCGAATTGCGTATTGGAAGCGTTCTGGCCGGCGCTGCAACCCCCGGCGCAGGCCTGCACGCTTCTTTTACCGCAATACCGTATTGTGCCTCAAAATGGGCTGAAAAGCCTTATAAAACAGGAGATTCAATGGCCTAAACCGCCATAATCAATGCGCGTTGCGCATGGCAACCTGATCGATCGCGCCCCGCGTGCGCCATGACCACAGCAAATGCGCCGTGACAGCCGTGCGCACTCCCCGGAATGCCGGTTAGACACGTGCGCGTTGCTTGTGCAATATGGGGGGAGAGGCGACCGGGCGGAAATGCCGATGCCGGGGCAAGCGTGAAGGCGGTGGGGAGTGCCGCCAACTGAGTCGGGCAGCGAAACACCCAACGGTTCAATGGCTTGGGTCAGCCCTTCAGGGTCTGCTCCAATACGTGCAGTTCGTGGTTTAACTGCGGGTCCTTGCTGCGTTCCTCGGCGATCTTTCGCACCGCGTGGAGCACGGTCGTATGGTCCCGTCCGCCGAACAATTCACCGATTTCCGGCAGGCTTTTCTGCGTGAGTTCCTTGGCCAGATACATCGCGATCTGGCGCGGCCGCGCAATGTTCGCGGGGCGCTTCTTCGAATACATGTCCGCTACTTTGATGCTGTAGAAGTCGGCGGTGGTTTTCTGGATGTTTTCGACCGAAATCTGGCGATTTTGGACCGTCAGAAGGTCTTTTAACGCTTCCTTGGTCAGCTCGATCGTGATTTCACGACCATGGAATTTCGAATAGGCCAGGATCTTCCGCAGCGCGCCTTCCAACTCGCGGACGTTCGAGCGCAAATGCTTGGCGACGAAGAACGCGACATCTTCTGACACCGTCGCGCCTTCCGTCTGCGCCTTGCGCATCAGAATCGCCACGCGCATTTCCAGTTCCGGCGGCTCGATGGCCACCGTCAACCCGGAGTCGAAGCGGGATATCAGCCGATCATCGATGCCGGAAATTTCCTTCGGATAGGTATCGCTGGTGATGATGACCTGCGCACGGTTGGCCACCAGGGCCTCGAATGCGTAGAAAAATTCCTCTTGCGTTCGGGACTTGCCTGAGAAGAACTGGATATCATCGATCAGCAGCAGATCGAGCGAATGGTAGTAACGCTTGAATTCGTCGAATGCCTTGCGCTGATAGGCCTTCACGACGTCGGACACGTATTGTTCCGCGTGAATGTAGCGAATCCGCGCTCCGGGGTTATCCACCAGCATCTGATTGCCGATCGCGTGGATCAAGTGGGTCTTGCCCAGGCCCACGCCGCCGTACAGGAATAACGGGTTGTACGAGATCCCGGGATTGTCCGCCACCTGAATAGCCGCGGCGCGAGCCAACTGGTTCGCCTTACCGGTCACGAACGTTTCGAACGTCAGCGCGTTGTTCAGCTTCGATCGATCGACTTGCGGCGAGGCCTCGCCGCCGGCCGCCGGTGCGCGCCAGTTACGGCGGGCGGCCGCGGCTTCTGCGGCATCGAGGCTCGGTGCGTCCGGATCGGCGTCGGCGGATTCGGCACCCCGTTCTCCCGGCGGCGACGATAACACCTGCGAGGGTTGCACGCCCGTGGGCGCAGCCGGGGCCTGGTGGTGGCGGCTCATGCCCGGATGGGCCGCGGCCGTCGCCACGCCGCCCCCGTTACCCTGGTGGTCACCGCCGTTGCCATTGTTCAACGACTGACGCAATGGCATGCGCACGCCCGTGGGGGCGTTCGCAGGCATGGCGCCGCCGTTCGGCGAGCCCAGGACGAACTGCACCTCCACGGGCGTTTGCCAGAAGTCGCGGGCCATGTCGGAAATGCGGCCCGAGAACTGGCTCTTGACCCAGTCCAGCTTGAAACGGTTAGGCGCGGCGATACGCAACATCTTCGTCGATGCGTCGTAATCCACCGGCGCCAGCGGCCTGATCCAGGTCTGATACTGCTGGGGAGTCAGTTCGCGCTCGAGCTGCGCTGCGCATTGTTGCCAAAAATTGTTCATCGAAGGCTTCGGTCGACGACCGGCGCGAATGCGACGCCTCGTGATCCCGGTGGCGCTTCACGGGACAACAGGACGGGGCACGGCGCGAGGGACGCCAGACGGCGCCGCCCAGCCAGGGCCGGCAACGCCGCGATGTCAAAAGGATGCATTGCAAACGCCGCACCGCCGCACCTTTCAGGGGCGACGCGTGTCGGCGATTGTGTCTGGGATGGTGGATTTTACGCTAAACGAAAGCCGTGTGAGTGAGTAAAAGACCTTAGCGAGGGGACTTATCCACAATCTATCCACCGTGCATCGTATCATAAACGATTGACACCTTTGCAAAAAGCCGATCTAATAGCTGGTTCCGCAAAACCGATTCCCTGGTACTGTCGTTGCGGCGCGCGTTTTTCCGGCTGAATTCGAGCGGAAACGTCGTCCCGATGCACATGACCGCTGGTGTGCTGCGCCCGTCCTTCGGTCGTTCTTCGGTCGAAATCGAAGGCGTCTGGCCGGGCATGAAAGAGGCAGGATTGGGCGCGGCAACCTCTGTGATAACGAGATCGACATGAAACGTACATACCAACCTTCCGTGACGCGCCGTAAGCGCACCCATGGCTTCCGCGTTCGCATGAAGACCGTTGGCGGCCGCAAGGTCATCAACGCTCGCCGTGCGAAGGGTCGCAAGAAGCTCGCAGTTTAAGCGAGTGCACGGCGTGCCCTCGCAGCGTGAGGGCGATGCGCGCGGCCGGTCCGCCGGCGCGGCAGATGAAGCGGTCCGCGAGAGCAGTGCATGCTTTCCGCGGGCCGTTCGTCTATTAAAAGCCGATGAATTTGCCGCGCTGTTCAAGATGCGGCCCGTGCGCCGTTCCCCGCATTTCGTCGTCTATCTCCGCGCTCGCGAACCGCAGGCGCCGGGGCGATTCGGCGTGGTGTTGGGCAAGAAGTTCGCGCCGCGCGCGGTCACGCGCAATATGGTCCGTCGCGCGTTGCGCGAAACCTTCCGGCAACGCCGGCCGCAATTCGCGGGCTGGGACGTGCTGGTGCGGCTGGCCCAGCGTTTCGACAAGCAGCAATTTCCCGGTGCCGCGTCTCCGGCACTGAAACGGCTGTGCCGCGCCGAGGTACAGGCCTTGTTCGACGCGGTGATACAGCAAGCCGCGCGGCAACATGGCCGTGCTTCGTCCGGCAAGCCATCTTCGCGTGGCGCTGCGCCAACAGCAGCGGTCGCTTCGTCGGAGGCGCCGTCGCAGGGGTGAACACCGTGGTCGACGTGGATCGGGCAAATATCGGGATGCGGGGCGTTCGCCTGGTCGGAATCGGCGCGCGCTTTGTGTTGCTGGCACTGTTGCGCTTCTACAAGGTGGGCATCAGCCCGCTACTTGGCAGTCGGTGTCGATATTATCCGTCTTGCTCGGATTACGCCAAAGACGCAATCCAGTATCATGGCGCCGCACGCGGTACATATCTGGCATTTCGCCGGGTGTGCCGCTGTCATCCGTTTTCCGCGGGTGGCGTTGATCCGGTGCCGCCCGCATCCGGCCGGCGTGGGTGTCGCGATGCGGATGCCGACGCGGGCATCGTTCTCTCGCGGACGGACGACGCGGGCGATCGGTCCACGGACAAGTAAGATGTGCCGCGGCGCTGCCGCGGAAGACGTAGCGCAGGACTGCACGCCCGCGGCCGCGTGGCTGATATCGCGCCGGAAGGCGCGAACGAGTTGAGGGTTAGAGACCAGGCATGGATATAAAACGTACCATCTTGTGGGTGATCTTCGCCGTATCGGCGGTATTGCTCGTCGACAATTGGCAACGGTCGCAGGGTCATCCGTCGCTGTTCAACCCTGGTGCCTCGCAACAAGCCAGCACACCGGCCGCAGCCGGTAGCGGCGCGAGTGGGGCGAGCGGCGCGGCGAAGTCCGACGTGCCGAATGCCGGCGGTGTTGCCGTGGGTTCGCCCGCCGGTGCCGCGCCGGGCGCGCAGGCGGCCACGCAAGGCAAGAAGATCGCGTTCAAGACCGATCTCTATGACGGCGAAATCGACACCCTGGGCGGCACGTTGTCGTTGCTGAAGCTGGTCAAGGAAGGCGATGGCAAGCAGGCGGACCTGTATGTCACGCTGTTCGATCAGACGCCGGACCATACCTATCTGGCCCGTACCGGCCTGATTGGCGGCGACTTCCCGAACCACAATTCGATATATACGCTGGTGTCCCAAGGCAGCACCACGATGGGTGCCGACGGCAAGCTGCAATTGCGCTTTGCGTCGCCTGTCGTGGGCGGTGTGCGCTTGATCAAGACCTACACGTTCACACGTGGCAGCTATGTGATCAACGTCGACCAGCGTGTGGAAAACACCGGTAGCACGCCCGTGAGCCCGACGCTGTACATGGAACTGGTGCGTGACGACCAGGCGGTGGAGACGCCGCGTTTCTCGCATACCTTTATCGGACCGGCGGTCTACTCGTCGGAGCATCACTTCCAGAAGATCAGCTTCAGTGACATCGATAAGAACAAGGCTGATTTCACGCCGTCCGCCAACAATGGCTGGATTGCAATGGTGCAGCACTATTTCGCATCGGCCTGGATTCCGCCGGAAACGGCGCAGCGTGACATCTACGTCAACAAGTTCGACAACAAGCTGTACCGGGTAGGGGTGAAGTTGCCGATGGGCACGATCGCGCCGGGCGCGTCGAGCGATGTGGATTCGCGCCTGTTCGCCGGTCCGGAAGAAGAGCGGATGCTCGAGAACATCGCGCCGGGCCTGGATCTGGTCAAGGACTACGGCATGGTGACGATCATCGCCAAGCCCTTGTTCTGGCTGCTGGAAAAGATTCACTCCTTCGTGGGTAACTGGGGCTGGTCGATCATCCTGCTGACGCTGTTGATCAAGGCCGTGTTCTTCCCGCTGTCGGCCGCGAGCTACAAGTCGATGGCGCGAATGAAGGAAATCTCGCCGCGGATGACGCAACTGCGGGAGCGCTTCAAGGGCGATCCGCAGAAGCTGAATGCAGCGATGATGGAGATGTACAAGACCGAGAAGATCAACCCGGTGGGTGGCTGTCTGCCGGTGCTGATCCAGATTCCGGTGTTCATCTCGCTGTACTGGGTGCTGTTGTCGTCGGTGGAAATGCGTGGTGCGCCGTGGTTGGGCTGGATTCACGACTTGTCGCAGCCTGATCCGTGGTACATCTTGCCGGTATTGATGGCCGCGTCCATGTTCCTGCAAACGCGTCTGAACCCGACGCCGCCGGACCCGATGCAGGCGAAGATGATGATGTTCATGCCGCTGGCGTTCTCGGTCATGTTCTTCTTCTTCCCGTCGGGCCTGGTGCTGTACTACGTGGTCAACAACCTGTTGTCGATCACCCAGCAGTACTACATCACGCGGGTGATTGGTGGGCGTTCGAAGAACAAGGCCACCACGGTGAAAGCCACGCCTGTCGTGACGCGGGAAGCGGCAAATGACGCGAAGCCGGCGCCGAAGAAAGACTGATGGAGGCAGCAGGGCCGGCAGGGCGTCTTCTCCGATAGGGACGCCGGTGGCTGGTGCAGGGGCGGTGTGGTAAAACCGCCCGCCTGTGTGTCAAGAGCGGCGGGGGGGCGAAAGCCATCCCGCCGTTTTTGCATTGTGCGCTGGCGCTCGGGGCCTGGGCTGATTAAGCTGAAGCGATTGCCGGTGGCTAGTTGAATGGAGCGAGATCGATATGCATGCATCTGATCGGGATCCGATCGTCGCCATCGCCACGGCTTCCGGGCGTGGCGGGATCGGGGTTGTCCGTGCGTCATTCGGCACGGGGGACGCCGCGGCGCTGGCGGCTCGTGCGGTGCTGGAGGCCGTGTCCGGGCAAGTGCCCGCGCCACGGCATGCGGCGTATCTGCCATTTCTCGATGCGGCCGGTCAGGCGATCGATCGGGGTATCGTGCTGCATTTTCCCGCGCCGCATTCGTACACGGGAGATCATGTCGTCGAATGGCAGGGGCATGGCGGCCCGATCGTGATGCAATTGTTGTTGCAACGTGTGTTGGAGGCGGGGGCGGCGCATGGCATGCGGCTGGCCGAGCCGGGCGAATTCACGCGGCGGGCGTTTTTGAACGACAAGCTGGATCTGGCGCAGGCCGAGGCGGTGGCCGATTTGATCGAAGCATCCACCGAGGCGGCGGCACGATCGGCGGGACGTTCCTTGGAGGGCATGTTCTCGCAGGCCATCCATGCGCTGGTGGAAGACGTGATCACGTTGCGGATGCTGGTGGAGGCCACGCTGGATTTCCCCGAAGAGGAGATCGACTTTCTCGAGGCGGCCGATGCGCGTGGGAAGCTATCGGCGATCCGCGCAACGCTGCGGCGGATCCAGGCGGATGCGAAGCAGGGCGCGTTGCTCCGTGATGGATTGCAAGTGGTGCTGGCGGGGCAGCCGAACGTTGGCAAGTCGTCGCTGCTGAACGCTCTGGCGGGCGCGGAATTGGCGATTGTCACGCCGATCGCCGGTACGACACGGGACAAGGTGCAGCAGACCATCCAGATCGATGGGATTCCGCTGAACATCATCGATACCGCGGGCTTGCGCGAGACGCAGGATGAAGTCGAGCGCATCGGCATTGCGCGGTCCTGGGAGGAAATTGGGCGAGCGGATGTCGTGCTGCATTTGCTGGACGCGGCGCAGGCGATGGATGCCGAGGACCAGCGTATCGCGCAGCGCTTTCCAGTGAAGGTGCCCGTGATTCGGGTGTTGAATAAAACAGACTTGACTGCCACGCCCGCCGGCGCGCGCGTCTTGGATGCCGGGATGGGCGCCGAGGGCGATGCGGTGGCGAGCGACCGGCAGGTGCGGGAGATTCGGCTGTCGGCCAAGCGCGGCGATGGTATCGATCTGCTGCGGCAGGCGCTGCTGACGGTGACCGGCGCGCAGGCGGGCGCGCAGAGCGTGTACATCGCGCGGGAACGCCATTTGATTGCGCTGCAGGCCGCATCGGCACATCTGGCGGAAGCGGCGGCGCATGCGGATTGCGCGTCGCAATCGCTTGATCTGTTCGCCGAGGAATTACGCCTTGCGCAAGAGCGCCTCAACGCCATTACCGGTGAATTCACCAGCGACGATCTGCTAGGGGTGATCTTCAGCCGGTTTTGTATCGGAAAATAAGGCGAAGTCCATGGACATCCCCGGATGCCTCGGCAGGTGTTTGAAGGTCGTGCGGATAACGGAATGGGCGCTTTCTCGAGACGCCTGCCGTATCGACGTAATGATGATTTACATCGATTCCTCGCCCCGAAAGCAAACCTTCATTCAAACCCCGGGCGGGTTCCCTTAGAATAGCGTCTAAGGCGTACCAGGACTTCCCATGACATCCCGCATCAACATTCAAGCGTGCCTGCGTCGGGCGGCGTTGGTGAAAACCTTTGTCGTCGCGATGACGACCGTCACGACCGCGTTGCTCGCATTCGCCATCCCGACGGCCCATGCCGAGCCGATGGTCGCAAACAACTGTCCGGCAGTAGGCGATTTGTCCGCGCAGATGGCGGGCTGGCGCAATCGAGGCAAGACGCTCGCACAGGCGAAGGAACAGGTCGACAAGTACTACAGTGACCCGGCTGACCGTGAAATGCTGCACCGGGTTGTCGAGCGCGTCTACATGGACCCGCACAAACGCCTGGTGCCAGAGCAGGTTAGCGTGCAAATCACATCGGAATGCTTGACGCAGCAGACGCAACAAGCCCCGCCTGCCAGGCAGGGTGCGCAGCACGCGCCCACGCCGGCCGCGCAGCCCTGAGCGAATGCAAAAAAGCGCAGCCGTCCTCAAACGCCGTCACCTGGATCAATGACCGCGCTCGTAGAAACCCGGGACCTTGCCTTGCGCCTGCGCGACTACCCGGCGCTGCACGCTGGTGACGTCGTGCAGAGAACGGATCGGCTCGCGCTGGCCATCCACGCGGGCGACCATATTGCACTGCAAGGCCCGTCAGGGACGGGCAAGAGCGTTTTACTGCGGACGCTTGCGCTGTTGGACGCGCCGGTTAACGGGAGCGTTTTCTATCGCGGCCATCCCATTGCCGCGGCGGCGGTGCCGCGGTATCGCCGCGCGGTCGCCTATCTGCCGCAACGTCCCACGCTGTCCGGCGAAACGGTTCGCGATGCATTGCAATGGCCATACACATTTGCCGCGCATCGCGACCACCGGTACGACGAAGCCGCGGCGCTGGCATTGACCGCACAGGCTGGTAAGCCGGAAGCGTTCCTCGACAATCCCACGGCGACACTGTCCGGCGGTGAATCGCAGGTCGCGGCGTTGATACGCGCGGTGCTGCTCGACCCCGACGTGCTGCTGCTGGACGAGCCCACGGCCGCGCTTGATCCGGAAAGCGCATCGGTGGTCGAGGCGCTCGTCGCGCAATGGGCGAACGGGCAGGGACCAGCGAGCGTGACAAGCCCGGCGCACACGGCCGGTACGCGCGCAACCCCCGCTCGACTACCGCGCGCCTACGTCTGGATCAGCCACGATCCCGCGCAAGCGGCGCGTGTCGGCACCATGCGGTGGCACTTGGTCTCCTCTTGATCCGATCCATTTATCTATCGATGACCCCGAATCACGAGGCTTTCCGATGAACCACGCGGGCTATATCGCGTTGAATGGCTGGCAATTGACCGCAGCGGCGGCGCTGGTATTGATCAATGGCCTGCTGTCGTTCTTTCTGAAACTGGATCTGGGCAAATCCCTGCTGATCGCGTCGTTACGCGCCGTCGCGCAACTGCTGCTTATCGGCCTGGTGCTGGGCACGGTATTCCGATTCAGCCATTGGTATGCGGTTGTACCGGTGATGATGGTCATGACGGCCACTGCCGCGTTCGCCGCGAATGGACGCAGCAAGATCGCCTACCCGGGGCGGTTGATGGACAGTTTCGTCTCGGTTGCCGTGGGCGGCTGGCTGATTACGATGTTCAGCCTGACGTTGGTGATGCAGGTGCACCCGTGGTACGACCCGCGCTACGCGATACCTACCTTGGGCATGGTGCTGGGCACGACATTGACGGCGGTGGCATTGGGAATGGAGCGCGTTACCGATGCCTTCGCGAACGGGCGCCCGACCATCGAGGCGCAATTGGCAATGGGCGCCACGCGCTGGGAAGCGGCGGCGGAACCCATTCGGAAGGCGTTGACGGCGGCGATGATCCCGGTGATCAACCAGATGTCCGTCGTAGGCGTGGTCAGTTTGCCTGGGATGATGACCGGTCAAATTTTGGCGGGCGAGGCGCCGGGCAATGCCGTCCGGTATCAGATCGTCGTGATGTTCTCGATTGCTGCGGCATCGGCGATCGGTAGCGGGCTGGCGGTGTTTTTGGCTTATCGACGTCTTTTCAGTCGCGATCACCGCTTCCTGTTCGAACGCTTGCGTGCGACCAAGCCCAGGCGCAAAGCCGTGAAACGCGTCACGCCCCGCGCGATTTCCTGAGCGGTCCGTCGCCAAGACCCTTGTGCAGCGAAGCGCACAGCATGCCACCACCGATGGCGGCCAACCCGGCGAACAGGTAGATCGCGGCATAACCCAGATGCGTACTGATCAAGCCGGCAATCGGGCCAGTGATACAAAACGCCACATCGAGGAATACGGAATACGCCGAGAGCGCCGCCCCCCGGCTCGCGGGGGGTACGAGCGCCACGGCTTCCACCGCCAATGCCGGGAAGATCAACGAGAAGCCCATGCCCGCAAGACCGGCGCCGATCAAGGCAACGTGTGGCGACCACGCCAGCCAGACCAGCAACAGTCCTACGGCTTCCACGGCAAACGAGACAATGGCGACGCGAAAGCCGCCGTGTGTCTTGATCAGGTTGGAAAACAGCAGCCGGCTGCCGACGAACATGATGCCGAACACGCTCAGCGTCAGTTCCGCATGCGGCCAGCGTTGCGTGGCGTAGTACAGCGTGATGAACGTCGACAACGAGCCAAAGCCGGCCGAACCGAGCGCGAGCCCCATGCCGTGCGGCACCACCCGCGTGAAGACGCTGAAAAACGACATCCGCTCGCCCACGATCACCGCCGCATCCGGCGTACGTTGCGCGAGGAAATAACCACCTACCGCGACGGCCGTGATCAACACCCCCAGTGCCCAGAGGCCCGCCGCGCCATCCAGCAATACGCCTAGCGGCGCTCCCACGGCCAGCGCGCCATACGTTGCCACGCCGTTCCACGAGATCACCTTTGCGTTATTCGACTGCCCCACGCGACCAATGCCCCACAACGTCGCGCCGGTGGAGCCAAAGCTCTCGGCGGCGCCCAGTAGCAAGCGTCCGATCATCATCGCAATCAAGCTGTAGACGGGGAAGTGCGTGAGGCAAGCGGCCAGCAACAGCAGGGCGCCGCTCGCGGCACAGCCTGCCATGCCGATCTGGACAGTGCGACGGGCACCGATCGAGTCCACGACACGCCCTGCCGATGGACGCGTGATGAACGTGCCGATGTATTGAATACTGATCGCCAGACCGGCGATAACCGAGCTGAATGCCAGGTTGTTATGCACGAAGCCGGGAATCACGGCCATCGGCACACCGATCGAAAAATAGGTGATGAAGGTAAAAACAGTGCAGGAGAGAATTTGCAGCGTCAACGGCAGGCTGGACGACGGCGGAATAGCTGCTTTAGGCGTTTTCGACGCTTCCGGCGGGGTGCGCTCCTGCGCGGGAGAGGGATCGGGCATTGTCTTTCGGGAACGATACAAACGTCATACTTTTCAGGCAAGGGTCAATTATCCGCTCAAACCCAGGCCCACGAGTCCGATTCCATGAAAAGACCGTAGTTTTTTGTCAGGTTTTCCGCAGGTGGCATCGATTTCGAAGAGACCGCAGAACGGTCGGCTTCGGTTAAGCTTGTCACCGGCCGTGCGCCGGTAGTGCGCGGAGCATTTGAAGAAAAAGGAGTTGCATGACGGTGGCATCGATGATGGCCGCATTGCTTTCGTGTTTGACACTGGCAATTTGGGCGGTGCTGCGCTATGGGCGTGGCGGATTCTGGCAGGTCGCGTTGCCGCGCACCGGCGGTGCGATGCCGGAGGGGCGTGTTTGGCCGGATGTGGTGGCCATCGTCCCGGCACGTAACGAGGCGGACGTGATCGCCCAGGCGGTCCATTCCTTGCTGACGCAGGACTATCCGGGCGCGCTGCGCGTGGTGGTGATCGACGATCACAGCGACGACGGCACGGCCGAGGCGGCCCGCGCCGCGGCCGCCGCGCTGGGCGAGCAGGCGACGGCGCGACTGCGGATCGTAGGCGCGAGAACGCTGCCCAAAGGCTGGAGTGGCAAGGTGTGGGCACAGTCCGAGGGTATCGCGGCATCGGGCACGTTCGCACCGGGCGCGGAATGGTTCTGGCTGACGGACGCCGACATCGTGCATCCCCCCCATGGACTGCGCGACCTCGTCCTGCGTGGAGAACAGGGCAAGCGCGACATGGTTTCACTGATGGTACGGTTGCGCTGCAGCGCATTGCCGGAGCGGATGTTGATCCCGGCCTTCGTTTTCTTCTTCGCCAAGCTCTACCCGTTCCGGTGGATTGCCGACGATGCGAAGGCGACTGCCGGCGCGGCGGGAGGGTGTATTCTGCTGCGCCATGGCGCATTGACGCGCATTGGTGGACTGGCGGCGATCAAAGGCGCATTGATCGACGACTGTGCGTTGGCGGCCGCGGTCAAGCGCGGCGGCAGCGTCCGGCTTGATCTGGCCGATGCCGCAGTGTCGATTCGCCCGTACGATGGCTGGAAAGACATCTGGAACATGATTGCGCGCACGGCGTACACCCAGTTGCACTATTCTCCGTGGTTGCTGATTGGTGCGACGTTGGGCATGGTGCTGACGTATCTCGCGCCGCCGTTACTGACGATAGTCGGTCTGCTGAGCGGCGCGCCCTGGGGGTTTGCCGGTCTGGCGGCGTGGGTGCTGATGACCCGCTGCTATATGCCGATGCTGCGGTACTACAAACAATCCCCGCTCTGGGCCGTGGCGCTGCCGGTGGTAGCGTGTTTTTATATGGCGGCCACGCTGGATTCCGGCTGGCGACATAGCGTGGGGCGGGGTGGTCACTGGAAGGGGCGGGCGCAGTCCAGTAACGTGACGGAATGATGCGGTAACGCATGGGACGCCATGCGGCGATAGAGCAAGCGAGGGCCGGCTGGAACGGCCCCTCGATACAACAAGAGGTCTTACGACGATGGCAATGATAAAGACGGGAAGGATGCCGGGTGCGGCGATGGTGCGAGCGGCCGCGACGACGATGCTGGCGGCGATGACGCTGGCGGGTCTGGGCGCATGCAGTTCCGGGCCTGCGCTATTCACCAGCGACGGCCGTCCGACGCAGCAGATCAGCTGCAATGGCGGCAGTTTCGTCGAATGCCAGCGCCGTGCGCAAGTGGCTTGTGGGGACGGCGGCTATGACACGTTAAGTCAACAAACCGGTCAGCAGAACACGATGGTCATCGCGTGCAAGCGAATCCAGCGCAGCTACTGATCAAGAGGGACGCGCCGGAACGCGGTTCGTGAAAGAGCGAAACGCGTCTCGCATGCGCGTAGCGTGCCGCTGCTATCCGAACAGGACGGGGGCGAGGCCTTTTGACGTTATCCGCCACGCAGGCGTTCGCGCCTGCGTGGGCATCTGCTTAGTGGGCGCTCAGGCAATCTTTCATGAATGCCTTGCGCGCATCGCCGGTCTTGCCTTTGGCATCGGCATTACAGCTCTTCATCTTGTCCTGCTGTGTCGGCTTGGGGGCGACCGAGGGCTTCGACGACAGGCAGCTCTTCATGAACGCCTTGCGCTGATCGCCTTTCATATTCCCGTCGGACGCTTGCTTGTTGCAGGTCGCCATTTTCGTTTGCTGCGCGTTTTGCGCCACGGCCGCGGGGGCGGTGCTCGCCAGGCCGAGCGCAAGTCCCAGGCTCAGCGCGGTCATCGCCAACGTCTTGCGTGATCCGGTCCGACAGGGCGCGTTGGCACTGGACGAAAACAATGTGGCATTGCGTTGCAGTTTCATGCTGGTGCTCTCTCCAAGGGGAAATGGAATCGACATCCGACCCTTGCATGATACGCCCGCCCCCTATCTACCGAGTCGCCGGTATCGTGCTGCAATTCCTCATTGCGCAGACAGCCGGGAGGCGGTAACTCCGGGGAATATCCCTCCGCCGCGTGATAGAGACCGCGAACGTTGCGAGATCGCCAGCAATGGATATTTGTCGTCTATAAATTCGCGTTTGCCCGGTGTCGTCTGCTACCATTTGCGTGACCGCTACGCTTGTTCGCGCCAGCGTCGGCACGTTGGAACACCGGGCGTGGCTTACCATGCTGGCTACTGCTGATTTGCAATTCCCATGTCTGTCGTCCATTCCCGCCAAGTTGTTTCGCCTTACCCGGCCAATGCGCGCCCGTGCGGCGTGCATGGCCGGCGGCGTGCGCCTGCGCATGGCCTGGCGACGGTCGTGGCGTCCTTGGCAAGTGTCGCCGGGTTGGCGGCATTGCTGACGGGGGCGGCAAGCGCGTTCGCCGCCGAGCCATTGCATGCCACCAGGACGCGTCATGCTGCAACGCACCATCACGCCGGTATGACAGCCGCGGAACGCACACATGCAAGCCGCACGGTGCATCGTCAGGCCGGCTCGCGTCAGGCGGCATCACCTGCCGAGGGACATGTGGTACGTGCCACCCGGGCCAATCACGCCGCCAAAGACGATGCCGCGCGCGCGTCCGTCTCGAAGGTGCCCTCGGGCACGCTGCCCGTTCAGGACGCGGTATCGGTCTGTATCGCCTCGCTGAATCGAGATATGCGTAATAACAAACGCTACGACCGGCTGATCCAGTTGGATCGCTATGTAATTCGCGCCCGGGTGCAGCACGAGGATGCGGTTTTCAGCGTGGTGCAGCCGGTGCCGGTGGATACCACGGTGATGATCAAGGGGTCCGCACGGGTTCGAGGTCACTGGCAGTGGCAGCCCGTCATCACCCGCTGCGGCCTGCATAACGGCAAGGTCGTGGCCACGTCGATCGAACCGCGCACGGCACCGGCGCCGCTGCCACCGGGCGAGGAACGTGAGCGCCGGCCAGGCGTCGATTATGTCGAGCGTTTCACGCCCATGCGTCACGCCTGATCGCTCCAGTGGCCCGCGCCGAAGCGCGGTTTGCGCGTTTCTCAACAGGCGTGATCCCGAAGTGTCGGTAGAATCCCCGGGTACCTGACCGTGAATCCGTCGTGCGGACCTTTGCGCTAGCGAGGCGGCACGACGGCACGTGTCATGCCGTCCAGGAGAGTCCGCCGCACGATGTTCCGTTCCTTGTTCCGCCCTTTCTCGTTTTTGCGGCAATGGCGTGCCGCGCGTCACGAGCGCCAGTTATTCGAATTGTTGTCCCATGCCGAGTGGGATGCGCCACTGGCTGTCCGAAATCAATGGCTGATCGATGTCGTGCGTTGGCTGCGTCGCACCTCGGTGCCAAAGAACCCGACTGGCGCGACGGGCCACGGCGAGGTTGGCGGCGCCGAGACCATGGCAGAACGGGCGGAGCGGGAAGAGATCACCGACACGTCGGCAACCGACGCCAGCGACGACACGGTCCGCAGTTGGCCCCAGCATGTGCGGCTGCGCTTCCTGTTGCGCACGCTTGCCCAGCATCCGGACTGGCGCCGTAATGTCTCGCGTTTGCTCCGGGCGACGCTGGCGGAGGGCGACGCCATTTCGATGCTATGCGACACCGGGATGCCGACGCGTTCCGGCTTCTGGGGCGCGCTGACCGAGCGCATCGGTGCATCGTGGATTCCGCCGGCGCCAAACACCCGTGATCTGTCGGCGCTGGTCATTTTGATGTTCGGCGACGATCAGCCGGATCGTCAGGCGCGGCGAATGCGTAAAGCGGCCGCGCCAAGATTTTCTCGTACCTGGGGCTGGCGCGGCCGGTGGGGGCGACGCGACGATCCAACGCCCTCGCGGCTCGACGATGCGGCCTGGATCGACGCGCTGCCCGCTGAACTGCTGCAAGGCCTGTTCGCGTTGCTGCATGACCCGGACGCCGACGAAGTCGCGCGCGTTGCCTACGCCGATGCATTGCTGGCCGCGATGCACAACCTCTGCTACCAGATAGGCTCCACCGGCTTGTCTCCGGCGGTGCGCTCGCGGCTGAGTGAAGTCCGTATCCGGGCGCTGCCGTTCTATCAGCTCGGCCCGGTGATGCAGGCCGTGGAGGCCGCCGATGCCCATACGCGGGATAAGGAGCCGTTGGCCCCATCCGCCTCCGGGGAGGCATCGACGGTGACCGATCGCGGCGTTGAAGGCGACGCCAACGCCAACGCATCGTCGCGCGCCAACGGCATGGACGACACCCGCGCCGCGACCATTCATCTTGCCGCCGCGCAACACATCGCCGCGGCAACCGATGCGCGCCGATCGGCGCAGTCGACGTTGCTGCAGGAAGTGAACGTCCTTCGGGCGTTGCTCGACGATTGCCATGCGGCGATCACCGAGCTGTATGCACACCTGGATGCGAACGGCGTGAGCGTCGAGGTGGTCTATCAAGTCGAGCGCATGCGTGCACGTCTGGTACGCCTCGAGCGGCTGCTGGACGCCTGGCTTGCCGAAAATCCGCTTGCCGCACAGGCCAGCCTTTTCGCGGACCTCGTTCGGGCGGTACGTGCGCGTCAAAGCGTCGGCCACCTCATCCGCGTCAACTTTGCCTTGCTTGCCCGCAAGATGATCGAAAGTTGTGCGCAGACAGGGGATCATTACATCGCACGCGACCGCGCCGAGTATCGCAAGATGCTATGGATGGCGAGCGGCGGTGGCGCGCTGACGATGTTCACCGTTTATATCAAATTCTTTGTCACCGGCGCGCACTGGGCGCCGATGGTCGAAGGAACGCTGGCCGCTCTGAATTACGCGATCAGCTTCGTGCTGATGCACTTCCTGCATTTCACGCTGGCGACGAAACAACCGGCGATGACGGCGCCGGCGATTGCCGCACGGCTAGAGGATACGGGCACGCCGGAAGGCATGGACGCATTCGCGACCGACGTGATCGCGCTGATGCGCACCCAGGCCGCGGCCGTCTTTGGCAATCTGGCGCTGGTGTTTCCGCTGTGCCTGTTGGCGCAACTCGGCTGGGCGCATCTGACGCATGGTGGTCATTTGATTTCCCCCGCGAAAGCCGAAGCCACGTTGCGATCGTTTTCACTGCTGGGTCCCACGCCGATCTATGCGGCGATGACCGGGGTGCTGCTCTGGTTGTCGGGGCTGATCGCCGGTTGGGCCGAAAACTGGTTTGCCTTGCATCGCCTGGCGGATGTGCTGTACTACAACCGCCGCCTGCGGACCTTGACCGGTGAGCGCGGCGCCGCGCATATTGCGGGATTTTGGCGTCGTAATTTTTCCGGTATCGTCAGCAATCTGTCATTGGGCATGATGCTCGGTATCGTTCCGGCCGTCATGGGCGCGTTCGCGTTGCCGTTCGAAGTGCGTCACGTCACGCTTTCCACCGGTTCGATCGCCGCGGCGATTGGCGTGTTGGGGCCGAAGGTGTTGCATGACGCTGCCTTGTGGTGGGCCGTTGCCGGGACGGCGATCATGGCTGTTTTGAACGTGGCGGTCAGTTTCTTCCTCGCATTCCAGATGGCGTTGCGTTCGCGCACGAGTTTGCCCGTGGACAAGGTAGAAATTTACCGCGCAATACGGCGTCGGTTGGTGCGTCATCCCTGGTCATTGTTGTTTCCACCCGCAACGTGATGAATGATTGGAATGTGGGATGAATTGGCTGCATACGATGTTGTCGTCGTGATACGTCACCGCGGTGGTCGTAAAAATGGTAATTTGCTGAAAGATTGTTGGTGGCAACCACGTCCAGGGCGTGGCTGTATTCGTCTTGGCGGCATGCGAGGCGCTCTGGTTCATCAAACTGACAACAAGAATCGAGCATGGACCTGATTCACGCGATGCGTGTCTTCGCACGAGTGGCGGATGCGCAAAGCTTCACGCGCGCGGCGGAACAACTCGACGTATCGGTACCCGTGGTGACGCGAAGCATCGCCGCGCTGGAGCAGCATCTGGGCGTGCGGTTATTCCAGCGTACGACACGACGCGTTTCGCTTACCGATACCGGTCAATCGTATCTGGAAGGATGCCGGGCGGTCCTGATGCAGATCGAGGATATTGAGACGACGGTGGCGCGTACGTCGAGCGAAACGCGTGGCAGCCTGCGCGTGGCGGCCTCCACTGGTTTTGCACTGACACGTCTTGCGCCGGTATTCGCGGCATTCCAGCTTCGTTTTCCCAGCATTGCATTGCAAGTGTCGTTGATGGATCGGCCCGTCGATATCGTCGATGAAGGCTTCGATGTCGGCCTGGTCGCGGACCATATGGTCAAATCCGAGACCTTGATCATGCGAGAGCTGGCAGCGCTGCCCCGTATTCCTGTCGCGTCGCCCGCCTACCTCAGCCGTGCCGGGACGCCGATTACGCCACAGGACCTGGAAGCGCACGCATTCCTGGCGCCAAGCAGCGATATGCGCAGCCATCAATGGACATTCGGGGATGGACAACAGCACTGGCGTGTGCACCTGACGCCCACGCTATCGGCTAATTCGAGCATGTTTTTACACGCGCTCACGCTCGAAGGAACGGGCTTTTCGATCTTGCCGCAAACGTTGGTCGAGCGCGATCTGCGCAGCGGTGCGTTACAGAGACTGCTGGCGCCGACGACCGTTGAAGATGGTGAAGTCTCGGTGTTCCTTGTCTATCCAAGTAGACGTTATATCAATCGCCGAGTGCGGACGTTCATTGATCACATCGCGGAAAGCTTCGGCGATACCCACGATACGTCGCGATTACACGGCGCGCTGCCCGATGAGGACGCAGACGATATCCAAGGCCAGCGTGAAACACACCGCTGATCGTCGCCACGGTTACTTCGCCGCCGCGGAGGCGACGTGCGGATCGTCGTCGAGCGACACGTCGCGGGCACCAAAACGTTGTGCCAGGACCGAGCAGATCATCAGTTGAATCTGGTGGAACAGCATCAACGGCAGCACGATCGTGCCTGCGCCGCCGGGCATGCCGGCAAACAGCACTTTGGCCATTGGCACGCCGGCCGCCAGGCTCTTCTTCGAGCCACAGAACATGATGGTGATCTGGTCCGGCTTTGAAAAGCCCAGCCTGCGGCCCGCGATTGTCGTCAGTCCCAGTGCGATGCCCAACAACACCAGATTGACCACGACCAGGCCAGCGATTGCCGACAATGGAATCTGGTGCCATAGCCCACCGATCACCGCCGCGCTGAATGCGCTATAGACCGTGAGGATAATCGAGCTGTTATCGACGATCTTCAGCATCCCACGATGCCGGCCGACCCACTCGCCAATCCACGTCCGGGCGATCTGACCCGCGGCGAAGGGCACCAGCAGTTGCAGGACAATGCTGCCGATCATATGCAGCGCATTGCCACCGCCGCCGTGCGTTTGCAGGATCAAGCCCGCCAGCAGCGGCGTGATGAAGATGCCCAGCACGCTCGACGCCGAGGCGGCACAGACCGCGGCAGGCACATTCCCTTTTGCAATCGATGTCAGTGCAATTGACGACTGCACCGTCGAGGGAAGCATGCATGTGTACATGACGCCAACGTATAACGCCGGTGTAACCAACGGGAGCAACACCGGCTTCAACACAATGGCGAGCAGCGGAAACACGATAAATGTGCTGCACAGGATCGACACATGCAGGCGCCAGTGCGTCAGCGCGGCAACCAGCGCTTCGCGCGACAGTTTCGCGCCGTGGAGGAAAAACAGGATGACAATCGCGAGCGTGGTCAGGTGGCTGAAGATCGGGGCGAAAATGCCGCGCGCCGGCAGGAAACTGGCAAGCGCAACCGTGCCGACGAGCGACAACGTGAAATTATCGGGAAGAAAGCGCGGGCGAGCCATGTCAAGTCTCAATGCGAGCGAATGAAAGCCGTATTGAAACGCGTGCCTACTAAAATGGCAAATTCATTTTTTGGCGCTATTCATGCGTTATTGATATGAATAATCGACTACGTATAAGGACTGTGCGTGGAAGATATGTGCATTGTCTGTGTTACACGAAGTTACAACCGGGCGGCCACGCTAACATCTTGCCCCTCGACAGTAATGGGGCTGCCGCTTACATTGAGGGCACGTGTCAGGGTCGGGTAACAGACCTTTCACGATTTTGGGTTATTGATATGCGAGTCATGTATTTTTAACGCGATGCCGCGCAATAAATCATTGTTTTGAAGTCGGCTTCATTTCCGCAGTTTGCTATGCCCACCGCACTTCGTCGCTCTAAATCGCTGCCGGCGTTACTCGCTGTGTTTGCCGTGCTCGTCGTCATTGCAACGATTGCCGCTGTGCTCATCAGTAATGTAATGCCGTCGCGTCATGCGCAAACGAGCAGTGATGGTACCGATGACATGACGTCGGGGGTCGGCCGGGCATCCCGCATCGCGGCGGTTACGCCGTTGTCACGTCCCGGTGCCTCGGGCGTGACAAAATCAGACACCCCCACCGACACCGATATCGGCGCTACACCCGGCGATACAGCTTCCAGCGCGTCGACACTATCCGCGTCCGGATCGGCGGCGACCACCGATGTGCTGCCTGCATCCGATGCCCAATCCGCCAATGCCGCGGGCATGCGGCATTCGCATTTGCGGGCGGCCATGCATCGTCCGGCGGTCGACTCCGACAGCATGCGCTCGGGCGGTACGTTGCGCGCGGATATTGCCCGTTACAATGCGGAGCGCCGTTCAGGTCACCGTCCGGGGGTATTGCATGCCGCGAGCGTACCGAACGTCCATTCGCTCTGGGACGAGATTCCCGGCCCGATGTCCGACGTGTATCGGAATTGACGTCTCGCCCGGCATGTGTGGGGCCGCCTAGCTTTTTATGCCCACCAATCGGTCAAGCGTTTCCCGATACTCCGTAGCCAGCCGGTTGACGAGCGTTTCCACTGGCGGCATATCGCCGATGGCGGCAACGCTCTGACCCGCGCCCCAGATATCCTTCCATGCCTTGCCTTGTTCGTTGTTGAGGCGCAGCGCCCCGGGTCTCCCCTGTACATCGTCAAGATCGATGCCACCGCGAATCAGACTGTCTTTTAAATAATTGCCTAGCACTCCGGTGACGCGATCGGTGTAGACGATGTCATCTGTCGACGCGGCGACGACCGCCTGCTTGTATGCCTCCGCGGCGTTCGCTTCCTGTGTCGCGATGAATCGCGTCCCCATATAAGCCATGTCCGCACCCATTGCCTGTGCCGCGACGATGGCACCGCCGCTTGCAATCGCACCGGACAGGATGATGAATCCATCCGGATAGAATTGGCGGATCTCCGCCACCAAGGCAAAAGGAGAGAGCCGGCCCGCATGTCCACCGGCACCGCTGGCGACGACGATCAGTCCGTCCACGCCCGCTTCCAGCGCTTTTTTTGCGTGCTTTGCGTGGATGACATCATGCAGCACGATACCGCCGTACCCGTGCACCTCATCAACCAGTTCCTTCGGTGGTGCGCCGAGGCTCGTGATCAGGATCTTTACCTTATGTGCGATGCAGACGGCTGCATCTTCCGCCTGCCGCTCATTTGAGCCGTGAATGATCAAGTTGACCGCATACGGCGCACATTTCTCGACGCCGGGATAGGGTTCCGTGGTCTCTTGTGCGATACGCTTGAGCCAGGCATCCAACTCGGGCTGTGGACGCGCGTTCAACGCGGGAAACGCGCCGACGATGCCGGCGCGGCATTGCGCTATGACGAGTTCCGGATAGCTGACGGTGAACATCGGCGCGGCGATGAGCGGTAGGCGTATGTGCTGCAACAGCGAGGGGATGGCCATGACGGCGCTCTCCGAGACCGATCGTGCGATGAGATTGCGGCGCCCGGCGTGTCCTTCACCGTCGCGTGCGACGCGGCAGTGGTGGTGCGTACCGAATCCATGAAATAGCACGATCGTGCGTTAATGGGCGTTCGCAGTATAGCCCGGCGGTCCGACCTTGTCGAAGAGGCGGCGCTCAAATGCGTTGCCTCGCGAATCATCGATCGATGGGAACTTTCCGGAGGATGCGCGGTCTTACGGATATCGCAAGACGCGATGACGCTGATCACGTCGATAATTACGCCGTTCTATTCAGAGCGGCTTTTTTTTGCGCGCGGGGCATGGCATGCGTACTTTCGACGCAAGCCAGCAAGCCAAATACGCGACTACCTTCTTACAACGACCCGGCGCTGGTGGCGACTTCGGCGGATCGCGGCTTGATGAGTACCTTCGCCGTTGCGCTCAGCACGGTCTGCTCGCGCTGGTTCGTGACCGTGCCTTCGAGTGTGGTGAGATCACCATTCAACTCGTTCTTCCAGAAGGCATCCACCACGGTCCAGGTCATCGTCAGCGTGTCGCCGGCAATGACGGGCCGATGCACCTTGATGGCGAAGTCCTGCAGCAGCGGTTGCGCGAATTTGGCGAAGTGTGCGGTCACCGTCGCCAGGAAATAGGCGGTGGGTTGCGAGCCCGACGCGAGGATGTTCGGGAAGCCGGCAGCCTTGGCGGCCGATTCGTCGTGATGCAGCGGATGCATGTCATCGACATGCTCCGCATAGAGGCGAATGTCTTGCGGCGCCAGACGCTGAACCTTCGAAAAAACGTCGCCGATCATGACAATGCGTGACATAAGAAGCGTACCTCACTCTGGGTGTCGGGGGTCAGGGTAACGGCAACGCGTGCTAAGCAAACCGGCATCCTTGATTTGCATTCTGCGCCGCCGATATCAAACTGGCCAACGAAAATTGACTAGGCGTTTCCCGTTTGACCCTATGCCTGAGGCAAGAACACGACAGTCATACCGTATGTCGATTCACATGCTTCCTCTTGCTGCAGCAAGCGCCGTGCACGGTGCTGGAAAATGGGCCGTAACGCGCAACACATGCGGCCGCAAGCGCATCCTGAGCGGGTGCTCGAACAGCCATGCAACAGGAGTCGCCATATCGACTGGTGAGTGACTTTTTCGTCAACGGCGTTCTGCCAGGTCGATCACCGGCGCGTTCGTCCAACGAGCCAGCGTCGCGCCGTCTAGCTGGAACACGGCATGCGGGTGGCCTGCCGCGGCCCAAATTGTGTCCAGGGCCATCAAGTCGGCATCGATCAAGACCACCGGTTCGATGGCATGGCCGATTGGGCATACGCCCCCGATGGCGTAGCCGGTCGCGTCGCGGACAAAGCGGGCGTCGGCGCGACCGATCGCGCCGACTTGCGCGGTGACTTTGCGCTCGTCCACGCGATTGATGCCGCTTGCGACAACCAACACGGGGCGATCGTCTTCCAGACGTCGGAAGATGATCGATTTCGCGATATTGGCGACCTCGCAACCCAGGGCCTGCGCGGCTTCCGCCGAGGTGCGCCCGGTTTGCGGCAACATGACGACGGGATGGGGATGCGCAAACCTTGCCAGCAATGCGGCAACCCGTTGCGCCGATGGCGGCAACGACGGTATCTCGGTTGGTTCCGTCAATGTGGCCGATGCCGGACTGCCTGGTCGGGCCGGCATCGCTTCAGCGGCGGAACCGTGCGTCACCTCGAGTCCATTCTCTTCCAAGGCTGATTTTGCAAGCGGTTGTTGCGGCGCCGACGGTGCCTGCGCCTGGATACTGCTATCCGTCATATCCTCTCCTGCCGTGCTCTCTGCGTTCCATTCGATGTGACCTCATTGTAGGCCCAGCCGGACAGCGATGCAGTAACGTCAATATCGGCATGGGATTTGGCATCACGCCGCGGGCCGGCGCAACATCAATGATGTTCGGATCGTTCGTTGGGCGAATGCCAGACCACGGCGTCGTCGATGGCATAGAGCTGGCAGCGGGTTTCGCTGTTACGCTGGCAGTTATCAAGGGCAACGGCGATAGGGTCGTCGCCGCCTTCGGCCCACGACCACGCCCCGACTGACGAGATGGCGAATGCGCGGCTGGGATATCGCGTGAGAAATGTGCGATAGCCGTTGCGGCCTTCTTCGTCGAGATAGGGCACCGCATCGACATCATCGAGCGCCGCGAAATGGCTAGGCGCCGGCCGATGGACCGCCGGCGTTCGTTCGCAGACGGTATCGGGCATGCCGATACTGACCAGAAAACGGTCCACGGCCGGCCACCAGATCGCGACGCCGTCACGATCGCCCACTAGTCGATGGGCATTGTCCTTGTAGGCACCGAAGTCGACGAACGCCACTTGACCACCCGAGTCGCGATAGCCATCACGTAAGCGCCGTGCCAGGTCGATCGGCCAGTTCTGATCGTTATCGCCATAGAGCCAAAGGGAAGGCAACGGCGCGCGTGTGCCGAAGTGGGTGAAAGCGGCCACAAGCGATTGCTGCCAGCTATCGCACAGTGCTTGCCGCAATCCGCCCGAAAAGTTGATGAGTCCCCTTACGCCCGTGGCGGGATGCATGCCATACGCGATGGTGGCCAGGCCGCCTTGCGAGGCGCCTGCCACCAGCACGCGTGACGTGTCGGCATCTGGCTGGGTGTGCAGCCAGTCCACCGTGGCGGCCACATCCACGGCTTGCTGTTCGCCGATGCCGGTGATATCACATGGCGTTTCGGTGTAGGTGCCATCGGAACCGGCGAATCCTTCACGATTCGGCACGACCACCAGATAACCGCGCCGCACGAATTCGCGGGCGAAGGCCAACGGTCGCGCGCGTAGCTGTTCGCGTGGGTCGATGGGTTCCTTGCCATGGTTGAACACGACAACCGGGAATGGGCCGCTGCCTTCCGGTTTGAAGACAGTCGTCTCGAGCGTCTTGCCGGTCGTACCTACCGGTACGCGGACAACGGTTTCGTTCATGCCGGGCGGCAGCAGCGGCAGGAGCGTGAGCGGTGTGTCACTCTCGGTGACCGGGCTGGGGACCGACTGCACGGCAGCCGGTGCCGACGCCGTATCGACGGTCGATGCGGACTGTGACGGAACCGGTGTGTGCGGCAACGATTGCCTTGGGCGCGTCGCCACGCCGCTGGCGGGTCCACGCACTCCGGCGGCGCTGCGTCCGCGCTCGAAACCACCCGGAACGGTGACCAGCGCGACGCGTTTCACCAGGACGGCCGCCGACGCGGGGCGTGATGGATGCGCTTGCGTGTCCGGCGGTGTGGGCGCTTCGGCGCGCGTAACTGCTGGCGCTGCCAGCAGCAACACGCCCAGCGCCGCACTGAACCAACGGCGCGTCACTCCTGTCCAGGCGGGAGACCCGCGAAATCGACGGACTCCGGATGGTCGCTACCCAGTCCACCGATGGTCTTGACGCAGGCGTCATGGCGCGGCGCGATATCGGCAGGTGACGAAACCGTCATGCCCAGGTCCCGCAAGCGGCCATCATGGACGCCGTACGTCCAGCCATGCATCGTCAGCGGCTGGCCGCGCTGCCAGGCGTCGAGCACGATATTCGTATTGCAGACATGGACTACCTGTTCCATCGTGTTCAACTCGACCAGGCGTCGGTGGCGGGCCGCGCCGAGTGGCCATCGCTCCAGCAGGTCAGCATGCTTGTCGCGGACATCCTGAACGTGCCGCAACCAGTTATCGGCCAGCCCGACCCGTGCGCCCGTCATCGCCGCGCGCACGCCTGAACAGCCGTAATGACCCACTACCACGATGTGCCGGATCTTCAACACATCCACCGCGAACTGGATCACGGACAAGCAATTCAGATCCGACGGCACCACGACATTCGCGATATTCCGGTGAACAAACACCTCGCCAGGCGGCAGGCCGATGATTTCATTGGCCGGTACACGCGAATCGGAGCAGCCAATCCACAGCAGTTCCGGCGACTGCTGGTCCGCCAGCCGGGCGAAGTATCCGGGGTCCGACGCGATCATGCGGTCGACCCACTCCCGGTTGTTCTCGAAGAGGTAGTTCAGTGTCGCCTCGGTGCCGCCATCCGCGTCGTCGCCCGGTGGGGTGCAGCAGGGCGGCACCCCGGGCGTGTCCGCCCCGGTGGCGAGGAGGGGCGGTGTGCCGGTATCGGCGTCGGAGCGGCGATAGGTCATGTTTTATCCTGTGCCGCACGGTCAATGGTCCAGGTACGGCGTTGTTAAATTGTAGCGCCATTGCCGGTGCTTGCCGATGAGTGCTGGAACGGTCCGAGATCCGATATGCCGGAGGGCCGCGGCAGGAGCCCAGGGAATGGATCGTCTACAATGCCACAGCAACCTCTCACTTTCCCGATGATGAAACCTAGCGAACGCGAACTCGATTACTGTTTCGGCGACACGTTGCCGCCGCCCGGCACCGCGTTCGAGGTGGCGCCGGGGGTGCATTGGGTGCGGATGCCCCTGCCTTTTGCGTTGGACCACATCAACCTGTGGGTCATCAACGACCCCTACAATCCAGGTGACGGCAACGCCGCGGCGGAAGGCGAGACCGATGCGGCGCCGGGTTGGACCATCATCGATGCCGGCATCGGCAGCGACATCACGCACGGGCATTGGGAAAGCGTCTTCGATGGTCTGTTGGACGGCAAGCCGGTGCATCGCGTGTTGTGCACCCATTTCCATCCGGATCATTTCGGCTCGGCGCACTGGTTGTGCGAGGGCGGTGCGCGGCACCGCTGGCAGGCCCGGCTGTGGATGACGGTGGGGGAATACGCCACCGGCCGCTTGCTGGCACAGACCAGCGCCAGCACCGGCAGTGGCGGTGTTGCCGCCGCGGAGCATATGCGCCGTCACGGTTTCGACGATAAGGTGGCGCTCGAACAGATCGCCCATCGCGCGGCCTATTACCCCACTTTGGTGCCGTCCGTGCCGCCGCGGTTCCGGCGGATGCGCGAGCATGACCAGATCATGATGCACGGCGTGACCTGGCGGGTCATCATCGGACAGGGACATTCGCCAGAGCATGCGGCGTTGTATAGCGACAAGCGCAATATCCTGATCGCCGGCGATATGGTGCTGCCCCGGATCTCGACCAATGTCTCGGTCTTCGATACGGAACCCGAAGGCGATCCGTTGGGCGACTTTCTGACGTCGCTGGGCCGCTACGACGATCTGCCCGCCGATGTGCTGGTCCTGCCATCGCACGGCAAGCCGTTCCGTGGATTGCATCCGCGCCTGCGGCAATTGCGTGAGCATCACCGCGCGCGGCTTGGCGAGGTGATCGAGGCCTGTTCGCATGCGCCGCGCAGCGCCGCCGATATCGTCCCGATCATGTTCCCGCGCGCGTTGGACACACACCAGATGACGTTTGCGCTGGGTGAGGCACTGGCGCACTTGAACCATCTGTGGCTGCGCAACGCATTACGGCGTGAGGTTGGCGCGGACGACGTCTATCGGTTCACGACCTGCTGAAGCGATCTGGCGCCGATGCGGAGCGTCGGCGCCACCATCGATATCGATCAGTTCACGTTGACGGCGTCGAAGTGGACGCGGCCGAATGGACTGACCTGATAGCCGCTGACATCACTGCGCGTGATGGCGGACGCCACCGGATAACCCAGGGGAATCCACAACGCTTCATCGTGGATCTTCTTCTGCGCGTCGATATACAGCTTGGTGCGGGTCGCGACGTTATCGGTCGTTTTCGCATCGGCGATATCCTTCTCCAGCGCATCATTGCAATAGCGCGCGAAGTTGATGCCCGACTGCACCGAGGCGCAAGCGAACTGCGGTGTCAGGAAGTTGTCTGGATCGCCGTTGTCACCCGCCCACCCCATGAACAGCAGGTCGTGCTGGCCTTGTTTGGCGTCGCGGATCAGTTCACCCCATTCCACTATCTTGACCTCGGCTTTCACGCCGATTTTCGCGAGATCGGCCTGCAGCAGCTCCGCGCCCACCTTGGGGTTCGGGTTCAGCACGCTGCCGGTCGGGCGCGTCCAGATCGTTGTGGAGAAGCCGTTCGGGTAGCCTGCTTCGGCGAGCAATTGCTTGGCCTTCGCGACATCATGCGGATAGGCCTTCAGTTGCTTGTCATAGCTCCAGGTGTTCGGCGGATAGGGATTGACGGCTGGCGTGGCCATATCGTCGAATACCGTCTTCAGGTACGTCGATCGGTCGAACGCCATGTTCAGCGCCTGGCGCACCTTCGGATTGTCGAGCGGTTTGTGCTGCGTGTTCAACGCGACAAAGGCGGTCATGAATGCCGGGGTTTGCACGACCTTGAGCGCATGATCTTTCGCGGCATCCTGGACGTCCTGCGGCTTTGGCGACAGGGCAATCTGGCACTCGCCGGCCTTGACCTTCTGCACGCGCACCGCGGCATCCGGCGTGATCGAATAGATCAGGCGATCGACTTTCGGTTTCGTGCCCCAGTACGCCTTGTTCACGTCGTAGCGGATCACGGCGTCCTTCGTGTAGCTGCGCAATTGGAACGGGCCCGTGCCTACCGGCTTTTCGTTCATCTGTGCGGTCTGGTTCGCCTTCAGCAACTGGTCCGCGTACTCGGCCGAGTAGATCGATGCGAAGCCCATCGTCAGCACCGACAGGAACACGGCGTTCGGCTGCGTCAGTGTGAAGCGCACCGTATGCGCGTCCACCTTGTCAACCGACTTGACCAGCTTTTCAAGGCCCATCGAGTGCGCATGCGGGAAGCCGCTGGCGCCGGCAACCTTGTGCCAGGGATTGCTGTCGTCGAGCATCCGGCTGAAGGTGAAGACGACGTCGTCGGCATCGAATGCGCGCGTCGGCTTGAACCAGTCGGTGGTCTGGAACGCCACGTTCGGACGCAAATGGAAGGTGTAGGTCAGGCCATCCGGGCTGACGGTCCAGCTGCTCGCAAGCGCCGGCACCACCTTGTGCTGGCTTTCATCGTATTTGACCAGGCCGTCGAAGACCACGTCCGCCGACGCGTTCGTCGTGGTCAAGGCATTGAATTGGACGACATCGAAACCATCGGGACTGGCTTCCGTACAAACGGTCAACGGTTTCGCCGATGCCACACCGGGGAGGATCAGCGCGGCGGCCAATAACGCGGCGGGCGCGGCGCACGAGAAAAGACGCATACAGACTCCAGAGCGATTGATAAACGTAATGGTGCCGGACAAGGTGTTCTTGGCCCTCGCGCGGCGCATCGCGCATTGGCGCGTCACGCGCAGGGGGCACTCTCGGACGTTTATTGTCTTACGATTTTATAACCGCCGTGAAAGATTATCTCTTTCGGTCTTATTTCCTCCAGATGGATTAGCGCGGTACCCGGGGCTTGTGGGGGGCGCGTGCGAACGCCGCATCGTAGAGCCAGCGAGGCAGGATATGCAGCACCATCGCCACCAGCCGCATGGGCCAGGGCAGGACGGTGAACCGGCGTTTTTTCAGGATCGCGTCCACCGCGCCGCGAGCAAAGGCGTCCGGTGCCATCAGGAAAGGCATCGGATAAGGATTGCCATCGGTCATCGGCGTGCGAATATATCCTGGCGCAATGGTCACCACCGCCACGCCCGCACGCCGGCATTCCACGCGCAGGCTTTCGAGATAGCGCAGCGCCGCCGCTTTCGAGGCGCTGTATGCGCCCGCGCCCGGCAGGCCGCGCACCCCGGCCACGCTGGCGATGCCGACCAGCGTTCCGCTGCGCGCCAGGCGCATCGGGCTGACGAAAGGCTCGAACGTCGCCACCATGCCGAGATAGTTGACGGCCATCACCCGCGCAAAGGCGTCGAGGTCGCCCATGCCGGTCACCGATCCTTGGCTGATGCCGGCATTGGCGATAACGATGTCCGGCAGACCGAAGCGGGTGGTGAAGTCTTCGGCGGCGTCTCGTAGCGCATCGGTATCGGTCACGTCGAGCACATACGGCACCACTTGTACGTGCGGATGCGTGTGCGCGAATTCGTCCAGGAGGTCGGCACGGCGCGCAACGAGCGCCAGGACGGTCCGGTCGGGCACTGCGGCATGCGTCGCGCCGGTGGCGTCGGGCGAACGGGTGGACTGCGCCGCGCGCTGTGCGCCTTCGTCGGGGGCAAGGGGGGATGCGTATTCTGACGCCGATCCGTCGTGCGAGGCGGCGTTGGACGGAGAAACAGGGGGGTGGTGGCGCGCCCGGCGAGCGAATTCCTCGGCCAGCGCCCATCCCAACCCGCTCGAAGCACCGGTGAGGAAGACTTTCATATAGGGAGCAGCGGATCAATAATACGATCCGCCTAGCTTACCCTTGTTCGAGCGGGTGAAACGCGGAACCGCATGGAACGATGTGCGTCCGTCGGAAGACGCCGCCCGACAGACCATGCCCGCGGTTGTTGTTTACATCTTCTTGGCGCGAATTTGCGCATCAAGCCAGTCCATGACCTTGATCGTGCCGTCCAGGCTTTGCGTCTGCGCCGGCGAGGTCACATATTTCCCCTGGATCACGACAGTCGGGACCCCTTCTATCTGGTAGCTGTTCATCATGTCGGTGTCACGCTTCAACGCCGATTGCACCGAGAACGAGTTGTACGTGGCCAGATACTTTTTCGGGTCCACGCCCTGCGTCGCGAGGAACTTTGCTTGCGCGTCAGGCGTCAGCAGGTAGTCCTTCTTGACATGGATTTCCTCGAAAACCTTCGGCGTCAACGTCGACTCGAGGCCCATCGCCACCAGTGCGTGGTACATCAGCGAGTGCGGCTTGAACTGGTCGTTGAATGCTACCGGGATGCGATGGAACACGACGTCATCGCCCTTCGCCTTGGCCCATTTCTCGATGAACGGTTCGAACGCGAAGCAATGCGGACAACCGTACCAGAAAAATTCGATGACTTCGATCTTGCCCGCAGGCGCATCCACGGGCTGTGCTTTCGACAGTACCGAGTAATCCTTGTTCAGCACCGGCGCATCCGGCGACGCATGCGCGGCATTGGCGATCAGTCCAATGGACAGAAACAACGCGCCAAGAAGTCTTTTCATCTGAGTCCAGTTCCAAATTGATCAAGGGAAGGGCGAACACCGCCGGCAATCCAGGCTGGGCGGTTCCTGCAACGTCGCAGAGTATAGTCAGGCACGCTTAAACGTGCCTGAAACGACGCGTTTGCGTGTGTCACTGCTGGCTGAAGCGGAACACCGTGGTGTCAAAGCCTTGGTTCGTCAACGCGCGGCGCACCTTGTTCGCCTGATCCAGCGTGGAGAACGGACCCACGCGCACGCGGTAGTACGTCGTCGAGCCGCTGACGCCCTTCGATACGGTGGCTTCCTGGCCCAGCATCGCCAGGTTGGCGCGCTGCTGTTGCGCCGCATCGGCGGTACGGTAAGCGCCTACCTGCAGCATATAGCCGGTGTTCGATTGCCCTGGTGTCTCGGGCGTTGCCGGGGCCGCGGGTTGCTGCGCGACTGCTGGTTGCGAGGGCGTGGCGGGCTGGGCCGGCGTATTCGGCTTCGGCGGCTCGCTCCCCCATACGGTAGGCGATTGTTGCGATGGCGCTGGCCCGGCCGGTGTCGACGACGGTGCCGGTGCGTTTGGCATCTCGACGATTTTCGGCTCGTCCAATAAACCCGTCGAGGGGTTCGCCGGTTGGCCCGGCGCCGTGTTCGGCGGGGTAGGTTGCGCCGCGGATGGGGGCAGCGCCGGGCTGGTGGCGCTGGCACCGGCTGCCGGCTGGTTTTTGGCCACGAACGGGGTGGGTGAACGTGTAATGTACAGTGCGACCACCACGGCGATCGCCAGCCCGACGATGAGTCCGAGTATCACGCCCAGAAGGGTGCCGCCATGCTGCTTGGTCGTCTTTGCGGGCGACCGACGTTGCTTGCTTGCCATCTGATATCCCTACAGTGTTGATCCAGCGGTGCGGGCAGTCGTGCACGCCTCGCGCGCGGACTGCCCGCACCGCCCCTGTTCCTTACATCTTTTGCGGCGCCGACACGCCCAGCACCGCGAGCCCCTTCGCCAGTACCACACGCGTGGCTGCCAGCAAGGCAAGGCGCGCGTGCTTGACCGTCGTATCATCCACCAATACACGATCTGTGTTGTAGAACGAATGGAAATCGCCGGCCAGATCGCGCAGGTAGAACGCCAGCGCGTGCGGCGCCAGATCCGCCGCGGCCCGGCTCAGCATATCCGGATATTCGGCGAGCCGTTGCAGCAGGTCCTTGGCGCGGTCGCTGTTCAACGGCGCCAGATCAGCCGGCGACAGAGAGGAAAGCGTGGTCACATCGCCTCCCGATTCGGTCCACGTGGTCAGGATCGAGCTGATCCGGGCGTGCGCGTACTGCACGTAATACACCGGATTCTCGTCATTCTGCTTCAGCGCGAGATCCACGTCGAACACGAATTCGGTATCCGCCTTCCGCGAAATCAGAAAGAACCGTACCGCATCGCGGCCCCGGCGGATCACCTCCTGGTCCGCCGTGATGCCCGCGCTGCCTTTGTCGGCATCGACGCCGACGCCACCCGACCATTCGATCAGGTCGCGCACGGTCACATAGCTGCCGGCCCGCTTCGAGATCTTCACTTCCTGGCCGTTGCGCATCACGGTGACCATCTTGTGCAGCACATAGTCGGGATAGCCTTCAGGAATGCCGATCGCCAGCGCCTGCAGGCCCGCTCGCACGCGGGCGATGGTGCCGTGATGGTCGGAGCCCTGGATGTTGATGACCTTCGTGAAGCCGCGCTCCCACTTCGCCTCGTGATAGGCGACATCGGGCAGGAAATAGGTGTACGTGCCGTCGGTCTTGCGCATCACGCGATCTTTGTCGTCGCCGTAGTCGGTCGTGCGCAGCCAGAGGGCGTCGCCTTCCTCGAACGTCTTGCCGCTGTCGACCAGACGCTTTACCGTACGGTCCACGCGGCCATCGGCATAGAGCGACGACTCCAGGTAGTAGCAATTGAACGACACGCCAAACGCCTGCAGGTCGATATCCTGCTCATGCCGCAGGTAAGCCACGGCAAACCGACGAATGGACTCCAGATCCTCGATGTCACCGGCGCCTTCTACCGGGTCGCCATCCTTCGCGGACACTGTTGCACGCGCTACGTAGTCCCGCGCGATGTCGCCGATATAGTCGCCGTTATAGGCCGACGCCGGCCATTGCGCATCACCCGGCTTCAGTCCTCGTGCGCGTGCCTGCACTGAAAGCGCCAGCGTCTGAATCTGCACGCCGGCATCGTTGTAGTAAAACTCGCGCCAGACGTCCCAGCCTTGCGTCTGCATCAAGTTCGCAAGCGCATCCCCGAGGGCGGCCTGTCGGCCATGGCCGACATGCAACGGTCCCGTGGGATTGGCCGAGACAAACTCGAGCAGGACACGCTCCCCGTTATGGGTGTCGCTGTGGCCGAAGGTCTCCGGCGATTGCAGGACTGCGTTCACCACCGCGTGCCGCGCGCCGTCGGCCAGCCGGAAATTGATGAAGCCGGGACCAGCCACCTCGGCGCTGGCCAGCAGCTTCTCGGCCCGCGGGTCGGCCATGACGGCGGCGACGATGCGCTCCGCCAACTGGCGCGGATTGGCGCGCAACGGCTTGGCGATCTGCATGGCGACATTGCAGGCGATATCGCCGTGCGCGGCCGCTTTGGGTCGTTCCAGGACGATTGCCGGGGCGTGAAACGCGGGCACTGTCGTGGCGGCGTCGTGCGCGGCCGACGCGGCATCGCCACCGACGGTCGCGGTCGCTTGCGACAGCATGTTTTGAAGCAAAAGTGAATGTTCGGGCAGCATTGTTGGAGTCCTGTGAAGCCGGGTAGCGTGGGCTGTTGGCGACGATTCCATTACGAAATATAACGACGGTCGGCGATGAGGTCCGACTACGTGGGCGCAATGTTTACGTAACGATTACGGCAAAGACAGCGCGCGGTTGCGAGATTTTAGCAGGTGCTATGATGGGCTCCAGGCGCTTCCTGTTCTGGGATGCCGGGGGCGGGATCGGCCGTGGCGTGGTGAGTCATGGTTCGCGAACGGGGAAGCGGTAGTGTAGAAAAGAAAAAACGAAGGAGAGGACTCATGTTGATAGCTTTCAAATCCCCTGCGGCGCCGGAATTGTTGATGACGGAAGATCTGGCGCATTACCTGGTCGGCCTGTTGGGCAAGACCTTGGGCGTGCGGGGTGTCATCCACCACGACGAGATGTCCAGCGCCATCTCTCGCCTGGAATCGGCCATCGCGGTCGACAAGGCAAAGCATGCGGCGCATGAGTCGCACTACGCCACGGCGAGCGGCGATCCGTTGCATCACGATGCCGTCCATCTGGCACAGCGCGCGTTTCCGTTGCTTGACATGATGCGGCTGGCGCACAAGAAAAACGCCGACGTGCTCTGGGGGGTATGACGTGCCGCATTCGCCTGGCGGTCAAGGGTGAACGCGCACCGCGCGAGAGGGGATCGCCAGCAGTGGCAAAACGTGCCACGCGGTGATGCCAGCGATGAAAAAAGCGGCCTTCGGGCCGCTTTTTTCATGCGGCTTAGTGCAGCAGCGGTGCCAGCGCCCGTCGCGCGTCAGCATCGGATATCCCCATCCGCGCCGCGAAGTCCGCCACCTGATCCTCGCCAATCTTGCCAACGGAGAAATACGTACTTTCCGGATGCGCCAGATAAAAGCCCGACACGCTGGCCGCGGGCAGCATTGCCAGCGATTCGGTCAGGCTCATGCCCACGTCTGCGCACTGCATGACGCGGAACATGTCGCGCTTCACCAAGTGATCCGGGCAGGCCGGATAGCCCGGTGCCGGACGTATGCCTTCGTACTTCTCACGGATCAAGTCGTCGTTGGTCAGCGTTTCCTCCCGCGCATAGCCCCACAATTCCTTGCGCACGCGCTCGTGTAAATGCTCGGCGAAGGCTTCGGCCAAACGATCCGCGAGGGCCTTCAGCATGATCGCGCTGTAGTCATCATGGCTCGCTTCGAATGCCTTCTCGCGCGTTTCCACACCCAGTCCGGCGGTGACCGCGAACATGCCGATATAGTCGCCCTTGCCGCTGTCCTTCGGTGCGATGAAGTCGGCGAGGCAGCGATTGGGTCGTCGCACGCCATCCACGACCGGGCGCTCCGACTGCTGCCGCAACCCACGCCATGTCAGGGCAACCTCGGTGCGGGACTCATCGGTATAGATCTCGATATCGTCGTCGTTGACAACGTTTGCCGGCAGCAGCATCAATGTACCGCTGGCGGTCAACCAGCGATTCTGGATGACCTTCGTCAGCATCGCGCGCCCGTCGGCCATCACTTTGCGGGCGGCGTCGCCAACGACGTCGTCATCGAGAATCGCCGGGTAGGGGCCGGCCAGGTCCCAGGTCTGGAAGAACGGGCCCCAGTCGATATAATCGGCGAGCTTTGACAGATCGTAATTCTTGAACACCCGGCGACCGATGAAACTCGGCGCTTTCGGCGTGAACCCCGACCAGTCCAGCTTGAGCCGATTGTCACGCGCTTGCGCCAGCGTCACCATCGGCGTGGCCTTGCGGTTCGCATGCTGCTGGCGCACACGCTCATAATCGGTTCGCAAGTTTTCAATATAGGCTTTGGCGCCTTCATCGGACAGCAGGCTCGATGCCACCGATACCGACCGCGAGGCATCCGGTACGTAGACGACCGGGCCTTCGTAATGAGGTGCGATCTTGACGGCGGTATGCACACGCGACGTTGTCGCGCCGCCGATCAGCAGCGGGATTTGCTTGTCTTTGAAATAGTCGTCGCGCTGCATTTCGGCCGCCACATACGCCATTTCCTCGAGGCTCGGGGTGATCAATCCGGACAGGCCGATGATGTCCGCGCCTTCGTCCTTGGCTTTTTTCAGGATCTCGGCGCACGCGACCATCACGCCCATATTGACCACTTCGAAGTTATTGCACTGGAGCACGACGGATACGATGTTCTTGCCGATATCGTGGACGTCACCCTTCACCGTCGCAATGACGATCTTGCCCTTCGCGCGCACATCCGCGCCACTCGCGGCCATCCGTGCCTTTTCCTCTTCGATGTAAGGAATCAGGTGTGCCACCGCCTGTTTCATCACACGGGCGGATTTCACCACCTGCGGCAGGAACATCTTGCCGGCGCCGAACAGGTCGCCGACGACATTCATGCCGTCCATCAAGGGGCCTTCGATGACCTGGATCGGGCGCCCGCCCGCATCGGCGATCTGCTGCCGCGCCTCCTCGGTGTCGTCGACGATGAAAGTGGTGATGCCCTGTACCAGCGCGTGCGCGAGCCGCTGTGCCACTGGCTGCTGCCGCCACGCGAGATTTTCTTCCTTCTTCGCCGCGCCACCGCCCTTGAAGCGGTCCGCGATTTCCAGCAGCCGCTCCGTTGCGTCGTCGCGCCGGTTCAGTACGACGTCTTCCACGCGCTCGCGCAGTTCCGGATCAAGGTTCTCGTAGACGCCCAACTGGCCGGCGTTGACAATGCCCATGTCCATGCCCGCGGCAATCGCGTGATACAGGAACACCGTGTGAATGGCCTCCCGCACCAGATCATTGCCACGGAACGAAAAGGATACGTTCGAGACCCCGCCGCTGATCTTTGCGTATGGCAGGTTCTGCTTGATCCAGCGCGTGGCTTCGATGAAGTCCACCGCGTAGTTGTTGTGCTCCTCGATACCGGTGGCCACCGCAAAGATATTCGGATCGAAGATGATGTCCTCGGGGTCGAACCCCGCTTCGTCCAGCAAGACACGGTAGCTGCGCGCGCAGATTTCGGTCTTGCGCGCGAACGTATCGGCCTGACCTTTCTCGTCGAACGCCATGACGACCGCGGCGGCGCCATAACGGCGCACCAGCCGGGCGTGATACAGGAACGCTTCCTTGCCTTCCTTCAGCGAGATCGAGTTGACGATCGGCTTGCCCTGCACGCATTGCAGCCCGGCTTCGATGACCTCCCATTTCGACGAGTCGATCATAATTGGCACCCGTGCGATATCGGGTTCCGATGCGATCAGATTCAGGAAGCGGACCATTGCCGCTTTCGAATCCAGCATCGCCTCGTCCATGTTGATATCGATGACCTGGGCGCCGTTCTCGACCTGCTGCCGTGCCACGGCGAGCGCTTCGTCGTATTGCTCTTTCAGGATCATCCGCGCGAAAGCACGAGAGCCGGTGACGTTGGTGCGCTCACCCACGTTGACAAACAAGGCGCCGGCGCCGATGTTGAAGGGTTCGAGGCCGGAGAGGCGCATCGGGCGAGCGATCGGCAAAGTGTCGGACATGCTGGAGCGGTCGGTCGTTGTATTGGGATCGGCGCGCGGCACGGACGCCGGCGCGGCAAGGTTATCTAGGGCGCGATGGCCTGTCAGGCGGCGTCTGCGTCGCTGTGATGGTACTGCGAAGGCCAACGGCGCGGCCCGACCGTGCTCAGTGCCTGCGCGATGGCGGCGATATGGTCGGGCGTCGTGCCGCAGCAGCCGCCCGCGATGTTGACCAGACCCGATGTCGCGAATTCCTTCACGAGCCGCGACGTCACGTCCGGGGTTTCGTCAAAACCGGTATCGCTCATCGGATTGGGCAGGCCCGCGTTCGGATAACAGGACACGCCGCAATCGCACAGTTTCGCCAGTTCGGCAATGTACGGCCGCATCAGCGTGGCGCCGAGTGCGCAATTCAACCCGAAGGTGAATGGACGCGCATGGCGCAGCGAATTCCAGAAGGCTTCCACGGTCTGGCCGGACAGGATACGGCCGGACGCATCGGTGACCGTGCCCGAGATCATGATCGGGAGGCGCTCGCCGGTGTCCTCGAATAACTGATCCAGCGCGAAGAGGGCCGCCTTGGCATTCAGCGTATCGAAGATGGTTTCCACCAGGAACAGGTCGGAGCCCCCTTCCAGCAGTGCCTTTGCCTGTTCGTAGTAAGACTCGCGCAGTCCATCGAATGAGACGTTGCGCGCGCCCGGATCATTGACATCGGGGGAAATGCTCGCGGTCTTCGGTGTCGGGCCGATGGCACCGGCCACAAAACGCGGCTTGTCCGGTGTCGACGCCGCATCGCATGCTTCCCGGGCGAGGCGGGCAGATGCGACATTCATCTCGTACGCAAGCGCCTCCATCTTGTAGTCATCTTGCGCCACGCGTGTCGCACCGAATGTGTTCGTCTCGATGATATCGGCGCCGGCGGCCAGGTACTGGTCGTGGATCTCGCGGATGATATGCGGCTGCGTCAGTGACAGCAGCTCGTTGTTGCCCTTTACATCCTGCGCGATATCAGCGAAACGTGTACCCCGATAAGCTGCCTCGTCGAGCTTGTACCGCTGGATCATCGTCCCCATCGCGCCATCCAGTATCAGGATGCGCTTTTCCAACAACCCGGGCAGTTGCGCGCCGCGCGTGTAGGGGCGCATGGCCGGTTGGCCCGCGGCGGCGGGCGAGGACAGCGGGGGGGCGGAGGCGCTAGCCTGAGAAGACGTGGACATGACGAGAGCAGGATAAGGTCCGTGGTGCGGGCGATCCGGCGCGCAACCTGGCAGCGATGAGGACCGACACATTAACAAAGACACGATTCTAGCCGATCAAGGGCGTGGGGGGCGCAGCCGGCATGCACTGTCGATGCCCGGCGCGACGGCGGCCCGCATGCCGTTCCCGGTGGCGCGGCGTGTTGATAGAAAAAGGGGAAGGAGGCGGTGAAGTGCGTGGCTAGCCCCCTAGCCCCTGGGATGTCCCACCATCGTGATGAAGGAGGCGTGTGGTCAGTGCAGTATGACGGGGTGCAGCATCAGGCTGTCGAACTGTCCGAGAAAGTCGTCGACCTCCTCGAGTGATGGTTCTTGCGCGATAAGTCGTTGCACGTTTTCCCGGAACTGCATTGCCAGCACACCGTCGATGAACCATTCGCGCTGCAACTTCTTGTCGACTATCTCGTAACCGCCGGCCGTTAGGCGGGAGCTGCCCTCGGCGGCAAATTCAACGATGCAATAGTTCGGGCTGTTGTAGATCATTTGCATGGCGACACTCCAGTGAGTCCTGCTCCAGACGAACAGCCGATGTCGCGGACGCTCAGGCGTGGACCATGCGGGCCTGCCATGCCGGTGAAACATGTGGGAGAGGGGCAAATAGGCGCCGGACGATGGCACCGCTCCTACGGTAAAGCTCGGTATGGACAAGCTTTGCATCGTCTGACGCCGCAATGGCAGGCATCGTCGCCGTCATTGTGCATCCGGTTCCAGATTGGCTGATTTCCCGTGGATCGTAAAGCGCGCATTTGCAGATGTGGCCTGCAACATGTTGTGTTCGCGCATCGCGTCCACCGGGAGCGGTGTCCAGCGATGGATTGAAGGTGGGGCGATATCTACGAAAAGCAACCTTGCTGTCGCAAGGGTCGTGCCAGTATAACATCGTGGGCCGCTCACGGGCGGTCGATCACCCTGGACGTAGACGGATCAGCGGTGTACGCGCCATTGGATACCGCGTTATTGTCCGTCGCACTATCATCGGACGCGCCTGCCGGCGGCAGGCGGGCGTGGAACAGCAGTTCGATTTGTGTCCCATTTGGCTCGGTCTGCATGATCCGCACCGGAACCCAGTTCATAGACGGTGCCAGCCACACGTCGATCCGGCGCTTATCTCCTTCCTTGCGCGGCAGCCGCATGAAGTGCAATGTCGCCACGGGACGATTGCCGATCATGGTCTGGTCGGTGCCAATCGTCTGAATCGGCCAGATCTCGGCGCTGTCGCTGTCAATCACGTCGAATGCGCGCGTAACCCCAGGCTGGTAAAGCGAGGCATTGGCGCGCACCAGGCTCGCCAGTTGGAAGATCATGCTGAAGCGATCCTGCGCGCCGGCCGGGAGCGGTACATTATTTGGCGTCCGCGTGAACGCAACATGCGGACTACCGTCGTCGCGCACGAAGCGAGAGACCGATGTGCCGCGACGTCCACGTGTTTCCGTATACGTATCTGGCGCCAGACCGTAGTCATCGATATGGCCTTCGCTGCGATAACTGTAGGTGCCGATGAACGGCACCGGCATCGACACCAGTAGCGTGTAGTGATGCCCGTCCGTGCGCCAGTGCAATGTGCCGCTTTGATTCTGCGCGCCGTTGTAGAACGTGTCGTAGACCAGGTCGCAGGACGGCATCAACGCGAATCGCGTGCCCTGTTGCGCGGGACCAGGGGTGCCGGTGCCTGGGTCCGGGGCGGCCGTGCCTGTCGTCAACGTCGTGGACGCAGGGACTGGCGCTCCGCTGTCGACGTTGGTCACGCGTTCGTGTGTGTTGCCCACGGGCGCCTCATCGACGCTCGCGGCTGAAACGCCTGCCGCGAGGGCGAGTCGCGCGGCCGTGGCTTCGATGTCGTCGGCGGATCGTGGACGCCGGATATCGCTCGCACCGGCGACGGCCGACGCCGGTTTCGCCGGGGACGCCACGTCAAGATGATGCTTGCCCCGCCTTGGGGCTTGCGCGTCCGACGAGAGGGGCGCAGGGCGGCGAGGCGGCGGCATCGGCGGTGTCCGCACAGGCGGTGGAGGCGTCAGCAAAGGCTGGAATGTCCCGGCAGCATATGATTTCCGTGCGTTACCCGCTGCGGCATCCCGGGTCTCGTCCGGCGTGCCGAGTGGGTCACTGCGACCGTCTCGGGCAATGCGGGTGGGCTGCAGCAGTTCCACGATCGCGTGGGCTTTCGCGGCAGGTTCGAGGCCGTGCGTCTGGCCGAGCAGCCCGGCAAGTAACGCCACCATTACCGACAAATGCACGAACACGGCGGCGACGATGGCCACGATCATGCGCGCACGCCGTCGATGCACGCCGCGTTGGAGCGCCAGCCAGGCAGCGAGGGCGTGATAGTTTCCGACGGCGGACGAGACCGTCTGGCGGGCGGGGGACGAGGAAGGAGAGCGGGCATCGCGCATGGCCGCATTGTCGCGCATTGTCTCGTCCAATGTGTAATGCGACTCGCCTGTCCAAAGGACTCACGTAAAATGGCGCTCCGCCTGCCTTACTTTTTCTGGTTACCGATGAAGCTCGCCACATTGAAGGATGGCACCCGCGATGGTCAATTGATCGTCGTGTCCCGCGATTTGCAGTCCGCCGCGGTTGCCGATGCGATTGCGCCGACATTGCAGCGGGTGCTGGAAGACTGGCATTTCTATGCTCCCCAGTTGCGCACGCTGTACGAATCGTTGAATAGTGGGCGAGTGCGTCGGGCGTTCAAATTCGATGCGACGGCCTGCATGGCGCCGTTACCGCGCGCCTGGCGATGCATCGACGCGACGCATCCGATCGAGGGGAATGCGACCACCGGTGAATGGTTCGCTGCTCGTCGGGCCGACGCGCTGGTCGGCGCGCGCGACGACATCCTGGTCGCGGACGATGCACGACAACTCGCTTTACGCGCAGGCTTGGCCGCTTATCTCGGCGATATCGCGCCTGGCGCCTCACCGATGGAGGCGGTCTCGGCGGTCCGTTTACTGACGCTGTTCGCATCGTTCCAGGCATCGCCATCCGTCTCGGCCGAAGCGACTCAGGCGAAGGCCGTGCCGGGATGGTTCGACGCCACGGCACACGATGCGTTGGCCTTTGCGCCGCTTGCGGTGACGCCCGACGTTTTCGGCGAAGGCTGGCATCACGGGGTATTGCGCCGGCGGATCGACTTGAAGGTAAATGGGCAGCGCATCGCGGAGCCCGACGCAGCCGCCAACGCCGCTGCCGCGTGGCGTGCCGATATCGGCGGCTTCGCGACGGTCGCCGCCTTGCTGGGCCGCGAACAGGGTATCGGCGCGGGGACGATCGTGCTTGGCGCGCCCGGCATTGCTCGCCCGGATGCGGACATGCTGGCGGTAGGGGACCGCGTCGCAGTGGATATGCGGGACGATAAGGGCGTGACGTATTGCGGTACGATCGAGACCAGTGTGGCACCACGCACTGATGGCGACGCCATGGATGCCTGACCGGCCGTTCCCCGTTATCGTCCGTTAATACCCGAGGCCATGCCACAGTCGGGCGGTGCCACTGTAAGATAGGCGAATGTACAAGCAGGCGGTGCGCGTCGATGCCGACCCGGTCCGCCGTTGGGTCTGATGAAGGGCGGCCTTCGCGTTGCAATCGCGACGGGTCTCCGCATCCGCAGTTCGACCGACAGGCGGGCAAGGAACGTTTTTATCGGGTCGTGCGTGGCCGCACCGCCGCCCAGTGGAGAAATGCGATGTCTGAACAAGGCGGTCCGGAAGCGTGGCAGAAGTTATGGTCGATGTGGGTGCCTTCCACTACTGACGCGTCAGGCGCGACAGGGCCTGGGGCAGTAGGAGCAAAAGACGCAAGCTCGCCGTTTCCCACTATGGCGGGCGCGTTTCCGTCCGGTTTCCCCGGCATGGCTCCCGGTACTTTTCCGCAAGGCTTTTCTGGCGCGATACCGGGTTTTCCATCGAACGTGGCAGGCTTCCCAGGGATGCCCGGGACGTTTCCTGGAGTCGCGGGCGCGTCTGGCAATCCTTTCAGCGCGTTCGGGCCGTGGGGCCAGATGGCGGCGCTGGCGGCAATGACACCCGGCATGTCAGGCATCGCCGGGACGTCCGGCCAGGCAACAGGCGGTGCATCGGATCCCATGAGTGCAGCAAGTGCCGTCTTCAACGCGCCGTTCGCCGGATTGTCGCCGTCGTTATCGATGATGTCCGAGATGATTGCGCCGCTGACACAGGTTGACGAACTCGACAAACGGATCGCTGATCTGCGCGCGGTCGAGCATTGGTTGAAATTGAATCTGCAAATGCTGCAATCGACAACGCAGGCGTTGGAAGTCCAACGTGCGACGTTGGCCACATTGCGGGCATTCGGCGCGGCCACCGCGGCGGCAAGCGATGCGGCGACGCAATCGATGCGTGACGGCGCCGCTGGCGCGTCCCCCGATCCGTCCGTGGAAGCCGCCGGCGAAGCCATGGCGGCTGGATTGGCCGCGGTGCCGGCGCTCGATCCACAGCGCTGGTGGGCCATGCTGAACGATCAGTTCCAGCAAATGGCCGCCGCCGCCGCATCGGTCGCGCCGCCGACGGACGCTGGCGAGACCTCGCGCCCGGCGGTAAGCAAAGAAGATGTCCAGGGGAAGAATGCCGCGGCACCGATTGCCGGGGCAGTGGCGGGTTCCCGTGCAACAGCCGCCCCCCCACGCCAGACGGACGGCGGACAGTCCGTACCCGCACCGGTGTCGGCCGCCAAGCAGCCGGTGAAACCTGTTGCGAAACGCGCGCCGCCACGCCCGGCAACGACGTCGAAAGGGGCGAATGGCAGCGCTGTGACGCGACCGGCCAGTCAGAACGCCGGGGGGCGCCCGCCCCATCGAAAATCCCCGTCATCGGTTTGACGTGCCTTGCGGCACCGGGGGCGCAGAGTGGCAGGGGGAGGTGGCTCCCTCGTCATCACCCGCCTATCTCCCCATGCCGGTATCGTGGCGGGATGAAAGGGGGTGCCGCGTTTTAACCGGCACCTTTGAGTAACCGCGACCGAACGCTTGGCATCGTGGTGCTCGTATCCAGCCAAATACCGAAAAACGCTCGACAGAATTCGTTGCCGGCAATTTTGCCAACCGGCTCGCCATTGAGAAAGAACTGGGTGCCCTCATTGGGACGGAAGACGGCGGTCAAGTGATCGCCGGGTTGCACCGTGGGCAAAAATTGCGTCAATTGACGCTGCCAGACACGAATCTGTGCGCCATTTGCTATTCCTTGATCGGCCATCTGGCCAGCGAATTCGCTGGCCAGATGGTTGGCGGTATGATCGTTGCGATACTCCAGGTCCAACGCAAACGATTCGCGTGATAGATCATCGGCGGAAAAGGTGCCCAGATCGACAAAGAGCTTGATGTCGTAGACCGGCCGCCCATACCGCCTTAGCAGCGCACTACCATACAACCGGGCCGCTGCGACCTGATCCGGTACGAAATCCAACGGATCATAGGCGATTGCCATGCGTGGAGCGACCGCGAGTGATACCACACACACCAACGCCAGCGCGGCGCCACGGATGCCGGTGGAAAGAGCGTGGCGCAAGATTTGCGAAGGTGTTGTAAAAGCGCGCAACGTAGCGGCGCATGGCGTCGCGCAAGATCGACACCATGTCCCTATCGAATTGACGATATTCGTTTTTTTGATCCTACGCATGAGAAGATGGGAATCACGGTGGTTGCTTGGTAGATGGAAAAGTCTGCATGTTATTATGCGGCCCAACAGTTGTAAGCTTTGCTCCGTGCGTCGCGCGAGCGGGCGCGATGACGGGTTGACTGGTGGAGCGGCCGGGTGTCGGGGTATTGGGCGAGCTTGCTGCTCGCGTGCCTCGCACGTACGCCGGTGTCGAACGTTGTCGTGGCCACACCGATGAGGTTAGAGGAAAAATGAACGGTATGCTTTACCCCGAACTCTACAGATCGCTCGAGTCGGTTCGCTGGGATATGGATAAGGATATCCCCTGGGATAAATTCGACGCTTCGTTGTTGTCTGACGAGCAGGCGAAGACGGTCAAGATGAACGCGATCACCGAGTGGTCGGCTCTTCCGGCCACTGAGATGTTTCTGCGTGACAATCGTCACGACAGCGATTTCTCGGCGTTCATGAGCGTCTGGTTCTTCGAGGAACAGAAGCATTCGCTGGTACTGATGGAGTACTTGCGCCGGTTCCGTCCCGATCTCGTACCAACCGAAAAAGAGTTGCATGAGGTGCGTTTCCCGTTCGATCCGGCACCGCCGCTCGAGACGTTGATGCTGCATTTCTGCGGTGAAATCCGACTGAATCACTGGTATCGCCGTGCCGCGGAATGGCATACCGAGCCGGTCATCAAGGCCATCTACGAAACCATCTCGCGTGACGAGGCCCGTCACGGCGGGGCGTATTTGCGCTACATGAAGCGTGCGTTGTCGCAGACCGGTGACGTGGCGCGAGCGGCGTTCGCGAAGATCGGCGTGTTGATGGCCTCCGCGCGTCGTACCGAGAAGCCGCTGCATCCGACCAATCTGCATGTGAACCAGGAACTGTTCCCGCGCGATACAGTGCAGTCGCGGTTGCCGGACCCGGATTGGCTGGAGCATTGGCTTGACGAACAGATCCTGTTCGATTCGGTGTGGGAGACCAAGGTGGTCGAGCGCATCCTGCATAACCTGTCGATCTTGTTCGAGCGTCCGTTCGCATCGGTGCAGGAGTTGAACCGGTATCGCAAGGAAGTGGTTCAGCGGATGCAGGCCGCGGCCGGCGACAGCACCCCGGCGCCTGTCGGCGTGTGACGGAAGAACGGGCATCCATGGTGTCGACACCCGCCTCCTCCGCATCGACGAGCACCATGGCGTCGCCGTCGCACGCGCCCGGCTTCGAACGTAAGATCGTGACGTTGGAAACGCTGCTCGCGCGGCGTGCGGACCTGCCCGAACCGGTGGTGTTCACCAACGGGGTGTTTGACATTCTGCATCGCGGACACGTCACCTATCTGGCGCGCGCGCGTGCGTTGGGCGCTTTCCTGATTGTCGGGGTCAACAGTGATGCGTCGGTCCGAACCTTGGGCAAGGGGGAGGACCGTCCGATCAACGCCGAAGCGGACCGTATGGCCTTGCTGGCTGCGCTGGCCGACGTCGATGCGGTGATCGGTTTCGCTGAATCGACGCCGGTCGAGCTGATCCGCGCCTTGCGGCCCGATGTCCTGGTCAAGGGCGGCGACTACGATATGGATGCGCTGCCCGAGTCCGCGCTCGTGCGCGGATGGGGCGGCCGTGCGATCGCCATTCCCTTCGAGCATCAGCGCTCGACCACGGCGCTGCTGCGCAAGGTCCGCGCGGCTTCCTGAGCGCGTGCTTGCAGTGCGTTGGCCTTACAGGCCGGTGCGACGTTATCCCGGCCAGCCTGTAGCGCGCATCTCGGGCAGCGTTAGCGCGTTCTCGTGTGGCGATGCCCTATCGCGTTAGCACACGATGCCCGCCGGCGGCCGTCGGCGGATGTGCTCCATTTCCTCTATATCTTGCTTACCGCTTCTCCTCGGGAGATGCCGGTGCGCGCGCGATATGCGATAAGCCCTGCAGGACGAGATCGTCATGTCGAGTGATCGGCATCGACAATACCGGCAGTACTTCCCGGGCGGCACCGCCCGCGACGATGCAGCGGCGCGGGGCCGACGCGTCGGTCGCATCGTCTTCCCAGGTCCGCCATGCCGACATGATCAGGCCAGCTTGCGCCTGGCGGCATCCCTCCACGATGGCCTCGCGCGTAGTACGCGCGAACCCGGCTGCCATGCCTGCGTGGACATCGGCGTCATGCAACGTCGGCAGCTGCGCCGCGTGTTGCCCGAGTGAGCGCAACATGACGCTCCAGCCTGGCGCGATCCAGCCACCGTTGAACCGGCCGTCCGCACTGATCGTATCGATCGTCGTTGCCGTGCCGAACGTGGCAATCAATAGCGCCTCACCCGGATAGGCCGCATGGGCGGCGATCATGCCGGCCCACCGGTCGCTGCCGAGCGTCTCGGGCTGCGCGTAGGTGTTGACCACGCCGCATTGCGCTGGTTGGGCGCGAATGACATGCCGTGGCGTATTCGGCCACATGGCGCTGCAGGCCGCCGCGATGCTTGCGGCAATCGTCGCGCCGGCGACGTTTGATATCCAGATTTCATCCGGTGGCGTCAGCGTGCGCCACGCCTGCTGTAGTTGTTCGGTGGCATCAGCCTCTAATGCGGTGGGGGATCGTAATGCGGCGACTGCGTCCGACGTCGCGACGTTGTCGAGAGAGGGAGCAGGCGCGGCGGTGCCCGCGCCGTGCGCGAGCCATGTTCCCGCAGCGTCGGTGAGCGCCCACTTGAGCCGACTGTTTCCCGAGTCGATAAGCAGGCGGTGACGCACGGGCGCATGTTCGGCCAGTCGCAGAGAGACATCCCCTGCCTGCACCGCCACCCATTTACCTGTCGTCACCGCATCGGCACCCGGATGATCGTCGGCGCGGGCGTCCATGGGGTAGCCGCTTTCCCCGGCTGAACAGGTGCCACCGATCCCCGTGTCCACGAGCAACTGGCCACGCGCGTCGACGCCCGCGGCGATGCCGCTTACTTTCTCGACACCGCCATCCAGGATGCGAATCGGACGCCCGGCGAAACGATGCACGCGCCACCAGGCCTCGCGCATTGCTTCAAAACCGGATGTCGAAAAAGTCGAGAGCCGCGTCACCAGCGCGTGCGTAATCGCGCAAAGCACATCACCACGCCAGGTATCCGGTCGATGATCGTGCGAATCGTCGGGGCCGCGCGATACACTGTCCTCGGCTGAATCCCCCTGCCGCATCAGCATGGCCAGGCAGGCAGGCGGCAGGCCTTGCGGGCTGCCCACATCGCTTGCCGCCGGCGCGGGCGTGCCGCGGAGGTTCAAGCCAATGCCAATTACGACGGCGCATGCGTGCGCGCCAGTACCGGCCACTTCGATCAGGACACCGCCGAGCTTGGCGTCGTCGAGAAGAATATCGTTCGGCCATTTCAAGCCGAGGCGGCGCGCGCGCGCCGGCGTCATGGCCGGCAGCGCGCGCAACCCCTCGACAATACCGAGTCCCACCGCGAGACTCAGCCCAGCCAATGCGTCCACCGAACAGGGCATCACGATGCCGATCGAAAAAAGTAGCCCTTCTCCCGGCACGGTACGCCAGGGGCGACCCTGGCGACCCCGTCCCGCCGTTTGCTCATCGGCGACGCGCACGATCGGCGGAAAAGCGGCGCAGCTGCGTGCCCAATCGATGGGGGCTGTCAGGGCACGTAACCACGGCTTGATTGGCGTGGCGTCAGGATGTGGCTGCGCCGGGTCGTTGGCCCAGCGTGAGAGGAGATCCGTGTTGGTCGAGCCGGTTTGTGCAACGGATTCCAGCACCCAGCCATCGGGGAGTCGGGAGGCGACGTGGCGGCGATCCAGAACGCCATAAGAACGGGTCGTATTCATTCGCGCATTGTAGCGTTGCGCCGTCGTCCTTGAGCGGGTCTGTATACAATGGGAGCCGATGCCGTGGATGTTTGGAGATACCGTGCCTTCGAATCTGGAAGCGCCCCCTTCGCTGACGGTCGACGAGGACCCGCAAGCGCAGCTAGGCAGCGCGGCGTCGCGCGACCCGGATGGCATGCCTGGGCCGCTTGGTCGTACTGCCCGCTTGTCCGGGCAATGGACGGCGCTCGCGCTCGCGTCTGATCGTGATCATGCGGGCGCGTTGTTGCGCCATGCGCGCGAACGGCCGCTGGCGGCCTGGGACCTGACGGCGATCGAGCGCCTCGATCACGCCGGTGGTCAACTGCTTTGGCGAACGTGGGGCCGCAAGCTGCCCGACCATGTCACGCTCACGGACACGCAACGCGGCATCTTCGACCGCATCGCGTTGCTGGACGCTCAGCCACACGAGTCGCCGGAGGACGTGCCGCGTATCGATCCCATCACCCGCTTTGGGCTGGCGATTTTCACGTTCGGTTCACATCTGCGCAGCGGCATCACCCTATTCGGTGGTGTGGTGCAGGATCTTGGCATCGTCATCGCGCATCCTTCGCGGATGCCATGGCGTGCGCTATCGGCGCAGATCTACGTAATGGGAGCGCAGGCGCTAGGCATCACGGCGCTTGTCGCCTTCCTGATCGGCATCGTATTGGGCTACCTCTCCGCGCAGCAACTGGCCGCTTTCGGGGCGAACGCTTATATCGTGAAGATTCTCGGGCTGTCGATCATCCGCGAATTGGGACCGGTCCTGGCGGCCATCCTCGTGGCGGGGCGCTCCGGTTCGGCGATTACGGCACAACTGGGGGTGATGCGGCTGACGGAGGAGCTGGACGCCATGCGGGTCATGGGCATCTCGCATGGCAACCGCCTGGTCCTGCCGCGTGTGCTGGCGCTGGCGATTGCCATGCCCTTGCTGATCATGTGGACCGATGCCATCGCGCTGATGGGCGGCATGGTGGCTGCGCGACTGGGTCTCGGTATTGATTTCGCATTGTTCCTGCAGAACCTGCGCAATGCCGTGCCCATCGTCAATTTCTGGATCGGACTGGGAAAAGGCGTGGTCTTCGGCACGTTGATCGCCTTGACCGCCTGCCACTTCGGTTTTCGTATCAAGGCCAATTCGCAGAGCCTGGGCGCCGGCACGACATCGTCGGTGGTCAGTGCGATCACGGTGGTGATCTTTGCCGATGCGGTATTCGCCATCGTGTTCCAGGACATTGGACTTTAAGGATCGGACGATATGACCCGCAGTGCCTTTGAAGCCGCCGCGCGATCCGCGCCGCCGCCGCCGGTGGGCGAGCCGGTGATCGAGATTCGCGATCTGTGTACGCGCTTTGGTGACACCGTGATCCACAATCACGTGAATCTGACCGTGTACCGGGGTGAAATCGTGTCGCTGGTTGGAGGGTCCGGCGCGGGTAAGACGACATTGGTGCGACAGATGCTGGGATTGGAGGCGCCCACCGCTGGCACGGTGCGCGTCTTCGGTGACGATCCCGCGCGGCCCACGTTGGGTACCCGGATGATGCGCAATCGGTCGGGCATGCTGTTTCAGCGCGGCGCGTTGTTCTCGTCGATGAGTGTGTTTGACAATGTCGCGCAACCGATCCGTGAATTCGGCCGTATCCCGGACGATCTCCTGCGCGACATCGTCATGTTGAAATTGGAAATGGTCGGACTGTCGTTTCGCCACGCCAACAAGCTCCCGGCGGAACTGTCCGGCGGCATGATCAAGCGTGTGGGTATCGCCAGGGCGCTTGCCCTGGAGCCGGAATTGCTTTGTCTCGATGAACCTACCGCGGGTCTCGATCCGAATGCGGCCGATGATTTCGTCGACCTGATCGCGAGTCTGCATCGCGCCTTGGGACTGACCGTCGTCATGATCACGCACGATCTCGACACGATGGTCTCACTGTCCACCCGTGTCGCCGTGCTGGCTGACCGACGGGTTATTGCCGCGGCACCCGTGGAAGAGGTCGCCGGCGTCTCCCATCCGTTTATCGAGGAATATTTTTTAGGCGAGCGCGGCCGTCGCGCGTTGGCGGCCTTGCCGTCGGTACGACGTGCGACGTTGCCGGATAGCGCACACTGGAACTGATATCGCCGAAAGGCAAAGAGTGGAGTAGGCATGGAAAACAAGTCGCACGCGTTTGCGACCGGGCTGTTCACGATCTTGCTTGGCTTGGCGATTGTCGCGACCTTGCTGTGGCTGCGTCGCGATACGAGCGAACGCGTCCCCTATGATGTCGTCACGCGCGGAGCGGTCACCGGGCTGTCCCCCAATGCACCAGTGCGCTATCGCGGCCTGCTGGTCGGTCGCGTGCAGCGGATCGGCTTCGATCCATCCGGGAACGGTGAGATCGATATCCGGATCATGGTTGATGCAAAAACCCCGATCACGCATGCCACCGAGGCGTCGCTGGGTATCCAGGGCGTGACCGGCTTGGCCTTTGTCCAATTGGATGAGCGCGCCGACGCTGACATCTCGGCGGGCACTCCCGAAGGCGCCAGGTCAGGCGTCGGCGCGACGACGACCGCATCGAACGCCGGCGCGGAAGCAAACCCGGCCGCCTCGCCCATCGATCGCAGTCCGTTGTCGACATCGGCAAGCCAGGTCGCGCGTATTCCCATGCGTCCGGGCCTGCTTGAGCAGTTGGAGCATCGTGGGCAAGCGTTGCTGACGCAGATGGCGCGCATCGGTGACAATCTCGGTCGCTGGACCGACGACGACACCCGGCAGCAATTCATGGCCACGATGACCAGCATCCGCCACGCCGCAAAGCACGTGGACGCGCTGGCCGTGCATGCTGATCCTGTGGTGCAGCGATTGCCGGAGACAATGGCGCATCTGGACCAGACCGTGCAATCGGCAAACCGGTTGATGATCACGCTTAACCGTCCGGATGGCCCGTTGATCGGGAACCTGAATCGTATCGGCACGGCGGCGGAGCGCACCGGCGACGCGCTCGCGGATATCTCCGCCAAGGTTCGTTACGACACGCTGCCGCGCCTGGATGCACTATCGGATAATGTCCGCGTGGCGAGTCGCAGCATAAGCCGCGCCGCGGACCTGATCGCCGATCATCCGCGCAGCTTGCTGTTCGGCACGCCGAGGCCGAGTCCGGGGCCGGGTGAGGCCGGTTTTGGGTGGCCGTCGGCAGTGCGCGGCAAGGCAGGGACCGCCCCCGTGGGCGGGGCGAATGCCGCCTATCATGGCGCAGCCGGTGCCGATGTGGCGGACGCGCCCGAGGCGCCTGATACGCCGGATGCGCCCGACGCCTCCGGCAATCCCGCCAGCCACGCGGGTGGCATGAGCGACACCCATGGTGCGGCGGCCGACGACCAAGGCCAGGATGATCGTGACGCGCAAGCGGCATGGCGCGCAATCGCGCCGAAAGGAGAGGGAGAATGACGGGCAGCAGTGTGCGTTTCGGCGGGGAGGCAGCACGGATGTCGCGTCGCATGCTCTGCCTCGTGTGCATGGTGGGCGGCGCGGTGACTGTGTTGACGGGCTGCTCGACGACGCCCAAGCCGGTGGTCAGCAATCGTCTGGTGCGCTATGACCTGGGTCCATCGGCCGCATTGCCGCCATCCACCCTGCAAGGCGATGACGCCACGGCATCGCAGGCGGTCCGGCCGCAAGTGCTCGCGACCAATCCTCCCGCGCTGAAGTTGATGCCGGTGAGTGCTTCCGCGTCGCTCGATGACGACCGGATTCGCTATCGATTGGATTACGCTGACATCCGCGAAGCGCGTACCTACGCGAACAGTCGCTGGTCCGGCACGCCGTCGCAACTGTTGACGGACCGGTTGCGCGCGCGTCTGGCCTCACGCGTGGAGGTATTGCAAGGCGGTGACCCCGAGCGCGCGCCATTGCTGCGGATCGAACTGATCGATTTCTCACAGCGCTTCACGTCAGCCCGCCAGGGGGTGGGCGTGGTCAGCGTGCGCGCATCTCTGCGGGCACCCCTGGCCGAGCGCCGCCGCCCTGCAAGGCGCGAAGACCGGCGCGTCGCCGCGTTCGACGGGCGCGAACCGTTGGGTCGCACAGCGTGAATTCACCGTCAGTGTGCCTTGCCCCAGCCCGAACGCCGCTGGCGCCGCGGCGGCCATTGCCGATGCGAGTGACAAGGTGGCCGCGGCGGTCGGCGATTGGGTTATCGTTGCGTTACAAACGCACCTGGCGGAACGGGGGGCTGTCGAGTGATGTCACCGGCATCGCCCGCCCCTTTCCCTAGCCGCCTGGTAGGCCCCTTTCCGTATCGATCAAAAGAAGAACGCCAGCCGCATGTCGCGACGTCCGCCATCTGTGTCCAGATCGCCCAAATCCGTGCGAAACGGCAAGCCACCCCATGCGCAGTCGTCGGTCGTTCCGCCCGAGCATCAGACGGACAAGCCATGGCGTCGCCGGGCATCGCCGCTTGCGCGGCAAGCGCTGGCGTGGTGGGTCGCGCTGGTGATGTACGGCAGCTTGTACCCGATGACCGGTTGGACGGATATAGGCGTTGGTCCATTTGCTTATCTGAGCGCGCCCATCCCCCGCTGGCTCACCCCGTTCGATCTGATCACGAACGTTCTCGGGTATGTACCGCTTGGCGTCTTCGTCGTGCTGGCCGTCTACCCGCGGTTGCGTGGTGCCTCGGCCGTGCTGGCGGCGCTGCTCTCGGGCGTGATCCTGTCCGGTGCGATGGAAGCCGTGCAGACCTATCTACCCACGCGCGTGGCGTCGAACCTCGACCTCGCGACGAACGCCGTGGGTGCCTTGATTGGCGGTGTTGTCGCGGCGCCGTTCGTCGGAGCCTTGCTAGATCGCGGCTGGTTACGAAGGAAGCGGTTCCAGTGGTTTGAGCGGCATTCCGGCAAATCCATCGCCTTGCTGCTGCTGTGGCCGCTTGCGCAGATGTATCCCCAACCCTTCCTGCTGGGCATTGGTGACTGGCCGCGCCGGATCTGGGATCTTGCCGATCCGGCCACGACCGACGCCATCCTCGATTTCGTGCCTGGATTGAGCGCGTTCGCCGATGCATTCCCCGACGCCCTTGCTTCGTGGACCGATTCCCATGTCTGGGAAGCGATCATCACGACGCTCGGCGTACTCGGCGCAGGATTGTTCGCCTCGTTGCCGATCCGCGCACAGGCGCCGCGCTATAGGTTGATCTATGGAATGTTGATCAGCGCATTGGTCGTCAAGACCGTTGCGAATGGCGTGCAATCGAGCGGCGACTGGCGTAATTGGTTCGACTGGACGACCGACGGCGCGATTACCGGGTTGCTGGCGGGCGCGTTGATTTTGCCGTTCTTTCTGCGCCAGCGCCTGCGCAGCCGTGCCTTATGGGCGTCTGCCACCCTGCTTGTTTCCTTGCTGCTGGTGAACCTGTTGCCACTGAATCCGTACTGGCCAGGCGTGCAGATGAGCTGGCGGCAAGGCGAATATCGGCATTTGAATGACCTGGCGCAATGGCTTGCCGGTGTCTGGCCCTATGCGGCCTTGCTCTGGCTTGCGGCATCCGCCGAACGCGACTGGCTATCGGCCCAGGCGCGCCGTCGCCGCCCGCATTGACGGCGAAATGGGTCGTCGACGCATCGCGGCGTCGGGGCATCCACCGCGCCGCGTGTGGGCCACGGCGGGCGTGCAGGCCGCGAGGCATCCCCGTGAACACCATGGCGCACCGCCCAGATCGCTATAATGGCGCTTATCGCGGACCCGGCAAAGATCGGGGTCGCCCCCCTGCAAACCGTCCACTGCCAATCAGGTCCGGTCACCATGTCCGAATCCCCTTCCGCTGCACCGTCTTTTTACAAGCATCACGTGTTTTTCTGTCTGAATCAACGTGATGCCGGTGCGTCGCGTCCGAGTTGTGCCGGTTGCGGCGCGGCCGAGATGCAGCAATACGCGAAAAAACGCATCAAGTCCCTGGGCCTCGCCGGGGAGGGGGCCGTGCGGATCAACCAGGCCGGCTGCCTCGATAGGTGTGAATTGGGCCCGGTGCTGGTCGTCTATCCGTCGGCCACGTGGTACACCTATGTCGATCAATCCGATATCGATGAGATCATCGATTCGCATCTTGTGGGCGGCAAGGTTGTTGAGCGGCTGCTGGTGGACCTGCCGGGCGCGTGAGCAGCGGCAGAACATGCGGAAAACATCGACAAGGGCAGGAGGCGCGACAGCGTGCAACGTTACCTGATAGACGGTCCCACCGGCCGTCTCGAAATTGCCGTGGAGGAGGCGGACCTCCGTGCGACGCAGGCCGACGGCGTGCCACGGGGCTTGGCATTCGTCGCGCACCCGCACCCGTTGTTCCAAGGAACGATGGATAACAAGGTTGCCACCACACTCGCGCGCACCTTTGTGCAATTGGGTTATCGTACCGCTCGCCTCAATTTCCGCGGCGTGGGAGAAAGTGAGGGCACGCACGACAAAGGCATCGGTGAACAGGATGACCTGCTTGCGCTGATCGCACATCTGCGGGCGGGCGGCAAGGATGCCGCCGCCGCGCACACCGCGGCGACCATGCCGATCGCGCTGGCGGGATTCTCGTTCGGTGCCTTCGTGGCCAGCGCAGTGGCAAAGACGCTGGCCGAGCGTGACCCCGGTCTCGTCATTCAGCGTCTGGTGGTCGTGGGAATGCCCGCTGGCAACTGGGACGTGCCCTCGGTGCGGGAGGACACCATCGTGATTCATGGCGAGCAGGATGACACCATTCCGCTGACCAACGTATTCGAATGGGCACGTCCGCAGGAACTACCGATTACCGTCGTTCCTGGGGCAGACCATTTTTTCCATCGCAAACTGCATATCGTGAAGCGCTTGGTCACCGAATCCTGGCGCGTATAATACCCGCGGTCGTCTCGATCCCCGTCTTGCGGCCGCCTTGCCTGCGGCTTACGCCCGGCTCTCCTAACTGTTGCAATCAGCCTTCCTCTATTCTTCTATGCGTTTCCCCGCTTTTACTCCCCGTGCCGCCGTGATCGCGGCACTTGGCGTTGCCATGCCGTCGCTGCCGCTCATCGCGCACGCCCAGGTGGCGCCGCCTGCCGTACAAGCCAGCGCCTGGTTGCTGGTGGATGCCACCAGCAACCAGGTTCTCGCTTCCAGCAACGCCGACGAACGTGTCGAACCGGCGTCGTTGACCAAGCTCCTTACCACCTACATCGTGTTCCAGGCGTTGAAAGACAAGCGGATCACGCTGGAACAAACGGTACTTCCGAGTGAAGCGGTTCGCACTGTCGGCACCGATGAATCGCGGATGTTCATCGAGGCCGGCAAGCCAGTCTCCGTGAACGACCTGTTGCATGGCATGGTCACGCAGTCCGGCAATGACGCCGCCATCGCGCTGTCCGAGCTGATTGGTGGGAGCCAGGCCGGTTTCGTCAACATGATGAATGCGGAAGCGGCCAAGCTCGGCATGAAGCACAGCCATTTCGCCGATGTGAACGGCATGCCGAATCCGGACCACTACACGTCCGCCGGCGACCTGGCGATCGTAGCCACGCACCTGATCCGCGACTTCCCGGAGTACTACCCGATCTTCGCCGAGAAGGAATTCACGTATAACCACATTCGCCAGCCGAACCGGAATCGCCTGCTATGGCTGGACCCGACGGTCGACGGCCTGAAAACCGGTCATACGAAAGCGGCCGGCTATTGCCTGATCGCCACCGCCAAACGTCCACTGCCGGGTGTGCCGGGCGCGAACCGCCGCCTGGTCACGGTGATGATGGGTGAGCCGAAGGAAGCGCTGCGGGTCACGGACAGCCTGAAGATGCTGAATTACGGCTATCAGGCGTACGAAGGCGTCCGCCTGTATGCGGCAAACCAGACGATCGAGACGGCGCGCGTGTGGCAGGGGCAGGTGAACGACGTCAAAATTGGTGTGAAGAGCGATCAATACATCACGGTTCCCAGCGGCACGGCGAGCAAGATCAAGCCGGTGCTGGTGCGTGACCAGCCGCTCGTCGCGCCTATCGCCGATGGCCAGCCCGTGGGTGTCGTGAAGATCATGGCCGACGACAAGGAACTGACACAGTTTCCGGTGGTGGCATTGACGGCTGTGCCGCGGGCCGGTTTTGCCGGCCGCATGTGGGATATGCTGATGATGAAGTTCCAAAGCAAGAAGTAGTCATCTTGGCGCGGCGCATGGCTGTGCCGCGGTCCGCGCCGGGCGCCGAGGAGGACGGAGAACACGCATGAGCGATGCATCGAAAAACACGCCGCTGGCCCAGCAAAAGGACAGCGCGAGTGAAGACGGCAAAGAGGAAATCTTTGATTTTCCCTGCGACTTTCCACTGAAAGTAATGGGCCAGGCCGGACCGGACTTCCAGGAAACCGTCTTGAAGCTGGTCGAGCAGTACGATGCCACGCTGGACCGTTCCAAGGTCGAGGTTCGGCCTTCGAGCAGTGGCAAATACACCGGCCTGACGGTCATCATCCGTGCCCAGAGCCGTGCGCAACTGGACGATATCTACCGTGCAGTCACAGCGCATCCAACGGTCAAGTTCGTGCTGTAGTCTTGTGCGGCGGTGCTTGAGCGGCGGTATGCACGACGACGGTGCCGAGGGGCACCGTCGCGGGCGTGCTATCCGGCTCATGCACTTCTTCCCGCAGCCAGGTTAGAAATGCCTCCACGCGGGGAGTGCTTTTCAGGGATGGCGGACATACCACCGACGTCTCGGCCCCGTCGCTCGCATCCACGTCGAACAGTCGCACCAGGCGACCGTCGCGCAGATCATCGGCGGCCAGCGAAGAGCGGACCAGCGCAATCCCCTGGCCGCGGATGGCGGCATCGAGCAAGTGACTCGAATCCATATAGCGTGGGCCGTGTTGCGGTTCGGGCACATCTTTCAGGCCCGCGGCATCGAACCAAAGTCGCCACGGCTCATCGCCTGACGATTGCAGCAGCCGATACGACAACATCTCGCGCGGACTCGTCGGCAGGCGTCCACCTTTGAGCAGGGGACTGCAGGCGGGAAAGTACACGTCGCGGACAAGCGTTTCCGTGTACAGCCCCGGATAAGGGCCTTTTCCATGACGCATGCCGATATCCACCTCGCCGCGTGCGAAATCGGCGTATTCGGCCGAGGCACGCACTTCGATATCGATTTCCGGGTGTCGTTCGATGAATCGGCCGATGCGCGGCATCAGCCAACGTGACGCCAGCGACGGCAAGACGCTCACGACCAGCCGTTGCCCGCGACCACCGTTACGCACATTGGTGGTGGCTTCGACCAGCGTCCGTAGCGCGTCGCGCACCTGCAACGCGTAGCGCTCGCCTGCCTCCGTGAGTACCACCCGCTTGCCTGTCCGTGCAAACAACGTGGTCTGCAACTCTTCTTCCAAGCCGCGGATCTGATGACTGACCGCGCCGTGGGTTACATACAACTCATCAGCGGCTTTTGAAAAGCTCTGATGCCGCGCCGCGGCTTCGAAAGCACGCAGTGTCGTCAGGTTCGGCAGGCGATGAGCATCCAACGGTGAAAATTCCTCACATGATGTGGCTGAATTTATCGTTTTTCCTTACATCAGACAATTCTTATTATGCAAGGACAGTCAAGCCAGGGAAAGTGCTGGCGCGATGTACCAGGCAAAATGAGGCGTAGTGATGAATACCTTGAAGAAGCTCGCGGTTCAGACCCTTTTCGCCGTTCCGGCGGGGCAGACGCAGCTGTGGGAAGTTGGCACGCGGGGCCGCGTCGCGGCACGTGCGGGTCGTATATGGGTCACACGGGAAGGCGATCCCGCGGATTACTGGCTGGACCAAGGGCTCACGCTGCAGGTTGCACCGGGTGACCGGCTGTGGGTGGGTGTCGATGGAGATCGTGACGCGTGCGTATCGCTGTCGAGCGACAGCGCGGACCCCCGGTGGCGTCAGCGTCTGCAAGGCCTGTTATCGCCCCATACTGCGCCAAGCCGTGTGATGTAAGGCGCGATTCGTCATGGCGGGGCAGCTTCGGCGAGGCGCAATACTGTACAGCGGCGCCGGGTTTTCGAATTCCAGTACACTTGCGCCATGACGACGACGCTTCCTGTTTCTCTTGATCTTGCGGTGCAAATAAGCAACGGTATCGCCGTGAAGTGGTGCGGCGAACGCGATTATGCCGCGTGTTTCGACGCCATGCGCGTGTTCACCGATACCCGTGCGGCTGACACTGCCGACGAGCTATGGCTGGTTTCCCATCCGCCTGTCTATACACTGGGTCTCGCCGGAGATCCAGGGCACCTGCTGCGTCGGGATGCCGCCATTCCATTGGTCAAGACCGATCGGGGCGGACAAATCACGTATCACGGGCCGGGTCAGGTGGTGGCGTATTTGCTGATCGACCTGCGGCGCAGGGGTCTGATGGTCAAGGAGTACGTGCGTCGGATCGAGCAGGCCGTCATCGACACGCTGGCGGCGTATAATCTGGCTGGTGAACGCCATCCGGGCGCGCCGGGTATCTACTTGGTGGACGGGACGTTGGCGGGCGCGAAAATCGCCGCACTCGGGCTGAAGATCCGCCAGGGGTGCAGCTACCATGGGGTCAGTCTGAATGTCGGGATGGATTTACGTCCATTCGACGATATCAATCCGTGCGGATACGCCGGACTGAAGACCACCGATATGGCCAGCGCGGGCGTGCAAGCCGAATGGCGCGAGGTGGCGGCGCGGCTGGCCGACCGACTGGCGGCGAATCTCCCCGAACGGAATCTTTGAGATGAGCATAGTACAGAACGGCGCTGAAACAGTGCCGGCCGCGGTGTCGAATGGCAACACCGCAGGCGTTGGGACGGATGCCGTTACCACGCCGGTTTACGATGCCACGCAGAAACAGAAGGCCCAGGCGAAGACGTCGCGGATTCCGATCAAGGTCATCCCGATCGAAAAGCTGAAAAAACCCGAGTGGATCCGTGTGAAAGCGGCCACAGGGAGTTCGCGCTTCAACGAGATCAAGCAGATCTTGCGCGAGCACCAATTGCATACGGTCTGTGAAGAAGCAAGCTGTCCGAATATCGGCGAATGCTTCGGCAAGGGTACGGCCACCTTCATGATCATGGGCGACAAGTGTACGCGGCGTTGTCCTTTCTGCGATGTCGGTCATGGCCGACCCGACCCGCTCGATACCAAGGAACCGGAGAACCTGGCGCGGACCATCGCGGCGCTGAAGTTGCGTTACGTCGTCATCACCAGCGTCGACCGAGATGACCTGCGTGATGGCGGGGCCGCACACTTCGTCGAGTGCATCGAACGTACGCGGGCGTTGTCACCGGCGACACGGATCGAGATCTTGACGCCGGACTTCCGCGGTCGCCTGGATCGGGCTTTGGGCATCCTGAATGCCGCACCGCCGGATGTGATGAATCACAACCTTGAAACGGTGCCGCGTCTCTACAAGGAAGCGCGCCCCGGTTCCGACTACGCGCACTCACTGAAGCTGTTGAAGGATTTCAAGGCGCTGCATCCGGAAGTACAAACAAAGTCGGGCCTGATGGTCGGCCTCGGGGAAACCGAGGAAGAGATCCTGCAGGTCATGCGCGACATGCGCGAGCATAACGTCGACATGTTGACGATCGGCCAGTATTTGCAGCCGTCGGAGCACCATCTACCGGTTCGTGAATATGTCCATCCGGACACATTCAAGCGTTATGAGACGGCTGCTTACGAAATGGGCTTCACCCACGCGGCAGTCGGCGCAATGGTGCGTTCAAGTTATCACGCCGATGTACAGGCCCACGAAGCCGGCCTGGTATTCTGACCAACTGAACGGATCAAGCGATCACGGGTCCGTCGCCGTCTAGCCGCGGCGGCGGACCCGTGTTTCCTTGACGAGGACGGGATCGTCATCCAGCGCAAGGCGTCCCGTGGCAGCCAGTTCGCGACAGCGCCACCCGACAATCGCATCGCTGACCGCGGTATCCGCATGCTGACGCAGACGTGCCGCCAATTCCAGATATGGCATCCATTCGGTGGTGGCGTACTCCAATGCGGCGGCATCGATCTCGGCAAACGTACCGCTTGCGAAGGTATTCGTGCGTAAACGGCGAACATCGTTATCGAGCTGTTTCAACTCCTGCCATTCCAGGGCAAGCCGGCTGATGCGGAGTATTGAAATGGGCGCGATGGCGTGCAAGCCATCACTGACCGCGGCGAGTGATGCGGCATGCGCGGCCCTATCGTAGCCGGGGTGCCGTGCGTCGAGCTCGCCGATGGGACGATCGCTTTGGATGGCGATTTCGTTCAACCGTTGCGGCATGTTGCGCAGCCGATAAGCAAGGCGGCGCAGCAGCAACTGGTCTGCCGCATGTCGGGTATGCCAAAAGACAACCTCCCCCTCATTGTCGACGGTCAGCGTCTTCAGGGTATGGTCATTGATCGCAAATGCATCAGTAATCGTTTGTGACATGCCGCGCTCACCTGCGCCCAGCACGCGTTGCCAGAAACCCACGCGCGCTTCCGCGCTCTCGTCTATGTGTCGCAGCGGTCCGACTGTCAGGTCGTCGTGCAGCACGACCACTGGATCGCCGCGACGCGCGGCATTGGCCGGCAGCGCGAGTGCCTCGTCGAGCAACGTGGCGGCGCGGTCGCCATTGACTACATGTGTGAACACCATTGCTTCCTTCCTGCCTGGCCTGCATTACGTGTCGTACGCCTTGTCGTCTGTCCGTGAGGTCGGCCAGATGGCGTAACGACGCCTCTGCATCGCTACGCCGCATCGCCCTACACTCGCCCGCCGATGGCGTTGTTATAGTCTAGGCGATCGTACGGAATCGGACCATGCCGGCCGGTCCGGTCTTGCCAATGCTAGAGTGCTCGACATCTAGAAAAAAGGATACGCCATGTCCGTCAATCCGGTTTCCGAAGTGTCCAGCGGCGGCGCGGCGCGTGACAGTGATGCGCGTAGTGACGATGCCACGGCGCGTGCGCCGCGGTTAACATTTGTCCTGGGGGGGGCCCGTTCGGGAAAGAGCCGCTTTGCCGAGGAATGGGCCGCAGCATTGGCGACGCGCTCAGTCACGTCGCCAACGGCGGCGCCTGCCCGCGCTGACGCCGCGCATGCGGTCGCATCCGACGCCAGCGATTCTCATGTTAACGGGAGCGTCGCCCCGACCATTACGTATATTGCAACATCGGCTTGCGTCCCCGGTGACATTGCATTCGCGGGACGGATTGCGTTGCATCGCGCGCGCAGGCCGGCCGCATGGGGGCTGATTGAAGCGGATCACGACCTTGCAGGCGCGCTACGTTCCGCGGATGCCGAGGGGGAGGGCATCGTGCTGATCGATTGTCTGACGTTGTGGCTGACGCGATTGCTGTGCCCGATGGACGCGGATGCGCCCCGCGAGGACTGGCAGGCACGGCTATCGGATTTCGATGTGGCCTTGGCGCAAAGCCGGAGTCGAGTCGTGTTGGTCAGCAACGAAATCGGACTGGGTGTGGTGCCGATGGGGGCGGTCACACGATTGTTCGTCGATGAACTAGGGCGATTGAACCAGCGTGTTGCCGCGGCGAGTGATCGTGTGGTGTTGACGGTCGCGGGGTTGCCATTGGATTTGAAGGGCGGCATTGCCGCTTCACGGCTGGGCGTTTGATGAAGCCAACTGACGGTGAGGCGTGTGTCGCGGGAAAGGACGATAGGCCGATGCCGCATATCGGGCGTCGATGCGTCCGTCTTTGGCTGGCCGCATTGCTGTCTGGCGCGATGGGGTTCTGCCCGGTCGCTTCGTTCGCGCAACATCCCGGCGCCCGTGCCGATGGCGCAGGCTATCGCGCGGAAGACAACGATGCGTCGTGCAGCGCCGTGGCAAGTCCTTGGTGCACGCGCGACGACGCCGGTCGCCTTGTCAGTTTGCGAAGGCCGGCGCGACGGATCGTCAGTCTTGCCCCCCATGTCACGGAATTGGTCTATGCAGCCGGCGGGGGCGCGTGGCTGGTCGGCGCCGTCAATTACAGCGACTATCCGCCCGCAGCGCGGACGTTGCCGCGCGTAGGGGGCTACGCATCGATTGACATCGAGCGTATTGCCGCGCTGCATCCGGATCTCATCGTGGCTTGGCGCTATGGCAATGCCGATCGGCAATTGGATGCCTTGACCGCGCTAGGCATTCCGGTTTTCGTCAGTGAGCCGAGGCATGTCGACGATATCGGCACTTCGCTGCGACGCTTAGGCGCGCTACTCGGCACCGCTTCGACCGCGAACCAGGAGGCGGCGCGGTTGGAAACGGGTTTTGCGGCATTGCGGGAACGCTACGCGCGGCGTTCCCGGATCAGCGTGTTTTATCAAGTCTGGACGCACCCGTTGATGACATTGAGTGGGCGGCAGATTACAAGCGATGTCATTGCACTTTGTGGGGGCCGTAACGTATTTGCAGATCTCCCTGGCGTGGCGCCGACTGTGTCAGCCGAGGCGGTGATCGCCGCCGCGCCACAGGCGATCGTCGCGCCGGCGGCAGGCGCGACGCGGAACGGAAATACGGCGATGGTAACGGACTGGACTGCATGGCAGGCCTGGCCGTTGTTGCCTGCGGTGGCGGCAGGCAATCTCTTTTCGATCGATGGCGACCTTATCAGTCGACCCGGACCGCGCCTGCTCGATGGGGCACGTCTGCTATGCGAAGACCTGGATCGCGCACGCCGGCGCCTGGGGCCATGAGGGTGGTCAGGTACGGCCCGCGGGCCGTCTTATTGCGCCGCCGCATTCGACATTTACCGCAGTTAGCCGTCCCACTGCCGTAAGGTCCACGATGGTGACGGGCGCGAACCGCGATGCCGCAACGTCACGGCGCCACCGAAATCGAGTGGCCATTGCAGCGTGGCGGTCAATGGCAGGTCGAGTGCCAGCGCGGTCAAGACGCGAATGGGGCCGGCATGCCCGATAAGCAGCAGGCAGGGCGGTGGTGCGGGCTCGTCGGTCTCTTCTTCATGGTTTGCGCTGTCGAGTGTCGTGGTCAGCTCTCGCAGCCAGGCGCCGCAACGGTCGGCCAGCATTTGCACGCTTTCACCGTGGTGTGGCCGGCCATTGAGGATATCGGCTGCCCATGCGTCGATCTGATGGCGGGGAATGTCGTCCCAGCGCTGCATTTCCCACTGGCCGAAGTCGAGTTCCGCCAACCTTGGCTCGATGACAGGCGAAGCAGGCAGGCGTGCTTTCGACGCGGCGTGCTCATGCGGATGAGCGAACGTCAACGATGCGTGTTGCTGTCGACGTGGATCGTCACGCGGATCGTGCAAGCCAGGCGATGGCAATGCCCGGGTCAGGGCGTGCGCAACGTCTGCGCATCGTTGCAATGGGCTCGCGAAACAAGCATGCACGAGGCCACGTTCGCGGAGGTGGGCTGTGATGTTCGCGACGGCCAAGGCTATCGTCGCAGTTTGCGGCGGGATGGCGAGGTCCGTCGTACCGACCACCGAATGCTGAGATTCGGCCGTGTCCGCGGGGAAGCGCGGAAGGAGCGCGACGTCGGTCTGGCCGTAGCAGACGCCAGACGGCACGTCGACTGCCGGATGACGAATCAGGACGAGATCCATGCGAGCACGATCAGATAGATACCCATTTCGAACAATTGCTGTGCGAGTCCTAGGCAATCACCGGTGTAACCGCCGATGCGCCGCAGCCACCATCGTCCCAGCAGCCAATGCAGCACCGCGCCTGCCCCGATCAGTACGAGTCCGAGCGCGATGCCATGCCAAAACAGGCCAGGCAGGCCTAGTACCAGGGCGATGATGACGCCCTTGGTCGCCCTGGTGGCGTGTTCAGCGCGAACGTCGTTGCCACTGCCGCGTTGGAACGGCCGTGCCTTTGCATCGATCGCCGAACCGGTGGCGTCCTCCTCCGCGATGCTCGGTGTTCCGCTGTCGGCCGGGCGCCTATCGACATGCCCGGCATCCTGCCCCTTATCCTTGGGCGTCCGGGCGTAATCGAGTGTTGCCGTGAACACGATGGCTCCCGCGCGGCTGGCGGCATGGGCGACGATCATCCACGCTGCGACGAATCCGTAGCCATAGGCGGCGAGACCCTGCAGCGTTTGCCATTTCAGCGTCAACGTGACGATCAAGCCGATGGCACCGAACGCGCCGATCCGGGAGTCTTTCAGGATGCGCAGCACGTCGGTGCGCTGATAACCGCCGCCGAATGCGTCGCAGCAGTCGGCCAGCCCGTCTTCGTGTAGCGCGCCGGTCGCGAGAAGCGTCGCGATTATCGATAGCAGAACGGCGACCGAAAGCGGCAGGACATGACTGCCAATACCGAAAGTCAACGCCCCCAGCGCACCGACGACGGCGCCCACGACAGGAAAATAGCGTGCTGAACGCGCAAGCCGCGCATCGGTGAACGCGACGCCGTGCGGCACAGGAAAGCGTGTGAAGTAGCCGAATGCGATGACGATCGTTCGGGCCTCTTCCCGCCAATCGAGGCTATCGTGTTTCTCTTGCGCGCGCGTCATGCGTTGCGGCCGTCGACGCTAGCCGATGCAAAACTCGCCATATCGGAAAGCATGGCGCATGCTGCGCGAAGCAGCGGTAGCGCGAGCGCCGCACCGGTCCCCTCGCCGAGTCGAAGGCCCAGGCGCAATAGCGGATGCGCGTTGAAATAGGCGAGCATTGCCTGGTGTCCTTTCTCGTCGGATTCGTGAGAAAAGACGCAGTAATCGCGGGTAGCGGGAACGAGCGCGCAGGCGGCCAGCAAAGCGGACGAGACGACGAAACCGTCGACGAGAATCGTCATCCCCTTTGCCGCCGCGGCAAGGAAGGCGCCCGTCATCGCCGCAATCTCGAATCCACCGAACGTTGCCAGGGTCTGTTGCGCCCGCTCAATCGGATCGACGATGCTATCGAGCACCGGGCCATGTAGCGCCAGGGCGGCAGTCAGCACGTCGCGCTTGCGGGCCAAACCGGTATCGTCCAGTCCCGTGCCACGTCCGACGCAATCGGCAATTGGCTCACCGGTAAAGCGATGCATCAAGCACGCGGCGGCTGATGTGTTGCCAATCCCTATTTCCCCGAAGCCGATCGTGTTGCAACCTCGTGCCACCTGTTTTTCGACCGCACGGGCACCTGCTTCCATGGCGTGCTGCAATTGCGGCACGGACATTGCCGGTTCGCGAGAGAAATCCGCTGTTCCAGCGGCCACCGCGTCACGAGTCAGTAATGATCTTGCCGGCGCCGCTTCGAGATCGAGATCTTTTGGCAATGGATTGGCAATGCCCACGTCGACGATCGCGCAATGCATATCCGACGCGCTACAGAACGCGTTGATCGCTGCACCTCCGGCGACGAAATTGGCCACCATCTGCGCGGTTACCGACTGTGGAAATGGACTCACGCCCTGAGCGGTGACGCCATGGTCTCCGGCGAATACCACGAGGGTCGGGCACAGGATGCGGGGGGTGTCGCTACGTTGTATCAAGGCGATCTGCAACGCCAAGGTTTCCAGGGCGCCGAGACTTCCCAGTGGTTTTGTTTTGTTATCGATAAGCGATTGCACCGCCGGACCCCTGCTCTTATCCACGCTTGCTACCCTTGGCAGTTGCACGAATGGAAACGCCCGCGAGACGACGGGCACGGAAGAACCCGTTATCGGAGGCGTTGGTATGGCTGGCAATGCTTTGGACATAAATGTGCGGTTCGTCAGATGTCGATATTGGCCAGTGCGGCTCACGCAACGCATTATGTGGCGCGCAAATCCGACATGCAATGTATGGGGCCCGGGAGGGGCGTACCACAGCGGACATGTCCAGAACCAGGTCGGCGGAAACGTGATTCTCTCATAGGCATTTGTGTCCGATCTGGAACGAGGTGTGCCGGAATGCCGGGCGAAATGAAATGTGCGCCTCTGTATCAAGCCCTTCACCGGGTCTTGCGTGATCCGGCAAATACTCGTTGGTCTCCTCCTGCCTAAAGACAAGCGATGAAAGATAGATATCGATTACAGTCGTTGGATTGGCATTCATGGGTGAAGCGCAGGTGTAGGGCGAGATGGTGTGCCCTCAATCTTGCCCGTTCGCCAACGGTGTTTCCGGGGGATGCAGAAGATGAACGTTTCGGCATTGCCGACGTCGCGTCCGCGCGAAATGGGCGGTCTGGAGGGGGCGTATCCAAAAGGCAAAGTGGGTGTCCGTGCAAATTTTATTTCACAGTTCGGGAAACGTACCAAGGCAAGTATCCGAGCGAAATTTGAGCATCCGTTCCGGCTGATCAAACAGCAGTTCGGGTTTGTCAACGTGCGCTACCGTGGCTTGAAGAAAAACACCGCGCAGCTCGCGACTTTGTTTGCTCTGTCCAACTTGTGGATGACGCGTCGCAAATTAATAAAGGTGTGAGCAAGATGCGCTGGATCGAGGTGCAAACAAGCGACATTGCAACAAAAAGCGCAGCCAAAGAACCGTCAGATTGCTCTGTTCGAAACCAACTCGACGAATAAGCAAGCCGAGAATCATCTGAGACTTGCCCATGCACGCTCGAAAGTGCTTTGTTCAGACCATCCCTAGTTGTTAGGGATTCATTTCCTTAGTAACGTAGCTAACGCGTGAAGTTGGCCGCCTGGGGAGTACGGTCGCAAGATTAAAACTCAAAGGAATTGACGGGGACCCGCACAAGCGGTGGATGATGTGGATTAATTCGATGCAACGCGAAAAACCTTACCTACCCTTGACATGGTCGGAACCCTTGAGAGATCAGGGGGTGCTCGAAAGAGAACCGATACACAGGTGCTGCATGGCTGTCGTCAGCTCGTGTCGTGAGATGTTGGGTTAAGTCCCGCAACGAGCGCAACCCTTGTTGACACCCTGCAACTCGAGTGCATGAAGTTGGAATCGCTAGTAATCGCGGATCAGCATGCCGCGGTGAATACGTTCCCGGGTCTTGTACACACCGCCCGTCACACCATGGGAGCGGGTTTCACCAGAAGTAGGTAGCTTAACCGCAAGGAGGGCGCTTACCACGGTGGGATTCGTGACTGGGGTGAAGTCGTAACAAGGTAGCCGTATCGGAAGGTGCGGCTGGATCACCTCCTTTCTCGAGCTTGAAGCATAAGTTGCTAAAGCGCTCACGCTTATCGGCTGTCATACGACAGGCTGTAGGGTCTGTAGCTCAGTCGGTTAGAGCGCTGTCTTGATAGGGCGGGGGTCGTTGGTTCGATCCCGTCCACCTCCATCAGAAAATGGGGAACAGAAAGTCGACGAAGGGTATAAGGGCGCCAAGAAATCAAGAAGCGGTGAATGGGTCGTTGAGAGCGATTGTGTTAAGCAATGATTTTCGACCAATGGCTTGAGTGTAAGAAATAAGGTTGTGCAATGAGGTGAATGTTTATGGATTTCAAGCGTTACACGAAATTTTATCTGGTGACTCCATCTTTTATAAGTGCGCTCGTTTTTTCTACAGCGACGCAAGCTATGGAATTAGATCGAGAGCGATATTTGTATACGTTGAGCTTAGGAGGTGGGAGCGGAGAGAAAGGCGGTGTTCCTAATTTACTGGTATTTAAAAATTCTCCACAAACACGTTCGCTAAGTATTGGGATTGAGCGTTCTGTTTGGTCGGTACGGGATAACATCACAGTCAGTGGGGCAAGTTATGTGCATACGGTTTTCAGGAGGAATGGAAGTTTTGTGGTGACAGGAATTAATCCGCTAATTAATTTTCATTTCTTTAATGATAGGTTGGTTTTTAAAATTGGCTTAGGTGCCGCAGTATTAAGCAATAAGCAAGTTAGATCTGATGTTTATCAAGGAAGTTATTTAAATTTTTTGGAAACAGCTGAATTATCATTGGCCTTGCATAAGCAACTTAGCGTCTTTGTCAGGGCGCAGCATGCTTCAAATTTAGGTTTTACACGAAATAATCCAGGCTGGAATATGTATTCGGTAGGGGCGTCGTTCAAGTTTTAAGAGTAAGCGATCCGTGACGGACGTCTACAGCGTCGAGCCGCCGGTTCTTGCGTCGGATTTTCAAGGCACCGCGGTAGCAGTTGCTCATACATAGTCAGCGGCACTTGCCGCATAGGGCTGCGCCTTGAACAGCACAACCAGATCGCTGTACGCGTCAATGCCGTTGGCCTTGCACGTCTCAATGATCGAGTAGTGTTATACGGGCGTAGCCATCACTCATCAAGGCAGCGCCCTTGCGTGGGCTTGACCATAGCGCTACGCCGCGCGCAGTGCCTCGCCCCGGCGCATAGCTGAACGGCCGCACCGGATGGATGCCGTCGGTCATCTGTGTCCGCAAATAGCGCTTGGACTGGGCCGCACGTCTAGGCTCCTTGAATCGTCGACCCTGAACAACTCGTAGAGTCGCATGAGATAAGGCTTTGGCATGGTATCGGGGTTGAGGGAGTGGTAAGGAGCAGGCATATCACGCATGGAGCCCTGCAAATTCTGACGAATTTTGAATATGCCCGAAGAAAGCTTCGCCGGAAGCAGATTTCTTCCGGCAACCGCTGCGCGAACAGATCAACTTGAAGCGTGCGCAGGTGAATCTCAGTGAGCTGATTGATTGGGAGCGACTGCACGGCGTGATATGAGCCCGAGCTTCGCAGCGCGGCAGGCCAGCGCGTTCCTCGTGTTTGATCGCCGGCGCTGTATTTGCCGCATGCGTTTGACCTGTCCGGTTAGGCTTTACGTGCCTCGCTTTATTAGTACATGCGCGTCGTCTTTGGCTGTGGTTGGTCTACCCGCTCAATTTCACAAAAAACGCAAAAGTACTTGCAGGTTTGCTGGGTGTGTCCTATTATTCGGCTCCCCGCTGCAGACAAGGCGAAGCGTTTGTTGTGGTGGTGGGGCGGTGGTGAGAGAAGGTACTTGATTTGAAGGGTCCTTTCTTGTTGCTGGTGTGGGTAGGCTTGGTCTGCAGGTGCTGAGGCTGGGTGGTTGAGCGGTGTGTA